>NZ_FCNW02000017.1 GCF_001544475.1 Caballeronia humi | reverse complement strand
TGCCCCTGTCCGGGGCGGGACTCACTTTCTTTGCTGCTGCAAAGAAAGTAAGCAAAGAAAGCAGCTTCCCACCGCCAAAACTAACAATCCACCACAAGCGTTTGATTGGGATTGGCGCTGGAGAGTAAGTGTCGCCCTCACGGTAGAAATGGGCTTGGCTCGCGGACCCACTGCGTCAACGCGCACTTGCTCTGAGTGGTATGCGCTCCGTTTGGCTCCGTCCTCGCTTCGCTCCGACGTCGGGTTCACCAAAACCATCTTGTGCTTGCGCTTCCTGTTACCTTGGATTCCCTGCGCGGTGCACCCAACGTCTGACCGCGTAGCGCGAGGATCGCGCCGTCTTCGCTTCGCGCAGATGCGGGGTTCACAAACTCAAGCTCCCTGCCTGCCTTGCTTCCCTGCGCGGTGCACCCGACGTCTGAGCGCATAGCGCGAGGACGGATGTATGACTGCTGCACCGGTCCGGTGTACTGCGAGTTGACACAGTGGGTCCGCGAGCCAAGCCCCGTTCCTCCGTGAGGGCGACACTTACTCTCCAGCGCCAATCCGTCGAGGCTCAAGTGAGGGTTTGGTAGCACTGGCGGTGGGAAGCTGCTTTCTTTGCTTACTTTCTTTGCAGCAGCAAAGAAAGTGAGTCCCGCCCCGGACAGGGGCAGAGCGAATAGACCGAAAACAAAGCAAGCTCCATAGAGGCCTAAGTGCATCAAACGGTTTAAACCCCAACCCCACCCCCACCCCCACCCCCACCCCCAAGCGCCAGCGTCAAAATCCCGGGAATCACGCTCTTCAATGATTGACGGCCGGCCCGCGCAAAACTTTAGGCCGGCCCACGCGACGACGCTATTTCTTCGTCACGAGTTCGACCGGCGTCTCGATCACACCCGACAGCTCCGACTGCTTCTTGTGGCCGGAAATCGCCTTCAACGCCGTATCGATGCCGAACACGGCCTGCTTCGCCGCGTACTGGTCCGCGGTGGCAAGAACGCGTCCGTCCTTCAGCATCGGCTTGATCGCGTTGATGTTGTCGTAGCCGACAACCTGCACCTTGCCCGCCTTGCCCGCCGCGCGGATCGCCGACACCGCGCCGATCGCCATGTTGTCGTTGCCGCAGAGAAGCGCCTTCACGTTCGGATTGGCGTTGAGGATCTGCGCCGCGACCGCGTTGCCCTTGTCGATTTCCCAGTCGCCCGACTGCAGCGCGGCTACCTTCATGCCGCCCGCCTCCATGGCGTCCTTGAAGCCGGCCGTGCGCTGCTGCGCGTTGGTCGTGGTCGAGACGCCTTCGATCACGCCGACTTCATCGCCCGATTTGAGAAACTTCGCGAGATAGTCGCCGACCTTCTTCGCGCCCTTGCGGTTGTCCGGGCCGACGAACGGCACGTTCAGATCCTTCGACTTCAGCACGTCGGGATCGAGCCGGTTGTCGATATTCACGACGATGATCCCCGCATCCACCGCCTTCTTGATGACCGGCACAAGCGCCTTCGAATCGGCGGGCGCGATCACGATCGCATCGACCTTCGAGACGATCATCTGCTCGACGATGCGGATCTGGTTGGCGGTATCGGTTTCGTCCTTGATGCCGTTGGTGATCAGGTCGAACTGAGCGGCGTTGTGCTTCTGGTATTCCTTCGCGCCGGTTTCCATCGTGAGGAAGAACTCGTTCGCGAGCGACTTCATCACGAGCGCGACCTTGGGCTTTGCCGGTGTTTGCGCCACGGCCGCGGAGAACGGCACGGGAAGGATGGAGCAAACAGCCAGCGCGACGGCGGCCGACAGGACCCGCCGGCGGATATTTCGGTTCATGCGTATCTCCAGTTATTTCGTTTCGTGTTGTCTGGGTCCGAGGTTGACGCGTGATTCATGACGGTCAACGTTTGCCCGCCGTCGATTCTCGACGGTGAGGCCCGTATGGTCAATCGGGCATGAACCGGTGAGCGCGCAACAAGTTGCACAAGGGCTCGTCACAGTTCATCGACAGATTGTCCTTCAATTTTGTGATCGATGATGTCCCGTGCGTAGTCGATGCCCGCGCGCGTCGCATCGATGGGGCTTTCGAACGGCTCCTGGTCGGGCACGCCGAACATCTCCGCGCGGCCGCTTTCGCCGCTCGAACTGCGCGAGATCGTCACGACGATATCGAAGTGGCGCGGGCCGTCCTCGGGATCGTCGCGTTCCTTCGCGCGCCGCAGTGCCTGTACCTTGATTTCGAAGCCCTTGTAATGGTCGGACAGCGGGGTAGACATGAGCCACTCCTTCGATTGAATGTTGTGGGGTGCAACTGCGCCATGCTTCGATAACGACAACGCCTGAAAGCGGTCTGCAAGCCACGTTCCAGCGCTGGTACACCGCTTGTAAGGCGCGGCCACCGAAGCTCGCGCCCTGTTGCATGCAAGGCTTACAGCCGCTTCACGAAGGCCTCGGCGCGATGCCGCGAAAATGGTGTCCTGATTTCCCCTAACCGCGCCCAATCGTGATATTCGGCTTGCCATAATGCGCTGGCGGACGCCTCGCTGCACGCACGGTGCTCCGATGTTCCTCGTCACACAGCCTCATTCAATAACAACCGCTGTCGAACTCAAAGGGAGCGTTACATGTACAACTCATCAAGCCTCAACCGATCCACCCGTCTGATCCGTTCGGGCGCCGCCGTTCTCGCGCTTGGCTTCGCGCTCGCCGCGCCTGCTACCTACGCGGCGAACAGCCAGCAATCGAAGATGACCGATTGCAACAAGCAGGCCGCCGACAAGAAAGGCGACGAACGCAAGGCGTTCATGAAGAGCTGCCTCGCGGCGGCGCCCGCTGCGGCCTCCGCACCGATGACGCAGCAGGACAAGATGACCGCCTGCAATAAATCGGCGACCGGCAAGTCTGGCGACGATCGCAAGGCTTATATGAAGAGTTGCCTGAGCAACAAGGGCTGATCCGGTTCCGACAAGCCGGACCGCCCAAGGTCCGGCGCAGCGCACCAATCCCTCCGCCGCACGCCCTGTGCGGCATTTCGTCCCGCTCATATTGCACTGCACCTACAAAGGTGATACGCCCCGCGCGGTTTTTCTCATAAGATGGCGCGAGGGCGGCCCCACGATCAATACAAGAAATGCGCCATCGGCCGCCGCAGCTTTTCCGGCTTGCAGTTTTGCATCCAACGGAGACAGTGGATGGCCTGGAAACACAAGAACCGCTGGTTCAGGCGGTGGCTGATGGTGATCGTCTTCTGGGCGGTCCCGGTGATGATCGTCGCGGTCAGCGAGATCCGCGAGGAGATGGCCTACAACAAGGCCGATCTCGTCCGCGCACTCTCCACTTGGGATCTCACCGATGCGCAGCGCGCTCAAGGCGCGGCCGCGCTGTGCCGTGGCGCGCCGGACGAAGCGCGCACGGCCGGCTGCCCCGCCGACGTCATGTCCGCGAACGCCGCGAAGCACCAGGAAGCCCTCGATCTCTATGCCGCCCGGCGCAGCACGCTCGCGGGCTACCTGTGGCACGCGTTCGTCGGTTATTGGGTGGTACCGGCGACGTTCCTGCTCGGCTTGGGCGTCGTGATCGGCGGCGTGCGGCGCGCGTTGAGACGCCCGCCCCGTGCCGAAGTCAAGTCGTCCACCACGCATCCATGATCCTCAACCCTCTGGCACGTTCATTGCTGTCGCGAGTGTGCGGCGTTCACGCAACACGTCAGACGAAATTCGATCAATTTACGCCGCGATTTTTGACGCGGATCGGTCAGGTAATTCTGACTGGTTCGTCGAAATCGGCCATACACGTAGCGCTTTGTGAGAACGAATCAGACGACTTAGCAGTCGCAGAAAATTGCGTGGCGCCGTTGTCTTAAAACCTCTGAAAAGCGATGCGAAACGGAGTAAGCTTGAAGGTCAAATTTACCGTTCGATTTTGTAATAAATCGACGAAACCAAGCCGGGTAAGGCTTGGCGCGATTTTCTTGCCGTCGCGTTCTGCTGTTGCTGTGCTATAAATCCGCATGCTGCACCCTCCCGCTATATGGGGTTTCCCAAGTCCACGATGGAGAAAAATGATGCAAAGACGAAACTTCATGCTCAAGTCGACCGCCGCGCTCGCACTGGGAGGCCTCGCGCTTGCCGGTTGCACGACGACGTCGAACTCTGGCGCGCAGAAAACGGCCGGTGACTCGGACGAGCGCCGCTCCATCGACGCCGATGTCGACGCCACGATGCAGCGTCTCTATGCGACCGTCAAAGGCTCGCGCGAACTCGTCGCGAAATCGCGCGGCGTGCTGGTATTCCCGTCGGTCATCCAGGCTGGCTTCGTGGTCGGCGCCCAGTACGGCAAGGGCGCGCTGCGCGTCGGCGGCGGCACGGTCGGCTACTACAGCACGACCTCGGCATCCGTCGGCTTGCAGGCTGGCGCGCAATCGAAGTCGCTGATCTTCTTGTTCATGACGCAGGACGCGCTCGACAAATTCCGCAACTCGGACGGCTGGGCAGCGGGCGTCGACGCATCGGTTGCGCTCGTGAAGATGGGCGCGAACGGCGTGGTCGATACTACGACGGCAACGTCGCCGGTCGAAGCGTTCGTGCTGACGAACGCCGGCCTGATGGCGGATGTTTCGCTGGCAGGCACGAAGGTTTCGCGCCTGAAGATCTGACGCGCCGGTCAAGGGCGTCTCGCGGTAAAAGCAAAACCGCCGCGCGGCACGACTTACGGGTCGTATCGCGCAGCGGTTTTGTCTCTTTTACCGCGAGTTTTACGTCGCGGCGCGATCGATCAGCTTGAAGCGCGCGCGCTTTTGCGCCCGCACGACGGCTTGGTAGGCATCCACGTACTGCTGCGCCATCCGGTGCGACGTGAAGCGCTCCTCGAAGCGCTGCCGCACCCGTTCGCGCGAGAGCGTATGCAGCCGGTTCACAGCGGCAACCGCGCCGATCTCGTCCTCGACGATGAAGCCCGACACGCCTTCATCAAGCACTTCCGGCACCGAGCCGCGATTGAACGCGATCACCGGCGTGCCGCAGGCCATTGCCTCGATCATCACGAGGCCAAAAGGCTCCGGCCAGTCGATCGGGAACAGCAGCGCATGCGCGCCCGAGAGGAATTCGGCCTTCTGCCCGTCGCTGATCTCACCGACGAACTCCACGTATGGCAATTCAAGCAACGGCGCGATTTCGCGCTCGAAATACTCGTGATCGGCAGAATCGACCTTGGCGGCGATCTTGATCTTCATCCCGCAGCGCCCCGCGATCCGAATCGCGGTATCGACACGTTTTTCCGGCGATATGCGCCCGAGGAACGCGAGGTACTTCTGCTCGACTGGCTGCGGCGTATAGAGATGCTCCGGCAGCCCGTGATAGACGGTCGTCAGCCACTTGGCCTGCGGCAGCGGATGGCGCTGCGAATCCGAGATCGAAATCACGGGCGCCGTGTTGAACGTATCGAAGACGGGCTGTTGCTCCGGCAGGTCGAGCCGGCCGTGCAGCGTCGTGACAAACGGCGTGTCCTGGCGCTTGAAGAGCGAAAACGAGTAATAGTCCATGTGGAAATGGAGGACGTCGAACTCGTCGGCGCGGCGGCGGACCATTTCCATCAGCAGCATGTGCGGCGCGATACGGTCGCGGATCGCCGGGTCCAGGCGCAATGCGCGCGGCCACACGGCTTCGAGGGTCGCCTTCGTCTGCGAATCGCCGGTTGCGAAAAGCGTCACGTCGTGGCCGAGTTCGACGAGCGCCTCGGTGATATAGGACACGACGCGCTCGGTGCCGCCGTAAAGCTTCGGCGGAACCGACTCGGTCAGAGGGGCAATCTGGGCAATTCTCATCGTTCTCGTCTCCACTGGGATCTTTCCCGGACGGCTGCGCACGCTAAAAAGCCTGCTGGAGCGCGATGCCGCTGGGCGCACGGAGTATGACAGCCGCCGCACCGCGCGGACAACGAGGTTTGCCCTAGGTGCCGGTGACGTGCGGATGCTGACGCTTTTTCGCGCGAGTTTTCATTATCGAACGCGCACCGGCCATAGACGGCAATTCTTTCATTTGAACTACGCTGTTACATCCGGGAAACATTCGCAGGAGTGCGCTTACGTCGCGTTATTTCGATGGAACGCCGCGCAAATCGGCCAGGAAGGTGTCGCGCCAAACGCCGAGATCGTTTTTGCGTAATGCCGTCATATTCGTCTGATAACGCTCTTGGCGCTCGGCGAGCGGCATCGAGAGCGCGCGCCCGATCGCCTCGCTCATCCCGACGATGTCGTGCGGGTTCACCAACAGCGCGCCCGTCATTTCGTCGGCGGCGCCGGCGAATTGCGACAGCACGAGAACGCCCGGATCGTCAGGATTCTGCGCGGCGACGTATTCCTTCGCGACGAGATTCATGCCGTCGCGCAACGGCGTGACGAGGCCGATCTGCGATTCGCGGAACAGTGACATCAGCTTCCAGCGGTCGTACCGCTGATTCAGATAGCGGATCGGCGTGTAGTCGAGGCCCGAGTAACGGCCGTTGATGCGCCCCGCTTCGTATTCGAGGTTCTGGCGGATTTGTTGATATGTGTCGACATCGGAGCGCGTCGGCGGCGCGATCTGCACGAGCGTGACGTTGCCGCGCCACTCCGGCGACTTCTCCAGGAAATGCTCGAACGCCCGAAACCGCTCGACGAGGCCCTTCGAATAATCGAGCCGGTCGACGCTCATGATCAGCTTGCGCCCTTCCAGACTCTGCTTGAGGTCCATGACGTCCTGCCGCGCTTCGCCGCGCTCGGCCTGTTCGGCGATTTCGTCGGGGAACACGCCGATGCGGTACACGCCCGTCTTCAGCGTGCGCCCGAACGCCTCGACGTGACCGTCGGGCGTCGCCTTGCCATTTGCGTGCCGCACGACGTAATCGTGGAACGCGATCTGGTCGCCCTCCGTCTGAAAGCCGACGACGTCATAGCAGCACAGCGACTTCACGAGTTCCGCATGCGGCGGGATGTTCAGCAGAATTTGCGGCGACGGAAACGGAATGTGTAGGAAAAATCCCATTCGATTCGTCACGCCTTCAGAACGCAGCGCCTCGGCGAACGGAATCAGGTGATAGTCGTGAACCCAGATGACGTCGTCGGGTTGCAGCAGCTTGATCGCCTTGTGCGCGAGCCACGAATTCACGCGTCGATACCCAGCGTATTCGTCGCGATCGTAGACGGCCAGATCGTTGCGATAGTGGAAGACCGGCCAGAGGGTCGCGTTCGAAAAGCCGCGGTAGTACTGGTCGTAGTCCTTCTTCGGCAGGCCGACGGTCGCGAAGGTGACCGCGCCGTCCTCGACGAGCGTCGGCCCGGAGTTCGCCACGCTTTCGCTCACCACGTCGCCGCTCCAGCCGAACCAGACGCCGCCGCTGTCCTTCAGCGCGCCGAACACGCCGACGGCAAGCCCGCCCGCCGATCCCTTCGTTTCGGTGGGCGTGGCAACGCGATTCGATACGACAACCAGGCGACTCATGAATTGCTCCTCTCTTTCGTTTGATCCCGCGCGTCCGCAGGCGTGTGCGTCTTGATCGACCTGAAAAACGGCTCGGGGTTTCGTTTTTATCGGCGCTGGCCGTTCCTGGTCGAAGCTCCGGGCGCCGTCGATGCCGCCGAATGCGCCGCAGGATCGGGGCCTGATCGCTCGCCGCGGCTTGCGACGGGATCGGCGGCGGTGTTCGCCGTGCTCGCCACCTTGCCCGAAGGCATCGACGGCCCGGTCCGATCGAGGGGCGGCGCGAATTCCACATGCTCCCGATCATTCGACAAATCCGCCCGCGTGCGCGGCAGGAATTGCGGATAAGCCGCCTGCACGAAACCAATCAAGCCTTCGCGCACGCGGCAGCGCAAATCCCAGTTCAGGCCTGAATCGAACGAACTGACGAGCACGCGCAGTTGCATCGACCGTTCGGTGGCGTCGGTGACTTGCAGCACCTGCACGCGGCCGTCCCACTCGGGCGCGTGTTCCAGTATGCGCTCCAGCTCCTCGCGCAGCGGCGCGAGCGGCATCCGGTAATCGACGTAGAAGAACACTGTTCCGATGATTTGGGAGCTGTTGCGCGTCCAGTTGGTGAATGGGTTCTCAATAAACCATTGCAGCGGCACAATCAGCCGCCGCTGGTCCCAGATGCGGATCGACACGTACGTGCCCGTGATTTCCTCGACGCGTCCCCACTCGCCCTGAATCACGACGACGTCGTCGAGCCGGATCGGCTGCGAAAGCGCGATCTGCAATCCAGAGATCAGGTTGCCGAGCACCGGGCGCGCGGCGATACCTGCAACTAGCCCAGCGACACCCGCCGACGCCAGTAGACTCGCGCCGATCTGCCGGACGCTCGGAAACGACATCAGCGCCCCGCCGATTCCGATGATCACGATCACCACCATCACCGAGCGCGCCAGCACGCGCGCCTGCGTGTGCATGCGGCGCGCGTGGAGGTTGTTCTCGGTATCGAGCGGATGTGCCTGCACGATCGCTTCGCCGACCGCGCCCGCCGAACGCACCGCGAGGAACGTCAGCGCGCCGATCAGCGCGACCGTCGCCAGGTCGCGCAGCACGCCGATGAGCGGCAGCGTGTCGGGCGCCTCGAAGATCACGAAGGCGAGCGCGAGGATGATCAGCAGAACGAGCGCGGGCTTGTTGATGTAACGCAGCACGACGCTCATCAGCGGGTACGGCCGCGCGATGCGTGTGAGAATGCGCGCGCCCACGCGATGGACACCAAGCGCGAACACCACGCCGAGCGCCGCAACGCCGAGCGCGCCCGGCCAGGTACGCAGGGGGGCTTCGGCGATGCGGAGGAATTCGTCGAAGGAGATCATGAGCGTCGTGGAATCAGCCTCGTCGGGAAGGTGGATACGACGGTTCAGGGCACCGGATTCGAAGCCTGAAAAACAAACGGCCGGTCACGCGGACCGGCCACAACGGGTGCAACCTCTTCAGTTGCGCCGTGCGCTCAGCGCTCCGCCTTGCAGGGAAACGCCTTGCCGAGCCCGAGCGACACCATCGTCGTCGCGTTGAAGCCGGCCTTGTCGGGGTTGTCGGCGATGTACTTGCGCACCGCGTCGGTGAGTTGCTGCGGCTTCACATCCACCGGCAGGCAAAAATACTGGCCCACCTGCGGGCCGGAGGTTCCCCCGATCGCCTCGATTGTGTTGTAGATGCCGTCCGCCGCGCCCTCAATATAGGCAGCGCACGCGCTGCGCGAAACGGTATCGGTCTTGATACAAAGCTTGTTCAGGTCGTTGCCCGTGAACGCCGCCGCGCTGAGCGGCGCCGCCAGGACACTGGCCATCACGAAGAACCGCAGCATGGCGTTCCTTTTTCTAGTTGATTGGAGGCCGGATCGATGCGGCTCCCCGCCCGGCGACTGCGCTATTTTGCACCGTTTGTGCCGCTTTGCGGAGCGCTTGCGGCGGCTGGCATCGAGTCGAGACGCGCCTGCAGCCCTTCCGCGACGTCCTTCGCGTTGTATTGCTTCGCGAAATCGATGGCCGTCATGCCGATCTGGTTCTTCACGCGCAGGTCGGCGCCTTCGTCGAGCAGCAGTTTCACCGTCGACAGATGGCCGCCGCGCGCCGCCATCATCAGCGGCGTCGTGCCGTTCGGCGAACCGGCGTCGATATAGGCCGAATGGTCGATGAGGATCTTTACGACGTCGTCGTGGCCGTTGGTCGCCGCGTAGTGCAGCGGCGTCCAGCCTTTCTTGTTGACCTCGGCGTCCTTCGCGATCAGGAGGTTCACGAACTTGGCGTCGCCGTTGAGCGCCGCGAGCATCATCGCGTTTTCGCCGGCGGTGTCGAGCTTCTCGAGATCGGTTTTCGGGTTGTCGGCGAGGACCTGGCCGACCTTGTCCGACTTCTCGCGCGCGGCGATCACGAGGAGCGGCGCGCCCGTGTTGTCGACGAGATTCGGGTCCATGCCCTGCGCAAGCTGCTTTTTGACGCCGGAATCGTCGTCGAACTTGACGGCTTTGATCAGCGTGTCGGCGGGTGCGGCGAACGCCGGGGTGCCAATCGCCGTGGCGGCCAGCAGAACGCCCGCGAAAAGACTGCGCGCACGATTGGACGAAGCGGATTTCAGCGATGAATTATTCATGTGAGCCTTGAGTTGCTTGAGTGGCGGGGCGCGGGATCTTGAAGAGCTTGAAGAAGTTGTCGGTGGTCGCTTCTGCGAGCGCTTCGTCGGGCATCTCGCGCAATTGCGCGATGAAACGTCCGACATAACTCACGTACGCAGGTTCATTCGGCTTGCCGCGATACGGCACGGGCGCGAGATAGGGCGAATCGGTTTCGATCAGAAGCCGTTCGAGCGGCACGCGCTGCGCGACGTCGTGCACGTCCTTCGCGTTCTTGAACGTAACGATGCCCGACAGCGAGATGTAAAAGTTCTGCGCGAGCGCCGGTTCGGCGACGTTCCACGGCTCGGTAAAGCAATGCATCACGCCGCCGGGCACGCTCGCGCGCTCTTCCCGCATGATCCGCAGCGTGTCCTCCCACGACGACCGCGTGTGCACGATCAGCGGCTTGCCCGTCGCGTGCGCGGCGCGGATATGCGTGCGAAAGCGTTCGCGCTGCCACTCCATATCGGCGAGGCTGCGGCCTTCCAGCCGGTAATAATCAAGCCCGGTCTCGCCGATCGCCACCACTTTCGGGTGCGACGCCAGCTCGACCAGTTGCTCGACGCTCGGCTCCTCGGCGTCTTCGTGGTCCGGATGCACGCCCACCGACGCGTAGATGTTCTCGTACTGCTCCGCGAGCGCGAGCACCGAAGGCAGCGTCTCCAGATCGACGGAAACGCAAAGCGCATGCGTGACCTGCTGCTCGCGCATTTTCGCGAGCACTTCGGGCATGCGGTCGGCGAGACCCTCGAAATTGATGTGGCAATGCGAATCGACAAACATGGGCGTTCCTGTGTGTGGCTCAGTGCAGCGTATCGAGGCGCCGGCCGAGGATCACGAGATCGCGCTCGATGCCGTCGAGCACCGCCACGCGCGGCAGCGTGCCCCACGGCTCGAAGCCGAAGCCCTCGAATAGCCTCACGCTCGGCGCGTTATGTCCGAACACGAAGCCGAGCACGGTATCGATCCGAAGCTCGGGCGCTTTTTCCAGCGCCGCTTGTAGAAGTTTCTTACCCAAGCCTTTGCCGCGCGCGCTTTCGTCAAGATAAATGCTGACTTCCGCCGTGCGCGAATAGGCCGGACGGCCGTAAAAGTCGGAAAAACTCAGCCACGCGATGACCTTGCCTCCCTCTTCGACCACCCACAGCGGGCGCGCGTGCGGGCCGTGCGCGTGAAACCACGCGAGACGGCTTTCGACCGTGACCGGATCGAGATCGGCGGTGACCTGGCGCGAGGGCACCGTCGAGTTATAGATGGCGACGATGGCGGGAAGATCGTCGAGTGTGGCGTCGCGGTAAATCAGGCTCATGGATGACAGGCGGAATCAAGTCGCGAAAACGTCGCGATAACCGATAAAAAGCTCTTCGAAAACGAGCCGCGCGTTCAGCGGATGGTTCTCCACCGCGCGCTGGCGCGTGACCGTCTTCATGTAGCGGGCGAGCGCGGCGGCATCGGTCTGGGCGGCACAGCGCTCCAGCGCCTTCGACGCGTTCGGAAAATAACGCGGGCGCCCAGCCGTGCGTTGCGCGAGCAGGTCGTAAAGCCAGCGCTGCAACCAGCCGAGCACCATCGGCACCGGCAGCTTCTGCAGGTTCTCGCCGCACGCAAAGGCGTCACACTTCGGGCCGGCCGCGAGCTGCGCCAGCGTGAAATCGCGCAGCGGCCGGTTTTCGTCGGAGGCGAGCGCGAGCGCGTTGAGCGGTGCGCCGCCTGCTTCGGCGAGAAGCGCGGCCGGATCGTCGACGCCTTGCGCGGCGAGCCACGCGATGGCTGTCGCCGGTTGCGGCAACGACATAGGCCACTGGCGGCAGCGGCTGATGATGGTCGGCAGCAGGCGATCCACGCGGGCCGACACCATCAGGAACACCACGCCCGACGGCGGTTCTTCCAGCGTTTTCAGGAGCGCGTTCGCCGCAGCGATGTTGAGCGCCTCGGCCGGATACAGCAGCACGACGCGCACTCCGCCGCGATGTGAACCGACCCCGCAGAAGCCGAGCAGCGCGCGCACCTGCTCGATCTTGATCTCCTTGCTCGGCGTGCGCGTTTTCTTGCCTTCGTCGGAATCGGCTTTTTCGTCGGCGTTCGTATCAGTCGCGCCGACCAGACCCGCGAGCGCCTCCGGCACGACCGCCCGGTAGTCCGGATGATTGCCCTGACTGAACCAGAGGCATGCGGCGCACTTGCCGCACGGCTCGCCGTTCGGCTGCGCGGACTCGCAGAGCAACCCCTGCGCGAGATGCTGCGCGAACTTCAGTTTGCCTATGCCGCCTTCGCCGTGCAGCAGGAGCGCGTGCGGCCACTGCGCGCGCAATTGCTGAAGCCGGGACCAGTCATCGTTTTGCCAAGGATAAATCATATTTTTCAGATGCTTGCGACAACTTCTTCGAGTACTTTCTGAATCTCTCCGATGGAGCGCGTTGCATCGACGATCACGAAACGCTCCGGCGATTCTTCCGCGCGCCGGAGATATTCATCGCGCGTGCGGTTGAAAAACGCCTCCGACTCGCTTTCGAACTTGTCCGGCGCACGCGCCGCGCCGCGCCGTTCGCTGGCGGTGGCCGTCGGCACGTCGAAGAGCACGGTCAGGTCCGGCTGAAAACCGCCCTGCACCCAACGCTCCAGTGCTTCCAGCTTGTCGCGAGGCAGGCCCCGGCCGCCGCCCTGATACGCGAACGTCGCATCGGAGAAACGGTCGGAAAGCACCCAGTCGCCGCGCGCGAGCGCCGGCTCGATCACCTGCGCCAGATGCTCGCGGCGCGCGGCAAACATCAGAAGCGCTTCGGTTTCGAGGTCCATCGGCTGGTTCAGCAGGATGCCGCGCAGGGTTTCGCCAAGCGCGGTTCCGCCCGGCTCGCGCGTCATGACGACCGACCGGCCGCTCGCCGCCACGCGCGCTTCGAGTCGGCCGCGGAACCAGTCGAGATGGGTCGTCTTGCCCGCGCCGTCAATGCCTTCGAACGTGATGAATTTGCCGCGCACCATCATTGACCCCGGATGTACTTGTCGACGGCCTTGTTGTGCTCGCCGAGATTGTCGGAAAAGATGCTGCTGCCGTCGCCGCGCGACACGAAGTAGAGCGCCGTGCTCGACGCGGGGTTCATCGTCGCGGTGAGCGCGGCGACGCCGGGCAGCGCGATCGGCGTCGGCGGGAGGCCGTTGCGCGTGTAGGTATTGTACGGAGTGTCCGTTTGCAGGTCCTTTTTCTTCAGACGGCCGCCGTACGCCGGGCCGAGGCCGTAGATCACGGTCGGGTCGGTCTGCAGCGGCATGCCGATCTTCAGCCGGTTCGCAAACACCGCCGCGACGAGCGGCCGGTCCGCTGCGCGCCCCGTCTCCTTTTCGACGATCGACGCCATGATCAGCGCGTCGTAAGGCGTCTTGTAAGGCAGGTCCGGCGCGCGCGTCGCCCACGCTTCGTTGAGGCGCTGCTGCATCAGCCGGTATGCGCGCTTGTACACGGCGAGATCGCTCGTGTTCTTGTCGAAGAGATAGGTGTCGGGGAAAAAGAGCCCTTCCGCCGATGCCTTCGACACTTCCGGC
The DNA here is from genome assembly GCF_001544475.1 of Caballeronia humi. Classification (GTDB taxonomy): domain Bacteria; phylum Pseudomonadota; class Gammaproteobacteria; order Burkholderiales; family Burkholderiaceae; genus Caballeronia; species Caballeronia humi. The sequence continues at coordinate 108,538 of NZ_FCNW02000017.1, read as the reverse complement.
GCGCCGATCGCCTTCAGCAAATCCGTGTCGCTCATGCCGGCGGTGTCGTGCGTGAGGGCCGGATTGCCGTCGAGTTCGGCGCGCATTTTCTGCAGCGTCCAGCCTTCGATGACGGTCGCGACATATTCGTTCACGTCACCGCGCGCGATCTTTTGCAGCACCTCGTACGGCGTGATGCCGCTCTTGAACTCGTAGTTGCCCGACTTCAGTTGGGAGGCCAGGCCGAGCGCGCGCGTCATCAGCACGAAGAGCTCAGGCTCGACGGGGACGCCGCCACGGTTCAACTGGATGCTGACGCTGCGCAGGCTACTGTGGGGCTTGATGGTGACATCGAGCTGCGGCGTGGCGAGCTTGACGGGCGACGTCGCCCAGTAGTACATGCCGCCAGCAAGCGCGATCACGAGCACGACGGCCAGGACCATCGCGATGAAGCATTTCTTCAAAAGGGACATGCGGAACACGCTTGAGATAGACCCCATATAATACTTGTTCGCCTCAGCCAAAGTCATATCGACTGCAAGCACACTCCATGAATTCCCCCGATACTTCCGGATTTACCGCCGTGCACACAGCGGGCGCGTTCATGCCGCTCACGCAGTTCGGCGTCATCGACGTCAAGGGTGACGACGCCGCCAGCTTCCTCCACACGCAACTGACCAACGACGTCCAGCATCTCGATGCATCGACGGCGCGTCTTGCCGGCTATTGCTCGCCGAAGGGGCGTCTGCTGGCGTCGTTCCTGATGTGGCGCACCGGCGATGCGGTGCGTCTCCTGATCGCGCACGACGTGCAGGCGCCGGTGCAAAAGCGACTCTCGATGTTCGTGCTGCGCGCGAAGGCGAAACTCGCCGACGTAACGGCGGAAGTCGGCGCGATCGGCTTCGCGGGCGATGTGCGCGCGGCGCTCTCCGGCATTTTCGATGCGCTGCCCGACGGCGTGCACGTGAAAGTGGAAGGTCCGCACGGCGCGCTGATCCGCGTGCCGGATGCTGCGCACCGTCCGCGTTTTCTCTGGGTCGGGCCGAAAGCCGAGATCGAGGCGCATCTGGAGAAGCTCGACGCGAAGCTCACGCGCGCGTCGCCCGAACTCTGGGACTGGCTGGACATTCACGCGGGCGAGCCGCGCATCACGCAGGCGACTTCCGAGCAGTTCGTCCCGCAGATGGTCAACTTCGACGTGCTCGGCGGCGTCAATTTCAAGAAAGGCTGCTATCCGGGACAGGAGATCGTCGCGCGCAGCCAGTATCGCGGCACGATCAAGCGGCGCACGGCGCTCGCGCACGCGGAAGCGGCCGCGCCCGGCGACGAAGTCTTCCATAGCGACGACCCCGGCCAGCCGAGTGGCCTTGTCATCAACGTGGCACTGGCGGAAAACGGCGGCGTCGATTGTCTGGTCGAGATCAAGCTCGCCGCGCTCGATAACGGCTCGGTGCACGTTGGATCGGCGAGCGGCCCGGCGCTCACCTTCCTGCCTCTGCCCTACGCTTTTCCCTCCGACGCCTGACGCACCATGTGCCTGATTGTCTTCGACTGGCAGCCCGAAGCGCATCGTTCGAGCGGCGGTAATCGTCCGCTTCTGACGCTCTCCGCGAATCGCGACGAGTTTTTTCGGCGCGAAACGGAGCCGTTGCACTGGTGGGACGACGCGCCGAACATGCTCGCCGGACGCGACCTGACGGGCGGCGGCACCTGGCTCGGTGTCACGCGCGACGGCCGTTTCGCTGCGCTCACGAACTATCGCGCGCCTAGCGAAGTGCGCCCCGATGCGCCGACGCGCGGCGCGCTGGTCAGCGATTTCCTCGCTGATGCTCCTGTCGCGCCGCTCGATTACCTGCGCCGCGTGGCCCGCGATGGCGATCGATACAACGGCTTCAACCTGCTCGTCGGCGATTTCACGCGACACGAGCTCGGCTGGTACGGCAATCGCGCCGATGCGCCGCCGTTGTTGCTGGAGCCGGGCGTGCATGGTCTCTCGAACAGCTTGCTGAACACGCCGTGGCCGAAGCTCGTCGCCCAGCGCGACGCATTGTGCGACCTCATCCATCTGGACGAACAGCCGTCGCTCGACGTGCTGATCGAGACCCTGCGCGATCCGGGCATCGCCAACGACGACCTGCTGCCGTCGACCGGCATTTCGATCGAGCGTGAGCGCGTGCTGTCGGCGGCGTTTATCGAGACGCCGGAATACGGCACGCGCAGCACGACGGCACTGCGCGTCTTCGCCTTCGACGATGGGTTATCGCTCGAAATCAAGGAACGCAGCGACGACGACGGCTCGCATCGCGTCGTGCGTCCAGGCGCGTTCGAGCGGAGCTTTGCATTCGATATAGGCGCTTGAGCCTGTTATGCAGCCAGCGCCGAGCGCAGCGCGGCGACCGCATCGGCGTGAGCGTCGGCGACTTCCGGCACGAAGCCGCCCATCTTGAAGAACTCGTGGATCATCCCTTCGTAGCGTTTGAGCGTCACCGAAACGCCCGCATCGGCGAGTTTTCGCGCGTACGCCACGTCTTCGTCGAAGAGCGGATCGTGGTCCGCCGCCCCGATCCATGCGGGCGCGACGCCTTCGTAGTTAGGCTGGCCGCGCGCCGCATCGAGCGGGGCGAAGCGCCAGTCGTCGCGATCGCTGTCGTCGTTCAGGTATTGCTCGAAAAACCACTGGATCGTCTCGCCTGACAGCAGGAAACCTTCGGCGAAGCGCCTGTGCGATTCCGTCTGCTGACGCGCGCTCACGCCCGCGTAGATCAGCAATTGCAGCCGCAGCGCAATGCCCGCGTCGCGCGCGAGCACGGCGCAGACGGTCGCGAGCGTGCCGCCCGCGCTATCCCCGCCGACGGCCAGCCGTGCCGGATCGATGCCGAGCGTTTCGGCTTCGGCGTGCAGCCACGTCAAGGCGTCGAACGCATCGTCTACGGCGACCGGAAACTTGTGCTCCGGCGCAAGCCGGTAATCGACCGATGCCACGACGCAGCCCGCATCGCACGCGAATTTGCGGCAGAGCGCGTCGTGCGTGTCGATCCCGCCGACCGTGAAGCCGCCGCCATGAAAGAACACGAGCGCTGGCGCCGGCTGCGTCCATGTCGGCTCGAACGGAAAGTAGAGACGCGTGCGGATCTTGGCGCCGTCGCGCGTCGGGATATCGATGTCCTGAACGTCGAACATCGGCTTCGGTGCGATGTCGAGAATCTGCGCGCTCATCGCGTACGCGGCGCGCGCTTCCTGCGCTGTCAGCGTGTGATACGGCGGACGCTTCGCGCGCGCGACCATCTCCAGAATCTGCGCGATCTTTGGATTGAGCGGCATCGTTTTAGTGCGGCGTATCGCCCGGTTTTACTTCGGGCTTGAGCGACAGCGGATCGGTCGGATTGCGCAGTTGCGCGATATCGTCGAGGCGCAGTTGCACCGATGCCATGATGTTCGGATGCGTGATCACGTAGAAACGGCGCTCGCGGATCGCATCGAAGGTGAGCGCGGCGACTTCGCGGGCCGAAAGCCGTCCGCCCTGCACCGCTTTCGTCAGTTGCCGGCCGGCGAGTTTCTGCGATGCGGTGAGCGGCGCGTCGTTGCGCAGCGTGTCGGGCCGCACGCGCTCGGCGTTCGCGATGCCCGTCGGCACGAACGCCGGACACAGCAGCGAGCAGCCGACCTGCCCGCCCGCGATCCGCAGATCGTGATAAAGCGTTTCCGTCAACCCGACGACCGCGTGTTTCGACGCGTTGTAGACGCCCATCGCGGGGGCCGCGAGCAGCCCCGCGACCGACGCCGTGTTCACGATGTGCGCTGGTTCGTTCTGCGCGAGCATGAGCGGCGTGAACGCGCGCAGCCCGTTCGCGACGCCCATCACGTTCACGCCGAAGACCCACTGCCAGTCGTTCGCGCTGTTCTCCCAGACGAAGCCGCCCGCGCCGACGCCCGCGTTGTTGAAAAGCAGATGCACGCCACCGAAGGTATCGAGCGTGGCTTTCGCGAGGGCATCGACTTGAGTTGCATCGGAGACGTCGGTCGGCACGCCGATCGCCTCCGCGCCCGACGCCCGCAGCATCTCGACGGTTTCCGCGAGCGCGCGGGCATCGACGTCGGCGAGCACGAGCTTCATGCCGAGCGACGCGCCTTGAATCGCGAACTCGCGGCCGAAGCCGCTGGCGCCGCCGGTGATCACCGCGACCTTGCCTTCGAACTGGTCCACGCTGTTGTCGCTCCTGTGCCTAGATCAGCTTGACGAGTTGCTTGCCGAAATTGCGGCCCTTGAGCAGCCCGAGAAATGCGTCCGGCGCATTTTCAAGACCGACGGCGATGCTCTCCCGGAAATGCAGCTTCTTCTGCGCGACCATTCCGCCGAGTTCCTTGAGCGCTTCAGGCCATATGTCGAGATGCTCGCTGACGATGAAGCCTTGCAGCTTCAACCGTTGCGTCAGGATGATGCGCGGATTCTTGATCGGCAGCGGCCGGCCGTCGTAGCCCGCGATCATCCCGCACACCGCGATGCGCCCGAACGCGTTCATCCGCGCGAGGGTCGCGTCGAGCACGTCGCCGCCGACGTTTTCGAAATAACCGTGGACGCCATCGGGCGTGGCCGCTTTCAGGTCCTGGTACAGGTTGCCCGCCTTGTAGTCGACGCACGCATCGAATCCGAGCGATTCGACGACGTAGCGGCACTTGTCCTCCCCGCCCGCGATGCCGACCGCGCGGCAACCCGCCGCCTTCGCCAGTTGCCCGACGACTCCGCCGACCGCGCCGCTCGCCGCGCTCACGACGATCGTCTCGCCGGCTTTCGCCTCGATCACGCGATTCAGGCCATACCAGCCGGTGACACCGGGCATGCCGACCGCGCCCAGATAGGCCGAGAGTGGCACATGCGTATCGTCGACGATTTTGAGGCCCGTGCCGTCGGACGTGCCGAATTCCTGCCAGCCGAAGCCGCCGACGACCTTGTCGCCCGCCTTGAACTTCGGATGTTTCGACTCGATCACGACACCCACGGTCCCGCCGATCATCACTTCGTTCAGCGGCTGCGGCGGCGCATAGGATTTCGCGTCGCTCATGCGGCCGCGCATGTACGGATCGAGCGACAAGTAGTGATTGCGCACGCGCACCTGGCCGTCTTCGAGCGGCCGCAGCGGTGTTTCGACGAGTTTGAAATTGTCCACGCTCGCCTCGCCTTCCGGACGCGAGACCAGCAGGATTTGTCGGTTGAGCTCGGTCATGCTTGGCTCCTCAAAGCGGTTGGAGGGTTACGCGTCGCTCGGGCCGGGTTTCGCGGCGGGATCGGTGCGCAGTTTCTGGCGCACGATATCGCGGCCGACGGCGAGCCGCTTCAGGTACTTGAACGTGCCGAGCGCCTTCGCGACGAAGTGGCCTTCGCTGTCGCGGATTTCGCCTTCGCAATAGGCCATCGTGGTCGAGCGGTGCAGCACGCGGCCGAAGCCACGCAGTTCGCCACGGCCCGGCTGCATGAAGTTGACCTTCATCTCGACCGTGACGACGCCGATCCCGTCGCCCGCGAGACTGCGCGCGGCCATCGCGAGCGCGACGTCGGCGAGCGTCATCGTGACGCCGCCGTGCGCGATGCCCCATGTGTTCAGGTGGCCCTCGGCGAGCGGGATGAGGACTTCGCTTGCGCCGTCGGCGGCTTTGACGAGCTGGACGCCGAGGCCGTCGACGAAGGGGCTTTCGATGGCCGGGTCTTTGCGTTCTTCGGGCATGTCTCGGTCAGACTTCGTAGTCGACGCACTGGCGCCCTTCGACGACGCTCGCCACGAAGTCCTTGATCGCGACGTGCTTCGGGTGCTTCTGGTAGGCGTCGAGGGCAGCGGCGTCGTCGTAGTCGGAGACGAGGACGACGTCGAAGGTGGAGCCCGGCAAGTTCTGGCCGATGCCCACTTCGAAATGGCCCTGGCCTTGGACGATGCTGCGGCAGGTTTCCAGCGTGGTCTTCAGCTTTTGCGCGTTTTCCGCTTTGTCGGCGCCTTGGGCGGTTTCTTTCAGTTTCCACATGACGATGTGACGGAGCATGGCGGGTCCTTTTTGGTTGAGGCCCAAGCGTATCAAAAAAGCTCGATACGCACGTTTGAGGGAACCGCTTCAAACCACCTCGAACAACCCCGCCGCTCCCTGCCCCCCGCCAATACACATGGTGACGACCACAAACTTCGCCCCCCGCCGCCTCCCTTCAATCAACGCGTGCCCGGTAAGCCGCGCCCCGGAAACCCCATACGGATGCCCGACCGCAATCGCTCCGCCATTCACATTCAGCCGCTCATTGGGAATCCCCAGCTTGTCGCGGCAATAAATCACCTGCACGGCAAACGCCTCGTTCAGTTCCCAAAGATCGATATCACCGACCTTCAACCCCGCCTGCTTCAAAAGCTTCGGCACGGCGAAAACCGGCCCGATCCCCATCTCATCCGGCTCACAGCCCGTCACCGCGAACCCGCGAAAAATCCCCATCGGTTGCAATCCTTCCCGCTCCGCGACCGCGGCGTTCATCACGACGCAAGCAGACGCCCCATCTGAAAACTGGCTCGCGTTCCCCGCCGTGACGACCCCGCCCGGCATCGCGGTCCGAATCTTCGATACGCCTTCGAGCGTCGTGTCCGCGCGGATGCCTTCATCGGCCGACAGCGTCACTTCCTTCGTGAACAGCCGCCCCGAAGCCTTGTCCGCGACGCCCGCGAGCACCGTAATCGGCACGATCTCGTCATTGAACCGCCCGGCCGCCTGCGCCGCCGCAGCACGCTGTTGCGACTGCACGCCGTACTCGTCCTGCCGCTCGCGCGAAATCTCATAACGCTTCGCGACGTTCTCCGCCGTCTGCAACATCGACCAGTAGATCTCTGGCTTGTGCTCGAGCAGCCAGCCATCGGTCAGCATGTGACGGTTCATCTCGTTCTGCACGCATGAAATCGACTCGACACCGCCGGCGACGAAAACATCACCCTCGCCCGCGATCACGCGTTGCGCCGCGAGCGCGATCGTCTGCAAGCCCGACGAGCAGAAGCGGTTCACCGTCATCCCCGGCACCGTGACGGGCAAGCCCGCCCGCAGCGCGATCTGCCGCGCGATGTTCGCGCCCGTCGCGCCCTCAGGGTTCGCGCATCCCATGATCACGTCCTCGATGCGCGCCGGATCGATCCCCGCGCGCTCGACGGCGGCCTTCGTCACGTGGCCGCCAAGCGTCGCGCCGTGCGTCATGTTGAGCGCGCCGCGCCAGGATTTGGCGAGGCCCGTGCGTGCTGTCGATACGATTACCGCGTCAGTCATGTTGTCTCCTGCTTCAAGATTTATTTGGCATCAGCACGCGAAAAGAGCGCTCGATTCGATGCGCTCGACGCCCGCCGCCGTCATGTCTTCCCACGCTTTCGCCAGCGACCCGCCCAGGTCGATCGCACGGCACGCGTCTTCGATCACCGTCACATCGAATCTCGCGCGGCGCGCATCGAGCGCGGACCACGCGACGCAATAGTCGGTCGCGAGGCCGCACAAATAGACGCGCGTGACGCCCACGTCGCGCAGATAGCCGGTGAGGCCCGTCGGCGTCACGCGATCGGCTTCGACGAAGGCCGAATAGCTGTCCACATCGCTGTGATGGCCCTTGCGGATCACTAGCCGCGCATGCGGCACATGAAGATCGCGATGCAGCGCCGCGCCTTCGGTGTCCTGCACGCAATGCACCGGCCAAAGCACCTGCTCGCCGTACGGCAGTGTCATCGTCTCGAAAGGCGCGCGGCCCGCGTGATTGGCCGCGAACGAAACGTGGCCGCGCGGATGCCAGTCCTGCGTCAGCACGACATGCGAAAACTCGCGGGCCAAACGATTGACGACAGGCACGATCTCGTCGCCGCGCGCGACCGCGAGTGCGCCGCCGGGCATGAAATCGTATTGAACGTCGACTGCGAGCAGGACTTCGTCTGCGCCTTTCATCGCGGATCCTTAGCTGGTGAAGCCTTTGCCTTGCGACGCAAGCTCCGTCACGCGCCTGGCCGGTGCCCAGGCATCGCCGTTCGGCCGCGCGGCATACTTGCGCATCGCGCGCTCGACGTTGTAGAGGCCGACCGTATCGGCGTACAGCATCGGGCCGCCGCGATAGAGCGGAAAGCCGTAGCCGGTGAGATACACCATGTCGATGTCCGATGCCTTCGACGCGATCCCTTCATCCAGAATCTTCGCGCCTTCGTTGACGAGCGAAAACACGAGCCGCTCGACGATTTCATCGTCGGAGATCTTCCGGCGCTCGACGCCCAGCTCCTTCGAATGCGCGACGATCATGTCGTCGACGAGTTTCGACGGCAATGCGTTGCGTTCGCCCGCTTTGTAGTCGTACCAGCCGCCGCCCGTCTTCTGGCCGAAGCGTCCGGCCTCGCACAGGCGATCCGCGATACGCGAGTAATGCAGCTCCGGCTGTTCCTGATAGCGCCGCTTGCGAATCGCCCAGCCGATATCGTTGCCCGCGAGATCGCTCATGCGGAACGGTCCCATCGCGAAGCCGAACTTCTCGATCGCGCGATCGATCTGCGCGGGCAGCGCGCCTTCGTCGAGCATGAAAAGCGCCTGCCTCACGTACTGCTCGATCATCCGGTTGCCGATGAAACCGTCGCACACGCCCGAGACCACCGCGGTCTTTTTGATCTTCTTCGCGACCTGCATGACGGTGGCGAGCACGTCCTTCGCGGTCTTCTCGCCGCGCACGACTTCGAGCAGTTTCATCACGTTCGCCGGGCTGAAGAAGTGCATGCCGACCACGTCCTCGGGACGCTTCGTGAACGCGGCGATGGCGTTCAAATCGAGCGTCGACGTGTTCGATGCGAGGATCGCGCCCGGCTTCGCGACTTCATCGATCTTCCTGAAAACCTGTTCCTTCACGCCGAGTTCCTCGAACACGGCTTCGATGATGAGATCGGCTTCGGCCAGATCGTCGTAAGCGAGCGTGGGCTTAAGCAAAGCCATCCGCTCTTCGACCTTCTCCGTCGTGAGCTTGCCCTTCTTCACCTGCGCTTCAAAGTTCTTTCGAATCGTCGCGACGCCGCGCTCGAGCGCGTCCTGCTTCGTCTCCAGCAGCGTGACGGGCAGCCCCGCGTTGACGAAGTTCATCGCGATGCCGCCGCCCATCATCCCCGCGCCGATCACGCCGACGCGCGCGATCGTGCGCACTGGCGTACTCGACGGCACGTCGGCGATCTTGCCCGCCGCGCGCTCGCCGAAGAACGCGTGCCGCAGCGCGCGGCTCTCGGGCGTCTGCACGAGCGCGAGAAAGCATTCGCGCTCGAAGGCGAGGCCGCGCTCGAAGCCGTTCTTGACCCCGGCCTCGATTGCATCGATGCACTTGTGCGGCGCCGGAAAGTCCTTCGCGATCGTCGCGACGCTGTTGCGTGCGAACTGGATGAAGCCCTCGGCGTTCGGATGCTTGATGGTGGAATCGCGCACCTTCGGATGCGGACCATCTTGCGCGCCGACTTGCTTTGCAAACGCAACGGCGTCGTCGAGGAGATCGCCTTCGGCCATGCGGTCGAACAATGCCGTGCCCGCGAGCTTCTCGGACAACACCGGCGCGCCCGACACGATCATGTTCAGCGCGGTTTCGAGGCCGACCGCGCGCGGCAGGCGCTGCGTGCCGCCCGCGCCCGGCAGAATACCGAGCTTCACTTCGGGCAGCGCGATCTGCGCGCCCGGCGCGGCCACGCGGAAGTGGGCGCCGAGCGCGAGTTCCAGGCCGCCGCCCATCGCGACGCTGTGAATCGCCGCGACGACCGGCTTCGCGCTGCCCTCGACCGCCTTGATGACGGTGTGCAGCGTCGGCTCCTGCGTCGCTTTCGGCGTGTTGAATTCGGTGATGTCGGCGCCGCCGGAAAACGCCCGGCCAGCGCCCGTAATGACGACGGCGCTCACCGACGCATCGCCGCGCGCCCGCTCGATGCCTTCCACGATCCCGAGCCGCGTGGAATGCCCCAGGCCGTTGACCGGCGGGTTGTCGAGCGTGATGACGGCGATGCCGTCGCGGACTGCGTAATCCACTGCCATTTCGTCTGCCTCCATGCGATGCGAGTGCGCCCGTGACCGAAAGGGTCCCAGGCGTCAAGGTGTCTCGGGTTATTTTGAGCGACCGCGTCAGAATACACAAAAGAGAACGATCGTTCAATTTTGTGCGGATAATCGAGGATGGGGATTTACCCGGGCCTTCGAGCGCGGCCCGGTTCCGAGACGAGATAAATCAGACAGCCTTCTCGGCGACGTCCGGCAACACGTGGTTACGATAAATCTCGCGCAGCCGCAGCTTTTGCAGCTTGCCCGTGGCGGTGTGCGGAAGTTCGTCGGCGAAGACGACGTCGTCCGGGACCCACCATTTTGCGACCTTGCCGTCGTAGTACGCGAGCAGTTCGTCGCGCGTCAGCGTCGCGTCCGGGCGCAAAACCGCGACGATCAGCGGCCGCTCCGTCCACTTCGGATGCGAGCACGCGATGCACGCCGCCTCGGCCACCTGCGGATGCGACACCGCGATGTTCTCCAGGTCGATCGAACTGATCCACTCGCCGCCCGACTTGATCACGTCCTTGCTGCGGTCGGTGATGTGCATGAAGCCGTCGGCGTCGATGGTCGATACGTCGCCGGTCGGAAACCACCCGTCGACGAGCGGCGACTCATCGCGCCGGAAATAACGGTCGATCACCCACGGACCGCGCACGTAGAGATCGCCGAATGCGCGGCCATCCCACGGCAGTTCTTGACCCTCCTCTCCGACGATTTTCATATCGACACCGAAGATCACGTGCCCCTGCTTCTCCCGCGAGGCGCGCTGTTCATCGGGCGAGCGCTGCTTCTGCTTCCAGCTCAGGCGCGCAAGCGTGCCGAGCGGCGACATCTCCGTCATGCCCCAGGCGTGGATCACCTCGACGCCGTAGTCGTCTTCAAACGTGCGCAGCATCGCCGGCGGACACGCGGAGCCGCCGATCACCGTGCGCTTGAGCGTCGAAAACCGCACGTCCGCCTGCTTCATGTAGTTGAGAAGCGCGAGCCACACGGTCGGCACGCCCGCCGAATACGTGACCCCTTCGCTTTCCATCAGTTCGTAGAGCGATTTGCCGTCGAGGTCCTTGCCCGGAAACACAAGCTTCGCGCCGACGAGCGGCGCCGCGTGCGGAATGCCCCACGCGTTGACATGAAACATCGGCACGACGGGCAGGATCGAATCGCTGGACGAGGCGCCCATCGCGTCGGGGAGCGCGGCACCGTAGGCATGCAGCACCGTCGATCGATGCGAATAGAGCGCGCCCTTCGGATTGCCGGTCGTGCCCGACGTGTAGCAGAGAAACGATGCCGTGCGCTCGTCGAACTGCGGCCATTCGTAGTTGCCGTCCTGCGCGGTGACGAGCGTTTCGTAGCTCAGCACCGGCTGCTCCATGTTGCCGAGATACTGGCCGAGATGCTCGCCGATACACGACGCATCGCCGAGCGCGATCCAGCCTTTCACCTTCGGACACTGCGGCGCGATGATGTCGACGAGCGGCGCGAAGGTCATGTCGAAGCAGACGTAGGCGTCGTCGGCATGATCGATGATGAAGGCGATCTGGTCCGGGAAAAGCCTCGGGTTGATCGTGTGGCACACGGCGCCCATGCCGGTCGTGCCGTAATAGCACTCGAGATGCCGGTAGCCGTTCCACGCGAGCGTGCCGATGCGGTCGCCGGGTTCCACGCCCAGCGCGATCAGCGCCTGCGCAAGTTGCTTCGCGCGCTTCTCGCAATCGCGGTAGGTATAGCGGTGGATATCGCCTTCGATACGGCGCGACACGATCTCCGTATCGCCGAAATGCCGCGCGGCGTGAGACAACAGCGACGAAGCGAGCAGCGGTACATCCATCATCTGGCCGTAAAGCGGCGACGTCATGGGCAATGTCCTCGTTGATGCGGGCTTCGGAAGTGCGCAAGGCTTATGCCGCGCGGCTCCTGCAGGCCCGCGGGCGCGGACTTACAATATCGTTTAACCCAGAGGCGCTCAATATGTCGTTTTCCCGAACCAGCAATGCCGTGCGAGCCGATTCGGCCGACGCTCTCTCGATGGAAGAACTGGCGGCCGCGATCGATATCGGCCGCCCCGACGCGTTCGTTCAACTCGGCACCGCGTTCCTCACGCGCCTGCCGGCCGTGCCCGTCCCCGATCCTTATCTCGTCGCTGTTTCCGCCGATGCCGCGCAGCGGTTGGGAATCGATCCGGCGCTCGCGCGCGAACCCGCGTTCGCCGAGTTCTTCGCAGGCAATCCGACGCGCGACTGGCCCGCGGATCAGCTTCCGTACGCAACCGTCTATTCGGGCCATCAGTTCGGCGTGTGGGCGGGCCAACTGGGCGACGGGCGCGCGATCGGTCTCGGCGAAGTGGAACACAACGGCGAGCGCTTCGAGCTGCAACTCAAGGGCGCGGGACGCACGCCGTATTCGCGCATGGGCGATGGCCGCGCGGTGCTGCGCTCGTCGATCCGCGAGTTTCTGTGTTCGGAGGCGATGCATCACCTCGGCATCCCGACGACGCGCGCGCTGTGCGTCATCGGCTCGGACCTGCCGATCCGCCGCGAAACCATCGAGACTTCGGCGATCGTCACGCGCGTGTCGCCGAGCTTCGTGCGCTTCGGGCACTTCGAGCATTTCTATTCGAACGATCGCGTGGACGAGCTGAAGGCGCTCGCCGATCACGTGATCGACCGCTTCTATCCGCAGTGCCGCGAGGCCGACGATCCTTATCTCGCGCTGCTTTCGGAAGTCACGCTGCGCACGGCCGACCTCATGGCGGACTGGCAGGCAGTCGGCTTCTGCCACGGCGTGATGAACACCGACAACATGTCGATCCTGGGCCTCGCGATCGACTACGGCCCGTTCGGTTTCATGGACGGCTTCAACGCGCATCACGTCTGCAACCACTCCGATACGCAGGGACGCTATTCGTACAGCCGCCAGCCGCAGGTCGGCTATTGGAATCTCTTCTGTCTCGCGCAGGCGCTCGTGCCGCTCTTTGGCGCCCAGTATCCCGAGGAAGGCCGCGCAGAACGCGTGATCGAAGACGCGCAGCGCGTGCTCGAAGGCTTCAAGACGCGCTTCGCGCCGGCGCTCGAATCCAAGATGCGCGCAAAACTCGGTCTGGCCGAGACACGCGAAGGCGACGACAAGCTCGCCAACGCCCTGCTGGAAGCGATGCACGCCAACCGCGCCGATTTCACGCTGACGTTCCGCAATCTCGCGAAGCTGTCGAAGACGGATGCATCGAACGATGCGCCCGTGCGCGACCTCTTTCTCGACCGCGCCGCCTTCGATGCGTGGGCGAACGACTATCGCGCACGGCTGTCCCACGAAACGCAAAGCGACGAAGCGCGCGCGGCCGCCATGAATCGCGTGAATCCGAAGTACGTGCTGCGCAATCACCTGGCCGAGCAGGCGATCCGTCAGGCGAGGGAGAAGGATTTCTCGGAAGTCGAGCGCCTGCTGCGAGTGCTGACGCATCCGTTCGACGAGCAACCCGAATTCGAGTCATACGCGGGCCTGCCGCCCGACTGGGCGAGCGATCTGGAAGTGAGTTGTTCTTCCTGAAAGCGCCCATATATCAGCTAGCCACCCAGGCCGATCAATAAAGACGAAAGGATTGATATGAACAGAGACGACCTCACCCGCGAAGGCGCGGCCCCGCTGCAAAAGGACGACGAGACGTATCGCCGGGAACTGTCCGACATCCAGTATCAGGTCACGCGCCACGCCGCCACCGAGCGGCCGTTCACCGGCGAGTACTGGGACCACACCGAACGCGGCGTCTACGATTGCGTCTGCTGCGGCACGCCGCTCTTCGAATCCGACACCAAGTTCGACGCCGGTTGCGGCTGGCCGAGCTACTTCAAGCCGATCAACGGCGAAGTGATCGCGGAGAAAACGGACCGCGCGCACGGCATGCTGCGCATCGAAGTGCAGTGCAAGAATTGCGGCGCGCACCTCGGCCACGTGTTCGAGGACGGCCCCGCGCCGACCGGCCTGCGCTATTGCATCAACTCGGCTGCGCTACAATTCGAACCCAAGTAATCCCCGCGACCGCACGCCGGTCGACCTGCACGCGTCGTTCGCACGGGCCTGAAAGCTCATGGCGAACGACGCGTGCTTTTCAAGCTCACGTCCTCCTCGTCCGAACGCCCATGAAATTTCTGTTCGATCTGTTCCCGATCATTCTCTTTTTCGTCGCATTCAAGATCTGGGGCATCTACACGGCGACCGCGGTCGCCATCGTGGCCACGCTCGTGCAGATCGCGTGGGTTGCGTTCCGGCATCGCAAGGTCGATGCAATGCTGTGGGTGAGCCTTGGCGTCGTCGTCGTGTTCGGCGGCGCGACGCTCGTGCTGCACAACGACACGTTCATCAAGTGGAAGCCTACCGCGCTCTACTGGCTATTCGCGGTCGCGCTGATCATCTCGCAGCTCGCCTTCAAGAAAAACCTGATCGAAGCGATGATGGGCAAGCAGATCGTGCTGCCGCATCGCGTGTGGGGACAGTTGAACATCGCGTGGGCAGTGTTCTTCGCGATTCTCGGGATCGTCAATCTGTTCGTCGCGTACAACTTCACGACCGACCAGTGGGTGAACTTCAAGCTCTTCGGCGCGACCGGGTGCCTGTTCGTGTTCATCGTGCTGCAAAGCCTGTGGCTCGCCAAACACATGAAGGAGGACGAGCGATGACTCATCATCTGGGCGACTTCATGAGCGCCTCCGCTGCGGACAAGATCGCGCATCTCGAAGCGCGTCTGAACACGGCGCTTGCGCCTGTTTCCCTTCACATCGAAGACGACAGCGCCGCCCATGCGGGTCACGCCGGAGCGGCATCGGGAAGCCACTATACGGTGACGATCGTCTCGGCGCAATTTGCCGGCAAGCCCCGCGTGGCGCGGCACCGGCTGGTGTATGATGCGCTGGCCGAGGAGATGCGGCGCGGCGTTCATGCGCTCGCGATCAAGGCTTATACGCCCGAAGAATTCTCACAACAGTTCGAATGATCGTCCCCGCAGTTTCCGATTTTTGTTGCCTCCACCCGTTTTTTTAACTCGCCTCGCAGGGCATGTTTTGCCTGATTAGGAACTTCCGATGACTTTGAAAAAAACCCGTCTCTGGGTGTTGCTGGCTGCGTTCGCGGCGGTGCCCGCTTACGCGCAAAACATCGCCGTCGTGAACGGCACGCCGATTCCGACTGCGCGTGCGAACGCGCTCGTCGGCCAGCTCGTCCAGCAGGGTCAGAAGGACTCGCCGCAATTGCAGGCGGCCGTGCGTGAGGAACTCATCAATCGCGAAATCCTGATGCAGGAAGCGAATCGTCGCGGCATCGCGATGCGTCCGGACGTGAAGGCGCAACTCGCCGTCGCACAGCAGACAGTGGTGCTGCGCGCGCTGATCGAAGACTTCGTGAAGACCCACGCGCCGACCGATGCCGAGATCAAGGCGCGCTACGACGAGCTCGTGAAGCAGGCGGGCGGCGGCAAGGAACTGCATCTGCATCACATCCTCGTCGAGGACGAAGCGCAGGCGAAGGATCTGATCGCGAAGATCAAGGCGGGCGCGAGCTTCGAGGATCTGGCGAAGGAATATTCGAAGGACCCGGGATCGGGCAAGAACGGCGGCGATCTGGACTGGTCGAGCCCGCAGGCTTATGTGCCTGAATTCGGCGCTGCCGCGCAGAAGCTCAAGAAGGGTGAAGTGACGCCGGAACCGGTGAAAACGCAGTTCGGCTGGCACATCATTCGTCTCGATGATTCGCGTGAGACTCCGCCGCCGCCGCTGGAGCAGGTGAAGCCGCAGATCGCGCAGCAGATTCAGCAGGAGAAGCTGCAGTCGTATGAGGAAGGGCTGCGGCAGAAGGCGGTGGTGAAGTAAGTCACCCGCTGACGTACAGGCCACAAAACAATGCGGCCCCTTGGAAACAAGGGGCCGCATTGTTATTTCAGGCTAGACAGCACGTCAACCAAGCCACCGCCGCGCATTCTGAAACACCCTGAGCCACGGGCTCGCATCGGTGGTCCACTCCTCCGGCGTCCAGCTCATCTGCACATTGCGATGCACGCGCTCCGTGTGCGGCATCAGCACTGTGAACCGCCCGTCCGGCGTCGTCACCGACGTGATCCCTTCCGGCGACCCGTTCGGATTGAACGGATATCGCTCCGTCGCCTGACCGTGGTGATCCACGTAGCGCATCGCCACCAGCGCCTTCGATGCTTCGCCCTGTTGCGAGAAATCCGCGAAACCCTCGCCGTGCGCGACCGCCACCGGAATCCGCGACCCTTCCATGCCGGCGAAGAAAATAGATGGCGAACTCTCGACTTCCACGAGCGAAAAACGCGCCTCGAACTGCTCGGACTTGTTGCGCGTGAACTTTGGCCAAGCGTCGGCACCGGGAATGATCGATGCCAGGCTGCTCATCATCTGGCAGCCGTTGCAGATGCCGAGCGCGAACGTGTCGGTGCGGCCGAAGAACGCCGCGAACATGTCACCGAGACGCGGGTTGAAGCGGATCGTCTTCGCCCAGCCCTCGCCCGCGCCGAGCACATCGCCGTAAGAAAAGCCGCCGCACGCGACCGCGCCCGCGAAGTCCGCGAGCGTGACGCGCCCTTCGAGCAGGTCGCTCATATGGACGTCGTGCGCATCGAAGCCTGCGCGATCGAACGCATAGGCCGTTTCCAGATGCGAGTTCACGCCCTGCTCGCGTAGGATCGCGACTCGCGGACGCGCGCCGCTGCTGACGAACGGCGCCGCCACGTCCTGCGCCGGATCGAACGTCAGCACGGGCGAGATACCCGGATCGTTCGCATCGGCGAGCGCTTCGTATTCGGCGTCGGCGCAGGCGGGGTTGTCGCGCAGACGCGCGATGCGCCAGCTCACTTCACCCCACGCGCGATGCAGTTCGGTACGCGGCGCGTCGTAGATCTTCTTCGCGTCGCGATAGATTTCGATGGTGTCGCGCTCGTTCGGCTTGCCGATCACGTGCGAACACGCCGACAAACCGTTTTCGCGCAACGCGACGAGCACCGCATCGCGATCGGTTGCGCGCACCTGCACGACCGCGCCGAGTTCTTCCGCGAACAACGCGCGGATCGTGCGATCGTCGCGACGGCCGCTCGTCTGCTTCGCCCAGTCCTTCGCGTCACCGTAGTCGGATTCGTGGTTCGGATCGAGCGTCAGCATATCGACGTTCAGCGACACGCCCACGTGCCCCGCGAACGCCATCTCGCAGACCGTCGCCCACAGGCCGCCGTCCGATCGGTCGTGGTACGCGAGCAGCTTGCCATCGGCGTTCAGCGACTGGATCGCGGTGAAAAAGCGCTTCAGGTCCTCGGCATCGTCGACGTCGGGCACCGTGTCGCCGACCTGCTGCGTCACCTGCGCGAAAATGCTGCCGCCCAGGCGATTGCGCCCGCGCCCGAGATCGATCGCGATCAGCACGGTGTCGGTATCGCGGCGCAACTGCGGCGTCAACTGGCGGCGCACGTCTTCGACCGGCGCGAACGCCGAGATGATCAGCGACACCGGCGACACCACTTCCTTCGCCGCTCCAGTCGCGTCCTGCCACTTGGTGCGCATCGACAGCGAATCCTTGCCGACCGGAATGCTGATGCCGAGCGCCGGGCACAGTTCCATGCCGATGGCCTTGACGGTATCGAAGAGCGCGGCGTCCTCGCCCGCGCTGCCGCACGCAGCCATCCAGTTCGCCGACAGCTTCAGCTTCTTCAGCGACTCGATCGGCGCGGCGGCGATGTTCGTCACCGCCTCGCCAACGGCCATGCGGCCCGACGCGGGCGCGTCGATGACGGCGAGCGGCGTGCGTTCGGCGATCGTCATCGCTTCGCCGCGGTAGCCGGCGTAGTCCATCGTCGTGATCGCGCAGTCGGCGACCGGCACTTGCCACGGCCCGACCATCTGGTCGCGCGCGGTCGTGCCGCCGACCGAACGGTCGCCGATGGTGATCAGGAACGATTTGCTCGCGACCGTCGGGTGCTTCAGCACGTCGACGGCGATTTCCGACAGCGGCACGCCGGTCACGTCGATCGGCTCGAACTTCGCCGATTCACGCTGCACGTCGCGATGCATCTTCGGCGGCTTGCCGAGCAGCACGTCCATCGGCATGTCGACGGGCGGCTGGCCGTCGTTTTCGTCGTCGATCAGCTTCAGTTCGCGCTCCTCGCTCGCCACGCCGACGACCGCTACCGGGCAGCGCTCACGCTCGCAGATCGCCTCGAAGGCGGGAAGATCGGCGGGCGCGATCGCGAGAACATAGCGTTCCTGCGCCTCGTTCGACCAGATTTCGCGCGGCGACAGGCCGCTTTCTTCGAGTTGCACCTTGCGCAGTTCGAACACCGCGCCCTTGCCCGCGCCATCGACGAGTTCCGGGAATGCGTTCGAAATCCCGCCCGCGCCGACGTCGTGAATCGACAGGATCGGGTTCTTCTCGCCAAGCTGCCAGCACGCGTTAATTACCTCCTGCGCGCGACGCTGAATTTCGGGATTGCCACGCTGGACCGAGTCGAAATCCAGTTCGGCGGTATTGGCGCCGGTCGCCATCGAACTCGCTGCGCCGCCGCCCATGCCGATGCGCATTCCCGGCCCGCCGATCTGGATCAGCAGCGTGCCCGCCGGCAGATCCAGCTTGTGCGTGTGCTGATCCGAAATGTTGCCGATGCCGCCCGCGATCATGATCGGCTTGTGATAGCCGCGCACGCGCCCCGCGACGTTTTGCTCGTAAGTGCGGAAATAGCCGCCGAGGTTCGGCCGGCCGAATTCGTTGTTGAACGCGGCCGCACCGATCGGCCCGTCGATCATGATCTGCAGCGGCGACGCGATGCGGTCCGGGCGTCCGTACGGCGCGCTTTCGCCGGCGGGATTGCGTTGCGGCACGGGCGTCGCGCTGTCGCGGTCGTTTTCCCACTTCTGGCGTGCGTCCGGCAGATCGAGGTTCGATACCGTGAAGCCCGCTAGACCCGCCTTCGGACGCGCCCCGCGGCCGGTCGCGCCTTCGTCGCGGATTTCGCCGCCGGAGCCAGTTGCGGCGCCCGCGAACGGCGAGATCGCGGTCGGGTGATTGTGCGTCTCGACCTTCATCAGCGTGTGCGTGAGTTCGACGTTGCGCTCGTAGTGTTCGCTCGCGCCGCGCGGAAACCAGCGCTCGGCGACGCCGCCCGCCATGATCGCGGAATTGTCCGAATACGCGACGATCGTGCCTTCGTGGTTCAGCTTTTCGGTATTGCGGATCATCTGGAAGAGCGAAATGTCCTGCTTTTCGCCGTCGATGGTCCACTCGCCATTGAAAATCTTGTGGCGGCAGTGTTCGCTGTTCGCCTGCGCGAACATCATCAGTTCGACGTCGGTCGGGTTGCGCTCGAGCGATTTGAACGCATCGACGAGATAATCGATTTCGTCGTCCGCGAGCGCCAGGCCCAGCTCCAGGTTCGCCGCTTCCAGCGCGCTACGCCCGTTCGCGAGGATATCGACGGTTTGCAGCGGCTTTGCCGGCAGTTCGTCGAAGAGATGCAGCGCATGATCGCGCGAGGGCGCGACGTTTTCGGTCATGCGGTCGTGCAGCGCCGCCGCGACTTGCGCGCGCGCTTCGTCGGAGAGCGTCTTTTTGCCGCCGAGCAGCCCGCTTTTCATGACGACCGTGTATTCGACGCCGCGCTCGATCCGGCGCACTTGCGTGAGACCGCAGTGATGCGCGATGTCGGTCGCCTTGCTCGCCCACGGCGACACCGTGCCGAAACGCGGCACGACCATGAACGTTTCGACGTTGCCGCGTTCCTTGTGGTCCTCGAACGGCGCGCCGTAGTGCATCAGCGCGTGGATGCGGCTGGTTTCCTCATCGGTGAGCGGCGCGGCGGAATTGACGAAGTGCAGAAACTGGCCGCGCACGCCGACGATGTTCGTGTCGATGCGGGCGAGCGTTTCAAGGAGACGGGTTTGACGGAAATCGGAGAGGGCCGAAGCGCCGGGGAAACACGAGAAGTGGGCCATTGGGACGGTGCGTCGATGACGTCGATGGGCCGTTCGTAGTTTGCGAGCCTGAACCTGCAAACGAAGCGGCGTGAGGCGAAAGGAAGACCCGGATTATAACCCGGAAGTGTCTCGAAATCGGCCGGGCGGCCAGCCGCAAGCGCCCGCCGATGCCGCCCGGCGCGCCTTCCTGGTCGTCGTCTCCGGCATCCTGAAAACGACTAAGGGCGCAATCGTCGCGGATTTTTTCGATCCCGGTGCAACGCTTGTGGGCGCGGCTTTTCACGGGCACGCGAGGCCTCCGGACGATGGCGCGCGCGTCCCGGGATGGCGCGTTTGGCGCTATCATGGCGCGCTTTCATCGGGCAAACGCCGCGCGCCTGTTTCCATCGCGGCGGCCCTCGCCTCTCCTGCAACGCTCGCGTTTCCCGCGCCAAACCACCGAATCCGCGCAGAACTCGCAAGTCTCACGCCTTCGGGCGACACAAGAATCATGGATGTAATCGTCATCGGCGGCGGAATTGGCGGCATCGCCACCGCGTATCAGTTGCTTGCGGCTGGACATCGCGTGTGCGTGATCGAGCGCCACGCGACCGTCGCGCAAGGCGCAACCTACGGGCACGGCGGCCCGATGCTGCCCTCTCCGCTCGACGTCTGGTTCGGCCCGACCTTCATGGGCACGCGCAGCGCGAACAAGACCGGCATCGTGTTCAAGCCCGGTTTCGATACCGCGACGCGCGATTTCGTCAAAAAACTCGCGCTTTTGCGTGATCCGGAAGCGTTTACCGCCCAGTACGCGCGCCTGAAGCCGCTCGTGGAATTGTCGCGCCGGGTGATCGGCGAGATCGAGGCGGCGTTCGCGCTCGATTGCGAGCAGCGCACGGGCGTGTTGCACGTCTTTCGCCGCCCGCGCGAATTCGAACAGGCCGCGCCGGCGATCGAGTTGCTGAAGCGCTTCGACGTGCCGCATCGCGTGCTGACGCCCGCCGAATGCACCGCCGCCGAGCCGTCCGTGCCGGAAGATCCACCGTTCGCAGGCGGCGTGCTGCTCGATGCCGAACGCACCGCCAATTGCCCGCTGTTCACCAAGCTGCTCAAGCAAATCCTCGAAGAACGCGGCGTGCAGTTCCGGCTCGGCCGCGAAGTCACATCGATCCGTCTGGAGGACAGCCGGGCGGCGGTCGAGCTTATGCCGCTGCATGGCACGCATCAAGCCGAGTTGATCGCGGCGGACGCGATCGTCGTCGCGGCGGGCATCGGCACGCCGGGGCTGATCGCGCGCGTGAACGGCAAACTGCCGCTGCATCCGCTGCGCCTGCACAGCCTGACCGCGCCCATCGCCTACGAGGAGCATGCACCACACATCACGATCGTCGATTCCATCAAGCGCATCGCGATGACGCGCGTGAATCAGCGCCTGCGCGTGGGCGGCGCCGCCGTGCTGCAAAGCGAGGCGAAGACCGCCAAGCCGCTCGGCACCGGGCTCGCCAACCGCGTGCTCGCGCTCCTCGGGCAAGGCACGCACGACTGGGTTCCGGGCGCGGCGAAGGTGTCGGCGGCACGCGCCTGGGAAGGCTTGCGCCTCTTGTCGCCGGATGGCCTGCCGGTCGTCGGCGCGACGAGCCACGCGCGGCTTTTCGTCAACGCGGCGCACGGTCCGGCCGGCTGGGGCCTCGCGTGCGGGTCTGCTAAAGTGGTCGCGGATCTCGTTTCCGGACTCACCCCCGACATTCCCGCCGATACCCTCGCGGCCTTGCGCATCGACCGGTTCTGACGGTCCGGTCCCGATGACGGCAGCGATGTGACGGCGCAATGCCGCTCACCACGCCGCCGCCCATGACCTCGTCACGTTCTCCCTATTTCACGCCAAAAGACGACGCGCTCGCGCTCCTCACCCTCGACGAGCTGCGCGCGCTCGAAGCGAGCGCCGCGCGCGCCCTGCCCGCGCACACGCTGATGGCGCGCGCGGGAGCGGCCGCCGCGCAGTTTCTTCTCGAATCCGACCACCATTCGCCCGAGCGGCAGGCGCTGCCCGTGTGGATCGCCGCCGGTCCCGGCAACAACGGCGGCGATGCGCTCGTGCTCGCGGCCGAGTTGCAGAAAGCGGGGGTGGCGGTCGAAGTCTGCATGCCCGTCGAGGTCAAGCCTGACGACGCCCGCTGGGCCCTCGACACCGCCCGCGCGGCCGGAGTCCCGATTTCGGCGAAGGCGCCTGAATCGCTGGAAGGCTTTAGCTGGGTCGTCGACGGATTGTTCGGCATCGGCCTGACGCGTCCGCTGGAAGGCGTTTTCGCCGATCTCGCCAAACGCATCACGCAGCATTCCCGCGATGCCGGCGGCGTCCTCGCGCTCGACGTCGCGAGCGGCCTGAACAGCGACACGGGCGAAGCAGTCAACGGCGGCGCGGCCGTGCGCGCGACCCACACGATCACCTTCATCGGCGCGAAGCCGGGGCACTACACCGCGCACGGACGCGACCTCACCGGCGAGTTGTTCGTCGCGACGCTTGGAGTCGAGCCGCCGGCTGCGCCATCGATCGTATTGAACGCGCCGTCGCTTTTCGCCGCGCACATGCCGTCGCGCGACTACGCGGCCAACAAGGGCACGTTCGGCACGCTCGCCGTGATCGGCGGCGACACTGGCATGTGCGGCGCGCCCGTGCTCGCCGCGCGCATGGCGCTCTACGGCGGCGCGGGCAAGGTCAACGTGGCGTTTATCGGCGAGGGCGCGCCGCCTTACGATCCGCCGCATCCTGAACTCATGCTGCATCACGTCGACGGCTTCGCGCTCGACAAGATGGACGCGCTGGCGGTCGGCTGCGGCATGGGGTCGAGCGATCGCGCGAAGGGCGTGCTGTCGGACGTGCTCGCGCTCGATGTCCCCAAGCTACTCGACGCCGATGCGCTCAACCTCGTCTCGCGCGATGCGTCGCTCGCGGATGCCGTCGCTGCGCGCGGCGCGAAGGGCGACCCGTGCGTTTTGACGCCGCACCCGCTGGAAGCGGCGCGGCTGCTCGGCATCGACGTGAAGGAGGTGCAGCGCGATCGGATCGCGGCTGCGCGGCAGCTTGCGGCGCGCTTCGAGAGCGTGATCGTGCTGAAAGGCTCGGGGACCGTGATCGCATCGACGGACGGCCGCGTCGCGATCAATCCGACCGGCAACGCCGCGCTCGCCACGGGCGGCACCGGTGACGTCCTCGGCGGCCTGATCGGCGCATTGCTCGCGCAGCGTCTGCCACCTTACGAAGCGGCGCTCGCGGGCGTCTACTTCCACGGCCTGGCCGCACAGGCACTCACCGCCGAAGGCGAAGGCCCAGCCGGGCTGACGGCGGGCGAGCTCGCGCCGAAGGTACGCAGCCTGCTCAACCGGCGCTTCTATCCCAGCCGAAACTGACCAGACGATGCATGCAAGCATTCGTTCATGCATCGTAGCTATACTCTGCAATGGTTCGTGCAACTGTCGCGCGGCTTGCCGGCATTCGCACGGAACGTTCCCTTAAGCCACTCACAAAAGGCATCGGACCGCTATGACGCTGAATTCGCTACCTGCCTGGCCGGCGCTCCAGTCGCACTATGACGACATCTCCGGCGAGCGCCTGCGCGACTGGTTCGCGCCGCAAAACGACACCTCGCCGACGCGCGCCGAGCGCTTCACCTACGACGGCGGCGGCATCGCGATCGACTTCTCGAAAAACCGCATCACCGATGCCACGCTCAAGCTGCTCGTCGAACTCGCGCAGCAGGCGAAGGTCGCCGAGCGCCGCGACGCGATGTTCGCGGGCGGCATCGTCAACATGACCGAGCATCGCGCGGCGCTGCACACGGCACTGCGCGCCACCGCCGACGACGCCCCGTTCCAGCAGCAAGTCCGCGCCGAGAAAGCGAAGATGGCCGCGTTCGCCGACAAGGTCCGCGACGGCTCGTGGACGGGCTACACCGGCAAGCGCATCCGGCACGTGGTGAACATCGGCATCGGCGGGTCGGATCTCGGGCCGAAGATGGTCGTGCACGCGCTGCATCATCTGGCGTCGCCGGAACTGGATACGCACTTCGTCTCCAACGTCGATGGCGCCGATCTCTACAACGTGCTGCAAACCATCGACGCGGAAGAGACGCTCGCGATCATCGTGTCGAAAACGTTCACCACGCTCGAAACGATGACCAACGCGCGCTCCATGCGCGACTGGTTTACGAAGCAAGGCTGCCCGGAAGACGCGCTCTCGAAGCATTTCGTCGGGGTGTCGGCGAATCCGGAGGAAGTGGTCAAGTTCGGCATCGCGAAAGAGAATGTTTTCGAGATGTGGGACTGGGTCGGCGGGCGCTATTCGCTGTGGTCGGCGGTGGGGCTGTCGATCATGCTGTCGGTGGGGCCGAAGAACTTCGACGGCCTGCTCGAAGGCGCGAACAAGATGGACCAGCATTTCCGCGCCGCGCCGCTCGACAAGAACCTGCCAGTGCTGCTCGGCATGCTTGGCATCTGGTATCGCAATTTCTTCGGCTCCCAGTGCGAACTGGTCGCACCGTATTCGGAGGCGCTGCACTTTCTGTCCGCGTATTTGCAACAACTGGAGATGGAAAGCAACGGAAAGTCGGCGCGGCTCGACGGCACGTTCGTCGATTACCCGACGGCGGCCGTCATCTGGGGCGAGCCGGGCACGAACGGCCAGCACGCATTCTTCCAGATGCTGCATCAGGGGCCGACCATCATCCCGATCGACTTCATCGCCGTACTCACGCCGGAGCATCCGCTGCCCGATCACCACGCGAAGCTGCTCGCGAACTGTTTCGCGCAGAGCGAAGCGTTGATGCTGGGACGCACGCTTGAGGAAGCGAAGAAGGTGGCGGGCCCGGGCAAGGAGGAACTCGCGACGCATCTGAGCTTCCCCGGCAACCGGCCGACCACGACGATCCTGCTCGACGCGCTCACGCCGCAAACGCTCGGAGCGCTGATCGCGCTGTATGAGCACAAGGTGCTCGTGCAGGCTTCCGTGTGGGACATCAATCCGTTCGACCAATGGGGCGTCGAACTGGGGAAGATCCTTGGCAAGGTCGTCGAAGCCGATATCACCGCGCCGAGCGCCGATCCGGCGAAGCACGATTCGTCTACGTCGATGCTGATCGCTCGGGCGAGGAACGCCTTGAAGCGTTAAACGGTGTGGGCTGGGTCTAAACGCCCAGCCCGTTTACCAGCCGCCCCGCTTCTATCGTCACCGTCGCATCGCAGCGCTCCGCCAGTTCCGTGTCATGGGTGACCAGCACGAGCGTCGCGCCGTTGCGGCGGTTCATCTCGAACATCAAATCGATGATCGCGTAGCCGGTGGCGGCATCGAGACTACCGGTCGGTTCGTCGGCGAAGAGCACGGCCGGATGCGTGACGAACGCGCGCGCGAGCGCCACGCGCTGCTGCTCACCGCCCGACAAGAGCTTCGGATAATGCCCCGTGCGTTGCGCGAGCCCGACCTGATCGAGCAGCGCCCGCGCCCGCGACGCGATCTCCCGGTGCGGTATTTCGGCGCGCAATTCGAGCGGCAGCATCACGTTTTCGAGCGCCGTGAGATGCGGCATCAACTGGAACGACTGGAACACGAAGCCGACCGCGCCGCTGCGCAACGCCGCGCGTTCGTCTTCGCTCAAGCTGCCGAGTTCCTTGCCGAGCAGACGAACCGAGCCCTCGCTCGCGCTGTCCAATCCGGCAAGCAAGCCGAGCAGCGTCGACTTGCCCGATCCCGATGCGCCAACGATCGCCACACTGCTGCCCTTCGCGATCGAAAGGTCGATCTGATCTAGGATCGTCAGTTCACCCGTTGCGTCCTTAACCCGCTTGCTCAATCCCCGTACTTCGATGACTGGTTCGATATTGTTTTGCATGGAAAACTTCAAGGTGAACTGGGACGCACGCGTGGCCGCGTTCGTGACGGCCGCGGCGTTCTCGTCGATGGCGGTTGCTTCATCGGCGCACGCGGCGGAAGCTGCGCCCGCGAAGGCGAAGCCGACGATTGTCGTGCTTGGCGACAGCCTCTCGGCGGAATACGGTCTGCCGCGCGATACGGGCTGGGTCAAGCTCCTGCGCGACCGTCTCGAAAAAGAGCGTCTCGATTATAGCGTCGCCAATTCGAGCATCAGCGGCGACACCACGAGCGGCGGACGCGCGCGTTTGCCAGCAGTGCTGAACCGGCTGAAGCCGGCGGTCGTCGTCGTGGAGCTCGGCGGCAACGATGCGCTGCGCGGCGTTCCCCTCGCGACGACGGAAGCGAATCTGCGCACGATCGTCGAGGCATCGCAGGCGGCGAATGCGAAAGTTCTACTCGTCGGAATGTACGTTCCGCCCAATTACGGCCCTGACTATTCGCAAAAGTTCCACGGCGTGTACGAGCAGTTGTCGAAGGAGAAAAAGGTGCCGCTCGTTCCGTTCCTGCTTGCAGGCATTGCCGACCAGCCGACGATGTTCCAGGCCGATCAGATTCATCCGACGGCTCAGGCCCAGCCTTTGCTATTGGAAAACGTCTGGCCAAGCTTGAAACCGCTGCTTGGCGCGGCCGCTTCCAAATAACGATTGATGTCGAGGCGGCACTGCCAAGCGGACTTCAGACATAACGCGGAACAAGGCCACGATTCAGTTATCTGAGACTTTCGCGTCACTCTTAAAACCCGGCTCCGCAGTGAGCGCCTCAACACGGAGGTAACGTGAAATATTTATCCCTTCTCGCCATGACCGTTGCGATCTCGGCTTGTGCCGCCCAGCCGCCGGCTGGCGTGCAGCAAGTGGGCACGAGCCAGAAGGCTCCGAAGGTCGTCGCACAGTGCATCTCGCAGAAATGGGCCGACAAGTCGCAGCAGCAAGTGGTCTCGCAGGACACGCTTGCGAACGACCAGGCCGTCGATGTCTACGTTCCGGGTCAGCAGCCGCCGGCAGGCGCGGCCGCTGTGGTGCGTCCGAACTGGTCGGGTCCAGGGTCTTGGGTCGGCTTCCGTGCCTCGGGCGCGGCCGGCAGCGACACCACCGGCGATATCCAGACTTGCCTGTGACCGCTTAGGTCCAGTTGTCAAAAAGCCCCGCTGTCTTTCGACGAGCGGGGCTTTTTTGTGTTTCTTTGAAGCGTTACTGCTGGTCGGCCGTAGCAGGTGCCTGCATGAGCTTCACCTTCGAGCGCGCCTTCAAGGCTTCGAGGTACGCTTCCATCTCCGCCTGAGCGTAGACTTGCGCGACCTGCTGCTGCGCGCCCGCGAGACGATCGGCTGCGACAGGCGTCGCCTTCGCGATGCCGTTCACGCGATAGATCGCATACCCGTCCTTGCCTAGATCGACGCCGACATACGCCGGCAGCTTCGACGCGTCCGCCTTGAAGATCGCGCTCAACGCGGCGGGCGGCAAGCCCTGCGGGTCGTTGCGCGATACCGTCGATGCCGACGAAAGCCCCGCCGTCGCGTTCGACTTCTGCAATTCGGCGAGCTTCGCGGCGCCTTCCTTCTTCGCGATCGCCGCCGCCTCTTCAGCGACGACTTTCGCACGCACGGCGTCCTTCACGACATCGAGGGCGGGCACGGTAGCCGGCTTGTAGTCGGTGACGCGCGCGGCGATCAGCGTGTTGTTGCCGATGTCGATGCCCTGCGTGTTGTTGTGATCCTTCACCGAGTCCGAAGCGAACACCGCCGACAGTAACTTCGGGTTGTTCAGCGGACTGTCGGGCGGCAATTTCGGGTCTGCCTTCGGGCCGACCGTGGCCGTCTGGATCTGGAGCTTGTACTTGTCGGCGGCGGGCTGCAGGGTCTTCGACTTCTCGTAGACGGCATCGGTGAAGCCCTGCGCGGCATCGGCGAAGTTCTTCGTGGCCTGCTGTGCGACGTAGTCCTTCGCGAGCGAGTCCTTCACTTCGTCGAACGACTTCGTCGCGGCCGGCTTCACGTCGGTCGCCTGAATGATGTGGTAGCCGAAGTCTGACTGCACGACATCGCTCACGTCGCCCTTCTTGAGATTGAACGCGGCGTCGTCGAACGCCTTGCCGCCCGCGATCATGCCGCGCGCGAAGTAGCCGAGATCGCCGCCCTTCGACGCCGAGCCCGGGTCTTCCGAGTTCTTCTCCGCGATCTGCGCGAACTGGTCGGGATGCGCTTTCACTTGCTTCTGCAACTCGTCGGCCTTGGCTTTCGCCTTGGCCTTGTCGGCGTCGCTTGCGTCTTTCGGCGCGTTGATCAGGATGTGGCTCGCGCGCACCTCGCCTTCCGTGCGATAGCGGGCGATATTGTCGTCGTAGTACTTCTTGAGCTCGGCGTCGGTGGGCTTGATCGACGCCGACAAATTCGCCGGCGACAACAGCACGTACTGGATCTGCGCCGTCTCGGGCGTCGCGAAATCGTTGCGATGCGCGTCGTAGTAGGACTTGATTTGTGCGTCGGTGGGCTGGACCTTCGACGCGTAATCCGCTGCGCGGAATGCGAGACCCTGCACGTCGCGACGCTGCTCGGCGAGTTCCGTAAGACTCTGCGCGAGTGCCTTCGAAGTGAATGCGCTCGCCTGGATGCTGCCCGGAAGCTGCTCGGTGGCGAGCCCGTAGCGGATGCGCTCGTCGTACTGTTCGGGCGTCATGCCCTGCATCGCGAGCAACTGCTTGTAGCGCTCGACGTCGATCGTGCCGTCAGGCTTCCTCAGCGACGAGATCACCGGATCGGCAAGCAGCGCGCGGCGCACGGCTTCATCGGATGCGGTGAGATGCAGGCGCTGGGTTTCGTCGGCGAGGACGCGCTGCTGAACGATGCTGTCGATGAGCGCCGAGCGCATGGCGGGCGTCTCGAACATCTTCGGATCGAACTGGGGGCCGAGCATCTGGCGCGCGCGATCGACTTGCTGGCGCAGCGCGTTGTCGTATTCGACGCGCGAGATCTTGTGACCGTTGACGCTCGCGACATAGGCGCTATCGTCGAAGAAACTGCTGAACCCCTGAACGCCGACGATCCCCAGACCCGGTACGACGATGAGGATCAGGAGCGCCATCATCAGGCGTTGGTGATTGCGGAAAAAATCGAGCATGCGGAACGATGCCTTAAGACAAAACGCCCGATATTACAACAGCGGGCAATAAAAAAGGCGAACCGGAGTTCGCCTTTCTCGTGGATGCTGGCGGAGTGGACGGGACTCGAACCCGCGACCCCCGGCGTGACAGGCCGGTATTCTAACCGACTGAACTACCACTCCTGATGTTGCTGCGTTTGCTGCTTTCGAGTGAGAACTGGTGGGTGCTGAGAGGCTCGAACTCCCGACCTACGCCTTGTAAGGGCGCCGCTCTACCAACTGAGCTAAGCACCCGCTCCCGACTCGATCGCCAGATATAGACGTTGCTCTCGAAGCGAGCCCCGTATCCAGCGAGTCCGCTAGTTTAGCGCATCCTTCAGTGCTTTGCCAGGGCGAAATTTCGGCACCTTGGCCGCCTCTATCTCGATCGCATCGCCGGTGCGCGGATTGCGTCCCGTGCGCGCCACGCGCTTGCCGACCGCGAACGTTCCGAAGCCCACGAGCGTCACTGTACCGCCCTTCTTGAGCGTGCTGCGTACGCCGCCGATCATCGCGTCGAGCGCGCGTCCGGCAGCGACCTTGGTGATATCGGCCTCCTGCGCGATATGGTCGATCAGTTCCGTCTTGTTCATTGTGATCCCCGTTTGTAGTTGCACGTTGTTGTCTATGCGGTCCGCCATCGACCTGACCATGCCGGACGCGGCGCTCATTAGAAGTAGCCGAAAGACACGTGTCAACGAGGGTTGCCGCCGATTCGCGCCGTTTGATCGCGCATTTAGAAGGGATCGTCAAAAAAACAAAGACCCGCGGGATTTCGCCCGCGGGTCTCTTTAGCGCTCTCAACGCGACATCTGTCGCGCGTCGTTGGCCTTCAGTGCTTCACGAACTCACCCGCTGCAGGCGAATCCTTCTGCGCTTCAGCCGCGGCGACCGGCGCCGGCTTCGCTTCATCTTCCGGCAATGCCTCGGGCACGCGTTCGAGCGCGAGTTCGAGGACCTTGTCGATCCAGCGAACCGGGATGATCTCGATCGAGTTCTTCACGTTGTCCGGAATGTCGGTCAGATCCTTCGTGTTCTCTTCCGGGATCAGCACGAGCTTGATGCCGCCGCGATGCGCTGCCAGCAGCTTCTCCTTCAGCCCGCCGATCGGCAGCACCTCGCCGCGCAGCGTGATTTCGCCCGTCATCGCGACATCGGCACGCACCGGAATACCGGTCAGGACCGACACCAGCGCCGTCGTCATCGCGATACCGGCGGACGGACCGTCCTTCGGCGTCGCGCCTTCGGGCACGTGGATGTGGATGTCCTTCTTCTCGAACGCTTCGTCCGCTACGCCGAGACGCCGCGAACGCGAGCGAACCACCGAGCGCGCCGCTTCGACCGACTCCTTCATCACGTCGCCGAGCGAACCGGTGCGGATCACGGCACCCTTGCCAGGCATCGATGCTGCTTCGATCGTCAGCAAATCGCCGCCGACTTCTGTCCAAGCGAGACCCGTGACCTGACCGACCTGATTCTCCTTCGCGGCCAGACCGAAGTCGTACTTGCGCACGCCGAGGAACGTGTCGAGATTGGTACCGTCTACCGTCACCGCGCCCGCCGCCTTCTTCAGCAGCAGCATCTTCACCACCTTGCGGCAAATCTTCGAGATTTCGCGCTCGAGCGAACGCACGCCGGCTTCACGCGTGTAGTAACGAATGATGTCGCGGATCGCCTGCTCGGTCACATCGACTTCGCCGTCTTTCAGGCCGTTGTTGCGCTTTTGCTTCGGCAGCAGATAACGCTCGGCGATGCTGACTTTTTCGTCCTCGGTGTAGCCCGAGAGGCGAATCACTTCCATCCGGTCGAGCAACGGCGGCGGAATGTTCAGCGAGTTCGACGTCGCCACGAACATCACATCCGACAGATCGAAATCGACTTCGATGTAGTGATCGGCGAACGTATGGTTCTGTTCGGGATCGAGCACTTCGAGCAACGCCGATGCCGGATCGCCGCGGAAATCCATACCCATCTTGTCGACTTCGTCGAGCAGGAAGAGCGGATTGCGCACGCCGACTTTCGCGAGGCTTTGCAGGATCTTGCCCGGCATCGAACCGATGTACGTCCGACGGTGGCCGCGAATCTCGGACTCGTCGTGCACGCCGCCGAGCGCCATGCGCACGAACTTACGATTCGTGGCGCGCGCGATCGACTGCCCGAGCGAGGTCTTGCCGACGCCCGGAGGCCCGACGAGACACAGGATCGGCGCCTTCACCTTCTCGACGCGCTGCTGGACCGCGAGATATTCGAGAATCCGTTCCTTGACCTTTTCGAGGCCGAAGTGATCTTCATCGAGCACGCGCTCAGCATTTGAGAGGTCGTTGTTGACCTTGCTCTTCTTGCGCCACGGCAGGCCGATCAGCGTATCGATGTAGTTGCGCACGACGGTTGCTTCCGCCGACATCGGCGACATCAGCTTGAGCTTCTTCAGCTCGGCGTCGGCCTTCTTCTTGGCTTCCTTCGGCATGCGCGCGGCGGTGATGCGTTTCTCGAGCTCCTCGAGATCCGCACCTTCTTCGCCTTCGCCCAGTTCCTTCTGGATCGCCTTGACCTGCTCGTTCAGGTAGTACTCGCGCTGGCTCTTCTCCATCTGGCGCTTCACGCGGCCACGGATGCGTTTTTCGACCTGCAGGATGTCGATTTCGGCTTCGAGCTGCGCGAGCAGATGCTCAAGACGCTCGATGACCGGGAACATTTCGAGGATATGCTGCTTCTGGTCAAGCTTGAGCGGCAGATGCGCGGCGATGGTGTCAGCGAGACGACCCGCTTCGTCGATACCCGACAGCGACGTCAGGATCTCCGGCGGAATCTTCTTATTGAGCTTCACGTACTGATCGAACTGCGACACGATCGCGCGGCGCAGTGCTTCGGTTTCAGCGCTGTCGGCGTGGTCGGGTTCGAGCGGCATCACGTCGCACGAGAATTGCGTTTCCTGCTCTTCGATGGAGAGCGTTTTCGCGCGCTGCAAGCCTTCGACCAGCACCTTCACGGTACCGTCGGGCAGCTTCAGCATTTGCAGGATGTTGGCGATACACCCTACTTCATACATGTCCTTTTCGGTCGGCTCGTCCTTCGCCGCCGTTTTCTGGGCGACGAGCATGATGTGCTTGCCGCCTTCCATCGCGGCTTCGAGGGCCTTGATCGATTTGGGCCGCCCAACGAAGAGCGGAATCACCATATGCGGGAAAACGACTACGTCGCGCAGCGGGAGCAGCGGGAGCGTAATGCGTTCCTGCGGAAGGAGTTGGGTTCCTGACATTTCATTTCCCCAGTAGTGGAATCAGTTCGTTCGTAAGTAAGGCCTGCGGACAACAAATACAAGCCTACGCATGTGGGAAAAGTTCAGTTCGAAAAAATCGCGTCAGTAACGTTCACAAGATATCCGAAAAATAAACAAAAAGCCGTTCACGTTGCCATGAACGGCCTTTCGCCGACACACAGCCCAAATCAGTTCGAGCCCGCTACCTTCGGCGCATCTTCGTAGATGAGGAGCGGCTTGCCGTCGCCGTCGATCGTGTTGTCGTCGACGATGACCTTGCTCACGCCCTTCATCGTCGGCAATTCGTACATCACGTCGAGCAACGCCTGTTCCAGAATCGAGCGCAGGCCGCGCGCGCCGGTTTTTCGTCGAATCGCCTTCTGTGCGATGGCCTGCAGCGCCGCCGGACGGATTTCCAGTTCGACGCGCTCCATGTTGAAGAGCTTGTGATACTGCTTCACGAGCGCGTTCTTCGGTTCGATCAGAATCTTGACCAGCGCGGTTTCGTCGAGCTTGCCGAGCGTCGCCACGACCGGCAGACGGCCGATCAGCTCGGGAATCAAACCGAACTTGATCAGGTCTTCCGGCTCGACGTCGCGCAGCACTTCGCCCGCGTCGCGCTCCAGCTTGCTCTTCACGCTCGCGCCGAAGCCGATGCCGGTCTTTTCCGTGCGATCGGTAATGACTTTTTCGAGGCCGTCGAAAGCGCCGCCGCAGACGAAAAGGATGTTGGTCGTATCGACTTGGATGAAATCCTGATTCGGATGCTTGCGGCCACCCTGCGGCGGCACCGACGCCATCGTGCCTTCGATCAGTTTCAGAAGTGCCTGCTGGACGCCCTCGCCCGACACGTCGCGCGTGATGGACGGGTTATCCGACTTGCGGCTGATCTTGTCGATTTCGTCGATATAGACGATGCCGCGCTGCGCTTTGTCGACTTCGTAGTTGCAGTTCTGCAACAGCTTCTGAATGATGTTCTCGACGTCCTCACCGACATAGCCGGCTTCCGTCAGCGTCGTCGCATCGGCGATGACGAACGGGACGTTCAGCATGCGTGCAAGCGTTTGCGCGAGCAGTGTCTTGCCCGAACCCGTGGGTCCGATCAAAAGAATGTTGCTCTTCGACAGCTCGATCTCGTCTTTCTTGTCGAGGTGCTTGAGACGCTTGTAATGGTTGTACACGGCCACCGCGAGAATCTTCTTCGCGCGTTCCTGGCCGATCACGTACTGATTAAGAATATCGCTGATTTCCTGCGGGCTCGGCAGGTCGGACTTGGTCAGCCCCGCTTCTTCCGCCGCGCCGGCTGCTTCGTCGCGAATGATCTCGTTGCACAAATCGATACATTCATCGCAGATGAACACCGACGGGCCAGCAATGAGTTTCTTGACCTCATGCTGGCTCTTGCCGCAAAACGAGCAATACAACAGCTTCTCGCTGTTTGAACCTTTTTTGTCCGCCATAGATGTGTAAGCCTCCGGACACTCGATTACATAATACGCCCTTCGATCTTCCCACGCAGAAACGGCCTGCGCGTCGAATGAAAGGTCTTCGGCGTGCTGCCGCAGGCGCTCTCAGGGCGGGCCGGCCTCCCGTTCAGGATGCCGGCGCTGCGTCACTCGATCAGGGACGCTTGTGAAGAACCTGGTCGACGAGACCGTACGCCTGTGCGTCGTCGCCGGACATGAAGTTGTCGCGGTCGGTGTCGCGCGCAATGCGTTCGACCGGCTGACCCGTGTGATGCGACAGCAACTGGTTCAGGCGTTCCTTCAAGTACAGGATTTCGCGCGCCTGAATCTCGATGTCCGATGCCTGGCCGCGTGCGCCGCCGAGCGGCTGGTGAATCATCACGCGCGCGTTCGGCAGCGCGACGCGCTTGCCTTTCGCACCCGCGGCCAGCAGGAACGCGCCCATGCTTGCAGCAAGACCCATGCACAGCGTGGCGACGTCGGGCTTCACGAACTGCATCGTGTCGTAGATCGCCATGCCGGCGGAGACTGAACCGCCCGGGCTGTTGATGTACAGGCTGATGTCCTTGTCGGGGTTCTCGCTTTCGAGGAACAGCAACTGCGCGACGACGAGATTCGCCGTCTGGTCGTTCACTTCGCCGACGAGAAACACCACGCGCTCCTTCAGCAGGCGCGAATAGATGTCATAGGCACGTTCGCCGCGGCCACTCGTTTCCACGACCATCGGAACGAGGCCGAGCGCCTGGACTTCGAAATCCCGCGGTGCATTTGAAGCTAACGTGTCGAGCAATTGAGCGCGAAAGGTCATGCAATTTCCTTGTTCGGAATAGGGATACTGAACGACTTTGGAACATTCAACATTAGAACGGCATCCGCCCGCACAAACTTTAATGCAAAAAAGGCGTGCGGGTCGTCACGCCGACGACCCGCACGCCCCTTGGACGCTGCTTCAGGCTTGCGCCGTTGCGCTCGCCAGTTCCTCGAAGCTGACTTCCTTGTCGGTCACCTTGGCCTTGCCGAGCACGAAGTCAACGACGTTGCTTTCAACGACGTACGCTTCCATTTCGGAAAGGCGTTGCTGATTCGAATAATACCAGCGGACGACTTCCTTCGGGTCTTCGTAGCTTTTCGCGAACTCGTCGACTTCCGCGCGGATCTGTTCAGGTTTTGCCTGCAACTCGTTGGCCTTGACCAGTTCGGCAAGCACCAGACCCAGCTTCACGCGGCGCTCGGCCTGCTCGGCGAACATTTCGGCCGGGATAGGCGCATCTGCTGCGTTCGGGACGCCGCGTTGCTGCAGGTCCTGCCGCGCCATTTCGACGAGGCGTTCCTGATCCTGCTCGATCAGCGCCTTCGGCACGTCGAGTTCAGAGATCTTGAGGAGCGCGTCCATCACCTGATTCTTCACGATCTGTTGCGTGCGACGCTTCGCTTCACGCTCAAGGTTGTCCTTGATCTCAGCGCGCATCTTCGAAATGTCGCCGTCGGCGATACCGAGCGACTTCGCGAATTCGCCGTCGATTTCCGGCAGATGCGGCCACTCGATCTTCTTCATCGTGATCGTGAATTGCGCCGTCTTGCCGGCTACGTCCTTGCCGTGATAGTCGTCCGGGAACTTGAGGTCGAATTCGCGCGATTCGCCGACCTTCAGGCCCAGCGCCGCTGCTTCGAATTCCGGCAGCATGCGGCCTTCGCCCAGCACGAACGAGAAGTCTTCGGCGCTGCCGCCCTGGAACACTTCACCGTCGATCTTGCCGACGAAATCCATCGTCACGCGGTCGGTGTCTTTCGCTGCCGTGTCTTCGCCGCCGTCGCCGTGCTCGCCGCCTTCGCCGCGTGCGTGGTAGTGCACGCGCTGCTTGCGCAGGATTTCGAGCGTGCGGTCGATTTCGGCTTCCGAGATGCTCGTGACCGTGCGCTCGATTTCAGCCGTCGCGACATCGCCCAGCTTCACTTCCGGATAGACCTCGAAGGTGGCGTCGAACGCGTAGGCGTCGGCCGGGGCTTCCTCACCCTTCGGCGCGAAGCTCGGCTGGCCTGCGACGCGCAGGTTCTCGGCGCGCGTGACGTCGAAGAATTCCTTGCCGACCTTGTCGCTCAGCACTTCGGCTTCGACCTGGCCCTGATACTGTTGCGTGACCATCTTGAGCGGCACCTTGCCCGGGCGGAAACCCGGCATGCGCACGTTCTTCGCCAACTGGCGGATACGCGAATCCACTTCCTTCTGCACGGTGTCCTTCGGCAGGGAAATGGTCACGCGGCGTTCGAGCTTGCCGAGATTTTCAACGTTAGCCATGGCTTCTATCGTCCTAAGTAATTCGAGTAGATTCGAGTATTCGGTTCGGATGTCTGGGTCTGTGGCGGCCTCGCAGCGCGCCGCCTCCGACGCCCGCACCGGGAGCGCTTGCGCGCCGTGTGCTTCGGTGTCCGGGCCGCCGCTGACGCGTTTGCGAGTCAACAGAGCCCGACATTTTAGCAAACAATTTGATACGCCCACGCGATTCAGCCGCCGGGCGCGCGATTTAGCGTTTTTTCGCCCCGATTTCGCGTTATTCCGCGTTTCTGAGACGCAAAACGTCGCGCACAATGCCGGCTATCGGGGCCAGGCTATTTTGCGTGGCGCGACACGCTGCTAAGCTTGCCGGCGCGGGTCTCGGAATTCCCTCTCGCGCATAGCCTGAAGGCATTTCCGGCATGCATCGAGTGCATAGATGGGCACCGGGCGCGCGATTTCAATCCATTCCAATACACGAGACACCATGTCAAACGCCATGTCCGCCCCTGTCGTCGTCATCGCTCCCGATTCCTTCAAAGGCTCGCTCAGCGCTGAACAAGTAGCGAACGCCATCGCGACCGGCGTGCGGCGGGCCCGCGCCGACGCCGCCGTGCGCATCTGCCCGATGGCCGACGGCGGCGAAGGCACGCTCGACGCGATGCTCGCCGCCGGCGGCGAGCGCCGCATGCTCAACGTGCGCGGCGCGGCGAGCGCCCGGCGCGAAGCGGCCACGGGTCTGCTTGGCGACGGCAGCGCGATTATCGAGACGGCGGAAGTCGTCGGCATCACCGATCCGGACGGCATGGCCGTGCCCGTCACTGAGCGCGACACGCGGGGCATGGGCGAGGCGATTCGCGCGCTGCTCGATCTCGGCGCGCGGCGCTTTTACGTCGCGCTCGGCGGCAGCAGCACGAACGATGGCGGCGCGGGGCTGCTCGTCGGCCTCGGGCTGAAACTCTTCGACGCGGACGGCAACGAACTGGAGCCAGTTCCGTCGGCGCTGTCGCGGGTTGCGCGCATCGACGTTTCGGGGCTTGATCCGCGTGTGAAGGACGCCGAGTTCATCGGGATGTCGGACGTCGATAATCCGCTCAACGGCGAGCACGGCGCGACTGCGGTCTTCGGGCCGCAGAAAGGCGTCGCGCCTGAGCAGGTCAAGGAAATCGACGCCGCTCTCGCCCGTTTCGCCGACGTGCTCGAACCGGCGCTCGGACGCACCGCGCGCGACAACGCGGGCGCGGGCGCGGCAGGAGGCCTTGGTTTCGCGCTGCACATGCTCGGTGCGAGCTTCGAGCCGGGCGCGGAAGTCGTCGCGCGGAAAATCGGGCTCGACGCGGCGCTGGAGGGCGCGAGTTGGCTGATCACAGGCGAGGGCCGCTCGGACGTGCAGACGCTGCATGGCAAGGCGCCGTTCATCGCGTGCAAACATGCGCGGGCGGCGGGCGTCGAGGCGTCGCTCCTGTCGGGCGGGATCGACCCGAAAGCGCTGCCGCGGTTGTCGGAGTTCTTCAGCGGCTGCTTTTCGCCGGCGCCGGGGCCAATCACGCTGGAAGTTGCGATTCGGGACGCTGGAACGTTGCTTGAGAATGAAGCGGAGCAGTTGACGCGATTGAAGTTTGGATCGCGGTAGGCGTGCCGGGCATTCGCGCTCAAAACGCGAATGCCGCTTGCAAACCTGACGATTCAACTCCGCGTCGACCGCCCGAACACCAGCCGGTCCGACACCCACACGACGAGCATCGTCAGCCCCATCAGGGGGAACACGACGCCGAGCATCGCGAGCCCGCTGCGCCAAGCCCGCATCGGCGCCCGCCGCGCGGGACGCGCCGGCGCGCCGAGCGCCCGCTGCGGCCGGCGCTTCCACCACATGACAAAGCCGGTAACAGCCATCGCCGCGAGCCCGAGCGAGATCATCGCGCAGACGATCTGGTTCGCGAGCCCGAAATAGCGCCCCATATGCAGCGACGTGCCGTACGAAATCCACTGCGCGACGCGCCCGTAGTCGTCGTAGGCGATGTCGGTCAGAAGCTTGCCGCTGTATTGATCGACGTGAAGCGTGCGTTCGGCTTTCGGATCGGCGGGAAAATAGGACACCGTGTACACGCCCTCCGTCGTCTTGGGGAGCGCGATGCTGTAGCCGTCGGTCACGCCTTGCGATGCCGCGAGCGCAATCACCGCGTCGAGCGGGATGCGCGCCGCTTGCGCATCGTGGGTGGCCGCGCCGGGCACGGGCGTCAAGCCGACCGCCCAGGGCGTCTGCTGCAGCGGCAAGTCGTCCATTCTCATGCCGTGCATCGCGTGTTCCCCGGCGGCGGGCTTCGCCGAACGCACGTGTGCATCGCCCCACGCGCCTTTCGGATAACCGAGTTGCGCCGACGTCGCGAGCGCCTTGAACTGTTTACCCCACGACCCCGACCAGGGTAAGCCGCTCAGCACGAAAAACACCGCGCCGATCGCGAGCCAGATCCCGCCGACGGCATGCAGATCGCGCCACCACGCCCGTCCGCGCAGCGCGAGACGTGGCGCCCACATGCCGCCCTTCTGCTTCGCCTTCGGCCACCAGAGCGCGATGCCCGTGCCGATCATCACGAGCGTCCAGCAGCCCGCGAGCTCCATCGCGAGTTCGCCGGTCTTGCCGAGCATCAACCCGCGATGCAATTCGCGGATCTGCTTCATCAGCCGGTGCTCGACGCTGAGCGTCCCGAGCACCGCGCCCGTGTACGGATCGACGAACACGCTCTCGTTTTCGCCGGACGGCAAGCGGAACACGAATTCGCTGCTGCGCCGCGGATCGGTGCTGATCTGCGCCGTAGTCGGCACGGCATCGCGCGGCTCGCTAGCGGCGGCCTTCGCGAGCAGTATCTGCGCGCTCAGACGCGGCGCGGCCTGCGGCTCGACGACCATCCGGTCGCGATAAATCAGCGGCTCGATCTGCGGCTGAAAGCAATAAAGCGTGCCGGTGATCGCGAGCACGATCAGAAGCGGCATCACGAAAAGGCCCGCGTAGAAATGCCAGCGCCAGAGCGTGCGATGGTGGCTGGCCGATTCACCGACCGACGCGGCTTGATTGATGACGGATGCGTCCATGTCTTGATGTTCCCGATGAGTTGGATACGAACGGCCTCAGATGCCGATGCGCCCTTCCAGGTAGAACGTCCGGCCCGCATACGGGTGGAACACGTAGTAGCGATGGTCGAAGAGATTGTCGACACCGATGCCGATCTCGCTCTTTTTCGTCGGCCGGTACGTGAACTTCGCGTCCATGACCGCGTACGTACTCGTGCCGCCGTACGTGTTCGGATTGGTGTCGATGTTGGTGAGCGTGTTGTACTGGCGGCCCGAATAGCGCGCGGCGAGCGTCACGGCCGCCTTCTCCGTTGCGCGATAAGTCGCGACGACGTTCGCCCGCCACAGTGGAATGCGGTAAAAATACTTCCCCACCGACGCCGGATTGCTGCTGTTCGCGAGAATCTTCGACTGCGTGTATGCGACGCTCGCTGCGAGGTCGAGCCCGCGCAACAGCACGTTCTGGCCTTCGTACGCCGTCTCGAAGCCGCGCGAGCGCACCTTGTCGATATTCTGGAAGTTCGTGACGTTCGGGATGACGGTCGTGTTGGTCTGGCTGAAGATCGTGTTCTTCACGTCGTCCTGGAACAGCGTGAAGCGATACACGCCGTCGCCGTGCTGCCATTCGGCCGTGAGTTCCTTCGACAGATCGTTTTCGGGCTTCAGGTTCGGATTGTTGTTCACGATCGAGGTGCCCGTAATCTGCCCCTGAAACAGTTCGCCGACGGTCGGAAAGCGGTACGCCCGCCCGATCGATGCGCGCAACAGCAGGCTCGGCGTGACATCGAACGATAGCGACGCTTTCGGCGACCAGTGGCTCTCGCTCGCGTCGCCATAGCCGACCGACGTCGAGCCGAGAGAACGCGTGCCGTCGTACGCGTTCCAGTTCTCGTAGCGCGCGCCGTAGGTGAAGCGCCAGCGCGGCAGGAAACGCCACGAGTCCTGCGCGTAGGCGGCCTGCGTCTGTGTCCGGCCGCCGAACGCGTTCGCGAACGCCGCGTTGCCGCCATCGCGCCAGGCGGTCGTCGTGTAGGTCTCGTTGTCGAGGAAATAGTTGTCGTAGTGGTAGCCGAACGACAGCCAGTGCGCGGCGAGACCCGCGTCGGCGGTCGGCGGCGTCCAGGTCGTGCGCAGGTCGAGCGATTTCCAGCCCGCGCCGTCGCCGTAGGTGATCGTGCCCGGACCGTCACCCGGCACACCGGAACTGGCGGTGCGCGCGATGCTCTGCGTGATGTCGAAGTACGACGCGATGGCTTCCGCGTTCCAGCCGGTCGCGTTGCGCGTGCGAAGCGACAGCCCGTAAAGGAAGTTTTCGCTCGATCCCTGGCTCGGCGCGAAAGTCGCCGCCGGCACGTTGTATTCGAATCCGCCGATGTTCACGAACCCGCTGTACACGGGATTGCCAGCCGCGTCGCGCAGGAAGGTCTGCGTGTCGCTGTTGTACTTCTGGTGCCAGTAGCCGAGCGTGAAGCCCGCTTGCAGCGTCGGCGTGATGTCGTAGGCAAGCTTCACCCGGAACTGGTCCTGGAAGGTGCGCAGGAGGCCCTCGTTCGACACACCGAGCACAGCGGTTCGCGCGTTCGTCTGGTCGTTGTAGAAGTACGCGCCGGTGACGGGCCGGTCGGTGGTTTTGGCGGGCGTCGTCGATTGGGGGAACGTCGCGAATTGCAGCGGCTGGCTCGTGTTCTCCAGATGATCGACGCCGATCAGATACGACAGGTTGCCAATCTTGTCGCCGATCGTCGCGGTCGTGTTCGTGCCGTTGAAGCTGCGGTTCACGCCGAACAGATCGAAATGCTGCGTGAAACCCTGCACTTTCGCGTCAGCCTCGAAGTGCGTGGGCATGCGCGTCGTGATCGCAACGGTCGCGCCGATCGAGTTGCCCGGATACAGCGCGGAGTACGGGCCGTAGACGACGTCGACTTTGTCGATGGCGTCGGCGAAGACCATCGACCAGCGCGGTGCGAACGTGAAGGTGTTGCCG
This sequence comes from Caballeronia humi, assembly GCF_001544475.1. Taxonomy (GTDB): domain Bacteria; phylum Pseudomonadota; class Gammaproteobacteria; order Burkholderiales; family Burkholderiaceae; genus Caballeronia; species Caballeronia humi. The sequence goes on along the minus strand of NZ_FCNW02000017.1, from coordinate 67,470 downwards.
AGGAAGTTGCTGAGGAGCAACCCGTCGGCGTAGACGAGGCCGCGCGCCGTCTGCGAGTTGCTCGTGCCGCGCACGGCGATCGTTGAATTCAAGTCGCCGATGAAGCGCTTGCGCACCGCCATGTTCGGCGCGTACTTAAGCACGTCTTCGGGCGTGACGACGTTCCAGTTCTCGAACTGGTCGGCGGTGATCGTGGCCACGCTCGCGGGGAGATTCGGGTCGAGCGTCGGGCGCGAGGCCTGCGCCGTTATCACCACCGGAGCCAGCGATGCGGCGCTGTTTGAGTCTTCTTGCGCCGGCGGCGTTTCGGGAATGGCGTAGGCCGCTTGCGTCATCAGCGAAAGCGGTAGCCACGCGATCGGAAGGTACGCGCGGGAACGCACGGCGGCGCGGCAGCCGGACGGCTGCCGCGCTCGCTTGAACAAGTCGAGCATCGAAGAATCCTGAAGGTGTTAACGCGTGACCGGGCCGGACGCGAACGCGCTTTCACGCACGCGGATAGGCAAACGGTCGAGACGAATGACGGGCTTCAGGAAACGACGGGCGGCGCGCGCGGACGCGCGGCATTGAAGGACTTGGCGTAGACGGCCGAAACGCGCTCGACCCGCGCGACGCGCACGACACGCTCGACGCGCGCCACGGCCGGCGAAACGCCCGGCAAGAGCGGCAGGTTATGCGCAAGCAGGCCGCAGTAGGAACAGGCTTCGAAGTGATCGGCGGCGGAGGCGTGGTGCGAGGCGCCACTCGATGCTTCAGCCTGCGCTTCGTGATGATGATGCGCTTCGACCGATTCGAGCGAATCGACCGAACAGAGGATTTCAGTATCGCCAACGGAGACACGCGCCGCGATCGTCTGGCTCACGACCGGCGCGACAATGGCAAGCCACATGGCGGCAATGCCGAGCCATGCAACGATGCGATTGCGCGATGTGCGGGTCATGAAACGCGTGCCGGTAACGATTATCGAGACAGGAATTGTAGGGAGGACGCAAGCATGGCGCAATCGTGCAAAAGTGATAGGCAGCATGGCCGGTCACCGCGCCTTTCAGCATGGAGACATCGGTTTTCGAATCGGTTAGAATCTTGGGCTTGGCGCGGCGGGCGCACGCTTCATCCGGTTGTTTTCGAACTGTATCGAGCGCCTGCACGAGCCTGACAAAGCGGATCAGGCGGCGAGGATGGCGAAATTGGTAGACGCACCAGGTTTAGGTCCTGACGCCAGCAATGGTGTAGGGGTTCGAGTCCCCTTCCTCGCACCATCACCCACGTTGTAGATGCAGCAGAAAAAAGCCATTGACGTTCAATGGCTTTTTTTACTTACGCCGCAGTTTCTTACGATCACAAGACGCGCCTCACGCAGACCCCAGTGAATTCCGACGACTACTGCCAGCAAAAGGCCGCCCCCGATGGCTCCAGCACCTACTACGCGCTGCGCCGAGCGCCGGCCGCGAGCCAGCCGCTCCTGACCGCGCTCTTCGCGCTGCGACGCGAGCTGGAAGAGACCGTCAAGCAAACGAGCGATCCGACCATCGGGCGCACGAAGCACGCGTGGTGGCAAAAGGAGCTGGCGAGTCTTTTCAACGGCGAGCCGTCGCATCCGGTGACGAAGGCGTTACAGGCGCATTCGGCTAAAAAAAACGCGCTCGATGAACCGCTGCGGGCTTCACTCGATACGCTCGTCGACGGCTTCGGCATGGACCTCGATCAGGCGCGCTATCTCGACTGGCCGGGTCTGCGGCGCTATCTCGATCAGACGGGCGGCGCGTTCGCCGTAGCGGCGGCGCGCATCACGGCGCGTTCGCCCGAGCAGGCCGCGAAGTGGGCCGCGCCGCTCGGCTCGGCGCTGATGCTGGCGGAGCGCCTGCTGGAACTCGGCGACGACGCGCGACACGGGCGCATCTACATCCCGATCGATGAGTTGCAGCGCTTCAACGTTACGGCCGCCGACCTGATCAACCGCAGATACAGCGATGGTTTCACCGCACTGATGCGCTTTCAGGTCGAACAGACGAGGAAAGCGCTGAACGACGCGCTCGCCGCGATCCCGTCCGATGAGCGCGCCGGACAGCGGCTCTTGCGCGCGCAAGCGGCGCTGGCGCTGGCATCGCTCGACGAGATCGAGCGCGAGAAGTTTCAGGTGTTGCATCAGCGCATCGCGCTCACGCCGATCCGCAAGTTGTGGATCACGTGGCGTACGCGTTGATGAGCGGCAAGGGATCGAAGCGTTGCTGCAGGATGGACGCGGCATCGAGATCGAGCCACGATCCCAGCACGGTCGCGTAGATCTGCCGGAAATCGACGGCTATCGGCAGATTGCCGTTGCCGTCCAGGCGCGCAAGCTTAGGCGGCGCGCCATAGAGGCCACCGCGCACGCGGCCACCCGCTACGAAAAGCGGGGCCGCAGTGCCATGCTCCGTGCCGCCCGACTGATTCTCGCGGGCGCGCCGGCCGAACTCCGAATAGGTCACGACAAGTGTCTCGTCCCAGCGTCCGAGTTCGGTGAGCGCGCGACGCATCGTTACGAACCCCTCCGATAGTTCCGCCAGCAACGCCGCGTGCCGCGCCGGCTGGTTCTGATGCGTATCGAAGCCGTTGAGCGTGAGACGCAGGACGGTGAGCTCGCGCCGCAAGGGATTATTCGCGAGATGGTTGATCGATGCTTCGAACGCGCCTGAAGTCTTGACCGCCAGGCTATCGACGAACCGCGACCCTGATGCACTCGCAAACGGCCCCGCTTCAAAGCTGCCGATCGCGACCGCATCGGCATTGCGCGCGCGGCCGAGCGCACGCGCTAGCCAGCCGTCGCGCAGGTATTGATCGGAGCGCGACGCGGTGTCCCAGATCTCCATCGAGCGGAAATGCGACAGGTTCGGTTGCGCATAGCCAACGCCCTGCACCACCGCCAGTTCACCGTCGCGCCAGAGCGGCAAGAGGGGCGCGGTCGCGGGATGAAGGCCGGTGCGCTCGTCGAGTTGCAGTACCTTATCGCGCGCGATACCGATCGTCGGACGCAGCGCGCGATAAGCGGGATCGGAGAACGGGACGACCGTGTTCAGGCCGTCGTTGCCGCCCTTCAGTTCGACGAGGATCAGCGTCTTCGGTGCGCCGCCTGACTTCGTCGCAGCGAAACCCACGCCGGGCAGACAGAGCAGCGCGCCACTCGTGGACAGGAACTGGCGTCGGTTCATCGCGAAACGCGTCGCAAGCTCAACGCTTGTACAGATCGCGCACCGCTTCCTCGATGTGCTGTCGCAGAAGCCGGCGCTCATCGGCGGTCATGACGGCATGACGAGGCGGCCGCGCGGGCGGATCGTTCTGCTGGCTCTGAATCTGCTGGATGGTCGGCGGCTTGTTCGCGTTCGAATCGTGATTGCCAGCCTGGTTCTTGCCGGTGCGCTGCTGCGCCCGGACGATGCGCCCGTCGAAGCGATTGGACAACGTGTTCACGGGACGGTCAAACGCAGCCGGATCGCGGCTCGAAGGCCACGACGACTGTGCGAAGACGGGAGATGTGGTCAGTACGGCGTAAAGCGCGCTAGCGAGTAGCGTCTTCTTGAAAATGCGCTCGGGGCGCACAGGTCCGCGCTGACGCGCTCCCTTCATATTGTTCCCTTCGTTGCTCGACAACCGGACAGTCTCATTTCTCTTCAGCGCTGCACGCACAGCCAGTGTTTACGGTGCAGACGCCAAGCGTTGGTCTAATGAAGTATCTACCGAATGACGGGCTTAGGTAAAGGAGTGTACGCACAGAAGCTTTACGGCGTGCCACGGCCTCCGTAAATTTTGTAACCAACTGTTACACTGGAATTGTTACAAACTCGACCCCTTTCTAATCGCGCTAAGATGCCGCTCATGGAAACCAAAAATCCTTCAAAAATACTCGTAGTCGACGACGATCCGCGTCTGCGCGACCTCCTTCGCCGCTATCTCGGCGAACAGGGCTTCAACGTCTACGTCGCGGAAAACGCGCCGGCGATGAACAAGCTCTGGGTGCGTGAGCGCTTCGACCTCCTCGTGCTCGACCTCATGCTTCCCGGGGAAGACGGCTTGTCGATCTGCCGGCGTCTGCGCGGCAGCAACGACCGCACGCCGATCATCATGCTCACGGCGAAAGGCGAGGACGTCGATCGCATCGTCGGTCTGGAAATGGGCGCAGACGACTATCTGCCGAAACCGTTCAATCCGCGCGAACTCGTCGCGCGCATTCACGCGGTGCTGCGCCGCCAATCGCCGTCCGAACTGCCGGGCGCGCCGTCCGAAACTACCGAAGTGTTCGAGTTCGGCGAGTTCGCGTTGAACCTCGCCACGCGCACGCTCACGAAGAACAGTCAGGAAATTCCGCTGACCACCGGTGAATTTTCGGTGCTGAAGGTGTTCGCCCGCCATCCGCGTCAGCCGCTCTCGCGCGAAAAGCTGATGGAACTCGCACGCGGCCGCGAATACGAAGTGTTCGACCGCAGTCTCGACGTGCAGATTTCTCGACTGCGCAAGCTGATCGAGCCGGACCCGAGCAGCCCGCGCTTCATCCAGACCGTGTGGGGCCTGGGATACGTCTTCATCCCCGACGGCGCCGCGTGAGGCGTCCCGAACCAGGCTTCCCGCCCTCATCCGAGCAGGACCCGAAAGACCCATGCGCATCGACAGGCGGCTACTGACGCTCGCGTTCGGCGGCCTGTTCTGGCGGACTTTTGCGCTGATCGCGCTCTTGATCGCGGTCAGCCTCGCCGCATGGTTCCAGAGCTTTCGAGTGATCGAACGGGAGCCGCGCGCGCAGCGCGTGGCGCTGCAGCTTGTCGCGGTCGTCAAACTCACCCGCACCGCCCTCCTTTATTCCGATCCCGATCTGCGCCGCGCATTGCTGCAGGACCTGGAGAGCAATGAAGGCGTGCGCGTGTATCCGCGCGAGACCACCGATAAATATCGCCTCCAGCCCGACGAGTCGCTCAACCGGCTGATCGAGCGCGACGTGCGCGGGCGTCTCGGCAACGAAACGATCATCGCGCAATCGGTGAACGATATCCCCGGCGTGTGGATCAGCTTCAAGATCGACGACGACGATTACTGGGTCGCCCTCGATCGCGATCAGCTCGACACCGTCACTGGCCTGCAGTGGGCCGGCTGGGGCGTGTTCGCGCTCGCGCTGTCGCTGTTCGGCGCGGCGTTCATCACGAGCCTCGTGAACCGGCCGTTCGCACGGCTCGCCCTCGCCGCGCGCAAGGTCGGCTCGGGACAGGCGCCCGATCCGCTGCCCGAGCGCGGGATGGGCGTCGCGGCCGAAACCAATCGAAGTTTCAACCAGATGGTGCAGGACCTCGAACAGCTCGAAGCGGACCGCGCGTTGATGCTCGCCGGCATTTCGCACGATCTGCGCACGCCGCTCGCGCGCTTGCGGCTCGAAACGGAGATGAGCCCGTCGGACGAAACGACCAAGCTCGCGATGATCGACGATATCGAGCAGATGGACATGATCATCGGCCGCTTCCTCGACTACGCCCGGCCGATGCAGCGCATGCCCGAAACCGTCGATCTGTCGATGATCGCTGGCGAACTCGCCGCGCGCTTTCATGCGGACGAAGGCGTCGTGATGCGGACGGAGCTGGCGCAAGGCGCGATGATCGAAGGCGATCCGACAGATGCGCGGCGCGTCGTCGGCAATCTGCTCGAAAACGCGCGCAAGTACGGCCGCAGCGAATACGACGACATCGCGCGCATCACGCTCGAAACGCACGTGACGCACGGCCGCGTCGAGCTGACGGTGACGGACGAAGGCTGCGGTATCCCCGACGACCAGATCGCGCTGATCACGCGGCCGTTCTATCGCGTCGACACGGCGCGCACGCAGGCGAACGGCACCGGCCTCGGCATGGCGATCGTGCAGCGGCTCGTGACGCGTCAGCGCGGGACGCTGCGCCTGCGCAATCGCGTACCCGGCCCGGGATTCGAAGTGACGATCGATTTCCCCGTCGTCAAGGTCCCGAAGTTCGACAGCCAGCGCGACTGATGCACCAATCGGCGGCAAAAACTATTGGACTCTTCGGGAAAAACTATCCGTAGTGTTAGTTATAATCTATTGAAAATATAACTTAATAGAGTTATGATGAAGGTCGTTTGATGCCGGAAGCGCTCGCTGCAAAAGCGGCTGTCATGCCGGCGTTACGGCGATCTGTTAGCTTGATGATCTGTCAGTTTGATTTGTCCTTCCAACGAATACAGGAGTAGTCATATGAAGACCGTGGGCGATAAAGTCGAAGCGTTTACCGTTACCGCTGCAAAGCCGGGTTTCAACCATCACGAAGAAAACGGCCAGTCGGCGTTCGAAGAAGTGACTGAGCAATCGTTCCCGGGCAAGTGGAAGATCATCTATTTCTACCCGAAGGACTTCACCTTTGTGTGCCCGACGGAAATCGTCGAGTTCGGCAAGCTGGCAAACGACTTCGCTGACCGCGACGCGGTTTTGCTCGGCGGCAGCGTCGACAACGAGTTCGTCAAGCTCGCATGGCGCCGTGAGCACAAGGACCTGAGCAAGCTCAACCACTACGCATTCGGCGACGTGAAGGGTGAACTCATCGACCAGCTCGGCGTGCGCGACAAGGAAGCCGGCGTTGCGCTGCGCGCTACGTTCATCGTCGATCCGGACAACGTCATTCAGCACGTTTCGGTGAACAACCTGAACGTCGGCCGTAACCCGGAAGAAGTGCTGCGTATTCTTGACGGCCTGCAAACGGACGAACTCTGCCCGTGCAACCGCGCTGTCGGCGGCTCGACGCTGTAAGAGCGCCGCGCAGCCATCCGCGATGGCTGAACGCCAGAGCCCGCTATGCTTGATGTTCACTTGAGCCGGCGGGCTTTTTTATCGGCATTCGAATAGGAGAAATCAATGGAATTCCTGTCTTCGATTAAAGAACTCATTCCTGATTACGCAAAAGACATCCGCCTGAATGTCGATGGCACGATCGCGCGCTCGTCGCTTCAGGGTACTGACGCGGTCGGCGTCGCGCTCGCCGCGGCCTATGCCGCGAAGGCGACGAAGATCGTCACGACGATCCGCTCGGCGGGCGTGCTGTCGCCGGAAGAAACGAACGCCGCGCTGACCGCCGCCGCGCTCATGGGCATGAACAACGTGTGGTATCCGTATCTGGAGATGGCCGATAACGCCGACCTCAAGACCCAGCCGGCCGGCCTGCGCATGAACGCGTATGCGTCGCACGGCGGCGTCGACAAGCGGCGGTTTGAGATGTACGCGCTCGCAGCGTCGATCATCGGCAAGTGCCACTTCTGCGTGAAGTCGCACTACGAAAACCTCGTCGCGGAAGGCATGAGCACGACACAATTGCGCGACGTCGGGCGTATCGCGGCGGTCATCAATGCCGCTGCGCTCGCGATCGAAGCTGAAGGGAAATAAGCGCCTTTCGCCCTCGGTAAAGCAAAACGCCACGTTTTTGACGTGGCGTTTGTGTTTTCAGTGATCGATCGAGGTTCGTCGCAGCAGCACCGCCGCCTGCGCCTCGATGCCCTCGCCCCGGCCGAGATAGCCGAGCTTCTCGTTGGTTTTCGCCTTCACGTTCACACGATCGAGCGGCAATTCGAGATCGGCCGCGATGTTCGCGCGCATGCCGTCGATATGCGGTGCAAGCTTCGGCGCCTGCGCGATCACGGTCGAATCGACGTTCGCAATCGCAAAACCCGCCTCCGATACGCGTTTGAACGCCTCGCGCAGCAGCATGCGGCTGTCGGCGCCGGCGAATTCCTTCGCGGTATCGGGGAAATGGCGGCCGATGTCGCCCATCGACGCGGCGCCGAACAACGCATCGGTGATGGCGTGCAGCAGCACGTCGGCGTCTGAATGGCCGAGCAGGCCGCGTTCGTAAGGAATCGTCACGCCGCCGATGATGAGCGCGCGGCCTTCAACGAGCTGGTGAACGTCGTAACCCTGTCCGATTCTGAAATCCATCGATAAGACCTTGTTTTGGTGGAGATTTAAGACGCGGCGCCGAGCATCGCGCCCGCAAGCGCGAAATCTTCGGGATAGGTGACCTTGAAGTTCCGCAGACTCCCCTGAACGAGTCTCGGCGCGTGTCCGAGCCATTCGATGGCGCTCGCTTCGTCGGTGAGATCGTGGCCGTCCTGGCGCGCGCGCTGGATCGCGTCACGCAGCATGCCAAGCCGGAACATCTGCGGCGTCTGCGCCTGCCACAAGCCATTGCGCGATTCCGTGCGCGCAATGCGCCCTTCCTCGTGCGCCGTGCCTTCGGCTTCGATGCGCTTCAGCGTATCCGCGACGGGCAGCGCCAGAATGCCGCCGACCGCGTCGTCCTTCAGTTCGCCGATGAGCTGGCGGATCATTTCCGGCGTGATGCCGGGGCGCGCGGCGTCGTGGACGAGCACCCAGTCGTGGTCTTTCGCGCCAAATTCGACGAGCGCGTTCAGCCCGTTGTACACCGACGCCTGGCGCGTCGCCCCGCCGCAGCGTTTGACGGCGAAACGCAGGCCGGCGAAGCGTCGGGCGTCGAAATGACTGTCGTCGGGAGCGAGGACGACGAGCGTCTGCGAAAATTCGGAACACGCATCGAACGCGGCAAGCGTATAACTCAGCATCGGGCGGGCGCCGACTGTCTGGTATTGCTTCGGCATCGGCGCGCCCGAGCGGCTGCCGGTGCCGGCGCACGGAATCAGGGCAAACAGGCGGGAAGTCACGAGTGGGAAATGTTGCCAAGTCAAAGTGAAGCCCGGATTTTATAATAGGTCCCTCGCGACCACGCCGGACCCGCGCACTTTCGCGTACGGACGGTTCCCCGCACACCCTATGTCTTCAAAAGCCGTTACATCGCAGTCCACGTCTCCCATCGCACTCGTCAAGGCGGGCCAGCGCTTCGTCTTCGACGGCGCCACCGGCTCCTCGGACGCCCTCGCCATCGCGCGCTACCACCTCGCGTACCGCGCCGAGGTTCCGCTCCTGACGGTGCTCTGCGCGAGCGCCGTCGATGCACAGCGCCTCGCTGTCGAGATCCCCTACTTCGCGCCGGACGCCCGCGTGCGCCTGCTGCCCGACTGGGAAACGCTGCCGTACGACACATTTTCGCCGCATCAGGATCTCGTCTCCGAACGGCTGGCGACGCTGCACGATCTCGGCGAAGGCCGCTGCGACATCCTGCTCGTCCCTGCGACGACCGCGCTCTACCGCATGCCGCCCGCGTCGTTTCTGGCCGCCTACACGTTTTCCTTCACGCAGGGCGAGCGGCTGAACGAGGCGAAACTCAAGGCGCAACTGACGCTCGCGGGCTACGAGCACGTGAGTCAGGTCGTGCGGCCGGGCGAATACTGCGTGCGCGGGTCGCTGCTCGATCTCTTTCCGATGGGCTCGCCCTTGCCATACCGGATCGACTTGTTCGACGATCAGGTCGATTCGATCCGCGCATTCGATCCCGACACGCAGCGCAGCCTCTACCCCGTGCGCGACGTGCGCCTTTTGCCCGGCCGCGAATTCCCCTTCGATGAAGCCGCCCGCACCGCCTTTCGCAGCCGCTGGCGCGAAGTGTTCGAGGGTGATCCGAGCCGCTCGTCGATCTACAAGGACATCGGCAACGGCGTGCCGTCGGCGGGGATCGAGTACTACCTGCCGCTTTTCTTCGATGAAACCGCGACGCTCTTTCACTACCTGCCCGAAGGCGCGCAACTGGTGTTCGTCGGCGACATGGATGCGTCGATCAAGCGCTTCACCAACGACACCCGGCAGCGCTACAACTTCCTCTCGCACGACCGCGAGCGGCCGCTTCTGGAGCCGAAGCGCCTCTTTCTCACCGACGACGATTTCTTCGCCTTCGCCAAGCCCTTCGCGCAACTGAAGCTGCCGCCCTCGCCCGAAGGCGGCTGGGCGGTGCCGCTGCCGGGTCTCGCGATCGACCGTCACGCCGACGAGCCGCTCCTCGCGCTGCGCCACTATCTCGAGCAGACGCCGAACCGCGTGCTGTTCGTCGCGGAATCGGCGGGACGGCGCGAGACGATCCAGCAACTGCTCGCTGAAAACGGTCTGCGCACCGCGCTCGACGATACGCTCCAGCAATGGCTCGCCGGCGACGCGAAGTTCTCGCTCGGCGTCGCGCCGCTCGCGAACGGCTTCGCGCTGCCGGGCGAGCAACTCGCGATCATCACCGAGACGGAGTTGTACGGCCCGCTCGCGCGCCGCGCCGGACGGCGTCGCCAGGAACAGGCGAGCAACGTCGATTCGATGGTGCGCGACCTGTCCGAGCTGAAGATCGGCGATCCAGTCGTGCATACGCAGCACGGCATCGGGCGCTACATGGGGCTCGTGTCGATGGATCTCGGTGAGGGCGAAACCGAGTTCCTGCATCTCGAATATCAGAACGAAAGCAAGCTCTACGTGCCGGTCGCGCAGTTGCACGTCATTTCGCGCTACAGCGGCGCCGACCCTGAAAGCGCGCCGCTGCATGCGCTCGGCTCCGGCCAGTGGGACAAGGCGAAGCGCAAGGCGGCGCAGCAGATCCGCGATACCGCGGCCGAACTGCTCAACTTGTACGCACGCCGCGCCGCGCGCTCGGGCTACGCGTTCAAGCTCGAACCGCGCGACTACACGAAGTTCGCGGAGAGCTTCGGCTTCGAGGAAACGCCCGATCAGGCCGCTGCGATCACCGCCGTGATCGGCGACATGACGAGCGGCAAGCCGATGGACCGCCTCGTGTGCGGCGACGTCGGCTTCGGCAAGACGGAAGTCGCGTTGCGCGCGGCGTTCATCGCGGTGATGGCGGGCAAGCAGGTCGCGATCCTCTCGCCGACGACGCTCCTCGCCGAGCAGCACACGCAGACCTTCACCGACCGCTTCGCCGACTGGCCGGTGCGCATCGCGGAACTGTCGCGCTTCAAGAGCACGAAGGAAGTGGCGGCGTCGATTGCGGCGATCAACGAAGGCACGATCGATATCGTGATCGGCACGCACAAGCTGCTGTCGTCCGATGTCCAGTTCAAGCGGCTCGGGCTCGTCATCATCGACGAGGAGCATCGCTTCGGCGTGCGGCAGAAGGAGGCGTTGAAGTCGCTGCGCGCGGAAGTCGACGTGCTCACACTCACCGCCACGCCGATTCCGCGCACGCTCGGCATGGCGCTGGAAGGCCTGCGCGACTTCTCCGTGATAGCAACCGCGCCGCAGAAGCGCCTCGCGATCAAGACGTTCGTCCGCCGCGAGGAAGACGGCGTGATCCGCGAGGCGATGCTGCGCGAACTCAAACGCGGCGGACAAGTTTATTTCCTGCACAACGAAGTCGAGACAATCGAGAATCGCCGCGCGATGCTCGAAGCGCTCGTGCCCGAGGCGCGGATTGCAGTCGCGCACGGGCAGATGCACGAGCGGGAACTCGAGCGCGTGATGCGCGATTTCGTCGGGCAGCGCGCGAACGTGCTGCTGTGCACGACGATCATCGAGACCGGCATCGACGTGCCGAGCGCGAACACGATCCTCTTGCATCGCGCGGACAAGTTCGGGCTCGCGCAGTTGCATCAGTTGCGCGGGCGTGTCGGGCGCTCGCATCATCAGGCGTACGCGTATCTGCTCGTGCACGATCCGGCGGTGCTGACGAAGCAGGCGCAACGGCGGCTCGAAGCGATCCAGCAAATGGAGGAACTCGGTTCGGGCTTCTATCTCGCGATGCACGATCTCGAAATTCGCGGCACGGGCGAAGTGCTCGGTGACAAGCAGTCGGGCGAGATTCACGAGATCGGTTTTCAGCTTTACACCGATATGCTCAACGATGCCGTGAGGGCGTTGAAGGAAGGCCGCGAGCCCGATCTGAACGCGCCGCTTGCGGCGACGACCGAGATCAATCTGCACGCGCCGGCCATTCTGCCCGCGGATTACTGCGGCGACGTGCAGGAGCGCCTGTCGCTCTACAAGCGGCTCGCGAACTGCGAATCGAGCGATGCCGTCGACGGGATTCTCGAAGAATTGGTCGATCGCTTCGGCAAGCTGCCGCCGCAAGCGCATGCGCTGGTGGAGACGCATCGGCTGCGGCTTGCGGCGAAGCCGCTCGGCATCGTGAAGATCGATGCGGCTGAGGCGGTCATCGGACTGCAGTTCATCCCGAACCCGCCCGTCGATGCGATGAAGATCATCGAGATGGTCCAGAAGCACAAGCACATCAAGCTCGCGGGGCAGGACAAGCTGCGGATCGAGACGCGTAGTCCGGATTTGTCGGTGCGGATCGCGACGGTGAAGGAGACGCTAAGGGCGCTGGGAGCGCCTGTCAGGCAGGCGGCGCCGGTGGCGCGGTAGGGTTTTGCGCGTCTGGTTTTGGCGAAGAGCCGACGGTGGGATCGTCGGTTTTTTTGCGGGGAATGCGGGCGTTTATCGGTATTCGTCGATTTCGATTGTGCCCCCCATCGATTCCATCAGTTCACGGATATCGTCCGGGATATCGGGGATTCGGTCGCCGGATTCGTTGAACCAGTAGCACCACACGGACATATTGATTCCGTCGCCACGGACCAGGTCGTGCAGGTCCCCACGAGGCAAACCGAGATGGCTCATCAGAAAACGCAAATGCGGTTCCAACTGATCACTCCGCACTTTGACCTCGCTCTTTACTGCCCAAAAGCCACGCCCAGCCACCCGTTCGCTACGCTTGCCCGATGGATAGAGAAACGTTTCCCCTTTCGTCATGACGCGGTCAGGCGTCACGCCGAAATAGTTGGTCCAGAATTCTGGCGAAACATCGTCACCAGCAAGAATGAATGTCGCGTGAGCGAGCGGCCAATCGGGCGGAAGCGAAGCTGACAGGTCAGGGTGCATAGTTGTGCATGTTGTCATCGATAAGTTTTCCGTTGAACTCGACACTCCCGTCATCGAAAAAAATGACGTTATCCGACGGGCGCAAGCCGTTCTCAGGTTTGAACTCGTGCAACATCGCGCTGAACGTATGCTGATCGTACCCGAGCATCTTTGCGGCAAAACGCGGGCTTCTCGTCGAAGCCGCCAGTTCCTCGACTTCACCGCCCAGCGCTTCTTCACCGTACTCGAACGGCAGCGCATCACCGAGCGGCGTCGACACCGCACCCTCCTCGGCCCACTTCGACGGATCAGGCAGACCATACTTGCTGATCCATCCGGCACGTTCGAACAGCGGCAATAAACGGGTTGGTTCCACCCGCATAACCGCGTGCATGAACTTCGCGTTGATGCTGTCGTTCATTGCTTCGATTTCTTCCCACGGCGTCGCGTTGGCTTCCCAGTCGGCCAACTGCGCCTGATACTGCTCCTGCACGCTCGCATAGCGCGGCGGATCGTAGTTCTCGACGCCCCAAAACGACGATGCGGCCGGCGATGCGGCAGGTAAGCCAGCACTAACCGGCGCATCCTCCGGCACGACCAGAACGCTGCCGCCGCGCACCATATCCATTAGCGTCTCGACGACGTCGAGATCGGTCCCGCTATTGGCAAGCCGCTCGTGCCAATGAAAGTTCGCGCGTAGAAACAGCCGCACCCGCTTGACCAGCTCAAGGTCTCTGGCCCAAACGTCCGCAAAAGCCTCAGAAGTAAATCGCTTCCCCGCATCGGTGGCCGCCTGCTTCTCTTCACACGAGGCGAAAGGCATCAGCCGCGCATCGTTGCTTCGATAAAGCATGTACCGATGCCACGCGTCGGTCTTCAGTTCAATCGCCATCGCATGCCTGGCCGTCGTCGAGATCGATCCATCGTAGCCAAATCGGCCAGGTCGAAAAGTCAACAAATGTCAGCGAGCTGCTCGGACCACCGCGGGCCGGCAATCCCTCCCGAGGCACCCGCACCGCAAGGCCCTGAAATCCCCTCTCAAAATTTCGGTATGATCGAACTCTAACCAGCAGGAGCAAGAACATGTCCCACATCGCCGAACCGGCGCATACCGAATCCCCCTCTCCCGTCGCGCTTCCCTGGGTCGAACGGCTCGTCTCGATGGACACCGTCAGCCGCAATCCGAATCTTGGCCTGATCGAAACCGTGCGCGACGAACTGCGCGCCGCCGGCATCGAAGCCACGATCACCACCGACAGCCGCGGCCAGTGGGCCAACCTCTTCGCCACCGTCCCCGCCCACGACGGCGAGACAAACGGCGGCATCGTGCTGTCGGGCCACACGGACGTCGTTCCCGTCGACGGACAGGACTGGTCCAGCGACCCGTTCAAGCCCGAAATCCGCGACGGCCTGCTCTACGGCCGCGGTACGTGCGACATGAAAGGCTTCATCGGCACGGCGCTCGCGCTCCTGCCCAGGATGCAGTCGACCAAGCTCGCAAAGCCGATCCACTTCGCGCTGTCCTACGACGAGGAAATCGGCTGCGCCGGCGCGCCGCTGATGCTCACCGACCTGCAAAAACGCGGCGTGCGCCCGGACGGCTGCATCGTCGGCGAACCGACTTCGATGCGCCCGGTCATCGCGCACAAGGGCATCAACACGTACAACTGCTGCGTGCGCGGTTTTGCAGCGCACTCGTCGCTGACGCCGAAGGGCCTCAACGCGATCGAATACGCCGCGCGCCTCATCTGCTTCATCCGCGACGTCGCCGATGAATTCCGCGCGCAAGGCCCGTTCGACGAGCTCTACGACGTGCCCTTCACCACCGCGCAGACGAGCACGATCAAGGGCGGCAATTCGATCAACACCGTGCCCGCCGAATGCAGTTTCCAGTTCGAATTCCGCAACCTCCCGACGCTGGACCCCGAGTCCGTTTTCAAGCGCATCGACGCCTACGCGCGCGAAACGCTCCTGCCGAAGATGCTGAAGGAACACGCGAACGCGGCGATCGAGTTCTCGCGGATCGCGTCGGCGCCGGGGCTCGATGCATCGGAGCAGGCCGCGATCACGCAACTCGTGCGCGCCCTGACCGAGAACCAGGACAAGCGCAAGGTCGCGTACGGCACGGAAGCGGGCCTGTTCGCGCTCGCGGGCGTGCCGAGCATCGTGTGCGGCCCGGGCAACATCGAGCAGGCGCACAAGGCGAACGAGTATGTGTCGCTCGAACAGCTGGCTGCGTGCGAGGCGTTCCTCGGCAAGTTCATCCACAGCATGTCGGTCGACGCTCACGCCGCCCGCTGATTCCTTTTTACGCCGAACCGCCATGTCCAGCGCCAGCCAGCACACCGACCACACCATCGACGGCACGCCGATCCCCACCCTCGACGACATCGCCGAGCAGCACATGGCACTCGCGCCGTGGGTCGCGCGCACGCCGACCTTCGAGCGCCACGATTTCCCGACGCTCGACGGCACGCCCATCACGTTCAAGTTCGAGCTGCTGCAGGCGAGCGGCACGTTCAAGGCGCGCGGCGCGTTCTCGAACCTGCTGGCGCTCGATGCCAGCGAGCGCGGCGCGGGCGTGACGTGCGTGTCGGCGGGGAATCACGCGGTGGCGGTCGCGTACGCGGCGATGCGCATGGAGATCGGCGCGAAGGTCGTGATGATTCGCACGGCAAGCCCGACGCGCGTCGCGCTCGCGCGGCGCTACGGCGCGGAAATCGTGTTCGCGGAGAACGGCGCCGAGGCGTTCGAGATCGTACGCCGCATCGAGGCCGAGGAAGGCCGCTTCTTCGTGCATCCGTTCAGCGGCTATCGCACCGTGCTCGGCACGGCGACGCTCGGCTACGAGTGGACCTCGCAAGCGCCTGATCTCGAAGCGGTCGTCCTGCCGATCGGCGGCGGCGGACTGGCGGCGGGGGTATCGACGGCGATGCGGCTCGCGAATCCGTCGATCCACGTGTATGGCGTCGAGCCCGAAGGCGCCGACGTGATGAGCAAGAGCTTCGCGGCGAAGCACACGGTGAAGATGGGATCGATGCACAGCATCGCCGATTCGCTGATGGCGCCGCATACCGAGGAGTACAGCTACGAGCTGTGCCGCCGGCATATCGACGAGATCGTGACCGTGTCCGATGCCGAACTGCGGCGCGGCATGCTGCAGCTTTTCAACGAGCTGAAGCTGGCGGTCGAGCCGTCGTGCGCGGCGGCGACGGCGGGTCTGCTCGGGCCGCTGCGCGAACGACTGCAAGGCAAGCGGGTCGGCATCCTGCTGTGCGGCACGAATACCGACTCGGCGACGTTCGCGCGGCATCTGGCCAGCGCGTCTTAAGCGCTGGGCGAGCGTTAAATGACGCCCGCCAGCCGCCTGCGTTCGCTTCGCTGCATGAAGTAGTTCGCGGCGACGACGCCCACCGTCACGAACGCGATGAACAACGTGGCGAGCGCGTTCATTTCAGGATTCAGCCCAAGCCGCACGCGCGAAAACACGACGAGCGGCAATGTGGTCGAACCGGGACCCGAAAGAAACGCCGACAGCACGAGGTCGTCGATCGACAGCGTGAACGACAAAAGCCATCCGGCCACGAGCGCCTGGGAAATCAGCGGCAGCGTAATCGAGAAAAATACTCGCAATGGCGTGGCGCCCAAATCGAGCGCGGCTTCTTCCAGCGACGGATTCAATTCCCGCACGCGCGATTCCACGATAATCGCGACATAGGAAATACACAGCATCACGTGGCCGATCCAGATCGTGAAAATGCCACGTCCGGCAGGCCAGCCGAAAACCTTCGCCATTTCGACGAACAGCAGCAGTAGCGAAATCCCCTGAATCACTTCCGGAATCACGAGCGGCGCATTGATCATGCCGGTGTAAAGCGTGAAACCGCGAAACCGTCCCATGCGTGCCAATACAAAACCGGCCCATGTCCCGATCACCACCGACGCGCAAGCTGTCACAAGCGCGACGCGCAATGAAAGCCACGCGGCGTTGATCAACTCTTCGTCTTGCCAGAGCGCCTTGTACCAGCGCAGCGAAAACTCCGTCCAGACGGTCACGAGTTGCGACTCGTTAAACGAATAAACGATCAGACTGATGATCGGAATATAGAGAAACGCGAATCCGATTCCCAGCGATGTGAATTGAAGCGAACGACTCGGCTTGATCATCGCTTCTCCTCCAGTTGCTTCGCCTGATAATGCTGGAAGAGCGCCATTGGCACGAGCAGCAGCAGCACCATCGCGCAGGTGACGGCCGAAGCCATCGGCCAGTCGGCGTTATCGAAGAACTCGTTCCACATGACGCGGCCGATCATCAGCGTATCCGCGCCGCCGAGCAATTCAGGAATCACGTATTCCCCGACCGCGGGAATGAATACGAGCAGACAACCCGCGATAATCCCGTTCTTCGATAGAGGCAGTGTAATCTGCACGAATGCCTTCCAGGGTTTCGCGCCGAGATCGTAGGCCGCTTCGAGCAAAGTCAAATCCATTTTCACGAGATGCGCATGAAGCGGCATCACGAGAAACGGTAAATACGAATACACCATGCCGATATAAACCGCGATATTCGTGTGATAAAGCTCGATCGGCGAATGAATCAAGCCAATCGACATCAGGAAGTTATTCAGCAAGCCATTGTTTTTCAGAATACCAATCCACGCATACACCCGGATCAGAAACGATGTCCAGAACGGCAGCATCACCGCCATCATCAGGATATTGCGCGTCGCCGGATTCGAGCGGGCGATGTAATACGCCATCGGATAACCGATCAGCAAACACAACACTGTCGATACCGCCGCCACCAGCAGCGAATTCATGTAGGTGGCGAAATACAGGCTGTCGGTGAAAAGGAACGCGTAATGCGAGAAATCGAGCGCGATATTGAGCACGCCCTCCTTCATCGCGACGAGTTCGGTATAAGGCGGAATGCCGAGTTGCGCGTCCGCGAAACTGATTTTCACGACCAGCAGAAACGGCACGAAGAAAAACAGCAGCAGCCAGATGTATGGGCCGCCGATCACGGCCGAACGGCCCGTCAGGCCCATGCGCCGCCACGGCGTGCCGAGAAGTTCGAGCGCGCGCTTCATGCGGTGAGCACCACGCCGGCCGATGCGCTCCAGCGCACGTAGACTTCGTCGTCCCACGTGGGCGAATCGATTTCACCGAGCGCAAGACTCGACACGTTCGCCACCACCACCTTGCCGCTGTCGAGCTTCACGTGATAGAGCGTGTACCCGCCCATGTACGCGATGTTCGACACCGTGCCGCGCCCCCAGTTGTACGCACCTTCGGGCGGCTTTCGCATCAGCGCGATGCGCTCGGGGCGCACGGAGATCGTCACCGGCATGCCGAGCGGCCCGGTGATGCCGTGATTCACATACAGCCGCGCTGGCAATTCCGCCGATTCGACGAACACGTGATCCGGCTCGTCCTCGACGACGTTGCCATCGAAGAGATTGGTCGAGCCGATGAATTCCGCCGAGAAGCGGCTGTTCGGATATTCGTAGACCTCGTGCGGCGTGCCGAGCTGCACGATCTGGCCTTCGCTCATGACGGCGAGGCGGTCGGCCATCGTCATCGCTTCTTCCTGGTCGTGCGTGACCATGATGCAGGTCACGCCGACCTGATCGAGGATGTTCACGAGCTCTATCTGCGTGCGCTGACGGATCTGCTTGTCGAGCGCGGACATCGGCTCGTCGAGAAGCAGCAGCTTCGGCCGCTTGACGAGACTGCGCGCGAGCGCCACGCGCTGCTGCTGTCCGCCCGATAGCTGATGCGGCTTGCGCTTCGCAAAGCGCGCCATCTGCACGAGTTCGAGCGCCGTATGCACGCGATCCTTCAACTCGCCGCCGCGCACGCCCTCCTGCTTCAGCCCGAACGCGACGTTCGATTCCACCGTCATATGCGGAAAGAGCGCATACGACTGGAACATCATGTTGGTCGGCCGGTTGTACGGCGGCATTTTCGCGAGATCCTCGCCGTCGATCAGGATCTGGCCGGACGTCACGGTTTCGAGCCCCGCGAGCATGCGCAGCAGGGTCGACTTGCCGCAGCCGGAACTGCCGAGGAGCGCGAACAGCTCGCCCTTCTTCACCGACAGGCTGACGCCCTTCACCGCGACCGTCTCGTCGAATTTTTTCACGACCTCGACGATCTGCACAAAATTGTCCGTGCCGGGGCCGGCGGCGGGACTGCCCTGCCCCGGCCTGCCGGAATTAGGCGCTGCGTGCACTGCGCTCGACTGCTCACTCATGATTGCCTGCTCGACTCCTGCGATATCTGCACTACGCGGCGTAACGCCGGGGAACGTTCGTCCCGGCGACGAACAAAGCCCCCGGCGGTCCAGGGGCTTCGTGTTTCAACTGATCTGCAAAACGCTTAAGTCTACCGGCCGGACTTGAATTCGGTCCAGAGCCGCGTCTGGAGCCGCTGGATTTCCGGCGGCAGCGGTTTCAGCAGGAACAGCGTCTTGATGACTTCCTGCGGCGGATAAACGGCCGGATCGTTCGCCACGTCCTTGTCGACGTATTTCTTCGCCTCGGCGTTCGCGCTCGGGTAATACACCGCGTTCGTGATCGCCGCGTGGACCTGCGGCGTCTCGATGTAGTTGATCCACTCGTGCGCGGCTTCCTTGTGTTTCGCGTCCTTCGGGATCGCCATCACGTCGAACCAGACCGGCGCGCCGCCCTTCGGAATGTAGTACTCGATCTTGAACGGCTTCTTCGCCTCGACCGCGCGATGCTTCGCGATCACGACGTCGCCCGACCAGCCGTAGGCAAAGCACACGTCTCCGCCGACCATGTCGTTGATATAGCCCGACGAGTTGAACTGCGTGATGTACGGGCGGATTTTCTTGAGCATCGCGAGAGCTTCGCGATAGTCGGCCGGGTTCGTGCTCATCGGGTCCTTCCCGATGTAATGCAGCGCGGCGGCGAACATCTGGTCCGGCGCGTCGAGCACGGAGACGCCGCACGCCTTCAGCTTCGAGATGTTCTCCGGCTTGAAGAGGACGTCCCAGCTATCGAGCGCGACGCCGCTGCCGAGAATCTGCTGCGCCTTCGTCACGTTGTAGCCGAGGCCGGTCGTGCCGTACGCCCAGGGCACCGTGTACTTGTTGCCCGGATCGGCGCCCTCGACGAGCTTCATCAGGTCCGGGTCGAGATACTTGAGGTTCGGCAGCTTCGATTTGTCGAGCGGTGCGAAGATGCCCGCGGCGATCTGCTTGCCGGCGTAATTGCTGGTCGGCGCGACGACGTCATAGCCCGAGTTGCCGGTGAGGAGCTTGGCCTGGAGCGTGTCGTCGCTGTCGTAGTTGTCGTACTTGACCTTGACGCCGGTCTGCTTGGTGAAATTCGGGATCGTGTCCTTGGCGATGTAGTCGGACCAGTTGTACACGTTGAGCTGCGTGTCCTTCGCCGATACCGCCGCCGGCGCCAGCACCACCGCGCAAGCGATCACGCCGGCCAGGGCCGCCAATTTTTCTTTCATCTCGTTTCTCCGTCGTTCGACTTTCGAGCGCCTTACCGTACGGACCGTCGTCGCTCGACGCGTCCGCCGCTCCCTTAAAAACCCGAAAACTACCATTAAACCCCGGCGGGACAAAAAACAATCGCCGTCTGTCGCGTCAAATGTACAGGGATCGTCCACGCGACGCCCCGATACATCGCCGCGCTCAACCGCTCTGCAGCTGGTCGCGCCCCCGCGAGACGCGCGATTTTAGCCCCTAATCCGTGCAACGGACACCGGGCAAAAACCACACTCGCATTAATGAATCCAGACAGGGGATGGCCTGCGTAATGTCAATATCCGTCTTTGGATGTCGCAGGCCGCTCGATCGCCTTGCGACGCCCTCGAATAGCCAGGCGGAACAGTCGTTGCTGAGCCATTTCGGATGTCTCCGGCGCGGTGCCCTCGATGCACCGTCGCCCCCGACGCCAGCGGCATGGACAAAAGGCTCACGGGCCCGCGGCCACCGCTCCCTTGACGATGCGCCGCAGTCCGCTTCAGCTATTTGAGGTCACGATTCACGATGAATACCACTCCGTCCGCACTCACGTCGTGCCCCGCCGAGCGCCTGCCGTCCGACGACGAGCCGCGTGAGCACCGCCGCTCGCGCAATCCGGGCGACGCGCCGCGCGGACGCTGGTATTCGTTCGTCGGCGCGGGTGCGCTGGTCGCGGTCGGGTATATGGACCCCGGCAACTGGGCGACGGCGCTCGGCAGCGGCGCGAAATACGGCTATCAATTGCTGAGCGTCGTGCTGGTCGCGAGCCTGATGGGCATGCTGCTGCAATGGGTGGCATCGCGCGTGGGCGTCGTGACCGGGCGCGATCTTGCTCGTCTGTGCCGCGAGCGCTTCAGCCGCCGCACGACGGTGTTCCTCTGGCTCACCTGCGAAATCGCGATCATCGCGTGCGATGTCGCGGAGGTCGTCGGCAGTGCGGTGGCGCTGCAACTGCTGCTCGGCGTCTCGCTGACGGCGGGCGTCATGATGTCGGCGGTCGGAACCTTCGCGATGCTCGCGCTGCAAAGCCGCGGCAGGCGCCCGTTGCAGATGTTCATCACCGCGCTGATCTTCTTCATCGGTTTTTGTTTCGTGGTCGAGCTCGCGCTTGCGAAGCCCGCGTGGCACGAGGCGCTCGCCGGTCTCGCGCCGCCGAAGGAACTGCTCCGCGACGCCGGCATGATCTGGCTCGCGGCCGGCATCCTCGGCGCGACGGTGATGCCGCACAACCTCTATCTGCACTCCGCGCTTGTCAAGCATCACGCCCCGGACGGCGACGACCGCTCGATCTCCGCTGCGCTCTACGGCGTGAACATCGATACCTTCGCGTCGCTCGGGCTGGCGTTCACGGTGAACGCGTCGCTGTTGATTGTCGCGGCGGCGGTGTTTCACGCGAGCGGCCACGTCGATGTCGAGGATCTCGCCGATGCGCACCGGCTGATCGCGCCGCTCGTCGGCACGCAGTGGGCGAGCATCTTCTTTGCCGCCGCGCTGCTCGCCTGCGGGCTGAATGCGACCGTGACCGGCACGCTTGCCGGCCAGGCGGTGATGGAGGGCTTCCTCAACCTCACGATCGCGCGCTGGGCGCGGGCGCTCCTGACGCGCGGCCTCGCAATCGGACCGGCGCTGGTCGCCGTCGGCACGTTCGGGGAACATGGGTCGAATCAGTTGCTCGTGGCGAGCCAGGTCGTGCTCAGCATGCAACTGCCGCTCGCAGTGATCCCGCTCGTGAAGTTCGCCTCCGACGCTGGCCTCATGGGCCGCTGGCGCGTCGCGCGGATTCCGCTCGCGCTCGCGTGGGCGTGCGCGGGCGTCATCGTCATGCTGAACCTCGCGCTGCTCTGGCAATTCGTGCAGGGCGCGTAGGCCAGTTCGGCCGTATGTCTTAAGCACGTTTACAATCTGACGTTTCGCTCGCAGCCGAACGCCGCTCCCGCGGATTCCGTTTGCGCGGGCAGAAGCTGGACACGACAACCACGCGCCGTCGCCTCGACGGCATGCGAACAACTGGCGTAGCGGCCTGGCCCCTCGGCGCCAGACGCCGCGCGCCCGCATCCCACGAACAAGGACGACCGTTTCATGGCCCGAGGCCCCCTATTTTTTTCTCGCTCAGGCGCCTTCGTCGTCGCGCTTGCGTCGGCGAATCTCGCCCATGCGACCGTCGCCGTGTTGCAGCCGGCGCGCGAAGCCGCAGCACAACAGCCGCTCGAACTGACGCTGATGTACACCGCCGACGGCAACAAGCCGCTGACTGTTGAAGTGCCGAAGCAACTTACCGTCACGCTCACCAACGGCGATTTGCCGCCAGAGCCGCTCGCCCTGACGCGCGAGCCGGCTGTGCCCGACCACCTGCAACTGCGCGCCGGGCAATATCGGCGGGTGCGCTATTCGGCGGCGTGGCCGGACTCGGCGCGCGGGACGGTGAAGATCGATCCGGTCGGCTTCGATACGTCGCCGATGCTCGTCACGCTCAATCGCGGCGAGAACCAGGCGCAGGTGGTTGCAGCCGAGCGCGCGCAGTCACAGGCTACGACGCCCGCGCAGCTTGCGAGCGCGACCGCCGCCGCGAACACCGCCGACGTGCCGACGACGAACACCGATCGTATGCTGAGCGGCCGTCTGACGACCTTCGAGCCGATGTATTTCGCCGACGGCCAGAACGGCGACAACCTAGCGAAATTCCAGTTCAGCTTCAAGTACCGCTTGATGCTGCCCGACGATCCGCGCTCGCGCTCGTTCCTTGACAACCTGTATTTCGGCTACACGCAGACGTCGATCTGGGATTTGTCCGCCGATTCCGCGCCGTTCCGCGACACGAGCTACCAGCCGCAATTGTTCTACTACGTCCAGGACACCGGCTGGAAGAGTTCGCTGTACACGCGGATGGGAGTCGGCGCGGGCATTGGCCACGAATCGAATGGCAAGAGCGGCGACGATTCGCGCGCGATCAACATCGCGTTCGTGCGCCCGACGTGGGACTTCGGCGACCTCGACGGGAACCACCTGACCATATCGCCGAAGTTCTACTACTACATTACGAAAAAGGGCAACGAGGACATCGCGGACTATCGCGGCTACGTCGATTTGCTCGTGAAGTACGGCAGCCCGGACGGCTGGCAACTCGCGACGACGCTCAGAAAGGGCACGAAGCACTGGTACGGCAGCGTCGATTCGCAATTGACCTATCCGCTTGCAAAGCTGATCAGCAGCGCGTGGGGCGGGTATCTGTTCGTCAGCTATTTCAACGGGTACGGCGAGGACATCCTCGACTACAACAAGCGGAATCACTGGATCGCGCGGATCGGCTACAGTATCGCGCGCTGAATTTCATTTCATCGCGTTCGCCGTTCATGGCGGGCGGGCGCCAACGGGTTTTCTATGTCATCGAATCTTCACGGCTTGCCGGACAGTCCTTGTATCGGCGTTTGCTCGACACTTTTCGACGAGGTGTGCAAGGGCTGCGGCCGCACGGCGGGAGAAGTGTCGAACTGGGTTTTTCTCTCCGATGAGGAGAAACGCGTCGTGTGGGAGCGCATCACGCGCGAAGGCACCGCGATGCGGTTTCGGTATGATCGTCTATAGCCTCGCAAAACAAAGCGGCCCGCTTCTTTCGAAGCGGGCCGCTTTCATGTTTCTGCCAGGACCTGACGCTTACTGAATTCCCTGGCTCGTCAAAAAGTCCTCGTACGTGCCGCCAAAATCGCGCAACGTGCCGTCATTGCGCACTTCGATCACGCGATTGGCCAAGCCGCTGACAAATTCGCGATCGTGCGACACGAAGATCAGCGTCCCGTCGTACTTTTCCAGCGCGATCTGCAGCGATTCGATCGATTCCATGTCCATGTGATTGGTCGGCTCGTCCATCAGAAGCACGTTGTGGCGGCCGAGCATCAGCTTGCCCCAGATCATACGGCCCTTCTCACCGCCCGACAGCACCTTCACCGACTTGCGAATGTCGTCCGCGTTGAACAGCAGGCGCCCCAGCGTGCCGCGCACCATCTGGTCATCGTCGCCGTCCTGGCGATACTGGTCGACCCAGTCGGTCAGCGTTTCTTCCTTCGGAAACTCTTCGTACGTGTCCTGCGGCATATAGCCGATGTTCGCGTTCTCCGCCCACTTCACGCGGCCGCCGTCGAGCTCGATCGCGCCCTTGAGCGCCTTCAGCAGCGTGGTCTTGCCCGCGCCGTTCTCGCCGATGATCGCGATCCGCTCGCCCGGCTGCACGCTCAAGTCGAAGCGGTCGAAAATGGTCCGGTCGTATTTCTTCGTGATGCTTTCAGCAACGACCGCGATGTTGTACAGCTTCTTCTCGAAGTCGAAACGGATGAACGGATTCTGCCGCGACGACGGCTTAAAATCCTCGATCTTGATCTTCTCGATCTGCTTTGCGCGGCTCGTGGCCTGACGCGCCTTCGACTTGTTCGCCGAAAAGCGGCGCACGAAGTCCTGCAAATCCGAGATGCGGTCCTTCGCCTTCTGGTTGGCGGCCTGCTGACGTTCCTTCGCCTGCGTGCTCGCGAGCATGTAGTCGTCGTAGTTGCCCGGATAGACCTTCAGCGTGCCGTAATCCATGTCCGCCATGTGCGTGCAGACCTGGTTCAGGAAGTGTCGATCGTGGGAGATGATGATCATCGTCGAGTTGTACTGGTTCAGCACGTCTTCGAGCCAGCGAATCGAGTTGATGTCGAGGTTGTTGGTCGGTTCGTCGAGGAGCAGCACATCCGGCTTCGAGAACAGCGCCTGCGCGAGCAGCACGCGCAGCTTCCAGCCTGGAGCCACGTTGCTCATCGGGCCGTTGTGATCCGCAATCGCAATGCCGATGCCGAGCAGCAACTCGCCCGCGCGCGCCTCGGCGGTGTAACCGTCGTATTCGGCGAACTTGGCTTCGAGTTCTGCGGCGCGCATGTAGTCGTCATCCGTCGCATCGGGGTTTGCGTAGATCGCGTCGCGCTCGGTCATCGCGGCCCACATTTCGGTGTGGCCCATCATGACGACGTCGAGCACGCGCATGTCTTCATACGCGAACTGGTCCTGGCGCAGCTTGCCGAGACGCACGTTCGGCTCGAGCATGACGTTGCCGGCGCTCGACTCCAGGTCGCCGCCGAGGATCTTCATGAAGGTCGACTTGCCGCAGCCGTTCGCCCCGATCAGGCCGTAGCGATTTCCTTCCCCGAACTTGACCGAAATGTTCTCGAAGAGGGGCTTCGGCCCGAATTGCATGGTGATATTGGCAGTAGACAGCACAGCGCGTCCTTTTGAATGATGTACGGCGAAAAACCGGTTATTTTAGCAGATTTTCAGGCGTTTTTGCGGAGTTATCCGATTGCGAAGCGTTTCCGCGGGCCGCGCGAGGCCGACAAACGACGCGGGGCGTGGCAAACCAGCCGCGCCCCGCGTATCGCTGCGATCACGCCCCGCTTTCAGGTCCGTTCGGCGATATAGGCTTTCACGACACTCGCGTCCGCAGGCACGATATCGAACCTTTGTGGCAGTTTTTCAAGGCCGATGAAAGCGGCGGGGCGTTCCGGCTCGCGCAGGAGGGCCTCGCGGATCGTTTCGCCGAATTTGATCGGCTGCGCGGTTTCCAGCACGATCATCGGCACGCCCGGCTGCAGGTTCTCGCGCGCGACCTTCAGGCCGTCGGCGGTGTGGGTGTCGATCATCGTGTCGTAGCGCTCGAACACGTCGCGGATCGCGTCGACGCGGTCCGCGTGGCTGCTGCGCCCCGACACGAAGCCGAATTCCTTCACGCGCGCGAAATCGCCGCTCGCCGCGAGGTCGAAGCCGCCCTTCTCCTCGACGTCGTGGAACAATTGCAGCACGCGCGCCGGGTCGCGTCCGAGCAAATCGAACACGAAACGTTCGAAGTTCGACGCCTTCGAGATGTCCATGCTCGGGCTCGTCGTGTGATACGTCTCGCTCGCGCCACGCACGCGATAGATGCCCGTGCGGAAGAACTCGTCGAGTACGTCGTTCTCATTGGTCGCGACGACGAGCTGTTCGATCGGCAAGCCCATCATCCGCGCGATGTGACCCGCGCACACGTTGCCGAAATTGCCCGACGGCACAGTGAACGACACGCGCTCGTCGTTGCTCTTCGTCGCGGCGAAATAGCCCTTGAAGTAGTAGACGACCTGCGCCACGACGCGCGCCCAGTTGATCGAATTCACCGTGCCGATCTTGTGCGCGGCCTTGAACGCGTGATCGTTGGAAACGGCCTTCACGATGTCCTGGCAATTGTCGAAATTGCCTTCGACGGCCAGGTTGAAAATGTTCGGGTCCTGCAGCGAGAACATCTGCGCGGTCTGGAACGCGCTCATCTTCTTGTGCGGCGACAGCATGAACACGCGCACGCCCGTCTTGCCGCGCATCGCGTATTCGGCGGCGCTGCCGGTGTCGCCCGACGTCGCGCCGAGGATGTTCAGCGTCTCGCCGTGCTTCGCCAGCGTGTACTCGAACAGGTTGCCGAGCAACTGCATCGCCATGTCCTTGAACGCGAGCGTCGGTCCGTTCGAGAGTTCCAGCAGCGAGAGCGTCGTGCCGTTCTCGACGCCGAGCGTCTTGAGCGGTGTGATCTGCGCGGCACTTTCCTCGTGGCGCACGTTGCTGTAGATCTGCGCCGTGTAGGTCTTGCGCGTGAGCGAGCGCAGTTCCTCGGCGGGAATGTCGTCGCTGAACTTAGAGAGCACTTCGAACGCGAGATCCGCGTACGACAGCGAGCGCCAGTGCGCGAGTTCATCGGCCGATACGCGCGGATATTGGTTCGGCAAATACAGGCCGCCGTCCTTCGCGAGACCGCCGAGCAGGATGTCCGAAAACGTGTGGCGCTCACCGATGCCGGCGCCGCGCGTCGAAATGTAGTTCATATGCTCGAATCCTAGTTCAGCGCTTCCATGCGCAGCTTCGTCACCTTCGACACGACCGTCGAGAGCGCCTCGATCTCCGCGATCGCCGCATTCGCGTTTTTTTCGAGCGTCGCGTGCGTGATCAGGATGATGTCGGTTTCGCCCTTCTGCGCGCCGTCGACCTGCTCCGATTCCTTCTGCAGCAGCGCGTCGATGGAGATGGCCTTGTCCGCGAGAATGCGCGTGATGTTGGCGAGCACGCCCGTCACGTCGGCGACACGCAGACGCAGGTAGTAGCCGCTCGTGATCTCTTCGATCGGCAGGATCGGCGTGTTCGAAAGGCTGTCCGGCTGGAACGCGAGGTGCGGCACGCGATGCTCCGGATCGGCCGTATGCAGGCGCGTCACGTCGACGAGATCGGCAACCACGGCCGATGCCGTCGGCTCCGCGCCCGCGCCCTTGCCGTAGTAGAGCGTCGTGCCGACCGCGTCGCCGTGCACCACGACCGCGTTCATCGCGCCCTCGACGTTCGCGAGCAGGCGCTTGCCCGGAATCAGCGTCGGATGCGTGCGCAATTCGATGCCCTTCTCCGTGCGCCGCGCGATGCCGAGCAGCTTGATGCGGTAGCCGAGTTCCTCGGCGTAGCGGATATCGATCGCCGCGAGCTTGCTGATGCCTTCCACGTACGCGCGCTCGAACTGCACCGGCACGCCGAACGCGATCGCGCTCATGATCGTGACCTTGTGCGCGGCATCGACGCCTTCGATGTCGAAGGTCGGATCGGCTTCGGCGTAGCCCAGTTCCTGCGCGGCTTTCAGCGCGGTCGCGAAGTCGAGGCCGCGGTCGCGCATTTCCGAGAGGATGTAGTTGGTCGTGCCGTTGATGATGCCCGCAATGTACTCGATGCGGTTCGCCGTCAGCCCTTCGCGAAGCGCCTTGATGATCGGGATGCCGCCCGCGACCGCCGCCTCGAATGCGACCATCACGCCTTGCGCGCGCGCCGCTTCGAAAATCTCGCTGCCGTGAACCGCCAGCAGCGCCTTGTTGGCCGTGACGACGTGCTTGCCGTTCGCGATCGCGCGCAGCACGAGCTCGCGCGCGAGGCCCATGCCGCCGATCATCTCGCAGACGATGTCGATGGCGGGATCGTCGACGACGGCGTTGAAGTCATCCGTCACCGCGATGCCGGCGCCCTTCGCGGCCTCGGCCTTCGACGGCGTGCGCACGGCGACCCGCGCGATTTCGATGCCGCGGCCCGCGCGGCGTTTGATTTCTTCCTGGTTGCGGCGCAGTACCGTGAAGGTGCCACTGCCGACCGTGCCGAAGCCCAAGAGTCCAACTTTGATCGGTTCCATGCAGCGTATTTCTTATAGAAGGGTTAAGCGGAGTGGCGTTTGCGGTAACCGTCTAGAAAGCGCGCGATGCGGTGAATTGAATCGGCGAGATCGTCGACGTTCGGCAGGAACACGACGCGGAAGTGATCCGTCGTCGGCCAGTTGAAACCCGTGCCCTGCACGAGCAGCGTGCGTTCTTCGAGCAGCAGGTCGGTGATGAACTGTTGGTCGTCCTCGATCGGGTACATCTTCGGGTCGAGTTTCGGGAACATGTAGAGCGCGGCCTGCGGCTTCACACAGGATACGCCCGGAATGGCGGTCAGCATGTCGTACGCGAGTTCGCGCTGCTTGTAGAGGCGCCCGCCCGGCACGATCAGGTCGTTGATGCTCTGGTAGCCGCCGAGCGCCGTCTGGATCGCGTACTGGCCGGGCACGTTCGCGCACAGGCGCATCGACGCGAGAATGCCGAGCCCTTCGATGTAGTCGTTCGCGCGGCGGCGGTTCTCTTCGATCAGGCCCGAGATGAACATCCAGCCCGCGCGATAGCCGCACGAACGGTAGCTCTTCGAGAGGCTGTTGAACGTGACCGTCAGCACGTCTTCCGAGAGCGCGGCCATCGACGTGTGCGTCTTGCCGTCGTAGACGATCTTGTCGTAGACCTCGTCGGCGAAGATGATCAGACCGTGCTCGCGCGCGAGATCGACCAGTTCCAGCAGCAGCGCGTCCGGATACAGCGCGCCGGTCGGATTGTTTGGGTTGATGACGACGAGCGCCCGCGTGTTCGGCGTGATCTTCGCGCGAATGTCGTCGAGATCGGGCAGCCAGCCGGCGCCTTCGTCGCAGATGTAATGGCGCGGCGTGCCCGATGAAAGACTCACGGCAGCCGTCCACAGCGGGTAATCGGGCGCGGGCAGCAGGACTTCGTCGCCGTCGTTGAGGAGCGCCTGCATCGCCATCACGATCAGCTCGGACGCACCGTTGCCGATGAAGATATCGTCCAGTTCGACGCCCGCGACGCCCTTTTGCTGCGTGTAATGCATGATCGCCTTGCGCGCGGCGAACACGCCCTTCGAATCCGAATACCCCGACGACGCCGGCAGGTTGCGGATCATGTCCTGGATGATTTCGTCGGGCGCATCGAAGCCGAACGCGGCCAGGTTGCCGATGTTCAGCTTGATGATCCGGTGGCCTTCCTCTTCGAGGCGCTTCGCGTGTTCGAGCACCGGCCCGCGGATGTCGTAACAGACGTTTTGCAACTTGTTGGATTTGAGAATCGGTTTCACGGCTGGCTGCTCAGGGTAATCAAGCGGACTGGATCGGCGTTGTAGCGACGGCGGGCGATACGGCGGCGTCGCGGACAATTTTAAGCGATGCCACGCGCCTCGATGCGGCTTCGATGACGGCGATTGGCGGTCGGCGTCGCTCGACGGGTGGCGAACGCCAGATCGGAGGCCCGCCGGTGATGGAGGCAGGCGTTGCGGACCGGATTGCACAGGGATGGCGGCTTGTGGCGGCGCGGCGAGTGCAATGGAGGCCGGTCGAGCAGTCTCGCCGGCTGGAAAGTTATAATTTAGCGGATTATGACCCGTTTCCGCAATGCACCAATCGAAGCGGCCGACCGTCGCGTTTAAAACGATCGGCCCACGCTGCGCGAACGAGCGTCCCACTTTCCCGCCAATCCTCGTCTGCCGGAATCATCGATTTGAAACTTCACCAGGAATCCAGCGGCGCGCTGAACACAATCACGAGCTACGGCGACGGTTACGTCGCGATCAACCTGCAGCGGCACGAAGGCAGCATCATCGTGATGCCGGAAGCCGCCGTGATCGACTGGCCCGTGGCTTCGTTCGAAGCGCTCGCGCCCGAGCATTTCGAGGCACTCGTCGCCGGCGCGCCGGAAGTGGTGATCTTCGGCAGCGGCTCGCGCCTGCGCTTTCCGCATCCGCGGCTGACGGCGGCACTCGCGAAGCACCGCATCGGAATCGAGACGATGGACTTCGGCGCCGCCTGCCGCACTTACAACATCCTGATGTCCGAAGGCCGACGCGTCGCGGCGGCGCTGCTGATCGAATCCTGAGCGGATTTCCGGGCGCACGGCGTGATCCGCCTTTCTCGCACGGACGGCTAGAAACGGGGCCGTAGTGCGGTAAACTCGCGGCCGTCGTTCGCGACTAGGGCTTCCGCGCGTGCCGACGGTGAACCATCGCGGCTTTTAAGACACGAAGCTTACGACCGGATTTCGGCGTCTCTCGTACGCCGTGCCGCATCGACGCGCGCCGCGTAAGCGTTCCTTAAGCTTCGGCACGCGATAATCGAGCCCTTTTTTGTTTTTCTAAGCGCCGCGCGATGCGGCATCGGACAGGTCGAATCTCATGAACGATACGCCTTCGCGGCTACCGCTCACCCGCCTATCGCTGCTTCTGCTCATTCTCGCGCTCGCTGTGATCTGGTTCGCGCCGCTTGGGCTGCGCCATCTGGTGCCGAGCGACGAGGGCCGCTACGCCGAAATGGCGCGCGAGATGTTCGTCACGGGCGACTGGATCACGCCACGCTACAACGGCTACAAGTATTTCGAGAAGCCGCCGCTCCAGACCTGGGCGAACGCGCTGACGTTCGCGTGGTTTGGCATCGGCGACTGGCAGGCGCGCTTGTATACAGCGCTGACCGGATTCGCAGGCGTGCTGCTGATCGGCTACACCGGCGCGCGCGTTTTCAACGGCGTGACGGGCTTTTGCGCGGCGGTCGTGCTCGCGAGCGCGCCGTACTGGAACCTGATGGGCCACTTCAACGCGCTCGACATGGGCCTGTCGTTCTGGATGGAGCTCACGCTCTGCGCATTGCTCCTCGCGCAGCGCCCCAACCTGCCAACGCGCGAAGTGCGGCTCTGGATGTGGCTCTGCTGGGCGGGGATGGCGGCGGCGCTGCTGTCAAAGGGGCTGGTCGGCATCATTTTGCCGGGCGCGGTGCTCGTGCTCTACACGCTTATTACGCGCGACTGGGCGCTCTGGAAGCGGCTCTACATCGGCAGCGGGCTGATTGTGTTTTTGATCGTCGCGGCGCCGTGGTTCATCCTCGTGCAGATGAAGAATCCCGAATTTTTCAATTTCTTCTTCATCGTCCAGCAGTTCAAGCGCTACCTGACGCCCGAGCAGAACCGCCCCGGAGCGTTCTATTACTTCGTGCCGGTGCTGATCGTCGGTTTTCTGCCGTGGCTGTCGATTACCTTTCAGAGCGTGCGTCACGCGCTGAAAGTGCCGCGCCAGCCCAACGGATTCGCGCCAGTCACGCTGTTGTTCGTCTGGACGGTGTTCATCTTCCTGTTCTTCAGCGCGTCGCATTCGAAGCTGCTTTCCTACACCCTGCCGATCGCCCCCGCCATCGCGCTCGTGATCGGCATCTATTTGCCGCTCATGACGCGCGCGCAGTGGCATCGGCATCTGGTCGGCTATGCGGTGTTTCTGATCGCCGCCGCGTTCGGCGCGATTTTCCTGAGCCGCGCGGGCAGCGGACACACACCGAACGCGCTCTATCGCGAGTTCCAGGTCTGGGTCTACGCGGGCCTCGCCGTGGCGTTCGTCGTGACGCTCGTCGCGGTCTGGTTGAACCGGCGCGGGACGATCGCCGCGGCGGTCGCGCTCGGTACGGCATGGCTCCTGCTCGGCACGATCGCGGGCACCGGCCACGACGTATTTGGCCGCGAAAGCTCGGGCGTGAAACTCGTGCCGGCGGTCAAGGCTGCGATGGCGAAAATGCCGGCCGACGCGCCGTTCTACTCGATCGCCAAGCTCGATCACACCGTCCCGTTTTATCTGGGACACACGATGATCATGGTCCAGGAAGCCGACGAACTACGCTTCGGCGTCGAAACCGAACCGCAAAAGTGGGTACCGACCATCGACGAATGGGTGAAGCGCTGGGACGCCGACCGCTACGCCCTCGCGCTGATGCCGCCGGGCCGCTACGACGAACTCCTTGCGCGCCACGTGCCGATGCAAGTGATCGCGCGGGACGACCGGCGCGTGATCGTCCAGAAGCCGCAGCCCTGAAAAATCGGCACGACCGTTCAGTGAATCCGCAACCCGAGGCCTTTAAACGTCCGTAATGAACCCGATATCCTTCCTTTGCATCGTCATCGGCGTATTGTTGAACGCCTGTGCGCAGTTGCTGCTCAAAGCAGGCGTGAACGCCGTCGGGCACTTCGAATTCAGCCGCGAGAACATCGTGCCGGTCGGACTCAAGATCGCGACGCAGTGGCCGATCATCGGCGGGCTCACGTGCTACGTGTTCAGCGTCGCGGTGTGGATCCTGGGACTGTCGCGGGTGGACGTATCGATCGCCTATCCGATGCTCTCGCTCGGCTACGTCGTCAACGCCTTCGCGGCGTGGTATTTGTTCGGCGAGGTGATGTCGATGCAGCGCCTGATCGGCATCGGCATCATCCTCATCGGCGTCGCCGTTTTGGCGCGTGGCTAACTCCTTCATTTTTTGCAGAAAAGTCCATGAATCAGACATCGCTGCCCTTTCTGCCGTTCGTGCGCGCCGAGATCGACGAAGAGACGATCCAGGGCGTCGTCGACGTCCTGCGCTCGGGCTGGATCACGACCGGCCCGCAGAATCAGCAGTTCGAAGCCGAATTGTCGGCGTATTGCGGCGGACGGCCCGTGCGCTCGTTCAACTCCGGCACGGCGACGATGGAAATCGGCCTGCGGATCGCGGGCGTCGGCGCGGGCGATGAAGTCATCACCACGCCGATGACCTGGGTCTCGACCAGCAACGTGATCCTCGAAGTGGGCGCGACACCGGTTTTCGCCGACATCGACCCGGCTACGCGCAACATCGACCTCGACCTGCTGGAAAAGGCGATCACGCCGCGCACTAAGGCGATCATGCCGGTGTACCTGTCGGGCCTGCCCGTCGACATGGACCGGCTCTACGCGATCGCGCGCGAGCACAAGCTGCGCGTGATCGAGGACGCCGCGCAGGCGTTCGGTGCGACCTGGCGCGGCAAGCGGATCGGCTCGTTCGGCGACATCGTTTCGTTCAGCTTCCACGCGAACAAGAACGTGACGTCGATCGAAGGCGGCGCGCTCGTGCTGAACAACGAAGAGGAAGCGCTCACCGCGCAGAAATACCGGCTGCAGGGCATCACGCGCACCGGCTTCGACGGCATGGACTGCGACTTGCTCGGCGGCAAGTACAACCTGACGGACGTCGCGGCGCGCGTCGGGCTCGGGCAACTGAAGCACGTCGAACGCTTCACGGACAAGCGCCGGCAACTCGCGCGCGCGTACTTCGAAGCGTTCGCGGGCGGCGCGGCGGCGGAACTCGGCGTGCAGTTTCCGGTGCAGAATTTCACCGACAGCAACTGGCACATGTTCCAGATCGCGCTGCCGCTCGACCGGCTGAACCTCACGCGCGCAGAATTCATGGCGCAACTGAAGGAACGCGGCATCGGCTCGGGCGTGCACTATCCTGCATTGCACCTGTTTACGCTGTATCGCGCGCGCGGGTTCCGCGAAGGCATGTTCCCGCACGCGGAGAAACTCGGCGCATCGACGGTCACGCTGCCGCTCTTCACGCTGATGAGCCACGACGACGTCACGCGCGTCGTGCGTGCGGTCGACGAAATCTGCGAGCAGCATGGCACGCATTGACAGCGACATGGCGGCACCTAACCCCACGGAAACCCAGCGCAACATGAGTCATACGGATTTTCTGCCGGCGACGCCCGAAGTCTCGATCGTCATCCCGGTGTACAACGAGGAAGCCGGCCTGGCCGCGCTTTTCGAGCGCCTTTACCCGGCGCTCGACGCCCTCGCCACGTCGTATGAAGTCATCTTCATCAACGACGGCAGCCGCGACAAGTCGGCGGCGCTCCTCGCGCAGCAGTTCCACGTGCGCCCCGACACGACGCGCGTGATCCTGCTCAACGGCAATTACGGACAGCACATGGCGATTCTCGCGGGCTTCGAGCAGTCGCGCGGCGAGATCGTCATCACGCTCGACGCCGACTTGCAGAATCCGCCGGAGGAAATCAACAAGCTCGTCACGAAGATGCGCGAAGGCTACGACTACGTCGGCACGATCCGCCAGCAACGTCAGGACAGCCTGTGGCGCAAGAAGGCGTCGCGGCTGATGAACCGGCTGCGCGAGCGCATCACGAAGATCAAGATGACCGACCAGGGCTGCATGCTCCGCGCGTACAGCCGCCACATCATCGACACGATCAACCGCTGCGGCGAAATCAACACGTTCATTCCGGCGCTCGCGTACACGTTCGCGCAGAACCCGATCGAAGTCGATGTCGCGCACGAAGAGCGTTTCGCGGGCGAGTCGAAGTATTCGCTCTACAGTCTGATCCGCCTGAATTTCGACCTCGTCACCGGCTTTTCGGTCGTGCCGTTGCAATGGCTGTCGTTCATCGGCGTGATTCTTTCTACCGGTTCGGCGGCGCTCTTCCTGCTGCTCCTGATCCGCCGCTTCATGTTCGGCGCGGAAGTTCAGGGTGTGTTCACGCTGTTCGCCATTACGTTCTTCATGCTCGGCGTGATCATCTTCGCGCTCGGACTGCTCGGCGAATACATCGGCCGCATCTATCAGCAAGTGCGCGCGCGTCCGCGCTATCTCGTGCAGACGATCCTCGAACAGCGCGACGGCCATACGTCGGTTCACAAACCGCGTCAGGAAGCCGTGCAGACGATCGGCGTCGTGCAGCGCGAGGAACAAGGCCGATGAAGCCGCGCGCGGTCGTCTTCGCGTATCACAACGTCGGCGTGCGCTGCCTGCAGGTGCTGCTCGCGCGCGGCGTCGATGTCGCGCTCGTCGTCACGCACGAGGACAGCCCGACCGAGAACATCTGGTTCGGCAGCGTGGCGGCGGTCGCGGCGGAACACGGCATCGACGTCATCACGCCCGCCGATCCGAAAACGCCTGAAGTCTTCGAAACGGTGAACCGCGTCGCGCCGGACTTCATTTTCTCGTTCTATTACCGGCACATGCTGCCGGTCGACCTGCTCGCGCTCGCGAAACGCGGCGCATACAACATGCACGGTTCGCTCCTGCCGAAATACCGCGGACGCGTACCGACGAACTGGGCCGTGCTGCGCGGCGAGACGGAAACCGGCGCGACACTGCACGAAATGGCCGCCAAGCCCGACGCAGGCGCCATCCTCGCGCAGACGCCCGTCCCAATCCTCCCCGACGACACCGCCGCCCAAGTCTTCGACAAAACCACCGTCGCCGCCGAGCAGACGCTCTGGCGCGTGCTGCCCGCTTTGATCGCGGGCGAAGCGCCGCATCTGCCGAACGACCTCGCCGCTGGCAGCTATTTCGGCGGTCGCAAGCCGGACGACGGCCGGATCGACTGGACGCAGCCGGCGCAGCAGGTCTACAACCTGATCCGCGCGGTCGCGCCGCCGTATCCGGGCGCGTTCACCGATCTCAACGGCGAGCGTTTCATCGTCGCGCGGGCGCGGCTCGTGCCGGCAAGCGGCTCGCCGTCGGTCTCCGCCGAGCAGTTGCGCACCATCTCAAATTTGCCCGCGGGCCTTGCGGTGGCGGATAATGCGCTGTTCGGCGTCTGCGGCGACGGCCGCGTCGTCGCGATCAGCGAACTGCGGCACACGGCCGCAAAGAGCGCGGACCCGCTTCATGTCGAACGTGTCGTCAGCCCCGCGGAATTCGCCCGAATCACTCAATCCACACGCCATTCATGAAAAAAGTCCTGATCCTGGGTGTCAACGGCTTCATCGGCCATCACCTGTCCAAGCGCATCCTCGAAACGACCGACTGGGAAGTCTTCGGGATGGACATGCAAACCGACCGCCTCGGCGACCTCGCGAATCATGAGCGGATGCACTTCTTCGAAGGCGACATCACGATCAACAAGGAGTGGGTCGAGTATCACGTGAAGAAGTGCGACGTGATCCTGCCGCTCGTTGCGATCGCCACGCCCGCGACCTATGTGAAGCAGCCGCTGCGCGTGTTCGAGCTCGACTTCGAGGCCAACCTGCCGATCGTCCGCTCGGCCGTGAAGTACGGCAAGCACCTGGTGTTTCCGTCGACGTCCGAGGTGTACGGCATGTGCACCGACGAGCAGTTCGACCCTGAAGAGTCGGTGCTTTCCTACGGCCCAATCAACAAGCCGCGCTGGATCTACGCGTGCTCGAAGCAGTTGATGGACCGCGTGATCTGGGGCTACGGCATGGAGGGGCTGAACTTCACCCTCTTTCGCCCGTTCAACTGGATCGGCCCTGGCCTCGACTCCATCTACACGGCGAAGGAAGGCAGTTCGCGCGTGGTCACACAGTTCCTCGGCCACATCGTGCGCGGCGAGAACATCAGCCTGGTCGACGGTGGCGCGCAAAAACGCGCGTTCACCGACATCGACGACGGCATCGGCGCGTTGATGAAGATCATCGAGAACAAGGACGGCGTCGCGACCGGCAAGATCTACAACATCGGCAATCCGAGCAACAACTTCTCGGTGCGGGAACTCGCGCACATGATGCTCAAGCTCGCGAATGAATTTCCCGAGTACGCGCCGAGCGCGAAAGACGTGCAGCTCGTCGAGACCTCGTCGGGCGCGTACTACGGCGCGGGTTATCAGGACGTGCAGAACCGCGTCCCGAAGATCGACAACACGATGCAGGAACTCGGCTGGAAGCCGCTCGCGTCGATGGACGACGCGCTACGCAAGATCTTCGAGGCGTATCGCGGCCATGTCGGCGATGCGCGCAAGCTGGTCGAAGGCTGAGGGTAGCGCGTGGCTCGCATCGTCCTGAAGATCGACGTCGATACATTGCGCGGCACGCGTGAAGGCGTGCCCAACCTTGCGCGCCTGCTCGACAAGTTCAGCGCCCGCGCCACGTTCCTGTTCAGCCTCGGGCCGGATCACACCGGCTGGGCGCTGCGTCGCGTGTTCCGTCCCGGATTCCTGAAGAAGGTGTCACGCACGTCGGTGGTCGAGCATTACGGCGTCAAGACGCTGATGTACGGCGTGCTGCTGCCGGGGCCGGATATCGGCCGCAACGCCGTCGCTGAGATGCGCGCGATCCACGAAGCCGGCTTCGAATGCGGCATTCACACATGGGATCACGTCTACTGGCAGGACAACGTGCGCGAACGCGACCGCGCGTGGACCGTCGCGCAGATGCAGCAGAGCCACGCGCGGTTCATCGAGATATTCGGGGCGCCGCCCGTCACGCACGGCGCCGCCGGCTGGCAGATGAACGGCTACGCGTTCGAACAGATCGACGCCTGGGGCATGCACTACGCCTCCGACGGGCGCGGCCACACGCCGTATATCCCCGTGCTAGACGGCCGCACGCTCAACCACATCCAGATGCCGACCACGCTGCCGACGCTCGACGAAGTGCTGGGCGTCGATGGCGTCGATGTAGGTAACGTCGCGGCCCATTTGCTGCGGCACACGGCGGACAACCCACACGACCAGGTGTTCACGCTGCACGCGGAACTCGAAGGGCAGAAACTCGCGCCCGTCTTCGAGCAACTGCTGGCCGGCTGGCGCGCGCAGGGACACAGCTTCGCCACGATGGGCGACTATCATGCGGTGCTGGACCGCTCGACGCTGCCCACGTACCCTGTCACGTGGGGCGGAATTCCGGGCCGCGCGGGCGAACTGATCGTCCAGCCGGGCTGATTCAGGCCGTCGCGGTGGCACATCGGTGCCGCATCGCTCCCCATTCCCACGCATCCAACGACAACAGGAGAAACGTTCGTGCCGATTGCAGTCGACCAGCCCGTCCCCGATTTCACCGCGCCTTCCACCGCCGGCGAATTCACGTTTTCCAGCCTGCGCGGCAAGAAGGTCGTCCTCTTTTTCTATCCGAAAGACAACACGCCGGGCTGCACGACCGAAAGCCTGCAGTTCCGCGACCTGTACGAGCGCTTTCAGGCGGCGGGCGCCGAAGTGGTGGGCATCTCGCGCGACAGCGTGAAGTCGCACGACAACTTCAAGACGAAGCTCGAACTGCCGTACACGCTGGTATCGGACGCCGACGAAGCGATCTGCGCCCTCTTCGATGTCATCAAAATGAAGAAAATGTATGGCAAGGAAGTGCGCGGAATCGAACGCTCGACCTTCCTCGTCGATGCCGACGGCGTCCTGCGCCGGGAGTTTCGCGGCGTTAAGGTGCCAGGCCACGTAGAAGCCATTGTGGACGCTGTACAAGCGCTTTGAGGACGGTTATATTGGTTTGCAATGAGCGCCTGTCCACCCCATTCCTCCTGCCGTAGAGCCAGTCACCACGCGCCTTTCAGTGCGGTCGGCATGGACCCGGGCTACGTGGAAACGGCGAGTGTCAGGCGCCTTGCGAATCGATGTCGAGCCGCTGATTCCCATGTCGGGACGGCGGCTTTTTTATTTGCGTCGCGTGAAAGCCACGGAACGTGCGCAATGCGCGCGACGTCCCCGTTTCAAGCAACTTCCAAGGAGCCGATCGAAACTTAGGCGAACCGGCGTTTTCGACAACGAAGCGCGCCGCCGGGCGCAAACTGCACTACCGTTTCAGCAGGACGAAATGCAAGCAGGATGCGACAGGCGGCGCACGATATACGACCCGATTCCTTTCGAGGGAAACCATGCCTTTGCCTACCGCCCCCGCCAAGCTCGGCAACCTCCTGCCGTCTGAAGAATACAAAGCCAAAGCCCGGCCTGCGAAACAGTCGAAGAAACAGGCAGAAGACGACCAGCCCGAAGCCGCCGAGTACGGCGCACCCGTGAACGCCGTCGGCAGCGCGCGGCCCGCCGCGAATGCCGCGAGCGCGCTGCACGCCGTCGCAAGCGATACGATCGCCCGCGCGAAGGGCGCGCCCGCGTCGCCTTCCACGTTGGCCGCCGAAGCCGCCGACGCTCCCGCACCCGCCGCGCGCAGCCGTCGCTCGAAACAGACGGCAGCGCTTTTGCAGCCAGTGCCGTCGCCGGACGTCGACGATGGCGAGAGCGCCGCGCCCGTCGCCAGACAAGCACGCGGCGAAGCACCGGCGCCCGCCGCCGCGCCCGCATCGACGGCGACGCCTGAGCGCACGCAAAACAAGCGGCGCCAGCGCGGCCAGCCGGAAGTCGAGATGCGCAAGCTCTTCGTGCTCGACACCAACGTGCTGATGCATGATCCGAGCTCGCTCTTCCGCTTCGAGGAACACGACGTCTATCTGCCGATGATGACGCTCGAGGAACTCGACAACCACAAGAAGGGCATGTCCGAAGTCGCCCGCAACGCGCGTCAGGTGAGCCGCACGCTCGATGCGCTCGTCGCGCACGTCGGCGAGATGTCGGCGGGGCTGCCACTCGCGTCGCAAGGCAATCGCGATGCGCTCGGCCGCCTCTACTTCCAGACGACGCTCACGCATATCGAGCCGGTCGAAGGGCTGCCCGTCGGCAAGGCGGACAACCAGATTCTCGGCGTCGTGCGCGCGTTGCAGAAAGAGCGGCAGGACCGTCAGGTCGTGCTGGTGTCGAAGGACATCAACATGCGCATCAAGGCGCATGCGCTCGGCCTGCCCGCCGAGGATTACTTCAACGACCAGGTTCTCGAAGACAAGGACCTGCTCTATTCCGGCGTGCGCGCGCTGCCCCAGGATTTCTGGACCAAGCACGCGAAGGGCATGGAAAGCTGGCAGGACACGAAGACCGGCACGACGTATTACCGCGTCACCGGGCCTCTCTGTGCATCGATGCTGGTCAACGAGTTCGTCTATCTCGAGCCGCAGAACGGCGAGCCGTCGTTTCATGCGGTCGTGCGCGAGCTGAACGGCAAGACGGCGCTCTTGCAGACGCTGCGCGACTACGGCCATCACAAGAACAACGTGTGGGGCATCACGGCACGCAATCGCGAGCAGAATTTCGCGCTGAACCTCCTGATGAATCCGGAAGTCGATTTCGTCACGCTGCTCGGCCAGGCCGGCACCGGCAAGACGCTGATGGCGCTCGCCGCTGGCCTCGCGCAAGTGCTCGACGACAAGCGCTACAACGAGATCATCGTGACGCGCGCGACGGTTCCGGTCGGCGAGGACATCGGGTTCCTGCCGGGCACCGAGGAAGAGAAGATGCAGCCGTGGATGGGCGCATTCGACGACAACCTCGAAGTCCTCCAGAAAACCGACGATGCCGCCGGGGAATGGGGCCGTGCCGCTACGCAGGAGCTGATTCGATCGCGGCTGAAGGTGAAGAGCATGAACTTCATGCGCGGCCGGACGTTCGTCGATAAATACGTGATCATCGACGAAGCGCAGAATCTGACACCGAAGCAGATGAAAACGCTCGTCACGCGCGCGGGTCCGGGCACGAAGATCATCTGTCTCGGCAATATTGCGCAGATCGACACGCCTTATCTGACCGAAGGCAGTTCGGGGCTGACGTACGTCGTCGATCGCTTCAAGGGCTGGACGCACAGCGGTCACGTCACGCTCGCGCGCGGTGAACGCTCGCGTCTCGCGGATTACGCATCGGACATTCTTTAAGTTTTTTGCGGCAATTTTTAGCGGCCCGGCTTCAAACGCCGGGCCGTTTTTCGTTCTGGAGAAGCCGAAGCAACACTTAGCGCGCTTTGTTCAAGTAATACATAAGGAAAACTTGCCTCAGCCCCGTGCGGCGGGCTAGTATCGGCGGACCTGCCTTCTCTGCTTGTCCCGAAATGCTTCGACTATGGTTACTGCTGGCTGTGACACTGCTGCTCGCCGCTTGCGGCAGCGAGCCGCAGAAACTGTCGCGCAAGCCGGCGGGGAACGCATCGACCGCCAGTCGCACGTTCGCGACGCCCTCCGATTTCCCCAATTTCGTCGATCACAGCATCGGGCGCGAAGAGATTTCGATCCAGGCGATGGCGCTCGTCGGCGTGCCGTATCGATGGGGCGGCAATACGCCCGACGCCGGTTTCGATTGCAGCGGGCTCGTGCGGTATGTGGTCGACCGGGCGGCGTCGGTGAATCTGCCGCGCACGACCGCTGATATGAGCAGCCGCGGTGAATCGATCGAACCCGATGGAGTCGCGCCGGGAGATCTGATCTTTTTCAATACGACGGGGCGGCCGCATTCGCACGTCGGGATTTATGTGGGAAAGCTGCGGTTTGTTAATGCGCCCTCGACAGGCGGCACCGTGCGGCTCGATTACCTGACGAATCCTTACTGGGCAAAGCGGTTCGATGGCATTCGGCGCGTCGCGCCTCCCAAGTCCGCGCCGACGCCGTTCGATGGGCCGGTTTATGAGGCGTCGTCGGGAGCGGCGCCTTTGGCGAGCGCGAGTCCCGCGCAGATACGTGAACAAAGCGCCACCTCGGCGAATGCGGTCGAGCCGACTACGGCTTCGGGCGCGGCGCAGCGGCCGTCGCGCGCGGCGGGTGCGGCGGTTCCGGCGCGAACGCCATCGCAAAACGCTTCCGCCGCCGATCCATTCGAGCCGCCACCGTCGGCCCTGGCAGCAGCGCAGCGCCAGTCGCGCGACGCCGGTGCGACCGGTCCCGCACGGACGCAGCCGCAAATCGAAGCTCCCTCGGCGCTCGTCGCGCGAGAAACTAGCGCAACCGCTGCGATCCGCGCTCAAACGGCCGTCGCCTCTGAAACGCCGGATCAATTCGAACCGCCGCCATCGTCGCTGTCGGCCGCACAACGACAGTCGCGGCTAGCCGCCTCGTCGGCTGCGTCGCGTCAACAACCGCGAGCAGCTTCCGCCGATCCATTCGAACCGCCTCCTGCCGCGCTCGCAGCCGCACAACGTCAGTCGCGCCAAGCCGCGTCCGCTCAAACCACACTCCCCACAACGCTCACTGCCGCTCAACGGCAGGCGCAATCACCCGACCCCATCACCGCCGCCGCCGACGCCTTCGAACCCCCGCCGCCTACCGCGCGCCTCGCCGCCCAGCAAGCCCGCGCCGCGCAACCCGCCGCCGCGCCGGACCCGGCGCCACACGTGATCCGCGCCTCCGCGCCCGCCGACGACCCCATCGCCCGCTTCGCCAACGGCAGCAACTAACCTTCGTCCCCGCGTCTCTGCTATCGTGTTCCGATTACCTCGCCTAGATAGGAGCGCAACGTCATGGACCTGGGACTCTCCGGCAAGGTCGTCCTGATAACGGGCGGCAGCAAGGGAATCGGTTTCGCGTGCGCGCGCGCGTTCGCGGCTGAAGGCGCGAAAATTGCGATCGTTTCGCGCGATCCCGCCAATCTCGCCCGCGCCCGGGAGCAGCTCGCCAACGCGGGACACCACGTGCACCTCGCGCGCGCGGACCTCCACGAGGCGCACAGCGCAGAGGACATCGTCGAGGAAGCGACGGGCGCACTCGGCCCCATCGACATCCTGATCAACAGCGCGGGTTCGGCCAAGCGCTACGACCCCGATACGCTCGACGCCGCCGCGTTCAAAGCCGCGATGGACGCCAAATACTTCTCCTACATCTACCCGCAGCAGGTCGTACTAAAGCAGATGGCCGCGCGCGCGCGAGCGAATCCCGACGCGCAACCGGGCGCGATCGTGAACATCATCGGCATGGGCGGGAAAATCGCGAGCGACATCCACATCGCGGGCGGCGCGGCGAACGCGGCGCTGATGCTCGCGACGGTCGGCCTCGCGCATCACTACGCAAAGCTCGGCATCCGCATCAACGCGATCAATCCGGGCGCGACGCTGACCGAACGCGTCGAGGAAGCACTGCAACTTGAGGCGCAGAAAGACGGCATCACGCGTGACGAGGCGCTCGCGGCGAGTCAGTCGAAGGTGCCGCTCGGGCGGTATGCCAAACCGGAGGAAATCGCCGACGTCGCGCTGTTTCTGGCGAGTCGCCGCGCGAGTTATGT
Organism: Caballeronia humi; assembly: GCF_001544475.1. Taxonomy (GTDB): domain Bacteria; phylum Pseudomonadota; class Gammaproteobacteria; order Burkholderiales; family Burkholderiaceae; genus Caballeronia; species Caballeronia humi. The sequence goes on along the minus strand of NZ_FCNW02000017.1, from coordinate 24,200 downwards.
GTCGGGCGCGATCATCCCGATGGATGGCGTCTCGGCGCCGCTCATCTGACCGGCGCCGGAGCAAGAACTACAGGAAGCGGTGGCCGAACCACCAGCCGGCGGCCGCGAGCGCGGCGGACGCCGGAATCGTCAGAATCCACGCCCACACGATGTTGCCCGCGACGCCCCAGCGCACCGCGCTGAACTTCTGCGTCGCGCCGACGCCGACGATCGCGCCCGTAATCGTGTGCGTGGTCGACACCGGAATGCCGAGGATCGACGCGAGGAACAGCGTGATCGCCCCGCCCGTCTCGGCACAAAAACCACCGACGGGCTTGAGTTTCGTGATTTTCTGTCCCATCGTGCGGACGATTCGCCAGCCGCCGAAGAGCGTGCCGAGCCCCATCGAGAGGTAGCACCCGCCGATCACCCAGACGGGCGGCGCCTCGGCCATCGACGACACATAGCCCGTGCCGATCAAAAGCATCCAGATGATGCCAATGGTTTTCTGCGCGTCGTTGCCACCGTGGCCGAGCGAATAAAGCCCTGCCGACACGAGCTGCAAGCGCCGGAACCGCCGGTCGACTCGCGATGGCGGCGTACGGAAATACATCCACGACACGAGCAGCATGAAGAACGAGCCGAGCACGAAGCCGAGCAGCGGCGAGATGAAGATGAACGCGACGGTCTTCAGCAGGCCGTCCATATTGAGCGATCCCCAGCCCGACTTCGCGAGCGCCGCGCCGACCAGCCCGCCGATCAGGGCGTGCGACGAACTCGACGGAATGCCGTAGTGCCAGGTGACGATATTCCAGCCGATAGCCCCGACGAGCGCGCCGAAGATCACGTAGTGATCGACGATATTCGGATCGATCGTGCCCTTGCCGACCGTGGCCGCGACCTTCAGATGGAAGATGAAATACGCGATGACGTTGAACGCGGCTGCAAATGCGACCGCTTGTTGCGGCTTGAGCACGCCGGTCGAGACGACCGTCGCGATGGAATTGGCGGCGTCATGGAAGCCGTTCATGAAGTCGAACACGAGTGCGACGAGAACGAGCGTGGCGACGGCCCAGAGAGCGAGTTGAATCGAATGCATCGGTGGTGGTTTTTATACCCGTTTTTTTGACGCAATGGACGACTGACCCCGCGCGGAATGCTGCTCGCGCGGCCGGTCACGCCGCTTACCGGTCCTGATGCCTCAGGCGTTTTCCAGCACGATGCCTTCGATGATGTTCGCCACGTCTTCGCACTTGTCGGTGATCGTTTCGAGCAGTTCGTAGATCGCCTTAAGCTTGATGAGCGTCTTCACGTCGTCTTCTTCGCGGAAGAGTTTCGACATCGCCGAGCGCAGCACGCGGTCCGCGTCCGATTCCAGCCGGTCGATTTCCTCGCAGATCTTCAGGATTTCGCTCGCGCGCTTCATGTCGGCGAGCAATTCGACGGCTTGCTGCACGCGAATCGACGTCGCCGTGCAGATGTGCGCAAGCTGGCTCGCCTCGGACGTCACCTGGCGCACGTCGTACAGGAAAATCGCGGTGGCGACGTCTTCCATCAGGTCGAGGATGTCGTCCATCGTCGTAATGAGCTTGTGGATCTCGTCGCGGTCGAGCGGCGTGATGAACGTCTTGTGCAGCAGGTCGATGGTTTCGTGCGTGAGCTTGTCCGCGCGCTTTTCGTTGGTCTGGACGTTCTGCTTGTGAATTTCGGCGTCGTCGAGGTTGTCGATCAGCAGTTCGAGCTCGCGGCTCGCATCCACGATGCACTTCGCATGCGCGTTGAAAATTTCGAAGAATTTGCCCTCAGTGGGCATGAATCGACCGAACATGAAAATCCCGATAGATGGGTCAAATGTGTGTGACATCAAACCGACACATTGTACCTTTGCGCGACAGCCGGCGCACCCGCGCCGGTTCTCGCGTTCTTGTTGCAGGATGGCCGCAGGATAACGGCCGATTGACGCACGGATTTACTCGCCGTAGAAACTCTGGGCGCCAGCGAAGTTGTCAAACTTCGTGTATTGACCGTGGAACGTGAGTCGGATCGGACCGATCGGCCCATTCCGTTGCTTGCCGATGATGATTTCCGCCGTGCCTTTGTCGGGGCTGTCGGGGTTATAGACTTCGTCGCGGTAGATGAAAAGGATGACGTCCGCGTCCTGCTCGATAGCGCCGGATTCGCGCAGGTCGGACATGATGGGGCGCTTGTTCGGCCGCTGTTCGAGTCCGCGATTCAACTGCGAAAGCGCGATCACAGGCACGTCGAGTTCCTTCGCGAGGCTCTTCAGCGAGCGCGAAATTTCGGAGATTTCGGTCGCGCGATTTTCGCCGCTATTCCCCGAGCCCGACATCAGCTGCAAATAGTCGACGATGATGAGCCCGAGCTTGCCGCATTGCCGCGCGAGACGCCTCGAGCGCGAGCGCAATTCCATCGGATTCAGGCCGCCGGTTTCGTCGATGAATAGTTGTGCCTCGCTCATTTTCTGCACGGCGTGCGTGAGCTTCGGCCAGTCTTCGTCGGTGAGGCGCCCGGTTCGCATGCGATGCTGGTCGAGCCGTCCGACCGACCCGAGCATCCGCATCGTCAATTGCGTGCCCGGCATTTCCATCGAGAACACCGCGACCGGCAGGCCGTACTCGACGGCGACGTACTCGCCGATGTTCATCGAAAACGCCGTTTTACCCATCGACGGCCGCCCCGCCACGATGATCAGTTCGCCGCCGTGCATGCCGGAAGTCATCCGGTCGAGGTCGACAAAACCCGTCGGTGTGCCGGTGACGTCGCTCGGATTCGCGGTGTGATAAAGCGTGTCGATACGCTCGACGACTTGCGTCAGCAGCGGCCCGATCTCGAGAAAGCCCTGCGTGCCGCGCGCGCCGTCTTCGGCGATCGAGAAGACCTTCGCCTCGGCTTCGTCGAGCAACTGGCGCACTTCCTTGCCTTGCGGATTGAAGGCGTCGGCGGAGATTTCATCGGCCACCGACACAAGCCGCCGCAGCACCGCGCGATCACGCACGATTTCCGCATATCGACGGATGTTCGCGGCGCTCGGCGTGTTCTGCGCGAGTGCGTTCAGGTACGCGAGGCCGCCGACTTCGTCGGCTTTGCCCGCCGTGCTCAGCGCTTCGTGAACGGTGATGACGTCGGCGGGACGCGTGCCCGCGATCAGCTTGCCGATATGTTCATAAATGATCCGATGGTCGTAGCGATAAAAGTCGCTGTGCGACATGACATCGGCGATGCGGTCCCACGCGGCGTTGTCCAGCAGCAGGCCGCCGATGACGGACTGTTCGGCTTCGATCGAATGCGGCGGGACCTTCAGCGCATCGAGTTGCGGATCTTTCGACGGAGCGTTCATGGGGTGGAATTATCGATGAAATGACCGGCCGCGGCCAACAAAAAAGGCAGGAACCGCGCGCGGTTCCTGCCCTTCTTTTCCTACGTCAAGCGTCGAGCGTTACAGATGAACGCTCGCGGACTCAAGCGTGTTCGCCGAGCACCGACACGGTGACGTCGACCACGACGTCGGTGTGCAGCGCGACTTGAATCGCGTGGTCGCCGACCAGCTTCAGCGGGCCTTCCGGCAGGCGCACTTGCGCCTTTTCCACTTCGGCCAGGCCTTGCTTCTTGAGCGCCTCAGCGATGTCCGCGTTCGTCACCGAACCGAACAGACGGCCGTCGACGCCGGCCTTCTGCGAGATCTGAACGGTTGCGCCGTTCAGCTTTTCGCCTGCGGCCGTAGCGGTTGCCAGCTTTTCAGCGGCGACCTTTTCGAGATCGGCGCGACGCACTTCGAATTCGGCGATGGCGTCCTTCGTTGCGCGGCGTGCTTTCTTGCCGGGGATCAGGAAGTTACGGGCGTAGCCGTCCTTGACCTTCACGATGTCGCCCAGGTTGCCCAGGTTGACGACTTTTTCCAAAAGAATGATTTGCATTTGGCTGTTCCTTATACCGTCGTCTGATTAGGCCTTGTGCAGGTCGGTGTACGGCAGGAGCGCGAGAAAACGCGCGCGCTTGATTGCCGTGTCGAGCTGACGTTGATAGTGAGCCTTCGTACCCGTCAGACGAGCCGGCGTGATCTTGCCGTTCTCGCCGATGAAGTCCTTCAGCGTTTCCGTGTCCTTGTAGTCGATGTACTCGACGTTGGCGGCCGTGAAACGGCAGAACTTCTTGCGCTTGAAGAGCGGGTTTTGTTGCTGACGACGCTTGTCGAATTTCTTACCAGTCGGGCGGGGCATGTTCAGTCCTTTCCAATATCCTGCAATTCTGTGATGTGAAACACCAGGGTTCGCGCGTTGCGGCTCTTTTTCGCCAGAAAGCCGGTGAAACGTGTTTCCACGCCCATCTGACAGCTTTCCAGTCTGCCGCTCGCCTCACCGGCCGCTACCGCCAGCATGGTCAGTTCGACTTGCCGGGCGATACCGGCTTCGACGACTTCCGTGCGGTGATGCAACGTGCAGCTTGCGATCGGGACGCCGGCGGGGGTGTACCGCACCGGTTCGCGTTCCACGACGCTTGCTGTCAGTTGCAGCCGGTTCACTTGATTTCTGGTGGCTGACGAATCAAATCGCCTTAAGCCTGCGCTTCGGTCGGCTGGGAGGCCGCCTTCTTGGCTTCTTCGCGCTGCACTTCCTTCATCATCGGCGACGGGCCGGTTTCGGCCTTCTTCAGCTTGACGATCAGGTGGCGCAGAACTGCGTCGTTGAACTTGAACGCGTGTTCGAGTTCTTCGAGCGTTTCCTGATTGCACTCGATGTTCATGCAGACGTAGTGAGCCTTCGCGAGTTTCTCGATCATGTAGGCCAGCTGACGGCGGCCCCAGTCTTCGATACGGTGGATCTGGCCGCCGTGCGTGGTGATCGTGCTCTTGTAACGCTCGATCATGGCGGGCACTTGCTCGCTCTGATCGGGATGCACGATAAATACGATTTCGTAATGACGCATATTCACTCCTTGTGCTGACTTGTGGATTAAAGCCACCCGGGCGTCGGACCGGTGCGGCAAGTGAGAAGCCCAAGATTGTAACTGCTGGCACCCGTCCGCGCAAGCTCGACGGGCATTTCTCGAATGACTTCCACTGTCTTTTCAATGATTTAGCGTTTCCGGCCCGCAGCGCCCCCGGAATCACGGCGCGCGGCTCCAGTAATCCGGCTGCGCATAGATTTCCTTAAGATAATCAATGAAGTAGCGTACTCTCGCCGGCACGTAGCGCTGCTGCGGATAGACGGCGAGGATGTCATAGTCGGGGAGCGCGTATTCGTCGAGGACGGTTTCCAGTTCGCCCGCCGCCAGTTGCCGCTGGATTTCCCACGTCGAACGCCAGCCGAGCCCGAGACCCTCCGACATCCATCGATGCAGCAGTTCGCCGTCGTTGCAATCGAGATTGCCGGACACGCGCACGGTCGCGAGCTTGCCGTTGCGCCGGAAATACCAGCCGCGATTCTGTCCACCCTGCAAGTTGAACGCGAGGCAGTTGTGCGCGGGCAGGTCGTCGAGCGATTTGGGCTTGCCGTGCTTCCGGAAATATTCGGGCGTGCCGCACACCACGCGCCGGTTGTTCGCCAGCTTCACCGCGACGAAGTTCGGATCGACCGCTCCGCCGATCCGGATCGACAGGTCATAGCCCTCGCGCACCAGATCCACGACGCGGTCCGTCAGGTTGAACGACATCTGCAATTCCGGCTTGTCAGCGATGAACGGCGGCGCGTGCGGCGCGACGTGCATCCGTCCGAACGCCGCGGGCGCCGATACGATCAGATGGCCGTTCACCGCGCGGCGTCCCGCTGCGAGCTCGTTTTCCGCCTGATCCCATTCGGTCAGCAAATGCCGGCATCGATCGAGAAAAGCCGCGCCGTCTTCGCTGACGACGAGCCGCCGCGTCGATCGATACATCAGTTTCACGCCGAGGCGCTTTTCCAGCGCGTCGATGCGCCGCCCGAGAATCACCGGCGACACGCCCTCCTCCAGCGCCGCCGCCGCGAGGCTGCCCGCCTCCGCGACGCGCACGAACGTTTCTATCTGCTTGAATCGATCCATTTGGCGTCTCCTTGTCGCGCTCTGATCGGCTCTGCTGGCCCGATCGCGCGATTCAATACTTTTTGTTAGTAAAAAAACGACCTGAGCTGATCTTATCAAGACTTTGGTGTGCGCTTAAAGTCCATCTCAACCCTGCTTTGATGCAGTCAGAAACAATCGGATGAGATAAAGGAAGGAGACACTCATGGCCAAGATGAGAGCAGTCGACGCAGCCGTCCTCGTGCTGGAAAAAGAAGGCATCGACACCGCGTTCGGTGTGCCGGGCGCCGCGATCAACCCGTTCTACTCGGCGTTGCGCAAGGCCGGCAGCATCAGCCATGTGCTGGCACGGCACGTCGAAGGTGCGTCGCACATGGCCGAAGGTTATACGCGTGCCGCTCCGGGCAACATCGGCGTGTGCATCGGCACGTCGGGCCCGGCCGGCACCGACATGATCACAGGTCTCTATTCCGCCCAGGCCGATTCGATCCCGATCCTCGCGATCACCGGCCAGGCGCCCCGGGCGCGGCTCTACAAGGAAGACTTCCAGGCCGTCGATATCGAGTCGATCGCGAAGCCCGTCACGAAATGGGCGGTGACCGTGCGCGAGCCGGCGCTCGTGCCGCGCGTGTTCCAGCAGGCGTTCCACCTGATGCGCTCGGGCCGTCCGGGTCCGGTGCTGGTCGACTTGCCGATCGACGTGCAAATGGCCGAGATCGAATTCGACATCGACACCTACGAACCGCTGCCGATCTACAAGCCGAAAGCGACGCGCGCGCAAGTCGAAAAAGCATTGACGATGCTGAACGACGCGGACAAGCCGCTGATCGTTTCGGGCGGCGGCGTGCTGAACGCGGTGGCCGAGGATCTCCTCGTGGAATTCGCGGAAACGCTCGGCGTGCCCGTGATCCCGACCCTGATGTCGTGGGGCGCGATCCCCGACGACCATCCGCTGATGGCCGGCATGTGCGGCTTGCAGACCTCGCACCGCTACGGCAACGCGACGATGCTCGCTTCCGACTTCGTGCTCGGCATCGGCAACCGCTGGGCGAACCGTCACACGGGCAGCGTCGAGGTGTACACGAAGGGCCGCAAGTTCGTGCACGTCGATATCGAACCGACGCAGATCGGCCGCGTGTTCGGCCCGGATCTCGGCATCGTGTCGGATGCGAAGTTCGCGCTCGAAGTGTTCGTCGAAGTGGCGAAGGAATGGAAGGCCGCGGGCAAGCTGAAGGACCGCAGCGCATGGGTGCGCGACTGCCAGGAACGCAAGAGCACGATGCTGCGCAAGACGCACTTCGAGAACGTGCCGATGAAACCGCAGCGCGTCTACGAAGAGATGAACCAGGCGTTCGGCCGCGATACGTGCTTCGTCACGACGATCGGTCTCTCGCAGATCGCCGGCGCCCAGTTCCTGCACGTGTTCAAGGCGCGCAACTGGATCAACTGCGGTCAGGCGGGCCCGCTCGGCTGGACGATTCCGGCAGCGCTCGGCGTGCGTGCGGCCGATCCGCAGCGTCCGATCGTCGCGCTCTCCGGCGACTACGATTTCCAGTTCATGATCGAAGAACTGGCCGTGGGCGCGCAGTTCAAGCTGCCGTACATCCACGTTGTGGTGAACAACTCGTACCTCGGGCTGATTCGCCAGGCGCAGCGCGGCTTCGAGATGGACTACTGCGTGCAGCTCGCGTTCGACAACATCAACGCGCCTGAACTCGACGGCTACGGCGTCGATCACGTTGCGGTCGCCGAAGGCCTCGGCTGCAAGGCGATCCGCGTGTTCAAGCCCGAGGACATCGCTCCGGCGCTCAAGCAGGCTCATGCGCTGATGAACGAGCATCAGGTGCCGGTCGTCGTCGAGATGATTCTCGAACGTGTGACGAACATCTCGATGGGCACTGAAATCGACGCGATCAACGAGTTCGAAGAACTCGCTGAAAAGAAGGAAGACGCGCCGACCGCGATCACGCCGCTCGACTGAAGGCTGAAGCTGAATATCCACTGACCGACCATCAGGAAGAAAAATGCCGAAATTTGCTGCGAACCTGACCATGCTGTTTAACGAAGTTCCGTTCCTCGACCGCTTCGCGGCGGCAGCGGACGCGGGCTTCGAAGCGGTCGAGTTCCTGTTCCCGTATCCGTACTCGATCAGCGATCTGCAAAGCCGTCTCGCCGACAACAACCTGAAGCTCGTGCTGCACAACCTGCCCGCGGGCAACTGGGAAGCCGGCGAGCGCGGTATCGCGTGTCTGCCGGATCGGGTGGGCGAGTTTCGTGAAGGCGTCGGCCGCGCGATCGAATACGCGAAAGCGTTGAAGGTGCCGCAACTGAACTGCCTCGTGGGCATCCCGACGGCTGGCGTGAGCGTCCAGCAGGCGCGCGCGACGATCATCGAAAACCTCGGCTTCGCTGCGGCCGCGCTGAAGAAGGAAGGCATCAAGCTGCTGGTCGAGCCGTGCAACTCGTACGATATTCCGGGCTTTGCGCTGAACCGCTCGGCCGAAGGGCTCGACGTGATCCGCGCGGTCGGCTCGGACAACCTGTTCCTGCAGTACGACATCTATCACATGCAGCGCATGGAAGGCGAACTGGCCGCAACGATCAAGAAGAACCTGCCGTCGATCGCGCACGTCCAGCTCGCCGACAACCCCGGCCGCAACGAACCGGGCACGGGCGAGATCAACTACGCGTATCTGTTCGCCCTGCTCGATTCGATCGGTTACGAAGGGTGGATCGGCTGCGAGTACAAGCCGCGTGCGACGACTGTCGAAGGGCTTGGCTGGCTTCAGGAAATCGCCGGACAGAACGCGCGCGCTGCGGCTTGAAGCTTCGCCACTATTTTGCATGGGACGAGTGTAGGCACTCACTCTCGTCCACAAAAGGAGACTTTGAAGAATGGCAACAATCGGATTCATCGGACTCGGCATCATGGGCGCGCACATGGCGCGCAACCTCCTGAAGGGCGGGCACAAGCTGGTCGTGAACGGCAAGTTCCCGGTGCCGGACGACATCCGCTCGCAAACGAGCGTCGTGCCCGATTCCACCGCCGTCGCGCTGACAAGCGACATCGTCATCACGATGGTGCCGGATACGCCCGACGTCGCGAACGTCCTCTTCGCCGATGACGGCGTCGCGAAGGGTCTGACGAAGGGCAAGCTCGTGATCGACATGAGCTCGATCTCCCCGCTCGACACGCAGGAATTCGCGAAGAAGATCAACGCGCTCGGCTGCGATTACCTCGACGCACCGGTCTCGGGCGGCGAAGTGGGCGCACGCGAAGCAACGCTCACGATCATGGTCGGCGGCCCGGAGCGTTCGTTCGATATCGCGAAGCCGCTGTTCGACCTGATGGGCAAGAATATTTCCCTCATCGGCGATAACGGCGCGGGCCAGACGTGCAAGGTCGCGAACCAGATCATCGTCGCGCTGAACATCGAAGCGGTCGCCGAAGCGCTGCTTTTCGCATCGCGTTCGGGCGCCGATCCGGAGCGCGTGCGCAAAGCGCTGATGGGCGGTTTTGCATCGTCGCGCATTCTCGAAGTGCACGGCGAGCGCATGACCAAGCGCACGTTCAACCCAGGCTTCCGGATCGAACTGCACCAGAAGGACCTGAATCTCGCCCTCGATGGTGCACGCAAGATGGGCCTGGCCCTCCCGCACACCGCGAGTGCGCAGCAACTGTTCAGCGTGTGCGCCGCGAATGGCGGCAAGGCATGGGACCACTCGGGCCTCGTGCGCGCGCTCGAAATCATGTCGAACTTCAAGGTTGCCGAAGAGCCGGTAGAAGCGGCGAAGGCGGCCTGACCGTGGGGCGTCCCGCGTATGGGCACGCGGGACAACTGCCGCTCTGGGCTGAGGGCGGCAAGTGGGGTCCGAGAGCGGCACCCGGCGGCGCCGGGGAAGCCTTGGTCGGTCAGACGGTTTTCGTCGGGTGTCCGCGTCGGATTTAATCGAATTCAGTGAAAGGGTTGGCTCGATCGTTGCGTTCGGTGTGCATGTCACAGGCATGTCATCGATCGTCGCGGTCGCGCCAGCCCTTTTTCCTTTCCTTCTTTCATTGTTACAACTCCAGCTAACGATTCTCAGAACTATCTGATGGACCGCGCGACTAATTTGCCTAGACTGCGCGAGCGGTTCAACCGCGGTTCGTTTCGATACTGTCGTTACTTAAGGAGCTTAAACAATGGGTATTCTCAGTTTTATCAAGGACGCAGGCGAGAAGCTGTTCGGAGCGGTATCGGCCCCTGCCCAGGCTCAGGCGGCCCCCGCGCCCGTCGATGTCGCGGCGCTCAACAAGAAGGCAGGCGATGCCATCGCCACGTATATCCGCTCGCAGGGTCTCGATGCGGACAATCTCGCGGTCGCGTATGACGGCGCTTCGCACACCGTGACGGTGTCGGGCCAGGCGGCCGATCAGGCGACGAAGGAGAAGATCCTCGTCGCAGCGGGTAACGTGCAGCACGTCGACAAGGTGAACGACCAGTTGAGCGTGTCGAATCCGGCGGCGGAATCGCAGTTCCATACGGTCGTGTCGGGCGACAACCTCTGGAAGATCGCCGAGAAGTACTACGGCAACGGCGCGAAGAACGACCTCATCTTCGAGGCGAACAAACCCATGCTCAAGAGCCCGGACAAGATCTATCCGGGACAGGTGTTGCGGATTCCGGCTGCAGCCTGAACCTGCCCTGCCCCAATGAAAAACGCGAACCTCGGTTCGCGTTTTTTATTTCAGAAAGTATCGAATGTCTGCTGGATTGCTGCGGGTTTCGTTATGTTGGCGGCGAGCGCCAGCATCAAGAGCACGCGTGCTTTGTATGGGTTCAGCGTGCCGGCGCTGACCGACCCGAGCGCATCGTCCGATGCCGCGCCGTTGCGCATCACGTGGCCCGAGCCGACGCGCGATGAGCGCACGACCGCTACGCCCTGTTTCGTCGCATCGGCAAGGGCTTGCTGAAGCGTCGCGTGTACCGAGCCGTTCCCTGTGCCCGCGATCACGATGCCTTTCACGCCACCGCCGACGAACGCATCGATCGCAGCACGCGACGCACCCGCATAGCTCGCGACGATTTCGACCGCAGGCAGCGCGGCTTGCGTATCGAACGGGGCTTGCGTCGTGTGAGGACGCACGGCCGCGCGCTGGAATTCGACGCGGCCATCCTGCACCCAGCCCAGCGCGCCCACCTCAGGCGAGCGAAAAGCATCGACGGCGTAGGTGCTGGTCTTGGTGACGTCACGCGCGCTGTGGATCTGGTTATTGAACGCCACCAGCACGCCCTGCTTCCATGCGCATTTTTGCGCCGCGACGGTCACCGCGTTCAGAAGATTCAATGGGCCGTCGGCGGAGAGCGCAGTCGATGGGCGCATCGCGGCTGTCAGCACGACGGGCTTGTCGCTTTTCACCGTGAGGTGCAGGAAATAGGCGGTTTCTTCGAGCGTATCGGTGCCGTGCGTGACGACGATGCCATCGATATCGTCCTGAGCGAGCAGCGCATTGATGCGCTGGCTCAGCGCGATCCAGAGCGCGGTGCTCATGTCCTTGCTGTCGATGCTCGCTATCTGCTCGGCGTGGATCTGCGCCACTTGCGACAGCGCCGGGACGGCTTCGAGCAATTTGTCGACACCGACGACCCCAGCCTTGTAGCCAGCGGTTTTGGATGCATCGCCGGCCTGGCCTGCGATGGTTCCGCCCGTCGCCAGGACGGCGATCCGCGCGTTTAAGGTTTTGATGGGTTCCATCCACGCAATTGTACGTTGGCGCTTGAGGTTTCACCGTGTCCAAGCGCCACCGACAAACCCTAAGCCGCTTCCCTCAACTGGCTGGCAATCTCCGCTTCATCCAGCTGAGGCGCAAACATTTCGATCAGCCTATACGCATACGCCCGCAGGAACGCCCCTTTTCGCAGCCCGACGCGAGTCGTATTTGCCTCGAACAGATGCTGCGTCTCGAGCGCCACGAGCTCCGTATCGCGCTTGGCGTCATACGCCATCGCCGCGACGATGCCGATCCCCATCCCGAGCTCGACATACGTCTTGATCACATCGGCGTCGATGGCTGTCAGCACGACATCGGGCAGCGCGCCGACCTTCGCGAACGCCTGATCCACATGCGACCGTCCGGTGAAGTCATTGTCATACGTGACGATCGGATACTCGGCAACCTCTTCGAGCGTGATGTTCTCGCGCCCGACCAGCGGATGATCCTTGGGCACGACGACCACGTGATGCCACGAATAGCACGGAAACGTGACGATATCCGGATACCGGTCCAGCGCTTCTGTCGAAATGCCGATATCGGCCTCGCCATTGATGATCATCTGCGCGATCTGCTGCGGGCTGCCCTGCCGCAACGCAAGGTGCACCTTCGGAAACACTTCCGTGAACTGCCGGATCACCTTCGGCAGCGCGTAACGCGCCTGCGTGTGCGTCGTCGCGACGACGAGATGCCCGTTGTCCTGATCCGCGAACTGACGCGCGACCCGCCGCAAATTTTCCGCATCCAGCAGCATCCGCTCGATCAGCTGATGCACTTCCTTGCCCGGCTCGGTGAGCCCGGTCAGCCGCTTGCCGCGCCGGATGAAGATATCGACGCCGAGTTCGTCCTCGAGATCCTTGATCTGCTTCGACACGCCCGACTGCGACGTGTAAAGCACATTGGCGACCTCGGTCAGGTTCATGTTCTGACGCACGGCCTCGCGCACGAAACGCAGTTGCTGGAAGTTCATGTGAGCCTCTCTTCTATTGATGTCATTGCGCGGGGAACACGCGCAGCACGCGCGGCACGGCGGTCACCCCATCGCCGATATTCAGGTTCAGCTCGCGCCACGTCTCGCGATCGAGTTCGGCTTCGAGCACGTTGCCCTCGCTGCCTTCCAGCTCGATGCGCACCGAGCCGCCGAGCGTCACGACGCGCCTGACATCGACGACGATGCCGTCGCGATGACCCGACTCCGTCGGATACAGCGTGAGGTCGTGCGGCCGCACATACGCGAGCGCGGGGCCGGCGAAGTTCGCATCGGCGGCGATCGGCTTGGCCGCGCCTTGTGCCACGAAACCGTTCGCATCGACGCTGCCCTTCAGCCGGTTCGCCGCGCCGAGGAACTCGTACACAAACGACGTTTGCGGATGATCGTAGACGTCCTGCGGGCTGCCGACCTGCTCCACGTGCCCGCGATTCAACACGACGATCCGGTCCGCCACTTCGAGCGCTTCTTCCTGGTCATGCGTGACGAAGATCGTCGAGATGTGAAGCTCGTCGTGCAGGCGCCGCAGCCAGCTGCGCAATTCCTTGCGGACCTTGGCATCGAGCGCGCCGAACGGCTCGTCGAGCAACAGCACCTTCGGTTCGACCGCCAGCGCGCGAGCAAGCGCGATCCGCTGACGTTGACCACCCGAAAGCTCCGACGGAAAGCGCTGCGCGAGCCAGTCGAGCTGCACGAGCTTCAGCAGCTCATGCACCTTCTCGCGGATCACGGCTTCCGGAGGCCGCTCGCGGCGCGGCTTCACGCGCAGACCAAACGCGACGTTCTCGAACACCGTCATGTGGCGAAAGAGCGCGTAATGCTGGAACACGAATCCCACTTGACGCTCACGCGCGCCGACCTCGGCAACGTCCTCGCCGTGCAGCACGACCTGTCCCGCATCGGCGTATTCGAGGCCCGCGATCACGCGCAGGAGCGTGGTCTTGCCGCAGCCCGACGGCCCAAGCAGCGCGACGAGTTCGCCCGCCGGAAAATCGAGCGTGACGTTGTCGAGCGCGGCGAAATCGCCGAAGCGTTTTTGCAGATTGCGAACGATGATGCTCATGATGTTCCCGCCTTCAGTTCTGAATGGACGTGACAGGCGCCTCGTACGGCAAAGCCTGTGCTTCCTTGATCGATTGCGACATGCGGCGCTCCGCGATGAGCTTGAGCCCGAGCGTGACGAGCGCCAGCAGCGCGAGCAGCGACGCCACCGCGAACGCGGCCGAGAAGTTGTACTCGTTGTAGAGGATCTCGACGTGCAGCGGCATGGTGTCGGTTTGTCCGCGGATGTGGCCCGAGACCACCGATACCGCGCCGAACTCGCCCATCGCCCGCGCGTTACACAGAATCACGCCGTAGAGCAGGCCCCACTTCACGTTCGGCAGCGTCACGCGGCGGAAGATCTGCCAGCCCGATGCGCCGAGCACGTGCGCGGCCTCTTCCTCGTCATTGCCCTGCGCCTGCATCAGCGGGATCAATTCGCGCGCGACGAACGGGAACGTGACGAAAATCGTCGCGAGGACGATGCCCGGTACGGCGAAGATGATCTGCACGTCGTGCGAGATCAGCCACGGGCCGAACCAGCCTTGCGCGCCGAACATCAGCACGTAGATCAGGCCGGAGATCACCGGCGAGACGGAGAACGGCAAGTCGATGAGTGTCGTGAGGAGCGCCTTGCCCTTGAACTCGAACTTCGCGATCGCCCACGACGCCGCGAGTCCGAACACCACGTTAAGCGGCACGGCGATCGCGGCCGTAAGCAGCGTGAGCTTGATCGCGGACCACGCATCCGGGTCCTTCAGCGAATCGAAGTAGTAGTCGATGCCCTTAGCGAATGCCTGTACGAACACGGCGGCGAGCGGCACGACCAGGAACAGCGCGAGGAACACGAGCGAAATCGTGATCAGCACGTAGCGCACGGCGCGCGACTCGGTGACGGGATCGAGCTTGTGCTCCGCGAGGCGCGCGGACGCATCGATCGAAACGGCTTTCGGACTTGGCGTGCTCATGCGCGACCCCCTTCGATGTGCAGCGATCCCACGACCACCGGCACCGCGCCCGTCTTGCTCGTGCGGCGCTGCAGGAACCACTGGAGCGTGTTGATGAGGAGCAGCATCAGGAACGACACGCACAGCATCACGACCGCGATCGCAGTGGCGCCCGCGTAGTCGTACTGTTCGAGCTTCGTGATGATGAGTAGCGACGTGATCTCGGACTTCATCGGCACGTTGCCCGCGATGAAGATCACCGAGCCGTATTCGCCGAGCGCGCGCGCGAACGCGAGCGCGAAGCCCGTCAGCAGCGCCGGAAAGAGCGACGGCAGCACGACGCGCCGGAACGTGAGCCAGCGCGTCGCACCGAGGCAAGCGGCTGCCTCTTCCTGCTCGCGCTCGAAGTCCTCCAGCACCGGCTGCACGGTCCGCACGACGAATGGCAAGCCGATGAACGTCAGCGCGACGAGTACGCCGAGCGGCGTAAATGCCACCTTGATGCCGAGCGGCGCGAGAAATTGCCCGATCCATCCGTTCTCGGCGTAGACCGCGGCGAGCGAAATGCCCGCGACGGACGTCGGCAGCGCGAACGGCAGGTCGACGACGGCATCGACGACGCGTTTGAAGGGGAACGTGTAGCGCACGAGCACCCACGCGACGAGAAAACCGAACACGGCGTTGATCAGCGCGCCGCCGAGCGCTGCGCTGAACGTCAGCCGGTAGGAAGCCAGCACGCGCGGCGACGTGACGGCGCGCACGAACTGCGCCCAGTCGAGCGTGGCCGTCTTCGCGAAGGTGGCCGCGAGCGGAATCAGCACCACGAGGCTCAGATAAGCCACCGTGATGCCAAGGGTCAGCCCGAAGCCCGGCAGCGCGCTCGGTTTGCGGAAAGTGAAAGTCGTCATCCTTGATTCGTCCTGTTCCAGCGCGCCTGGGTCCTGGCGCACATCACTGCTTGGTCCATAGGCGGTCGTCAATTGCGCCGCTTCATGTGCTTGAAGGGGCATCGCTCTCGCGATGCCCCTTGTCATGCGCAACCTGCCTTACTGCGGCTGATAGATCGAATCGAAGACGCCGCCGTCGGCGAAGTGCGTCTTTTGCGCCTTGGTCCAGCCGCCGAACGTATCGTCGATCGTGTAGAGCTTCAGCTTCGGAAACTGCTTCGTCAGCTCCGCCGGGACCTTCGTCGAACGCGGACGATAGAAGTTGCGCGCCGCGATCTCCTGCCCTTCCTCGCTATACAGGTACTTCAGGTACGCGTCGGCGAGCTTGCGCGTGCCATGACGATCCGCAACCTTGTCGACGACCGAAACCGGCGGCTCGGCCAGAATGCTCACCGACGGCACCACGATCTCGAACTTGTCCGTACCGAACTCCTTCACCGACAGGAACGCCTCGTTTTCCCAGGCGATCAGCACGTCGCCCTGGCCGCGCTGCACGAAACTCGTCGTCGCGCCGCGCGCGCCCGAGTCGAGCACGCCTGCGTTCTTGTAGAGCTTCGTCACGAAATCCTTTGCGGTCTGCTCGTTGCCGCCGGGCTGATGCTGCGCGAAGGCCCACGCCGCGAGATAGTTCCAGCGCGCGCCGCCCGAGGTCTTCGGATTCGGCGTCACGATCGAAACGCCCGGCTTCGTCAGGTCAGGCCAGTCCTTGATCTGCTTCGGATTGCCCTTTCGCACGAGGAATACGATCGTCGACGTGTACGGCGAAGCGTTGTCCGGCAAGCGCTTCTGCCAGTTCTGATCGACGAGGCCCTTGGCGGCGAGCGCATCGATGTCATAGGCGAGCGCGAGGGTCACGACATCGGCCTGCAATCCGTCGAGCACCGCGCGCGCCTGACCGCCCGAACCGCCGTGCGACTGCTTGAACGTCACCGTTTCGCCGGTGTCGGCCTTCCACTTCTTGGCGAAAGCCTGGTTGAAGTCCTGATACAACTCGCGGGTCGGATCGTAGGAGACATTGAGGAACGCGGTTTGCGCGTGCGCCGCCTGAACCGCGCCCAACCCCGCAACCGCACCCAGCAAGAGTGCCGCAAACAGTCCGCGTGTGCGCGCGCGTAATCCCGCGCCTTTTCCCGATTTCCGACTATCCATTCCCCGCACTCCCTTTTATTGAGTTGACGATCGCAGTCTATCGAGGCCGTCTCATTATTAAAAATAATCGTTCTTCATTCTTTTAGATGCAAAAGTGCTAACGACCGTCCGATGCGGCGTTGCGGCTTCGGAAGCGCCGTGATCACGTGTGAAATGGCGTCCGGGAGGGCGAACTTAAAGTAAAGCTTGAAAAGCTGGGAATACTGTATAAAAATACAGTCACCTGTCCATCCATACAGTGCACCAGAGGCCCGAGCCAGTGAACAAGATGAGCAAACTAACCGCACGGCAGCAACAGGTGTTCGAACTGCTCCAGCGCGCGATCGACCGCACGGGGTTTCCGCCCACGCGAGCCGAGATCGCCGCGGAGCTCGGTTTTTCGTCGGCGAACTCGGCCGAGGAGCATTTGCGCGCGCTGGCCCGCAAGGGCGTGATCGAACTGGCGGCGGGCGCGTCGCGTGGAATCCGCCTGATCGGCGGGGACCGAGGTGAAGACGGGCCGCATCAATTGACGCTGCCGCACGCGAGCATCATGCAGTTGTCGCTGCCGCTCGTCGGGCGCGTGGCGGCGGGCAGCCCGATCCTCGCGCAGGAACACATCGCACAGACCTATTCGTTCGATCCGGCGCTCTTTTCGAGCCGGCCGGACTATTTGCTGAAAGTGCGCGGCCTGTCGATGCGCGACGCCGGCATCTTCGACGGCGACCTGCTCGCGGTGCAGAAGAAAAGCGAGGCGAAGGACGGCCAGATCGTCGTCGCCCGTCTGGGGGACGACGTCACCGTCAAGCGCTGGAAGCGCCGGAAGGATGGCGTCGAGTTGATTGCGGAGAATCCGGATTACGAAAACATCTTCGTAAAATCCGGCAGCGCGGAGTTCGCGCTCGAAGGCATCGCGGTCGGGCTGATTCGCTCGGGCGAGTTCTGACTTTCGAGCCGTTGGTATCAAGCATGTAGTGCCCATCGGGCATCTGCTTAGGTCACTCTTCCATCCATCAATGTCTGACGGCTGCCGACGCCTCGGCAAGCCGCCGTGCGTCCTGTCGCCTGGAGAAACATCATGGAACGTTTTGCCCGTTTGCTGCCTTTTCGTCAGTTCGGCCGTCTGCGGTATCTGCGCTCGCTGATTTCCTGCAAAGCGCCGGAGCCCGACACGGCGCCAGGACTTTTTGATGAGATGCCCGCGCTGCCCTCGAGCCAGCCTGCGTTCGCCCGGGTGTCGCTCAATGCGTCGGTGCATCCGGATGCCCAGCGGCGCGCGCCGGTGCGCGTGTATCGCGGGCAGTCGCGCGTGATCATGGTCGGCAATATCGACGAAGTCTCGCGCATGATCGACCGGTGCATCGATGAAGAGCGCGCGGGTGTTGCCGGCGGGCTTTTTGCGTGAGTTTTTGCGGGTTGTGTGCGGGTATCGGGATAAATCTCGCGTTGGTGCGGTCCATTAACTGACTCCACGAAACGCGAGGGTATTTCATCGAATGACCCGCACTACCAGATCGGTTCTTATCGCGCTCGTCGTGATCGTTGTCGTCGCGGCACTCGGTTTCGTGTACGCATCGCCGTATATCGCGCTCGATCGCGTCAAACGCGCCGCCGACGCCCGCGACGCGCAGACCGTCAACGAATACGTCGATTTCCCCGCGCTGCGCGACAGTCTGAAGCAGCAGGTGACCGAACTGCTGACGCGCCGTATCGATATCCAGAAGAGCGGCAATCCGCTTGCCGTGATCGGCGCGATGATCGGCGCGGCGCTGGTCGGCCCGCTCGTCGATTCTTACGCGACGCCGGATGGCGTGGCGGCGATTCTCAACGGCGTTCCGCCGCGCGGCGATCCGGGTGAGCGGCCGCCTGTGCCTTCGGCGGCGAGTGACAGCGGCGTAGCCTCCGTTCCGGCTCCCGCTCTGGAAGCACCGAAGCCGCCGCAGACCACGGCGGGGTATCGGAGCGTCAATACCTTCGTCGTGACCTACCAGCACGGCGCGGGCGACGCGCGCTATTCCGCGATCTTCCACCGTAGTGGACTGGTGTCGTGGAAACTGGTGGCCGTGGATTTGAACGGTTGAGGTCGCGAGAGGGTTAAAAAAGCACGCGCCCTCAGTTACAGCCCTGGTTGTTCGCGGTCTTGACACAAGTCTTGCCGCTCGGGCTCTTGTACACGCCCTTTCCGTTCTTCGTCTTCGCTTCGCCGCCCTTGCTCGTCTGCGTGGTCGCCACGCCGGCCTCATTTTTGTCCGACTTCCACGCGGTGCCCCGGTTCGCGTTGTAGCCGCCAGCCGCTTCTCCATTGTTGCATCGGGTCATGCCGCGTGCGTTCGTGGTGCACTCCGCGAATGCATTCGAGCAAAGCATCAGGCACGTCAATATCGCGAGTACTTTCATCATCACCTCCTGTGATGGTCGATCGCCCGTCCTCGGACGCCGGGGCGCCGTGTCAGCGCGCAGCCGATGAACGACCACGCGATCGTGTAGTCCGGAGACGGCTCCCAAGGCCGTTTGCCTGGCACCGCAAAGAACAGGCTTGATGGCGATTCGCGGGGCGAATCGGTGTGGGGTGTCGAGAAAACAAAGCCTGCGGCTCGCTAATCCGAGCGACCGCTGCTGCGGGCGAGATCGAATTCCAGCTTAGCCCCATTCGAAGCGCCACGCATTGGACCTTGGTCCTATTGCCTCTTCGCCGCGCGTCCGCGACGGTATGCGTGGGGCGTCACGCGCTCCGTGGCCACCGATCAGACGAAGAGGCCGGGCATATGACGACAGCGGCAGCATCGGCAGGCTCGCATCGCACGAACGTCCGCATGGAGATACGCGCGCTGCGCCGCCTCGGGCGGGCGAGTGCGGCCTTGGCCTTGCAATGGGCGGCGTCGGCGGCTGCGCAGGAAATGGAACCCCGCGCCTACTCGGATGTTCCGGTCGGAACGAACTTCGCCGTGTTGAACTATGCGCGGTCCAGCGGCCAGGTTCTGCTCGACCCTTCCCTGCCCGTCACCGACCTGCAGGCGAAGATCAACGCCTATTCCGTCGGCTACTCGCACAGTTTCGGCCTGGCCGGGCATACCGCAAGCATCGCCGCGTTGCTCCCCTACGCCAACGCTGATCTCACGGGCAACGTGGAGGGCACGCCCGGCCATGCCTACCGGTCAGGCATGGCGGACTTCCGCTTCAGATTCGCCGTGATTCTGCTGGGGAGTTCGGCGCTCACGCCGGAAGAGTTCGCCCGCCGCACGCCGACTACCACACTCGGCGCGAGTCTGAGCATCGCCGCGCCGACCGGACAATACTGGCCCACCCGTCTCGTCAACGTCGGCGCGAATCGTTGGGCATTCAAGCCGGAAATCGGGCTGTCGCAGCCGATCGGCAAATGGTTCATCGAGGGCTCGGCAGGCGTGTGGGTTTTCGCCGACAACTCCGATTTCTTCAACGGCCATCGGCGCAGCCAGTCCCCGCTGCCGGTCTTTCAGTTGCACGGCGGCTATGGCTGGCACCCGGGCCTCTGGATCGCTGCGGACGTCACGTACTACACGGGCGGTCGCACGAGCGTGGACGGTGTCGAGAACGAGGACCTGCAGCGCACGGTGCGCTACGGTTTGACGCTGTCCGTGCCGCTCGCCGCGCAGTGGTCGGCGAAGTTCGGCTGGTCGCGCGGGCTGACGGCGAGCGCCGGCGGAAATTTCCAGACGTTTTCTGCCGCGCTCCAATACCGGTGGTTCAATCGTTGAGACGGCTCACGCGATCGGCTTACTGCCGTGCCGCCAGCCGAATCGCGTCAGCAATGTCCCCGCTCAACTTGGCGAGCGCCCGGCTGTGCGCATCGACGAGCGCGTCGTACCCGGCTGCACTAACAGGTTCATGCGCGATGGTCCGGCCGGTGACCGCCGCGCCCTTCGGCGGTCGCACCGACCACAGCACCGCGATCGTCGCCATCTCGCCCGGCGCGGATTCGAAGCTTTGCACGTCGATCCGCACGCGGTACGCGTCCGGACTGTCCGGCGCCTGCGCATACCCTGAGACCAGCGCGCCCGGCAGCAACTGCGAGAGGTTCGCCGCGAGCACGCGCGAAATCTGGCTGCGCAACGGATCGGCCCAGCGCGCGAACTCGTCGATGGTCACTTGCGTCGCGCCGGTTCTCAGCACGAACTGGGGCCGCTCGACGAGTTCCGGCACGGTGATCGCGTCGATCATGACGCGCAGCGGCGGCGGCTGCACTGCCACGGGAGCACTTTCCGACGAAGACGAAGCCGAAGGAGCCATCGGGCTCAACGTATAGAAGGACGCGCGCGGCGACGTCGAACAGCCGCCGGCCAGCATCGAC
This sequence comes from Caballeronia humi, assembly GCF_001544475.1. Classification (GTDB taxonomy): domain Bacteria; phylum Pseudomonadota; class Gammaproteobacteria; order Burkholderiales; family Burkholderiaceae; genus Caballeronia; species Caballeronia humi. The sequence goes on along the minus strand of NZ_FCNW02000017.1, from coordinate 3,076 downwards.
ATCATCGCGATCAACACCGCCGCGACGTTCAGGAAGCGCATCACGGTTTCTCCTCCGCCGGCTTGCCACGAATGAGCGCCTCGGGATGGCGTTCGAGATATTCGGCGAGCGCGCGGAACGCCGCCGCCGTGCGCGACAGTTCGCGCAACGTTTCTGTCGTGCTCTGCGCGATCGCGGAGTCGGGCTTGAGCGTGCGGTCGGCGGCATCGAGTGCCGTGCGCGCGGCGCGCAAGGTATCCCGCGCCTCGGGTGCGACGCTCGTATCGAGTGTCTTGAGCAGCTTGTCCGCTGTGTTCAGCGTGCCGCGCAGGTCTTTCCCGATGCCTTCGAACGGAATTTTGTTCAGCCGCGCGATCAGCGCCGTCACCGAATCCTGCAGCGACTGCAAGCCGCCTGGCACCGTCGGCATTTCGGGCGGCTGCCTGTCCCAGTTCATCGAAGCCTTCGGCGCATTCGGGAAGAAGTCGACGGCTATGTAAAGCTGCCCGGTTAGCAGGCTTCCGGTTCGCAACTGCGCGCGCAGGCCGTTCTCGACCAGCATCTGCGCGAGCGCGCGCCGATCGCCGCCGACTCTGCCGCCCTTTTCGCCGGATTCGTAGCGCGACGTGAAGCGCTCCGGATAGAAATGCACTTCGACCGGGATGCTGAACTCGCGCTTGACCGGGTCGTAGCGCGTGTTGATCGCCGCCACCTCGCCCACGACGATGCCCCGGAAATCGACCGGCGCGCCCACCGTGAGGCCGCGCACCGATTCCTTGAAATTGAACACGTAGTCGTCGACGATGCGGTCGTGGCGCTTCATCGCTTCGGCACGCGTATCGTAGAGCGCGAAGACGGAACGCGGCGCGGCCTCGGCGACGTCGACCGAATCGGGCGCGCCCTGAAAAGCAAGGCCGCCGATCAGGATCGACACCAGCGATTCCGTGTTGAGCTTCACGCCGCCTGTATCGAGCGAGACGTCGATGCCGCTTGCCTGCCAGAAGCGCGTGTCGCCCTTCACGTATTTGTCGTAGGGCGCGTTGACGAACACCTGCAGGGTGACGCCGGAGCCGTCGGCATCGAGTTCGAAGGCCGTGACCTGTCCCACCTGCAAACGCCGGTAGTACACAGGCGAGCCGACGTCGAGCGAGCCCAGGTTTTCCGCCTTCAGCATGAACTCGCGCCCCGGCACGCCGCTCGCGAAGACGGGCGGCACCTCCAGCCCGACAAATGCGCGCCGCTCCTTAGTCTGTGTGCCGATGTCCATGCCGATGTACGAGCCGCTCAACAGCGTGCCGATGCCCGACACCGTGCCGCCCGAAATGCGCGGGCGCACGACCCAGAAGCGCGTATCGTCGACGAGCATGCTGGTTGCGTCCTTGGAAAGTTCCGCTGTCGCGACGACGCGCTTGTGATCCGGCGCCAGCACGACGCTCGTGACCACGCCAATATCGACGTTCTTGAACTTGATCTTGGTCTTGCCCGCCTCCAGGCCCTCGCCGGTGACGAAGCTGATGGTGATCGTCGGGCCTTTCTCCAGAATCGCCTTCACCGCGAGCCACCCGCCGATCAGCACCGCGATCAACGGCACGAGCCACACCAGTTGTACGCGAAAGCGCGAGCGCGGCTTGGCGACGGCTTCCGGGAACTCGGGATCGTCGTGCGAATCGGGTGGCCTAGCCACGATTCTTCTCCGCCGCGTCCCAGATCAGGCGCGGATCGAACGACATCGCGGCGAACATCGTGAGCACGACCACCGCGCCGAATGCGATCGCGGCCGGCCCGGCGTGAATCGTCGCGAGCGCGTTGAACTGCACGAGCGCGACCAGCAGCGTGACGACATAGATATCGAGCATCGACCAGCGCCCGACGAATTCCACCACCCGGTAGATGCGCGTTCGCTGCGTCGGCTGCCAGCCTGAACGCGCCTGCGCCGACACGACGAGAAAGATCAGCGCGAGGATCTTGAGCATCGGCACGGCGATGCTCGCGATGAAAACCACGACCGCGAGCGGCCACGAGCCCGAGGTCCACAGGTACACGACGCCGGAGAGGATCGTGTCCTTCTGCGCGCCGAAAAGCGAACTCGTGTCCATCATCGGCAGGGTGTTGGCTGGGATGTACAAGATGATCGCGGCAACCAGAAACGCCCATGTGCGGGCAAGGCTCTCGGGCTTGCGAAAGTGAAGTTCCGCGCCGCAGCGCGGGCAGCGTGCGTCGTGCGCGTGCGGCGCCGCCTTCGAAAGCAGGCCGCAATCGTGGCACGTGAAGAGCCCGGCCCGCGCAGCGGTATGCGCCGCAGCCGATACGTGAGGCGCGTAGGCACGCGGCGTGGCGCCGCTCGTCAGCGTGGCGATGCGTTCCCAGAACTCGCGCGGATCGAAAGCGGCGGAGATGGCGGCGAGCAGCAGCATCAGCGCGCCGAACGCCCACAGCGCAATGCCCGGCACCACGCCCGCGATATGCGCGAGCTTCACCAGCGCGACCAGCACGCCGAGGATCAGGACCTCGGTCATGCCCCACGAGCCCGCCCATTGCAGGAAGCGGAACGCGACGTCGGGCCGTTGCGGCGGGCGTCCGAGCCGCAACGGCAGCAGCAGGTACGCGATCGTCACGAGTTGCAGCAGCGGCATCAGGAGCGTCGTGAAGAGGACGAGCCCGGCGAGCGGCCACATGCCGTCGCGATACAGGATGCGGACGGAGCCGAACAGGGTCGTCTGCACGATGTCGCCGTTCACCGAGAGGCCCACGATCGGAAAGGCATTCGCGATACCGAAAAGCACGATCGCCGCGAGCGTCAGCGCGAGCGAACGGTTCAGGCTGTCGGGACGGTTGCGATACAGCTCCGCGCCGCAACGCGTGCAGCGCGCGGTGCCACCGCCCGGCAGCACCGTTTCGCGTTGCAGCAGGTCGCACTCGTGGCAGGCGATCAGCGGTGCGTCGTTCATGGAGGCGGCCCCTGCGTGCTTCCCGCCGAGGCCGGCGCCGCCGCCGACGCAGGAGCGGCCGCTTCCGGGGCAACCGGGCCGCCGTTCGCGCCGTACATCGTCGCGGTCATGCGCTCGGCGTTCGTCACCCAGCCGCCGCCCATCGACTT
>NZ_FCNW02000016.1 GCF_001544475.1 Caballeronia humi | reverse complement strand
GGTGGGAAGCTGCTTTCTTTGCTTACTTTCTTTGCAGCAGCAAAGAAAGTGAGTCCCGCCCCGGACAGGGGCAGAGCAAATAGACCGCAAAGAAATCAAGTTCCACAGAAGCCCAGGCGCATCAACCGGTGTGGAAACCCCAATGCGCGAGCGAAAATAAAAAACGGTGCGATACCCTTTCGGGCACCGCACCGATACGCGCCTCTCGCAGCAGCGTGAAAACTCTCTCAAACCTTTTCTGTGTCAGCCCCGTCGATCAGAACGAGTGCTGGATACCTGCATACACGCCCGACTGGCTGTGGCCTTGCAACGGGTTGTCCGTCGACGCAGCGTTGCCGAAGTTGTTGGCGTTCAGACCGTAGTTGGCCGACTTGCTGTTCTGCACGGTCGCCACCTGAATGTCCAGCAGCGTGCGCTTCGACAGGTTGTACGAGCCGCCGACCGTGTAAAGCGTCGCATTGCCGGCGCCGTTGTTGGCGTTCGAGTGATAGACCGCAGCGATCAGCGCCGCTGCCGGCGTGGCTTGCCACGTCACACCACCCCATTCGTGGTCGATCGTCGACGGCTGGCCAGGCAGCAGATTCGTCATGCCCGAGCTGCGGATGGCCTGATAAGCGCCCTGGATCTTGAACTGGCCCAGGAACACGTTGAACGCCGCCGTGTACTCGCGCGAGAAGCCGTACACGCCGTTGCCGTTCGCCGTGCCGCCGTTGAGCGGGTCATACACGCCGCCGAGCTGACCGTTTGCCGGATTGCGGATTTCGTCGTACATGCCGCGGATCTGGAAGAGCGCGGACGTGTACGTCAGTTGCAGACCGCCTTCACGGCCTTGCGGCGTCGTGCCGTTACCATTCCAGTTCGTCGCGTTCGACAGCGCGTACTGGCCGTAGACGTCAAAGCCGTAGAACTTCGGCGACTGGTACGAAATGTTGTTGCTCGATTGCGGCCAGTTGCGGCCACGCACCAGCGAAGCCGACGACCAGTTCGACTGGCCGAACGGATCGAAGTCCCACACGCCGTTAGCGATGAAGAGTTCACGGCCCAACAGCAACGTACCAAAGTTGTTGTTCGCGAAACCGACCGTCGCCCAGCGATTGAAGATGCCGTTGTTGCCCGGGCCCTGACCCGTCATCGTGTTGAAGCTGCCTTCCAACTGGAACACGGCCTTGTAGCCGCCGCCCAGGTCTTCGACGCCCTTCATGCCCCAGAGGCTCGTACCCCAGTCGCCGCTTTCCGCGCGGAAGCGGTGCGTGCTGCTGGTGGCCTGACCGGCCGCGCCGACGCCTTGCGGCACGCCGGTCATGTATTCGAGCCCCGCGTCCAGGCGACCATACAGCGTCACGCTGCTTTGAGCGTGAGCTGCAACGCCGACCGTCAGCAGCGATGCCGCGAGCAAAGCTTTCTTCATCATCTCCTCCAACCCTGTCAAAAAAAGGAACCCCAAGTGCTGCCGTGTGGTTCGATGCCAGATGCGAGCGCATCCAACCGGAAATCGTTTTCAGAGGAAACACACGAAGGCCGGTATGCCGCGTCGCGCGCCCGGGAAGGGCGAGGGCACGGTTGCCGGCCAGCGGATTCGGCGTCTCCTCAGTTCTTTTTGAAGTAAAACTACTTTTTGTGAACTTCGTTTTGGTACTTTGATTACTAATTTATCAAAATACGATTTGGGCGCCAAAGAAATTTGCTGTTTCCCATCCATGTGTCTCAAAAATGCAATGCCGGTGTGCCACGTGCGACACGCCGCATCGATCAGATGTTGCCTAAACCCTTACCGGATAAGCGTTTAATGAAGTTGTAAGCTTTAGGTCAAGGAATGACACTATTGACGAGTGATCGATCGAGGGGTAGGGCGATAAAGAGGCCAAAACCATGCTGCGCGGGCCTCGCGGGCGTAAAAAAAGCGCCCGGCGGACGCTTTTCAGGTAACTCGACTACAAGAACTACAGGGATCACTTCAGGCTGCCCGACAGGAACTGCCGCAGTCGCTCGCTCTTGGGGTTGCCGAACACCTCGTGCGGGTGTCCTTCCTCCTCGATTTTCCCCTGATGCAGGAACACGACGTGGTTCGACACGTTGCGCGCGAACGCCATTTCATGCGTCACGACGATCATCGTGCGGCCTTCCTCCGCGAGCGTCTGCATTACCTTCAGCACTTCGCCGACGAGTTCCGGATCGAGCGCGGACGTCGGTTCGTCGAAAAGCATGACGTCGGGATGCATCGCCAGCGCCCGCGCGATCGCGACGCGCTGCTGCTGCCCGCCCGACAGATGCGACGGATACTGCTTCTCCACGCGCGGCGCGAGCCCGACTTTCTCCAGATACGTCCGAGCGCGGTCCTCGGCGTCCTTCTTCGAGAGCCCGAGCACGTTCACCGGCGCTTCCATGACGTTCTCCAGCACGTTCATGTGCGACCACAGATTGAAGTGCTGGAACACCATCGAGAGCTTCGAGCGCACGTCGCGCAACTGCTTCTGGTCGGCGACCTTCAGCGCGCCCGTCTTGTCCTTGAGCGTGCGGACTTCCGCGCCGTCGACGAAAATGCGCCCCTGGTTCGGCTGCTCGAGAAAATTGATACAACGCAGCATCGTGCTCTTGCCCGACCCCGACGAGCCGATGATGCTGATCACGTCGCCGGCCTTCGCCTTGAGCGACACACCTTTCAACACTTCGTTGCTGCCGTACTGCTTGTGGAGGTCGTCGACAAAAAGCTTTTGCATCTGGGAATTCATGTGCGGTCCTGGGAGACTATTTGCCCTGCGGCCGCAGGTACGCGAGCCAGCGATACTCGGCGCGGCGGAACAGCCACACGAGCGCGAACGAAATGACGAGGTAGAGCAGCGCGGCGATGCCAAACGCCTCGAACGACTTGTACGTCGCCGAATTCACGTCGCGCGCGATCTTCAGGATGTCGGGCACCGTCGCCGTGAAAGCGACCGTCGTGGCGTGCAGCATCAGGATCACTTCGTTGCTGTAGTAAGGCAGTGCGCGCCTGAGCGCCGACGGCAAAATCACCCGCCGATACAGCGTGAACGACGACATCCCGTACGCGCGCGCCGCTTCGATCTCACCGTAGGGCGTCGCCTTGATCGCGCCGGCGAAGATTTCAGTCGTGTACGCGCAGGTGTTGAGCGTGAACGCGAGCAGCGTGCAATTCATGCCGTTGCGGAAGAACTGGTCGAGCAGCATGTGGTCGCGCACCACTTGCAGGCTGTAAAGCCCCGTATAGCAGAGCAGAAGCTGCACATAGAGGGGCGTGCCGCGAAACACATAGGTATACAGCCACACGCCGCGCGAGAGCAGCCGGTTTTTCGAGACGCGCGCCACGGCAAGCGGTATCGAGAGACAGAACCCGAACGCGATCGATACGACCAGGAGCCACATCGTGATGGCGAGGCCGGTGATGCGGTAGCCGTCGGTGAAGAGGTAGTTCTTCCAGTATTCCTGGATGATTTCAAGCATGGGGTCCGCCGCTTTTTATAGGTCTGCCTTGCGCACGCCGATCGAATAGCGGCGTTCCAGCCAGATCAGCACGAAATTCGAGACGGTCGTGATCACGAGATAGATCGCGCCCGCGAGCAGCGTGAAGAAGAAAAACCGCAGCGTGCCCTTGCCGGCGTCCTGCGAGGCCTTCACCACGTCCGCGAGACCGATGATCGACACGAGCGCCGTCGCCTTCACCATGACCTGCCAGTTGTTGCCGATGCCGGGCAGCGCGAAACGCATCATCTGCGGAAACATGATGCGGGAGAAGGTCTGCCACGGCGTCATGCCGTAGGCGGCGCCCGCTTCGAGCTGGCCGCGCGGCACGGAAAGGAACGCGCCGCGGAAGGTTTCGGTGAAATACGCGCCGTAGATGAAGCCGAGCACGAGAATGCCGGCGAGAAACGGATCGATGTCGATCTGGTCCCAGCCGAGCAGGTCGGTGAGCTGATTCAGCCAGATCTGGATGCTGTAGAAGAGGAGAAGCATCAGCACGAGATCGGGGACGCCGCGGATCAGCGTTGTATACAGCGTGCCGATGCCCGACGTGATGCGGTTCCTGGAGAGCTTCGCACCCGCGCCGATCAGCCCGATGACGAAAGCGAAAACGAGCGACAGCACCGCCAGTTTGACGGTCTGCCAGGTGCCCGAGAGAATCAGCGGCCCGTAGCCTTGAAGCATGGTGATTCCTTGATGACGTGCGGTTTCATGGACGTATCTGCGCCGCGTGGGCCATTGGTGCTCCAACGGTCGGTATTCTAGGCGTCCAAAATTGGGGCACGGCGATTTTGCGACGGACTGCGAGCGCTTTCGCGCACGGACCAAACTTACGCCAGACCCCGCCAGGCGGCCCCCGCCGGCGAAAAGCGCGGTATTTTACCCGAAGCCGTGCACGGCGCCATCGAACCCGGATTTCTCCGATTACGCACATTTTCAGGACGGTGTAGTGCCGCCGCGCCCGTTGTTCGGGAGGCCTCGCGCCCTTACATTGACTGCATCGCAAAACCAACCGGAGAAACGAAATGTTCGAGATTCGACGCGGCAACGAGCGCGGTCATGCCAACCACGGCTGGCTCGATTCGTACCACAGCTTTTCGTTCGCGGACTACCACGACCCGGAGCACGTCCACTTCGGCGCGCTGCGCGTGATCAACGAGGATCGCGTCGCGGGCGGGCAGGGCTTCGGCACGCACGGCCATCGCGACATGGAAATCATCAGCTACGTGCTGGAAGGCGCGCTCGCGCACCGCGACAGCATGGGCAACGGCTCGACGATCCGCCCCGGCGACGTCCAGCGCATGAGCGCCGGCACCGGCGTGCGGCACAGCGAGTACAACGGTTCGCCGAGCGAAACCGCGCATTTTCTGCAGATCTGGATCATTCCGGATGCGCAGGGCGGCGCGCCCGGCTACGAGGAAAAGCGTTTCGACGATGCCGAAAAGCGCGGCCGCCTGCGCGTGATCGCATCGCCCTCGGGCCGCGACGGCGCGGTGAAGGTCGGCGCCGATGCCGAGATCTACGCCGGTCTTTTCAACGGCGACGAGCGCGCGGAGTTCGACGTGCCGGCCGGGCGGCGCGTGTATGTGCATGTGGCGCGCGGGGCGGTGTCGGTGAACGGCGAGGCGCTCAAGGCCGGCGATGCGGCGAAGCTGGAAGACGTGTCGAAGGTGACGATCGAGCGCGGTGACGACGCCGAGGTGCTGGTGTTCGATCTGGCCTGAAGTTCAAATAGGCGCTCGCAGCAAGCAAAACGGCCCGTTCGGGCCGTTTTGCGTTGGCGCAGCGAGATCGACTTGCGCCGTGTGAGGCGCGAGTCTCGGGTGGCCCTTACGGCTTCACCGCCGAAGCCGCGCCGTCCGCACCCGGCGCGCCATGCTTGCCCCAGCGCTCGTGGCGCTCGTGCATTCGCGCGAAGTGCTTCTTCAGCGCCGTGCTGACAGTGGTTTTCTGCTGATCGTTCAGCGAGTTATAGAAATTGAGCCACGCAGTGGCCGTCTGCTCCTTCAACTGCGCGTTCTGCACGTCGATCTTCTGATGCGCCGCGTGCATCGCGTTCAGATCGAGGATCGGCTGCTGCTGTGCCGCTTCGAACTGCTGGCGCATCTGCTTGTGGCTCTCGCGCACGGCGGCGTGGTTCTGCTTCATCGTGTCGAGTGCGGTCTGCCACAGCTTTTCCTGGTCGGCGTTAAGCTTCAGTTGGCCGTGCAGTTCGTTCAACTGCTTTTGCATGCGCATTTCCATGCGATGGCCGTCGTGCCCGGGACCGCCGGGGCCAGCCATCGCCATGCCGGGACCGCCGGGCGGCGGAGCATCGGGAGCGGGCGTGGCGGCGTTGGCGGCGCCGATTGTCATGGCGAGCGCGGCGGCGGTGATGGCGAGGATTCGGGTTTGCTTCAGCATCGTGGACTCCTGTTATTGATGTGCGAAGCCGAGTCAGCGTTGCTTGCGTCTCTTGGAACAAGTCTCACGCCTTCGGTGAGACACAGCGTAGGGTTTCCTCACAAACGGCGTGTTACGGCAAACGGAATGCTTGTTACGCCGGTTTACGAGCCGCTTTCGCCGTAACACCCCGTAACCCTTTACGGCGCGTTCTTCGCGGATGCCGCGCGGGCCGCGCGTTAAACTTCCTGCCATGACTACACAAATTCTTGTCGTCGATGACGACGCAGAACTCCGCGATCTCCTGCGCGACTATCTGGTCCGGCAGGGCATCGAAGTGTCGGTGCTGCACGACGCCGGTTCGCTCGAGCGGCGCATCGAGCGCGAGCGCCCCGACCTCATCGTGCTCGACCTGATGATGCCCGGCGTGGACGGCCTCACCGCGCTGCGCAAACTGCGCGCGTCGGGCGACGACATCCCGGTCATCATGCTCACCGCGCGCGCGGACGACGTGGACCGCATCGTCGGCCTGGAACTCGGCGCCGACGACTACCTCGGCAAGCCGTTCAACCCGCGCGAACTGCTCGCGCGCGTGCAGGCGGTGCTGCGGCGGCGGCGCACGATTCCGTCGGCGGCGCCCGAGCAGCGCGAGCCGTTCTCGTTCGGGCGCTTCAAGCTCGATTTCCAGTCGCGCACACTGCAGCAGGACGGCAAGCCGATCACGCTGTCCGGCAGCGAATTCGCGTTGCTGAAGATTTTCGTCAACAACCCGATGCGCACGCTTACGCGCGAACGCCTGCTCGAACTGCTGCACGGCCCGGAATACGACGGCACCGACCGCGGCATCGACGTCCAGGTCTGGCGCCTGCGCCGCATCCTCGAAACCGATCCGTCCGCGCCGCGCTTCATCCAGACCGTGCGCGGCCGCGGCTACGTGTTCGTCCCCGACGGCGAGCAAAATGCGCCGGCCCATTGATTCGCTGTTCGGCCGGCTCGTCGTACTCGTCATCGGCGTGCTGGTCCTGTCGCACCTTGCGTGGTTCGCGGTCATTCGCGTCGAGCGCGACAACAATCAGACGCGCTACGCCGTCGAAGAGGCCACGTTCCTCGTCGACGCCGTGCGCCAGCACATCGCCAACTCGCCGAACCAGCCGCTGCCCTCGCGCGTGCGCGTCGTCCCGCCGACCGATCCGGACGTGCCGAAGGCGAAGCCCGCCACGGCGGACGACGACGTTCCGCCGCCGCTCGGCCGCTTTCTCGACGACATCCGCGATCGTTTCCCCGACGGCACCGAAGTGCGCCTCGGCGAACCCGGCGCGCCGCCGAGCATCTGGGTGAAGGGTCTGAAAGACGCCGACTGGATCGTAGTTCCGGTGCAGCCGCTGCGTCCGCCGCGTTCGCGCGACCGCATGCTGGTGTGGCTTGCGATCATTTTCAGCACCGCTGTGATGGCTGCATTGCTCGCCGCGTGGCAGTTGCAGCAGCCGCTGCGTTCGCTCGCGCAGGCGGTCGGGCGCTTCGGGCGCGGGCAGCCGACGCCGCCCGTGCCCGAACGCGGCCCGCGCGAGCTGCGGCAACTGACGCACGGTTTCAACCAGATGGTGCGCGAAGTCTCGCAGACGGAAAACGATCGCGCGGTGATGTTGGCGGGTGTCGCGCACGACCTGAAGACGCCGCTCGCGCGCCTGCGTTTGCGCGCCGAAATGATGGACGACGCGAAAACCCGTGACGGCGTCGTGCGCGACGTCGATTCGATGGCGCATATCGTCGACCAGTTTCTCGTCTTTGCGCACGATCGCGCGGACGGCAGCGAGCCGATCGAAGTGGACCAGCAGTGCGAGAAGATCGCGCGCACGTATCGCGCGGTGACGCCGGGCGCGCAGCCGGTCCAGACGCGCCTGCTGGCGGGCCCGAGTTTCGTGCTGCCCGCCGCGACGCTCGACCGCGTTCTCTCGAACCTGCTCGACAACGCGCACGCCTACGGCGCGCCGCCGATCGTCATCGAGACCTCAAGGGGCGTAAATGGCTGGGTGCTGAGCGTGGCGGATCACGGCGGCGGCATCGCGCCGGACGATCTGATCAAGGCGAGCCGGCCGTTCGTGCGGCTCGATCCGGCGCGCGGCGGCAGCGGTCATAGCGGCCTGGGCCTCGCGATCGTCGAGCGGCTGGCGCGGCGCGCCGGCGGCGAATGCGAGATCGGCAATCACGAGGGCGGCGGCTTGCAGGTGTTGATGACGTTCCCGTTCGAGGTCGCGACGCGTCCGGCCGAGGAGCGCCGCGCGGGATCGCACCGCGAAGAGCGGGCGATCTGAGCGATTTTCAGTCGAAGAGCGTTTCGAGCGCGGAGGCCGCTTCGCTGTCGACGGTGTTGTAGGTGACCGTCTGCGCTTCGAAAATGTAATGTGTCGTGTACTTGCCGAGCCGCTCCAGGATCTCCTCCTGGATCACTTCCGGCGCGACGTCGATTTTCAGGAACCACGTGGTCGATGAAAGCCGGGTCTGGAACGAGCCATATTCGGCGAGCAGGTGGTCGAATGCTTCAGCGTCCTGATCGCGGCAGACGATGACCAGATTTCCCTTCATGCAAACCTCCCGAGGACAGCGGCGTCGATAGTTGAATGTCGATGATACCTGCTGTGCTCAAGCGTTGCTGCGGTGCATGGCAAAGGCGATCACTTTCCGGTCAGCGAGTTTTCCGGCCGCCGCGCGGACGGCGCCGTATCGGCGGGGCGCACTTCGCTGCGGTCGCGTCCACGCGATTTCGCCTCGTAGAGCGCGAGGTCGGCGCGGCTCAAAATCCACTCGGTGGCGTCGCCCTCGGCCAGTTCCGTAATGCCGATGCTCACCGTCAGCGAGGCATCCTCGGGCAGATGCGCGCAGTGCTCGTGGTGGAAGCGCTTGCGCAGCCGCTCGAGCACGGCCTGCGCGTCGGCGAGCGCCGTCTGCGGCAGGAGCAGCCCGAATTCCTCGCCACCGAGCCGGCCGATCGCATCGCTCGGGCGCAGTTGCGCGCGGCACACCTCGACGAAATGCTCGAGCGCACGGTCGCCCGACGCGTGGCCGAAACGGTCGTTGATCTGCTTGAAGTAGTCGAGATCGGCGATCGCGACCGAGAGCGGCGTGCCCGCCGCGCGCGCGAGTTCGACCTCGTGGCGCAGCGTGTCGAGGAAATAGCGGCGCGAGAGGGCGCCTGTCAGCGCGTCGTGGCGCGCTTCCGCCGAGAGCAGCGTATTGGCGGCCTGCAACTGCTCGGCGAGATCGCGGGTCGCGCGGTGCAGGCGCCGCTCACGCGAATACGACGTCGCGATCACGGTCACGAGCGCGACGATGCCGAGCATCGTGAGAAACACGAGGATGCGGTCGCGGCTGTGGTTGCGCGTGAGGTCCGGCCAGCTCGTGAGCGGATGCACGATGTGCGCCGAAAGCCCGGAATTGAGGCCCGTGCGCTCGTCGTATAGCGAAGGCAGGGTGCTGCCGTTGGCGGCGTAGAACGTATCGGCGACGGCGAGCGGCAGCCACTTCTCCGTCTCGCGAATCTGCGCGCCGATGTGCGCGACGCGCAGTTCGGGAAACGCTTCGCGCCGGTAATGATCGACGCGTTCCGCGAGCGTCATGCGCGCGACCGGCGCGTTCGGCATCGCTTCGTATTCGAGCCGGCCGTCGTGCGCCATCACGACGACGCCGTTCTCGTCGGTCACGAACGTGCCCGCGCGCGACACCCAGTGCCGCAGCCGGTCGATGCTCACCTTCGCGATCACCGCGCCGACGAGAAAGCCGTCGTCGTAGACAGGCGCCGCGATGAAGATGCCCGGCTCGCCGGAAAGCCGCCCGACGCCGTACATTTCGATGAAGCCGCCGAGCAGCGCGCGCGCCACGTAGCCGCGTCCGCTCATGTCGAAGCCGATGAAGCTGGTCTCGTCGGTGGCGTTGCTGGATGCGACACAGAGGCCCTGATCGTTGACGAGCCAGACGGAATCGAGCCCGGAAAAGCCCTGTGCGTCGTGCAGGAAATTGTTGACCTTGACGAGCTCGGCGCGCGCCATCCAGTCGGCGCGGCGCTCGGATTCCGTCGCCGGCGGCTTCGAGGCATAATGCCGCGATTCCACGAGCGCGTGCTGCATCAGGTCCATCTGGGCGAGCGTGGCCGGAATGGCGCGCGACATCGCCAGGTCGCTCGCGATGATCTGCGCCATGTTGTCGACGATCGATGCCGCCATCTGACGCTCCGCGCGCACCGTGGCGGACATTTCTTGTTGTACCATTCGGTCCGACAGCGCGCCGGCAAAAACCCAGCACGCGCATGCGAGCAACGCGAGGCCGAGCGTCGCGGTCACATGGTGCAAGGTTGTCTTGTTCATCGATCCTCTAGTCGCGAAGGGCGCATCGGCCGGACAATTCTTCTTTTAGCAGACAAGCCACGATTGGACGATGTTTTTGGCCGGCTATCAAGCATCTTGTCGGTTGATACGACGCGCACCGAACAAAATAGCGGGTTTGTCCTCGCTTGAACGCAGGTTTTCGTGATCGGCGGAATACGTCACCGGGGATGGCGCCTTACGCCATGATCCTCGCTGGCGCTTCATTTTGCATCGCATGTGCCGATGAGCAACAGTCGAAGATGGCTTGCGCGGTTGTGCCTGTCATGCAGCTTGGTGTAGTGTCGGCCGGTTCTGCACGGCAAACGCGAAAACGCACGCCGGCAGCCATACGCAACAAGCCTCACGGGGAGGGCCTCTATGGATTTTGGTTTCAATCTGAATCGCATGGCGAACGCGTCGGCGTGGCGGCTCCTGCCCAATCGCTGGGATTTCGTCGCGTTCCCGATGATCATCTGCATCATCGCGCTCGCCGCAGTCGGTTTCCACGAGACGATGGCGCCGATCTCCACGCTGCAAAGCCAGGCGATTTCCCTCGATCCGTCGAATCTGCCGGAATATGCGCTGCGCACGACGTTGCGCATGCTCGCGGCGATGGTCGCGTCGCTGATATTCACGCTCGCCTACGGCACGCTCGCGGCGAAGAGCCGGCGCGCGTCGGTCGTGCTCGTGCCGATTCTCGACATCCTGCAGTCGGTGCCGGTGCTCGGCTACATCTCGTTTACGGTCACCTTCTTTCTCGCGCTGTTTCCCGGCCGCGTGATCGGCGCCGAGTGCGCGGCGATCTTCGCGATCTTCACAAGCCAGGCGTGGAACATGACGTTCAGCTTCTATCAGTCGCTGCGCACGGTGCCGCGCGACCTCGACGAAGTCTCGCGCGGCTTTCACCTGACCAACTGGCAGCGCTTCTGGAAGCTCGAAGTGCCGTTTTCGATGCCGGGCCTCATCTGGAACATGATGATGTCGATGTCGGGCGGCTGGTTTTTCGTGGTCGCCTCGGAAGCGATCACGGTCGGCAATCGCACCATCGTGCTGCCGGGCATCGGCGCGTATCTCGCGGCGGCCATCGGCGAGCGCAACCTGGGCGCGATCGGCTGGGTGATCCTGACGATGACCATCGTGATCCTCGCCTACGACCAGCTGATGTTCCGTCCGCTCGTCGCGTGGGCGGACAAGTTCCGCATGGAGACGACGAGTTCGGGCAACGCGCCGGAATCGTGGCTGCTCGACCTGATCCGCCGCACGCGCCTGATCCACCGGCTGCTCGTGCCGGCCGGCTGGCTCTTCGCGAAGGCCGCGCGCGCGCCGATCAAGCTGCCGCCGCTGCAAGGCGTCGTGCGCATTCCGCTGCCCAAAGGCACGACGCCCGGACGCGCGGGCGACATCGCGTGGGCGGCGGTGATCCTGATCGTGACGGCGCTCGTTGTCTGGAAGGTGACGGCGTTCGTCATGACCGGCGTCACGTGGCACGAAGTCGGGCACGTGTTCGTGCTCGGGCTCATCACGCTCCTGCGTGTGATCGTGCTGATCGCGATCGCCTCGGTGATCTGGGTGCCGGTCGGCGTCTTGATCGGGCTGCGTCCGGCGCTCGCGGAGAAGCTTCAGCCGGTCGCGCAGTTCCTCGCCGCGTTCCCGGCGAACCTGCTGTTTCCGGTGTTCGTCGTCGTGATCGTGAAGTTTCACCTGAACCCGGACATCTGGCTTTCGCCGCTGATCGTGCTCGGAACGCAGTGGTATATCCTTTTCAACGTGATCGCGGGCGCGACGTCCTATCCGAACGACTACCGCGAGGCCGCGACCAACTTCCAGATCAAGGGCTGGCAGTGGTGGCGTCAGGCGATGCTGCCGGGCATCCTGCCGTACTACATCACCGGCGCGATCACGGCCTCGGGCGGCGCGTGGAACGCGAGCATCGTGGCCGAAGCAGTGTCGTGGGGCGATACGAAGCTCGTCGCGCATGGCCTCGGCGCCTATATCGCCGAGACGACCGCCGCCGGCGACTATCCGAAGATCATTTTAGGCATCGCCGTGATGTCGCTCTTTGTCACGCTGTTCAACCGACTGCTGTGGCGCCCCCTGTACGCGTACGCCGAAGCGAAGCTCCGGCTGGATTGAGGACGAGTTCCGATGCAGAACGTCAAGAACATGCAAACGCCGGTGCAGCAGGGCACCGCCACGCCGACAACGCCGCCGCGTCTCGGCGAAGAGATCCTGCGGGTCGATAGCGTCAGCCGGGGTTTCAACAAGACGCAGGGCGAACTGCTCGTGCTCGACGACGCGAACCTGTCGCTGCGCGAGGGCGAGATCGTCGGCTTGCTGGGGCGCTCGGGGTCGGGCAAGTCCACGTTGTTGCGGATCATCGCCGGGCTGATCGAGCCGACGGGCGGCGAAGTCACCTATCTCGGCCAGCCGTTGCGCGGGCCGGCGAAGGGCGTCGCGATGGTGTTTCAGACCTTCGCGCTCTTTCCGTGGCTGACCGTGCTGCAAAACGTCGAGGCCGGACTCGAAGCGCAGGGAGTCGGCGCGCGCGAGCGGCGCGAGCGCGCGCTCGCGGCGATCGACCTGATCGGTCTCGACGGCTTCGAGAACGCGTATCCGCGCGAGTTGTCGGGCGGCATGCGCCAGCGCGTGGGTTTTGCGCGGGCGCTCGTGGTCGATCCGACGCTTTTGCTGATGGACGAGCCTTTTTCCGCGCTCGACGTGCTGACCGCCGAAAACCTGCGCACCGACCTGCTCGATCTCTGGACGCAGGGGCGCATGCCGATCAAGTCGGTGCTGATCGTCACGCACAACATCGAGGAAGCGGTATTCATGTGCGACCGGATTCTGGTGCTGTCGTCGAATCCGGGGCGCGTGATGGCCGAGATCAAGGTGCCGTTCAAGCATCCGCGCAACCGGCTCGACCCGGCGTTCCGGCGTCTCGTCGACGACATCTACGCGAAGATGACCGCGCGCAAGCTCGGCGAGGCGACGAAGAAGGGGCTGGAGCTGGGAAGCTGGCTGCCGAACGTGTCGACGAACCTGATGGCGGGTCTGATCGAAACGCTCGCCGCCGATCCTTACCACGGCCGCGCCGACATGCCGGAAATCGCGCGTTCGCTGCATCTCGAAGTGGACGATCTGTTTCCGGTCGCCGAAGTGCTGCAGTACCTCGGTTTCGCGGATGTGCGCGAGGGCGATATTTTCCTGACGCCACCCGCGCGCGTGTTCGCGGAATTCGGCACGCAGGAGCGCAAGATGATGTTCGCCGAGCATTTGCTGCGGCATATTCCACTGGCGGCGCGGATACGGAAGGTGCTGAACGAGCGGCCGGGGCATCGCGCGCCGCGCGTGCGCTTCGAGCAGGAGCTGGAGGATTTTCTCTCCGATAAAGCCGCCGAGGAGACGCTCGATGCGGTGATTACATGGGGGCGTTACGGCGAGATTTTTTCGTATAACGATCAGACGGAGATGTTGAGTCTGGAGGATGTGGAATCCTGATTCGGTCGCACATATGAAAAGGCGGCTTGCCTCGTAAGGGCAAGCCGCCTTTTTATCGCGTGCGAGAAAAAGCTACTGCAAATTCCCCCACCTTTCCACCGCCGGTTCCGCCGACGCCCACTTCCACCCGTTCGACTGTTTGCAAGTCGTCGCGAGGAACCAGCTTTGCGGCGCGCCGGCTTCGTCGCCATCGACGACGGAGAACGCGAATTCCCTGCATTCCGCGAGCGCGCTCCTGAACTCGCGTACCACGCGCACCTCACCGTGCCCGTTCTCGACCGGCAGCGTATGCTTCACGCGCCACGGCCGCGTCTCGCCGATCGTGAGATCGCCCGCCGTGACTGCGATCGCTTCCTGCTGATCCTTGTGCAGCGACTTCATCACGCGACGCACGGCTTCATCGGTGGCCGCCTGCACCGCAATACCTACGCCGATGCCGACCGCCGGATTGCTCGACACGAGACCCGTCGCGACGCCGGCGGCCGCTCCGCTCGCGGCGCCAATCGACGACGGCGCGCACCCGCTCACGATCGCGCAGCTCGCCGCGGCCGCCGACAGAATCAGGATGAAGCGCATCGTCATTGCAGGGCGCCCCAGCGCGGTGTCGCCGGTTCGGCCGACGCCCACTTCCACTTGATGCCGTCGCGGCAGACGGACGCCACGTAGAACGCGCTTTCGGCGGCGCGGTCCTGGGTTGCGTCGCGATCGACGGAGAATACGATTTCCTTGCAGTCGAGCGTGCCGCTGCTGATCGTGCGGCTCACCGTCACGCGGCCTTTCTCGTCTTCTTCGATGGGCACCGAGTGCGTCGCCTGCCACGGTGCGACCGCGCCGACGGCGAGCGGCCCGGCGACACTGGCGATGCTGTCCTGCGTGCCGGTGTGCACGACGCGCTGTGAATACTGCACGCCCGCGCGGGCCGCGGCGACCGCGCCCAGGCCGATGCCGGTAGCGACCGCTGCGTTGTTCGTGATCGACCCGGCGATCGCGGCGCCCGCGATACCGGCGCCGGCCGTCGCGCCTTCGCTATAGAGTGAGTTGCAGCCCGTGAGGCTTGTGCAGGCGATGGCGCCCGTGACGATCGCGGCCAGCGCGGCGGCGCGCGATCGGCGCCGGTGAACCAGTGTCTGCATGTTGCTTTTTCCTTCGTCTGCTCTTGTTCTTTCGATTTGGCAAGCGTGCTTGCAAGGTCCTTTCGATAAAGCTCGGAACCCTAAGCAAACCGCTTGCCCGGGCATTCTGAAGCAAGCACGGAATACCGCAAAAAGGAAAATTGCAAGAATTTGCAAATGGAGGGACGAGCTATCCGCTCTTTGAAATAAGCGGATGAATCGCGGCCAGCAGGACGCTGGCCGTGCAATGGATGAATCAGCTATCCGCAGCGGGCGCCGATGCGTCCGACTCGGCGCCTTCGTTCTCATACGCGCCAAGCCGGTTGTAAAGCGTCTTGAGACTCACGCCGAGCGCCTTCGCCGCGCGCCGCTTGTCGCCGCCGCAATGCTTGAGCGTACCGAGAATGATCTGTTTCTGCGCATCGGCGAGCGGCGTGCCGACCCAGACGTTCATCGCATCGCCTTGCGTGACAGGCTTTTTCACACGCGAGGCCAGATGCGGATGCGCGATCTCGACCGTTTTCTCCGCCAGAATGAACGCGCGATACACCGTATTCTTCAACTCGCGCACGTTGCCGGGCCACGAATAAGTGCGCAGCATGTCGAGCGCGCGCTTGCTGAACACCTTGCTCGTGCCTTCCTGCGCGTTCATCTCCGAGAGGAAATGCTGCGCGAGGAATTCGCGATCGGTGTCGCGTTCGCGCAGCGGCGGCGCGCGCAGCGGAAACACCGCGAGCCGATACATCAGGTCTTCGCGCAACCCATGCTCCTTGACGGCGACGACCGGATCGCGATTGGTCGCCGCAATCACGCGGACGTCGGAATGAATCAGATCGCTGCCGCCGACGCGAAAGAACGTGCCCGTCTCCAGCGCGCGCAGCAGCTTCACCTGCCGCACCGGCGACATTTCCGTCACTTCGTCGAGAAAGAGCGTGCCGCCGTTCGCGTGCTCGAAATAGCCGATGCGTCCTTGCACCGCGCCCGTAAAGCTGCCTTTTTCGTGGCCGAAGAGTTCGGCTTCGATCAGGTTGTCGGGAATCGCGCCGCAGTTCACGGCGACGAAGGGCGCGTCACGGCGCGCGCTGTGATCGTGGATCGTGCGGGCGATCAGTTCCTTGCCGGTGCCGGATTCGCCGATGATGAGCGCGGTGGCATCGGTGCTCGCGACGCGTTCGATCTGCGAATACAACTCCAGCATCACGGGTGACGAGCCGTATAAAAGTCCATATGACTTCAAGCCCGGCACTTCTCCCGCGTTGCGCTTCTTCTGCGTCGGCGTATCGCCCGTGGCGACGGCCGGCGGGTCCAGTTCGGTTGACGCCATGTGTCTCAAGTCCTGCAAATGTTGGAGGGGCTGGCCCGGGCGATGGGGATGCGCGGCAGAGGGCGCCAGGCCCAAGAGCGGCGCCGGAGATCGCCTCCAGGCGAATCACGCCGCAACGTGACGCACGCGGCCAAGCGTGCGTCCCGGTCGTCCATCAGGCGGCATGGGCTGCGCCGCTTCCCCGGCAAGGCCTGTGTGCGTCGATCGGCGTCCGTCGCCCGATGCCCATTTACGCCCGCGACGCGGTGCGCATTGGGCACGCAAGTTATCTCAATATTCGCTATTTAACCATTCGTAGCGACGTTGCGGCAATGAGCATTGTCAGTCGCGATCGAATTTGTCTGATTGCCGCGAACGCGGCCGCGCGCGTGCGGCAAGCTTCACCGCAGGCCGTCCGAAGTTACATGGCGACGGCGTAATACTTACCCGCGACGCGTTGCCCGGGCGGTTGCCCGTTGCCGCGCGACGCTTTCGGACCGGCCCGGACGCGCGCCTGGCACGAAAGCTGCGGAGGGTGGGTACCTGCAATCGAAAGGCCGAAATCGGCACACCGTCATGGAAGACTCCCTGAATTTCGACATTCCCCTCGTGGATCGCGAGCGCCCCGTGCGGCGTGCCCGAGCGCCCCGTTCGGGCACGGCGAGAGCCGAGAGGCCGGAACTCCAGGCCGGCGAACCGATCGACATCTATCACTGGGCCGCCGTCGCGCTCGTGACGGCGCTGATGTGCGCCGTGCTCGCATACGCGGCTGGCACGCCGGCGCTTTCGCGCGCGGCGAACGTGACGAGCGTCGTGTTCGGCGCGATGGGCAGCGCGCTCGTTCTCGCGGGCATCGTCCGGATGCTGCGCGGCCGGTTCGCTGGTGTGCGCCTCGCGGCCCGGCGACCGCAATAAGCGGCCGATCTCAACAGATACCAACCCACAGACAAAACGGCGAGGACCTCACGACATGAGCCAGACGACTGTCCAGCTTGCTCTGGGCAAGCAAAAGATCATCGAAGACATCAAGGTGCTGCTGAACGACTCGGAAGAGTTGCTGCGCCTCTCGGCGACGCTGCCGGGCGAGGGCGTCGACGCGTTGCGCACGCGCCTGCGCGATCACGTCGAAACGGCGCGCAACGCACTCGACGACGCCCAGGCGAACGCGCAATCCAAGTACCGCGCGGGTATCGACTGCACGGAAAAGTACGTGCGCGACAAACCGTGGGAGGCGCTCGGCGTCGCAGCGGGAATCGGATTTTTCTTGGGGATTCTGATTTCGCGCTGAAACACAGCTAACTAAATGATGATTTGATAAGACGGAGAACCCAAATGGCACGACCGAGAATCGGAGTATTCAGCGCGCTCTTTGCCGTGGGCGGCGTGCTCGCGTGGAAGTGGATGCAATCGCAGGATGCCGCGAGAAAGCGCGGCGCGCGCGACCTGAACCGCTGGGAAGATGAAGGCGGCAAGGTGGTCACGCCGTCGACTGCGTCGAAGGCGACGCCGTCCAATACGAGCGCGAACGGCGCCGACGCGATCGGTGGCACGGCCGACGCCTGGAATTTTCCGCGCAGCTAAAACCGGCATCTCGAATACCGGCAGAAGCGCCCGACGCACGTCCTCACGGACGTGCGTTTTATCTTGATAAAGCCGTATAATCAATTGATGGTGGGCCATAATTTCGCTATATGGCAATTATTGCGACCCTTCGATTTGGTTGCACGAGACACCGGCAACTTTTTCATTTTCAGCGCGTTCCGTGCGTTTGACGCGGACACCGTGCCCGGCCTGGCGGCGTTGCAACGTCTGCCCAGAGAAGCCCGCGCCGCCTCAAGGCGCGTGACCTGACAACGCTTTAAAAGACTCAAGACGCATGCCACATGTATTGATTGTCGATGACGATCCCAGTACCCGCGAGGCGCTAGCCGCGATCATTGGCGAAGACGGACTGACGACAGCCACTGCCGGCGACCTGCGCGAAGCGCGCATCCAGCTCATCCGGCAGACGCCCGATGTCGTGTTCACGGACCTGAAGCTGCCGGACGGCTTGGGCGTCGATCTCTTCGAAGACCTTGATCCGCGCTCCGGCGTCGAGGTCATCGTGATCACCGGGCACGCGACGGTCGAGTCGGCGGTGAACGCGCTGAAGATGGGCGCGACCGATTACCTCGTCAAGCCGATCAATATGCAGCGCGTGAAGGCGATCCTCTCGCGCCTGCCACGTCCTGGCGACCTCAAGGCGGAAATCGGTACATTGCGCGGCGAGTTGCGCCGCATGGGCCGCTTCGGCCTGATGCTCGGCAATTCGCCCGCGATGCAGACCGTCTACGACCAGGTCGGCCGCGTCGCGCCGACGGCGGCGTCGGTCCTGCTGATCGGTGAATCGGGCACCGGCAAGGAAGTCGCCGCGCAGACGCTCCACGAACTGAGCCTGCGCCGCAAGCACTCGTTCATCGCGGTGAACTGCGGCGCGATTTCGCCGAACCTGATCGAATCCGAAATGTTCGGGCACGAGCGCGGGTCGTTTACCGGCGCCGATCGCCAGCACAAGGGCTATTTCGAGCGCGCGAACGGCGGCACGCTGTTCCTCGACGAAATCACCGAGATGCCGATCGAACTGCAGGTGAAACTGCTGCGCGTGCTGGAAACCGGCATGTTCATGCGCGTCGGCACGACGAAGGAACTCGAAACCGATGTGCGCCTGATCGCCGCGACCAACCGCGATCCCGAGCAGGCCGTGCTCGAAGGCAAGCTCCGGCTCGACCTGTATCACCGGCTGAACGTGTTCCCGATCAACCTGCCGCCGCTGCGTGAGCGGGGCAAGGACGTCGAACTGCTCGGACAGGCGTTTCTCGATGAACTCAACTCGCGCTACAACACGAAGAAGACCTTCCCGCCGGCCGTGCGCGAGATGCTCGCTTCGTATCCGTGGCCGGGCAACGTGCGCGAGCTGAAGAACTACGTGCAGCGCGCGTACATCATGTCGGGCGCGGAATCGGACAGCACGGCGGCCGTGCCGCTGCAGATCTCGCTGTCGAAGCCGTCGGCCGGAACGGCGGTCACGATCGCGTTCGGCACATCGCTCGCGGAAGCGGATCGACAGCTGATTCTCGCGACGCTCGAGCAGTGCGGCGGCGTGAAGACGCGTGCAGCCGAAATCCTCGGCATCAGCCTGAAAACGCTTTATAACCGGCTCGTCGAGTACGGCGAGGACGCAAACAAGGCGGCCGTCGGCGAGACGAGCGACCTAGGCGATTCAAGCGTGAACTAGCCGCTTCAACGTCGCAATCCGTAGACGAAACGCAACGCCCGCGCATTGATTTGCGCGGGCGTTTTTCATTGGCGATCCAGCCGATCAGCGCCGATAATGAGATAAGCGCGGCAGGGCGCAAGCGCGTGTAAAGCAGGCGAGGGGCATGGCCCTTGCTGTCGTTGTAAGCAAGGCTCGCGTGTGTCGAGTCGACCATCACTACAACGACCAGGAGCCGCCATGTCCGATCCCGTTTCCGCTGGCACCCTTCGCACCGGCGCAATTCACGCGCAGACACCGCAGGTGCCGGACCCGCCTGTGACGCCTCCCGATGAGCCACCGCCGCCGCAGATTCCGCCCGACACCAATCCGGACCCAACGCGCGAACCGCCGACGCCGCCCATGCAACCGATTGGCGATCCGCCGCCCGGACCAAACGAGGCGCCGCACGTCAGATAAACGCGCCGCCGCGATGCACTAAACAGACTGCGGATCACGAATAAGGGCCGATTCCCCTAAAACGTGCAAGTGTTGAAGAAAGTTCTACGTTCACTGTAGTCATTACAACGAACGGCGTAACAATGACCGGCGCTCGCTGAGCGGCTCCGGTCGTTTTTTCGCTTCGGGTTTCATCGCCGCCGACTCCTTCGCACGACGGCCTTCTTCCTTGGAGGCATCATGAGGCACCCCGCACTTCGACGCTCCGCGCGTCATTCGTCCAAACGCGAAGCGCGCGCCGAGGCCGCCAAGGAGGCGCCCCCGCCCGTTGCCGCATCGGACGGAACGCCGCACGATCCCGCCGGCCAGAACCGCCCCGCGCCTGACGCCCCGCCCGATGGCGAGCACAACCAGGGCGGCGTGCGGCGCGAAGGCATCGACTATCAGCGCGATCTCGGCTCGGAACAGGACGCGTAAGCAAAGGCGTCGCGCATCGCCTTCGCGACGCCATTTTTTCTCCGCGACGCGCCATCGCCGCGTGTTTTCGTTCGTCGGTAACATCCAAATACAAATTTTATTCCGGCTGTCTCAAAGATCGGCACGGGTTTTGCATACCTTCTATCGCCAATTCGAGCATGCAACGACAACTGAAGAGGTGACGCTGTAATGAGCAGATTGATCGTGGTATCGAATCGCGTCGCGCCGATCCAGGAAGGCAAGCCCGCTGCCGGCGGCTTGGCGATCGGCGTGCTGGATGCGCTACAGGAGACAGGTGGCGTCTGGTTCGGGTGGAGTGGCGAGATCGTCGGCGAGGCATCGGCGCCGGTGATCGAGAAACGCGGCAACGTGACCTACGCGACCGTCGGACTGACGCGCCGCGATTACGACCAGTATTACCGCGGCTTTTCCAACGCCACGCTGTGGCCGACGTTCCACTACCGCAACGACCTCTCGCGATTCGATCGCGAGGAATATGCAGGCTACGCGCGCGTGAACGCGGGCCTTGCCGCGAAACTCAAGGCGCTGCTGCAGCCCGACGACATCATCTGGGTACACGACTACCACTTGCTGCCGTTCGCGCAGGAATGCCGTGCGCTCGGCATTACGAATCCGATCGGATTCTTCCTCCATATTCCCTTCCCGGTTCCCGAAGTGATGCGCACGGTGCCGCCGCACGAAGAGCTAATCAAGGCGATGTGCAGCTACGACATCGTCGGATTCCAGACCGATGCGGATAAACAATCGTTCGTCGACTACATCGAGCGCGGCAAGCACGGCCACGCCAGTGACGACGGCATGATGCAGGCCTACGGCCGCATGCTGAAAGTGGGTGCGTATCCGATCGGCATCTATCCGGACGCCATCGCGAAGGCCGCCGAGCAGTTTTCGAATCGCAAGCCGGTCAAGAGCCTGCGCGACAGCATGCGCGGGCGGAAGCTCATCATGAGCGTCGACCGACTCGATTATTCGAAAGGGCTCGTCGAGCGGTTTCAGGCGTTCGAGCGGCTACTGCTAAACGCGCCCGGCTGGCATGGCCGCGTGTCGCTCGTGCAGATCGCGCCGCCGACCCGCTCCGACGTGACGACCTACCAGCGCATCCGCCAGAATCTCGAAGGCGAGGCGGGGCGCATCAACGGCCGGTTCGCGCAGCTCGACTGGACGCCGATCCAGTATCTCAACCGCAAGTACGACCGTAATCTGCTGATGGCGCTGTTCCGTTTGTCGCAGGTCGGTTACGTGACGCCACTGCGCGATGGCATGAATCTCGTCGCGAAAGAATATGTGGCCTCGCAAGACCCCGCCGATCCCGGCGCGCTCGTGCTGTCGCAATTCGCTGGCGCGGCGGATCAAATGCCGGGCGCGCTGGTGGTGAATCCGTTCGATTTGTCGCAGATGTCGGAGGCGCTGGAGCGCGCGTTGTCGATGCCGCTGGCCGAGCGTCAGGCGCGTCACGCCGACATGATGGCACCGTTGCGCGAGAACAATCTGTCCGTGTGGCGCGATTCGTTCCTGCAGGATCTGCGCAGCGTCGCGACGGCTGCATCGGTCACGAAGAAGACGGTGAAGCAGGTTGCCGAGGCGAAACCGCGGACAGCGAAGGTCAATCACGCGTAGTCGCGTTCTGTATCGTTGAGAACCCCGCGTCTGGCGATCAGGCGCGGGGTTTTGCTTTTTGCGGCACGCCGTTTGCGGTCCCCTCCGCTAACGATCAACGGAGGTCAATGATGAGCGGAAGCACACTGAACCCGCCTGATGAGGGCGGCGTGGAAATTGGCAAGGGGCACGGCACGGGCGCGCTCGGGCCGAGCGATTCGTCTGACAGCGGCTCGGACGTGCAGGGCGAAAAGCGCTATCCGGGCGACATCGAGGACGAACTCGACAACCACGCGCTCGGCCAGTCGGCGGCGGAACTCGCGAGCGATACTGACCGCTACGGCACGGGCGAAGCGGCATCGGCGGATGGCGACAACAATCTCGCCGCCGACGCCGATATCCTCCCCGACGAAGTGACGGACGAAACGCGCGACATCAGCGACGAAACCGCCGATCCCGAAGACGACGAAACGCTGTGACGTAGCAAAGCGGCGCATTCCGAAAGGCATGCCCGCTTTTTACATCAACTGGCGTTACGATCGGCGTTTTGAGCCGCACGCCTCGCCACGCCGACGATGAATCACGACACCCCGAATCCCGCACCGGTCGCCGAGGGCCGGACCTCGAAGCTGCACGGCTGGCTGTCGTGGATCGTCGACCCTGTCACGCAATGGACGCAGGACCACTGCCTGATGTTCTCCGCATCGATCGCGTTTTTTGCGGCATTTTCGATCGCGCCGACGCTCGTCATCGTGATTTCAGTGGCGAGCATCTTCTTCGGCGCCGATGCCGTGCAGGGACGGCTTTTCGGCGAAATCAGCGGCGTCGTGGGCGTGGACGCGGCGCACGCGCTCGAAGCGATCGTCGCGAACGCCTGGCAGGCGGACATTGCGCGGCGCACGGCGATTTTGTCGGCGGCGGCCGTGCTGATCGGCGCCTCAGCGACGTTTTCTTCGTTGCACAGCGCGCTGAACGTGATCTGGCCGACGCCCGCCGTCAGCGCGCGCGAGAGCGTTTTCAACCTGCTGCGCGTGCGGGCGATTTCGTTCGGGCTGGTCGTCGGCTCGGGGCTTTTGATCGTCGCGCTGCTCGTGCTCGATGCGCTCGTCGAGTTGCTCGGCCACCTCGTCCTTGGCGACGGCAGTCCGTACGTCTTTCTCGCGAGCGTCACGCAGCGCGCGATCACGCTCGCCATGCTGATGCTCGCGTTCACCGTCCTGCTGAAATTCCTGCCCAGCACGCGGATGCAGTGGCGCGATGCGGCGCTCGGTGCGCTCGCGGCTGCGCTGCTGTTTGAAGGCGGCAAGCGCCTGTTCGCGTTCTACCTCAGTCACGCGGGCACAGCGAACATGTTCGGCGCGGCCGGGTCGCTCGCGGTGATCCTGATGTGGCTCTATTACTCTGCGGCGGTGTTCCTGCTCGGCGCTGAGCTCGCCGCGACGGCGGCGCGCAAGCGCACGCATCGCGAGTCGGGCTGGCGATAGAAACAAAAACGCCTTCGAAAAAAACCTCGAAGGCGCTGGAAAACCGAAAGAAACTGGTCAGGCTTGCTGGCGGCGCAATTCCGCAGGCGGCACCTTCATCAGATGCCGGTACTTGGCCACCGTCCGGCGCGCGACGATCACGCCCTGATCCGCGAGCATCTTCGCGAGACTCACGTCCGACAGCGGATCGTTCGAATTTTCCTTCGCGATCATTTCCTTGAGCAGCGCGCGCACGGCCGCGGCCGAGCACGTTCCGCCGCTTTCCGTGCTGAGTTCGCGCGGGAAGAAGTGCTTGAATTCGAAGATGCCGCGCGGCGTCGCCATGTACTTGTTGCCCGTGGCGCGCGAGATCGTCGATTCGTGGAGTTCGAGTTCGTCCGCCACGTCGCGCAGCACGAGCGGCTTCAGCGCGATTTCGCCATAGTCAAAAAATGCCTTCTGATGCGACACGATGCATTCCGCGACGCGCTGAATCGTCGTGAAACGCTGCTGCGCGTTGCGAATCAGCCAGCGCGCCTCCTGCAACTGCTGCGCAAGCGGCGATCGGCTCGCCCCCGCCGATTGCGCGAAAAGCTCCGCATACATCCGGTGGATGCGCGCCCGCGGCAAAACGGCAGGGTTGATGGTCACGACCCAGCTTTTCTTGACCTGCCGCACGATTACGTCCGGCACAACGTAGTTGTCCTCCGCCTGGCCGTAATTCTCGCCCGGTTTCGGATCGAGCTTGCGCACGAGCGCGCAGGCGATGCGCAACTCCTCCGCGCTGCAGCCGATCTTCTTCTGTAATTCCGCTTGCTCGCGGCGTGCGAGCCGCTCCAGATGATGCGTCACGATTTCGAGCGCGACGGCGCGGCCGGGCGTCGTCGACGGCATCGCTTCGAGTTGCAGCGACAGGCATTCCGACAGATTGCGCGCGCCGACGCCCGGTTTGTCGAGCGATTGCACGAGCTTGAGCGCGATGTTCAGTTCGTCTTCGAGCAGCGTGGGATGGATGTCGACCAGCGCGGCCAGTTCGGAGAGATCCTGGCGCAGATAACCGTCGTCATCGAGCGCTTCGATAATCAGTTGCGCGACCGCGCGATCACGGTCGTTCAGCGGATAAAGGCGCAGCGTGTCGTGCAGCGTGTCATGCAGCGACGGCTCGATGCGGACCCAATCGGCGGGATCGGAACCTTCGCCGTCGCCGCCATTGCGCGATGCCGAGCGACCGAACGGATCGGACGAGAATTCGCCCATTGAATCCTCGTGCGACGACGAATCGCCGTTGTCGGAGGAATCCTGAGCGCTGTCGGCGGCGAGCGGCGCTTCGGCCGGGCTTTCGGCGGGGCTCGATGCCGTCGAGTCGGTCATCGAACTGCCATTGTCGTTGCCGAGGGCGTTGTCTTCGGTCGTCGACTCGTCGTATTCGAGGAACGGATTGGTGTCGAGCGCGTTGCGCAACTCCTGCTGGAACTCGAGTGAAGAAAGCTGCAACAGGCGGACCGATTGTTGAAGGCGCGGCGTGAGCGCAAGGCTTTGCTTGGTACGGAGTTCTAGTGATGGCGGCATTGCGTGGAAATCCTCGATTTGTTCTTAACGAAACGTCTTGCGTGCTGGCCTTTTAAGCACGAGCCGTGCCATGTGTGCCGACACCCGCTTGGCGTCTCGTTTTCGCGCTCCGTGCACGCGGATTGCGGGGGCGATCGCTGGCCGCTTCCACGCAGTTTTTACACGTCCTCCGACAAAAGCGCCGCAGGGCGCGATGCGTTTTCGAGCGCGTCGCGAACGTCGAAATCCCTTCGTCGAAGAAATGTTTAGTGTGGCCCGCAAACCCAGTCACCACGCGGTTTTCCGTCCGATGAGACGCGCGCGGACCCGGTCGCTTTTGCCCCTGCGGCACACAAGTTGCGGAAGAGCTTGCACGTTTCGCGTCTACGGGGCGTGACGTATAAGAGCTTCACCTAACGAGACGGTCCGACTGGCGTGAGCCAGCGCGACCGTACTTTCAAAAACTGAAAAGAAGGAGTTATTTCCATGAAAACGACCCAGATCCTGAAGGCAGCCGGCGGTATCGCAGCGGTCGTGTTCGCGCTCAACGCGAACGCGCAAGTGACGACGACTCCGCCGTCGGCACCGGCGGACACCACGGTGGGAACGAAGGTCGATGACAGCGCGATCACGACCAAGGTCAAGGCCGAACTGCTCGCCGCGAAGAACGTGAAGTCCACCCACATTCACGTGAAGACGATCAAGGGCGTCGTATCGCTGACGGGCTCGGTGCCGTCGGCGGACGACAAGTCGGCGGCGGAAGACGTCGTGTCGGGCGTGTCGGGCGTGTCGCACGTCAAGAACCACCTCAAGATCGTCGCGAAGTAATGGCGAAGGCGCGTGAGGCCCGGTTCGCCGGGTCTTGCCGATGATCCGCGCGGAATGCGGCCGTTCGATCAACGGTCGCGTCCCGCGCGGATTTTCATGCGAAGAAGTGAGCAGGGCGCAGGTCCGGACGACGTTAGAACAAGGCTGCATCGCTATGCGGATGCAGACAGGCACCAGGGAAAAAGGAGATTTCGATGAAGAGCACGAAAAAATTTGCATTGATCGGCGCGATGACATTCGCGTTCACGGCATCGGCGTTCGCGCAAAGCGCGGGCGGCGGTAATAGCGGCGGCGGCGCATCGAACGGGCCGTCGGCGGCGCCGGACTCGATGAACGCGGCGTCGGGCGCGATGGCCAAGCCGTCGAAGGGCACGACGCTGCATCAGCAGAACAAGGCGCACAAGCAAAAGGGCGCGGCGGCGGCTGCGGCGGCATCGTCGCTTGGGACGAACGACAAGGGCGCGCCGCAATAATCGCGAGCGTTGCATCCTGAAAAGCCCGGCCGTGTCAGCGCGCCGGGCTTTTTTTCGGGCGCGCGCGTGAAAAAGCCGCCACTGCCGTGAGGCAGTGGCGGCTCGATGCTACCTCGCGCTTGCGGCGCGTCGTCTTGGTTACGACTTCGCAGCAGCGTACTGGTCGCGCAGGTCACGGATGCGGTCGTGATTCTGAATCACGCCCTGATACTGACGCTCGACGACCGCGCGCACGTCGGCCGGCAATTCCTTGTCGAGCGCATCGCGATAGTTCTTCTTCGCGACGTCTTCACCGCGTTCGCACTCCGCGAGAATCGCGTGGTCGTCACGACCGGTCACCGCCGACTTCACTTCCATCCAGCCGCGATGCAGCGCACCGCCGACCGTGCCGCCCGTTTCCGGCGTGCCGCCCAGGCGCTGGACGAGTTCCTGTAGTTCGCGCGCGCCGCGCGTGCAGTCTTCGGCGCGGCCTGCGAACAGCTGCTTCAGGCTCGGATCGCGCGTGTCTTCAGCGGCCTTGAGAAAGCCCTTTTCTCCGTCCTTCGACGTTTCAACGAGATCATTGAGTACCGATACGATGTTCGTGCTCATGTAATACCTCCTTAGAGTAATCGAAGTTTCCCGCAATGAGTCCCGATGCGGGACGCGGTCCATAGCTAGTTGCACGCGACGTGCCTGGGTCTTCGATTCGAGCGGTTTTTTTACGCTTTTCTTCGCGCGGCATGGTGCTTGCTTTTTTCGGCCCGACATAGGCGCGTCGGCCTCTACAAACGCGCCGTAACGACAAGGAATAACGTGATGAAGATCGACCACCGCGAGTTGCTTGTCTTCGTGGCGATCGTGAGTTCCGCGATCGTCATGCAGATTCGGCAACACGCGCTGGATACACAGGAAGAAGCGCCGGAGGTGCGCGTCGAGCAAATGTGCGAACCGCCCGATACAGCGCGCACGCTGCAAGTCGTACCCGCGACATGCGAGCGTCCCATCGACAGACGGAGCGCTGTGCCACGCGCAGGCTGCACGCGGGTCTGGGTATGAAAAAACCGCCTGGCTAGGCAGGCGGTTTTTTCACAACGCTTCAGGCACGTCGCTCGGCGTATTCACCCGCCGGTTGCGGCGGCTTCAACGGATCGAAATCGCTCCATCGACCTTGTTGCCAGCGGCCCGACGCGCGCTCGATGTCCATCCCGCCCGACTCGCGCAGAATCGTCGCCGCATCGTCCTTCGATTCCGGGGACACATGCACCGCGACGAGCACGCCCGCATGCCGCGCATTCTCCGCGTTGTGCTGCGACCCCGGCGAATGCGGCTTCGACTGACGCATCAGCGACATCGCGCCTGCCAGCGACCCGACGTACGCGCCGACGCCGGCCGCTACCGCCGACACGATCAGCGGCGCCTTGAACACGGCAAACACCGCCGCGCCGACGATCGCGCCGATCACCGCGCCAATCGTCACGCCACGCCCCGCGCCCTTGGGCGCGGCCTGCGCGCCGGCATCGGTGCCGACGTCGCCGCCGATCGGGTGGCGCGCGTGCTGGCCGCTCGGGTTCACGAAAAACAGCGTGACGTCTTCCTCGACGAAACCGCGCGCGAACAGCCGCTGCGCGGCAGTCTCGGCGGCCTGGAACGTCTGGAAACGGCCTGCAATGATCAGCGACATGTTGCCTCCGTTTTCGGATGGATTTATTAGACGGACGGGAGCGCGCCGTAGCTTACTTCGGCTCCATCCCCGTGACGCGAAAGAGGCCGCTTCTCAGCACGACCGGCTGGCCGCCGTTGTCGTCGAGCACTTCGGCGCACACCGCGCGGATGCGCGGGCGTCCCTGCTCGTAAGCGGGCAGAATATGCTCCTCGCGCGCCGATTCCGCGCCGAAATGGTCCTCCAGCGCCTCGACCGTGATCGAGCAGACGACCGGCTGGCCGTCGACGAGCGCGGTGAAATTGAGTTCCAGGTCGACGCCGTCGAAAACCGGCGGATCGTCCGCGAAGGTGATGTGCATGGTCGAGTCCTCATAGGCCGGACGATGGGGGAAAGCGGGAAGGGCGCTCATGCCGATGCCTTCGCCTTCGCGAGCTGCTGCGCCATCTCGAAATGATGCTGGATGATCGGCAGCGCGCGGGTTGCCGCGGTTTTGAGCTGGGCGTCGTTACCGCTCTCGCTTTCCTTCTTGAAGAGCTCGACGGCCTTCTGATGGCCGCCGACCACTTTCTCAATATATGCCTTGTCGAACTCGGCGCCCTGAAGATTTTGCAGACTGCCGATCACCGCCGAATCCGCGCTCGGCGCCGCCGTGATGCCGTGGCGCTTTGCGAGGATGTCGAGGTTGCGCGCGAGCTTCGCGTGATCGGCGATCATGCGCTGGGCGAAGCGCTTCACCTGCGCGTCGCTCGATTTACTGAGCGCGAGCTTGCTCGCGGCGATCTCGGTGGCGCCCGACTGGCCCGCGTCCTGAATGAACTGCTGGTCGCCCGGCGAGAGTTTTTCGGTCGCCGACATCGCCGAGGCGGCCTTCGTGGCATCCGATGCCGCTTCGCCCTGCGCCTGAGCAAGCGAGGCGAACGCGCAGCCGAGCGCGAGTGTCGCGGCGCAGAGGCTGTTCAGTTTGATAAGGTATTTTTTAGGCATTCTGGTCCCCTGTGTCGATCCAGAGTGGGCGCTGTCCGCCAGTGCGCTCACTCGGGTCCCATGCAAATTGCGATTGCGCGTCGCGTCGGCCGGGCTGGCGGCGCGCCGCGCATTCAAGCGCGGCAGCATCGGAAGGCTGCGCCTACGCGGCGCCTTGCCGCCCGCCCAACGCATCGATCAACGCTTGGTTGAAAGCGGGCAAATCGTCGGGCTTGCGGCTCGTGATCAGGTTGCCGTCGATCTGCACTTCCTGGTCGACCCACGTGCCGCCAGCGTTACGAATGTCGTCCTGGAGACTTGGCCAGCTCGTCATCGTCCGGCCCGCAACGATGCCCGCCGAGATCGGCAGCCAGCCGCCATGACAAATCACCGCGATCGGCTTCTGCGCCTGATTGGCGGCTTTGACGAAATTTTGCGCTTTGGCATCGACGCGGATTGCATCGCTGTTCACGACGCCGCCGGGGAGTACCACTGCGTCGTAGTCGTCCGGCCTGGCCTGATCGAACGTCAGGTCGACATCGATCTTGTCGCCCTTGTCGACGTGCTTGAATCCCTGGATTTGCCCCGGTTTTTGCGAGATTACGACGACCTGCGCGCCGGCTTCCTTGAGCGCGCGCCGCGGCTCGGCGAGTTCGGCTTGCTCGAAGCCGTCGACCGCAAGAATCGCGATCTTGTAGTCATTGAGCGGATTGGGCACGAAAACACTCCTTTGCGCTTGCGATGAGGCGGGATAACGGTTCCAGTTCTCGGGGAACTTCGTCCTTTGGCCGCAGCAAGGGGTGTGCCCAGCGTATGGAAGCGCTTGCATCGAAATGCCAGGCGCGTGTTCAAGCCGCCTGCTGTCGGGACGCTTTGGCGTTGCGCGTCTAACGCTTCATGCCAGCCAGCGCGCGCGCCGTCAGGCGGCTTCAACATTGCCTGGGGGCGCCGGTGCGCGCCCGGCGTCCAGCCGCGTCAGCGCCGCGCCTGGCGAGTCTACTGTCGGGCCGCGTCCGCGCTGACGCTCAGGCGCTCAATGATCGCGATGCGTTCCCGCTCAAGCCGCTTCCGCGCTGCGCCTGCCCGCGAGCCGCATCAAACTGACGACCGCCGCCGCCGCAGCGAATCCAGCCGCGACATAAAGCGTGATGATCGCGCCATGCTGCGGCGCGACACCGAAGATCAGCGCGACGAGCGCCGCGCCGAGCGTTTGCCCCGAGAGCCGCGCGGTGCCGAGCATCCCGCTCGCGCCGCCGCTGCGATTGCGCGGCGCCGACGACAGCATCTGCCGGTTGTTCGGCGACTGGAACAACCCGAAGCCGAGCCCGCAGACAGCCATGCGCCACGCGATATCGAACGGAGTGGGATGCATGCCGGTAGTCGCGAGCAGCAAGAGCCCGGCCGTCAGGATCGCGAGCCCGATCCCGCCGAGCATCCCCGCCGAATAGCGGTCCGCGAGCACGCCCGCGAGCGGCGCGACGAATACGATCACGAGCGGCCACGGCGTCATCAGGAAGCCGGTCTGGACCTGCGTCATGCCGAAGCCGTCCTGCAGTAGGAAGGGCAGCGAAACGAACGTCAGCATCTGCGCGGTAAACGAGCAGAACGACGTCGCGATCGAAAGCGCGAACACGGGAATGCGCATCAGATCGACGGGCAAGAGCGGCGCACTCTGCGTGAGTTGCCGCCGCACGAAGAAGTAGCCGATCACGCCCGCCGCCACGAATTCGGCGATCACGTACGGACGATGCTCGCCGTGGCCGAGGCCGTCGACGGCCGTGATCGCGAGGCCGAACACCAGCGCGTTCATGAGCGCGCTCACGTAGTCGTAGGGCCGGCGGTGGCCGGGCGTCGGCGGCAGCGCGCGCATCCCGAGCGCCAGCGCGACGATCCCGATCGGCACGTTGATCGCGAACAGCCATGGCCACGGCGCGATCGAGAGCACCCCCGAGGCGACGGTCGGTCCGACCACCGACGAGATCGCGACGACCGTCGCGTTGATGCTCACGCCGCGCCCGAGCTGGTCAGGCGGGTAGATCATGCGCACGAGCGCCGTGTTGACGCTCATGATCCCGGCCGCGCCGAAGCCCTGGATGACGCGGGCGAGCGTCAGCGTCACGAGCGAATTCGAGAGCGCGCACGCGAACGACGCAACCGTGAAGACCGCGAGCCCCGCCATATAGACGCGCCGGTAGCCGATCCGGTCGCCGAGCGAGGCGAGCGGCAGAAGCGCGATGGTGATGGTGAGCGTGTAGGCGTTGACGACCCAGATCGAGTCGGCGGGCGCGGCGTCGAGCGTGCGGGCGATGGTCGGCAGCGCGACATTGGCGATGGCCGAATCGAGCACCGCGAGCGTGATGCCGAGCGCGACGACGGCGATCGCCCAATAACGTTGGGGAAAAGGTAAGCCTTGTTCTGCGTCCATCGATCGGCCAAAAAGGAAGGCGCGTGGCCGCTTCGCCCGCGCCATTGTTTTTCTTGAGAGACCGCCGCCGTCACTTCAGCTCGTAGAGGCCCGTGTAAGTCGCCGAATCGATTTCGTTCAGATGCGTCATGAAGCGCGCGACGGCGTTGGTCGCGTTGGCATCGAGTTCGAGCCTGCCCGCCTGCAGCGCGTGGATGCGGAAGATGTAGCGATGCGTCTTGTCGCCGCGCGGAGGCGCCGCGCCGCCGAATCCCACCGTGCCGTAGTCGTTGCGCAACTGCAGCGCGCCGGTGGGCAGGAGGCTGCCGTCCGCCTTGCCGGCGTTGCGCGGCAGCGACCGGACGTCGGGCGGAATGTTGACCACGACCCAGTGCCAGAAGCCGCTGCCGGTGGGCGCGTCAGGATCGTAGACGGTGAGCGCGAAGCTCTGCGTTTCGGCGGGCGGGTCGTCCCACTGCAAGGCGGGCGAAATGTTCTCGCCCGCTCCGCCGAAGGCTTGCTGATCGAACTCCTGCGCCTTCGTCAGAAAGCCGTTGGCGGGAAATTCGTCGGACCAGATGCGGAAATCAGCCATGAGATTCGTGCCTCCTTTCTTCGGGTTGGGATCGCGGCGCTTGGAGTTCGCCGAACAGGCTGCGTCGCTGCAGCAAACATGCCCGCCGGTTCCTTATGCTGCCGGGCGATGCGGCGCCGGGCCGTTTTGAGTTTAGCATCGGCCCCGATTTCGAGATGACCCACGGAGTGCCGCCTGGCGCCGCACGCCCGCTGCTGCGGGTGTGAAATATGAAGCGCTACAATAATGAGACAAATCTGAAACCGGCGCGAGCCGAAAGGACGATGATGCTTAACGACGAGCGGCGCGTGGCCCACGCCGCGTCCCGGCCACTGAGCGCCGCGGCCGCAACCGCCCCTACCGACGACGCCGACATGTTCGACCTCGCGCCCGTCTCGCTCTGGCTGGAGGATTTCAGCGCGGTGCGCGAGCTTTTCGAAAGCTGGCGTGCAGAAGGCGTCACCGACCTGCGCGCGCATCTCGCCGAGGACCCGGCGCGCATCAGCGCGTGCTCGTCGCGGATTCGTGCGCTCAAGGTGAACCGCCGCACGCTCACGCTCTTCGCCGCGAAGGACGTCGATCATCTCGTGCTGAACCTCGCGAGCGTGTTTCGCGACGACATGTTGCAGACGCACGTCGACGAACTCGATCAGCTATGGTCCGGCAAGCCCCAGTTCGTGAGCCAGACGGTGAACTACACGCTCGACGGCCGGCGTCTCGACGTGCTGCTGAAGGCCGTGATCCTGCCGGGCCACGAGGCGCGCTGGGATCGCGTGCTGGTGACGATCGAGGACATCACCGAGCTGGAAGACGTGCGCCGCAAGGCCGCGCACAGCGAACTCTACGCGCGCGGGCTCTTCGAGCATTCGCCGGTGTCGCTGTGGGTGGAGGATTTCAGTTCGGTGAAGCAGTTGCTCGACGAGGTGCGCGAGCAGGGCATCGTCGATTTCCGCACGTTCACGAACGTGCATCCGGAATTCGTCGAGCGCTGCATGCAGGAAATCCATGTGCTCGATGTCAACCAGCACACGCTGAAGATGTTCGCCGCTCCGACCAAATCAACGCTCCTCGCGCGTCTCGCCGACATTTTCCGCGACGATATGCAGCAGCACTTCCAGGAGCAGTTGATCGACTTGTGGGAGCACAGGCTTTTTCATCAGCGCGAGGTGATCAACTATTCGCTCGAAGGCGCGGAACTGAATGTGCACCTGCAATTCTCGGTGTTTCCGGGACACGAGCGCGACTGGGACCTCGTGCTCGTCGCGCTCACCGACATCACGGCGCGTAAAAAGGCCGAGGCGTATCTCGAATTCCTCGGCAAGCACGACGTGCTGACAAAGCTGAAGAACCGCTCGTTCTATGTCGATGAAATCAACCGGCTGGAGCGCAAGGGCCCGTTCCCGGTGACGGCGATCGCCGTCGACGTGAACGGCCTGAAGGGCGTGAACGACCAGTTGGGCCACGCCGCTGGCGACGCGCTCCTGCGCCGCGCGGGCGAGGTGCTCGGCAAGGCGCTGGAGAAGCCGTTCCAGGCGGCGCGGATCGGCGGGGACGAATTCGTCGTGCTGCTGCCCGGCACCGACGAGCGCGGCGGCGAGCAGGTGATGGAGAGCATCCGGCAACTGGTGGAAGTGAACAACCAGTTCTATTCGGGCATGCCGCTCAGTTTCGCGATGGGCGCGGCGACGGCGCAGGACGGCGAGCGGCTGGAAGCGATGCTGCAACGCGCCGACGCTGTCATGTACGCGGAAAAGCGCGCGCACTACAGCAACGCGGAGAACGACCGGCGCGCGGACTGACTATTGGCTACTTCCCGCCGTTGGTGACTTCGTCGATACCGTGATCGAGCGCCGGGCACGCCTCGTGGATCTGCTTCGCATACTCGGCGGGATTGCTCGACTTGAGTTTCGCGAACCGGTCGACGGTTGATTGCGCTTCCGTGTAGCCCAGATTCCAGGCGCCTTCGAAGTCGGGTGCCGCCGGGAAGTTCTGCTTAGCCGCTGCCTTGAAACGATCGACTTTCGCGCGATCGATGTGGCACACGTCGGCCGCTCCGCGCGCGATGTTGCCGCTCGTGCGCACGCCTTCCATCGCGAGGCTTTCGGGCGAGGGTGATTGCTGCGCCATTTGCGCATTCGCGGCGAGCGGCGCGACGGTCAGGAACGCAACGATGGCGCCGGTCAGAACTGTCTTGAAGGTCATGCGATTCCTTGTGGGTTGCCGCGCGAATTATAGGCGAAGGACTATTCCCGCGATGCCCGGACCGACGGCCGGATGGCGCATTTCACCGTGCTAGAATCGATTTCCGATTGCCGCTCCCAGCCGAGACACCACGCAGAAAAATGAAAAAAGGAAGCAAGGCCGCAACGCCCGCGAGTGCTGCGCCTTCGCCGGAGACACGGCGCAAGTACGATCCGGAGGAGACCAAGCGCAACATCCTCGACATCGCCACGCAGGAGTTCTCGGCGATGGGGCTGGCGGGCGCGCGCGTCGATGCCATCGCGGAGCGCACGAATACCACGAAGCGCATGCTGTATTACTACTTCGGCAGCAAGGAAGGGCTGTACGAGGCGGTGCTCGAACAGGTCTACGGCGATATCCGCGCGCTCGAACAGGAACTGCAGCTCGCGGAACTGGAACCGCAGGCGGCGTTGCGTCAGTTCGTCGAATTCGCGTTCGACTATCACGACAAACATCGCGATTTCGTGCGGCTCGTCACGATCGAGAACGTGCACGCGGCGAAATATATCGAGCAGTCGAAAACCTTCAAGAACCGCAATTCGAGCGTCGTGCGCACGATCGAGGATTTGATCGCGCGCGGCGTGGCGGCGGGCCGGTTCCGAGACGACGTCGATCCGATCGATCTGCATCTGATGATCAGCTCGTTCTGCTTTCACCGCGTCGCGAACCGGCACACGTGGGGCGCGGCGTTCGGACGCGATCCCTCGGGGCCGCGCTCGCGTGCGCGGCATCGCGAGATGATCGTCGATGCGGTGCTAAGGTTCATGCGGCGCGAGAGCTAAGTCGTTCAAGGAAGCCGTTCCACATCTCCCGGAACGGTTTTTTTTGTGCCTTTAAAATTTGTACTGTCTGGTTAGTTTGCGATACCATGACCGCTCATCGGCGACAGCACGACCAGGAGGCGGCCTTGCGTTCCATTCGAACATCCATCGCGACGGTATCGATCAGCGGCACGCTCGTCGAGAAGCTGAACGCGATCCGCGCGGCGGGTTTCGACGGCGTCGAGATCTTCGAGAACGATCTGCTCTATTTCGACGGCACGCCCGCCGACGTGCGCCGCATGGCCGAAGACCTCGGCCTCGCGATCTACCTGTTCCAGCCGTTTCGCGACTTCGAGGGCGTCTCGCCCGAGCGGCTCGCGCGCAACGTCGAGCGTGTGAAACGCAAGTTCGACGTGATGCATGAACTCGGCACGGATCGCATGCTTGCGTGCAGCAACGTGTCGCCGGACACGATCGCCGACGACGCCCTCATCACCGACCAGCTCGGCGTCCTCGCGCGCGCGGCGGCGGAAGCGGGCGTGATCGTCGGCTACGAGGCGCTGGCGTGGGGGCGGCACGTCAAGTCGTACAAGCACGCGTGGCGGCTCGTCGATGGCGTGAATCACCCGAACCTCGGCCTCGTGCTAGACAGCTTCCACACGCTCTCGATCGGCGATTCCATCGACGAAATCGCATCGATTCCGGGCGAACGCATCGCGTTCGTGCAGATCGCCGACGCGCCCGTGCTCGCGATGGACGTGCTGGAATGGAGCCGTCATTACCGCTGCTTTCCGGGGCAGGGCGCGCTCGACGTCGCCTCGTTCACCGCGCGCGTGCTTGAAGCAGGCTACACGGGGCCGCTGTCGCTCGAAATCTTCAACGACGGCTTTCGCGCCGCGCCGACCGCCGTCACCGCTGCTGACGGCCACCGGTCGCTGCGTTTTCTCGAAGAAGAAGCGCGCTCGGTACTCGGCCAGAAGGCGCCCGGCATTCTGTTCGCGCCGCCCGAGCCGCCCGCGCACATCGGCTTCCAGTTCCTCGAATTCGCCGTCGACGACGCCACGCGCGCCGAAGTCGCCGGCTGGCTCGGCAAGCTCGGCTTTTGGCTCGCGGGGCGGCATCGATCGAAAGATGTCACGCTGTATCGGCACGGATCGGGATCGATCGTGCTGAACGCTGAAACCGATTCCTTCGCCAGCGAGTTTTTCCAGCAGCACGGGTTGTCGCTGTGCGCGTCGGCGTTTCGCGTCGACGATGCGAAGCGCGCCTTCGAGCGCGCCGCAGCCTATGGTTACACGCCGTTCTCCGGGCGGATCGGCCCGAACGAGCGCGTGTTGCCCGGCGTGCGCGCGCCCGATGGCAGTCTTGGGCTTTTCGTCGACGAAGCGCCCGGCGCGCCCACGCTCTGGGAATCGGACTTCGTGCTCGACGACGCTGGCGCGCCGCGCGAAAGCGGGCCGCTGGAACGCATCGATCATGTGTGTCTCTCGCTGCCCGCCGATGCGCTCGATACGTGGGTGCTGTTCTTCCGCACCGCGTTCGGATTCGAGGCGGAGCCGAGTGTACTCGTGCCCGATCCATACGGTCTCGTGCGCAGCCGCGCGGTGCGAAGCCGCGACGGGTCGGTCCGGATCGCGTTGAACGCGTCGATCGATCGTTACACGGCGGTGGTGGAATCGCTCGCGACATATCGCGGGTCGGGATTGAATCACGTTGCGTTCAGCACGCCGGACATTTTCGACGCGATCCCGCATCTTGCTGCGAACGGCGTCAAGTTTCTGCGCATCCCGCGCAATTACTATGACGATCTGGCGGCGCGCCATGCATTGCCCGACGCGCAGATCGACGCGATGCGCGAGCACAGCATTCTCTACGACCGCGACGAGCGCGGCGGGGAATTCTTCCATGCGTACACGGAGCAGCTCGATCAGCGGTTCTTTCTGGAGGTGATTGAGCGGCGCGGCGGATACGATGGATACGGGGCGGCGAATGCGGCGGTCAGGCTCGCGGCGCATGCGCAGATGCAGAAGGCGCGGCGCGGATGACACAGTTGTGTATTTGCAGGGGCGCGGTTGGCTTGAGGCGCACGCAAATGCAAAAAGCGCGTCACGGTTGAGCGGTAGCGCGGGCATTCGCGCATGAGTTTCCCATCGCGGTGACCTATCATTGAGACAGGGCCGCAACCGCAACGGGAGGGCGCCATGCACGATCTCAGCAACATCCTGGTCGGTCTCGCCGGACTGGCGGCCATCGCGATCGTGCTGCTCGCTCACGACTGGCGCGAGGAACATCGGCAGCGGATGCTGATGCGGCATGCGACCACTCACCACTCGCATCATCATCTGCGCGACTGGTGGATGCGGCATAGGCATTGAGCTGCATCGTCATTGATCGAAGGCCGTTCCGGCTGGTGCTGGAACGGCCTTTGTTCTGGCGTTTGCTTTGGGCAATCGTGCGATCAGGCGCTGCGCGCGCGCTTTTTCGCGCGAACCGTGACGCCAGGCGGAATCGCATCGGAGGCGTGCGGCTCGTTCGCCTGGACGCGTTCATCGTCCCGCTTCCGGCAGGCGGTTTCGAAAGCATCGAGTTGGAGATACAGCCGATGAACCGTCTGAATCTGCGTGCGCGACAGATGCGATGCCCGCGTGATGACCGCAAGCCTCTCCCGCCAGTACGACGGCAGCAGAATCGGACCACCGAAATCGCATTCGAGCGAGCGCCGCAACACCAGTTCGAGGTGCGCCAGATCCTGGTCTGCCAACAGCGCCGAAAACGCGCCTTGAGGCTTGGTATCGGGGTGGTCCATCATTGACTGACGGCATCGCCGGGGCTTGCTGGATAAGTAATTTCCCTTAGTGCCTATAGGTTTGCGCTTTCGGGGCGTACAGGAGAACGCGCGCGATCGTCTTTGCTATACTCTGCGATCGCTGGCAACGCCCCATGCAGCCAGCACCGGCGCCTCAATAGGAAGAGGCATGGAAGCCGGAAAGGCCACGCGACGACATCACCGTCCGGCCGGCCAACTCCCCGTAGTTCAATGGATAGAACGAGTGCCTCCTAAGCGCTAGATGCAGGTTCGATTCCTGCCGGGGAGACCATCGTAATGACCTATAATACGGTCAAAGCCGCTTCCAATAAGGCTTTCAAGGTTTCAAAGGTCCCTGTGTCGTACCACATTTCGTACCACAGGACAGACCACAATGCGCCTCAGTCTCTCACCAGTTTTAACCGTGACCGTCAAATACTTATGGCAGCGCTACCGCAATGGCGGGATGCTCTGGTTCAAGCGCCGCGTTCCTCGGGACCTCCAAGGAGTCCTTGGTTATCAATGGATCCAGCAAAGTCTAGGCACCGCAGACCCGAAGGTAGCCGCTAGGCTCATTAACCAGTTGGTTCGCGAACAGGACAAGCGTTGGAAGGCACTCCGGTCCTCGTCCACCAATGAAGTTATTGATGCACAGGCACGGCTGCTACTGACCGAGTACGGGATCAATCCCGACAGGCTAGGGGAGACCCCTGAGGGTGCTCTATGGGCCTTCCATGATCACCTAGACAGCCACCTACCGGAAGAAGCCCACACAGATTCCAACATCACCCCGGAGACAGTTGGTGGTTTTCTCCCTCCGGTCCAGCGAACAGCCTTTGATATCCAGCGAGGGAAACTCAGGCATCGCGCCTCCGACTGCCTACGGGAGTACGCTGTCGCTCGGGCAGATACGGCTCAGGCTCTCAAGTCCGCTACCTTGCCCTTTCAGTACCTCATCGGACTCTGTGGCGATAAGGATCTGTCTCAGTATCCGCGGTCGGACGTCCGGGCATTTGTCAAACACTTGGAGGACGGAAAGCACGCAACCAATGGCAAGCCAATCAGCGTCACTACCATCCAGAGATATGTGACGACCCTTCGCGCCGCTTTTGCTCGGTCCATCCGGGAGCATGAGCTACCAATTAAGAACGTCTGGGCAGGGGCCATCGAATATTCCAAGGACGCCAAGGGCGAACAAAGGCGCGAAGCCTTCACCGTCGCTCAATACAGGGCTCTCGAGAAGGGAGTAGGTGACATCGAACAGACAGACGATCTGGGGACGATGCTTACTCTCATTGCCAGCACAGGCGCCCGTCTAGCAGAAATAGCGGGCCTCAGGAAGGAAGACTGCCACCCTTCGGCACAGGTCCCCTACATCGATATCCGCCCCTATGAAACTCGCGATCTGAAGACCCCCGCGAGTACCCGCAAGGTCCCCTTGACCCCCGCGGCCCTACAGGCTCTCCAGCGGGCATTGCGTCTCGCCACTGGTGATTATCTGTTTGGTCGATACACAGACGACAAGGGGTGCAGGGCCAATGCAGCAAGCGCAGCCCTCGGTATTCGCCTCAGAACCTACGGAATCACAGCGACGACACATGGTATGCGCCACGGTATGCGAGACCTGCTGAGGGCCGTGGAGTGTCCGGAAAACATCGTCTGCGAAATACAGGGGTGGGCACAAGCAGGCCATGTTGCAAAGTACGGCTCTGGTTCTCCTCTTGGCGTCTTGGAGAGGTGGTTGAGGAAGGCTGCGGAGGCGGTACGCTGACGCTGCTACTGCCCCGAGTGCAAAACTTCCGGTGCGTCACTTTCGGTTTCCCTAAGTCTTTCCTAAGCCTTGTGCAACGTCAGTCTGACACAATAGGCAGCTATCCCTCTGCACCTTGGTGGGCCGGAAATCGTGTAGAGCCTGAGAGACACCTACACCCATCATTTAGAAAAGGGGTAGGCGCTATGGAACCAGAGTTTCTGCTCACCGATGACCTCCGCAGAGGGATAGCTTGGTGGGAATTGCTCTCAGAGGCCGACCGTGCTGATGGTTCTCCCCTTTTCCCCAAGCAAACCGTTCGGGCGATTAGCCAGTCAGGCAGCTTCTGCCTCTTTATCGTTGGCAGCATCGCTATAAGGCTCGCGGACGAACGCTTCCAAAGCTTCCACAATCTCAGGAGTGTCTTCCATGGATCTCAACAGGTCCCCGAGGCATACGTATCGTCCTTGCTCCACCGTAATGTTGTAGAACCATGTTCGAATAAGCTCGCCAAGTTGGCTACCGGTGTACTCACCCGGCACTACTGCTTTTCGCTGGCTCTCTCTGACGGCCTTGGCAAGTTCGGACACACTGCGGGCAACCTGCGGCTCCCTGTCCAGTTCGCGCCTGCGCACCGTCTGTTCTGAGCGTGCAAATCGCTGTGCAGCTTCGTCCTTCGTCTGAAACTCGTTAACGCCAACGCCGCGCAGCTTCAATACGATTCCAAGGGGAACCTCGATCCCAGCTATTCGGATGCAGAGGTCATACCATGGCAGCCCTCTGGGCTCCGTGTTTCGCTGACGGTACTTATAGGTCTTACCATCGATTGCGACCCCATCGGCGTAGAAGACCGTAGCCTGGTTCGCTGCTGGAATGTCGTCGCGGATCTGCTCCCTGACAATCCGCTTAATATCGGTCCCTTTCTTGAGTGTCGCCGTGGAATAACCGTACTGACGAAGAATGCCAGACACGAAAGCAAGTTGACCCTTGGTCGGGTCCTTCGAAATAAGCTTTGCGTTGAACCCGGTCCTGCCACTACGGGCCTCAATCGCAGACACCATTGCGTGGTTAGACTGCCCTGCAAGTGTTGGGTTTTCGCATAGCGCTTCAGCAAGCTTGGTCGGCCAGTCGGGGAAATTGCTTGCAGGGACGACCGACACCTTGGCCACTAGGTTGACGCCTCGCTTCGCTTCTGCTTCGATAAGTCTTTCAGCGGCCTTTATCGCTTCGCTACAGACCGATTGGGCAGTCTTGAATTTGTTGCTTGACATGATGTTTAGGTTACTTTGGTGGCGTTGTGGATGCCTGAATCCGTTCGCCCCACTTTTCCCGTGGATTCCACGTATTTGGAGACCCTAGGTATCCATGGTTTTCATGGGCTCAGTAAGAGGGCTACTATAAGGAAAACTATTACCGGATATACATAATAGATTGATCTATAGGTGATTATCTATTAAGTGAGGTCATTGTTGGATAGGTAATACAGTAGCCCCGTTAAGCGTGTCTAGAAGGTGAAGACCATTGATGGATATACCAAGGATCGACTACAGCTGATAGAAAACTGTATAAGGTGAATATGGTCATCGATGAAGGTGTAATATCTAGGTCAAGATTAAGAGTGGGCTTAAGTCGCAAGGGGGCCGGGAACGTACAGTAAGCCCTAAACCATTGTCTTTGGTCGGTCTATTTTTCGGATTGCTTTTGCAACATGGTCATAAAAGTTTGTAAGGTCTCCTCGTCGGGTTCGCCTTCGAAACCCTTGTATCTAGGGCATTCCAGAGCTTTCCACTCAGGTGAAACAAGACATTCAAACCAAGCAGGATCAACAAAAATTTCCATGCCGTAGGTCTTCCTGAGGTGTTCCTCATAGGCCCGT
Organism: Caballeronia humi; assembly: GCF_001544475.1. Lineage (GTDB taxonomy): Bacteria > Pseudomonadota > Gammaproteobacteria > Burkholderiales > Burkholderiaceae > Caballeronia > Caballeronia humi. The sequence goes on along the minus strand of NZ_FCNW02000016.1, from coordinate 83,910 downwards.
GCATCACGGTCTAGAAGGTCTCTGTGGGTCTTCAGGCTCTCTTCGATGGGCACGCCTTCCACGGTCCATAGCTCCCGAATATGCTCCCGTTCATCAGGGGTCAGCTCAGGGTCCCAAGCTCCGCCAGGGTGTCGATTAGCGGACCTCTGATACCGGCACGGATCGGGATTGAAGGCGCTTCCTTTCGACTGGTTCAACACCGCTGGCAAAGGTGCGAGATTGGCGAAGGTATGCAACCCATTTACAACTACCCGCACCTCTACCTTGCCGTCGATCTCTATTGGGGCCTTGGCAACTTTCGAAATTAGGTGGTCACCTTGTTGCCTGAACTTCTTGAGCTTCTCGTCCGGTTCGTTGTCTCTCTTCGCTTCGATCAGACCGGCATAGACCGCTTGCATCGCTTCCTGTTCAAACGGATACCAAGCGTGCATCTGGCCTTTGGTCGCCTTCCGCCATTCCGCTGCTGCGAAATACTCCCTGCTCTTCCCTAGGTCTTCGTGATACCGCTGCCGCGTGGCGTCGCTGCGTTTCATCCGTGCCTCAGGGTCTTGGCGGCGTTCCTTAGTTCGTCTCTGGTCTCGCTGCCTTTCACAGGTCACGCATAGGGCGCTGCTGACGTAGTGCTTTCGATCGGTCCCACACTTCCCGCAATAGGCGATAAACGTCTTGGAACCTCGCGTCTTGGCTCTTCTAGCCTTCGCTCGCTTGCTCAATTTCGCGCTCATCATTCAGCTTCCCCGTGCATTCTTATGGGTTGCACTTTGGGTGATTCAATGACAGAAGGAGTCCTAATGCATGGCGTGAACAGATTCATTTTGGCATCTACTGTATTCAGGGAGGGGCTGCTTCAGACGAAGCTGCTCGGTAGCTTGGCGTGAATTTCGCAAACGTTCCTGCCCACCTACTTTCCGAGCGGTCTACACCCCGCGTTTCGATCGTCCATTGGGCTGAACATTGCAAGCGAGTCTATCAAGAGTTGCCCCGCAAGGGCCATGTTTCGGGACCATGTTTGAGGGGTTGCGGATTGGTTCTAGGCTTACCCTACAAGGCTTTCGGAGCCTTCAGCCTTGGCGGACAATCGATAGGCGGAATTGTTCTAGGCTAGGCCTAGTTTTGTATTTTCAATGCTATGTGGCGTCTTCACCACGGGTCTCCAAACCTCACGGGGAGCCCTCAGGGAAGGGCCGGAGGTTCACTTGCTTCATGAAAAGGTGTCTCCCCAGCAGCGGCTTAAAGTTTCTCATATAGATCAATGACTTACGCTGCATGCTCCGCGCAGTACCGTTTGACCGTGGCAACAGAGACCCTAAAGTGCTGCGCCGTGGCTGCAATGCTGGCTCCGTTATCAGCTCGCCAAGCTCGGACCTCTGAAGCATCCGCAGCCTTGGCACGGCCGAGGTGTTTCCCCAGTGCTTTTGCCGTCTCGATACCGCGCTTCTGCAGCTCTCTGCGGTTCATGTAGTCGGCTTCACCCTGAGCTGCGATGAAAGCCAACAGCGCGTCTCTCGTGGCCTTCTGAATGGGGTCTGTAGCGGTGCCATCAATCACAGTGCCGTTCATCGTGCAGACCACCTTCACGCCCATATCCATCAGCTGCTTCATGGTCGCGTAGAGCTCGTCGTAACGGCGGCTGATCCGGTCCAACCAGCGAACATATAGGACACCACCATCGGAGAGCTTGTCCAGCACCCGCTTCCACTCTAGTCGATCCGAGGGCGCAACGTGGTAGCCAGACACACCTTCATCGACGTGGACGTGCCGCTTATCCACGCCTTGCTTCTTCGCATCATCGTATTGGCTCGCGCTGGTCTGCCCTTCGGTAGTCGAGATACGTCCGTAGTAGACAGTCTTCATGTTGGTCTCTATGTGGTTCAGAAGGTCGATGGCTCAATACTAACTGTGGCTCAAAATACAGTCAACCTTTTGAGCTAGTCACTTCGCTGTCTTTCTGCCGGGTGCTCTGGGTATACCTTGTGAGCTATCCACAGACAGGGGACAGGGACCAATGCGAAGGGGCCAATACCTTGAACACTTTCCGAGGATTCACGATAGGAACTAGCGGCGCGAGGATGGCGATGCAGGCAGAGGGGAACTGGAGACAGAAACCGAAGAGCTCAGGTTTTCCGAGCAGCTATCCAAAAGACCCCCTCTGCCCCCACGGGGGACCCTTTTCCAAAATCCCGCTAAACCCTCGACCAGTTATTGTTGTTGAGCCTGAGCAGAAAGAGGACGCCGCTGGAAACTCATGAAACCTCAACCTGACCTGATATATGACCTTTATGTGTACATATAGCCATCTTTACGTACTCCCATCGAGGCACAAAGGTGACCCCTTACGTCGACCGAGGCCTTACAGCGCTCGTAGGGCCCCAAATCGGTACTGGAGCGCCGTAGGGGGCGGGGCATTCCAGCCGCGCAAAGGAAGGCCTCGATCGTTCCGGAGGGCCTATAGGGGTACGGCCAATGTAGTAGGTTAAGTAAACCCGTTACAGGGGAAGCTCAGAGGAATAGCGTAGCGAGCGGCGGCGCTCGGAAAAGCGACCAGAGGTATAGAGGACGAAGTGCGGTGAGCTATCGCTCGGTTTTCATTGTTTGATCCCTCGGAGCTTTTATACGAAGAATTACGGCATCTTCAGAAACCGGAGGGGAAGATTCATACGCGGGCCTGTGGAGCGTTGTGACAGGAGTCGTGCAGAAAGAACATTTCAGACCCATGGATTGGCCCACGGAAGGTTGATACAGTGCTCCTTTTTTGGGGCCAACTGTCTAACTAAGAAGGCGACCAGCCAACAATGGAAGAAATTAAAGATTTTGACTTGAACCTGCTCCGCGTTTTCGACGCGATGTGGCGTCAGCGTCACTTGAGTCGGGCCGCCGAGGAGCTTGGATTGAGCCAGCCAGCAATGTCGCATGCGCTCAAGCGTCTTCGAGAGCGAATCGGCGACCAGTTATTTTTTAAGGTGCGAACGGGCATGCAGCCATCGCCCCGCGCTGAGCAATTGGCGCCAGTCGTGCGATCGGTGCTAACTGAGGTTCGAGACTTAATTCTTACTGCTCCGCAGTTTCACCCAGGGGATGCCCAAAGAATTTTCACCATTGCGACGTCGGAAGTCGGCGAATTGGCTGTTTTGCCAAGACTCCTCACCCAGGTGATCAAAGAGGCACCCCACGTCGATATTGAAACTGTCGCTGCTTCGCAAGGAGATCTGATGGGGTTGCTCGAACGCGGCAGGGCAGATTTAGCGATTGGATTTTTCCCGGACCTGATTGACACAGATCTTTTCGAACAGACGCTGACCCGACGCGGGTTCGTCTGCTTGGCGCGAGCCGGGCACCCTATTGCCAGCCGCAAAATGACAGAACAGCAGTTCTGCGCGGCTTCCCACGCTATCGTTGGGTCGGATTCGTGGTCCCTTGAACTTGCAGAAAAGTATCTGCACGACAACGGAATCCGTCCGCATGCGGTCTTTCGCACGCCGCGATCGCTCAGCATTCCAATGGTGATTGCGTCAACCGACCTCATTGTCACGGTGGCCGAGCCCATTGCGGATATATTCGCCCGCGTTGAAGATTTGCGCCAAATGACGCCGCCCTATCCCTTGCCATCGTTTCTAATAAAGCAACACTGGCATCGCACTCAGCACGAGGATCCCGCTAACAGGTGGCTCCGATCACTCGTTCACGAATCTTGTGAACCCTTCGCCGTTTGATAAGCGCCATCCGGGACGGAGGAGATGTGATAAACATTTAAAAACAGAATCGAGAATCTGAAAGCGCTCGCCTCTGTGCGTCTAGTTTAAGGTTGAGACCGTTTCCTTCCGAATCTCAATTAATAAAAGCAACTTACGCATGCTCTGCAGCGGCCACCGCTGCCGATTGATGTGTTGCAAAAATGCAACCTTTAATGTTTGAGCCCCGCCCTGCGGTATTCTTCGGTTCGCGACGGACAGAAACCTATCCTACTTTCGGAGCTTTCATGAAAAAGAAAACCCTTGCGGCCTCGTTGGCTCTCCTCGGCGCCGCTGGTGCAGCACAAGCACAATCCAGCGTGACCCTGTACGGCGTGATCGACGCAGGTTTGGGTTACGTCAGCAACGCTAACGCCAATGGTAACCATCTGTACGGCATGATCAACGGCAACTTGTCGGGCAGCCGTTGGGGCTTGAAGGGTCAGGAAGACCTGGGCGGCGGCCTGAAGGCGATTTTCCAGTTGGAAAACGGGTTTGACGTGGGCACGGGCCAGCTGAACCAAGGTGGTCGCGAATTCGGCCGTCAGGCGTTCGTCGGTTTGACGGGTGACTCGTGGGGCACGGTCACGTTGGGTCGTCAGTACGATCCGTCAGTCGACATGGTGCAAGGCATCACCGGTGACAACTACTTCGGCAGCATCATGGCAACGCCGGGCGACGTCGACAACTACGACAACAGCCTGCGCACGTCGAACGCCGTGAAGTACGTTTCGCCGAACTACGCTGGCTTCCAGTTCGAAGGCTTGTACGGCTTCAGCAACACCGCAGGCGCAACCGGCCAAGGCCAGACGTGGTCGGGTGCAGCAACCTACAACAACGGCCCGTTGGCTCTCGCGGCCAGCTACCTTTACGTGAACAACCCGACGGCTAACCGCGCGACCGGCTGGAACAGCCCGTCGTCGGACTCGCTGTTCAACAGCACGGTCAACATCGGCTACCAGACGGCGCACTCGATCGGTATCGCACGCGCTGCCGGCCAGTACGCATTTGGCCCGATGACGTTCGGAGCTTCGTACAGCTTCGCGCAGTACAAGAGCGACGGCAGCTCGACGTTCGCGTCGCAGGAGAAGTACAGCACCGGCAACGCGTTCGTGAACTACCAGTTGACGCCGGCGACGCTGCTGGGCCTTGGCTACACGTACACAAAGGCAAGCGGCGACACGGGAGCTCACTACAACCAGGTCAGCTTGGGTGCCGACTACTCGCTGTCGAAGCGCACGGACGTGTACGCTGTCGGCGCGTATCAGAAGGCAAGCGGCACGCAGAAGAACGCAGACGGCGTGACGACTTCCAGTGCACAAGCTTCGATCGGTTCGTACGGCGGCAGCGCCTACTCAGTAAGCGGCTCAGACCACCAGGAAATCGTGATCGTCGGTATCCGCCACAAGTTTTGAGCAAAGGCTTCTTCGTAGGCTGATCGGCGGTCATCAATGGCGTGATGTGTAAGGCGAGCACCATTAATGACCCCGGTCTCTCGCGGTTGAAAAATGACATTGCAGATATGCAGACATACGGCTTGGTCGCTTAGGATCCAAGCCGTTTTTTTTTGCGTCGGCGCAAGCAGAGATCGGTAATCGTTTCCGGATCTCACTTACTTTCATTGGCGCTGAAATCAGTGTCGAAGGGCTCCAGTTTCGGAGAAATCCCGCAAGGTGCCCCATTGCCACTCTGAAATCGAAATCAAAAAGTCGGCGTGTCGGACCAATTGTGGGCTAACTTCCACCCAGAATTTTAAGTCTCAGTTCCACCGGGCCCAACTGGGGGCCGGACTGTCTGGAGAGCAGAGTAAGCACTCATAGACCGTACCACATTTTCGAACGCCACCGTACCACAGACCACCGAAGACCGCACTGGCATCTCCCGCAAACCCTTGCTACACTTGGGTTTCTCGCGGGATCTTTGTCCCCTTGGAACCTGCCGGGGGGACCAGCAAAGCCCCATCCCCAGCGCACACGCGCCCCCATTCCGCCGATAATGCGACCTTCGCGTCCATCCGTATTGCTCGCTCATGAACGAGATCGAATCCGCCGCGCTCGTGTTCGTGCTTCTGCTCGCCAGCACCGGCATCGGCGCGATCGTTCGGCCGTTGCTGCCCGAGGAGCACAAAGCGCAGGAAACCGTGCAGCTCGTGCAACTCGTTGTCGGCATGCTGGTCACGTTCGCGGCGCTCGTGCTCGGGCTTTTGACGGCCTCGGCGAAAACGGTCTTCGATACCACTAACACCGACATCCGCACGTTCGCCTCGTCGATCATCCAGCTCGATCATTCGCTGCGCGACTACGGCCCCGAAACCGACGACACCCGCCATCTCCTGCGCATCTACACGGCCGCCGCGATCGCGAGCACCTGGCCGAAGGAACCGCCGCCGCCGGGCGACGACTACCCGCGCGACACGGTCAGCGCGCGCAACAACAACGACAGCCTCGACAATCCCGCCTTCGGCGCGCTGCTTCAGCGCGGCCAGTTGCAGGTGCGTCAACTGACACCGCACGATTCGTTTCATACGAAGCTCGCCGCCGAGAACCTGGAGCGTTTCGAGCGGCTGATCGCGCAACGCTGGAAACTGATTGAAGAGGCGCACGGCTCGATTTCCTATCCGTTCGACCGGATTCTCATCGGCTGGCTGATGATCATTTTCCTGTGCTTCGGACTGATTGCGCCGCGCAATGCGCTGTCGATCGTGACGATCACGCTCGGCGCGCTTTCGATCGCGCTCACCGTGCTCGTGATCTTCGATCTCGACACACCGTTCACCGGCCCGATCATGATTTCGAGCCAGCCAATGCGCGAAGCGCTTGTCTATCTGAGCCGTTAGGAGCCGCTTTGTCCTCGACGATTTACACCGATCCACGCCTCGCCGCGCTCTACGACGCGCTCAATCCTGCAGCCGCCGACACCGAGTTTTATCTGTCGTTAGTCGGGGCGCCTGCGCGCATCGCGGATCTCGGCTGCGGCACCGGACTGCTCGCGTGCGCGCTGGCGGAGCGGGGGCATCGGGTAACGGGGATCGATCCGTCGGCGCAAATGCTGGGCATCGCGCGCAAGCGTCCGCACGGCGACGCGGTGCGCTGGATCGAAGGCGACGCGGGGGCGCTCGCGTTCGCGGGCCCGGTCGATTGGGTGCTGATGACGGGCCACGTCGCGCAGATTTTCCTCGACGACGACACGTTCCTCAAGACACTTCGGGCGGCCCGTTACGCGCTGCGGCAGGGCGGCCGGCTCGCGTTCGAAAGCCGCAATCCGGCGGCGCGGGCGTGGGAAGACTGGTCGAAGGCGGAGTCGCTTCGACGCATCGACGTGGAGGGAGTGGGGCGCGTTGAGGTGTGGAACGAACTGCGCGAGGCGCGGCCGACGAGCGTGGTGCGCTTCGATACGGTGTACCGGTTCGAATCGACGGGAGAGGAGCGGGTCGCGGCGAGCGAGCTTCGCTTTCGAAGCCGCGACGAACTCGCCGGGCTGCTCGCGACGGCCGGCTTCAGCGCAATCGACTGGTATGGCGATTGGGATCGCTCGCCGGTCGGTGCCGGGAGCCGCGAGTTGATCGCGGTAGCGGGCTGAACGGTGTCTCCCCCGCCGGCAGCGGGGCAAAATCCCGCCGAATCAGAACTCGACGGCCGCGAAATCTTCCTTGCCCACGTCGCACAGCGGGCAGCGCCAGTCGGCGGGGATATCGGCGAAGCGGGTGCCCGGCGCGAGGCCATCTTCGGGCAGGCCGTCTTCCTCGTTATAAATCCAGCCGCAAATCAGGCAGACCCAGCTTTTGTATTCCAGAACTTCACTCACGACAGCACTCATTTGTTTCGTTACTCGGATTGCCGCCGAGCGCGATGCTGAAGGCCACACATGCCACGAAGGCCCTCAAAGCTGCGATACGGCGCGGAAACCCGGCATATTACCGGAATCGTGAAAATCGTTCGCAAACGACGGCTTTCATGTGCCAAGCGGGCGTTTGTCCTGAATGGGCTGCTTCGCAAGCTCGGTGTATGCTCCCCGGAGCGGCCGGCAGAAGGCCGCGCTTCGGCCTCTTGGCGTCTGAGACGCTTTGGCCGCTTCGCTCACGCACCTACCTTGCATGGGGCCAGAGCAGGCGCATGGGGCCAGGGTCAGCGCTAAAGCGCCTGCTCTGGCCCCATGCGCCTGCTCTGCCCGACACAGGAGAAAAACGATGTTGAACAAGATACTGGGGGCAGTGCTATCCGGCACGTTGTTCGTCGCGATGGCGGTACAGGCTCAGGCGCCCGCGCGCGTGTTTTTCGTCGAGCCGAAGGACGGCGCGACCGTGACGAGCCCGGTGCACGTGAAGTTCGGCGTCGAAGGCATGCAGATCGCGCCCGCGGGCACGACGACCGAGAACACCGGCCACCACCACCTGCTGATCGACGGCGGCCCGCTGCAAAAGGGCCTCGTGATCCCCGCCGACGACAAATCGCTCCACTTCGGCAAAGGCCAGACCGAAGCCGACGTCAAGCTGCCGCCCGGCGACCACACGCTGACGCTGCAATTCGGCGACGGCGCGCATAAGTCATATGGCCCGGAAATGAGCCAGACGATCAAGGTCCATGTGAAGTAAGCACGACGGCTTTTATCTCGAAAACGCGGCTCCGGCCGCGTTTTTCGTTTCACGCGCCGCCGCAAGACTTGTCCGGATGGCATACGCCGTGAGCCGCGGCGGGCAACCCCGGTACAATGACCGATTCCCGATTTCGCACTTTTCCGGCTGCCCTCATGTCGCTTTATTCCATCTCGGACGCGCAACTCGCGTTCGGCCACGTCGCGTTGCTCGATCACGCCGACTTCTCGCTCGAAGCGGGCGAACGCGTCGGGTTGATCGGGCGCAACGGCGCGGGCAAGTCGTCGCTGCTCAAGATCGTCGCCGGCTTGACGAAGCCCGACGACGGCCTCGTCACGCGCCAGAGCGAGCTGACAACGGTCTACGTGCCGCAGGAACCCGAATTCGATCTCGACGCATCCGTGTTCGAGGTCGTCGCATCCGGTCTGACCGACGCCCGCGCGCTCCTCGACGAATACGAGGAAGTCGTGCACGCGCTCGCCGATACGCCCGAGGGCGCCGCGCACGACGCGCTGCTCGCGCGCATGAACACGCTGCAATCGTCGCTCGACTTGCACGACGCCTGGAACTGGCGCACGCGGGTCGCGACCACGCTCGACCAGATCGGCCTGAACGGCGACGCCCGCTCGGGCTCGCTTTCGGGCGGCATGAAAAAGCGCGTCGCGCTGGCGCGGGCGCTCGTCGTGCAGCCGGACGTGCTGCTGCTCGACGAACCGACCAACCACCTCGATTTCGACGGCATCCGCTGGCTCGAAGACCTGCTCGTCACACTGCGCACAGGGCTCCTGTTCATCACGCACGATCGCGCGTTTCTGGATCGCGTGGCGACGCGCATCGTCGAGCTGGATCGCGGGCGGCTTTTGTCGTATCCCGGCAATTTCAGCGCGTATCAGACGCGCAAGGCGCAGCAGCTCGAAGTCGAGATGGTCGAGGCGGCCAAGTTCGACAAGCTGCTCGCGCAAGAAGAAGTGTGGATTCGCAAGGGCGTGGAAGCGCGGCGCACGCGCAGCGTCGGGCGTATCGCGCGGCTCGTCGAGATGCGCAATGAACGCGCCGAGCGGCGCAACGTGCAGGGCAACGTCAGGCTCGACGTCGGGCAGGGCGAGAAGTCGGGCAAGATCGTCGCGGAACTCACGGACGTGACGAAGCGCTACGGCGAGCGCACGATCGTCGACAACTTCACGGCTACCGTCATGCGCGGCGACAAGATCGGTTTCGTCGGGCCGAACGGTGCGGGAAAGACCACGCTCCTCAAGCTGATACTGGGCGAAATCCAGCCCGACGCGGGCCGCGTGCGCAGCGGCACGAACATTCAGGTCGCGTATTTCGACCAGATGCGCGCGCAACTCGATCTAGACAAATCGCTCGCCGACACCATCAGCCCCGGCAGCGAGTGGGTCGAGGTGAACGGCGTGAAGAAGCACGTGATGAGCTATCTCGGCGACTTCCTGTTCGCGCCTGAACGCGCGCGCTCGCCGGTGCAGTCGCTCTCCGGCGGGGAGCGCAATCGTCTCCTGCTCGCGCGGCTTTTTGCGCGGCCGGCGAACGTGCTCGTGCTCGACGAACCGACCAACGACCTCGACATCCCCACGCTCGAACTGCTAGAAGAATTGCTCACCGACTATGACGGCACCGTCCTGCTCGTGAGCCACGACCGCGCGTTTCTCGACAACGTCGTGACGTCGGTGTTCGCAGCGGAAGGGGCGGGAAAGTGGCGCGAATATGTCGGCGGCTTCAGCGACTGGCAGATTCAGCGCGAACGTTCGGAACAGATCGCGCAGGACGCCGCGCGCCAGAGCGCGAAGGAAGCGGCGCCGAAGGAAGACGCGCCGAAGGACAGCGCGGCGGGCCGCAATGCGCAGCGCACAGTGAAGCTGTCGTTCAAGGACCAGCGCGAACTCGACGCGCTGCCCGGGAAGATCGCCGCGCTCGAAGCCGAGCAAAAGTCGATTTCGGCGCAACTCGAAGACGGTTCGATCTACGCGAAGGACGCGAAGGAAGGCTCGCGCCTGAGCGAGCGGCACGCGGCCATCGACGAGGAGCTACTCGTCGCGCTGGAACGTTGGGAAGAACTGGAAGCGAAGCGCAAGTAAAGCGCGAACAAGCGGCGCTCGTGCGCGGCGGCGACCCAGGCCGCGCATTGCCCGTCATCTTGAAAACAGTAAAATACCTCGCGTTTCATCGATGCCTGCCTTTGACGGGCATCGCATTACCGCTATTCTCCAAGCAGCCTGGCGCGTTTGACGCCGGGCTTGCCCGAAGTTCACGCATTCGCCGGTGATTCGGCCGCCTTTCGGCGAGCCACGCGGAAAGACCGCCGGACACCGGACTCACGTTCAGTCATGTCCACGAAAAAACCCGACAGCGGCAAAAGCAGCGGATACAGCGAAGCATCGATCAAGGTGCTGAAGGGCCTCGAGCCGGTCAAGCAGCGGCCCGGCATGTACACGCGTACCGAGAATCCGCTGCACATCATTCAGGAAGTCATCGACAACGCCTCCGACGAAGCGCTCGGTGGCCACGGTCGCCAGATCATCGTCACGCTGCATAACGACCACTCGGTTTCCGTCGAAGACGACGGCCGTGGCATTCCGTTCGGCCTGCATCCGGAAGAAGGCGTGCCGGTCGTCGAGATCGTATTCACGCGGTTGCACGCGGGCGGCAAGTTCGACAAGGCCGCCGGCGGCGCCTACACGTTCTCGGGCGGCCTGCACGGCGTCGGCGTCTCGGTGACGAACGCGCTTTCCACGCGGCTCGACGTCACCGTCTGGCGCGAGGGCAAGCTCGCCGAAATCGGTTTCTCGAACGGCGACGTCATCAAGCCGCTCGTCACGCGCGCGGGCGAGCGCGGCGAGAAGAAGTCCGGCACGCGCGTGACCGCGTGGCCCAATCCGAAGTATTTCGATTCCCCGAACCTGCCGATCGGCGAACTGCAGCGGCTTTTGCGCTCGAAAGCGGTGTTGCTGCCGGGCGTCGAAGTGATGCTCGTCAACGAAAAGACCGGCGAGCGGCAAACGTGGAAGTACGAAGACGGCCTGCGCGGCTATCTGCTCGAAGGCATGGGCGGCAGCGATCTGCTGATTCCGCTTTTCGAAGGCGAGCGCTTTGCCGAAAGCTCACGTTCCAATGAGGAGACGTTTGCCGAAGGCGAAGGCGCGACGTGGGTCGTCGCGTGGAGCGAGGAAGGGCCGTTGCTGCGCGAGTCGTACGTCAATCTGATCCCGACGCCCGCCGGTGGCACGCACGAATCCGGCCTGCGCGACGGTCTGTTTCAGGCGGTGAAGAGCTTCGTCGAGTTGCACAATTTGCAGCCGAAGGGCGTGAAGCTGCTGGCCGAAGACGTGTTCGCACGCGTGTCGTTCGTGTTGTCGGCGAAGGTGCTCGATCCGCAGTTCCAGGGGCAGATCAAGGAACGCCTGAACAGCCGTGACGCGGTCAAACTCGTGTCGTCGTTCACGCGGCCCGCGCTCGAACTGTGGCTCAACCAGCACGTCGAGTACGGCAAGAAGCTCGCGGAACTCGTGATCCGCCAGGCGCAGGCGCGCACGCGCGCGGGGCAGAAGGTCGAGAAGCGCAAGAGTTCGGGCGTCGCCGTGCTGCCCGGCAAGCTGACAGACTGCGAATCGACCGATATCGCGCGCAACGAGCTTTTTCTCGTCGAGGGCGATTCGGCGGGCGGCTCGGCGAAGATGGGCCGCGACAAGGAGTTCCAGGCGATTCTGCCGCTGCGCGGCAAGGTGCTGAACACGTGGGAAACCGAGCGCGACCGGCTCTTCGCGAACAACGAAGTGCATGACATCGCGGTGGCGATCGGCGTCGATCCGCATGGTCCGGATGACAAGATCGATCTGTCGAATTTGCGCTACGGGAAGATCTGCATTCTGTCGGATGCGGACGTCGATGGCGCGCATATTCAGGTCTTGCTGCTCACGCTCTTCTTCAAGCATTTCCCGCAGTTGATCGAGCGCTCTCACGTATGCGTCGCACGGCCGCCGCTTTTTCGCGTCGATGCGCCCGCGCGCGGCAAGAAGCCAGCGCAGAAGCTGTATGCGCTCGATGAAGGCGAACTCGTGGCGATCCTCGACAAGCTCAAGAAGGACGGCGTGCGCGATACGCAATGGACCATCAGCCGCTTCAAGGGCCTGGGCGAGATGAGCGCGGAACAACTGTGGGACACGACGATGAACCCGGATACGCGGCGTCTCTTGCCCGTTCATCTCGGTGATCTCGGGTTCGACCTCACCGTCACGCGAATGACGATGCTGATGGGCAAGGGCGAGGCCGCTTCGCGCAGAAGCTGGCTCGAAGAGAAGGGCAACGAGGTCGAGGCGGATATTTAGCCGCGTAAGCCGAACCGAAGCACGCCATCGCCCGCATGGCGAAATGCAAAAAACACGGAAACACGATGGGAATCACAGACGATCTCTTCGCCGACCAGGAAGCCGCGCCTGAAGGCGAGCAACTGACCCTCGGCGACTACGCGGAACGCGCCTACCTCGACTATGCGGTGAGCGTGGTCAAGGGCCGCGCGCTCCCCGACGTATCGGACGGGCAAAAGCCCGTGCAGCGCCGCATCCTTTTCGCGATGAACGAAATGGGCCTCGCCAATACGGCGAAGCCGGTGAAGTCGGCGCGCGTCGTCGGCGACGTGCTCGGCAAATATCACCCGCACGGCGACCAGTCGGCGTACGACGCGCTCGTGCGTCTCGCGCAGGACTTCTCGATGCGCTATCCGCTGATCGACGGCCAGGGCAACTTCGGCTCGCGCGACGGCGACGGCGCCGCGGCCATGCGCTACACCGAAGCGCGCCTCACGCCGATCGCGAAACTCCTGCTCGATGAAATCGATCAGGGCACCGTCGATTTCATGCCGAACTACGACGGCTCGTTCGAGGAGCCGAAGCTGCTGCCCGCGCGCCTGCCGTTCCTGCTGCTCAACGGCGCATCGGGCATTGCGGTCGGTTTGGCTACGGAGATTCCGTCGCACAACCTGCGCGAAGTCGCGGGCGCGGCGGTCGCGATGATCCGCGATCCGAAGATCAGCCACGCCGCGCTGATGGACCGCATCCCCGGGCCGGATTTTCCCGGCGGCGGGCAGATCATCTCGTCGCAGGCGGAAATCGCGGCGGCCTATGAGATCGGGCGCGGCAGCCTGAAGGTGCGCGCGCGCTGGAAGATCGAAGACCTCGCGCGCGGCCAGTGGCAGCTCGTCATCACCGAGTTGCCGCCGAGTGCGTCGGGACAGAAGGTGCTCGAGGAAATCGAAGAACTGACCAACCCGAAGATCAAGCTCGGCAAGAAGGCGCTCACGCCCGACCAGTTGCAGACGAAGCAGACGCTGCTCGCGCTCCTCGACACCGTGCGCGACGAATCCGGCAAGGACGCGCCCGTGCGTCTCGTGTTCGAGCCGAAGTCGAGCCGCATCGACCAGACGGAGTTCGTCAATTCGCTGCTCGCGCATACGAGCCTCGAATCGAACGCGGCGATCAACCTCGTGATGATCGGCACCGATGGCCGGCCGCGTCAGAAGGGCATCAGCGAAATCCTGCACGAGTGGGTCGGGTTCCGCTTCGTCACGGTGACGCGGCGCACGCAGCATCGTCTGGGCAAAGTGAACGACCGCATCCATATTCTCGAAGGGCGGATGATCGTCTTCCTGAATATCGACGAGGTGATCCGCATCATCCGCGAGGCCGACGAACCGAAGCAGGCGCTGATGGACGCGTTCAGGCTCTCCGAGCGTCAGGCCGACGACATCCTCGACATCCGTCTGCGGCAGCTTGCGCGGCTGGAGGCGATCAAGATCGAGCAGGAGCTGAAGGAGCTGCGCGAAGAAAAGGGGAAGCTCGAAGAATTGCTCAACAGTGACGCGGCGATGAAGCGTCTGCTCATCAAGGAAATCGAAGCCGACGCGAAGCAATACGGCGACGATCGCCGCACGCTGATCCAGCAGGAAAAGCGCGCGACGTTCGAAGCGCGCGTGGTCGACGAACCGGTGACGGTGGTCGTGTCGCAGAAGGGCTGGGTGCGCGCGCTGAAGGGCCACGGGCTCGATCCGGCGGGCTTCCAGTTCAAGGCCGGCGACGGTCTTTATGCTGCGTTCCAGGCGCGCACGCCCGACATGCTGATCGCGTGGGGCAGCAACGGGCGCGTTTATTCCGTGCCCGTCGCGATGCTGCCGGGCGGACGCGGCGACGGCGTGCCGGTCACGTCGCTGATCGAGCTCGAATCGGGCTCGCATCTGCTGCATTACTACGCGGCGGCGGTGGACCAGCCGTTGCTGCTCGCGTCGAGCAACGGCTTCGGCTTCATGGCCAGGCTCGGCGACATGGTGAGCCGCGTGAAGGCGGGCAAGTCGTTCATGACGATCGACGAAGGCGCCGCGCCGCTCGCGCCGATGCCGGTCGTGCCGGGCGCGACGCAGGTCGCGTGTCTGTCGTCGGGCGGGCGGCTGCTCGTGTTCGGCATGGACGAGATGAAGACGCTCTCCGGCGGCGGACGCGGGGTCATTCTGATCGCGCTCGATCCGAAGGAGACGCTCAAGCAGGCGCTCGCGATCGATCCGAAGGGCGTCGTGCTGATCGGCACGGGACGCGGCGGCAAGGCGCGCGAGGAGAAGCTCGCAGGGTCGTCGCTGGAACTGCACGTCGGCAAGCGGGCGCGCAAGGGCCGCGCGCCCGACGCTACGCTCAAGGTGAGCGAACTGCGGCCGGTGTTCTAAGCTGATCTCGTGTTCATCACGCCGCGCTGCGTAACAACGCAGCGCGGCGTTTCTTTTTCCGATGCCGGAACTGGTGCCGACGGGTCCAGTCGAACGCCCATCCCCGGCATCCGATTCATTCACGGAAACACAATGACCAAAGCCATCGAAGCGGCGCTCTTTCTGCATTTGCTCGGCGTCGCCGTCTGGTTGGGCGGGATGGTGTTCGCGCACTTCTGCCTGCGCCCGGCGCTCGGCGATCTCACGCCGCAATCGCGCCTGCCGCTCTGGGAATCCGTATTCGCGCGGTTCTTCAACTGGGTCGCGGGGTCCGTCATCGTGATCCTGCTCACCGGCGGTTTCCTGCTCACGCAATACGGCGGTGCGCATGCCGCGTGGCCGCTGCACACGATGGCGGGCCTCGGCATCGTAATGATGCTGATCTTCGGACATATCCGCTTCGCCGTGTTTCCGCGTATCCGTCGCGCCGTGCAGGCGCAGAACTGGCCCGACGGCGCACGCGCGGTCGGCACGGTGCGGCGGCTCGTCGTCGTGAATCT
Organism: Caballeronia humi; assembly: GCF_001544475.1. Taxonomy (GTDB): domain Bacteria; phylum Pseudomonadota; class Gammaproteobacteria; order Burkholderiales; family Burkholderiaceae; genus Caballeronia; species Caballeronia humi. The sequence goes on along the minus strand of NZ_FCNW02000016.1, from coordinate 68,331 downwards.
CGTGCTGGGTGTCGTGACGGTCGGGACGGCGGTGTTGTCGCGCGGCTTCTAAGCTCACCGCGACCCCAGCCGCTCCGGCAACGAATAACGCTGCATCGTCCGCTCCATGCTGTCTAGAAACGCCTGTTCGGCCGCGTTCATCTTGCGCGCGCGATGCCAAAGCAGATGGATATCGACGTCGGCCAGTCCTTCTTCCGGCGGCAGGCGCCAGAGCCTTTGCTGCGCGATGTCATCGCGCACGATGTGCTCCGGCAAGCAACCGATCCCGAACCCCGCAAAGATCAGCCGCCGCACTTCATCCAGACTCGGCGATGCCGCCACGATCCGCCCCGTGAACCCGCGCTGATCGCGAAAGACGGTGAGCGGCGAGAGGCTGTCGCCGATCTGGTCGCTCGTGAACGACACGAAATTCTCGGTGAGCAGGTCGTCCATCGTGAGCGCCTGGCGCCCGAACAACCGATGATGCCGCCCGCAGAAAATCGCGTACCGCTGTCGCAAAAAACAGCGCTGCTCGAGCTTGTCGACGGGCGTGCGGCACAGGCCAAGACCCGCCGTCGCGGTCTTCTGCAATAGCGACGAGATGATGTCCGACGAGCGCATCACCTCGATATGCAAATCGATACGCGGATACGTGCGGTGAAACTCCGCGAGAAACTCGTCGTACACGGCCGAATCGATGCGGCTCACGGTGAGTAGCCGAATTGAACCGGTGATGTCATCGGTCTTGTCGTCGAGTTCGGTTTCGAGCCGCGACATATGACCGTAGATATCGCTCGCAATCCGATACACCTCCTCACCCGCGCGCGTCGGCTCGAAATGCGGCCCGCGCCGCTGGATCAGATTGCGCCCGAGCGTGTCTTCGAGACGCTTCAACGCCTGACTCACGGCCGGCTGCGTCAGGTGCAAACGGGCGGCGGCGCGGCTCACACTGCGCTCCTGCATGATCACGAGGAACGTGCGCAACAGGTTCCAGTCGAGCCGGTCGTTCAGAAAGCGCGCAACATCGACGCGGAGCTGGGTCATCGTTTTGCCCTCGACATTAGCAAAAATTATACGGAAGATAATAAACCGAAATTTGACTAATGTTTTATGGCTGGCGATAAAACCCTCACTCTGCGCGATTCAAACAAAGCCGCGCGCCCGATCAACGACAGGAGCCATCCGGTGAGTCCATCCCAGCAAACAACCCGCCAGCCGGTGCGCGCCGCCGCCGCGGCGTTCATCGGCACGATGATCGAGTGGTACGACTTCTACATCTACGCGACCGCCGCCGCGCTCGTCTTTGGCGAGCTGTACTTTCCGTCGCACGATCCGTTCGTGAGCACGATGGCATCGTTCGCGACGTTCGCCGTCGGCTTTTTCGCGCGGCCGCTCGGCGGCATCGTGTTCGGGCATCTTGGCGACAAGATCGGCCGCAAGAAAGCGCTGATGACCACGCTGATGATGATGGGCGTCGCGACCGTGTGTGTCGGGCTGTTGCCGAGCTACACGAAGGTGGGTTTGCTTGCGCCCGTGCTGCTCGTGCTCCTGCGCGTGGTGCAGGGTATCGCGGTCGGCGGCGAGTGGGGCGGCGCGGTGCTGATGGCGGGCGAACACGCGCCGGAAGGCCGCCGCACGTTCTTCGCGTCGTTCGCGCAGCTCGGCAGCCCGGCGGGCCTGATCCTGTCGCTCGTCGCGTTCCGTGCGGTGACGTCGATGGAGCACGCCGACTTCATCGCGTGGGGCTGGCGCCTGCCGTTTCTCGCGAGCGCGGTGCTGCTGATCGTCGGCATCTTCATCCGGCTCGGCGTGAACGAGTCGCCCGAGTTCGAGCGCGAGAAGCAGATGAAGCGCACCGTCGAGCTGCCGATCGCCGAGGTGTTCCGCAACTCGGGCACGCTCGTGGCGCTGTGCATCGGCGCGAACACGATCGGCATCGCGGGCGTCTATTTCACCAACACGTTCATGATTTCATACACGACGCAGTACGTCGGCGTGACGAAATCGATGATCCTCGATTGCCTGTTCGTGGTCGCGATCATCCAGTTCCTGTCGCAGCCGCTCGCCGCGTATCTCGCGGAGAAACTCGGCGGCGCGCGCTTCCTCAAGCTCGCTGCGACCTGCGCGATGATCTCGCCGTACCCGATGTTCATCTTCGTGCAAAGCGGCGACCGGATGTCGATGATCGTCGGCATCGCGCTCGCGGTGATCTGCATGTCGAGCTTCTATTCGGTGATCGCGGGCTTCGTGTCGGGCGTCTTCCCGACGCGCGTGCGCTACTCGGCTATTTCGCTGTCGTATCAGGTGTGCGGCGCGATCGCCGGTGGTTTGACGCCGCTCGTCGGCACGTATCTCGCGCATAAATTCACTGGGCAGTGGTGGCCGCTCGCGGTGTTCTATACGTGCCTGGCTGGCCTGTCGCTCGTGTGCATCGTCGCGCTTGATGCGCTCAAGCACCGCCGCGCCGATGCGCTCGACGCCGTGCCGTCGCGCTGACCTTTTCCGTTACGAGGATCGAAAGACATGTTGCAAGTGAATGGCCCGCGTCTGTGGGCGAGCCTGATGGAAATGGCGCAAGTCGGCGCGACGGAAAAGGGTGGCGTGCGCCGCCTCGCACTCACCGATGACGACCGCCGCGGCCGCGATCTATTCGCGAAATGGTGCCGCGAGGCGGAGATGGCGGTCAGCGTCGACGAAGTGGGCAACCTGTTCGCGCGGCGCGAAGGGTTGGACAAGACTCAGAAGCCCGTGCTGATCGGCAGCCACCTCGATACGCAGCCCGAAGGTGGGCGCTTCGACGGCGTCTACGGCGTGCTTGCCGCGCTCGAACTCGTGCGCACGCTGAACGATCACGGCATCGTCACGGAGAAGCCGCTCGAAATCGTCTCGTGGACCAACGAGGAAGGCGCGCGCTTCACGCCGGCGATGCTCGGCTCGGCGGTGTTCGTCGGCGCGACGCCGTTGCAGACGGCGCTCGACACAAAGGATGCGGACGGCATCACGTTACGCGATGCGCTCAGGCAAAGCGGCTACGCGGGCGAGCGCCAGGCAACCGGCCAGCCGGTCGATGCCTACTTCGAAGCGCATATCGAACAGGGACCGGTGCTGGAGAGCCACGGCAAGCCGATCGGCGTCGTCACGGGCGGGCAGGCGATCCGCTGGCTCGACGTCGCCGTGACCGGCGTCGCCGCGCACGCGGGCACCACACCGATGCCGTATCGCCGGGACGCGTTGTTCGCGAGCGCGGAGATGGCGCTAAGGCTCGAAGCGATCGCGGAGCGTTTCGCGCCGCAAGGGCTCGTGACGATCGGGCAGGTCGCGATTCCGAACTCGTCGCGCAATACGATTGCCGGACGCGTGTCGTTCACAGTCGATCTGCGTCATCCCGACGACGCGCAAATCGACGCGATGGAGCGCGACATGCGCGCCGCGTTCGGCGAAATCGCGAAGGCGCGCGGGCTGGACGTTGAAATCGACGCCTACTGGACAAGCCCCGCGACGCCCTTCGATGCGGATTGCGTCGCACTGGTCCAGCAAGCCGTGACGGACCTCGGCTACCCGCACGAGCGCATCGTGAGCGGCGCGGGCCACGACGCGATCCACCTCGCGCGTCACGTGCCGACCGCGATGGTGTTCATCCCGTGCGTCGACGGCCTGTCGCACAACGAAGCCGAAGACGCGCTGCCCGAAGACGTGGCGTATGGCGCGAACGTGCTGTTGAACGCGGTGCTCGCGCGGGCCGTCGCGCGCGCTCCCGCCGATGTCTGAACGAGGAACACGATGCTGACCTACTTCCATCCCGAACAGTTGAAACACCATCCGCGCAGCTATCTGTCGCGCGGCCAGATGCGCTCGCCGCAGGAAATCCCCGAGCGCGCGTTGCGACTCGTTGCAGCGGCGAAGTCGCTCGATTTCGATGTCCGCGAGCCCGCAGACTTCGGCCATGCGCCGCTCTCCGCCGTGCACGGCATGAACTATCTGCGCTTTCTCGAAGAAGCGCACGCCGAGTGGAAGAAGATCCCGCAGGACTGGGGCGACGAAGTGATGTCGAACGTTTATATCCGCGAGGGCAATCCGTTGCGCGGGGTGCTCGGTCAGGCCGCGCGCTATCTCGCCGATGGCAGTTGCCCGGTGGGCGCGCATACGTACACGTCCGCGTACTGGTCGGCGCAAAGCGCGGTGGCAGGCGCCGCCGCGATCAACGAAGGTGCGCGCGAAGCCTATGCGCTGTGCCGTCCGCCCGGCCATCACGCGCGCGCGGAGGCGGCGGGCGGCTTCTGCTATTTGAACAACGCGGCGATCGGCGCGCAGGTGTTGCGCGAGCGCTTCGGCCGCGTGGCGATCCTGGATACCGACATGCACCACGGCCAGGGCGTGCAGGAAATCTTCTACGGCCGCGACGACGTGCTGTACGTCTCGATCCACGGCGACCCGACGAACTTCTATCCGGCCGTGGCGGGATTCGAGGAAGAGCGCGGAGCGGGTGAGGGCGACGGCTACAACCTCAACCTGCCGATGCCGCACGGTTCGAGCGAAGAGGTGTTCTTCGAGCAATTGGAGTCGGCGTCGCGGGCCGTCAGGCGCTTCCAGCCGGATGCGCTGGTGCTCGCGCTCGGCTTCGACATCTACAAGGACGATCCTCAGGCGATGGTCGCCGTTACGACGGAAGGCTTCGGGCGGCTGGGCGGCGCGATCGGCGGGCTAGGGTTGCCGACGCTGATCGTGCAGGAAGGCGGGTATCACATCGAAAGCCTGGAGGCGAATGCCCGGGCGTTCTTCAACGGCTTCGCGGCGCCGCGCTGAGCTTGACTTGACTTTACCTAGCCGCCGCGCTCGTCGGTAAGTGCCGTGCTCGAAGGCTCCTCGCCGAGCCCGTCGCGCGAACGCGGCGCCTTGCCCGCCGGCCAGCCGCACACGCCGAAGCGGTCGAGCAAGGCCTGCACGCCATCGGCGGGAACGGGGCGCGAGAAGAGAAAGCCTTGCGCCTCGATCGGTCCGAGCGCGGCGAGCCACTGGATCTGCTCTTCCTTCTCCGTCCCTTCGACGACGACCGTCAGCCCCAGCGATCGCGCCAGATTGATGATCGCCGACACCATCACGCAGACGCTCCGGTCTTCGGGAATCGCCTGAATGAACGAGCGATCGACCTTGAGCGTATCGACGGAAAAGCGGTTCAGATAAGACAGCGACGAATAGCCGGTCCCGAAATCGTCCAGCGCGATGCGCACGCCGAGCCGCTTCAACACCGCGATCTTCTCCTGCACGAGCTCCGGATATTCCATCATCACCGTCTCGGTGATTTCCAGTTCGAGCTTGTCGGCGGGAATGCCGCTCTCGCTGATCGCGCGCGCGACGGTTTCCAGCAAGTCGCCGCGCCAGAACTGCACCGCCGAGATGTTGACCGCGAGCGACAGCCCCGTATAGCCGTCGCGCTGCCATTGTGCGAGCTGCATGCACGCGGTATGAATCACGAAATCGCCGACCGGCACGATCAGCCCGGTCGATTCCGCCACCGGGATGAACTCGTTGGCCGGAATCAGCCCGTGCTGCGGATGGTTCCAGCGCACGAGCGCTTCGAACCCGGTGATGCAGCGCCGCGCCAGATCGATCTTCGGCTGATAGGCTAGGAAGAGTTGCCGCTCCGTCAGCGCGACGCGCAGTTGCTGCTCCCACTTCATCAGATGATCGGCGCGATGCGACAGATGCGGCGAATAGAACTGATAGCAGTTCTTGCCCGAGTCCTTCGCGCTGTACATCGCGAGATCGGCCTTCTTGAGCAGATCGATCTCGCTCTCGTTCGACACCGAAAAGAGCGCGATGCCGATGCTCGCGTGCAGCACGAACGCGCTGCCGCGCACGTCGAAGGGCGTCGCGAACATGTTCGAGATCGCCTCGGCCAGTTCGACCGCGCGCCGTTCCACCTCCTCGCCCTTGACGACCACGACGAACTCGTCGCCGCCGATGCGCGACAGCCGCCCGTTCTCGCCGACCGTCTCCGCGAGCCGCGATGCCGTCATCTGCAACACGATGTCGCCGGCGTTGTGGCCGAGCGTATCGTTCACGGTCTTGAAGTTGTCGAGATCGATGAAGAGCAGCGCGAGATGGCCGAGGTTGCCGGAATCGGCGACGTCCTGGCGCAGCGCCTGCAGTGTCGAATAGCGGTTGCGCAGCCCCGTCAGCAGATCGAATTCGACGAGATGCGTCATCTCGCGCTCGCGGCCGAGCAGCTTGCCGATCAGTCCGGTCGCGACGCCGAAGAAGCCGAGCATCGCGAGCGAGATGAACGTCGCCATCAGGAGATAAACGTTGCGCGTGTGGTTGTAGTCGATGAACTCTTCCTTCACCGATAGACCGACCAGCACGCCGAGCGGATAGCCATCGATATGGCGATACGACACGATGCGCTTCACGTTGTCGATCGGATCGACGTAGATGCCCGATGCGTGATCGGACGTCGGGTAGACGCCGCTCGCGGTGAAGTCGCCGTGGGCGCGCTCGGCGGGCGTGCGCGTGTCGGTGCGCGCGGGCGATGTCGCCGAGCCTTCGGCCGCGCCGCCGCCCGTGTTGCGCGCGAGCACGGAGCCGTTGTCGGAGACGACGGCGATCACGCCCTCGCGCCCGATCGACGCCACGTTGTAGAAGTCGCTGGTGAAGTACGCCGGGTCTTCCGACACGACGACCACGCCCGCGAACGAACCGTCCGGGTGATTCAGGCGCCGCGTGATCTGCAGCGTCCACAAGCCGGAGACGCGTCCGCGCACCGGTCGGCTGATGTAGAGCAGATCGTCGTTGGAATGCGCGTGGATCTTGAAGTGCTCGCGATCGGAGAGGTCGATCGGTTTCGGATGCGGGTCAGCGGTGTTGGCGACGAGCGTGCCGTATTCGTCGATCAGTGAAACCTGCACGAGCGTGTCGCTTTGCACGACGCCTTTTTCCACCGTGCCAATCAGGTTGAAGTTGTCCGGCGACTTTTCATACTCGTACTTGACGAAGCGCGTGACCTGATCGACCTGATGAATCGCCTTGATCGTGTGCTGTTCGAGTGCTGAAGAAAGGATCGCGGCCGATGCCATCGATTCATGCGTCGTCGCTTCTTTCTCGACCGACAGCCGCGCGAAGATCACCGTCCACAGGAGAACGAGCACGAGCGTTCCGAGCACGGGGATGACGAGCAGCGCCCGCCGCCGGCGGGGCGGCATGCCGCTCTCTATGCCATCACGTGGCACTTTGGGCCGTGTTCTCATGAGCTCGCTTGTGTCCGTGGGCCCCGCGGCGCGACGTGCGTGACGCTCGACTGCGCTACTGAATAAAGCCGGTGCATGTTATGGAGACTCGGGCCGACGACAGGTGTTCACCTCAGTTCACCTCGAGCGATATGGTGACGCTATCGCGAATGGCTCTTGTTGGTGCACGGTGCGTCGATCCCCCGATGCGCGCCCTGCATGGTCGTGGCACACGTTTGCGCTGAGGCGCAGGCCACGCCGCCTGCATGGCCTTCGTGTACCGCTTTTGTCCTGAGCCCAATGCGCCCGCGTCTTTCCGGTCCTTGATTGTTCAGATATTACTGAAGGCTTCCCAATTAAGGAAGCATAGTTGTTGACGGGGTATACGCGTGTGCTCGTGGCGCGTCAAAGGCGGATGCTTCCGTCGACGATCGTCACCGTGTGGCCGCCGATCCAGGTCTGGGCTTGTCCGGTTGTGTCGTCATATGCAATGGAGATGCGGCCGTCGCGACCGATCGCCGTGCCCTGACGCACCGTGAACGACGGGCCCGGCCTGCGATTCTGCGTCGTCAGGAGGCACGCGAGCGCCGCATTGGCGCTGCCTGTGACCGGGTCTTCGGTGTTTTCTTCTCCGAACAGGAGGGCGCGCAACTCGAACGTTGCCGGGGCGGCGTCACGATACGGGCCGTAGACCGCCAAGCCTAGCGTGCCCGAGGCCGCCATCAGTGCGGTCATCGCGTCTCGGTTGGGCTTGAGCGCGAGGCAATTGGCCGCCGAGTTCACGCGCGTGACGAGCCACGGCACGCCGTTATCGACCGCGCAGGGCGGTGCAGTGAAATCGATTACGTCGGAGCCGAAGGCGGCCGCAAGCTGTTGTTGCTGCGCATCGTTTAACGACCGGATGCGCGCGGGCGGCGCGGCGAACGCCCAGGCGCCTTCCTCCCGCGCGACGATCGGCACGAGTCCGACGCCGCATTGCTGCACCAGTCGCCCGGTGTGTTTCGGCGCGTAGCCGCTTTCGAGAAGCGCGTGCGCCGTGCCGAGCGTCGGATGGCCGGCGAACGGCAATTCGCGCGAGGTCGTGAAGATGCGCACGCGATAGTCGGCGGCGGGGTCGGTCGGGCGGAGGAGGAACGTCGTTTCGGAGAGATTCGTCCAGCGCGCGATGGCCTGCATCGATTCGGTGGAGAGGTCGTCGGCATCGAAGACGACGGCGAGCGGGTTGCCCTTGAAGGGCACCGTCGTGAAGACATCGACTTGCTTGAAGCGAACCGTGCGGGTGGTCATCGGCGTGATCGTGTGAAGTGAGGGCATGAAAAAGCCCGGCGCTCAAAAATCAAGAGGCCGGGCTTCGGGGCAAATCCTGGGCACTTCAGCGCTGTATCAAGCGACTTCCGCGATCATCTCGATCTCGACGCACGCGCCCATCGGAATCTGCGCGACGCCGAACGCCGAGCGCGCATGCTTGCCGCGTTCGCCGAACACATCGGCGATCAGTTCCGACGCGCCGTTGGTCACCAGATGCTGTTCGGTGAAATCGGGCGTCGAATTGACGAGGCTCATCACCTTGACGATGCGCTGCACGCGGTTCAGATCGCCGACGTGCGCATGCAGCGTCGCGATCAGGTCGATCGCGATGGCGCGCGCCGCGGCCTTGCCTTCCTCGGTCGAGAGGGTGGCGCCGAGCTTGCCCGCGTGCACCTTGCCGTCCTTCTTCGCGATATGGCCCGACAGATACACCGTGTTGCCGCTCTGCGCGCTCATCACGTAGGCGGCGGCGGGCGCGCCCGCGGTCGGCAATTCGATGCCGAGTTCCTTCAGTTTGTCGTAGACATTCGATTCGGCCATCTGAGACTCCTGGATACGGGTTGAAGTGCGTTGAACGTTCAAAGCGCGCCGGTCACAGGCGCGCGCGGATCAGCGCGCCGAGTTTCGCGACGCCTTCGTTGATCTTCGCCGGCGGCACCGTCACGAACGAGAGGCGCAGCGTGTTGTGCTCGGGGTCGTTCGCGAAGAACGGCCCGCCGGGCACAAAGGCGACGTGTTCCGCGATGGCGGCTTCGAGCAGCTTCATGGTGTCGATGTGCTTCGGCAGCGTCACCCAGACAAACATGCCGCCTTCCGGACGGTTCCATTCGACCCCGGCCGGCATGTGATGTTCCAGCGCCGCGAGCATCGCCGCGCACTGGTCGCGGTAGAGCGCGCGGATCGTCGGCACGTGCTTGTCGAGGAAGCCGTCTTTCACGACTTCGTGGACGATGCGCTGCGTGAGGCTCGGCGTATGAAGATCGGTCGCCTGCTTGGCCTGCACGAGCTTGAAGTGCAGTTCCTCGGGCGCAATGATGTAGCCGACCCTGAGACCCGGCGCGAGCACCTTCGAGAACGAGCCGAGGTGGACGATGTGATCGGGCGCCATGGACAACATGGTCGGCAGCGGGGCGCCGGCGTAGTCGAGGGCGCCGTACGGATCGTCCTCGATGACCGGAAACGCCGCCTTCTGTGCGAATTCCGCGAGCGCGCGGCGGCGTTCCAGCGGCAGGCGCCGGCCCGTCGGATTCTGGAAGTTCGGCTGCGCGTAGAGGAGGCGCGCGCCGTCGATCAGTTGCGCGTCGAGTTTCTCGGGGATCAGCCCGTGCTCATCCGTCGGAACCTGGACATAGTTCGGCTCGAACAGTGAAAACGACTGCAGCGCGCCGAGGTAGGTCGGCGTTTCGACGAGGACACGGCTCGACGGATCGACCAGCACTTTGCCGAGCAGGTCGAGCGCCTGCTGCGAGCCGGTCGTGATCAGCACCTGCGACGCGCGGATGTGCGCGCCGCCCACCGAATAGCGCGCGGCGACCCACTCGCGCAGCGGCATGAAGCCTTCGGTCGCGCTGTACTGGAGGGCGGCGGCGGGGTGGTCGCGCAGGATGTGCTCGGAGGCGCGGCGCATTTCCTCGACGGGGAACGTCGCCGGCGACGGCAGGCCGCCCGCGAAGGAAATGACTTCAGGCCGCTCCGTGACCTTCAGAATCTCGCGGATCGCCGAGCTGGTCAGCTTGCGTGCGCGTTCGGAAAGTTGCCAGGGCGTGGCGCGAAGTTCGGCTTGATTCATGGGTTCCTCGGTCGTCTCGGTGCAGCGGGGCTGCGTTTTTGGAGTGGGCTGAATTTCGTTCGGGCGCGTTGCCCTTCAACGGCAGGTGGTCGGTCGTAACAACTTCGGGCGCGCGTCTCGAAAACATCCATTATCGCTCGGGGCCGCCATCTTGAGTTCGTCGGGCGGACGGCTTGCGTCGGCCCGACCGCAGCGGGGCGCGGCGGAGCGCCCGCTCGCCGGTGTCATCTCGAATTCGTCGGCCGCGCGACGGGCGCAGCCGCCACAGTGGCACGCGGCGCGGTACGCACGGCTGTTTTCCTGCCGATCATAACGGTCGCGATCACCGCAGCCGCATAAATCCAGGTCGACGCCTCCACGTGTTCGCCGAAGAACAGCGCTGAGAACGCCATCGTGAAGAAGATCTGCAGCAGTTGCACCTGTCCGACGCGCGCGATGCCGCCCATCGCGAGGCCCGCGTACCACGCAAAGAACCCGATGAATTGCGAAAAGAGCGTCACGTAGCCGAACGCGAGCCACGTGCGCAGCGCGAGCGGCTCCGGGTGCGCGGCGTGATGCGCCCAGGCGAGCCAGCCGACCGGCAGCACCAGAAACGGCGCCGAAAGCACGAGCGCCCAGCAGATCACCTGCCAGCCGCCCATCTGCCGCGCGAGCCGCGCGCCTTCCGCATAGCCGAGCGCGCCGATGCCGACCGCGACGAGCATCAGCAGGTCGCCCGCCTGCAAGCCGCCGCCGCCCGCCTGCAACGCGAACGCGACGACGATCGCGCTGCCCGCGAGCGCGCTGAACCAGAACGCCTTCGACGGCCGCTCGTGCGAGAGCCACGCCGCGTAGATCGCGACGCACAGCGGCTGCAGCCCGTTGACGACCGCGCCGTGCGACGCCGGCACGGTTTTCATCGCCCAAGCGGAGAACACCGGAAACGCGATGATCACGCCCAGCGCGACGACGCCGAGGCTCTTGACCTGCGGCCACGTCGGCCAGCGTTCGCGGCGCCAGGCGAGCAGGGCGGCGGCGGGGATCGCCGCGACGAGCGCACGGCCGAGCCCGTTCAGGATCGGATGGACTTCCTGCACGACGATGCGGGTCATCGGCAGAGTGAGGCTGAATATGATCACGCCGATCAGGCCGAGCAGCATGCCTTCGGTTTCGCGGGACTTCATTACGAGCGGTTCTCCAGTTTTCAGCGCAGCGGTTCGGATGACCGCTTCGCGCGTTGTGAGTCGTCGGGGGACGCGCCCGGTGACCGGTTATTCGGGGTGGTGCGGTGTTGCTGGCGGGTGGGCGGCGTCGGAAGGTTCCGGCGACGTGCGCGAGTCCGGTCGCGATACGGCTTCAGCGGCCGGTGATTCTGCTTCTTCCTGCGGTTGGTCTACCAATTGCGCCTGCGGTTGCACCTTCCCCCGCCGACGCGCCTTCTTCGCCGCCTCGGCCGCCTCCGCTTCCGCGCGCCGCGCCGTTTCGACCGACTCCGCCGATTGCCCCATCGTCACGACCGACCCATCGGGCAGTTCAAACTCCGCGACGATCGCGGGCGCGCCAACCGTCGCCTCGACGCGCATCAGATGCTCGACGCCCAGCCACGCAAGCTGCTCCGCAACGATTTCCGCCTGCGGGTGAAATCCCGTCAGCGAGCGCAGCGCGATGCCCGTCTCCGGCAGCACGGTCGACGGATGCAGCGGCGTGTCCCACTGGATCAGCGAGGGCACGACACCATCGCCCACGCCTTGCCACGAAGGAAACGCGCCGTCGTCGGGGACGGTCAGGCCCCAGGTGTTCGCGCCGCGCGTCATCGGCACGACCGGCGCGATGCGCTCGGGATACTGCGCCCGCCAGCGTCCGAGCGACTTCGGCCGATCCACGCGCGCCACCCAGTGCACGAGCTGCGGGCCGTCCTCGATCCGCCGCTGCAACGCGGGATCGTCGAGCGCGTAGAGCCGCGCGCGGGGGGTATCGGCGGGCAACGCGTCCGGGTCGATCGCGATCACTTCAATGTAGGCGCCGCCCCACAGGTTCAGCAGCCGGTTATGCGTGCGCATCAGCGGATGCGCGCCGCCACCAGCCGTCGCCGTGCCGAACTTCGCAACGACGAATCGTTCGCCTTCTTCGAGCGAGCGCGCGGCAATGACGAGATGATCGAGTTTCAGGGCAAGAGAAGTCATGGCTTTCCGTCTTACGAAAATAGGGGCACTAGCTTAAACCTTCTGGCGACCCCGCTCGCTCGGGGAATGTCGAATGTAGCGCCTAACACCTGCACAGTAACGGTACAATCGGAAACATACTATTCGGTACAGTTTTCAGCCGATTCCGTTTCAAACTTTCCGACGACGGAGCCGTCATGTCCGTACCTCTCGACCAGATTCCCGCACCGCACGACGCGCCTCAACTGACGCTCGTCGATCAGCTTGTCCAGTGGGGCCGGCGGCGGATCGACGAGCGCGTGTTCCGCCCCGGCATGCGCATGCCGTCGATCCGCAAGCTCGCGCTCGACAAAGGCGTGTCGCGTTTCACGGTCGTCGAGGCGTACGAGCGACTCGTTGCGCACGGTTATCTCGATTCGCGTCGCGGCTCCGGCTTCTACGTGCGCGACCGGGCAGCCCCGGCGGCCGTCTTGAGCGTTGTCCCCACGCCGGAGCGCGAACCGGTGCGCAGCACGATCGACGTCGTCTGGCTGCTGCGCAACATGCTGCATACCTCCAGCCCGGAAAAGGGGCCGGGACTCGGCTACCTGCCCGGACGGTGGCTCGACGGCGAGTTGCTCACCAACGCGCTGCGCTCGATGAGCCGCCAGAGCGGCGCGCAGATGCTCGGCTTCGGCACGCCGCAGGGTTTCCTGCCGCTGCGCCAGCAATTGCAGACGCGGCTGGAAGAACTGGAGATCGGCGCATCGACGCAGCAGATCGTGCTCGTATCCGGCATCACGCAGGCGATCGACCTGATTTCGCGCATCTACGTCCAGCCGGGCGATACGGTGATCGTCGGCGATCCGGCGTGGTTCCAGATGTTCGGGCGCTTCGCGTCGCAGGGCGCGCGGCTCGTCGGCATGCCGTATACGCCCGATGGACCCGATCTCGACGCGCTCGAAACGATGGTCCAGACCTGGCGCCCGAAGATGCTCGTGATCAATTCGGTGCTGCAAAATCCGACCGGCACGTCGCTCACGGCCGCGCAGGCGTTTCGCATTTTGCAACTCGCACAGGCCTACGATTTCATCGTCGTCGAGGACGATATCTACGGCGATCTCTGCCCGCCCGGCTTCGCGGCGACGCGCCTCGCGAGCCTCGATCAACTCAAGCGCGTGATCTTCCTCGGCAGCTTTTCGAAGACGCTGGCGGCGAATCTGCGCGTGGGTTACGTGGCGGCGTCGGCGGAAGTGGCAAAGGCGCTCACCGACCAGAAGATGCTCGTCGGCATGACGAGTCCGGAGCTGAACGAGCGCGTCGTCTACAAGGTGCTGACTGAAGGCCACTACCGGCGTCATGTGGAGCGCCTGCGCGCGCGGCTCGACACCGTGCGCGACAAGACCGCGCGGATGCTGGAGCGCACCGGTTTCCGGCTCTTTTCGGAGCCGTCGGCGGGCATGTTCCTGTGGGCCGACGCGGGCGTCGATTCCGAGGGCCTCGCCGCAGCCGGGCACGAAGCGGGGTTTCTGCTCTCGCCGGGAAGCCTTTTTTCGCCGCACCAGTCGCCGACCACCTGGATGCGCTTCAACATCGCCAATTGCGGCGATCCGGCGCTTCCGGCCATGCTCGCGGGCCATCTCGACAAGGCCGCTCGCCGCGCCTCTTGAAAATCCCGCGTCAGCCCCAATTTGTCGCACGATTCGACAAATTCGCACCAGGCGCGCGCCTTTGACGGCGCCGCTGCCATTCCACCGAAAACCCAACTAGAGGAACCGACCGTGGCGCAAGAAACCATGAGCTTTCAGGCAGAAGTGAAGCAGCTTCTGCATCTGATGATCCATTCGCTCTACAGCAACAAGGAAATTTTCCTGCGCGAGCTGATCTCGAACGCTTCCGACGCCGCCGACAAGCTGCGCTTCGAAGCGATCGAAAACAGCGCGCTCTATGAAAACGATTCGGACCTGCGCATCCGCGTGTCCATCGACAAAGCCGCGCGCACGATCACCATCGACGACAACGGCATCGGCATGAGCCGCGAGGAAGCGATTTCGCACCTCGGCACGATCGCGCGCTCGGGCACGAAGGAGTTCTTTTCGAAGCTCTCCGGCGACCAGCAGAAAGACGCCGCGCTCATTGGCCAGTTCGGCGTGGGCTTCTACTCGGGTTTCATCGTGGCGGACAAGGTGACGGTCGAGACGCGCCGCGCCGGATTGCCGGCAAGCGCCGGCGTGCGCTGGACGAGCGCGGGCGAGGGCGATTTCGAAGTCGAGGACATCGAGCGGGCGCAACGCGGCACGACGATCACGCTGCATCTGCGCGCTGAAGAAGACGAACTGCTCTCCACGCATCGCCTGAAGTCGATCATCCAGAAGTATTCGGACCACGTCGCGCTGCCGATCCTCATGGCGAAGGAAGAGTGGGATGCGGAAAAGGGCGAGATGGTCACGAAGGACGAAGACGAGACCGTCAACCAGGCGAGCGCCCTCTGGACGCGCGCGAAAAACGAGATCACCGACGAGCAGTACAAGCAGTTCTACCAGCACCTCTCGCACGATCACGACGATCCGCTCGCGTGGACGCATAACCGCGTCGAAGGCCGCAGCGAGTACACGCAGTTGCTGTACGTGCCGAAGCACGCGCCGTTCGACCTGTGGAACCGCGATCATCGCGGCGGGTTGAAGCTGTACGTGAAGCGCGTCTTCATTATGGACGACGCCGAGCAATTGCTGCCGCAGTATCTGCGTTTCGTGAAGGGCGTGGTCGATTCGTCGGACCTGCCGCTCAACGTCTCGCGCGAAATCCTGCAGGAAAGCCGCGACGTGAAGGCGATCCGCGAAGGCGTGACCAAGCGCGTGCTGTCGATACTGGAAGAGATCGCGTCGTCGTCGGCGGAGGCGACGGAAGAGGCGGACAAGCAGAAGTACGCCACCTTCTGGAAAGAGTTCGGACAGGTGTTCAAGGAAGGCATCGGCGAGGACTTCGGCAATCGCGAGCGCATCGCGAAGCTCGTGCGTTTCGCGTCGACGCAAAACGCGACGGCCGAGCAGAACGTGTCGCTTGCCGACTACGTGTCGCGCATGAAGCCCGAGCAGACGAAGATCTACTACGTCACCGCCGATAGCTGGCAGGCCGCGAAGAACAGCCCGCACCTCGAAGTGTTCCGCAAGAAGGGCGTCGAAGTGCTGCTGCTGACCGATCGCGTCGATGAATGGATGCTGTCGTTCCTGAACGAATTCGACGGCAAGCCGCTCGCGAGCGTCGCGCGCGGTGACCTCGATCTCGGCGCGCTGAACGACGAGGAAAAGCAGCAGCAGGACAAGGTCGGCGAGGAAATGAAGCCGCTCGTCGAGAAGATGAAGGAAGCGCTCGAAGGCAAGGCGAAGGATGTGCGTCTCACGTTCCGTCTCACCGATTCGCCGACGTGTCTCGTCGCCGATGAGGGCGACATGAGCGGCTATCTGCAACGCATGCTGAAGGCGGCTGGGCAGCAGGCGCCGAGCATGCAGCCGATCCTGGAAGTGAATCCGGAGCATCCGCTGGTGAAGGGCCTGAACAGCGACAGCGCGAATTTCAGCGACTGGTGCCATCTGCTCTTCGATCAGGCGTTGCTCGCGGAAGGCGGCTCGCTCGAAGATCCGGCGAGTTTTGTGAAGCGTACGAATACGTTGTTGCTTGCGCGGTAAGTAGCGCTTCGTTCCATCGGAAAACGCGCTGCCGGGTTGCCCCGGCAGCGCGTTTTTTTTTACTTCAGCTTGCGTTCCTTGTTGGATTGCGCGAGGACCGACGCCGCGAGCGTCTTTGTCTCCTTCGAATACTTGTCGCTATGCAGGACTTCGCTGGCCTTGTGTTCCATCTCGGCGCTCGTCTGCTTGTCGCTGTGTGATTGCGAAAGCGCGGAAGCCGCGAGGCTTTTCGCAATCGCCGACGCCTTCGGATCGTGCAGCGTCTCAGCCGCGAGATGCGCAACTGTTTTGGATGTTTGCTTTTTGTTGTCAGACATTGAATGTCCTCTCAGTGAGTTTTGAAGCGATTTTTGATCGACTCGCATCGTTTGTCGCGATGCGAGACCGGCCATATCGTCCGATGACCGGCGCGGCAGTTTCGATCGCCGAAATGGCTGGTTCCATACGATTCGTCCTAACTGGATGACGGTTTTATAATCACCGCCATGCCGATCCCCACCAATCCCGTCGATTCCCACTGGCGCATCGCGCCGCTTCCCACGCTCACCGACGATCAGAAAGACTGGCTGACGCGCGGCGGCTCGCTCACCGCGCATTTGCGCACGCTCGGCGCGGTCACAGTGGATGTCACGCGCGAAGCCGTCGATATGCCGTTCGCCGACGAATGGCGCGCGCTGCGCGTCGCGCCGCGCACGCCTTGCTGGGTGCGCGAAGTCGTGCTGAGAGTCGATGGCGTGGCGTTCGTCGCGGCGCACAGCATCGTGCCGCTCGATAGCAGCGCGGGTATCTGGCAGGCGATGCGCGCGCTGCGCACGCGTCCCCTCGCGGAGCTTCTCTATAGCGACAGCAGCGTCGCGCGTTCGGCGCTCGCGAGCCGTCGCGTGACGGCGCGACATGCGTTGCATCGGCTTGCTGTTGGGCTTATCGATGATGCGAAAGCGCATACGCTGGTCGCGCGCCGATCGGTATTCGAGCGGCATCGCGCGCCGCTGATGGTCACCGAATGCATGTTGCCCGCGTTGTGGGCGCGGCTGTTGTCGCCGGGGACGCCGCATGAATCGCATCGCGAGCATTCGCGTCCGCTCGGGCATCTGACCTCGCACGCGACACGCGCAACACGCGCGGAGGCGAAGTGATGCTTCAAGGTTTTCCCCCGATCGCCAATGGAGCCACGCACACGCTGATTCTCGGCAGCTTTCCGGGCGTCGCGTCGCTTGTAGCGACGCAGTACTACGCGCATCCGCGTAATCAGTTCTGGCGGCTCGTCGGCACCGTGATCGGCGAATCGCTGCACGAGCTTCCCTACGACGCCCGCGTCGAACGCCTGCTCGCGCACGGCATCGGCCTGTGGGACGTGCTCGCCGCGTGCGAGCGCAAAGGCAGTCTCGACGCCGCGATCCGCCACGCGAATCCCAACGACTTCGCTTCCTTTCGCCGCCACGCGCCGCAACTGCGCAAAGTCTGCTTCAACGGCAAGACCTCGGGCCGCTTTGAGCCGGTGATCCGCGCGGCGGGGTACGCGACGCTCGTGCTACCGTCGTCGAGTCCGGCGCATGCGATGTTGTCGTTCGAGCAAAAACTGGCTGTGTGGCGGCAGATTGCTGATTGAAATTGGATGCGGCCGGAAGAGGTGAGTACGCTCAGTAGAGCGTCGGTTTGCGACCCGGAACTACTTTCAACAGGAAATGACTTCTGCGGCGGTTTTCAAGTTTCTACGGCCGTTCGCTATGGCCACGCCGATCATCGGCGATTGCGGGGGTCTGTAAGAGCTACTACGGGACATCCGTCCGTTGGCTAAGAAGTCGACTATTGCGCTCCGCCAATCACATCAGCGGCTAATCCGCTTCAATTGCTGCCTCCGAAATCGCCCGTGTATGCCACTTGTTCGAAATTGTGATATCGGTGTCATGTTTGAGTGGAATGAGCGTAACTGAAAAATTACCTCGTGTCGCAATTTCGACTCCGTGTGGGTGACAGCGAGGCCGAGTCCCCCAATAACGCGGATTGGACTGATTGCACTGCTGCAGCCAAAAAAGAAATCAGTCAATTTTCCAGTCCGTGTTCGGGTCCAATTCAGCGTCAAATTAGTTTTCGCTGACCATCACGACCGGAGATCAACGCATGCTTGGAATATCTCGTTTGCAATCGGTTTGCGCCGTCCTAACTATCGCCTGCTGCATCGACGTCAGTGTTGCTGCGCCAAACCCTGCTACCGAAGCGACTCGGAAAGCCAATCAGGCAATAGCAGATTACCTGCCGTTTTCGAAGACCCAGGATTTCGATGACGCTCGACACGGATTCATCGCCGACGTTCCAAATCCAATTATCAAAGGCAGCGCCGGCAACACGGTGATCGATCTTTCTCAGTATGACTTTTTGAAGCAGAGTGGACCGGCTCCAGCGTCGGTTAATCCGAGTCTCTGGAGGCAATCGCAATTGCTCGGTATTCGCGGGCTGTTCAAAGTTGTCGATGGCATTTATCAGGTGCGCAACATCGACCTTGCCAACATGACCTTCATCCGCGGCAAGACTGGCTGGGTTGTAATCGATCCACTCACATCCACGGAAACCGCGAAAGCTGCCGTTGACCTGATCAATAGCAAGGTGGAGAACCTACCCGTCACCGCCGTGATCTTCACGCATTCGCATGTCGATCACTTTGCGGGCATACGAGCGATAGTGGATGAAAAGGATGCGCGCGCCGGCAAAGTGCCGGTGATCGCGCCGGAAGGCTTTATGGAGGAGGCGGTCAGCGAAAACGTGTTCGCCGGCAACGTGATGAGTCGGCGCGCGTCGTACATGTACGGCAATCTTCTGCCGAAGGACCCGGAAGGCAACGTGGGCGGTGGTCTCGGGCTCACCACGGCGGCCGGCACGATTACCCTTTTTGAGCCGACCAAAATTATTGACAAGACAGGAGAAAAGCTGACGGTTGACGGCATCGATGTTGTCTTTCAGATGGCGCCAGGCACAGAAGCACCAGCCGAGATGCTGTTCTATTTCCCGCAATTCAAGGCGATCTGTCTCGCCGAGGATGCAAACCACACCCTTCACAACATCCTTACCTTGCGCGGCGCAAAGGTGCGCAGCGCACAGAAATGGGCGAGTACGCTGGATCAGACAATCGACCTATGGGGCAGCGACGCGGTGGTTTCATTCGGCAGTCACCACTGGCCGCAATGGGGTAACGACCGCGTCGTCGAACATCTGGAAAAGCAACGCGACCTATACAAATACATCAACGATCAGACGCTGCGTATGGCAAATCAGGGCCTTACGATGAATGAGATCGCCGAACAGTTCGTGCTGCCGGATAGTCTGGCGAAAGAATTTTATAACCGCGGCTATTACGGCGATCTCAAACATAACGTCCGCGCTACGTACCAACTTTATCTAGGATTCTGGAATGCCAATCCGGCCGACTTTAACCCGTTACCGCCCGTCGAAGAGGCGAAGCGATACGTCGAGATGGTCGGAGCGGACAAAATGATTGCGACGGCCAAGGCAGCATATGCCAAAGGCGACTATCGGTGGGCAGCGACCGTGGCGAACAAAGTCGTGTTCGCGCAACCCAGGAACCAGGCGGCACGCAACATCGAGGCGGACGCGCTGGAACAATTGGGATACCAAGCGGAATCGGGTCCGGCTCGTAACTTCTATCTCTCGGGAGCGCAGGAACTGCGCGGCGGTGTCAAGAAAATGGCGACGCCAAATACTAGCTCTCCAGACATCATTCGCGGGATGACGACCGATATGTTCCTCGACTTTCTTGCCATTCATCTGAATGGACCAAAAGTCGGCGACAAGTCCTACGTCTACAACCTGAAGTTCCCTGATATCAAGGCGCAGTATGTCCTGAAAGTAAAAAATGGCGTCATGAATTACAGCAAGGACAAACAGTTAGACAAAGTAGATGGCACGGTCACCCTCAACCGCTCGGCACTGGATGACATTGCGCTTGGCAAGCTAAAACTGGGCAATCTGACCGACAGCGGAGATGTGACCATCGAAGGAGACAAGGCGAAGTTTAAGGAGATGCTGGGCAACTTTGATAAGTTCGACTTCTGGTTCACTATCGCCGAGCCTTGAGCGAGGCGAGCCCGTGATCCGCGCGGCGTCGTACACGACGCTCGTGCTGCCGTCGTCTTGTCCAGCGAATGCTATCCTCACGTTCGACCAAAAATTGCGCCTGTGGCGCGAGATCCTCACGACATGACGAAACTCATCAAGCGCGCGTCCGCCGAAGCACGTGCGTTCGGCGGCAAAAAGCACGAAAAACACGACAGGAACGACAAACGCTCGAAGCGCGAGCGCGCCGACGACGATCTCGACGACGCCCCGCGCATCGAAACACCGCGCAAGCCGCGCTTCGCGCCCGTGACGTTCTCGGAAGAGGGCGGCGTGCGCTTCCTGCATTTCGGCACCGAATGGGTCCAGGGCGCGATGCGCCTGAAGAAGCCGAATCACATCGAACTCGAATACGCGCAGCAGATGATGGCGTGGCTGCTTTTCATCGAGACGCCGAAGCGCATCGTGCAACTCGGCCTCGGCGCGGCCGCGCTCACGAAGTTTTGCCACAAGTTCCTGAAGCGCGCGAAGGTCGAGGCGGTCGAACTGAATCCGGCCGTCGTGATCGCGGCGCGCACGATGTTCGAGCTTCCCTCCGACGACGCCCGTCTCATCGTCAACGAGCAGGACGCGTGGGAATTCGTGAACGATCGCGCGAATCACGGCACGATCGGCGCGCTGCAAATTGACGTCTACGATGCCACCGCGCGCGGTCCGGTGCTCGACAGCGTGTCGTTCTACCGCGCGTGCCGCGCGTGCCTGACGCAAGATGCAGGCGTCGTGACGATCAACCTGTTCGGCGATCATCCGAGCTTCGTGCGCAACATGAAGCGCCTGAACGAAGCCTTCGACGGCCGCGTGATCGCGTTGCCCGAAGTGCACGACGGCAACCGCGTGGCGATCGCGTTCGCGGGTCCGGATCTCGATGTGCCATACGCCGCGCTCGAAAAACGCGCGAAGCTGGTCGAAAAAGAACTGAACCTGCCCGCGCGCGAGTGGGTCCGGGCACTCGCAAAATCGGCGGCGGAACATGTAAGCGAAGGCACGCAGGAACGCTTCGCGATCTAGGCCGGAAACCCAGGCGCACAGGCGTTGTGCGCTGTATTACATGTTGCTTTCAAGTCTGTCGAATGCATCGGGTTCGCCCTGCTTGACCCTGTATTAGGCATCCATATACTCCTCCTGTTATTTTGAGACGCTTGCCGCTCAGTGGTCTGTCTATCCGACGACGCGCTGGATTCAACCAAATCCAAGAACAATAGAGGAGACCGTCATGGCTCACGAAGCTGCGACCGGCACGGGGCAACCCCGCAACAAGAAATGGCTGTGGCTTCTGATCATCCCCTGGATCGGGGCCGTCTCGGTGCCGTTCTATAACAAGATCGAGCCCGAGCTCTGGGGCTTTCCGTTTTTCTACTGGTTTCAGTTGCTTTGGGTGCTGGTGAGCGCGGCGATCACCGCGGTCGTCTACTCGAAGACCAAGGCGCTCCCGACGCGCAAGCCGGGAGCCTCGCGATGATGAATTCCACCGCAACCTTCGTTTTCGTCCTGTTCTTCGTCGGCGTCACGATTCTCGGGTTCATCGCAGCGCACTGGCGCAAGGGCGATCTCGCCCAGCTCGATGAATGGGGCCTCGGCGGCCGCCGCTTCGGCACGGTCGTCACGTGGTTCCTGCTCGGCGGCGATCTCTATACGGCCTACACGTTCGTGGCCGTCCCGGCGCTCGTGTTCGGCGCGGGCGCGATGGGCTTCTTCGCGCTGCCGTATACGATCATGATCTATCCGTTCGCGTTCGTCGTGTTCCCGAAGCTGTGGAGCATCGCGAAGCGTCACGGCTATGTGACCGCCGCCGACTTCGTGCGCGCGCGCTACAACAGCCGTATGCTGGCGCTGGCCGTCGCGGTGACCGGCATCGTCGCGACGATGCCGTATATCGCGCTGCAACTGGTCGGCATCGAAGTGGTGATCGGCGGCCTCGGCTTCGACACGAAGGGCTTCGTCGGCGATTTGCCGCTGATCATCGCGTTCGCGATCCTGGCGGCGTACACGTACACGTCGGGCCTGCGGGCGCCTGCGATGATCGCGGTCGTCAAGGACGTGCTGATCTACATCACGATCATCGCGGCGATGATCGTCATTCCAGCGCAACTGGGCGGCTTCGGCCACATCTTCAGCACGATCCCGCCGGCCAAGCTGCTGCTGAAAGCGCCCGATGCCGCGAGCCTCAACGGCTACAGTGCCTACGCGACGCTCGCGGTCGGCTCGGCGCTCGCGCTGTTCCTGTACCCGCACTCGGTGACGGCGATCCTGTCGTCGAATTCGGGCAACACCATCCGGCGCAACATGGCGCTGTTGCCCGCGTATTCGCTGGTGCTCGGGCTGCTCGCGCTGCTCGGCTACATGGCGCTCGCCTCGGGCGTGAAGGACATGCCGGAATACGCGCCGTACTTCAAGGCGTTCGGGCCGAACTTCGCGGTGCCGGCGCTCTTCCTGCACTACTTCCCGTCGTGGTTCGTCGGGGTGGCGTTCGCGGCGATCGGTATCGGCGCGCTGGTGCCAGCGGCGATCATGTCGATCGCGGCGGCCAACCTCTACACGCGCAACGTGCATCGCGAGTTCGTGAATCGCGGCATGACGCCGGAGGAGGAGACGAACGTCGCGAAGATGGTGTCGCTGCTGGTCAAGGTCGGCGCGGTCGTGTTCATTCTCGCGCTGCCGCTCACCTACGCGATTCAACTGCAACTGCTCGGCGGGATCTGGATCATCCAGACGCTGCCCGCGCTGGTGCTCGGCCTTTACACGCGCGTGCTCGACCACCGGGGATTGCTGCTCGGTTGGGCGGTGGGGATCGGTGTCGGCACATGGATGGCGGTGTCGCTGAAGCTCGCAAGCTCGATCTTCACCGTGCATCTCTTCGGCTATGCCGTGCCGGGCTATGCGGCGGTGTGGGCGCTGGTGGTGAACCTGGTGGTGTCGATCGTCGTCAGCGTGCTCGTGCGCATGATCGGGCTCACGCGTTCCCACGATCACACGAAGCCGGAAGATTATCTCGACGTCGTCGAAAACTGAACGGGGCGCACGCCTCGCGATGAACCAGAACGCCCGCCACGCAAGTCGCGGGCGTTTTAGCTGATGCCGCCGTAGAATCGATCCCCAGACCCGCGGCCGAGCCTCCATCATGCCTTCACTTGATTCGCCGACGTCCCGCCGCAGCCACACACGGCGTTTCCTGCACGTCGTGGCGTCGCCGTACTACCGCTACAAGCACGCGAAATTCATCCACGCGATCCGCGTCGCGCTCGCGATGGCCGCATCGATCGCGCTCACGACCGGCGTGAACATTCCGCATGGCGTGTGGGCATCGGTGACGTTGCTCGTCGTCATCGGCGGGTTGCAGCATCACGGCAACATTCGCAAGAAGGCGGCCGAGCGCGCTCTTGGCACGCTGTTGGGCGCGGGGCTCGGGCTGTCGCTGATCATCGTGCAGGCCGTATTCGGCTCGCTGCTGCTGACGTTCGTGCTGATGTCGGCGATCGCCGGCGCCTGCGCGTACTACGCGATCGGCAAGGCGGGCTACGTCGCGTTGCTGACCGCGATCACGATGGTGATCGTCTCGGGTCACGGCGACTTGCCGTTCGACGTCGGCCTGTGGCGCACGGCGAACGTGCTGATCGGCATCGTGATCGCGCTCGGCTTTTCGTTCGTGCTGCCGCAATACGCGACGTATTCGTGGCGTTACCGCTTGGCCGACAACCTGCGCGAATGCGCGCGCCTCTATGCCGCGATCCTCGAAGGCAGGCCGCTCGACCCCGAGCAGGTCACGCGGCGCTTTCTCGTGCTGAGCCAGCGCCTCGTGCAATCGCGTTCGCTGATGGATTCGGTGGCGAAGGAGATCGACGTGCCCGTTTCGATGCTCGAAGAAATCCAGCGGCTGCATCGTTCGATTCTGGCGGCGCTGGAGATGATGGCGACGTCCGACGCCGGCAGCGCGCGGGTGCTGACCGCCGATTCCAGCGCCGAGGAGCGCGCCGTGCGGCAGACGCTTTTGCTGATGGCGCGGGCGCTGCGCTTCGGGCGTGTCGGCTTGCTGCACGCGGCGGCGTACGAATTGGAAGTGAAACCGGGTATCGATGTCGCGCATCCGCAGGCCGACATGCAGGGCATGCACTGGCTCGCGATGCGCCTGGCCGAACAGGTGAACCGGCTGCGCCTGCGCCTGATCGAAATCGAGCGGCACTGGAATCTCGAAGGCGCGCAGCCGTTTTTCCGTTAAGAGCCGATTCAGGCGGGGTTTGCAGCGTCCTCATGCGCGACGCTGACCATCCACGGCACGCCGAACCGGTCGACGAGCATCCCGAAGCCCTTTGTCCAGAACGTCGATTGCCACGGAATCAGCGATTGGCCGCCATCGGAGAGGGCGGCGTAAAGCTTCTCGCCGGATGCGGTGTCGTCGACGGCGATCGACAGGCTGAAGCCCGCGTAGCCCTTCGACTGCGCGCCCTTCATGCCGTCGGAGGCAAGCACTTCGCGGTCGCCGATGCGAAACGTCGCGTGCATGACTTTCTCCTGCCAGTCGGGCGGCGTGTCGGAGGCTTCGGGCGAGTCCTTGAAGCGCATCAAAAACAGCGTTTCAGCGCCGATCGTTTCGCGATAGAACGCGAGCGCCGCTTCGCAGTTGCCGTTGAAGAAGAGATAGGTTTCGAGACGCATGATGACTCCGTGAGACGGCGGGCGGCCCGCCAGTCCGGGAAGTCTAGTGCAGCGTGCGCCCGCCTGGCACGCGCGGAACGGTCAACAAACGTCAAACGGCTCCGAAACGATGACGCTTCGGAGCCGCTGGTTCTTGCCAATCAAGTGATGATTATTGCAGCGCCGCGATCACCTTTTCGAGCTTGATCGCATCGGCGGCGAAGGTGCGGATGCCTTCCGCGAGCTTTTCTGTTGCCATCGCGTCGTCGTTGACGGCGAAGCGGAAGCTCGGTTCATCGACGGCGATCTTGTCGATCGAATCGTTCGCCACCGCTTCCGGCGACAGCTTGCGCTCGACCGTGTCGTTGCTTTCCGCGAGCTTCTTGAGCAGATCGGGGCTGATCGTCAGCAGGTCGCAGCCGGCCAGTTCCGTGATCTGGCTCACCGTGCGGAAGCTCGCGCCCATGACTTCCGTCTTGTAGCCGAACTTCTTGTAGTACGCGTAGATCTTGCGCACCGATTGCACGCCCGGATCGTTCGCGCCGCCCATTTTTTTGTCGTCCCATTCCGCGCCCGCCGACTTCTTGTACCAGTCGTAGATGCGGCCGACGAACGGCGAAATCAGCTTGGCGCCCGCATCGGCGGCAGCGACGGCCTGCGCGGGTGCGAACAGCAGCGTCATGTTGCAGTTGATGCCTTCCTTCTGTAGCACTTCGGCCGCGCGGATGCCTTCCCAGGTCGACGCGAGCTTGATCAGCACGCGTTCGCGCTTGATGCCGGCGTCTTCGTACAGCTTGATGAGCTCGTGGCCCTTCGCGATCGAGTTCTTGGTGTCGAACGAGAGGCGCGCATCAACTTCGGTCGATACACGGCCGGGGATGATCCTGAGGATTTCGGTGCCGAAGGCGATCAGCAGATGATCGATGATCTGGCCGACCGGCTTGCCCGCGTGCTCCTTCACGGTCTTTTCGAGCAGCGGCTTGTAGTCGTCCTTCTGGACGGCCTTCAGGATCAGCGACGGGTTGGTCGTCGCGTCACGCGGCTTGAACTGCTCGAGTTGCTGGAAGTCGCCCGTATCGGCGACGACGGTGGTGTACTGCTTGAGCTGGTCGAGAGCGGTTGTCATATCGAGTCGTCGGCGCGGTGGCGCCTTGTCAAGGATGCGGATGGCCGCGTTGAACATCGGTCGCGACGCCGTGCGTTTCGCACGGCGCGCCCTGTAGTCATTCTATTCCTGCGTGCGCGGTTCGCGCTGATACCCGCGCGACGGGCATCGGTTCGACCCGTGCCGTCAGCATGCGTTCATCGTGTGAAGATTGCGCGACGCTTTCAGTATCAGTCTTGCCCTCAGGCGCGGCGGGCGTTCAGCACGATCTGCGTCAACACGCCCGCGACCAGGCCCCAGAATGCCGACCCGATAGAAAGGAGCGTCAGGCCCGAAGCCGTCACCATGAACGTGACGAGCGCCGCCTCCCGCTGGCGCGCGTCGTGCATCGCGTTCGCGAGACCGCTCATGATCGAGCCGAACAGCGCGAGTGCCGCGACCGAGACGACCAGTGCCTTCGGAAACGCGGCGAACAAAGCGGCAATCGTTGCCCCGAAAACACCCGCGAGCAGATAAAAAATACCGCACCAGACGGCTGCCATGTAGCGCTTCGAGCGGTCGGCGTGCGCTTCGGGGCCGGTACAGATCGCCGCCGTGATCGCCGCGAGATTCACGCCGTGCGAGCCGAACGGCGCGAGCACGAGCGACGCGAGCCCGGTGGTCGCGATGAGCGGCGCGGAGGGCGTCGTGTAGCCGTCGGCGCGCAGGACGGCGACACCCGGCACGTTCTGCGACGCCATCGCCACGACAAAAAGCGGAATGCCGATGCTGACCGCCGCCGCGATCGAAAACACCGGCATCGTGAAGACGGGCCGCGCGAGCGCGACGTGAAAGCGGCTGAAATCGAGCAGCCCGAGCGCGCCCGCGACCGCGATTCCGGCGACGAGCGTCAAGGGAATCGCGTAGCGCGGCACGAGGCGCTTCGCGACTAGATACGTGAAGAACATCGCGAGAACGAGCGCCGTCTGAAACTGCGCCGCGCGGAAAATCTCGATGCCGATCTCGAACAGGATGCCCGCCAGCAGCGCCGACGCGATGCCGGCGGGAATCCGTCGCATGATCGTGTCAAAGAGGCCGGAGAGGCCGACGAGAGTAAGCAGCACGGCGCAGACGATGAACGCGCCGATCGCCTCCGCATACGCGACGTTCGGCAGTGACGAGACGAGGAGCGCGGCGCCCGGCGTCGACCACGCGATCACGATCGGCGCGCGGTATCGCAGCGAGAGTCCGATCGTGCAAACCGCCATGCCGATCGACAGCGCCCAGATCCATGAGGAAATCTGCGCGTCGGTGAGATGCGCGGCGCGGCCCGCCTGAAACATCAGCACGAGCGAACTGGTGTAGCCCGTCATCATCGCGACGAAGCCGGCGACGACAGCCGACACCGAGGTATCGGAGAAAGGCGAGAGGGCAGTGGAGTTGCACATGCGGGGAGCAGCGTCGAGGAAAAGCGCGCATGTTACGCGCTCCGTTCGCAAGGCGGCAATGCGCTTGCCCGCCTACTTCGACAACGCCCGCATCGCCGCTTCGAGGCCCGCGAGCGTGAGGCCGTACATACGGTTGCCGAGCACCTGCCGGATCACCGAAATCGACTGCCGGTATTCCCACAGCCGCTCGGGCTCCGGATTGAGCCACGCGTGATGCGGAAACTGGTCGGCGAGACGCCTGAGCCACACGGCGCCCGCCTCGGCGTTGTTGTACTCCACCGATCCGCCCGGCTGCAGCACTTCATAGGGGCTCATCGTCGCGTCGCCGACGAAGATCAGCTTGTAGTCGGGTGTGAACTTGTGCAGCACGTCGAAGGTCGGCGTGCGCTCGCCGTGGCGACGCCGGTTGTTCTTCCACAGATAGTCGTAGACACAGTTGTGGAAATAGAAGAATTCGAGATGCTTGAACTCGGCCTTCGCCGCCGAAAACAGTTCCTCGACGCGCTTGATGTGATCGTCCATCGATCCGCCGACGTCGAGCAGCATCAGCACTTTCACGTTGTTATGGCGCTCCGGCACCATCTTGATGTCTAGCCAGCCGGCGTTCGCGGCCGTGCTGCGGATCGTGTCGGGCAAATCGAGTTCTTCGGCCGCGCCTTCGCGCGCGAAGCGGCGCAGGCGGCGCAGCGCCACCTTGATATTGCGCGTGCCGATCTCGACCTGATCGTCGTAATCGCGATACGCGCGCTCGTCCCACACCTTCACCGCCGTGCGATTGCCCGACGACTCCCCGCCGATGCGAATCCCTTCCGGGTTGTATCCCCCGTGCCCGAACGGCGACGTGCCGCCCGTCCCGATCCACTTGCTGCCGCCTTCGTGACGCCCGGTCTGCTCGTCGAAGAGCTCTTTCAGGCGCTCCATCAGCTTGTCGAGGCCGCCGAGCGCTTCGATCTGTTTCTTCTCCTCGGGCGTGAAATCGCGCTCCATGCGCTTTTTCAGCCAGTCGAGCGGGACGTCGAACGCGGTTTCATCGAGCGCCGCCACTCCGTGAAAATACGCGCCAAACGCCTGATCGAACTTGTCGAAGTACTTCTCGTCCTTGACGAGCGTCATGCGCGCGAGGAAGTAGAACTCATCGAGCGACGGTGCGATCACCTGCGCCTTGAGCGCTTCGAGCAGCGTCAGGTATTCCTTCACCGACACCGGCAGCTTCGCACCGCGCAACGAGTAGAAGAAGTCGATCAGCATGATGTTCGCCTCAGCTTTCCAGCCGGTGCTTGAGATGAATCCGCACGGCCGGCCACTCCGATTCGATGATCGAGAACACGACGGTATCGCGATACGCGCCATCCTTGCCGATCTGGTGATTACGCAGGATGCCGTCCTGCCGCGCGCCGAGCCGTGCGATCGCCGCACGCGACTGGTGGTTCATGAAGTGCGTCCGGAACTCGACGGCGATTGCGCTCAGCTTCTCGAACGCGTGTGAAAGCAGCAGCAGCTTCGCTTCGGAGTTGAGCGCCGTGCGCTGCACGCGCTTCGCGTACCACGTATGCCCGATTTCCAGCCGCCGATGCGCCGCTTCGACGTTGAAGTACCGCGTCGATCCGACGACGTCGCCCGTCTTCGCATCGATCACGGTGAACGGATGCGCGCCGAGGTTATCGCGCATCGCGAGCGCGGCGTCGATCCACGCACGCGTGGCGCCGGGCGCGGGCACGCTCGTGTACCAGAGCTTCCACAATTCGCCGTCGGCGGCGGCGGCTTCGAGCGCCGCTTCGTGTTCGAGCGAAAGCGGAACGAGCTTGACGTGCTGTCCTTCGAGCGTGACGGGTTCGATCCAGCGGTTCATGCGTTCGATTCCTCGATGTCGATCAACGGTTGTTGCGGTTCATGAAAAGCAGGCGCTCGAAGAGATTCAGGTCCTGTTCGTTCTTGAGGAGCGCGCCATGCAGCGGCGGCACGATCTGCTTCTGGTCGGTCGAGCGCAGCGCCTCGGGCGGAATTTCTTCGGCGAGCAGGAGCTTCAGCCAGTCGAGCAGTTCGGACGTCGACGGCTTCTTCTTCAGCCCCGACACGTTGCGCAACTCGAAGAAGCTCTGCATCGCGGCGGCGAGCAATTCCTGCTTGATGCCCGGAAAATGCACCTCGACGATCTCTTTCATCGTCGACGGCTCGGGGAACTTGATGTAGTGGAAGAAGCAGCGGCGCAGGAACGCGTCGGGCAGTTCCTTCTCGTTATTCGACGTGATGATGACGAGCGGCCGGTGCTTTGCCTTCACGAGCTCGTGCGTCTCGTAGACGTAGAACTCCATGCGATCGAGTTCGCGCAACAGGTCATTCGGGAATTCGATGTCGGCCTTGTCGATTTCGTCGATGAGGAGCACGGTCTGCTGGTCGGCCTCGAATGCCTGCCACAGCACGCCCTTCACGATGTAATTGCGGATGTCCTTCACGCGCTCGTCGCCGAGTTGGGAATCGCGCAGGCGCGAAACCGCGTCGTATTCGTACAAGCCCTGCTGCGCTTTCGTCGTCGACTTGATGTGCCATTGCAGGAGCGGCATGCCGAGCGCGGCTGCGACTTCCTCGGCGAGCATCGTCTTGCCGGTGCCGGGTTCGCCCTTGATGAGGAGCGGACGCTGCAGCGTCATCGCGGCGTTGACCGCGAGCTTGAGATCGTCGGTGGCGACGTACTGCGATGAGCCTTCGAAACGCATGGCAAGGAATCCGGTAGGCAAAAAAACCCAGTATAAGTCAGATGGGCTGTTGTCATGGACGCGCGGCGCTTATGCTGTGAGCCGCGCTGTTACTCGCACGGCGAGCGGTCTCGGAAGCCGGTTTGCGTTTCGCGCGCGGCCGCTTGCCTGCGGCATCCGGACGCAGGGCGCGAAATCGCGCGCACCCCCGTCCGGTGGACGCATGGTGGGTCGCGCGGTACAATTAGCGCGATTTTTTTGGCCTGCGTGGCTAGAGCAAAAGAAACAGTAGAGAGACGAGCGTCCCGAGAAGGTCGTGATGCACTCGATGCGGGCCGTGGCCCTTCTGTCGGACATCGGGCGCGCCGGATTTCCCCTCATGCTAGGTTAGAGAAGCTATGAACAAATTCATCGGCAAATGTGCCGTGATCGCAGCGCTGTCGGGCCTCGCCGGCTTCGCGACCCAGGCGTCGGCCGATGTCGTCGGCAACGCGAAGGCGGCCGAGAGCAAGGTAGCGATGTGCATCGGTTGCCACGGCATTCCGGGCTACCGCACGGCGTATCCCGAGGTCTACAACGTCCCGATGCTCGGCGGCCAGAACGCCAAGTACATCGAAAACGCGCTGCACGCGTACAAGAAGGGCGACCGCCACTTCGACACGATGCGTGCCATCGCCGCGTCGCTGACCGATCAGGACATCGCCGACATTGCCGCGTACTACGCCGCCCAAACCCCCTCTTCGAAGAACAATCCCGACAAGTGATCCGCGCGCAGAAGACCCAGCCAGGTTCCGGCGCCAGTCACTCGGCAATCAAATTTCGCGGGATAGGAGAATTCATGAAAGCCTCTCAGGCACTCCCTACGGTGTTCAAGACAGCATGCGCGGCGGCGCTGATCGGTCTTTCGTCGATGCACGCGGCGCACGCCGCCGACATCGCCAACGGCAAGGCGCTCTCCGACAGCCACAATTGCCAGGCCTGCCACGGCCCGAACCTCAACGCGCCGGTGAGCGGCGAGTACCCGAAGCTCGCGGGCCAGCACGCGACGTATATCTACTGGGCGCTGCGCCAGTACCAGATGGGCAACGGCAATCCGAACTTCGGGCGCAGCAACGCGATCATGTCCGCGCAGGTACAGAACCTGTCGCAGAGCGATCTGAAGGATCTTTCGGCTTATATCGAATCGCTGAAGGGAACTTTGGTTTTGAAGAAATAGGCTCCGTTTTCAGGCTTTTGAACGACAACACCCCGCTTCTGCGGGGTGTTGTCGTTTGGGGCGCTGATTAAGGGGACTTAGTCTCGCGACGCGCGCCGTTCGATCAGCGCGAGATAGGCGTCGGTGTCCGGCGGCGTGTTCGTGCGCTGCGCATCCCAGATGATCTGGCCCAGGCATTCCATGATCGCGTGCTGCGCGTCGTGGGTCGAACCGAGTCGCGCGACCAGCTTCTCGTGCGCGCGGCGTATGCCCGGCGGCTGGTCGATCGACAACTGCTCGCTGATCGCGAGATGCATCGACAGGTGCAGGAACGGATTGGTCTGGCCGCGATCGGGCGAGTAGTCGGCCTGTTTCGATTCGGGATCGGCGAGTTCCTGCTGATATTCCGGATGCTCGGTGACCCAGTCGGCGGCGATGCTTTCCAGCGGCGTCAGGATTTCGCCCGCGCGCTGCTTGCGCCAGGTTTCGGTGAAGAATTGACGAACTTCGTCGCGGCTGGGATCGAACATACGGCAGGTTTCCGGGGAATCAGATATCAGACCGTCATTTTAAGGCGCGGCACAGGTTCTCCGCTTAAAGCACTGGCGCGGGCGTCTTCGGCTTGTACTCGCAGAGTGGCTCGATCGCGCAATGCCAGCACTCCGGCGTGCGCGCCTTGCAGACGTAGCGGCCGTGCAGAATCAGCCAGTGGTGCGCGTCGTGCAGGAACGCCTCGGGGACGAACTTTTCCAGCGCCGCCTCGACCGCGCGCACGTCCTTGCCGGGCGCGAGCCCCGTGCGGTTCGCGACGCGGAAGATATGCGTATCGACGGCGATCGTCGGATGGCCGAACGCCGTGTTCAGAATCACGTTCGCCGTCTTGCGCCCGACGCCCGGCAGCGATTCGAGCGCCTCGCGATCGTCGGGCACTTCGCCGCCATACTGGTCGATGAGAATGCGGCACGTCGCGATCACGTTCTTCGCCTTCGTGCGATAAAGCCCGATCGTTCGAATGTATTCGGCGACGCCTTCCTCGCCGAGCGCGAGCACCTTCGCAGGCGTATTGGCGACGGGGAACATCCTGCGCATCGCCTTGTTGACGGAGACGTCGGTGGCCTGCGCGGACAGCAGCACCGCGATCAGCAATTCGAATGGCGACGTGTATTCGAGCTCGGTCGTCGGATGCGGGTTGAGGCTTTGCAGTGTCTCGAAGATCGCGTGGCGCTTTTTCGGGTTCATCGGACGGCGGCTCAGTGGTCGGAGTCGTTGTGCGCGGGCTTCGCGGGCGCTGCGTCGCTTTGAAGGCCCAGCCGGCGGCGGCGTTCCTCGGCGGCGTCGATCTGCGCCTGCACCTCGGCGCTCACGCGCTCGGTGTTCTTCGGCGCGGCACCGGCCTTTGCAAGCTCTTCCTTCTTCTTGCGCGCGCGTTCGAGCGCAGCCTGGATGATCGCGCGCTTTTTGGCTTCGGCGTCGTCGGCTACGGGCGCCGGCGCTTCAGGTGCCTCAGCCGCACTGGACGCCGCCTGCCTCGCGGCGGCGCGCGCTTCCGCCGCCTCGCGTTCTTTCGCAAGGCGCGCCATGCGCTGGTCATGCCGGTTGCGCGCGGCATCGGCTTGTTCTTGCGACCACGCGTCCCAGCCGGTCAGCTCACCGGTGACCGGAATCATCGCGATGCAATCGACGGGGCAGGGCGGCACGCACAGATCGCAGCCGGTGCAAAGCTCGGGGATGATCGTGTGCATCTGCTTCGCCGCGCCGACGATCGCATCGACGGGACACGCTTGCATGCACAACGTGCAGCCGATGCACACGTTCTCGTCGATCACGGCGAGCGGCCGCGGACGCTCGACGCCGTTCTCCGGATTGAGCGCAATCACTGGCTTGCCGACGAGCCGCGCAATCCGCGCGACGCCTTCGAACCCGCCCGGCGGACACTGGTTGTAGCTGGCATCGCCCGCCGCGATGGCTTCGGCGTAAGGGCGGCATGCGGGATAGCCGCACTTGGTGCATTGCGTCTGGGGCAGCAGATCTTCGATGCGATCTGCGAGCGTCTTTGGAGCGGTTGCGGTCACGTTCACGGCTTGGGGAGGGCGGCATCGCCGGTCATGCGACCCGCTGGCGGGCATCGACGCGCCGATGTCGGAATACTGCGAGGAGGCGGCGCGGACTCGTACGTCCGTGCTCGGTCTAAAGGCGGCATTATCTCCCAATTCCCTTACATTCCCAATTGCCAATAGGCAATCGATGTGCGCATAATCAGAGCGCTTTTCCGATTGACCGCAGGACGGTGTTCCCCAATAACCTTGGCGCGCCCGTTCCCGTCACGTATCCCTGAAATGGGCCGCGTGACGCTATCCGGATAACGCGGCTCTCGATCATGCGACCATGAATCAGCCGAAAATCAAAAGAGATCCAGAAGGCACCCGCCGCCGCATTTTGCTAGCCGCCGCGGATGAGTTCGCAGCCGGCGGTTTGTTCGGCGCCCGCGTCGACCAGATTGCCCGTCGCGCCGAAACCAACGAGCGAATGCTCTACTACTACTTCGGCAGCAAGGAGCAGTTGTTCACCGCTGTGCTTGAACACGCGTTCGGCGCGCTGGTGGACACCGAGCGCTCACTCGACCTCGACGGCATCGCGCCCGTCGAAGCAATGACGCGGCTCGCGCATTTCGTCTGGGATTATTATCGCGATCACCCTGAATTGCTTCGCCTGATTAATAACGAAAATCTGCACGAGGCGAGATATATCAAGGGATCAACGCGTATACGTGAATTGATATCGCCGGTAGTCGCGACACTCGCGGGCATTCTCGAGCGCGGCGCAAAGGCGGGACTGTTTCGAAACGACGTCGATCCGCTCAAGTTCTACGTGACGCTTTCGGGGCTGGGGTATTACATCGTGTCGAACCGCTTCACGCTGGAGGCGACTTTCGGGCTCGACTTCAGTCAGGCCGATCAACGCGGAGACATGGTACGGATGAATACCGAGTTACTGCTCGCATACCTGATGCGCAAGTAAGCATTCGAAGGTGCAATGAAAAACGCCGCGCTCCTGAGGAGCGCGGCGTTCTTTTTTCGGGAAGCGTCAGGCGAGAACAGCTTCCTTCTTCGGCGTCTTGTCGTGTTCGAGGATGAACTCGCGCAACTGCGGATAGACCATCGTCCGCCAGCGGCGTCCCGAGAAGATGCCGTAGTGGCCAGCCTTCTCCGCCGTGAAGTGCTTCTTGTTCTTCACCGGGATGCCCGTGCACAGGTCGTGCGCGGCGCGTGTCTGGCCGCTGCCGGAGATATCGTCGAGTTCGCCTTCGATCGTGAACAGTGCCGTGTTCTTGATGTCCTGCGGACGCACGAGCTCGCCATTCACGTCCCACGTGCCTTCGGCCAGACGGAATTCCTGGAACACGATGCGGATCGTCTCGAGGTAGTACTCGGCGGCCATGTCTAGGACGGCGTTGTACTCGTCGTAGAAGCGGCGATGCTGCTCGGCGTCTTCATCGTCGCCGCGCAGGAGGTTCTGATAGAAGTCCCAGTGCGCGGTCAAGTGACGCTCGGGATTCATCGCGACGAAGCCCGCATGTTGCAAAAATCCCGGGTAAACCTTGCGTCCGACCCCTGGATAATTTGCCGGCACCGTGTAAATCACGTTGTTCTCGAACCACCCGTAAGAGTGCTCGTTCGCCAGCGAATTGACCGACGTCGGGCTGCGGCGCGCGTCGATCGGGCCGCCCATCATCGTCATCGTGCGCGGCGTGTCTTCGCCGCGGCTCGCCATCAGCGAAATCGCGGCGAGCACCGGCACGGTCGGCTGACACACGGAAATCACGTGCAGATCCGACGCCCCGATATGGCGGATGAATTCCTGAATGTATTCGACGTAATCGTCCAGATGAAACGCGCCGTCCTCGAACGGGACCATGCGAGCGTCGATCCAGTCGGTGATATAGACCTTGTGATCCTGCAGCAATGTCTTGACGGTGTCGCGCAATAGCGTGGAGTGGTGGCCCGAGAGCGGCGCGCACACCAGTACGACCGGCTCGTCCTTCATGTTGCTGACCGCCATGCTGTCGTCGGCGTATCGCTTGAAGCGAAGCAGCCGGCAGAACGGCTTTTCGACGACCGTCTGTTCGACGATCGGAATCTTGTGGCCGTTCTTCTCGATCTGGTGAATCTCGAACTCAGGTTTCTCGTAGTCTTTGCCGAGGCGGTATAGCAGTTCGTATCCGGCGGCGAAACGGCTGGAGCCCGGTACGTAAGCGAGCGGACTGGCCGGATTCACAAACGATTTCGATGCCGCCTGAGCCCATGCTGTAAGGGGGTACAGCATGGCTCGCTGAAATTCGTGAAATTGGTAGAGCATGTTTGCCCCGCATAAAACCGGTGACGCTTTCTACCCGCGATTCTCGCGGTGTTGCGCCCGGCGATTAGCCTCTTACGGCAGTCAATGATTCTGCGTGTTCCGCATCGTGGCCGCTTGCACGGCGACTTCGCGTTGCTGCTGTACTGCCCGACTCCCTGGTTGTCGGCCGATCGGAGGAGAACTTGCGAATCTTGTAAATCTTGCTTGTTTCGCAGGCCCGTAACCGGACGGCCGGTCGGAATTTCTTCCGCATAATAGCTAACTAAACGTTATTGTGCAACGCAACAATCCTTGAGGGCAACTGGCGAATTCCCCGAAGAAACATTGCTTTACGATTGGCTTTCGACGGGTTCGCCTGCTTCAGCCGGACGATCGTGCTGACTCGCTGGCTGGCCCGTCGCGCGGGCGATGTCCTGCTCGTGCCGCATCAGGTTCATACCGGTATGCACGAGTGCAACGTGGGAAAACGCCTGTGGGAAATTACCGACAAGACGCTTCGCCACGGTGTCGTATTCCTCCGATAAAAGCCCGACGTCATTGGCCAGACCGACCAGACGCTCGAACATCTCGACCGCTTCGTCGAGCCGGCCCTGCAGCGCCAGATTGTCGACCAGCCAGAAGCTACAAGCGAGAAACGTGCCTTCTCCCGGCGGCAAGCCATCGTCGGTTTCCGTCGTGTGGTAGCGCTTCACCAGTCCATCATGGGTGAGATCGGTCTCGATTGCATGTACGGTGCCGGTCACACGCGAATCGTTCGGCGGCAAAAAGCCGAGCAACGGGATCAGGAGAAGGCTCGCATCGAGCGAATCGCCGTCGTAGCTTTGCACGAACGAGTTCATCGACGCGTTCCAGCTCCGCGCGCACACATCCGCGTGAATCTGCGCGCGCAGCTCGCGCCAGTGATCGAGCGGGCCGGGCAAGTCGAACTTTTCCGCCGACTTGAGCGCGCGGTCGAACGCGACCCACGCCATCACCTTCGAAAACGTGAAGTGCTGGCGCCCGCCGCGCACTTCCCAGATGCCTTCGTCGGGTTCCTGCCAGACGGTTTCGAGGTGCTTCAACATCGCGCACTGGATCGACCATGCGGTTTCGTCGCTCTGCAGGCCGCCGACGCGCGCGAGATGCAGCGCGTTCATCACTTCGCCGTAGACGTCGAGCTGCAACTGGTTGACCGCGCCGTTGCCGACGCGCACCGGCTGCGCGCCTTCATAGCCCGGCAGCCAGTCGACGATCCACTCCGGCAGACGCCGCTCGCCCGCGATGCCGTACATGATCTGCACCTGCTCCGGCGACCCCGCCATCACGCGGCCGAGCCACGCGCGCCAGGCGCGGGCTTCGTCGTAATAGCCGCCGCGCATCATCGCGAGCAGGGTGATCGTGGCGTCGCGCAGCCAGCAATATCGATAGTCCCAATTGCGCGTGCCGCCGAGCTGTTCGGGCAGCGACGTCGTCGGCGCCGCAACGATGCCCCCGGTCGGCTCGTAGGCGAGCGCTTTCAACGTAATCAGCGAGCGGCGGATCGCGGGCGCCCATTTGCCCTGCAGATCGCTTTGCGCCGACCATTCGCGCCAGTGGTTCTCGGTGCGAGCGAGTTGCGTATGCGGATCGTGCGCGGGCGGCACGCGCAGGTGCGAAAGCGAGTAGCAGAGCGAGAAGGGAACGCGCTCGCCGGCCTTGACGGTGAAATTCGCGACCGTCTTCATGTTCGCGCCGACGAGATCCACGGGCGTGCGCAGCACCGCGAGATCCGGGCCCGCGACGGCGCGGATGCCGCTGTCGTCGGAAAGACGGCAGACCCACGGAATCGTGGAACCGTAGTCGAAGCGCAGCACGAGTTCAGTTTTCATCGGCACGGTGCCGCGCCGGCCGACCACGATCCGCACGAGTTCCGAATGACCGTTGCGTGACGGCATGAAGTCGATGACGGTCACGGCGCCGTCGGGCGTCTCGAAATCGGTTTCGAGGATCAGCGTGTCGCCGCGATAGCGACGCTTGATGACGGGTTCGGCGGCATCGGGCGGCAGGTCGGGCGCGATCAGCCAGCGGCCGTTCTCGGGCGTGCCGAGGAGCGCAGCGAAGCAGGCGCCGGAATCGAAGCGCGGCCAGCAGAGCCAGTCGACCGAGCCGTTGCGGGCGACGAGCGCGGCCGTATGGCCGTCGCCGATCATGGCGTAGTCTTCAATCGGTGAGGGCATGGGGGAGAAGGCCTCGCTGGTGGCGGCGCGCGATACCGCGCCGCGGATGGTCCGACACACCGGCTGCGCAGCGCGCCGATGCGATGAAACGCCTTTCGACGCGCATTCTGCCGCAATCGTTCGGATTCGGCACGCGAGCACGCAATCGCCGGACCGGTTTAAGCCGCGAAATCATGCATTTGCAGCTTGGAAAATAAATGGACAGACCTTTAGAATGAAGATTGGCCTGGAATCTTTTCCGCACGCGGCGTTCGAACTTTTCGCGTGGTCCGTGCCGCTTCAAACCGCTTCTCATGCGCTTGCCTCGGGCTTCGATTTTCACGAGTTTTATACGGCGGCGCATCGCTGGTCTTCAAATCGTCGTTTGGACAATTCCGTCTTCAGCGTATCGTTTTCGAGGAACAGAAACCCATGCTCACCCCGTCGAAAGCCGACTGCATCGCGATACTTTCCGCAGCGAGCCGTGTCTCCGACACCGACTCGCTGCTTCCGCTCGACTACAAAAACCTTGGGCTTTCCCGTAACGCCATGGAAACGGCGGCGGCTTTTCTGACCGAGCGCGCCTGCTTTACGCGCTATACCTACGGCGTCGGCGGGATTTGCGTCGGCGGCCTCTCGCTGCAGGGACGCCTGCGACTCGATCAGCTCGCCAACGGCTGATCCTGCAAGCACAATCGGACGAGCAGGACCGACGAACGTCGGTCCTGCTCGTTTTTGCATTCAAGCGCCAAGCTTACGCGCAACGGCGACACGCTGACGCCGTCAGAAATGCGCCCCTCCCATTCCGAAGAGACCAATCAGACCGATCACGATCAAATAGATCGCGACGATGAAACTGAGCAGCCGCGGCATGATCAGAATGAGAACCCCTGCGATGAGGGAAACCAGCGGGCCCAGGCTCAGGTGAATGTTCATCGCAACTCCTTTTGTTGGTATGACTTTCGTGGTGTGACTTCTGCGGCGCGACGGCGGAGCATGGGACGTGGCCCACGCCGATCGGTGATACGGTGTCGGCGTCGCAAGAAATCCGCCAGCGACAACATAACCTGAAAACAAGCCGCAAACAGACGATCAGGAGGTTACACATGCAATGCCGCCCGCATCAATCTTGCAAGCCCGTCGTGTGGATGAAAGGTTTGGCGCTGATCCTTTCGCTCGCCGCAACGCAGGCGTTCGCGCAGACGCCCGCTGCAACGAATGCGTCGTCTGCCGCCCCGGCGGCGGCGTCAGGCGAGGGCGTCTACGACCTCCTGATCGGCACCTACACCGGCAGCGGCAAGAGCGAAGGCATCTACGTGTATCGCTTCGATACGCGCAACGGCGAACTCACGCGGCTTTCGTCTGCGAAGACCGTGAATCCGTCGTATCTCGTCGTGAGCCGCGACCGCCAGTACGTGTACGCCGTCAACGAACTGCCGGGCGACAACGGCCCGGCGTCGCAGCGCGGCGGCGTGAGCGCGTTCCGCTTCGATCCGCAAAGCGGCCAGCTTTCGTTCCTCGACCGAGTCTCGGCGGACGGCAACGATCCCTGCTATCTCGCGATTTCGCCCGACGGCCGCTATCTGCTGACCGCCAACTACTCGGTCGCGGCGAACCCCGGCGGCAGCTTTGCCGTACTGCCGGTCAAGGCGAACGGCGAAGTCGCGTCCTCCGTGCTGACGGTGCACCACGAGGGCGGCGGTCCGGTGAAGGGCCGCCAGGACAACTCGCATGTCCATTCGACCGTGTTCTCGCCCGACGGCCGCTATCTCTTCGCGCAGGACCTCGGCGCGGACAAGCTCTACGCCTACCGCTATACGCCAGACGGAAGCCGCGGCCTGCTCGGCCCGACCGACAACCGCTACACGACCGTCAAGCCCGGCGCTGGCCCGCGTCACCTCGTTTTCGACGCAAGCGGCACGCACGCCTATCTGACGACGGAGATGAACGCGTCAGTTGTGGTCTTCGATTATCGGGATGGCAAGCTCACGCAGGTTCAGACCCTGCCGATGACCGCGCCCGGCTTCAAGGGCAAAATCGGCGGCGGCGCGCTGCATCTGTCGCCGGACGGGCGCTTCCTCTACGCGACCAATCGCGGTGACGCCAACGAACTCGTGACCTTCGCTGTCGATTCGTCGAACGGGAGGCTGAAGCTGACCGGCCGCCAGCCGACGCTCGGCAAGACGCCGCGCGAATTCACGATCGATCCGAGCGGGCGCTGGCTGATCGTCGGCAATCAGGAGAGCGACAGCGTCTACTTCTTCCGCCGCGATCCGCAGACGGGCGCGCTCGCATCCGATCCTAAGCGGCTCGAAATCGGCTCGCCGGTGGATTTCAAGCTGGTTTCGCCGTTGTAAAAGCCGAGAAGTTTGTAAGGAATAAAACGTTGAACACCCAAGCAAAGCCCGACGATTCCGACCGCACCCGTCCGGTGCCGGCCGGCTTCATCAGCGCGTTCCGGCTCTCCGGGCCGCAAGCCGTGCGCCTCTCGTGGGACGAGGCGCGCTCGGAGATCGCCGGGACCGGCCCGACGTGGCTGCACCTGAGCGCCAACGACGACACCGTCGAGAACTGGCTGACCGGCGTCACGTCGATGCCGGACGTCGCGCGCGAGTTCCTGAATGGCGAGGACAAGCGTCCGCGCGTGCACATGGGCTCGAACTTCATGTATGGCGTCGTGGCCGACGTGGAGCGCGCGGCCGTTTCTCCAACGGCCACGACGGAAGCCGATCCGGCGGCGCGCGCGTCGCGACGCGCGACGGGCGCGCTGCGCTTTTACGTGGACAGCCATCGCATGATCACGGTGCGCGCGCAGCCGCTTCAATCGACTGACCGGCTGCGCCACGCGGTGCTCGAA
Organism: Caballeronia humi; assembly: GCF_001544475.1. Taxonomy (GTDB): domain Bacteria; phylum Pseudomonadota; class Gammaproteobacteria; order Burkholderiales; family Burkholderiaceae; genus Caballeronia; species Caballeronia humi. Next base: position 27,662 of record NZ_FCNW02000016.1, on the reverse strand, counting down.
GGCGCGTATTTCCGCGATACGGTCGATCTTTTCGCGGGGCTGATCCGCGCGCTCAACGAGACGTTCGCGGACCGCATCGACGAACTCGGCGACCGGCTGGATGACGTGGAGGAGGGCGTGCTCGAGGGCCGCCATTCGAGCTGGCGCGCCGAGCTGGGCGAACAGCGGCGGCGGCTGGTGGAGGTGAAACGCTTCATCGATCCCGAGCGCAACGCGCTCACGCAACTCGTGACGCGGCGGCTCGAATGGGCCGAGCCGCGCTCGATGGAAGCGCTGATCCAGGCGATCCAGGTGCTGAACGGACTCGGTTCCGGGCTGGAGGGGCTTTACGAACGCGCGAAGCTGCTGCAGGACGAGATCGCCGCGCTGCTTTCCGAGGATATCAATCGCAAGCTGCTGTGGCTCGCGATCATGTCCGCGTTGCTGATGCCCGCGACGCTCATTTCCGGCATTTTCGGGATGAACGTCGCGGGGTTGCCGGGGACGCACGGCCCGCATTCGTTCTGGGTCGTGATCACGGTGATGGTGGTGTGCGCGGCGGGCACGCTCGCCTTTTTGCGCAAGTTGCGGCTGTGGTGAAACGCGCCGTTCCTCATTCCGGCTGCGCGGGCGCGAGCACTTCGCGATTGCCGTTGTTGCCCATCGGCGAGACGAGGCCAGCGGTTTCCATCTGCTCGACGAGCCGCGCCGCGCGGTTGTAGCCGATGCGCAACTGCCGCTGTACCGACGAAATCGACGCCCGCCGCGTGCGCAGCACGAACGACACTGCTTCGTCGTAGAGCGGATCGGCTTCGGCGTCGGGCGCCTCGCCGAACAGATCCTGCGACGCGCCCTCCGACGCCGGCCCCGACAAAATCCCTTCCTCGTACTCCGGCTCCCCGAACTGCTTCAGATACTCGACGACGCGATGCACTTCGTCGTCGGCGACGAACGCGCCGTGCACGCGCTGCGGGTAGCCCGTGCCCGGCGGCAGGAACAGCATGTCGCCGGCGCCGAGCAGCGACTCGGCGCCCATCTGGTCGAGAATCGTGCGCGAATCGATCTTCGACGACACCTGAAACGCCACGCGGGTCGGAATGTTCGCCTTGATGAGGCCGGTGATCACATCGACCGATGGCCGTTGCGTCGCGAGGATCAGGTGGATGCCGGCCGCGCGCGCCTTCTGCGCGAGCCGCGCGATCAACTGCTCGATCTGCTTGCCGGCGACCATCATGAGGTCGGCGAGTTCGTCGATGATGACGACGATCATCGGCAGCGTGGAGAGCGGCTCGGGCGCGTCGGGCGTGAGCGAGAACGGATTGGTGAGCTTCTTGCCGGCGGCGTCGGCGTTGCGCACTTTCTGGTTGAAGCCCTGCAGATTGCGCACGCCGACCGCCGACATCAGCCGGTAGCGCTTCTCCATTTCGCCGACGCACCAGTTGAGCGCGTTGGCGGCGAGCTTCATGTCGGTGACGACCGGCGCGAGCAAATGCGGAATGCCTTCGTAGACGGAAAGCTCCAGCATCTTCGGGTCGATCATGATGAGGCGCACGTCCTCGGGCTTCGACTTGTAGAGCAGCGACAGGATCATCGCGTTGACCGCGACCGACTTGCCCGAGCCGGTCGTGCCCGCGACGAGCATGTGCGGCGCGCGCGCGAGATCGGTCACGACCGGATTGCCGACGATGTCCTTGCCCATCGCGATCGTCAGGTGCGACCTGGAGTTGCGGTAGACGTCGGCTTCGAGGATTTCGGAGAGACGGATCATCTGGCGCTGCGCGTTCGGCAACTCGAGGCCCATGCAGGTCTTGCCGGGAATCGTCTCGACGACGCGGATCGACGTGAGGCCGAGTCCGCGCGACAGGTCTTTCATCAGCCCGACAATCTGGCTGCCGCGCACGCCGAGCGCCGGCTCGACTTCGAAGCGCGTGATGACCGGCCCCGCCGATGCGCCGACGACAGTCACCGGGACCTTGAATTCCTGCAGGCGCTGTTCGATCAGCTGGCTGGTTTCGGCGAGGCGCGCTTCCGTGACGGGCTCGATTTCGTCGGAGGCGCGTTCCAGGAGGTCGAAACCGGGGAGTTCTACGGCCGAAGCGGTGGGCGCGTGGAATTCGAATTCGGTCGGGGTGAAGCCGCGGATGGGCGGGCGGGGCGGAGTTTCCTGCTCCGGTGCCGCGGGTGCTGCGATGGGGAAGCGGACGACGTTGGAGGTCGGGGCTGGGATTTCGTCGTCAGGAAGCGACGGGGCAGGGCAGTTGAGCTCCGGCGCCGGGACGGGGGGCGACCACGGTGCGATGTCCGCGTTCGAAGCCGGCGCCTGCGTAGACGCTGCCGAGAAGGCTTTTTCTGTCGGCGATACAGCTTGCCCACCGCTAGTGCTTTGCGGCTCAGCGGCTTGTTGCGGCACGAACGATTCCGCGGACGGAATCGATGAGTCACGCGCAGGCGTTTGCGGTGTAATCAGCGGAGCGTGCGAAGTCGGCGCCGCGCTTTCAATTTCAGGCGCAGGCGCTGTGTTCTGCGCAGGGATCGACTGAGCATCCGAAAACGATTGAGGAGCCGCGGCGTGTGGGTCGCCAGTCATGGCCGACGTGCTCGCGCTGAACGTACTTGACCCGCGCGGCGTGGTGCTCGACAGACTTTCTCCGTCCCTCGGAGCGTTCGGTGCGGCACCTTGCATAGGTATCGCACTTGATGGGCCAACATTGGAAGTCGGCGGCTTGCTCGCTGCTTGCGACGCTTCGGTCACGTCAGGCGTCGTACTCACTTGCTTCACGCTGTTGGCTGTGGACGCTTCGCTTGCGTTGCGCATCGCCGCCGAATCGCTCGCGCGCTGTGCTTCAGGTGCGCTTTCGTTCGGACCTGCGCGTCGCTCTTGAGACTCATGCCTGCGAGCGGGGCTCGGACTCGCGAGCGAAGTCCACATCGCGGCGGTCTCTTCTATCGAGCGTAGCGTTGCCTGAATCGTGGCGGGCTCGGGAGGTGGTCCTGCCGGGTTGACGGGCCGAGACAACCCCGGCGGGCGTTGCCCAGCCGAAGCCCCTGATGTCCTGCTCGTTGCAACAGTACTATCGGCCAGCCCCGTCGCTGCCGCCCGTTGCGCCGACGACCGCGACACCTGTGCGTTTGCCGCGACCGTCGTACGCGACGCGGTCCCAGCGGCCGCGGCGACATTGCGCGCTGAGCCCAACCCTTGCGACGCACTGCCAGACCCCGCCCCTTTCGACGCTCCCGCACGCTCGCCGGCGCCCTCGCCGAGCCAACCAACCGGCGCCACCGGTTCCGCGAACTCACGTGAAACTCCGCGCCCCGCCGCAGCCTCCCGACCATTTGCCGTGCGATTGCCAGAGCCGTCAGGCTTCTTCACTTCACCGCGCCGGATCGCGGGCGGTCGCCACACGGTCGGACGCTGATAACGTCCGCCTTCGCGGTTCGTAGCCGTGGGCAGGCCGAGCGTCGGCGCGTCGTGTGCGGTGCGGCCGGGAATGCCGCCTACCCGGTATCCCGATTCACCGAGGGAGCGCTGCTGACTGTGTTGGCGCGACGGCTTTTCCCGCGAAACCTTCTCCTTCGGCGCTTTCTCCCGCGCCTCGAACCACTCCGGATTCACTCCCAGCCCGAACGCGCCGTTCGCCCAGCCCATGAACGAGCGCCATTGAAAATCGCACAGCCACGGCAGACTCACAAAGAACACGATGGCCGCGATCGCAGCGGCACCCGTTTTTCCACCGAGTCCGGCAAGCGCACCCGCAAGCGCATACCCAACCCGATTGACGCCAGCCGTCGCCTCGAACGAGCCGGCAAGCGCGCTTTCAAGCGCCGCGCTCGCGAGCAGCACGCAGAAAAACCCGAGCCAAAGGCGGATCGTGCCGGGGCCGCGCAGGCCGTCGCCACTGGGGAGTATCGATTTGACGAGTCGCCACAAGAGAGGGAGAAACCAGACGACTGACCCGCCGAACCAGCCGAGAACTACCGTGTGCATGCTAGGAACCAACGAATGGTGGAAGCGGCGAAGACCGGGGCGTCGAGTTTAACCGGTGAATGCGACCGATGAATTAACGAACGACGTCCCGGTCTTCGATCCGCAGCCGAAAGAGCAGCGAAAGGCGAACGCCGTGTTACTTCCCGCGACGCGTGAATGTAAGCACCTGCCCGTCGTCGAGCGAGAGTTGCAGTTGCGGCGGCGGATTCATCTGCACGCCCGATCTGGCGATATGCGTAAGCCCGGTCAGATAAGGCTGCTCCAGCGCACCTCCGACGCCCTGCATGCATGCCATGCGAGTTCCGGCAAGCGGGCCGAACGTGAGCTTGCCGTCCTTCAGATCGTACGTGCCCATATAGCGGTTGCAGCCCGAATACCCGCTTACGCGCCGCTTGCCGCCTTCGGTCGAAAAGTTCAGCGTGATCGGCTCGCCGTTGTCGCCGTGCGGGATCGTGCGTGGCTGGGCGCTTGCATCGGCCCAGCTCGTAAGCTCCCACTGGGTGTCGTCGAGCAGTTGCGTGGCGGCCGGATTGTACGGGTCGGTCGGCGGGGCGGCGCTATCGGGATGTTGAGGCAAGGTACAGGCGCCGAGAAGCGCGGCAAGCGTGAGCGCGGAGAGTGCGCCGGCCACGCGGCTAATAGAAAGAGAACGCGATGAAGTACGCGACAGGAAGCGGGAAGCGGGCGTGTGCATCGAGAGTCCTCAAGCTGGCGAAACCGTAAGCGTACCGCACTCGTCCTACGATTTGTCCAGCGCCGATGTGCAACAAAATGCTCGCTACTTCCCTTGCGCCTATGCCGATCGGACGAGTTACGGGCGCTACTTGCTGCGTGTTAACATCGCCGCCAGTTTGGACCACATTCCTGGAGCACTCATGCAGACCGCGAACCCCGGAGCAGACAACGTCAACACCAGCGGCGCGCGCCGCATCGGCACGCCGCTGTCGCCGCATGCCACGCGCGTGATGCTGCTCGGCGCGGGCGAACTCGGCAAGGAAGTGATCATGGCGCTGCAGCGACTCGGCGTGGAGACAATCGCAGTCGACCGCTACGCCGGCGCGCCCGGCCATCAGGTCGCGCATCGCTCGCATGTCATCGACATGACCGATCCCGCTGCGTTGCGCGCCCTCGTCGAGAAGGAACGCCCGCACCTGATCGTCCCGGAGATCGAGGCCATCGCCACCGACATGCTCGCGGAGATCGAATCGGCGGGGCTAGCCGTCGTCATCCCGACCGCGCGCGCGACGCAGCTCACGATGAACCGCGAAGGCATCCGCCGGCTCGCCGCTGAAACGCTCGGTCTGCCGACTTCGCCCTACGCGTTCGCGCAATCGCTGGATGAAATGAAGGCGGCCACCGCGACGATCGGTTTTCCGTGCGTCGTGAAGCCGGTGATGTCGTCGTCGGGGAAAGGGCAGTCGGTGCTGAAGAACGACGCCGACGTCGAGCCGGCCTGGAACTACGCGATGGCGGGCGGGCGCGTGAATCACGGACGCGTGATCGTCGAGGGCTTCATCGACTTCGAATACGAGATCACGCAACTGACGGTGCGCGCCACGAATCCGCAGACCGGCGCGATTGACACCTGTTTTTGCGAACCCATCGGCCATTTGCAGGTCGCAGGAGATTACGTGGAATCGTGGCAGCCGCAGCCGATGAGCGCGGCCGCGCTCGAAAAGGCACGCGACGTCGCAGCGAAGGTCACGACGGCGCTCGGCGGGCGTGGCCTATTTGGCGTGGAACTCTTCGTGCGCGGCGACGACGTCTGGTTCTCGGAAGTGAGTCCGCGTCCGCACGACACCGGGCTCGTCACGCTCGGTACGCAGCGCTTCTCGGAGTTCGACCTTCATGCGCGCGCGATTCTCGGCCTGCCGGTCGATACGTCACTAAGGGCGCCAGGCGCGTCGGCGGTGATATATGGCGGGCTGGAGGAAGCGGCCATCGCATTCGACGGCGTTGCCGATGCGCTCGCCGTGCCCGATTCCGATCTGCGCTTGTTCGGCAAACCCGAAAGTTTTACGAAGCGCCGCATGGGCGTCGCACTCGCGACCGGACGCGACATCGGCGAGGCGCGCGAAAGGGCGAAGCTGGCGGCATCGAAGGTCAAACCCGTCTCGACGAAGTGACGGATCGAAAGGGCTCTCCAAAGAGGGCGCAAGGAGTGGCAACGTGAAATCGTGTTTTCTGGCGGCGCTTTGCGCGGCTTGTGTCGGTCTGAGCGGCTGTGGCGTCGCGGCCGCACCGTGCCGGCTTACGTCGGCGGTATTGAAGGCCGTGCCGGTAGTCGGGCACGTGGCAGCCGCGCCCACCGACGCGTGCGCCGAAATCATCGATTGACCACCATGCCAGCGAAAGCGATGAAAAAACTGTTCCTGCTGCTCGCCGCCGCGTCCGCTGCGCACGCGGTTTCGGCGATGCCGCTGACCGTGCCGCAGATCCAGGAGGCGTCGTCGCAGACGGTCAAGTACGACTGTCGAGACGGCAAGAGCGTGTCGGTTCGCTACGTCAACACGAAGAACAAGCAGAGCTTCGCGCTCTTGACCGTCGACGGCCGCAAGCTGATGTTCGTCAATGTGATGTCGGGTTCGGGCGCGAAATACGTCGCCGACGAATACACCTGGTGGACGAAGGGTCCCGAGGGCAACCTGTCGAGCGGGCGCGCCGACGCGAATGCGCCGCCGCTTCTGGCGGATTGCAAGGCGCGTAAATAGGCGTCTTCGCGAGACGGATGGCCTGGCCGCGCCGAAGCGATTCGGGGCGGCAGTTTTTTTCGTCGCTGCACGCATGTCGCTTACGGAGTAGTGTTCCGAAGCGCGCGTTGCCGCGAGATCGCCCGGGCGAGATCGAAAGGGCAGTGAAAAGCCGCTTCGGCCCGTCCGGATTGGCCGGTCGCGGCCGGAGCCTTAGCGGACAGAGTGCTACAATGTGCGGCTTTGGCGGTCGCGGTTGTCGCCGGCCCAAACGGCCCCTGCCGCCGACGCCGCTGCAAGCCACGGGCGCCAGTCCTTACGGCGCGGCAGCCACCGAAAGAACGCTGTCATGAAATCAGCGCAAGGTCGTGAACGGCGCAGCTGGCAAAAACCGGCGAAAACCTGCGCCGCGACGCCATCAAGGCACACCGCACAGAAACCCCGGCCAGCGCCCATTTGCCGCGCACCGATCGAATTTCACGCATATTCACCGCTTCACGCGCCGCCTCTGGCGCATTTTTAGCGAAAGCCAGATAGTCACCATGTCCGATTCCGTCGTCACGAACACGTCCGCCGCTGCATCCGAACCCGCCGGCAATCCGGCGAGCGCCGCCGAGCCCACGTTCGGCCAGTTCGGTCTGTCCGCCGATATCCTGAAGGCGGTGACCGACTCCGGCTATACGATTCCCACGCCGATCCAGGCCCAGGCGATCCCCGTGGTGCTCGCCGGCCGCGACGTGATGGGCGCCGCGCAAACCGGCACCGGCAAGACCGCGAGCTTCTCGCTGCCGATCATCCAGCGCCTTTTGCCGCAGGCGAACACGAGCGCGTCGCCCGCGCGCCATCCGGTGCGCGCGCTGATCCTCACGCCGACGCGCGAACTCGCCGACCAGGTCGCAGCGAACGTGCAGGCTTACTCAAAGCACACGGCGCTGCGCAGCACGGTGGTGTTTGGCGGCGTCGACATGAATCCGCAGTCCGAGGCGCTTCGGCGCGGCGTCGAAATCGTGATCGCGACGCCCGGCCGCCTGCTCGACCACGTCCAGCAAAAGACGCTGAATCTGGGTCAGGTGCAGATGCTCGTCCTCGACGAAGCCGACCGCATGCTCGACATGGGCTTTCTGCCCGACCTGCAGCGCATCCTGAACCTGCTGCCGAAGGAGCGTCAGACGCTGCTGTTCTCAGCCACGTTCTCGGCCGAAATCAAGAAGCTTGCGGCTACTTACCTGCGCAATCCGCAGACGATCGAAGTCGCGCGCAGCAATTCGACGGCGACGAACGTGCGCCAGATCGTGTTCGAAGTGCACGAAAGCGACAAATCGGGCGCCGTCGCGCAACTGATCCGCGATCGCGGGCTCAAGCAAGTGCTCGTGTTCTGTAACAGCAAGATCGGCGCGAGCCGGCTGTCGCGCGTGCTGGAGCGTGACGGCATCGTCGCGACGGCGATTCACGGCGACCGCACGCAGGGCGAGCGCATGCAGGCGCTCGAGGCGTTCAAGCGCGGCGAAATCGAGGCGCTCGTCGCCACCGACGTGGCCGCGCGCGGTCTCGATATCGTGGAACTGCCGGCCGTCATCAACTTCGACCTGCCGTTCAGCGCCGAGGATTACGTGCACCGTATCGGCCGCACGGGGCGCGCGGGCGCGTCGGGCGATGCGCTCTCGCTCTGCAGCGCGAACGAGAAGAAGCAGCTCGCCGACATCGAAAAGCTGATCAAGCGTCCGCTGGAAGTGCAAACGCTGACGGTCACGACGCCTGCGCGCCGTGAAAGCTCGTCGCGTCGCGATGAACGGCCGCCGCGGCCAGAGCGCGGTGAGCATCGCCACGCGCGCGAGGAATCGGGAAGCCGTCGGCGCGCGACGTCGTTCGAGCGCTCGCATGCGCGCCAGCAGCCGATCGACGAGTTCTTTTTGAAGCCATATGAACCGTCGCCGGCATCGGTGAAGCGGCATGACGAAGCGGTTGAGCATGAGCGCAAGTCGGCGCCGAAGCAGCCGCTCGCGGCGTTGCTGGGCGGTTTGGGCATGCCGAGGAAGACGACTTCCTGACGGTCTCGGAAAAAGCGGCAGAAATGCCGCTTTTTTCTTTTGTGCGTCCGCCAGGGCGCGCTCACCGGAAGGTGCAAGTCCTCTTCGTGCCGGCAAGGGGCGCGTTAGCCGGCTGGCAGTCTTAAGGCGCCGGAGCGATCTTTCTTCGGACTCAACCCGAGGCCCCGATCACCACCGTGCAAGTCGTCCCCGCCGACAGCACCATCCCCGCCGGCACGTCATCGATACGAATCCGCACCGGCACGCGCTGCGCGAGCCGCACCCAGTTGAACGTCGGATTGACGTCGGCAAGCAGCTCACGGCTCTGCGGATTGTCACGATCGTAGATGCCGCGCGAAATGCTCTGCACGTGGCCCTTCAGCACGCCGCCGCTCATCAGCCGCATCTCCGCCGCGTCGCCGACGCGCACATGCGGCAGCTTCGTCTCCTCGAAATACCCGTACACCCAGAACGAATGGCTATCGACGATGGCGAGCTTCGGCGCTCCCGCCGTCGCGTAGTCCCCGCGATAGACGCTCAGATTCGTCACATACCCGTCGACCGGTGAAACCACCCGCGTGCGCTCGAGATTGAGCTTCGCGGCATCGAGCGCTGCTTGCGCCTGCTGCAATTGCGCCTCGGCGCTTGATGCCGACTGCATCGCGTTGTCGCGCTGTTCCTTCGATACGACGAGGCTGTCCATGTCGGCGCGACGCGCGGCATCGGCGCGGCGCATGCGCAATTCCGCCTGACGCGCGGCGACGTTCGCCTGCGCCTGCTGCACGGCGATCCGGTAGTGCGAGGGATCGATCTCCATCAGCAGGTCGCCTTTCTTCACCAACTGGTTGTCGGCAACCGGCATCGTCACCACGGCGCCCGACACGTCCGGCGCAACGTTGATGACGTCGGCGCGCACGCGGCCGTCGCGCGTCCACGGCTCGTCCATGTAGTGGACCCAGAGCGCGCGTCCTATCAGGATGGCGGCGGCGAAAATGACCGCCGTCAGAATGAAACCCACGATTTTTCGAATGATCATGATGCGACTCGTTTTAGCTTGGTTGAGAGCGACGCTTTAGCGCTTAGCGGTAAAAAGCAAGCCCGATGAGCCCGCAGACACACACGAGCAAGCTCGCGCGAAAGAGCGACGGATGCCACACGACGCGATAGAGGCCCGTCAGCGCGAGGGCGCGGTCGAGCAGCCACGTAAAGAGCGCGCCCGCGACGAATAGCAGCAGGATGGTCGGCACATAGGCTTCGAGGATTGCGGTACTACGCGGCATGGCGGGCTCCCTGTTGTCGGGCGGCGCTGAACGGTTCGAGCGGCGATTGCGGATCGAGCAGCGCCGTGCGGATGAAATGAAGATGGCTCAGGATGCGTTGCAGCCGGTGACGCTCTGCGCGCGGCGGGCGTTCGGCATCGAGCACTGCCTGCAACGTGGCGATCGCATCTGAAGTCGATGCCAGCGCCGTATCGAAACGCGCTGCGTCGGGTTTGTCGAAGAGACGCGCGACGGCATCGAGCGTCGCCGCGATCGACACGCGCCACGGCGCGCGGGCCGTCATTGCCGCGAGTTCGTGACGCAGGTCGATCACGGCGTGACCGGCTTCGAGCACGGCGAAGAGCCACTGCAAGGCCTCGCGCTGCAAGTCGGCACGGTTCGCGGCAAGCGCGTTGATCTGCGAAAGCAGGTCGCGCGTGCGGCTTTCGAAGCGCATCGCGAGCTTCGGCAGGCGCGCGCGGCAGGCCTGCACGACTTCGCGGCGCAGATCGCTCATCAGCAGCCGGCGCAGCCACGGTGCGTCTGTCGGCAGGAGGACGGCGAACGCGATCGACGCGACGAGCATCGAGAGCACGAGCGCGATTGCATCGTTGATGAAACCGGTCGGGTCGTAGTGCGTGAGGTTGTCGGGGCCGGCGAGAAAGCAGAAAAAGATGCAGTAGCCGATGCCGACGCCCACCAGATTGCGCCGCGTGCTGAGATACGTGCCGAAGAGCAGAAACGGCACGAGCGCCGCCGAGAGCAGCAAAAATCCGTCGATCCGCGGATACAGCCCGAACACGACGATCATCCCCGCGATCATCGCGAGCAGCGTGCCGCTCGCCATCTGGAAGGCCATCAGCGTCGGCCTCGGCGACGACGACGCCAGCGCGCACACCGCCGCTGCGTTCAGCACCATCGTGCCGCCGCTCGGCCACGCGGTCGCGATCCAGAACGCGCCGAGCGCGAGCATCACGATCGTCGTGCGGATGCCGGAAACGCTCGCGGCGAGCAAATTCGTCTTCGGCACGTAGCGCGCGACCCAGCGCTCGCGCTCGTGCGTCGGCACGGCGAGCGACGCGTAGGTTTGGGCGTAGGCAAGGAGGTCGTCGACGAAGCGGTAGAGCAGCTCCGAAGCGGTATCGAATTCGAGCAGCGCGAAGTCCGGATCGGCCTGAAGCCCCATACGCGTCGCGCGGATGCGTTTCGGCAGCGCCGACTTGAAACCGGCAAGCTGCGTCGCGGCCTGGGCGGCATCGGCGGCGTTCAGCACCGGCTCGCCCGACTTCTCCAATAGCGGCGCGACTTCGTGGAAATACGGTTCGAGCGCCGCGACCGTCGTCGTGGAGCCGTTCGCGCGGAGCCGGTTCATCAACTGATGCAGCGCATGAAAGCGCGTCGATGCGCTCATGAACTCGCTGTTCAGCCGCGCAAGCCGGCCGCTTTTCATGCGCGTCTCGGGGTTCTCGAACACGGCGACGCTGCGCGCGGCCTCGAAACCGACGATATCCGCGACAAACGCCGCATTCGTCGCCTCGATCTGCGGGCGGTCCATGCGGCCTGACAGCGCGCGGCACACGTAATCGACGAAACCGCTGAAACGGCGCCGCACCGTCGTCCTGATCTGCTCGCCCGCGTGCTGCGGGAACACGAGCGCGCTCACGGCGCCCGCGCACAGGATGCCGAGCGACACTTCGCTCACGCGCGTGAGCGCCGAAAGAAAGGCGCCGTCGGGATGCTGCGCGGCCGGAATCCCGATCAGCGCCGCCGTGTAGCCCGCGAGGACGAAGCCGTACGAGCGGAAATTGCGGTTGCGCGCGGCGCCCGCCGTGCAGAGCCCGACCCACAGCGACGTCGCCGTGATGAACAAGACCGGCTGCTGCGAAAAGAGGCTGATCAGGACGAGCATCACGACGAGCCCGACCATCGTCCCGCAAAAACGATAGAAGCTCTTCGCCAGGACCATGCCGCTTTGCGGTTGCATCACGACGAAGACGGTGGTCATCGCGGTGCGCGGCTGCGGCATGTCGAGGCGCATTGCGATCCAGAGTGTGAGGAGCGCGGCGAGCACCGCCTTGAAGATGTAGATCCAGGCGAGGCCCTCGGTGCGCGCCCAGTGCGTCAGGACGCTGCCGAGCGATTCGCCGGGGACGGAGACGGAGGAGGTTTTCATTTGGCGCTCGCCGTCCGCGCGCCGCTGAACGGCCCGATGTGCTTTGAAGGCGCGAGCGTGCCGTCGTCCGGTCCGTTCGACGGATCATCGAGGCCGCCGCCGAGCGCTGCCTGTAGCGATGCATACGCCGCGAGCCGTTCGGCGCGCACGCGTGCCTCGCCGTCCTGTGCGCGCAGCAACTGCGTCTGCGCGACGAGCACGTTAAGGTAATCCGTCAGGCCGCGCCGGTAACCCTCCCGCGCGAGCTGATAGTTCTTGCTCGCCGCCGCGACCGACCGTCCCGACGCGTTGAGTTGCGAATCGAGTGAACGCATCCGCACGACCTGATCGGCGATTTCCTTCAGCGCGCCGATCAACGTGCCGTTGTAATGCTCGACCGCCTGATCGTATTGCGCCGACGCCGCACCGAGTTGCGCGCGTAGCCGTCCGTCTTCGAAGATAGGCAGCGTGATCGCCGGCCCCGCGCTGAAACCGGTCCCACTCCCGCCGAGGAACGTGAGCAGCGCGCCGCCGGCCGCCATCTGCGACACGGACGCGAGCAGGTTCACGTTCGGATAGAACTCGGCCTTCGCGACATCGATCCCGCGCGCCTGCGCCGCGACCGTCCAGCGCGCCGCGACGACGTCCGGCCGATGCCCGACGAGTTCCGCCGGCAGCGCGGACGGCAAGCCGACCGGCTTGTCGAGCGACAGCACCGGCCGCGTCAGCGATTCGCCCGCGCCCGGACCCGCGCCCGCGAGCGCGGCGAGCTGGTTGCGCGAGAGATCGATCGCTTCGTTGTAAATGTCGACCTGGCGCTCGTATTCGGGCAGTGGTGTTTCGGCCTGACTCACTTCGAGCTGCGTGCCGAGGCCGCCCGCAAGGCGCTTTCGCGCATAGTCGGCGATTTTCTGCTGCTGATCGAGCGTCGCGCGGGCGATATCGAGCAGCGCGTAATCCTGCGACAAGCCGATGTACGCGCGCACCACGTTCGCTTCGAGTTCGAGTTGCGCGGCGCGGGCGTCGGCGGCGCGCACGTGGGCGGCATCGACGGCGCGTTCGGTCGCATTCGCGCTGCGGCCCCACAAATCGAGGTCGTAGGAAAGCGAAAGGGCGGCGGTGTTGTTCCAGGTGGTCGTGTCGTTGAACGAGCCAGGGCCGTAGTAGGCGTTTTCCGGCCAGCCCTTGCGCGTCACGGAAAGCGAGCCATCGACGTGCGGCGCCAGCGCCGAGCGCGCGACGCCCACCAGCGCGTTCGCTTCGCGCACCCGGGCAGCCGCGATGGCAAGCGTCGGATTGCCGGCGTTCGCGCGCTCGATCCACGCGTCGAGCTGAGGGTCGTCGTAGACGCGCCACCATTGGCCTGATGGCCAGCCGGCTTCTCCGTCGGCGGCGCGGATGGCGGCGCCGGCATCGAGCATGGAGGCTTCTTTGAGCGTGTCTTCAGGAGCGACATTTCCCGTGCTGGCGCATCCGGCGATTGTTAAGATAACTGTAAGAGCCGCGATGACGATCGCTCCCTTTGATACCGGTGCTGACACGATTGGCTCCCGAATCTGATCTAGACGTTAGGAACTCATTATATTTTTGCGGGTATTGTGGAATAACCCGTAACGATGCAAAGCATCCTTACGAGGTTTGAGATAATCGCTGTTGCGCAGCGTGCAATAATCGGCGTCACGATATTACGATATTGAGAGAGACGGAAGGCTGTATGGATACGCTACAAAACATGCGCGTTTTTGTGCGCGTCGTCGAAGCGGGAAGCTTCACGGCGGCCGCGCAGCATCTGAATACAACGACGGCGTACGCCTCGCGGGCCGTCTCCGATCTCGAAGCGCATCTGCGCACGCGCCTTCTGAATCGGACGACGCGCCGCATCGCGCTGACCGAAGCCGGCGAGCGCTATCTGCAGCGCTGCGAGCAAATTCTGGCTTACGTCGATCAGGCGGAAGCCGAAGCCGGCGATGCTCACGCGCGGCCGTCCGGCAAGCTCAAAGTCCATTCGATGACGGGTTTCGGCCAGCACTATGTCGTGCCGATGATTTCGCGCTACCAGGAGCGGCATGCGTCCGTGCAGGTCGAATTGACGCTCGCGCAGCGCATGCCGGATTTGCTCGACGAAGGCTACGACGTGTCGGTCGTGCTCGCGTCCGACTTGCCCGATTCGGGGCTCGTCTCGCAGCGGCTTGGATCGGCCTTCAGCATCGCGTGCGCGTCGCCGGCATATATCGAGAAGCACGGCACGCCGCACGTGCTGTCTGATCTCGTGCGCCACACCTGCCTGCAACTCGTGACGCCCGTCCTTCCGACCGACAAATGGATTTTTGAAGGCCCGAACGGACAGGAGACCGTGAGCCTCGGGCCATCGACGTTCACGGTGAACGTTGCCGATGCGATGGCCGTCGCGATCCGCGAGGGCATGGGCCTGGGCGTCCTGCCAACGTCGTCAGCGCTGCCGCTCCTGCGCGCGGGCACGATCGTGCGCGTGCTGCCGCAATATCAGATGCAGGAACTGAACGTGTTCGCGCTCTATCCGTCGCGGCAATATCTGGACGCGAAAATCCGCACATGGGTCGATTTCCTGCGCGACGAACTGCCCGCAACGCTCGCCGCCGACGCGGAATCGCTGAAAGCGTTCGTCGTCACGTGATTTGCCGCCGTTTTGCCCGTGAGATTGCGACTGCGCAACAAAAGTGTGTGATGCAACACTTGCTTACTTTTATTTCGCCCGCATCTTGATAACTTCGATGCATGCCTTTTTGCTCTCGACCGGGGAAAGCCTGATGAATACGCCACTCATGTTCGCACTTGTGATGTTGCTCGTGCTGATCTCCATTCCGGCCACGCGTGAGCTTTTCCGCGCATTTCGCGACAATTCGGCGAAGAAGCGGCTGATTCCGATCCGTATCGACGACCGGCAGCGTTATCGCCGCGATCGCTGAGTTTTATCCGGCTAGCGGTTCCAGCGGCTCGATCAGGCGCGGCTCGTCGTTGATCGCGCGATTTACGTCGCTCGTCACGCGATGCCAGATGAACTGCGATGCCGCCGCGCCGCCACTTTTGGAGAGCGCGTCGAGTTCGTCGAGCGGCAGCGCGGGGTCGAGCCATCGGCGCGCGGCGGCGGGCGTGAACACGAGCGGCCGTCGGTCGTGGACATCAACGAGCCCTTCGTCGGCGGCGGCCGTCACGATCACGAATCCCGCGCCGGGCATGAGGGCATCCTCCTCGGTCTGGATGCTTGTGAGCGCGGCGAGGAACATCGGCTCTTCGTCGGCGCGGCGAATGAAATAGGGCTGCTTCACGGGTTTCGCGCCGTCTGCCGGCGTCTCCGTTTTCCACTCGAACCAGCCGTCGGCGGGAACGAGAATCCTCGCTTTTCTCCACAACGCCCGGAAATACGCACTCGTCGATGCCGTTTCGACGCGCGCGTTGATCGTCTGCGGCAGCTTTTTCTGGATCGCCCATTGCGGGCAATAGCCCCAGTGAACCGCGCGGATCGTCTCGTCGGGGTAGATCGCGAGCGGATGCGTGCCGGGCGACAGGTTGTAACCGGGACGCCGGTCCGCGGCATCGACGAGCACGAACGGATTTTTCAGATGCATGCGCTGCGCATAATGCATCGGCAGTCGGTACTGGCTGATTCGGCCGCACATGGCACGTCTCCGCTAAGTCCAACGGTTATCCCGCTACTTCAAATTTCGACGACTTTGTCCCACGCGAAATGCGGGTTTTCGAGGGCGCGCGTGCGCCGGTCGAGATACCCGCGCGGATTGCAGACGACCCGCGTGCCCTCGACCGTGTAATCGAACGCCGTGTGCGTGTGGCCGTGAATCCACAGCGCGACCGGCGCGCGCACGAGCGAGGGCAAATCGTTGACGAATCCCGCCGACACCAGATCCTGCGCGTACTTCTCCGCGAGACTCTCTTTCAACGGCGCATGGTGCGTGACGACGATCGTCTGGCCGTCGAACGGTTTCGCCAGCTCGCTTTCGAGCCACGCGCGCGCGTGTTCGTGCAATGCGAGCGAATCGCTGGTGGCGAACGAGCGCGGCTCGCCGTCCGGCTCCGGCCACGAAATCTGGATCACGCCGCGATAGTCGAGCATCACGCGCGCGCACGCTTCCTGCGCCTTCGCCAGTTCTTCCTCGCTCGATCCGAACAGCGCGAAATCGGTCCAGAGCGTCGTGCCGAGCACGCGCCACTTGCCGTACCGGTCGACGAGCGTCGCATTGTTCAGGTAGTGCACATTGTCGACGCTGCGCGCGGCGTCCTGCATCGCGACTTCGAGCGCGCCGAATTCGCCGTCGTAGTACTCGTGATTGCCGGGCACGTAGATCACCGGCACGCGGGAATCGAAGTTTTCCGCCGCCCAGCGCAATCCTTCCGCGTGATTGTGGATATCGCCGGCGAGCACGACGAGTTCCGCCTCGGCATAAGGAATCGCGACCGGTTCGTCGGCTTCCAGGTGCAGGTCTGACAAAACGCGAATCTTCACGACGCTTTCTCCCCCGAACGGCCCGGCACGCGCACGACCTTGCCCGGATTCATCAGATTCTCGGGATCGAGCGCGGCCTTGATCGCCTGCATCAGCCGGACTTCGACGGGCGATTTGTAGCGCATCGCCTCGTCGACCTTCAGTTGCCCGAGACCGTGCTCCGCGCTGATGCTGCCGCGATGGGCGTGCACCTGTTCGTACACGAGCGTGTTGATGCGCTTCTGATAGTCAGCGAGAAACTGCTCGGGATCGACGCCTTCGGGCGCCTGCACGTTGTAGTGCAGATTGCCGTCGCCGAGATGGCCGAACGTCACCATGCGCGCGCCGGGCGCGGTTTTGGCGATCAGCGCGTCGGTTTCATCGATGAAGCGGCCGATGCTCGAGATCGGCACGGAAATGTCCTGCTTGATGTTCAGCCCTTCCGCGGCCTGCGCGAGCGGAATGTGCTCGCGCAAGTCCCAGAACGCCTGCGATTGCGCCAGGTTCTCGGCAACGACGGCATCTTCGACCAGACCTTTCCCGATCGCCTCTTCCATCAGCCGTTCGAAGAGCGTGCGGGCGTGCTCTTCGCTTTCGCTGTCGGAGAGTTCGAGCAGCACGGTTTGCGCGTGCGGCTCGGCGAACGGATAACGCATCTGCCCGAAATGCCGCCCGACGAGACGCAGCGAAAAATCCGACATCAGCTCGAAACCGGTGAGAAGCGCGCCGGCGTGACGCTGCGCCATCGCGAGGAAATCGAGCGCGGCGTGCGGCGAGGCGAGACCGGCGAGCGCCGTCACCCTCGCGACGGGCGCCGGATGCAGCTTCATGACGGCCGCCGTGATGATGCCGAGCGTGCCTTCCGCGCCGATGTAGAGATCGCGCAGGTCGTAGCCCGTGTTGTCCTTCCTCAGCGCGCGCAGACCGTCCCAGATTTCGCCTTGCGGCGTCACCACTTCGAGGCCGAGACACAGTTCGCGCGTATTGCCGTAGCGCAAAACACCCGTGCCGCCGGCATTCGTCGATAGATTGCCACCGATCATGCAACTGCCTTCCGCCGCGAGGCTCAGCGCGAAGAGGCGCTGCTCGGCTTCGGCGCGCGCCTGGATTTCCGCGAGGACGACGCCCGCTTCCACGGTGATCGTGTTGTTATGCGGATCGACGTCGCGGATGCGGTTCAGGCGCCGCAAGCTGACGACCGCCTGCGCGCCGCTCGTGTCCGGCGTGGCTCCGCCGGCGAGTCCCGTGTTGCCGCCCTGCGGCACGATGGCGACGCGATATTCGCGCGCGAGCCGCACGGCGGCGGCGACTTGTTGCGTGTCGGCGGGAAGCAGCACGGCGCACGCTTCGCCCGTGTAGCGGCGGCGCCAGTCGGTCAAAAACGGCGCGGTGTCGCGGGGGTCGGTCAGCACGTGGGCGGCGCCCAGCACGTCGGAGCAGGCAGCGACGAAGGGGCCGGTGGGTCGTGCGGAGGCGTTCATGTCGTTCAAGTCGTGAAGTTCAGTCGACAGTATCGCTTAGGTCGCACCAAAGCGATGCCTGGCCGGATGGCATAGGCCCGCGCCAGGCGCGGGTATCCGTGCTACAAAGCGTCACTGGCTGGCGCGTTTGGCGGCGCGGGCCGCGCGCTTGTAAGGCGCGACGTAGGCGAGCGCGCAGGCGAAGCAGACGATGGAAAGTAGCGCTTCGAGCCACCCGAGCCGCGCTGAGAGCCTGCCGTCCGTCATGCCGCGCACGACGCCTTCGGCGAGATAGAGCAGCACGAGCATCGAGGTCCATTGCAGCGTATAGAGGTCGCGGCGCCAGGTTCCGCGCAGCGCGAGCGCGAGCGGCAGCGCCTTGATCGCGAGCGCGGAGCCGCCGGGACGCAGCGGCGCGAGCCACAGTTCCCAGGCAAGCGACAGCACGATCAACGCGACGAGACTCGCGAGCGCCCCGGCAGCGTAGGCGGGGCGCCCGGCGGCGACTGCGGGCTGAACGAAGGGTGCGTTCACGTAGCGCTCGCGCCGCGCGAAAGATGCAGCGCCGTGCGTGCGAGACGCGCGCCAAGCGCAATCGCGAGGGCCTTTTCGTCGGCGGAGATGCCGCCGTTGAGGCCGTCGTCGCCGTCGGAGCGCGCGTGGTGGGACGCGCCGTAAGGCGTGCCACCGGTTTGCGTCGTCGTGAGGCGCGACTCGGTGTACGGAATGCCGACGATCATCATGCCGTGATGCAGAAGCGGCAGCATCATCGAGAGCAGGGTGGTTTCCTGGCCGCCGTGCAGGCTGCCCGTCGACGTGAAGACGCTCGCGGGCTTGCCGGCGAGCGCGCCGGAGAGCCACTGCGGCGTGGTGCCGTCGAGGAAATACTTGAGCGCCGCCGACATGTTGCCGAAGCGCGTCGGCGAACCGAGCGCGAGTCCCGCACATTCCTCCAGATCGCGCACTTCGGCGTAGGGCGGGCCGTCGGCGGGAATATCGGGCTGGGTCGCCTCGCAGACCGCGGACACGGGCGGCACCGTGCGCACGCGCGCCTGCATGCCCGGCACGCTGTCGATGCCCTGCGCGATCGCGAGCGCGAGTTCGCGCGTGGCGCCGTGCCGACTGTAATAAAGCACAAGGATGTCGTTCATAAGGCTTTTTTAGTGAACGGGTATTATAGAGATGGGTTCACGTTCGTGGCGTCCGGGCGGGCTTTTGCGTCACTTGACCGCTGTTTCCGGCGCGTTCGCGTGATCCCTATTGAGGAGAATGGTTTTTGCAGAAGCTTCCCATCGATCTCGCCGCGGTTCGCCGGCTCGCGGGCTTCGTCGCGCGGCGCACGGGCGAGGACCGCGTGGCGCAAGTGGCCGGCAGCCTGACGTTCACGAGCGTGCTGTCGCTCGTGCCGCTCGCAACTGTCGCGTTCGCGCTCTTCACGGCGTTTCCGATCTTCGGCTCGTTCCAGGAGTCGCTGCAGGACTTTCTGTCCGTGCATCTGATGCCGTCGCAGATCAACAGCCAGATCTTCAAGTACCTCAACCAGTTCGCCTCGAAGGCCAAGGGTTTGACCACGGCCGGCATGATCATCCTGTTCGTCACGTCGGTGATGACGATGATGACTGTCGAATCCGCGTTCAACGTGATCTGGCGCGTGCGCAAGGCGCGGCCGCTCGCGCAGCGCGTGCTCGTCTACTGGGCGATCATCACGCTCGGGCCGATTTTGTTCGGCTGCAGTCTCTCGATTTCGTCGTATCTGTTCGCGCAGTCGGTGGCGTTCGCGGGGTCGCATCACTTGCTGCCGCCTATCGTCGAGTGGGCGCTCACGGGCGTTTCGCTGCCGCTTACGGTGCTCGCTTTCACGATGCTCTATGTGTATATGCCGAACTGCAAGGTCGAATGGCGCGACGCCGTGATCGGCGGGCTGATCGCGGCGGTCGCGTTCGAACTCGGCAAGCGCGGTTTCGGCTACTACGTGCGCCGGATTCCGACTTACACGGCCGTCTACGGCGCGTTCGCCGCGTTGCCGGTGTTCCTGTTGTGGGTGTATTTATGCTGGCTGATCGCGCTGGTCGGCGCGATGGTGACGTCCGCGCTGCCAGCGATTCGCATCGGGCAGTTTCATCGGCGGGATTTTCCGGGCAGCGACTTGCTCGATTCGCTCGAATTGCTGGCGCGGCTCGTGATAGCGCGTGACGAAGGCAAGCCGGGCCAGACGGCGCTCGACCTGGCGCGGATGCTCCGTTGCGACATGGATACGTCGATGCGCCTGCTTTCACGCGTGGAGACGCAAGGCTGGGTTGGCCGGCTCGACGATGCGAAGGCGCCGCGCTATGTGCTGATCGCGAATCCGAACCAGATCACGCTGGCGATGCTGTTCGACCTCTTCGTGATCGATCGCGACGAGCTGGAGTACCAGTTGCGGCTCGACGCCTCGCAGGTGGACTGCGCGGCGCTGATGGGCGTGCTGGAGAACGAAAAGCTCGGTATCACGCTCGGCTCGCTGATCGCGGCGCGCGTGTCAGCCCTGACCAACGCGCGCATGCGCGACGCGACGCGCGTGCCAATGCCGCATCAGCCGGCCTGAACGCTCAGAGAGAAATCTTTCCCACGCAGATATCCTTGAACATCACCCAGTCGCCCATCAGGCTGTAGAGCGGGTGACGGAAGGTGGCCGGCCGGTTCTTTTCGAAGAAAAAGTGCCCGACCCACGCAAACCCATAGCCGCATACGACGGCCACCGGCAGCCAGAGCCAGTCGCCGGTCGCGATCCCCATCGCGATGCAGCCGATCACGCCCAGCGAGCCGATGAAATGCAGCCTGCGCGACACCAAATTGCGATGTTCTTCGAGATAGTACGGATAGAACTCGGCGAAATTCGCGAAGTGGTCGCTGTGTGCGGTATGAGCCATGACTGTCTCCGTCTCGGCGCTCGGACGAAACCATTGTGCGGCGAAAAGCGCACGCCGCGCAACCTGACCGTTCGGCTGATAGCGGGGCGTTGTTTCGGCGATTACGCTTGGCTTATCGCGAAGGCGAAGAGGGCGTCGAGCGTCGCGTCGGGCTGCTCGGTCATCAACGCATGGCCGGCGTCGAGCGTCACGGTGTCTACGACGACGCCCGACTGCGACATCGCCTTGACGAGCGCGGCGGCGGCTTTCGGCGGGGTCATCAAGTCACGCTGGCCGGAAATCACGAGCACCCGACAGCGCACCTGCAGAGCGCGTTCGAGACCCTCGGTGTACGTGTTGCAGGCGCTGAAGTCGGTGTGAAAGAGCAGGCCTTCACCGCGCGCGGAGACGCGCTCCATCAGCCGCTGGTTCATGCCGTGCAGCCAGAAGCCGGGCGCGGGGCTCGACGGCTTCGCGGCGATCGTCGAATGCGACCACTGGTTGACCATGTCGATGGCTTCCGGCTCGTGTTCGCGGGCGGCGTCTAGCAGCGCGTCGGAAACGGTCATCGGCACGGCGGTTGCCAGAAGCGCGAGTTTCGAGACGCGCGCCGGATGGCGGGCGGCGGCATCGAGTGCGATCAGCGAGCCCATGCTGTGGCCGACTAGCAGCGCTTTTCCGACCTGCGCCGCGTCGAGCACGCCGATCACCCAGTCAGCGAGCGACGCGATGTCGGCGAGCGCAGGACCCGCGCTGCGCCCGTGGCCCGGCAGATCGAGCGCGAGCACGCCGAAACCGTGATGCGCGAAGTAGCGCGTCTGCAGCGCCCAGACGCTGTGATCGTGTTCCGCGCCGTGCAGGAAGACGACGGTAGGCCGGGTGGAGTCGTACGCCTTGCCGCCGGTGTACGCGTAGGCCAGCGTGCCGTGGACGTCGAGCATCATGCGCGGCTCCCGAGCGTGGACGCACCCGCGCCCGCCTTTTGCGACGCCTTGAGGCCGCGTTTCAGGTCGTCGATGAGGTCGTCCGGGTCTTCGAGTCCGATCGACAGGCGAATCCGCCCCGGTCCGATGCCTGCCGCGGCGAGCGCGGCGGCGTCCATGCGGAAATGCGTGGTCGACGCGGGGTGGATCACGAGCGAGCGCGCATCGCCAACGTTCGCGAGGTGCGAGAACAGCGTAAGCGATTCGATGAAGCGGCGCGCGGCCGCGACGTCGCCGCGCAAGTCGAAGCTGAATACGGCGCCCGCGCCGCGCGGCATCAGGCGTTGTGCGAGTGCGTAGTCGCGGTGCGTCGGCAGTTCGGGATACGCCACGCCCTCGACCGCCGGATGCGCGAGCAGGAACTCCACGACGCGGCGCGTGTTCGCGACGTGCCGGTCCATGCGCAGCGGCAGCGTCTCGATACCTTGCAGCAGTTGCCATGCGGCCTGTGGGTGCAGGCACGCGCCGAAATCGCGCAGGCCCTCGCGGCGTGCGCGCAGCAAAAACGGCGCGACCGTGCTTTCCTCGGCGAAGACCATGCCGTGAAAGCCGTCGTACGGTTCGGTGAATTCGGGAAAGCGGTCGGTGGCGGTGAAGTCGAACGTGCCGCCATCGACGAGCACGCCGCCGATTGTCGTGCCGTGGCCGCCGAGGAATTTTGTCGCCGAGTGGTAAACGAGGTCGGCGCCGTGCTCGAACGGCCGCAGCAGGTAGGGCGTCGTGAAGGTCGAATCGACGAGCAGCGGCACCTGGTTCGCATGCGCGATCTCCGCTACGGCTGCGATATCGAGCACGTCGAGCCCCGGATTGCCGAGCGTCTCGCCGAAGAAAAGCCGCGTGTTCGGCCGCGCGGCGGAGCGCCAGGCGTCGAGGTCGTGCGGTGGCACGAACGTCGTCTCGATGCCGAAGCGCCGCAGCGTGTAGTGCAGCAGATTGTGCGAGCCGCCGTAGAGCGCGCTCGACGCCACGACGTGCGCGCCCGCGCCCATCAGCGTCGCGATCGCAAGATGCAGCGCGGCCTGCCCGCTCGCCGTGCCGATCGCGCCCGCGCCGCCTTCGAGGGCCGCGACGCGCTCCTCGAATACCGCGACCGTCGGGTTCGAGATGCGCGAGTAGACGTGCCCCGAGCGCTCCATGTTGAAGAGCGCGGCGGCGTGATCGGTATCGCGGAAGGAGAACGACGTCGTCTGGTAGATCGGCGTGGCGCGCGCGCCGGTGGTCGGGTCGGGAGCGGCGCCCGCGTGCAGCACGAGCGTGTCGAAGCGGTTGGCGGGCATCGTGAGCGGCCGGGCGCGGGCGTCCGGCGGTGATCGAAGGTGAATCATCGTAACATCGGGGTGAGCGCGCCGAACTTAGGGCACCAACCTAGGGAATACAGGCAAAGCGCTTGTCCGATAAGCCAGTCGAGCCCGTCCGCGCTTTCCTTTTGACGGCCTTTCCGCTAGGATCGATCCACGATTTACGCCTTCGCGAAGGAGACAAACATGCGAGTCAGCGACATTCTGAAGGTCAAGGGCAATGTGCTCTTCACGGTGACACCCGAGACGCCGCTGCACGACGCAATCAACACAATGGCGTCGCACGACATCGGTTCGCTCGTCGTGATGGAGTATGGCGATCTAGTCGGCATGCTGACGTTCCGCGAGATCATCCTGACGTTGAAGGAAAACGGCGGCACCGTCGGCACCACGACGATCCGCAAGGTCATGGACGACCATCCGCTCACCTGCACGCCGGAAACCGACGTCAACGAAGTGCGTCGCATGATGCTCGAACATCACGTGCGCTATCTGCCTGTGATGGACAGCCGCTCGCTGATGGGCGTGATCTCGTTCTACGACGTGGCGCGCGCGGTCGTCGAAGAGCAGGGCTTCGAGAATCGCATGCTGAAGGCCTATATCCGCGACTGGCCGGAGCAGCCGGAAGAAGCGCGTTAAAGTTATCGCGCTTTTTGCGCAGCATCGAAAGTCATGGGCAGTACAAGGCGCGCCCCGCACGGCGCGCTTTTTTTTCGCGGTTTTCTCAGCTACCAACTCCAATAAACCATGAGTAAGCGCCCCAATCCCGCTGTGAGTCGCCGGTCGGATCAGGACGGCGATGGCCAGTTTCGCCTCCTGAGCGAACGCCGTTTCGCGCCGTTCTTCTGGACGCAGTTTTTAGGCGCGATGAACGACAACGTCTTCAAGGTCGGCTTTACGTCGCTCGTCACGTTCCAGGCCGCGCGCTTCTCCGGCGTCGATCCGAAAACAGCCGCGTTTCTCATTTCCGCGATCTTCATCGTGCCGTTCGTGCTGTTCTCGGCGACCTCCGGCCAGCTTGCCGACAAATTCGACAAGGCGATGCTCACGCGCTTCGTCAAGACCTTCGAGATCGCGGTGATGCTCGTCGGCGGCGCGGGGTTTTTGCTGCACAGCGCGCCGCTGCTGTACTTCTGCACATTCCTGATGGGCGTGCACTCGACCGTGTTCGGACCCGTCAAGTACGCGTATCTGCCGCAGCATTTGAGGCCGTCGGAACTGGTGGGCGGTAACGGGCTCGTCGAGATGGGGACGTTCGTTGCGATCCTGATCGGCACGATCATCGGCGGGGCGGCGGCGGGCCTCACCGAGCACGGCGCGATGCTGCTCGCGGTTGCTTGCCTCGCGATCGCGCTGATCGGGCGGGGGACCGCGAGCTTCGTGCCGAAGTCCGCCGCGCCGCAGCCGGAATTGCGCATCAACTGGAATCCGTTCACTGAAACGTGGCGCAACCTCGCGCTCGCCCGGCAGAACCGCACCGTTTTTTTGAGCCTGCTCGGTATTTCCTGGCTGTGGTTCGTCGGCGCGACCTTTCTCACGTCGTTCTTCAACTTCGCTAAGGACGTGCTGTCGGCGAATCCGGATGTCGTCACCGTGCTGCTCGCGACGTTTTCGATCGGCATCGGCACCGGGTCGCTGCTGTGCGAGAAGCTTTCGAAGCGGCGCGTCGAGATCGGACTCGTGCCGCTCGGTTCGATCGGCATCAGCGTGTTCGCGATCGATCTCTTCTTCGCGAGCCATCGCATTCTGCCAGCGAGGCATTTGCTCGGCGTCGGCGAGTTTCTGGCCGTGGCGTCGCACTGGCGGATTCTCGCGGACCTCTTTCTGCTCGCGCTTTTCGGCGGCCTGTATAGCGTGCCGCTCTACGCGCTGATCCAGAGCCGCAGCCAGCCGACGCATCGCGCGCGCATCATCGCCGCGAACAATATCCTCAACTCGTTCTTCATGATCGTGTCGGCGGTGATGGCGCTGGGGCTGACGGCGGCGGGCGTCGGCATTCCGGGGCTGTTTTTGACGACCGCGCTCCTCAATATCGTCGTCGCGGCCTATATCTATTCGCTCGTGCCGGAGTTTCTGCTGCGCTTTGTCGCGTGGATTCTCGTGCACACGTTCTACCGCATTCGTCTCGTCGACGCCGGGCGCATTCCTGAGCGCGGCGCGGCGGTACTGGTGTGCAACCACGTAAGTTTCGTCGACGCCATCGTCATCATGGCGGAAAGTCCGCGGCCGATCCGCTTCGTGATGGATCACCAGATTTTCCGCTCGCCGTTCTTCGGCTGGCTGTTCCGCCACGTGAAGGCGATTCCGATCGCGCCCGCTCACGAGGATGCCGAACTGCTGAGGCAAGCCTACGACGCCTGCGGACGCGCGCTCGCCGCGGGCGAACTCGTCTGCATCTTTCCGGAAGGCAAGCTGACGCGCACGGGCGAGATCAATCCGTTCAGGCAGGGTGTGGCGCAGATTCTGAAGCGGCAAGCCGCGCCCGTCGTGCCGATGGCGCTGCGCGGCCTGTGGGGCAGCGTGTTCTCGCGCCACGAGGACACCCGCTGGCCGCGCCCGATTCACCGCGGCGTGATGAGCCGCCTGACGCTCGCGGTCGGCGAGCCGATCGATCCGGCCGATGCCACGCCCGAGCACTTGCAAGCGCTCGTGAGCGCGCTGCGCGGGGAACGCAGATAGCGCGGCGCGGCGCTTTATCGAGATGCCGCTGGCATAATGGCGGTTTCCCCGCATCACTTTTCTCAGGGCGACGCACATGTCCGGAAACACCTTAGGCACGCTTTTCACCGTCACGAATTTCGGCGAGTCGCACGGACCGGCGATCGGCTGCGTGATCGACGGCTGCCCGCCGGGCATGGCGCTTACTGAAGCCGACATCCAGATCGAACTCGACCGCCGCCGGCCGGGCACGTCGCGGCACGTCACGCAGCGGCAAGAGCCGGATCAGGTCGAGATTCTCTCGGGCGTGTTCGAGGGCAAGACTACCGGCACGCCGATCGCGCTCCTGATCCGCAACACCGATCAGCGCAGCAAGGATTACGGCAATATCGTCGAGACGTTCCGCCCCGGTCACGCGGACTACACCTACTGGCAGAAGTACGGCATCCGCGACTATCGCGGCGGCGGGCGCTCGTCGGCGCGGCTGACGGCGCCGACCGTCGCGGCAGGCGCGGTCGCGAAGAAGTGGCTGCGCGAGCGCTTCGGCATCGAGACCCGCGGCTATATGAGCGCGATCGGCGAGATCGGCGTGCCGTTCGTCTCGTGGGAGCATGTGCGCGAGAATCCGTTTTTCGCGCCGAACGCGGAGATCGTGCCGCGTCTCGAGGAATACATGGATTCGCTGCGAAAAGACGGCGATTCGATCGGCGCGCGCATCGAAGTGGTCGCGACGGGTGTGCCGGTTGGTTTGGGCGAGCCGCTCTACGATCGTCTCGACGCCGACATCGCCAAGGCGATGATGGGCATCAACGCCGTGAAGGCCGTCGAGATCGGCGCGGGTTTCGCGAGTGTCGCGCAGCGCGGCTCGGTTCACGGCGACGAAATGACGCCCGACGGTTTCGCCGCAAACAACGCGGGCGGCATCCTTGGAGGGATTTCGAGCGGGCAGGACATCACGGTATCGATCGCGATCAAGCCGACGTCGAGCATCCGCACGCCGCGTCATTCCATCGACAAGGCGGGCGCGCCGGCCGTTGTCGAGACGTTCGGGCGGCACGACCCGTGCGTCGGCATCCGCGCGACGCCGATCGCTGAGGCCCTGCTCGCGCTGGTGCTGATCGATCACGCGCTGCGGCATCGGGCTCAATGCGGCGATGTCGTGGTGAGCACGCCAAAGATCGCGGCGCAGGCTAAATAAGTGAATGAATGGTCGTAAAAAAGGCGTCGGTTTTTTGAGAACCGACGCCTTTTCTTATGTACGAACCGTCACATGTTCGGATAGTTCGGCCCGCCGCCTCCTTCCGGTGTGACCCAGACGATGTTCTGCGTCGGGTCCTTGATATCGCAGGTCTTGCAGTGCACGCAGTTCTGCGCGTTGATTTGCAGGCGTTCGTTGCCGTCGTCGGTCTTGATGAATTCGTACACCGCGGCCGGGCAGTAGCGGCTTTCCGGACCCGCATAGGTGCGCAGGTTCACGTTCACCGGCACTGATGCGTCTTTCAGCGTCAGGTGCGCCGGCTGATTCTCCTCGTGATTCGTATTCGAGATGAACACCGACGACAACCGGTCGAACGTCAGCTTCCCGTCCGGCTTCGGATAGACGATCGGCTTGCTTTGGGACGCGGGCTTGAGCGTCTCGTAATCCGCGTGCTGATGATGCAGCGTCCACGGCACGTTGCCGCCCATCACCTTTTGCTCCAGCCCGACCATGAAGGTGCCCAGGTACAGGCCCTTGCTCATCCACTGCTTGAAGTTGCGCGCGCGATAGAGCTCGGTCTTGAGCCACGAGGTTTCGAAAGATGCGGG
>NZ_FCNW02000015.1 GCF_001544475.1 Caballeronia humi | reverse complement strand
CTTCCTCGACAGCAATCTCATCGAACGGGTTCATCGACATCTTCACGTTCGCGATATCGACGCCGCTGCCGTCCGATTTCACGCGCACTTTCACGTTGTAGTCGACCACACGTTTGACACATACTAATATTTTCAATTGAAACTCCTATCTCATACACATCTAGGGCAGCGCTTTTTGGGAGAAGGGGCGATCGTCTCACCGAATCGACCCCTGCAAGAGGCACCGACATTCCCCTCCCTGCGGACGGCTGCGAAGCCATTCGCTGCATCGGTCATTCGTCGATTTGCGCTACCAGGTTGCCGTCGATAGTCTCGACGGATAGCTTGTTCAGGCACAAACCCTTCGCGCCGACGAGACACCCCGACACGAGGTCAAAGCGCAAACCGTGCGCCGGACATTGCAAGACATGTCCGTCAAGGCGGCCGCTCGCGAGCGCTGCGCCGTTGTGCGGGCATGTGTTGTCGATTGCGTGAACGACACCTTGAATATTGAACAGCACGATGCTGCGTCCTTCGACAAATGCCAGCATGCGTGAGCCGGTCTCAAGGGCGTCAGCGCGGCAGATCGGGATGTTTCGCGTCATTTCTCCATTCCTTGACTGTGCATCTATCCGAACATGACGCGCAATCCTGCGCATGCGCCCGCTCTGGCTTTCGCCCGCACATCGCTGCGCTCGCAGCCAGACAGCAGGCGCAGGAACGTCCTGCGCGCGCCGATGGCCTGCAGTGAACTGCCGCGCAAGGCTGATCGCTTCGATGCGGGTATCGGTACGCTGGACGGGATCGAGCAGATGTCGATACACGGCACCCTTTGCGGGATTCGGTATTTGCGTGAAAGCCCTTGCATCGTAAGGCAGGGACGCTTCATGCAACCCTCTCGCGGCGGGGGGGGGCGATACACACAGGTGATTGCTTCGTGCGGCGAGCGCCGTCGCGCTCGTCCGCCAGCAGCCGGCACACGGCGGTGTCCGGCCAATGGCGTTCATCAACAGGGTGAGGGAGTGCTGGATGGCCTTCGCGCTGCTCGTCGTTACTTTCGTTTAACGCCAAGAGTCCAGATCGTCGCAGGGGGTATGTGCGTCCATCCAGTCGTAGACTCCGCTGGTTCTCGCCCACGCCCAGCTCCGCACGGCCGATGCCGACGATTCCCGGTGGCCCGCGACTTGATCAGGCCGGTGTTCAATGGTTTTAGCGTTATCCGCTGAGGCGTTGCTATGTACGTAGCTAGACATCTTTGGGTTTCCTGTACAGGGTGTAGGTGCCGGCGTCCTTGGCAATGCCGGCCAGGTTGGGTTTCAGTCGGGGCGTTCGAGGATCAACTCAGCTCGGCCACCAGTTCCTCGGCGCGCGGCCACTCGCCGTGCCCGGACGCGGGATTCAGATGACCTACGGCGCCGACATCGACGAGCTTGCTGCCCCACGCCCGCGCCAGTTCCGCGACGCGTTCAGTCCGCGCAAGCGGATCGTTCGTGCTCGCCGCGACGATGCTGGGAAACGGCAGGCGTGTGAGCGGTGTCGGCATCCAGCCGTGCTCGCGCAGGGTGTCGATGGCCGGGTAGCCTTCCGGCATCGGAGCGTCGAAATCGGGTGGCGTCGCGAGCAATGCGCCCTTGATCTTCCTGCGATGAAGCTGCGCCCAATGCACGGTGATCATGACCCCGGCGCTATGCGCGACGAGGACGACGGGCCCATCGATCTTTGCCAGTTCCGCATCGAGCGCGGCGACGCGGGCCGCGCGGCTCAGCTTGTCGCGTTCGAGCGGAGGCACCGAGCGCGCATTCGGCAGCTTGCGTTCGAGCCATGTCTGCCAATGGTCTGCGACGTGATCGCGCAGTCCGGGCACGATCAGCACAGTAGGCGTAGGGTTGGACGTCATGGATTGTGTTCCGTGTGAAGTGTCATTCTTTTGCCGCGATGCCGCGCAGCGCGTCGATGCGGCGCAGGTCGCGCGTATATCTCGACCTGCCGATCGCGAAGGCGACCGTAGCGGCAAGGCTCACCAGCGGGATCACCTGCAACGCGCCCAGAAGACCCACGCGATCCGCAATGAAGCCGGTGACGAGCGGACCGGGTGCAAGGCCGAGCAGGTTGTTCGCGAGCGTCAGGGTGGCGAATGCCGACGCATGGATCGATGCAGGCGTGAGGTTCGCCACCATCGCGCCCGCCGGACCGGAGGTGCCTGCCACGACGAGAATGCCTGCGCCCAGCAGCACGAGCTGCAACGCGCCCGTGTCCAGCCGGAAGCCGATCGAGAGCAACGTGAACGAGATCAGGCAATAGGCGATCGCCGTCATCCATTTGCGTGACGGCATGGTCCGGCAGACCCGGTCCGTCACGATGCCGCATGCGACCATGCCTACGCCGCCCAGCAGCACGAACACGGCGGCGCCCGCAGCGGCCTTGTCCGCGGGCAGGCCGTAGTAGCGGTTGAGAAAGCTCGGCATCCAGGCGATCACCGCGCCCATGATGAAAAGCTGCAATCCGCTGCCGACGTAGGCGCACACGACCGAGATCGTTGAGAACAGTCCTGCCACGAGCGCGCGGAAGCTCGTGATCACGTCGCGCGGATTCGACTCCGCCGCGCTTCCGTCCGCATGCCGCGCCACGAGGCGTTTCTCCGATACGACGAGCCGGTACGCCGCCACCAGCACGATGCCGAAGCACGCCATCGCGCCGAATGACGCACGCCATCCGAAGTGCACCGCGACAAAGCCGCCGAGCGCCATCCCGAGCACCGAGCCGAACGCGCCGCCGGCCATGAATGCGCCAGTGAGCGTCGAGCGCAGATGCAGCGGAAAAATGCTGAGTATCAGCGCGATGCCGACGCTTCCGTAAGCCGCCTCGCCGAGCCCCACGAAAGCCCGCGCGACCAGCATTTCACCGTAGCTGGTCGCGAATGCGCAGCCAAGCGTGGCGACGCTCCAGAGCGCTGCCATCAGAATCAGGCTGCGCACGCGGCCCCAGCGGTCGGCGAGCACGGAGAGTGGAAAGGTCAGCACGCCGACCATCAGCGCCACCACGCCGCTCAGCGAACCCAACTGGGTATCGGAAAGACCCCACGCGCTTTTCAGCAGGGGAAAGACCGCATTCAACACCTGTCGCGACATGTAGTCCGACAGCAGCAATCCAAAGGTCAGCGCGAAGACGATCCACGCATACTTGCGCGAAACGGCGGGAGCGGCCGCGAAGTCGCCCTCGGCTGGCTTTACACAATGAAGTTCCAAAATAGTCTCCTCCGATGTTCGGCGTACGGCTCTCGTCATGCGCCCGAATGCGCAGCGGCCATTTGTTATTTCAGGCGGAAGATCGGAATCTCCCGCCCGCGCCTTTGAGTATTAACGTGAACGTGGACCGGCGCCGCGCGCCGCGCCCTCGATGTCAGGCGGCGCGCAAGGCGCTGCTGACCCGGCCCGGCTTGCGGTTCGGGAGCATGCCGAGTTGCGCGAGCGTTTCGTCTGCGTCCTTGTATTGAACGCCGATCTTGTAGATCTCGCGCGCCTCCTTGCCACTCGCGATCTCGCGGCCCAGTTCGCGCGCCACCCGCACGCATTGCTCGATCTGCTGCACCGACGTCATGCGGTTGCCGTGCTGATCGATGATCGTGTCCTCGATGCCGCAGCGCGGGTGCAGGCCCATCGACATCGCCATCATGTTGAACGGCAACACGTTCTTCAGCAGCGACTCGGCCGTCAGCGTGCAACCGTCCGGGGCCCGGTGAACGAAGTTGAAGAAGTTGAACGGGTTCGGACCGTCGAAGCCGCCGCCGATGCCGATCCACGTCAGATTCAGCGGTCCCGTGTACACGCCCTTGCGTACGAGGCGCTCCAGCGTTTCCATCGCATGGATGCCGGTCAGCTGGAAGTGCGGCTGGATGCCGGCCGCCTGGAGGCGGCGCAGGTGCTCCTCCACCCACGCGGGTCCCGCCGGCACTGTCATTTCGCTATACGCGGCCTGGAACATCGGGTTGGCGAGCGAGGTGCCTTCCAGGTATTCCGGGTACAGCAGCTCCATGATGTTCATCTGCGTGGTGTTGATCGCCACCGTTACCTGGTCGGGCTTCGGATCGAGTTCGGCGAGCATGTGACGCGTATCGTCGGACAGCCACTTGGCCGTCTGCCCGTCGTCTTCCGGGGCGAACGAGATCGAGCCGCCCACCTGGATGATCATGTCCGGCACCGCTGCGCGCACGCCCGCGATCAGTTCGTTGAACTTCGACAGGCGCTTCGAGCCCTTGCCGTCCAGTTCGCGCACATGCAGATGAAGCACGGTGGCGCCCGCGTTATAACAATCCACGGCCTTCTGGATTTGTTCATCCATCGTCACCGGAATGTCTTCCGGAAAGTCTTCGGGCATCCATTCCGGACCGTACGGGGCGACGGTGATGACAACCTTGTCCTGGTTTTCGGGGTGCAGCGAATCATCGAGAAATTGCATGTCTTGCTCCAGCTAAGAAAATGAGTGTGAGTTCAATGACGGAAGTCGGCGCGAACATCAAAACGGCACGTCGCCGATGATCCCGGCGCGTTCCATCTTGCGGTGGCACGGCGGGTAGTCCATCACTGCATAGTGTTGCGTGCTCCGGTTGTCCCAGATGGCGATGCTGTTCTTCTGCCAGCGCCAGCGCACCTGATGCTCGGGGATGTACGCCTGGCTGATCAGGTAGTTGAGCAGGTGGCTCGCGCCCGGATTGGCATCCTGGCCGAAGCGCACACGCTCAGCGGTGTGGTAGTTCGTGAAGTGCGTCGTGAAGGCGTTGACGAACAGCACCTTCTCCCCGGTCTCGGGATGCGTGCGCACGACGGGATGCTCCGCATCGGGAAACTGCGCCTTCAACGCAAGACGTTTCTCGATGGGCATGGCCGCGCCGAAGCTCGCCTCGATGCTGTGGCGCGCACGCAGGTCCGCTATCTGCGCTTTGACGTGCGCGGGCAGGTTCTCGTAGGCCAGCGCCATGTTGGCCCACACCGTGTCTCCTCCGACGGGCGGACACTCGACACAGCGCAGCACGCAGCCGAACGGGGGTGCCGCGCGCCACGTCGCATCGGTATGCCATGCGTTTTCGTAGCGGTCGTTCGGCTGGTCGGGGTTCTTGTAGATGCGCACCAGTCCCGGATGCTCGGGGTCGCTGCCCGCGACCGGATGATCTTCGAGTTCGCCGAAGCGGCGCGCGAACGCGACATGCTCTGCGCGTGTGATGTCCTGATCGCGCAGGAACAGCACGCGATGCTTGAGGAGCGCCGCGCGGATCTCGGCGAAGAGGCCGTCATCGTGGACCGCGTCCGCGAGCTTGACCGCCGTGAGTTCCGCGCCGATTGCGCAAGTGAGTGGTTCGATACGCATCATGCGTCTCCGTCTACGACAAAAATGGATGACCCCGTGGTCTTGCGCGATTCCAGGTCGCGATGCGCCTGCGCTGCGTCTTGCAACGCGTAGCGCTGGTTGATTTCGATACGGATGCGGCCAGCCGCAACATGGCCGAACAACTCGTTCGCCAGTTGATCCTTTTCGGCGGGATCGGCGATGAAGTCGGCGAGAGCGGGGCGGGTCAGGTAGAGCGAGCCCTTC
Source organism: Caballeronia humi (assembly GCF_001544475.1). Taxonomy (GTDB): domain Bacteria; phylum Pseudomonadota; class Gammaproteobacteria; order Burkholderiales; family Burkholderiaceae; genus Caballeronia; species Caballeronia humi. Next base: position 127,341 of record NZ_FCNW02000015.1, on the reverse strand, counting down.
ATCGCCAGCAACTGGGGATTGAACGGCGGAATCGGACCCGATGCGGTGCCGACGCAGACCATCAGTCCACGGCGCCGGAGCGAATCGAGCGATGCTTCGAAGGTGTCTTTGCCGACGCTGTCGAACACGACATTCACACCTGTGCCATCGGTCAGTTCCCGCACGCGCTTTGCGACGTCCTCATGGCTGTAGTTGATGACGTGCTCGCAACCGTGCGCACGGGCAATCTCGGCCTTGGCTTCGCTCGATACCGTGCCGATCACCGTGATTCCCAGAAGCCGCGCCCACTGCGACACGATCAGCCCGACGCCGCCCGCAGCCGCGTGCAGCAGGATCGAATCGCCAGCCTTGAACGCGTGGATGCGGCGCATCAGATACGACGCGGTCAGGCCGCGCATCGTCATGGCGGCGGCGGTGGCGCAGCCGATGTCGGCCGGCAGCCGGATGAGCGGCGCGGCAGCGACGATACGCTCCGTACTGTAGGCGCCGAGCGTGTTGATGAAGCCGGTGTAGGTGACGCGATCGCCTTCCTTCACGTTCGTGACGCCCGCGCCGACCGCCACGACCACGCCCGCCGCCTCCACGCCCATGCCGGCGGGCAGCGGAACCGGGTAGAGGCCGGAGCGGAAGTAAGTGTCCGCAAAATTCAGGCCCACGGCCTCGTGACGCAGACGGACCTGTCCCGGTCCGGGTTCGCCTACCGCGACCTCCTCCCATCGCAGTACGTCCGGTCCGCCCGTTTCATGAAATCGAATTGCGTGTGCCATTGTTTCTCCAGTCATGCGCGTGAACGATTGGTTCGCGCGATGGTTAAATTTGCTTCACGGGCCGGCCGACCGGTCCCGTGGCGTTGAATTCGGTGTCGATCGCCGTCCAGTCGGCATCGCTCAGGTAGCGGCGCGCTGCCGGCAGCACCACGCCTTGCTCTCGTCCCATCCACTCCCAGACGGATTTCGCGTAAGCGGCCAGCGCTTGCTCGATCGTCTGGTCCGTCGGTGCGGATCGATCGTCTTGTCCGACGATTCGGGCCAGTTCGCCAAGCAGTTCGTCATCACGCCGATGCCGGAACTCGAGTTCGTCCAGTTCCGCGTCGATGACCGACGTGCGTTCCCGCAATCTCGGATACAGCGATCCGTGCTGCTTCGGACGCAGCCGCTGCCTTTGCAGCTCACAGAGGCGCGCCACGCTCTCGCGCATCGGCGCCGTGCCTGGCCGGCGGCTTTCACCGCAAGCAATGCCGGACATGGTCGACCACGCGTTCAGTTCGTCATTGATTGCGTGGTAATCGTCGAACAGAGCGCCGATAGACCGGGCGACCGTGGGCCGAGCATCGACCGGGCAGACGAGGACGGCAATGTCGCCTCCGAGGGTCATGTCGAGGGCCTGGAGGGCGCTTGCGTCCGGACTGGCCGCCGTCAGGCAGATCAGATCGCAACCGTGCTGCCGCGCTTCATTCAGGATGATGTCGCGACGCGACGACCCGCCCGTTTTCGCGCAAGAGCAGGCGACGCCTTGCGCGAGAGCGGCAGCTTCGGCGATCGTCAGCACTTCGTTCGCGCGATCCTCGTCTGCCTGGGCAGGAAGGGAGGGCTCGCCCCCGGAAGGCAACATCCAGAGAAACGTGATGCGGGCGCCGATCGTTCGCGCGAGTTCGGTCACATGACCGAGCGCTTCGGCCGAAGCGCCGCCGCGCTCGATGGGAAGGAGAAGATGACGGTACACAGGGGCCTCACGCCAGAATCGATGTGTGCGTTGTGGTGCGTTGCGCGGCTGTCATGGGTCTTGCCTCGTGAGGAAATATGCTTGATTTGAATGGTAGGGCAGTGGTGCCTTTCGCGCCCCTCTCGCGGCGGGAGGGGTTGACGCGCGCGGGCGATCGAACCATTCTCTGAGTTTGATACGCGTTACGACCGGCTCCGCGCAGGTTGCGACACTCGATCGACTTCTCCCGATGCCCTCCACGTCAGCGTGCGCCGAGAGTTCGACCAACGAACTCGTTCTGAAGACCATCGCTCCCCGCGCGCCGCTCAATCTCCTCGCGAGGCCGAGGCTCAGCGCGGACGACGCGAATTTCCGCGACCGTCAGATTTCGCTCGTGCAGGCGCCGGCCGGCTACGGGAAGACTTCGCTTCTCGCGCAGTGGCGGCGGGAATATCTGGCGCGCGGCATTGCCGTCGCCTGGTTCCAGGCGGACGAGCGCGACGACGCGCAACGGCTCTTGCGCGGTCTGGAACTGGCGGTGCGAACAGGGTGCGCGCGCCCGTCGTTCGGCGGCATGCTGCTTGACGGGGCGCTTGCATCGGTGGGCACGCTCGATGGGGCGACCGCGTGGCTCGCGGAAGTCGCGCAGATGTCGCTGGATATGCTCGTGATCGTCGACGAGGCCGAGCGGCTGCCCGAAAGCGGCGCGCAGGTCCTTGCCTACCTGCTGCATAACGCTCCGCAGAATCTGCGCATCGTTATCGCCGCGCGGCGCGGGCTCGAGACGGCTGTCTTCGATCTGCTCGCTTACGGGCATGCAGTGCTCGTCGGGCCCGAGATGCTGCGCTTCCGGCTCGACGAAACCATTGCGCTCGTCGCGGGCCGCTTCGGCGACCGGGTGGACGCGGACGCCTGCGCGCGCCTTTGCGAGATCACCGACGGCTGGCCGCTCGGGCTGCAGTTCGCGCTGTCGGCGATGGCGCGGGCCGCGGATGTCCGCCAGGCCATCGAGCACGCGGCGACAGGCCCGGGCAGGCTGCGCGAGCATCTCGTCACCACGCTGGTCGCCAACCTCCCGGCGGAGGACAACCACTTTCTCATTCGCGCGAGCGTGACCGAGGTGCTCCACCCGGATCTGTGCATCGCGCTGACGGCCGATCCCGGCGCCCGTGAGCGGCTTGCGCGCCTCGTGAACGACACTCCGCTTTTCGTCACCGCCGAGCACAGCGTATGGTGCCGCCTGCAAGGTCTCGTGCGCGATGCGCTTCTGGAGCGCCTGCAAACCCTGCCCGCGGACGAACGCGCGCAACTGCACCAGCGCGCGGCTGCCTGGCTCGCCGCGCACGGCCTGATCGAGGAGGCGGCGCGCCACGCGCACGCGGCGGGGCATCACCAGGATGCCTATGAGCTGGCCGAACGATGCCTGCACCATGCCGTGACAGAGGGGCAACTGAGTGCCGCGCTGGATTGGCTCGCGCTCATTCCGGAAGCCGAACTGGAACAGCGTCCGCGCCTGAGACTCGCCATCGCGTGGGCGCTTGCGCTCGGCGAGCGCCATAACGAGGCCGGGTGTCAGGTCGAGCGCATTCTCCTCGCGTCGGACAGCGAAGCCACGCTGCGTTACGAGTGCGCGCTGATACTCAGCGCGGCCGCGTACTACGCAGACGAACCCGACCGTTTCCTGGCGCTGTTCGAGCCGTGGGCCGAAGCGCCACCCGCGAGCGCGTCGTGGCTCGCGCAGGCCCACGCCAACCGGCTCGCCGCGCGTGCGATGCTGTTCGACGAACCGGCGCAGGCCCGCCGGTTCCAGCATGACGTACCGCGCGGTGAAGTCGGCAAGGGGCTCGGCTATGTCATCCGCTGGGGCGATCACATGGTCGGACTCAGTTATCTGCACGAGGGGCAGTTGCGCCTCGCCGAAGATATCCTCGTGCCAGCGCTGGCGAGCGCCGAGGAGGACCTGGGCCGGCGTCATCCGCTCACCTGCATGATTGCCGCGACCTGCGCGGCGATCGCCTACGAAGGTGATCGACTGGACGAAGCAGCGGGACTCCTCGCGAACCGGCTCGACATGCTGGTGCGCGCCGCTACCCCGGAGACCGTGGCGCTCGCCTATTGCACTGCGGCGCGCATTGCCGCCGCGCGTGGCAAGGAACACCGGGCACTCGACCTGCTCGAAGCCATGCATGCGCTCGGCATGAGCCGGCGATTGCCACGTCTGTGCGTGGTGAGCCTTGCCGAGCAGGTTCGCATGCACGCTGGACGCTACCGTGCACAGACGTGCGATGCGCTGGTCCAGCGCATCGACGAAATCGTCTCGGGCGCGGTGGACCGGGGACCGCTGTGGCACAAGCTGGTGGCGTTGCCGCAAGCGCTGGCACACGCCGACGCGGCGATCGCCTCGCGCAACTGGCAGCACGCGCTCGAAGGGCTCGCGCTCGCCCAACGCCTCGCCGACACGATGAAGATGGGCCGCTACCGCATCGAAATCATGATGTTGCGCGCGTTCGCGGAGCACCAGAGCGGCGGTGACGGCAGGGCGCTCCTGCTCGAAGCGCAGAACCTCGCGCAGACCTTCAACGCGAAGCGCACGCTCATCGATGCCCATCCCGCGCTCGCCGACTGGGCGCAAAGCCTGAGCGAAGAGGGCACGGCTCGTGCGTTCGCGAGCCCCCAGATCATGCGGCCATCCGCGCGCGCGCAGACGAATGGACCGCGGGCGGTCCCGAGTGTGGTCCTCACGCCGAAGGAGCGCGAAATCCTCGAGCTTCTGGCGCGCAATCTCACGAACAAGGAAATCGCGCGCGCGGCGACGGTCGGAGAGGGGACCGTCAAATGGCATCTGAAGAATCTCTTCGGCAAGCTCGACGCGAGTTCGCGAAAGCACGCGGTACGCCGTGCCCTGATGCTCGGCCTGCTCGAAGACACCGTCTAGGCAAGCGCGCAGCGCCTGCTGCCGCCATGCGGCCCCCCCATCGTGGGAGGGGTTTCAACCCGACTCTTTACGTATTCTGGCGTCCATGATCCGACGCGACGTCGGTGCCCGCCTCGCGAGAACACCTCTCCGGCGCGTGCGCAGGACGCATTGGATCATCTCGCCGGCCTTCGCCATGCATGCCGTCTCGCAGTCGAAGTGCCCGTCGGGTATCCGTCCACAGCGGGCCTTTCCTGTATCGAACGTCGTCCGCGCAGCCGTCGCATTGACGCGAATCCGCGCCTGACCGGACGCGTCCGGCGCGGATTCATTCCGGGCGGGAAGGCCGAAGCGAAATGATCGATTGACAGCAGTGAACCTCCCTGATTGCGCAGACGCAAAGGGGAAAAGATAACAATCCGGAGACCCTATGAACCTTCGACTTACCAGCTTCGCATTGCTCGGATTGGCCTCTGCCGCCGCGCATGCGCAATCGTCGGTGACGCTTTACGGCGTGCTCGATGCAGGACTGCTCTACCAGAGCACTGCGGCGGCGTCGTTTTCGCCGACCGCGCCCAATCTGGGCAAGATCTACCGCTACAAGGATGGCGGTATCTACGCCAGCTTCTGGGGCCTCAAGGGCAGCGAGGACCTGGGCGGCGGATACAAGCTCAATTTCCGTCTGCAGGGCACGTTCGACACCGGCACGGGCAAGTTCGGCCTCTCCGACACCCCCGGCGTTCCCGCGCAATTCAACCAGTTCGCGACCGTAGGCGTGTCCGGCCCGTTTGGCACGTTCAACGCGGGCCGCCAGATCGTGCCGATGGTGTACGCAATGGCTGAAACCGACGTGCGCGGAGCGCAATACTTCGGCAGCGTGCTCACCGCGTGGCTCGGCATGAACCAGGCAGCCGGCTGGCCCGGAACCAACACGAACGGTCCGATCGGCGCACTATACGACAGCAACGCGCTCGTGTACGAGTCGCCGAAGTTCTATGGCGCGTCGGTCGCGCTGGAGTACGCACCGGGCGGCGTTCCCGGCCATTTTCAGGGCGGCACGCGCGAGTCGGCCGTGCTGAAGTATTCGAACTACGGCCTGAACGTGGCCGCGGCGTACTACAACGGCCACGACGCCAATCCGTACCCTGCGACCTTTCCGGCGGCCCCTGCCATTCCCGCAACCGGCCAGAACAACAACCGCTTTTACTATCTCGGAGCGCAGTACACGTTTCGCGATTTCTCCGTGTCCGGTGCCTATGCGCATGGCAAGAATCCGGCGAACCCAAGCCGCGCCGATCTCGATCTGTATTCGGCTGGCCTCGGCTATCGGTTCACGCCTGCCCTCAAGGTCACTTCAGGTTTCTATTACCTGAAGGACGACAACAATTCAGCTAACCATTCAAGCGAGTTCGCAGTGGGCGCGGAATACAGCTTGTCCAAGCGCACGATGACGTATGCGCAGGTCGGCCACGTCATCAACAAGGGAACGATGAACCAGACGATCGTGTATGGACAGCCGGTGGCGCCGGGCGCATCGACCACTGCCGCGATGATCGGATTGCGGCATAGCTTCTGATCCGCGCTGCGCGAGATCTCGTGACAAAGCCGCAGAGGCGCCGATGAGGCGCTGGCAACAACACCTGGAGAAGTAAATGAACGTAACGAAGGCACTTAAGCTGGCATGCGCCGCATTGATCGTTTTCGCATCCGTGAACGCGTGGGCGCAGGCAACCGGAGCGGGCGCGTCAGCGGGCTCACCGGCGACGGTGGCGTCGGGCGGCGCGGCATCGAAGCCGTCGAAGCAGGCGAACCGCGCCCTGCGCAAGAGCGTGTACGCCGCGCTGGCAAAGGACCCGTCGATCGACGCCGGCAACATCAGCGTCACCGCGAAAGAGGGCGCCGTGACGCTCGCGGGCACGGTGGCGGAAGCGGCGCAGATCGAAAAGGCAGCCGCTCTGGCGAAGGGCGTTTCCGGCGTCGTTTCGGTGAAGAACAAGCTCACCGTTCAAAGACCGTTCGGGCAGTAGCCGCATTCAAGCGCTTCGTCGCCGGGAACGGCGCGCGCGCCCCGGGACGAACCGAACGTTTTAGCCGGCGAACAGACGCCGGACCAAGGAGATTCACATGCAGGACGCAGTTCTCGAATCAATGCCGGCGGCTTATGCCTACCCGTTGCTGATCAAGCATTTGCTGCACACGCCGCTCAGCCAGACGCCCGATCAGGAGATCGTCTACCGCGGCGACGAGCGCATGACCTACCGCACGCTCGGCGAGCGCGTCGCGCGCCTGGCCGGCGGCCTTGCGAAGCTCGGCGCACAACACGGCAGCACCGTTGCGGTGATGGACTGGGACAGCCATCGCTATCTCGAAGCCTATTTCGCGATACCCATGATGGGCGCCGTGCTGCAGACGGTCAACGTACGGCTCTCGCCTGCGGAAATCGCCTACACGATCAACCATGCGGACGCGCAGATCCTGCTCGTGCACAGGGACTTCCTGCCGGTGATCGAAGCGATCCGGGGCGAACTGGAATCGGTGCATACCTTCGTCCTCATCGACGACATGGACGCTGAAGCCTGCGCGCACACGATCCCGTTCGCCGACGAATACGAGAGCATGCTCGCCGCGAGCGAGCCCGCCTACGATTTCCCCGACTTCGACGAAAACACGCGCGCCACGACGTTCTACACGACGGGCACCACCGGTTTGCCGAAGGGCGTCTACTTTTCCCATCGGCAACTGGTTCTGCACACGATCACGGGAATGGCGGCGCTTGCAAGCCCCGTATCGGGCCAGCGGTTTCATCGCGGCGACGTGTACATGCCGATCACGCCGATGTTTCATGTCCACGCGTGGGGCATGCCCTACATCGCTACCGTGCTGGGCGTGAAGCAGGTCTATCCGGGCCGCTACGTGCCGGAGCGGCTCGTCAAGCTCGTGCGCGACGAAGGCGTCACGTTCTCGCATTGCGTCGGAACCATCCTGCACATGCTGCTCAATTGCAGCGAAGCAAAGACGGTCGACCTGAGCAGGTGGAAAGTGATCATCGGCGGGGGCGCCCTGCCTCAGGGGCTCGCGCGTGCCGCGCTCGATCGAGGTATCGATATCTTCGCGGGCTATGGCATGTCGGAGACCTGTCCGCTCCTGAGTCTCGCCCAGCTTCAACCCGGCAGCGAGACGCTCGACCCCGACGAACAACTGCGCCTGCGCTGCAAGACCGGCCTCCCATTGCCGCTTGTCGACCTGCGCATCGTGAACGAGGACATGCAGAACGTGGCCCACGACGGCCGGGCGAGCGGCGAGGTCGTCGTGCGCGCGCCGTGGCTTACGCAGGGCTATGTGAAGAATCCGGAGGCATCCGCGCAACTGTGGGAGGGCGGCTATCTGCATACGCAGGACATCGCGAGCATCGATGCAAAAAGCTATCTGCAGATCACCGACCGCATCAAGGACGTAATCAAGTCCGGTGGTGAGTGGGTGTCGTCGCTGGAGATCGAAAGCCTGATCTCGCAACACCCGGGCGTCGCCGAGGTCGCGGTGATTGGCATCAAGGACGACAAGTGGGGCGAACGCCCCGTCGCGCTGGTCGTGCGCAAGCCCGAGTGCGCCGTGCCGGTCTCGGAAGACGACATCAGGCAGCACGTGCTCGCCTTCAGCGAAACCGGACGGATCTCGAAGTACGCGGTGCCGCAGATCGTGAAGATCGTCGATCAACTCGACAAGACGAGCGTCGGCAAGCTGAACAAGAAGCGGCTGCGCGAACAGTTCGCTGCGCGTGCGCAGGAGGAGTCCGCATCATGAGCATTGAAGGATACGGCGTCACGACGCTCGATGAATTTGTCGGACGGGAGCTGGGTGTATCGGACTGGGTCGTCATCGATCAGGCGCGCATCGACGCGTTCGCCGAGTGCACCGGCGACCATCAGTGGATCCATGTGAACGTGGAGCGTGCAAAACGCGAAAGCCCTTACGGCGGCACGATCGCGCACGGGTATCTGACGCTTTCGCTTCTGGCATCGCTTTCGATCGAGATCGGGCTCATTCCCGCCGATGCAAAGGCAGGGCTGAACTATGGGCTCGACAAGGTCCGCTTCATGACGCCGGTGAAAACCGGGGTGCGCGTGCGAAGCCGCGTGGTGCTGGAGTCGATCGAGCGAAAGGGCGGCGGGCGGGTCATCCTGAAGACCGGCAACGAGTTGCAGATCGAGGGCGAGGACAAGCCCGCGCTGGTCGCGCAAACGCTCGTGATGCTGGTGACGTAAAGGCTGCGGCACGCGCCATGAACCAACCTGAAAGATGCAGATGACAGCAACCCTGAATGACTCGCCGCGCAGCGCCGAGGCGGAGGACCGCGCGCGGCGCGCCGCCGAGGTCACGAGTGCCCCGAACCCGTTCGTCGGCCTGCGCGTGTGCGACATGCTCGCTACTGTGCAGCAGATCGCCATGCAGGCTTTGACGCATCCGACGCTGCTCCTGCAGCAGGAGGCGGCGCTCGCCCGCGACCTGATGACGGTCCTCACCGGCCACGCAGAAATGACACCGCCGCAAGGCGACAAGCGCTTCACCGACGCCGCGTGGCGCGAGGACACGCTCTATCGCGCGACGCTGCAAGGCTATCTCGCGTGGCGCAACGCGCTCGCGGGCTTTGTCGAGCGCTCCACGCTCGACGCGAAAAGCCGTGAGCGGGCGCGGTTTGCGCTTACGCTCGTCGCCGACGCGCTCTCGCCGACCAACACGCTCGCAGGCAATCCGGCGGCGCTCAGGAAGGTCGCCGAGTCCGGCGGCGCGAGCCTCGTCGCGGGGCTGAAGAACCTGCTCGCCGACGCTCTCACCAATCACGGCATGCCGGCCCAGGTCGACAAGAGCGCTTTTCAGGTTGGCAGAAACCTGGCGACGACCCCGGGCGCCGTCGTGTTTCGCAACGAGGTGCTCGAACTCATTCAGTACGCGCCGGTCACGTCGAAGGTCCATGCGCGTGCGCACCTGATCGTGCCACCGCAGATCAACAAGTTTTACGTGTTCGATCTTTCCAAGGGCAAAAGTATCGTCGAGTTTCTGCTGAACAGCGAGTTCCAGGTGTTCGCCGTGAGCTGGCGCAACCCGAGCGCCGATCAGCGCGACTGGGACATGGACACTTATGTAGCCGCGCTCATCGAGGCCATCACGGCGGTGCGCGAGATCACCGGCAGCGAGGACGTGAACCTGCACGGCGCGTGTTCGGGCGCGATGACGATTGCCGCGTTGCTCGGGCATCTCGCTGCGCGCGGCGAGCATCGCGTGAACGCCGCGACGCTCATGGTGGCGGTGCTCGACAGCACGACCGACTCGCAGTTGGGCCTGTTCGCCACGCCCGAGGCGGTTACGGCGGCGCGGCGCGCCAGCGCGGCGAAGGGCGTGCTCGCGGGCGAGGAGATGGGCCGCGTGTTCGCGTGGATGCGCCCCAACGACCTCGTGTGGAACTACTGGGTAAACAATTATCTGTGCGGCAACGCGCCCCCGGCTTTCGACGTCCTGTACTGGAACAATGACACGACGCGGCTGCCCGCGCGCATGCACGGGCAGTTGCTCGATATCTTCACGGGCGATCTCTTCGGCCGGCCGCGTGCGCTCACCGTGCTCGGCACGCCGATCGACCTCGGTGAGGTGACGTGCGACAAGTACGTGATGGCGGGCATCACCGATCACATCACGCCGTGGAAGGGCGTCTATGACGCGGCGCGCCTGTTTGGGGGCGACACGCGCTTCGTGCTCAGTTCCAGCGGCCATATCCAGAGTCTCATCAATCCGCCCGGCAATCCAAAGGCGAAGTTCTTCGTGAACCCGGCGTTCCCCGAGCACGCGGACGACTGGCTCGCAGAGGCCCGCGCCGAGGCGGACTCATGGTGGAACGACTGGCGCGAGTGGCTCGCCGCCCGCTCCGGCGCAAAGCGGGCCGCGCCGAAGGCGCCCGGCAGCCGGCGCCATAAGCGCCTGGCCGACGCGCCGGGGACCTATGTCCTCGATTGTTGACACACTCGTGCTAGCGCCAGGCTGTCACTCATCCAGCGAGAAAAACAATGCACGCCAATCCTGAGGTCACCGGTAACATGGAAATAAAGACAGTCGATGTAGACGGTCAACGGCTGCGTGTGGGTATCCGGCGCGGCGGCGACGACGCTGCGCCGCCGCTCGTCGTCTTCAACGGCATCGGGGCCAATCTGGAATTGCTCGAACCATTCGTCGAGGCGCTGGGCGGCGTCGAGGTCATCGTCTTCGATGTACCCGGCGTCGGCGGCTCGCCTGTGCCGCTCATGCCGTATCGCTTCTCGGCGCTTGCCGCGATGACCGACCGGCTTCTCACGAAGCTCGGCCATGCGGGTCCCGTCGATGCGCTCGGTGTTTCGTGGGGAGGGGCGCTCGCGCAGCAGTTCGCGCACCTGTATCCGTTGCGTTGCCGCCGGCTCGTGCTGGCCGCAACGTCGCCCGGCGTCATCATGGTGCCGGCGAAACTTTCCGTGCTCTCGAAGATGATCGGCCCGCGGCGCTATCTCGATCCGGCGTATCTTGAGCGGATCGGCGCCGATCTCTATGGCGGCGCATACCGGCGCGATCCCGAATTGCTCAGGGAGCACAGCCGTCACATCCAGGCGCCGGGCGGGCGCGGCTACGTTTACCAGTTGCTCGCGGCCTGGGGCTGGAGCAGCCTGCCGTGGCTCGGGAGTCTGCGTCAGCCGACGCTCGTCATGCATGGCGACGACGACCCGATCGTGCCGCTCGCCAACGCGAAGATTCTCGCCGCGCGTATCCGCCAGTCAACGCTGCATGTGGTGAACGATGGGCATCTCTTTGTCGTCACGCGCGCGGGGGAGATGGCGCACGTGGTGCGGGAATTTTTGGTTTGAGCGTTGTGCCGGGCGCTTTTGTCTTGGGCGGGCCTGGTCCATTCGCGACCAGCCATCAATGGCGTGAAGCGTGCCTGCGATGTGGAAGTGAACGATGCTTCGGCCGTCGATGGAAGCGCAGCTTGCGTTTCCCCAGTGCCACGCAAACCTGGCGCGGCAATTCACACTCATCCCCGAATTGCCGCCAGCATGGCTGTCAGCATGACTTCAGGCCGCTGCGCGCCGGACAGTCCGTGCGAGCCGTTGAACGCAAAGAACGGGACGCCGCTGATTGCGTAGTCCGTATGACTGGGCCGTCCGCGTGAATCGTGCGAGTCTCCAGTAGCCGACAGTCGCTCGAAAATTGTCCCGAACTGCACTCCGCACGCCAACGCTGCGCGCTCGAGCACGCGCACTTCGCCGATATTCTCGCCCTCGATGAAATAGGCGGTGAACAGCCGGTCGACCAATGCTGCCGCTTGCCCTGGGGTGCCGCGCTCGGCGGTTGCGGCGACGAGACGCTGGGCCGCGGCCGTGTTGGGCAGCACATTGATCCGATTGAAGGCGAACGCGATGCCTGCTGCATCGCCCGCTTGCTGCACCTTCGTGCGCCGTGCAGCGACCGCCCCTGCGCTGCCGAGCCGCGCCAGATAGAAGGCGTGGTAAGGCACGCCTTCCTTCGGTGTGCCGGGCAGGAGCTGATGCCCGCGCCACGACACGTTCACCTCGACGTCCTTGCGCAACTCGGCAAGCCGGCTCATGGCCGTACGCAAGTGGTGCGTGCCGATGAGGCACCACGGACAGACAAAGTCGAAGAAGACCTCGATCGTGAGCGACGGCACCGCGTCATCCGGTTTATACGGTTTAGGGGCCGGTAATAGTCATTCATAAAGATGCCTTTTGATCGGTGACCGGTCAGCGCTAAGCTCGCGCCTGTCGATACGAATGCCGACACAGGAGAACCTGCGACAGGCCTATGCGTGTTCGACGCGCCATCGATTCGAAGGGTAGACGCCCCATGAACCGTCTGTGTCGCGGAAAAAGTAGATACCCAATGTGCGGCGCAGCCCCATGACCTCGACATGGGCATAACGCTGCCCATTTGCACCAGTCCGACCTCTGTGCGTAACGCGAATGGATACATCGCCAATCCATTTGTCGACTAATGCGTGCAGAGACCTCTCGCGGGAATTCATTCCATGCTCCTTCGACACGGCTTAAACGCTTGCACGCACTCCCATCGGAATGCGTCCAACGAGCTCGGCGCGGCCTTCCACGAAAACTCTCGTCGTGTATGACACGCTGTGCTGGCTCGCACCTGGCACCTAGTCTAGGTGCTGGGTTCTGCCGGGTCCCCCCTCTCGAGGAGAGGGAAGGCGCCAGTCGCCCGCTGTTGCGTTCACCCAGATGACGGTGGAAAGACGGTCCGCATTGAGCGTTGTCGAGGCGTTGTGTCATGGACGCAATAGCGCAGGAACTCGCGCACTCTCTCGGAGCGATCGAAGTTTGCATGAGCAATGAAGCAATGCGACGCAACAAGGCGTCTTCGCAATCACATGTTCGAATAGCTCGGCCCGCCGCTGCCTTCGGGCGTGACCCATACGATGTTCTGCGTGGGGTCCTTCACGTTCGTCGCGCCAGCGGTCGGTACGGATGGCATCGAATGCCGCTTCGCCGGCGAACATGCTGGACTTGATCGCGCTATGGCTGCCCTTGATCCGCGACGCATTCAGAAAGCCCGCGTTGTCGCTGATGAGGACACCGCCCGGAGACGCCGACCGCCGCCTGATTGTTGTCCAGGTGATACAGGAGGGCGCGTTGCTGGCAATTGTGCCCTGACGTGGCACGGTCCCGGACGGGGTGTCTGTCGATGGGACACTGCTAGAACGCGTTCGCTCTTACCCGGCCGACGGTTGCTTCCGGCAAGCCTGCGGCAAGTGACCCGATGACGTCGGTCAACGCGGAGCGTGTCGTCTCGATCTGAAGCGTGATTGTGGTGCGCGCACGATCGATCTTCACCACGTATATGCGCAGTGCAGCCCCCAACGCGCGGCGCAACGCGCGCATGGCGTTCAATGAGGACGTGCCGGGCAGTGTCACGAGAAGTTGCAACGTTGAAGTCAAATGTGGATGGGGAATCTTGACGCACGCATCGTTGACGGGCATGGATCGGTTACGGCGCAACGAGCGGGTTTGGAGAGTCTGGGCCAAGGCCATTTGATGAGAGCGCCGCATTGGGAGAAGGCGGCATGCTGTTGAACACACCGACGAGTCTAGGACGTCCAACGTAAAAACGATGAAAAAAGATATCCCCGCCGCGTAATGCTGACGTAAGTACGAACCACGGGGGCGCTCTGGCAGGCCAGTGAAGCGCGCCGATAAGACCGCGGCTATTACGACACGGCTATGCCTCGGCGCCCCCTTGCGACCACTTCCCCGATAGCACCCATCTCGCCATCGAAGTTGACGGGCGTTTACAACTTCTTTATACGGGGAGATCAACTCTTAGCCGGGCTTTTACGGGGATTTGAGTACGCTTCAGTTCGTCCGAATTCGCTACGGGAGCTCATAAGAATGGACTTACTTTACGTTGCCGGCATCGCCGTGTTCTTCGGCCTGTGCGTGGCACTGACTGCTGGCTGCGCCAAGCTGCGCCGTGCTCCGGGAGGCCGTCCATGACCGCCTGGATGCTGGTGCTCGCGGGTGCCTCGACGCTTCTTTTGTTTGTTTACCTCGTGTACGCACTGCTGCGTGCGGAGGACCTGGAATGAACGCCAATAATCTGTTTCAGACCGGCTTATTCATCGTCGTATTGATTGCGCTGGCAATCCCGTTAGGCCGCTATATCACGGGCGTAATGGACGGCTCGTCGGTGGTCGTGCGCCGGATTGGCCGGCCGGTCGAGGCGGTGCTCTACAAGCTCGCCGGTGTCGATCCCGACGTGGAAATGTCGTGGAAGCACTACGCACTCGCGGTGCTCGCCTTCAGCGCAGTCGGCACGCTCGCGCTCTATGCACTGCTGCGCGTGCAGCAATGGTTGCCGCTCAACCCGCAAGCGCTTGGCGCGATGACGCCGGACGCAGCGTTTAACACTGCAGTGAGCTTCGTGACCAACACGAACTGGCAGGACTACGGCGGCGAAAGCACGCTCGGTTACCTTGCACAGATGCTGGGCTTGACTGTTCAGAACTTCCTGTCGGCCGCGACTGGCATTGCGGTCGTTGTTGCATTGATCCGGGGCTTCGCGCGTCATACCGCGACGACCATCGGCAACTTCTGGGTCGATCTCACGCGTATCACGCTGTACATCCTTGCTCCGCTGGCCGTCGTTTTTGCGCTGGTGTTTGTGAGCCAGGGCGTGATCCAGAACTTCGAGCCGTACAAGGACGTCGCGACGCTGCAGGTCACGACCTATCAGACGCCGAAGACCGACGCCCAGGGCAATCCGGTCAAGGACGCGAAGGGCAATCCGGTCATGCAGGACAACAAGGCCGACAAGCAGACGATCGCGATGGGCCCGGTTGCATCGCAGGAAGCGATCAAGATGCTCGGCACCAACGGCGGTGGATTCTTCAACGCCAATTCCGCGCATCCGCTCGAAAACCCGACGCCGTTCTCCAACTTCGCTCAAATGATTGCGATGCTGGTCATCCCGGCGGCGCTGTGTGTGGTGTTCGGCCGCATGGTCGGCGACAGGCGGCAGGGTTATGCCGTGCTTGCCGCGATGACGATCGCGTTTGCCGTCGCATGCTGGGGCGAGATCTCGGCGGAGCAGGCTGGCAATCCGCTCTTCGCATCGCTGCACGTCGATCAGACCGCTTCGCCTCTTCAGGCTGGCGGCAACGCGGAAGGCAAGGAAACGCGCTTCGGCATCGCCCAGTCAGGCATCTTCAGCGTCGCTACGACCTCGGCATCCTGCGGTGCGGTCAACAACATGCACGACTCGCTCACGCCGTTGGGCGGCTTCGTGCCGCTCCTGCTGATCCAGTTGGGCGAGGTGATCTTCGGCGGCGTCGGCTCGGGCCTCTACGGCATGCTGGTGTTCGCGCTGCTCGCGGTGTTCGTCGCCGGCTTGATGATCGGGCGCACGCCGGAATATGTCGGCAAGAAGATTGAATCGTACGAGATGAAGATGGTCGCTATCGTGGTGCTGCTCACGCCATTTCTGGTGCTGGTCGGTGCGTCGCTTGGCGTGCTGACCACGGCCGGCACTGCGGGGATTCTGAATCCTGGCGCGCATGGATTCTCGGAGGTTCTCTATGCCTACAGCTCGGCGGCGAACAACAACGGCAGCGCGTTCGCGGGTCTGACCGTCAGCACGCCGTTCTACAACGTAACGCTCGCCATCGCGATGTGGTTCGGCCGCTTCGGTTCGCTTATTCCCGTGCTCGCCATTGCAGGCGCGCTCGCGGCCAAGAAACGGATCGCGGTCACCGCCGGCACATTGCCGACGCACGGTCCGCTCTTTGTCGTGCTGTTGCTCGGCACCGTCGTGCTGGTCGGTGCACTGACCTACGTGCCGGCGCTCGCGCTCGGGCCGGTGGTCGAGCATCTCCAGATGATTTCCGGCAAATAAGCGGTCACTGATTCAGAGGAAAGCATGTCTACTATTGTCAAACCGCCCGTCAATTCTCCGAACAAGGCGCCCGAGAAGGCGCCGGAGCCGGGCATCCATACGCGCTCGGCAGCGCGCTCGATGTTCGATCCGCAGATCGTCAAGCCGGCGATCGTCGACTCGTTCAGGAAGCTCACGCCGCGCACGCAGCTGCGCAATCCGGTCATGTTCTGCGTGTATGTCGGCAGCATTCTCACCACGGTCCTGTGGTTCGCCGCACTCGCGGGTCAGGCCGAGGCGCCCTCGGGGTTCATTCTCGCGGTCGCGCTGTGGCTGTGGTTCACGGTGCTGTTCGCGAACTTCGCCGAGGCGCTTGCCGAGGGCCGTTCGAAGGCACAGGCTGCGTCGCTCAGAAGCGCGAAGCACAACGTGGTGGCGAAAAAGCTGAATCAGCCCCATCCCAAGTCGCCGGTTCAGATCCTGGCGTCGACGGACTTGCGCAAGGGCGATGTCGTGCTCGTCGAAACAGGCGATGTGATTCCCGCCGACGGCGATGTGATCGAAGGCGTCGCATCGGTCGACGAATCGGCGATCACGGGTGAGTCCGCGCCGGTGATCCGCGAGTCGGGTGGCGACTTCTCCGCGGTCACGGGCGGCACGCGTGTGCTCTCGGACTGGATCGTGATGCGCGTGACGGTCAATCCGGGCGAGGCGTTCCTCGACCGCATGATCGCGATGGTCGAAGGCGCGAAGCGCCAGAAGACGCCGAACGAGATCGCACTCACGATCCTGCTCGTCGCGCTCACGCTGGTGCTGCTGTTCGCCACCGCGACGCTCCTGCCATTCTCGATGTTCTCGGTCGAGGCGATGAAGTCCGGCCACGTCGTGACGATCACCGCGCTCGTCGCGCTGCTCGTCTGCCTGATCCCGACGACCATCGGCGGCTTGCTTTCGGCGATCGGTGTCGCGGGCATGAGCCGGATGATGCAGGCGAACGTGATTGCCACTTCCGGCCGTGCGGTCGAAGCGGCGGGCGACGTCGACGTGTTGCTGCTCGACAAGACCGGCACCATCACGCTGGGCAACCGTCAGGCGTCGGCGTTCGTGCCGGCGCCGGGCCTGTCGGAACACGACCTCGCGGATGCCGCACAACTCGCGTCGCTCGCGGACGAAACGCCTGAAGGCCGCAGCATCGTGGTGCTCGCCAAGCAGCGCTTCAACATTCGCCAGCGCGACATGGCGATGCTGCACGCGACCTTCCTGAGCTTTAGCGCGCAGACGCGCATGAGCGGTGTCGACATGCCGGATCACGAAATCCGCAAGGGCGCGGCGAATTCGGTGAAGCAGTACGTGGAGACGCATGGCGGACGTTATCCGCAGGAAGTCCAGACCGCCGTCGACAGCGTCGCGCGGCGCGGCAGCACGCCGCTCGTGGTCGCCGAGAAGCAGGGCGACGTTGCGCGCGTGCTGGGTGTCATCGAATTGAAGGACATCGTGAAGGGCGGCATCAAGGAGCGCTTTGCCGAACTGCGCAAGATGGGCATCAAGACCGTGATGGTGACGGGCGACAACCGGCTGACGGCTGCGGCGATCGCGGCCGAAGCGGGCGTCGATGATTACCTTGCCGAAGCAACGCCGGAAGCCAAGCTTGCGACGATCCGCGGGCATCAGTCCGAAGGGCGCCTGGTCGCGATGACGGGCGACGGCACCAACGACGCGCCAGCGCTCGCGCAGGCAGACGTCGCGGTCGCGATGAACTCCGGCACACAAGCGGCGAAAGAGGCCGGCAACATGGTCGACCTCGATTCGAATCCGACCAAGCTGATCGAGATCGTCGAGATCGGCAAGCAGATGCTGATGACCCGTGGCTCGCTCACTACCTTCTCGATTGCGAATGACGTAGCGAAATATTTCGCGATCATCCCGGCCGCGTTCGCCACGACGTATCCGCAACTGCGCGTACTCGACGTAATGCATCTGACCTCGCCCGCTTCCGCGATTCTCTCGGCGGTGATCTTCAATGCGCTCATCATCGTGTTCCTGATTCCGCTGGCGCTGAAGGGCGTCAAGTATCGCGCATTGGGTGCAGCGGCTCTCTTGCGGCGCAATCTGCTGGTTTATGGCCTTGGCGGGATATTGCTTCCGTTCCCGTTCATCAAGCTGATCGACATGGTTCTGACGGGCTTCGGCTGGGCCTGAAAACCTATCGAGTGAATCGCTTCAAACGAAGAATCAACCCTAGAGTCAACCATCATGAAAAATATCATTCGTCCCGTGCTGGTGCTGTTCGCCGCAATGACGGTCATCACCGGCGGTCTGTATCCGGTCGTGGTCACCGCGATCGGCCGCGCGGCTTTCCCCGGTCAGGCGAGCGGCAGCCTGATCGTGAAGGACGGCAAGGCGCTTGGCTCCGAGCTGATCGGCCAGCAGTTCGACGCGCCGCGATACTTCTGGGGACGCCTGTCCGCCACGGCGCCCAATCCGTATAACGCACAGGCGTCGAGCGGCTCGAACCTCGGGCCGACCAACCCGGCACTCGCCGACGAAGTGAAGGGCCGTCTTGCCGCACTGCACGACGCCGATCCGTCGAATACCGCACCCGTGCCGGTCGATCTGGCTACGTCCTCGGGCAGCGGGCTCGACCCGGAGATCAGCCCGGCAGCGGCTGCGTATCAGATCGATCGTGTCGCGAAGGCGCGCAAGCTGTCGCGCAACGACGTCGACGCCCTCGTGCAGCGCAATACGAGCGGCCGCCAGTTCGGCGTGCTGGGCGAAGCGCGCGTAAACGTGCTGAAGCTCAACCTCGCGCTCGATGAGCTGAAGCCCGCGCAGTGATGGACCGCCCCGATCCGGATGAACTGCTCGAAAAGATCCAGCGCGACGAAGAGAAGCGTCAGCGCGGCCGGCTGAAGATTTTCTTCGGTGCATCGGCGGGGGTCGGCAAGACGTTCGCGATGTTGCAGGCCGCACGCCGGCGACTGGACGAGGGCATCGACGTCGTGGCGGGGATCGTCGAGACGCATGGACGCAGGGAAACGCTTGCGTTGCTCGACGGTCTCGACGTACTGCCGCCGGCGCACATCGAATATCGCAACCGCAAGCTCGCCGAGTTCGACGTCGACGCGGCCCTCGCGCGCAAGCCGCAACTGATTCTCGTCGACGAACTCGCGCACTCCAACGTGCAGGGCGCCCGGCACGTTAAGCGATGGCAGGACGTGTACGAGTTGCTGGACTCGGGCATCGATGTGTACACGACCGTCAACGTCCAGCATCTGGAGAGCCTGAACGACATCGTCGGGCGGATCACGGGCATCCGCGTGTGGGAAACCGTTCCCGACCGCGTGTTCGATCTTGCTGACGAAGTCACTCTGGTCGATCTGCCCGCCGAGGAACTGCTTGAGCGACTGCGCGAAGGCAAGGTTTATCTGCCGCAGCAGGCCGAACGTGCGGTGCGCAATTTCTTTCGCAAGGGCAACCTGATTGCGCTGCGCGAACTGGCGCTGCGCCGCACGGCCGATCGCGTCGACGCACAAATGCGGGAGTATCGCGCGGACCAGTCGATCGACCGGATTTGGCAGGCGCGCGAGCGGCTTATGGTGTGCGTCGGTCCTGGGCCGGAGAGCGCGGCGCTGGTGCGCGCGGCGGCGCGCCTCGCAGCCAGTCTCAAGGCGGACTGGCTGGCAGTCTATGTCGAGACGCCCAATCTTCAGCGGCTTTCTGACGGGATGCGCAAGCGCACGCTCGATGCGCTCAAGCTCGCGTCCGAACTCGGTGCTGAAACCGTCACGCTCGACGGCACGGATGCTGCCCGGACGCTGGTCGCCTACGCGCGGATGCGCAATGTCGCGAAGCTCGTGGCTGGCGCGTCGGCGACTCATGGTTGGCAGCGAATCTTTGCACGGTCAGTCGGAGAACATCTCGTGCGATGCGCGGCCGAGATCGACGTGACGCTTGTTGGTGCAAGCCTCACGCAAGAGGGGCGCGGCACGCGCCAGGGCATCCTGAACTTCGCCGACGCGGGCGCAGAAGCCCGATCCCGGCCCAACGCTTACCTGTATGCCCTCGCGATCGGAGCGGCGATTACCGTGCTCGCGAGCGCGTTGTCTCATCTTCAGATCGCCGTCACGAACCTGGTCATGCTGTATCTGCTGGGCGTCATCTTCGCAGCCGTTCGTCTGGGGCGGGGTCCGGGCGTTCTGCTGTCGTTTCTGAGCGTCGCTGCATTCGATTTCTTCTTTGTACCACCGCAACTCTCGTTCTCGGTATCGGACACGCAGTATCTGTTGACCTTCGTCGTGATGCTGATGACATCGCTCACGATCAGTCACCTGACATCGAACCTGCGGCGGCAGGCTCACATCGCGTCGCTGCGCGAACGGCGCACCGGCGCGATGTATGCGATGACGCGTGAGCTGGGCGCCGCGTTGACGACGCAGCAGATCATCGAGATCGGCAGCCGCCATGTGGGGGAGGTTTTTCAGGCAAAGGTCGCGATCCTGCTTCCCGACAGCGCCGAAAAAGTCCGGCAGAAGGTCGACGAGCCCAATCCGCAAGTCACGCTCGATGCCGCGAGCCTCGACCTCGATATCGCGCAATGGGTATATGACCAGCAAAAGCCCGCAGGACGGGGCACCGACACGTTGCCCGCGACCGAAGCGTTGTACTTGCCGCTAAAGGCGCCGATGCGCACTCGCGGCGTGCTCGCCATCGTGACCGGCCGGCCCGCGGAGCTTGCCGTTCCCGAGCAGCAGCGCATGATCGACACGTTCGCCGCGCAAATTGCTTTGGCGCTTGAACGTGTTCACTACGTGGAAATCGCCCAGGATGCGCTGGTCAGCATGGAGTCCGAGCGCTTGCGCAACTCGCTGCTGTCGGCGATCTCCCATGACCTGCGCACACCGCTCACGTCGATCGTCGGCTTCGCGTCGGTGCTTTCCGAACGGCAGCAACCGACGGTCGATGCCAGCGATTCGACTCAGGAACTGATTTCGGCGATCCACGAAGAAGCGCTGCGCATGAGCGGTCTGGTGACGAATCTGCTCGATATGGCGCGTCTGGAGGCTGGGGCGATACGCCTGAACCGGCAATGGTCGATGCTCGAAGAGGTGGTGGGCGCCGCGCTTGCGGTTTGCCGCCGCACGCTCGACGGACATCCGGTGAAAGTCCGCGTTCCGCCGGAACTGCCGCTCGTGCAGTTGGACGCGGTCCTCATGGAGCGGCTCTTCGCGAATCTCTTCGAGAACGCAGCGAAATACACGCCACGGGGCACAGCGCTCGTCATCGACGCGGTGGTCGAACGCCACGCTGATCAGAAGTTTGTCCGCGTATGCGTGGAGGACAACGGTCCGGGGGTTCCTTCAGGCATGGAGCCGCGACTCTTTGACAAATTCACGCGCGGCGAAAAGGAGTCGGCGAAACCGGGCATCGGCCTGGGCCTCGCGATTTGCCGGGCGATCGTCGAGGCGCATGGCGGCAAGATCGGCGTGGAGAACCGCGTGGATGGAGAAGGGCACGTGATTGGGGCTCGCTTTTGTTTCACCTTGCCCGCCAATGAGCCGCCGCCCGTAGAGGCGCTTCCCGACGGGGACACCGAGACGCCGTCTGCTTCCATAGCGGATCAATCATGAGCGAACCGACTGTGACCGTCGTCATGATCGAAGACGATAAACAAATCCGGCGCTTCGTGCGTGCCACGCTGGAAGCCCAGGGAATGAATGTGATCGAGGCGGAGACCGGGCAGCAAGGTCTGCGCGAAGCGGCCACACGCAAGCCGGATCTGATCGTCGTGGACCTGGGCCTGCCGGATGCCGACGGGATCGACGTTATCCGCGAGTTGCGGAATTGGAGCAGTCAGCCGGTGATCGTGTTGTCGGCGCGCACGCACGAAGAGACCAAGGTCGCGGCGCTCGACGCCGGTGCGGACGATTTTCTGACCAAGCCCTTCGGCGTGTCGGAACTCCTTGCGCGGATTCGGGCACAGTTGCGGCGCCGTAATCGCGGCGGTGAACAGGAAACACCGCGGGTATGCTTCGGCAAGATCGCGGTTGATATGGCGGCACGCCGTGTCACGCGCGATGGCGTTGCCGTCCACCTGACACCGATCGAGTACCGGTTGCTCACGACGCTCGTACGCCATGCGGGGCGGGTGCTGACTCATCAGCAACTGCTACGCGAGGTCTGGGGACCGATGCAAGCCGAAAACCAGCATTATCTGCGGGTCTATATGGGGCATCTGCGACAGAAGCTCGAGAGCGATCCCGCACAGCCGGTGCATATCGTCACCGAAACTGGCGTTGGGTATCGGCTGGTGGGAGCGCAATAAGCAGCGCAATAACCGGCCAATCTGCTTCGCAACTTCGTCGAATCGCCTGATGCATGCAGTGAAGCGCTGGTGTGATAGTTCAGACAGAGTGAGTGCTCGGCGCTGTGACCAGCAGCGCCAAGGCCCTCCGCACGATGGGTCTCGCCCGCGTAACGCTTCCATTTCAGCAGATCGGACGTCAAGGCTCCGAAGAGATATGGAAGCGCCGCTTAGAAATGTTGTCAACGCGGCTCGACGAGCGCGATTTTGACGAAATCATCGACGGTTGTGTTCAGGCTTCGCGCGAACTCGCGCATCCTCTGCGCGACCCGCTTCGCAGGCCCGCGTGAACGGGCGCATGTGCGCATCAGGCGATAGCGCCAACCACTGCGACGCGTGACGCGAGCGCCGCCCTGAGTTGCTCCATCAACGCGCTCGAAGCCGCGCAAATTGGCATACGTGTCTCACCATCGATGTGCCCGGTGATCGCGAGTGCCGCCTTGATCGCTGCAGGATTGGGCGCTGAGAACAAAAGCTTGATGGTCGGTACCAGGCGCTCGAGTTGCGCGCGTGCTTCTTCAATTCGTCCCGCGGCGAAACTCGCCTGGATGTCCACGAACGCGTCGGCGAATAGATGCGCACTCGCCAGAATTCCACCTGTGCCACCGGCCTCCAGACAGTCGACGAACATCTCGTCGCTGCCGCACAACATGCTGATCGGCAGGGCGCCCAGTGCACGGAAAGTCTCGCGGGCGCAGGCCTTGATCGCCACGATATTGCTGCATTCGACGAGTCGCTTAACCGTGTCGGACGCAATGGAGACGCCGGTACGGTGGGGAACGTCGTAGAGCACGATAGGGCGATCGGTGGCGCGCGCCACTTCTTCGAAATGCCATTGAATTCCGCGCTGATCGGGACAGATATAGGCGGGTGCCGAGACCAGGTAGCCGCCGCTGTCCCAGTGATCGAATTGCTGCACGTCTCGAACCATCTCGCTCGTGTTGATGCCGCCGACGCCGACGACGATCGGCAACCGGGTGCCGACGACTTCAAACAGCGCCTGCAGTACCGTCATACGTTCGTGATGGTCAAGCAGCGCCGCTTCGCCGGTCGTGCCAAGCGCGACGAAGCCACTGATTTCCGTGCGCAGGCAATGATCGGCGAGGCGTTGCAGTGCATCGACATCGACTTGGCCGTTTCGAAACGGAGTGACGATAGGCAGCCAGATTGCTGAATACATCCCTGCTCCTCAGTGCTCGCGACGTTCAAAGACACGTGGCCGAATTTCTTCGATCACGGCTTCGGGGAGCACCTTCTTGAGCGTCCGAAGCGTAAATTCGATATCTTCGGTGGCGACATCGAACTCGAGGCGCAGCTCACTTTGGTTACGCGATGCGTGGCTGACGTAGACACCGAGCGGCGAGTGAAACAGCCGCCTGATGCGCTCGCGTGATGCCTCGTCCTGTTCGCTATAGACTGCGGCCGAAACAAGCACGCGCTGCGATGGAAGCGCGGGCACGTTGTCGTGCCGATTGGGGAGATCGATCGTACTGCGCCGCTTGTTTTGTATGAAAGCCAGGTTCATTTTGCCGTGTGCTCCGTGATATTTGGCTGACTACAAGCTTATGCGAATGTTCGTAAACGCCGAGTAAAAAGATCGGAACCGGTTGTATTGAAGTCGTCCGGAGGAGTTGCGCAGATGCGCCGGTACCGTACCCCGGACCCACGATAATCGCGCGGGGGATGCGATAACTGCTCGTGACCGCTTGCCTCCCGCCTCACTTGCTTGATGATGTGGCGCAGCGCTTCTGCGACCATCATTTCCGCGAGGAACTTCACGCTTGCGGGGACGCGCATGCCGTGTGCCAACTGTTCACTGCTTTCGATGTGCCAGAGCGTCGAGCGCGCAAGGATGAGAGGCCGATCTAATCGACGACGAAAGGTGATGGAGTCGAGGCTTACGAGTTCAGATCGTTCATGACTTTCCGTGGGACGGAACAGAACCCCTTATTCACCCGTGCCAACACGAATCCCTGACGCACACGCATTCGTTTTCCGGACATCCATCATCGGCGTAGTCATTGTTTTGACGTACCCCTTCGTCCGAATTCATGCGAGGACAAACCGCAAAGCCAGACCGACAAAACCGCACGCCAACACCACCGGTATCACACCAACCTTGAATCTGAAAAGCGCGACGCCCGCCCCCAATCCGATCAGCAGCGACGGCCAGTCAAAACCATCGTGCAGCCCACGTGGCCATAGCACGTGAAGCGCAAAGAACACAGCGAGATTGACGATGACGCCTACGACCGCAGCCGTGATCCCCGTCAGCGGCGCGGTGAATTTGAGGTTGTTATGAGTCGTCTCAATGAACGGTCCTCCGAGCAGAATGAATAGGAACGACGGCAGGAAGGTGAAGAAGGTTACGACCACGGAGGCGGCGATCGCAGAAACGAGTAGCGCGTCGGGACCGAACACTGCTTTCGTCCATCCGCCCGCGAATCCTACGAATGATACGACCATGATGAGCGGTCCAGGCGTCGTTTCCCCGAGCGCCAGACCGTCGATCATCTGGGGCCCTGTCAGCCAATGATAGTTGTCGACGGCTCCCTGGTAGACGTACGGGAGCACAGCGTAAGCCCCGCCGAACGTGAGCAGCGCCGCCTTCGTGAAGAACCACGCCATCTGCGTGAGCGTCCCGGCCCAGTCGAACGTCGCGATCAACGCTCCGATCACGGCGAACCAGATCAGAAGGAAGACCGTCAGCACGGATGCGAACCGCTTCCATGTGAAAAGCGCGTGACTTGGAGTCGGCGTGTCATCGTCGAGGATCGCGCGGCCTGGCGTCTTGGCGTCCGCCTTGTGGCCTGCACCGACCATGAACTTGGACGGAACATACTTGCCGCCAAGGTGACCGACCACGCCTGCGATCAGGACAATCAGCGGGAAGGGAACGTTGGCCGCGAAGATCGCCACGAAGGCCGCCGCCGCGATGGTCCACAACCATGCGTTTTTCAAGGCCCGCGAGCCAATGCGGTAGGCAGCGAATATGACGATCGCGGTTACGGCCGGCTTGATCCCGTATAGCACACCAGCGACCGACGGAAGGTTGCCAAAAGCCATGTAGACCCAGGAAAGCGCGATGAGAATGAAAAGCGAAGGCAATATGAAAAGGCCTCCGGCAACGATGCCGCCCCAAGTGCGATGCATCAGCCATCCAATGTAGGTGGCCAGTTGCTGAGCTTCCGGGCCGGGCAGAACCATGCAATAGTTCAACGCGTGCAAGAACCGCTTCTCAGAAATCCAGTGTTTCCGCTCGACGAGATCCTGATGCATGATTGCGATCTGTCCGGCTGGCCCGCCGAAGCTGATGAAGCCGAGGCGAAGCCAATACCAGAGCGCCTGTCGGAAGCTGATCGGCTCGACGGATGCTTCGCGAGCAGGCGTGATTGCATCCTCCCGCGCACGTTCGCTGGGTTCCATCCAAAGCTCCAGATCGACTTGTTGACTTGCGAAAACTGCGTTTTGAAACGACGGCGGCGATTGCACGGACCGCCGTGATGTCATTTCGCTCTGCGCCTCTCGGTTGCGGCGAAATGAGCGAGCAGCAAATCCAGCACACGGCCCATTTCGAAGAGCAGTTCGTCATCGCTCAGGCCTCGTTCTCTTGCGCCAGTCATGACTGCCTCGAAGCCGGCGGCTTCGGGCACGACAAGGCCACCAACGTCGAGCGAATGGACCATGTTTGCAAGCCCCGTCATGCCGGGCTCACCATCGATGCCAAAACTGACAGCGAGGACTTCGAAGGTCACTCGCTCGTTGACATGCGAGAAAGTCGCGCCGTCGAAATCGAATCCAACGGCATCCTTCGGGCACGCATCGGGTGAAACTAGCCACAGGAATCGAGCATCGCCGTCGATAAAGCGCTTGATGAGCCACGCGCTCGCAACCCGGTCGACCCACATATGTCGGCGGGTGGCCCAAAGGCGGCCTTGGAACGAGGCGCGATTCAAAAGCTGAGTGTCGCCTTCGCCCGAATGAGGCTCGCCCGGCGATAGCACCGCGTCGGCGGCTTGAACGAGCTCATCCCATGCCGATCGCGCTCGCACCGAAGCCTCGTTCGGGAAAAAATCAACGGCCGCCAATGCCTCAAACTCCTTGCGCGTCTTGCGCATGAGCTTGGTAATTTCCGCAGGATTCAGCCCGACGAGCGTCCTTTGAACGACTTCGACAGACCGCCGAAAATTCGTATATTCATCGGTACGGTCGAACAGGGCGCGAAACTCCTCTTCTTGTGTCTCGTCCGCACTGGCAAAACGCACCAAATATGCGGTTCCCCCCGCTTGGCCGATGCTCCCGCACATTTCGGCCATGCCGTCGTCTGCCGTGAGAGGAAGCAAGTACGCGCCATCCCGCAGAACGGCACAACCCTTTGCCTTGAGCGCGCGCCAGTAGCGCATGCGCGCCGTCGCGTTATCTGTCGGCAGGGTTAGGATAAGAAGCAGCCAATCGGCGAACTCTTTCATGTAACGGAATCTACTGCGTTGTTACGTCCTGTACAAATAGAATTTGCTTTGAACCTGAACGCAGCCTAGGATTTCCTTTACCCGCTCCGCATGTGCATCGACGATCATGGAATGACTTTGTATGTGCTCCGGCAACGGGAGTCCCGACCCCACTGTTTGTCGATGCGAACGATGAGCCGACCGATAGCTTGACGATCACGAACACAGCGAAGGGTGAACGACAGTGGCCTACCAAAGTCGACGCTTACAACGGCCGGAAAAGCCTGGGGACGAGCAAGGCGATGGGCCGAACGGCGCGTGGTAGCTGATTCGGCAATAGAGCGGCCGGGCCGTGTGTACGATCGCACTCGCGAGCAATCAGCGAACCATCGACTGGAGCGCTTCAACAGGCATCGTCGACCACTTTGTTGAAGCACCGGACGAAATAATGAACACCCCGACGGGAAGGATCGCGATAGTGTTGTCGTGGAAGCAGTCGCTGACGCCGGTCCGCGTGAGCGGCGCGTCTGGGACCCTCAACGGCCATCCAGCCTTTAGACTCATAGCTCCAGTGTCGAATGCGGAGCCGCCTTCTGCACGTCCCATTGACACAGGGGACGGCGGTTAATTATTGGCCCATCGTGCTCGCTCAGGTGAGACGCAACCGAGCTGTCGGTAGCGCACCATGAAGTTGCGAACGCGACGACATCCGACGAAGCGAATTGAACAATTGAACGCGCCAAGCTGCGATGTCCCTGCTTAAGGATTTCTTCACTCTCCGTCTATGGTGCTTATGCAGCGCCGGGCGCATCTTCAATTCCACAGCGCGAGGATAAAGCCGCCACCGGCGCTATTCGCTCTGGGAGTCCACGGCCGGCGTCAAGGCCGTGCTCAAACCGTTTACTGGAGCGAACGGACATGACCACGATCCGGATGTTATCCATTCTTGCGGCGCTCATGATATCGAGCTTTGCATGGGCGCAAGACAGACCATCAACCGGGCAGGCGCAGACGATGCAATCTGCGAAAGACGTAGGTGGCGTTTCAGACATATCGGAAACGAGAGCAGGCTCGATTTCTGGCTTGGAGCCCAGGATGTCGAATCCTGACTCTGCGAGCAGCTACGTGGAGCGCTCGAAAAACGACACGTTCCGTCATCACTGAACGCTGGTTTCAAACGATCAGTGCCCCACATGCCTTTCAATGTTGCGGAACCGGCCCAACGATCGGAAGCGATGAAACCACGCATTCGTGCGAAGCTCGCACATGCGCGGCGAGCGCTCCGCGAGCGCAACGTCGAGCCAATGGAACATTTCGTCGGGTCTGTTGAGTCGTGCGTAGATCTCGGCAAACAGGAATGGCGAGGCGTAGCAGTTCCGCCGTCTCGCCAATAAATCCTGCAAGTACCATTCGAGAACCTTGTCATAACCTCCCGAGTTCCACACCGTCCTGATCGTCTCGGCTCGCGCGAATTCATTGCATCGCGTGAGCGCATCGATGGTTGCGTCGATGGCTTCTTCGTAATGGCCCCGGACCTCGAGTGCAGTCGCAAGCAACTGATAGATCAACGGCGAGCGCGGCCCATGTCCGGACGTCAGATACTCGCGAATGACTTCGTCGTATCGGCCCGACTGCACGAGCCCGAAGACGCGTGAACCTTCGAATCCCAGCGGATCGACTCTCTCCGCCAATTCGAACTGAGCGCGACCTTCGACCTCTCTTCCTTGCACGAGCAATAGCCTCGCATACAGACGGCTGGTTTCCGCGTGGCTGGGGTTCAGCCGCAAGGCCGCGAGAAATTCCTCCTCGGCGCGGCGCCAGTCCCAATCATAGAAGTAATGCACGCCCGCAAGCGCCTGATGCGCCTCGGGAAGACCTGGATCGAGCTCCAGTGCCCGCAGCGCGGCGACGCGCGCTTTGGGAAAGCCCTGCGAAGGCGGATAAAAACCGTGTGTCGCCGTAGCCCCGAAGACGTTCGACATGCCCACATAGCCCAGCGCGTAGGTCGGGTCCAACTCCAGCGCCGTTTCGAAGTAGCTGTGCGCGCGAACGAAGTCTTCGTCACTCAGCGAGTGGTGAGCCGCGAAGCCGGCATCGAAATGCACACGGCGCGTCCAGTAATAGCGGCCTCGCAGATAGGCGTCGTGTGCGGCTGGATCGACGGGCAGCCTGCGGGACAATCGGTGTTGCTGCTGCTCGGCGAGGGCCGGCGACACTTCCAGTGCGAGCGCGGCGCCAACTTCCTTCTGGATATCCAGCGCCCCATTGGACACCGGCTCGTGTGCGCAACTCAACAGTTGTACCTGGTCGAAGGATCGAATCAACTGCGCAAGAACGCGGACTCTTTCACCCTCGCGCATCAGTGAACCCTCCATTACGTAGTCGACGTCGAGTTCATGCGCAATCCGGGCAATGCTCTTGTCGGCCCGCTGATAACGGGCGGCAGTGGTTCGCGCAATGACGAGGATTCGCTGTGGATCGAGCATGCCGATGTTGGCGGAGGTTTCATCGGCAAGCGCCGCACAAAAGCTGTCGAGCGTGCGATCGTCGCTGTTGTTTTCGAAGGGCAGCACCAACACGCGAAGCGGCGCGGCGGGACGTGCTTCGACGGGCGCCTGATCGCTCACGGTGCGGATGCCTTCGACCCGATAGCCCTTACCTTTGACCGTGATGAGGTAGCGCGGGTGATCAGGGTCTTCGCCGAGCGCGATACGGATTTTGCGAATGGCCGTATTGATGCTGTTGTCGGTCTCGCGGTACGCACTTGCTCCCCAGAGCGCTCGCACGATGTCCGCGCGCGTTACGAGCTGCCCGTTGCCCGATGCCATGAGAATCAGCAATTCCATCGGCAGACGCTCGAGCTTGATCCGTTCGCCGCCTCGACGAAGTTCGTAGCGTCGTGTGTCGAGTTCGATATCATCGGCGCCCGCAGGAGTCGGGGTGTTCATGGGCGTTTGCTCAGTTCTGAAGGCATGTTTTGGTCAATCTCGCTGCTGTATCGCCGTTCACGCGTCAATCCGAACGACGCGATGAAGGCGATTACCGCGCATGCTTCGGTGACGAGTGCCGGCGAGGCATGGAAGCTGTGTTCAAGGACGTGCGCGGCGAGAGGCGTGAGTCCGAGCGCCGTGACGAGCCCGAGATTCATCGCAGTGGCGACGCAACTGAAGCGGACATTCAGCGGAAACGACTTGGCGATTTCGCAGGCGAACGTGCCATTGGCAAATGAAGCAACCACGCCCGCCATGACGTATAGCGCAGAAAGACTGAAGGAATGTCGCGCGGCTGCGAAGAAGAACCAGGGCGTAAACAACGCTGTAAGAATCGCCCCCGATCTGAAAACATAGCGACGTGGCACGCGATCGCCGATATGCGACGTGACGAGAATACACAGCGCGACAACAAGAAAATACTGCAATTGCGCATGGGTGATTTCCGCCTGGTCGTAATGAATCGCTTGCAGATAACTCGGCAGGTACGCAATGAAAATCCCGCTCGATGCGCCCACCAGAAAGCACACGCCGGCTCCCGACAAAAGCCGGACGCTATGACACCGGAAAAGCGCGCTCAAAGACTCACGATGCCGCGCGTTGATCGTGCGCGCGTACTCGTCGGACTCGGCAAGCCGTCTGCGTATCGCGAAGCTCAGAAGTCCTACCGCGCCGCCGATCACGAAGCCGATCCGCCAACCGTACGCGTCCATTTGTATTGCGGTGAGTGATCGCTGCAACGCCAGACTGACGCACGTCGCGGCAAATAGCGCGAGATTGACCGCGACGAATACGATGCCGCAGAGAAGGCCCGGCCTTGCACGCGCCGTTTCGACTGCGTAGACAACGGCGCCGGGAAGTTCGCCACCCAGGCATAGTCCCTGGACCAGTCGCAGCAGCACGAGAAGAGCGGAGGCCCCGATACCCCAGTCGCGGTAAGACGGAAGCATGCCAATGAGGAAAGTTGTTACCGCCGCGATCATCGCGGACGAGAGGAAAGCAATCCGTCGGCCATAAATGTCCCCGAGACGACCGAACACGATCCCGCCGATGGGCCTCGACAGATAACCGATTGCAAGCACCGTGAATGACAGCATCTCGCCGGACGCGCCGATACCCGTCGGAAAGAAGGCGGCGCCTATGCTTCGGGCAAAGAAGCCATAGATAACGAAATCGAAGACTTCCAGCGCGCCGCCCGTGCTCGCGACCACAATCGTCCATCGCTGGCGAGCTGTCATCGCCTCCTCTCCTGAACGATGCAGCCGATAAGGCCGTGGAGAATCGGCGCTTCGATGTATGTGACTGTTCCGATAAAGAGCAGGAGAGCGTGTCGCGGCAGGAGGGAAGGGTTTTCGTTGTTCATCACGTGGCCTCCGCACGTTGTCATTCATCGCGCCGCGCTGACCACGACGCGGCGCGAGACAACGGTCGTACGGTTAAAGACTAGGGCACATTTCGGCGCGCCGCTAACGGAAACCTTGATGATTTCTTCATGGAGTCTCCATTGTTTGTCGCTAGCCGCCGTTGCACCATACCAACGCTTCAACACCGAGCGTGGGCTGTTGCTCCAATCATCCAGACACCGGGGCACCGCCGCTCACCCTCTTATCACTTCCTCCACAAACATCGGGACTCAGGGATTCGCTGCTGCCGTTCAAACTTCATTTCAAATTGGTAACCCAATTCATCCAGACAATAGAACCTGCACGCCGTGACATGACGCGCCGGATTCGCTGGCAAGGAGACGACCATGAAGATCAGGAAATTAGGCATTGCATCGGCAACAGCCGTTGCACTTCTCTCGCTCAGTGGTGCCGCGCAAGCCGGCGGCGGCCATTGCTCGAACGAAACGCTAAGAGGATCGTTTGGGTTTATCGGTCACGGAGAGATCCTTGGCTTGATAGGTCCCGATGGCAAGGTGCATCCGTATGCGGCGCCGTCGATCCTCGATGACGTCGCGCTGGTGACGTTCGACGGCGTCGGCCATTTCACACGCACCGACTTCGGGGTGATCGCCGGACTTCCGAAAGGCGGGCAGGTTACGTTCAATCCAAGCCAGATCGGTGCCTACACGGTGAACGCCGATTGCACCGGCACCATGAAAATCATCTACACCGCTGGCGGAGCCGTCCCGGCCGGCGTCGAGACCGATCTGAACATCGTCGTCGCTGCCGACGGGACGCTCATCGAATCCGTTGTCTACAAAGCGGTCACCGTGGCGGGCGCGAGCGCGGACGGCAAAGTAATATGCCCCCCGCATTGCGAGCAAGGTGTGCAAGAAAGCTTCGAAGGAAAAAAAGTCGTGATTTACGGCTACCGTTAATCGCGGCTCAATCGAGTCTCGCTGGCATCGCGGCTCGGGAGCGTCGATGGACATGAGCGCGGACGCCGGTTGGTTGCTTGGGGTAGAACGGACGTTCGAACGTCTGTATCAAGATCTGGACGAACGTCTTCAGCTAGCCGACTGTACGCGTCTGCCGACCGTAGCTGCCACTGGAAGGAATTGGCCCAATCCAGCGGCAGCTTTGTAACGCAGCTTCTCACCTGGGTGCAACCGTTAAGGATTATTCGATGCCTGCCCTCATTCACATTGCTGTGAGCGTGCGGCGGCGCCGGCGGGCAGGCGTCGAATACCCTTATCGGGCGGTCGCGTTGCTGTCGCGTTGCCCAAGGGAAACCCGAATCCTCTGGCGCTGTGACCGTGTCTGGTCTCGTTTACGAGGGGACGATGGGGCGCGTTGCGACGTTCGTCCCTCCAGCCGTGCTGCGGCCCGAGAGGCGATGAACCGACCGGTGAGGCACGGCGGTTCGCGGGTGCAAGTTCGAGCGCAACCAGCGGGGGCGTCAAAACGTGCATGCAGTGCAAATACCACGGTGAATCAAGCCATCGACTGCGACGCGCGATCCACACCGTCTCCGAGCGCCTCCTTCATGCCTGCTCGCCGATGATCTTCCGTATCGCTTCTTCGAACGCCTCTGAGGGTTGTCCGCCGCTCACGAGGAACTTCCTGTCCAAGATGATCGCGGGCACGGACTGAATCCCGAGCTGCTGAAATTCGCGTTCTTCCGCGCGAACCTCGTCGGCATACGCGCCGCTCTCCAGTACTTCACGCGCCGTCTTGCCGTCGAGTCCGACACTTCGGGCCGCTTCGATCAGGACGTCCGGATCGCTCGGGTCCTTACCGTCGCCGTGATACGCGCCCAACAGCGCGACCTTGAGCGGCAACTGCTTGCCTTCGATGCGCGCCCAGTGCAGCAGCCGATGCGCATCGAACGTGTTGTAGACCCAATTGCGCTCGCCAAAGGCGAAGCCTTCACGGGCGCCGCGCTCGCGGATCACGGCCTGCGCCTCCCTGATCTGCTCGGGGGTGCGCCCATACTTGCGGCCGAGATAGTCGACGATGGGCTCGCCCTGTGGACTCATGTCCGGCTTCAGCTCGAACGGATGCAGCGTAATGTGCGCATCGATCTCATCGCCGAGGCGCGCCAGTGCGCGTTGCAGGGATGCCAGGCCCACGGCGCACCACGGGCAGGCGATATCGGAAACGAAGTCGATTTGAAGAGGTCGGGACATGGCGTTGTCAGAAAGTCGGACAGAACTCGACACGCTAGCTCAATTCGCGGTGGTGTGCAGTCTTCAGCCATCGAGCACGAGCGTGCCATTCAGCGGCGCCATCAATTTTGCCTGTTTCCCGCGCCGAAGTGCACGAGCGACGCTTTCGCGCGCGACATCGTCCCCAGATGGGAGCCCAGAAGTAGCTTTGCGGCTTCGACTTATGCTAGATCGACACTCCGCGCATCTCGGACAGGTAATTCTTCTGGATGACCTATGACAGGCTCGATCGCTCCAGCATGCGTGACGGGTTAAGGACCGCCTTGAGCGCTACGTCAGCCCGTCGGATGTCAGGTAATAGTGATATGGCCGTGTGCCATCGGAGGCTATCGGCAATAGCCGACCCAAACACTTGCCGCTCGTGGAAGCAGTGTGCCTTCCAGGTCGCGCCGTGAGCAAGGGAAGTCCCAGTCGCGCAGTTTTGCGGCTCGGTCAAGATCGGCAGCTGCGCTGCCGGACTTCTAAAGGGAAGGCTGTTGGCTAAGAAAAGAAATGATTTTTATTGGCGCTCGCATTAGCGCTGCACTTATCGTAACCGTCTATCCTTCAGTAACTGCGCGCGAGAAGATGGGAGGATGATATGCAAGCTGATCCAAAAGTTCTCGAATATCTGAATGCCGAGCTGAAAAACGAACTGACGGCCGTCAACCAGTATTTTTTGCATGCGCGGCTCTATAAACACTGGGGTCTAGACGGGCTTGGTAAGCACGAATATGACGAATCGATCGAGGAGATGAAGCATGCGGACAAACTGATTGAGCGCATTTTCATGCTCGACGGTTTGCCTAATTTGCAGGACCTGGGCAAACTGCTTATTGGCGAGCACACGCTCGAGGTGCTTCAGTGCGACCTCAAGCTCGAACAGTCCGCCCAAGCGCAGTGCAGGGAGGCGGTCGTCTACTGTGAATCAGTAAGCGACTTCGTTTCCAGGGAGATATTCGTCGAGATCCTTGACGACACCGAGGATCATATCGACTGGCTGGAAATCCAGATCGGTCTCATCGACAAGGTCGGTATAGAGAACTACCAGCAGTCGGCCGTGGGATCACCCGGTTGACGCTCAATCGCAGCCCCAAAGTGCTGGCGACTTCGAACGTTCGGCTGAGAACTCTACGCAACGTACCAGATGACTGCTTGAACCCGTTCACCTACGCCGCCAAACATCGGGCGGTGGCGCAGGGAGAGTAATTTGGACTGGCGTCTTACGGCGGAAGGGCGTCGCGCCGACGGACTTAGTCGTTCGGCGGCGTTGCATTCTCAAGGCCCGTGAAGGAACTGGATGTCTCCGTACCATGCGCGTGCCGTGGTACCGGTGTTGTCGGTATCTGTCAGAAGCCCGTAGGCGGTGATTCGTCCTGGCGGTTCGTGAAAGACCCGCTCATAGTCCTGTACGACATTGCGACGCACACTTTGCCACTGACCGGCATCGCCAGGCAGACCGGAAGCCACGATCATCTGTACGCGGCCTGTGCGAGGGTTGGCAATGACGGTGCCTGGCGCGGCAGTCGTCGACCAGATGTACATCAGCATGGCATAGGGCAGCTCTTCGCCACCCAGGTGCTTCGCCAAGTCCATCTTGGCCCGGTCGAAAAGCGACAGTTTGCTCTTGTCGCCGTCAAAAAAGAACACTAGTCGCGCTGGCGAGTCCTCCTTCGATCCGACGCGGTTGTCGGCGCCTTCGATCGGCTTCTCTGCTTTCCAGCGCCACGCCACGACGGGTGTACGTAATAGATCGATATTACCCTCGTGCATCAGCGCAGAGGCCGAGCCGTTCGCGTCCGCCTGCAGCACGGTAGTGTGCCCGTCGCGAACAAGCGTGTAGGCAGTGATGGACTTGCCGTGCACGACCGGCAGGTTCTTCCAGCCCGCAGGCAGCGAAGCGCCGGGCTCGATCGTGGAAAAAGCAACACTCGGCTTTTCGTCTTGCGCAAGGAGAACTGGTTGCGGCAAAAGAAGCGCAACGCACACGGCGATACAGCCTATCCGGGCCGTTTTTTTCGCTGCTCGAGGGTTCGAAAGAACACGCATGACTGGTCGCATTCGACTTTTGGCTTGCACCCTTTGTAGCGGGCTCAGTTGGCGACAATCCGACAAAGCATTCGTACCCAAAGATTGATTTCTCTTGATCTGAATGCCGCCCGCGAATCGGAAGCTCAACACTCAACGTAACCTAAAAGCGGCAAAACGCGCAACCGCCGACGAGCAGATCGCCAGTCAGCCGACACTCTAGCGAGAGCACCGACTAAGCATAACGACTATCGCTGCCATCTCGACGACGGTCAAGCTTCTCTAGTTATCTCGAGGATGTCATTGCTTCCGGCCGTCCATCGAATCCGATACCTTTCTACTTCGCTCGCTTCCATTCGTTGGTCGGAACAATTTCTCCGTCGGAAGTCTTCACGGGAGACCCGGTCGTCGTCAGCTTGTCGCCGCTCAAGACAACCTTCTGTTTGCGGACCGCTCCGTCGAACACCGGCGACGTGCTGGATTCGACGTTATAAGTCAACGTGCTGCAGTCGGCTAACCGGCGAAAACGTGCATACGCTCTTCATCGCTACGCGGTTACAACATCTTGACGTCCGCTCGAAGCCTCTGAAGATTCCTGTTTGGCAACAAGATCAAAGGCCGGCGGGTGATCGATGTCAGCGTGCTGGCTGGCTTTCATGTCCCGTTGCGGTGAAGGGCTGTTTGCCGCCCTAATTTGCGCGGACTGCCGTCGGCCATTCCAGTCATTTGTTTCACGCCGAACAGGACGTTCGGGTGACGGAATTCAAAGGTGGATCGGCCATCGCACAAGACACCGTACGCCTGTAAGGGCCGGCGTGCACGTGGTCACCTCGCTTCATTCAACCCAAGTTGCGCATGCTCTCACTGTCGTCGGGCAGAAAGCCCTCCATTCCGGTTCTCGCGATGCTTGCATCGAAGCGCGCGCCCGAGCCGCCAAGTGCTACGGTCGCGCGCTTCGCGCAATCGAGCAAGGACGTGAGCGCCACGGTAATCGTCGAAGCCATGTCGAACCTGGCCTTCGGCCCCGATAGCGTGAGGGCGCCGACCAGCTCTCCGGTCGCCCCGAACACCGGCACCGACACCGATGCCGTCTCCGGGTCACGCTCGCCATGCGAAACCGCCCAAAGCTGTTCGCGAACATCGTCCCAGCGCGGGTCCTGACTATCAGTAAAGGCGAGCAGCACCTTGCCCGAAGCACCTTTATCGACCGCAAATTCCTCGCCGATTCGAATCGACACCCGCACGGCCCGCGCCGGTTCCACACGGTAGAGCACGAGGCGTTTGTCGCCTTGACGCACGTAGAGCGATGCCGTTTCCCCCAAGTCGCGACTCAGTTCCTGAAGCAGCGGTTCGATGACGGGACCGACCTGAAACGACCGCTGATAGAGCGCTGCAAGACGCAGCGGTTGAGGCCCGATCGCGTACTGGCCGTCGATCAGCTTGCGCACGAATCCGCCGTGCTCCAGTGCGCTCAACAGCCGTAGTACGGTGCTTTTGTACAGATTGGTTCGACGCGAGAGTTCTGCGAGCGACAGCCTGTCGTCGGTTGGTCCGAAGGCATTGAGGATCGCGAACGCGCGATCGAGTACCGCGACGCCGCTGGAGGTTTCGGACGCCACATCGGGTTCCTCAGGTGGTATTTCGTTCGTCTCGGTGACCAATTTGCGCTTCCTGAGTGTGAATCGGTTCTCACTCTATCGTTCTGCCGTGTAGAACGCAAGTTCTGAAAATTTGCAATTTTGCGGGTATACCCACCTTAAAACGTTTTGAGTTCGCTCTTATAGTTCTATCTAACGGAACGTAGTTCTTTCAGATAGAACGATTGATAAGGAGTTTGTCTTGAATAATCCCTGTCCTCCCAAGGTGTTGATCAGCGAGGTCGGTCCGCGCGACGGCCTGCAAAGCGTCAAAGCCGTCATGCCGACAGCCGCAAAGCTGCGCTGGATTTCAGCGCTGGCCGCTGCCGGGTTGAAAGAAATCGAAGTCGGCTCCTTCGTGCCGCCGAAGTTGCTTCCCCAAATGGGCGACATTCACGACGTTGTGTCTCACGCGCTGACTATCCCCGGTCTTCACGTGGCCGTGCTCGCGCCGAATCTGCGCGGTTCCGAGCGTGCGTTCGAAGCAGGCGTGCATAAGGTGACCCTGCCGGTATCGGTGACCAACGAGCATTCGATGGCGAACATTCGCAAGACGACCGCGCAGATGATCGACGAGGTGCGCGAGATCGTCGCGTTGCGCAATGCGCGGTTCCCGGGCGTTCAGATCGAAGCGGGGGTGTCGGTGGCATTCGGCTGCACGATCGCGGGCGCCGTCGGCGACGATGAGACGATGCGCATGTGCGTCGCGATGGCCGAATGCGGCGTCGACGAAGTGGGCCTGTCAGATACGAGCGGCTACGCGAATCCGGCTCAGGTCCGGCGCCTGTTCCGCCGCTTGCAGAGTGAACTCGGTGGCAAGGCTGGTGGCGCGCACTTCCATAACACGCGCGGGCAGGGACTGGCGAATGTCGTCGCCGCCCTGGAAGCGGGCGTCACGACGATCGACGCCAGCCAGGCAGGCCTTGGCGGCTGTCCTTATGCGCCCGGCGCGACTGGCAATATCGTCACCGAAGACCTCGCATTCCTGCTCGAAGCGATGGGCTTCGACACGGGCATCGACATCGATGCGCTCATCGCCGCACGCGCGATCCTCGCCGAAGCGCTGCCGGGCGAAGCGCTTTACGGGCACGTGCAGGACGCTGGCTTGCCCAAGGGATTCCGCTATGCGGACGGCCGCACGCCGAGTGCGCCGAAGCCAGAAGGGTGCTTGCTGGGAGCCGCACAATGAGCGACGTTCAAGCGGATCAATCCCTGCCGTATGGCGGCATGCGCGTGGTCGAGATGACGCACATGGTGATGGGGCCAACGTGCGGCATGGTGCTGGCCGATCTCGGTGCGGAAGTCATCAAGGTCGAACCGATCGCGGGCGACAGCACACGCGCGTTGCGAGGTTCGGGTGCGGGGTTTTTCGGCACGTTCAACCGCAACAAGAAGAGCATCGCCGTCGACGTGAAAGACCCGCGCGGCATCGAGATCGTGCACAAGCTTCTCGCCAGCGCCGACGTCTTTAGCGAGAATTTCAAGAGCGGCACGATGGACAAGCTCGGTCTCGGATACGCGGCGCTGTCGAAGCTCAACCCGCGTCTCGTCTACGTCTCGCACAAAGGCTTTCTGCCTGGCCCGTATGACCATCGCACCGCACTGGACGAAGTGGTGCAGATGATGGGTGGCCTCGCCTATATGACCGGACCCGAAGGGCGTCCGCTCCGTGCAGGAACGAGTGTCAACGACATCATGGGCGGCATGTTCGGTGCCATCGGCGCGATGGCCGCGCTTGCTCAGCGCGAGCGCACGGGCCTTGGGCAGGAAGTGCAGAGCGCGCTTTTCGAGAACAACGTGTTCCTCGTGGCCCAGCACATGATGCAGTTCGCCGTGACGGGCCAGGCCGCCGCGCCGATGCCGAGCCGCATCTCCGCGTGGGCGGTGTACGACGTCTTTTCGGTCAAGAACGGCGAGCAGATCTTTCTGGCGGTCGTGTCGGATACGCAGTGGGCCTTGTTCTGTGACGCATTCGGCCTGTCCGATCTGAAGTCGGATGAGCGGATTGCGACTAACAATCAGCGCGTTCAGGCCCGCGAGTGGCTGCTGCCGCGACTGCGGAAACACATGGAAGCGTTCAGCGCGGCAGAGATCAGCGCGATCTTCGAGGGCATCGGCTTGCCGTACGCACCAATCACCAAGCCTCAGGATCTGTTCGACGATCCCCATCTGCTCGCGACCGGCGGGCTGGCCGACGTGACCCTGCCGCCCGATGCCAGCGGCGCGGGTCAATCGGTCGCGACGCGTACCGCGCTATTGCCGCTGACACTGGCTGGCGAGCGACTGAAGCTGCGCGCCGGCCCGCCCGCACTCGGCCAGGATACGGAGGCGCTGCTGTCCCAGCTTGGCTACTCGCCTGAAGCGCTCAGGCAGTTGACCGAAGCCGGTGTCGTCAGATGCACGGACTGGCCGTCCGGCGATCGGACGAATCCTTCGCCCAATGAGCTTGCCAGCGCCTGACGCCGGAAAGCATCGCAATCGAACGCTTCGCCGCGCCGACCGGCATACGGTTGCCTCGGGCAGCGAGACGTATGGAGACGACAATGACATCCCTTTCCCCTGGCATGACGGCTGAAACGCCCGCCGATTCCACCCTCGAACAGCAGGCGGTCAGGAAAGCGGCGTGGCGCTTCATTCCGCTGCTTGCGCTCGCGTATTTCTTCAATTATCTCGACCGGACGAGCGTCGGCTTTGCCGCATTGACAATGAACCGCGACCTCGGCCTGACCGCTACCCAGTTCGGTTGGGGCGCGGGCATCATGTTCGCGGGCTATTGCCTGTGCGAGGTGCCGAGCAATCTTTTGCTCTACCGCTTCGGCGCGCGGCGTTGGCTCGCTCGCATCATGATCACCTGGGGGCTGATGGCAGCCGCAACGGCGTTTGCCGTCGGACCGAACAGCTTTTATGCGATCCGGCTGCTGCTCGGCATCGGCGAGGCCGGGTTCTTTCCGGGCGTGATTTTCTTCCTCGCGATCTGGTTCCCGGTCACTTACCGCACTCGCGTTCTGGCGTGGTTCACCGTTTCCACACCCTTATCCTCGCTGGTAGGCGGGCCGCTGTCGACCTGGCTGCTTCAGATGGACGGCGTATTGGGTCTCGCAGGGTGGAAGTGGATGTTCATCGCCGAGGGACTGCCGGCATGTTTCATCGGCTATCTCGTATTGAAGATGCTCGCCGACAAACCCGCCGATGCCAAATGGCTCTCACCGGAAGAACGTCAGGCCCTGCAAGGCGCCTTCGACCGCGAAGGGTCGGCTAGCCAGAAGAAGAAGGATTTTCGTGCGGCGCTCGAGGACGTACGTGTCTATATCCTCGCGATGATCTCGTTCGGCTTCACGATGGGCTCGTACGGGATTGGCATCTGGTTGCCGCAGATGCTCAAAGCGCACGGGATGAGCGTAACGCAGACTGGCTGGCTTTCCGCGGTGCCGTACTTCTTTGCGACGATCGCGTTGCTGTGGTGGGCGAAACGCGTCGATCGTCGCGGCGGACACATTGCCAACCTCGCTGCGGGCTTCCTGATCGGCGCGGTCGCGCTCGGTGTCTCGACGTACTTCCATCAATTGTTGCCGGCGATGGTCGGCATTACAGTGGCGCTCGTCGGCACGATTGCGGGTCGCACGATTTTCTATACGCTGCCCGCTCGTTTCCTGTCCGGTCAGGCAGCCGCCGGAGGGCTCGCCTTGATCAACTCGATCGGCGCGCTGGGCGGCTTCGCCGGACCGTACCTCGTGGGGTATCTGAAAGACAGCTTCGGCACCTACACGGCGGGGATGCTCGGACTGGCGGTCGTGCTGGGCGTGACGACTCTCTTGACGCTCAGTCTCTACGCTTTCAGCCGGGGTGAACGAGCATGAAGACGTTTCATTCGCCCAAACGCCGCAGGCTTCTTGGCGCGGCTGCCGCATCGATCGCCATTCCCGCGGTCCCGGCCATTTGTGCCGCGCAAGGAATCGTCAAGGAGGAGACGCGCAAGATGACATCGACCAGCAACTATCTGCCCGTTCGATCGGAGTGGCTCGCCTCCGGAGCCGAAGCCGCGCTTGAACCCGCGATGCCGATCATCGATGCGCATCATCATTTCTACGAGCGCCCGGGCTGGACGTATCTGCTCGACGAGTACCTTCAGGATGCGCAGTCCGGCCACAACATCAAGGCGTCTGTGTACATGCAGGCGCTGACGCGCTACCGGCAGGACGGTCCTGTGGAACTCCGGCCCGTCGGCGAGACGGCGTATGTTGCGGGTGCCACGGCGGCGTTGCCGCCCGCGTCGCCACAGGTTGCGAAGGGCATCGTCGGATATGCGGATCTTCGTCGTGGCGCGGCGGTTCGCGACGTGCTCGAAGCGCACGTTCAAGCGGGGCAGGGCCGGTTTCGCGGCGTGCGTCACCTCGCGACCTGGGACGCCGATCCGACACTCGCCAATCCGCTCACCGCCGCGCCGCGTGGACTGCTGCTCGATCCTGCGTATCGCGCAGGCGTCGCGCAACTCGGTGCGCTCGGTCTTTCCTACGACGCGTGGCTGTTCTTCCCGCAGCTTCCCGAACTGTACGATCTCGCGAAGGCCAATCCGGACGTGCCGATTATCGTCAATCATTGTGGCGGCGTCGTGCGCATCGCGAGCTACGAGGACAAGCGCAAGGAAGTATTCGACGATTGGTCCCGTTCCATGCGCGCGTTGGCGCAGTTGCCGAACGTGCATGTCAAGGTCGGTGGCCTGGGGATGCGGATCAATGGCTTCGACTTTGACAAGGGCGGGCGGCCACCGTCATCGATGGAACTCGCGGAGGCCTGGAAGCCGTGGATGCACACGTGCATCGAGGCGTTCGGCGCCGACCGCTGCATGTTCGAGAGCAATTTTCCTGTGGACAAGGGTTCCTATCCGTATAGCAACGGCTGGAATGCATTCAAACGGTTGACTGCGCAGGCGAGTTCTGACGAGCGTAAGGCGTTGTTCCGAGGGACGGTGAGTCGAGTGTATCGGCTTGGCTGACTACGCAGGAGACGGGGAGACGGCCCCCGCTTAATGCAGACCTCGCCTTCGCTGGCCATGATGATCACGATGGCGATAGAGGCGATGGCGGAAGCCGTGGTGCTCACCGAGGCGAATGGCCTGCCGCGCGAACGATTCTTCGATGTGATCCGAACACGCTGTTCGGAAGCCGCTCGTACCGGGTCTATTCAGCGAACATATCGGGCGTCCGCTAGTCGACCCGGTACCAGCGACCGGACTCTGGGCACACAGCGGCTGGTGCGCCGTTCAACCAAACCTGCTCTTCATCCAGTTGCGGTGAATTCGAACAGGCGGTGTCGAAGACCACATCAAGTGCTTGCTGAACATGGGTGTCTTCGATGGGAAGCTCCCAGGTCAGGAATATCTGAGTGCACTCCTGATCCGGTGCGAAGTCAGTCACACTAAAACCGGAACTGCGGCGCTGAATGACGCCATGAGGCTGGCCAGTATCGAACAGCACAACTGTTCCCCGGGTCAGGGGAATGCGATGGCCCGTAAAGGGAAAATGCAAGTCCAGACCCTTGTCCTCGCTCAGGAAGAGATTGCAAAAAGCCGCACCGCCATAATGCGCACCGTCGTGGTGGTACCTCGCGCCACGACAGGCCATGAGCGCTACGTCGCTGGATGCAAGCACGGCGGGCAATCCAAGCGCGCCCGTCCAGTCGGACACTGCCTGCACGCAGCGCCTGTATTCCGGCCAGCGTGCACGAGCTCGCGCCAAAGGCATCGGCTCGACATCCCCGGGTTCCAGCACGAGCCGCGACGTGGTCTCTCTTTGCCAATCCGCAAGCAGGCGTGCAGAGGGCGCAGGCACGTCAAGCGTGCCTGACAAAACGATCTCACTGACCCGTCGACTGCGGATGGTCTCGCCGCTCCAGAAAAAGGAAGTAAGCGTGTCTCGCATCGATGCCGTCCAAGGGGAACTCATCTGGGTCATTGTAGCGATTCAGGCCAATCACTCGGGCAGATCTGTCAGAAGTGGTGACATCGCTTTCGCCGCGTGGAGTCAGAACATAAGCACGATTGCGATTGCCTGTAATCGTCAGGCGCGCGCGGGAGTGCCATACGTACTGGCGATGCGCGCGTCCTGTTCAATGGCTGAAAACAGCTCCCATTCGAGCCCGTTCACATCGAAGCTGCTCGAATAACCTTCCGCGGCATCGTCTTCAAACCCGAGGTGTCGCAACTGGCCGGCCTTTCCCGGCTTTTCGTTGATGGAGAAGTTAAGCAGATCAGTGCGCCACATCGCGTACTGGCCTGGCACGACGGCGGACGGCGGCTGTCCGAGGCGGCGGCTATAGTCGGAGATCGACTCGTCGAGGTTTGAAACGGCCAGCGCAATGTGAAAACGCTTCA
This sequence comes from Caballeronia humi, assembly GCF_001544475.1. Classification (GTDB taxonomy): domain Bacteria; phylum Pseudomonadota; class Gammaproteobacteria; order Burkholderiales; family Burkholderiaceae; genus Caballeronia; species Caballeronia humi. The sequence goes on along the minus strand of NZ_FCNW02000015.1, from coordinate 83,885 downwards.
TAACGAACTCCGTGACGGCTGTTTGACTTGCGCTATCGTAACCATCGCAAGGCAGCGCAACCAGTTCAGCGACTATGCTGGTATGTGCATTACCCGTCTTCCGAACGCGTCGACAGTGCGGTCCAGCGGCTTCCTATCTCGCTTCGGGCCGACCCGAGCAACAGGTGGACCCGGGCGACGTGAACCTCGGTGCCTTCGGGTGGCACCAAGAGGGAGCGGCACAGGTGTGATGGCGAAGCGCTTTTAGTTGCGCAACGCGGCCTTCAAGGCGACGCCTGCAATTGGCGAGGCGGCGTGCGCGGCTCGCTCAAGCCGCGCACCTGGTTCGAGACAAAAGTTCAGCTGAGCGCCGTCACCGTGATCTCGACAAGCAAATCCGGCGCGGCCAGTTGCGATTGAACCGTCGCGCGCGTCGGCGCACAGCCTTCAGGCACCCACGCATCCCACACCTCGTTCATGCCCGCGAAGTCACGCGCGATATCCGCGAGCCACACCTGAGCGGAAACAAGCCGCGTCTTGTCGATGCCCGCCTTCTCCAGAAAACCGTCGATCTTGTCGAGCACCTGGCGCGTCTGCGCGCGGACGTCGGGCGTGCGGTCGTTCGCCGTCTGTCCGCCGATGAACACGAGTCCCGCCGCCTTGACGACACGGCTCATGCGCTGATTGGTTTCGATCCTGACGATATCGGTCATACGTTGAAGCACTCCTGTGCGGGTTGACGGGCGCGCACCGGATGGCGCGCGCCGGGGTTCAATGCACCATCGGGCCGAAGCGGTCGATGGCGAAGGCATCGAGCGGAAGGGAAGGCCGTCCGTCGAGCACGAGTTCGGAGACGAGCCGGCCGCAGCCCGGACCGAGCTGGAAGCCGCTGCCGCAATAGCCGAACGAGTAGGTCAGGTTCGACGCGCGGCGGCTCGGCGAGATGACGGGCAGCGAGTCGTCGGTGAAGGCTTCGACGCCCGCCCACGCGCGATTGATGCCGAGATTGCGCAAATGGGGAAACAGGTCGACCACCGTGTTCGCGCTTTTCACGAGCCGCGCGAAATCCACTTCGCCGTGCCGCGCGGGCAAATCCGCGATGCCGATCAGCTTGCCGCCGATCACGACCGTCCCGTTGTCGAACTGCTTGAACGACAGCGGCCGGCCGGTCGCGCCGAGCGTCGAGCGGCAAAACGGCGCGACGCGATGCGTGACCATCAGCATCAGGCCTTCCGGATGCACCGGCACGGGCTCGCCAACTTGTCGCGCCAGTTCGCCGGCCCACGCGCCCGCTGTCACGACGAGCTTCTCCGCCGCGAACGTGCCTGACGGCGTGTGTGCGAGCCAGCGCTCGCCGCGCTGTTCGATGCGTCCGACGGGCGTCCCCTCATGGAAAATCGCGCCGTGCTTTTGCGCCGCGAGGCGGAACGCCGTGGTGGCCCGGAACGGCAGTGCATAGCCGTCGCGCTCGACCCAGACGCCGCCCGTGACGTGCGGCGCAATGTTCGGCTCGATGTCGAGCAGCGTCTCGCGATCGATCAGCTTTTCGTGCGAGAAACCGTGCGCTTCGAGCAAATCGACCCGCTCGCGGCATTCGTCGAGTTCGGCTTGCGTTTCGGCGATCTTCATTTGCCCCGACGGCACAAAGCCCGCATCGTCGCCAATGGTTTCAGCGAGCGTGTGCCAGATTTCGCGCGACATCAGCGAAAGGGGAATTTCCGGCAGCGGCCGCCCGAGCGTGCGCACGCCGCCCGCGTTCACGCCCGACGAATGACGGCCGACGTAATCGGCTTCGAGCACCGTGACGCTTGCGCCGCGTTGCGCCATGTGAAAGGCGCTGCTCGATCCGTGCAGGCCGCCGCCGACGACCAGCACATCCGTTTCCCGCAGCGGTTGCGATGGTTTATTCACCGGCGAGCTCTCCGAGTGTGAGCGGCTTGATCGGCGGACGGATGCGGTAGTAACCGACCGTTTCCGGCTCCACCTTGCGTGCCTGTGCGATCACTTCGGTCACCGTCAGGCCGCACAGTCGCCCCTGACAAGGACCCATGCCGCAGCGTCCGAACGACTTCGCCTGATTCGGCCCGAGGCAGCCCAGCTCGACAAAACCGCGCACGTCGCCCGCGGTGACTTCCTCGCAGCGGCAGACGATGACGTCGTCGGCGGGGATGCGGTTGGCGTCGCGCGGTCGGTAGAGGCTGTCGAGAAACGCACGGATGCGCATCACGTCCGCGAGCTTGCGGCGATGCGGCGCGGCCTGGCGGTCGCGGCTCGCCGTATCGATGGCGCCGAGCTGCGCCGCGACCGCGAGCGCGCTCAGTTCGCCTTGCTCGGCCGCCGCCAGCGCGCCGCCGATGCCCGAACCATCGCCCGCGACGAAGATGCCGGGGACATCCAGTTCGCCCCACGCATCGGTGGCGGGCGTAAAGCAGAGTTGCGCCGCATCCCAGCGATGCTTCGCCCGCAGCGCCAGCGTGAACTGCGTATTGGGCACGACGCCCTGATGCAGCAGAATCACGCTCGCCTCGATGCGATGCGCGTTTCCCTGCGTCGTGAAATGGAGCGCTGCGGCGCGCTCGCTGCCGTCCGCGCCGCGCGCCGCTTCGACGCGCAGATCGTCGGCGGCTTCGTGCATCGGCACGCCCGCTTCGCGCAGCGTGCGCATCAGTTGCAGGCCCTTGCTCAGGAACGGCCAGGCGCGTACCGCGGACAGCAAATGCCGCTTCGCGCGCCAGCGGTCTTCATGGCGCGTCGTATCGACGAGCGCGCGGATCGGCACGCCCGCCCGCACGTATTGCCAGCCGAGCAGGTACAGGAGCGGCCCGCAGCCGACCAGCACCGGCGGCTCGGCAGGCACTTCGCCCGCGCTTTTCAGCAGGATCTGCGCGGCGCCCGCGGTGAGCACGCCGGGCAGCGTCCAGCCGGGGATCGGGAAGGGTCGCTCCAGTGCGCCCGTCGCGAGGATCACGCGCTTCGCCTCGAAACTGCCGACCTTGCCGTCCTTCAGGTAATGGACGCTGCGCTCGCGCGTCACCTGCCACACCGACGCGTTCGCGACATGCCGCGCGCCCGAACGCACGAAGGCCTGCGCGAGCACGGCGCCTGCCGCGTAGTCGGGTCCGAGAATCTCGCGGCGGCGCGCATCGGTGCGCTCTATTGCACGATAGATCTGCCCGCCGACCGCGTCCTGTTCGTCGAGCAGCACCACGCTCAAACCCAGCGCCGCTGCGCGCGCGGCCGCGCTCAGGCCGGCCGGACCCGCGCCGACGACCGCCACATCCACCTGTTCAGCGACCATGAGCGTTCTCCAGCGGTTCGGCCGCGACCGGCGGCAAATCGCGCGCGCCTTCCTGCGAGCGGATGCGCATGCCGTCGCGCACCGTCACCATGCAACTTTGGCGGCTCGGCACGCCGTCGATTTCGACGAGGCATTCAAAGCACGCGCCCATCATGCAGTAGGGCGCGCGCGGGGCGCCGGAGACGGGCGTCGCGCGAAAGCGATCGATGCCGGCCGCAAGCAGCGCGGCGGCGACCGAACGGCCGCCGGGCACACGCAGCGGCTGGTCGTTGAACGAGATGTCGATGAGCGCGTCGGCGCCGGGCAGGGCCCTGAAAAGCGGTTTCGAAGTCATGGCGGGTTCAGTGAGCGGGAGTCAGGTGGGCGCGGGCATCGGCGAATCGGCCGCCTGCGAAGACGGAGAGGTCGTCGGGCATCGGGGCGCCCGCGATCCACGGCGCGATGCGCATCGCGTGAGCGGCGGCGAGCGTCACGCCGCTGTGGCAGGTCACGACGAACGCCCCCGGATGCCGCGCCGACTGTTCGTAGATCGGAAAGCCGTCGGGGCTGTAGACGCGCAACGCCGCCCAGGTCCGTACGAGCCGCACGTTTTTCAACAGCGGAAACGCGCGCACGCCGCGTTGCGCGATGTTCGAAAGCACGCCCGTGGTCGTGAAGTCGTTGAGGCCGACTTCTTCCATCGAATCGCCGAATTGCACGGTGCCTTCATCGGTCTGGCGGACGTTCATCGTCGGGTGATGGAGGAACGGCGCGACGCGCTCGCTCACGAGCACCTGTCCGCGATTGGGCGCGACGGGCGCATGCAGCCCGACTTGCGGTGCGAGCGCGCGGTTGCCGAGCCCCGCGCACAGCACGACGCGCGATGCGCGCCACACGCCGCGCTTGCCGTGCACCGTGAACGCGCCGCCCTCAGGCACGATGCGCTCGGCGCCGTCGCCGCTTTCGAGTGTTACGCCGTGGCGCTGCATCCCGGCGTGCAATGCGCGCAGGAGCTTGAGCGGATTGACGTGTCCGTCCATCGGCGTGTAGCTCGCGCCGGCCACTTCCGGGCCGATCGCGGGCAGCAGTTCGCGCAGTTCGCGCGCATCGAGCAACTGATACGGATAGTCGCCGCCCAGTTCACTTTGCAGCGTCGAGAGGCGCTTTTCGCGCTCGGCCAGTTCGTCGCCGGAGAAGCACAGGTGAAAGCCGCCGGGCTGGCGCAACGCGACATCGATACCGGTTTCGTCCAGCAAGCCTGCCGCGAGCGCGGGCCAGCGCGTCGCCGAACTGCGCGACCAGCGTGCGTAGGGCGTCAGGCCGTAGCCCTTGCCCTGAATCCACACGAGGCCGAAATTGCCGCGCGATGCCCGAAAGCCGCCGTCGTCCTGATCGACGACCGTGACCTTCGCGCCCTCGCGCGCGAGCCCGTACGCCACTGCCGAGCCGACCAGTCCGCCGCCGAGCACGAGCACGTCCGGGCTGGCGGAAGTATTGCCTTTCATCGAGCTTCTCCGATAAGAATGCGGTCGAGGCCGACCATGCGGTCGAGCAGCACCATCAGCACGACCGTGCCCACGATCATCACCGCCGACACCGAAGCGACGAGCGGATCGATCGTCTGCGCGATCTGGTTGTACATGGCGACGGGCAGCGTGGTGGTGCCGGGCGTCGCGACGAAGATGGTCATCGTCAGTTCGTCGAAGCTCTGGATGAACGAGAGCACCCAGCCGCCCGCGACGCCCGTGCGGATCATCGGCAGCACCACGCGCCGGAACGCCGTGAAGCGGCTCGCGCCACAGGAAAGCGCGGCGCGCTCGGCATCGCGATCGAGCCCCACCGCCGACGACAGCGCGAGCCGCAGCGCATACGGCAGCACGACGACGACGTGCGTCGCGGTCAGCGCCCAGAACGAGCCGCTCAGATGCAGCAGAGACAAAAAGCGCAGGAACGCGATACCGAGCACGACGGCCGGGATCATCATCGGCGAGAGGAAGAAGCCCATCAGCGCGGCGCGGCCGGGAAAGCGGTAGCGGGCGATCGCGAGCGCGGCCGGCACCGCGAGCAACACGCCGATCGTCGCGGCGGCGAACGCGAGCCGCACCGAAAGCCAGAACGCCGCGACGATGTCGCCATTCTCGACGATCGCTCGGAACCAGCGCAGCGACGCGCCGTCGAACGGCATCGAGATGAAGCCCTTGTCGGTGAACGCGACCAGCATCACGACCACGAGCGGCGCAAGGATGAACGAGAGGAAGAGCGCGTTGTAGAACAAGCCCCAGAATCCGTTTTGTTTCATGTCGGCCTCGGCGCGGTCAGTCGAAAATGTGCTTGAAACGACGTTCGGCGAGACGGCTGCACCCCATCACGATCGCTACGTTGGCGATCAGGAGCAGCACCGCGATGCTCGCGCCCAGCGGCCAGTTGAGCGTGCCGAGGAATTCGTCGTAGGCGGCGGTCGCAACCACTTTGAGGCGTCGTCCGCCGATCAGCGCGGGCGTCGCAAACGCGGAGGCCGAGAGCGCGAAGACAATGATCGAACCCGACAGCACGCCGGGCATGATCTGCGGCAGCACCACGCGGCGGAACACGCGAAACGGCGAGCCGCCGAGCGAGAGCCCTGCCCATTCGACCTGCGGATCGAGCTTTTGCAGCGTGGCCCAGACCGACATCACCATGAACGGCACGAGCACGTGCGTGAGCGCGATCACCATGCCGGTCATCGTGAAGACGAGGCGCACCGGTTCTGACGTAATGTGCAGCGCCTGCAGTGCGTTGTTCAGCACGCCGTTGTTGCCGAGCAGAATCTGCCAGCCGAGCGTGCGCACCACGACCGAGATCAGGAGCGGCCCGAGCACGACGAGCAGGCACAGCGACTGCCACGGCCGTTTCATGCGCGCGAGCACGATCGTCTCCGGCACGCCGAGCACGATGCTCAACAGCGTCACCGAGAATGCGAGGCCGGCGGTGCGCAGGAAGATCGTGCCGTAATAGGGATCGGTCACGACCTCGACGTAGTTCTTCAGCGTGTAGGCCGCCTGCACGCCGGCGATGTCGCTGAAGACGCGGAACGAAAGCAGGAGCGTCAGCACGAGCGGAACCAGCAGCAACGCGCCGAACAGCATGAGCGCGGGCGCGGACAAGAGCCACGGCGCGGCGCCGCCGCGCGTGTCGTCAAGCGTTGCCATGAGCGTTCTCCCGTCCGAGCATGCGCAGGTCGTCGTCGGTCCAGGCGACGCCCACTTCGTCGCCTTCCGAAGGCGGCGGCGCGCCGTAGTTCGGCTGTGCGACCCTGAGCGTGCCGAGGCTCGTCTCGATCTCCAGCAGCCACTGGTTGCCGACAAATACGCGCGTCGAGATGCGTCCGCGTATGCGCGCGTCGCCGTTCGCGAGGCGCACCTTCTCCGGACGGATGTAGACGTGCACCGCGCCTTCCACCGTGCGCCCTTCGTGCGGCACCGCGAGCGTCGTGCCCGCCACATCGACTTCGTTGCAGCGTGGGTTGCGCCGCAGCACTTCACCCGCGAAGGTGTTGGTCTTGCCGAGGAACGTCGACGCGAAAGGCGTCTCCGGCCGCTCGTAGGCCTCGAACGGCGTGCTTAACTGCGCGATCCTGCCGCGATGCATCACCGCGATGCGGTCGCTCATCGTCATCGCCTCGACCTGGTCGTGCGTGACGAGGATCGTCGTGATGCCGAGGCGCTTCTGGATCGCGCGCAATTCGATGTGCATCTCCTCGCGCAGCTTCGCATCGAGATTCGACATGGGTTCGTCGAGCAGCAGCAGTTCGGGCTGCATCGCGAGCGCGCGCGCAATCGCGACGCGCTGGCGTTGGCCGCCCGAGAGCTCCTTCGGATAGCGCGCATCGAGCCCCTTCAGTCGCACGAGATCGAGCGCCTGGGCGACGCGCACCGCGCGCTCGGCGCGCTTCACGTTGCGCATCTCCAGCCCGAAGCCGACGTTGCCCGCCACTGTCATGTGCGGAAAGAGCGCGTAGCTCTGGAACACGACGCCCATGCCGCGCTTTTCCGGGCGCTCGTTCGTGATGTCGCGGCCGTCGAGCGTGATCCGGCCCGCGCTCGGCGTGACGAAGCCCGCGATCATCTGAAGCGTCGTCGTCTTGCCGCAGCCGGACGGCCCGAGCAGCGACAGGAACTCGCCGCGCTCGACCGCGAGATCGATATGCTCGATGGCTGTGAAGTCGCCGTAGCGCTTCGAGATGCCTTGGAGTGTCAGAAAGGTCATGTGCGTCGGATCGTCGGGTCGTCGAGGAAGGGGAGGCTGTGACAACAGCCGCTTATCGTTCGACGGAACGGTTCCAGCGCTCCGTCCATTCGGTGCGATGCTGGTTGACCGTGGTCCAGTCCATCGCGGTCAGCTTGCCGATCTGTTCCGCGCCGTAGGGCACGCGCGCGGCGATTTCCGGCGCGAGCTTGACCGTCTTGTTGACCGGACCGAGGCCGATCGCCTGCGCCTGCATCGCCTGCACCTCGGGGCTCAACAGGAACTGGATGAACTTCTGCGATAACTGCGGCTGGGCGTTCTCGGCAACCGCGCATGCGGCCACCTGCAGCGCCACGCCGCCTTCCTTCGGATAAACGAACTTGAGCGGGAAGCCGGTGTTCTGCAGCGCGACCGCGCGGCCGCTGCCGTAGGGCGCGAGGATCACGTCGCCGCTTTGCATGAGGCCGTCCATTTCGCCGGGCGTCGGCGCCCACGAAAGCACTTCGGGCGCGACCTGCTTGGTCATCACCGCGAAGCCGGGGTCGATGTTCTTCTCGCCGCCGCCGTTCATGCGCGCGAGCATCACGAGCGTGTGCAGGCCGTAGGTGTTCGTGATCGGCGGCACGCCGAGCTTGCCTTTGAGGCGCTTGTCGGTGAGCACCTGCCACGAGTCCGGTGCGGGCAGGCCGAGCTTCTTGAACGCTTCCTCGTTGTAGCCGATGCCCGTCGCCACCATGCCCACACCGACCGACGTCGCGCCGAGCTTCGCGAGCGGATACAGGTCGCTCATGACAGGCGCGTCTTCCACCTTCGCGCAGAGGCCGAACTGCATCGCCTGGTACATCGGGCCGTCGTCCATTACGGCGACGTTGATCTGCTGGTGGCCCTTTTGCGCCTGCAGTTTCGCGAGCGTGTCGCTGGAATTGCCCGCCACATAGACGATCTTGACGTTATTCGCCTTCTCGAAGGCCGGCATGATCTTCTGCCGGTAAAGCTGTTCATTCGATCCGCCGACGTTCGCCACGTAGAGCGTGGTGTCGGCGTGCGCGAGCGCCGGCCCGAGGAGGGCGCCGACGCAGCCAAGCGCGGCGGCAAGCGTGCGGACAGGGGAGCGGCTGCGGCGTTGCTGCACTGTATTCATGAACACTTCTCCATTCGATGTGGGGTTCGCGAACCTGGCGGGAGGGGACCGTCCGTGATGTAAGTCTCGCGCGATCGACCCATATCGTCCAATACGAATAAAATAACTATCCATACATCGTTGATATGGGATGGAGCACATGAACCTGAAGCATATCGAGGCGTTTCGCGCGGTCATGGTCGCGGGTTCGATGACGGCCGCCGCCAAGGAACTCTTCACGTCGCAGCCGAACGTGAGCCGTCTGATCTCTCAGCTGGAGCGCGAAACCGGCCTGCTGCTTTTTCAGCGGAGCGGCGTGCGCCTGATTCCGACGAGCGAAGGCAACGCGTTCTTTCGCGAGGTGGAGCGCGCGTACGTGGGCCTGCAAGGACTTGCGAACGCGGCAGCGCAGATTCGCAACCTGGGCAGCGGGCGGCTGCGTATCGCGGCGATGCCGTCGGCGGGGCTCACGCTCGTGCCGCACGCGATCAAGCGCTTTCAGGCGCTGTATCCGGAGGTGACGGTGTCGCTGCATGTGAATACGTCGGGGACGGTGAATCACTGGACGGCGTCGCAGTTCTGCGATCTGGGTGTCGCGGTGTATATCAGCGAGGCGTCGAATTGCGAGGTGGAATTGCTTTCGAAGGTGTCGGCGGTCGCGGTGATGCCGGCAACGCACCGGCTCGCGAAGAAGGCGACGCTCAAGCCCGCGGATTTTCAGGGGGAGCCGTTCATTTCGCTATGTCACGGCGACGGCACGCGCGCGCAAATGGACGAAGTCTTCGAGCGCGCGGGCGTCGAGCGCGTACTCGCGATCGAGGCGCAGTACGCGGCGATCTGCTGCGAGATGGTGCGCTGCGGGATGGGGCTGACGCTGGCGCATCCGGTCGTTGCGCAGGATTTCGCCGGACCCGATGTCGCCATTCGGCCGTTTTCGCCGGCGGTGACGTTCACCACATACTTGCTGTTTCCGCCGCATCGGCCGCGTGAGCGGCTCGCGATGGCGTTTGTCGACGTGCTTCGCGCGGAGCATGACGAGACGCTCAAAGGGTTGTCGAATGGAAAGACGCGGGGGAATGGCGAACGGCACGGTCGCCGATAAGGCGCCCGTGCCGCTTATATTCCTTTCTGCAACGTCGAGTTATTTGTCTATCTTGCCGTGCATCGCCATAGTGGTTTGTCGCATCGATGCAAAGCGCATCGTTGTTTCCCCTGTCGGCGAATCTTTCTGCCTGTGTGACAAGAACGCTTGCAGGGCGCCGATCGGGGCACGGGACTCACTTTCAGAACGACGCTGTCGTCTGTGTCCGCGAGGAGCAGCCAACGCCTGCCCGCACATGACGTCGCGCACCACGAGCCATGCGCACATGGGCAGGCGTCGATCGCACCTCAAAAGAAATTGCTGTCCGCGTGATCTCGCGCCCGGCCGCTGTGCCTCCGAAGCAGTCATAGCGGTCGCGCGGTTTGTTGAGGGTGGTTCAGAGACAACTTCACACTGCCGTGCGAATGCTGGCGACTCGTTGATCGATTGCAGGTGGACGATAGGGAGTGAGCGGAGAGCCATGGCGGCGTGCGCTTCAACCGCGCTGCGCCTGTTCGCATTCCGCCTGAAACCAACGGTCGACCTGACGCTGGGCCGCCTGGAGATCGTCCGGATAAAAGGGATCAAAGAACCGCGATGGGTCGTATCCCGCTTCTTCCAGCGCTGCCAGTTCGCTCCGGTTGCGCTCGGGTGTGACAGGCGCGTTGTTCCTGAGCGCGGCGAGATCGCGGCATTGCGTTGGGCTCAGATGCGTCTCGCCTTGTGGCATGCCGCCTGTGGCACAGCCTACGAGCGAGAGCGCCAACGCGGATGCCATCGGCAAGATCGTCAACCAGTTCTTCATGTCAAGTTTTCCCTTCGAATCAAGCGACGCGTCATGCGGTCGGCACGAGCTTGAGATTCTCCGTGGCATACCCGGTGTTGCACGACCAGACCATAGTTCTGTCGCGCTTGAATACGGCTTGCCCGTTTGCGATCGCGCATCGGGCTTCCGAAAATACCGCACGATGACCGTTCATTGCTGCGGCGAGCGCATTGCGCTCCTTGCTTATCGCTATGTATCAACCATCTTTCGATTTTTTCATCTTCGGCTTCATCTCGCCCACGTTCGGCCGGTCGTTCACGTCGTCATGAGCCAATACGCTGCGTCAGCGATCCTGTATGCCGCGAAGGCGGCGACCAGTGTCGCAGGAACGGCGTCAGCCTGATCACTCTCGCACGAGGTCGGTCGAAGCTGCCGCGCGTCGGCGACGCGTACCGGGAATTTTCGCTGCGGTCTTCGTCGGGATTTTCTCCGACCACGTTCCGCAGCTCGCACGCGGCTCGAACCAGGTGGGCAGGCACACGGGTTCAACGGCACTCGGTGTCTCGAGCTGCCCGAGCAGCAGTTCGGCCGCGCGCTTGCCGAGCAGATCGGGGTCCCGCATGACGGTCGCGATTGGCGGCTGGTGAAAGCGGCTGAGAGGAACGTCGTCGCAACAAACGAGCGACAAGTCGATGCCAAGCCTCAATCCCCGCCGGTGAATTACCCGCAGCGCGCCCTCCAGCAACTGATTGCCCCCAAGAATCACCGCGCTCGGCGGTGCGTCCCCGGCGAGCATCTCTTCGAGCGCGGCTTCGCCGTGTTCCGCCGAAAGCATTCCCCGATGAACGAGCAGATCGCGCGCGACACCAAGGCCGTCGAATGCGTCCTCGACTGCACGGATGCGCTCGCGAGTCGGACGCACGTCACGACCCACGACCAGACCGATCCGCCTGTGCCCCGACGCGAGCAGGTGACGTGCGGCGTCGCCAACGCCACGATAGTGATCGGAGAGCACGTAATGGGCGACGATATCTTCCGGTAGTGTGCGATCGATCAGCACCACCGGTGCCTTGGTGTTACGCAAAGCGGCAAGCGTCGCGGGATCGTCCTCGAGAGCGGGCAGCACGATCAGTCCGTCGACCTGACGCTGCAAGAGCACTTCGATACGCTCGGCATCGACGCTCGCCACGCCACCCGAATTGGTGAGCAACACCGAGAAGCCCGCGAGGCTCAGCACGCCTTCCGCCCCGCTGACGATCGACGCGATCAGCGGATTCGTGATGTCCGATCCGACGAAACCGATCGATCGCGTCGCCCGGCGGCGCAGGCCCTGCGCCAAGGCGTTGGGCGCATAGCCCAGTTGGCGGGCCGCGTCCAGCACGCGCTGCGTCAATTGAGGACTTGAGCCGGGCTGCCCCGACAGCACGCGCGACACCGAAGCGATGCCCACGCCGGCAAGGGCGGCCACGGCCTTGATGCCGGTGCGCGTCGATGCTCCCTCAGCGGAGTCTTTGCTCATGGTTTACCCCTTCGTTCTTGACTATCAAGTCTACTGCATTTATTGTCTGGAAACGTTTCCCGGAAACGTTTCCAGAACGCTGGAACGGCACCTTTCGCCGGACGGACGGGACTCGGATTACGCAATCGATCGACCGAACGGCGCAGCCTTGCATGCGCCATCGCCCGCGAGGCTCAGGCTTCCGGCCCTGTAGACGGCGCACGCTTGGCCCACGTGACAAGTCGCTGCGCCCTGTAGAAGAGGTGATTCTTGGAAAGCGTATCCCGCCAGTCGCCGGAAGTCCGGCGCGCCATCCGCAATACGATCCTGAGCGCGATCGTCGGAACCGCCGTCGAGTGGTACGACTACTACCTCTACGCCACTGCGGCGGCGACGCTCTTCAACACCCTGTTCTTTCCGTCCTACGACCATCTGACGGGCACACTGCTCGCCTACGCGAGCTTTGCAATCGGCTTCATCGTGCGGCCCGCTGGCAGCGTGATCTTCGGGCGCCTGGGAGACCGCATCGGGCGCAAGGCGGTCCTCATCATTACCCTTCTGTTGATGGGTGGCTCGACCACGCTGATGGGTGTGTTGCCGACCTACGCGCAGATTGGCGTGTGGGCTCCGGTGCTGCTGTGCGTGCTACGCGCGCTGCAGGGGCTCGGCTCCGGCGCGGAGTACGCTGGCGCGGTGCTGATGGTGATCGAGTACGCACCGACGAAACGCCGTGGCCTGTACGGCGCGCTGCCCTATACCGGTGTCGCGCTCGGGCTGCTGATGTCGCTTGCCACTTTCCATCTGTCTTCGAGCCTCTCGAAAGCGGCCTTCGAAGACTGGGGCTGGCGCATACCGTTCCTTCTTTCCGCAGTCGTAGTGATGCTCGGGTTGGTATTGCGCAGCACGCTCAAGGAGACGCCGGTCTTCGAAAAGATCCGCAAGCAGAACGCGGTGGTCAAGGCGCCGATCAGAGAAGTATTCAGTACGTCGCTGCGCCCGATGCTGTGCGCGTGGGGCGCCCGGCTCGGCGACAACTCGCTCGCCTACATCTATGAGTCGTTCGTGATCGTGTATGTCACGCAGCAACTGCATATGTCCCGGGATCTCATCGTCACGGCGCTGATGTTCAGCACCGCGTTGCAGTTCATCACCGTGCCGCTCTTCGGCTGGGTATCGGACCAGGTCGGCCGCAAGCCGGTGTACATCGGCGGTGCACTGATCTCGGGCCTCGCCATCTTTCCCTTCTTCACGATGCTGCAATCGGGCCAGCTGGTCTGGATCTACACGGGTCTCTTCCTCGTTTCGTCGGTCGCCAAGACGATGATGACTTCCGCGCAGAGCCCCTGGCTTGCCGAGATGTTTCCTTCGCGCGTGCGCTACACAGGCTTCTCGCTGGCCCGCGAAGTTACCTCGCCGATCTCCGGCGGCATCGCGCCGATGATCGCCGTTGCACTGCTTGCCGCAGGGGGCGGATCGCCGCATCTGGTTGCGTGGTACGTGGTCGCGCTGGGTCTCATCACGGCGGTGTCGGTGTTCCTTGGGCCGGAGACACGCGGCAGGAATCTCGACGAGCCGGCTGAGTCCACGCCGTCTGCGATGTCCGAGAGCATGGAAGCGCACGCCAAGTAACGCGATATCGAACTACCGAACGCCTGAGAAGGCATATCAACTGTCAGTCAAGGAGCAGGGTCAATGAAGATCGTCAAAGTCGAGCCTATGCACGTCGGCCAGTTCATGTTCGTTCGCATCGAGACCGATGCCGGCATCGTCGGCTACGGCGAAGCTGGCATCTGGGGGCACATCGAGGCCGCAGGCACCGCGGTCAGGCGCTTTGCGGAGTATCTGGTCGGCAAGCGCGCCTTCGACATCGAACATCACTGGAACGTGATGCACCGGTTCAGCTATTTCCAGGGACTCGCGATCAACTCCGCGATCTCGGCCATCGACATCGCGCTCTGGGACATCAAGGGCCGCGCGCTCAATGTTCCCATCTATGAATTGCTGGGTGGACCGGCGCGTAACAAGGCCCGGATCTATGGCCACATTTACGAGAGCACCATCGAAAAGGTGCTGGAAGAATGCCAGCGCAAGATGGAGTCCGGCTTCACCGCATTCGGACACATCAACCCGTTTCTCGACGAAGGCAACGACCAGGTTTACTTCAAGACGCACATCAAGAAAATGCGCGACGCGATTCAGAACGTGCACCGGATGCGTGAGGTCGTGGGCGAGAAAGTCGATCTGCTGGTCGAACTGCACCGGCGCCTGACGCCAGCCGAAGCGATCACGTTCACGAACGGCATCGAAAGCGCGATGCCAATGTTCGTCGAGGATCCGATCCGCCCCGAAGGCCCCGACGCGATGGCTCGGGTCGCCGAAAAGATTCGCGTGCCGATCGCCACGGGCGAGCGGTTCTGCACGATCTATGAGTTCCAGGCGCTCCTTTCCCGCAACGCCGTGGAGTATGCGCGGGTGGACGTGGCCGTTTGCGGCGGGATTACGGGCGCGAAGAAAGTCGCTGCGATGGCGGAGGCACATCATGTGCAGGTCGTGCCGCACAATCCACTTTCTCCGATCGGACTTGCCGCCTGTTTGCAAATCGCGGCCGCGATTCCGAACTTCGCGATTCAGGAATACTCGACGGGTTTCGAAGCAGGCGTCTTCGAATCGACGGGCAAGCATTTGGGTAGTGACATCGTAGACTTCGTTCCTTTGCCGACGAACGGTTTCGTCGATATTCCGACGGGTCCCGGTCTCGGGATCGCGCTCCTGCCGGACGCGCAGAGAATTCGTCCGCCCCTGTCCAAACCGATCTCGATGCGCCCGCACTATGACGGGTTCATTGTCGACCAGTAAGGGGAGACGTTACCCACGAGCGGCGAAATCGCGCTCCACCGGCCAAGTCAACGCTGTGGCCGGCCGGTGGGCGGAAGCGGTTCGCGACTGGACCGCGCGCGTCGCACATCGCTGCACAGCGAAAATCCGACAAAAGCTAATGTGAAGCGTTGCTCAACGCCTTCCAGACGACCTTGGTCGCCGTACGAAACGCGACGAGGTCCGGCGCATTTCGCCCTGATCGTCGCAAGAATACGATCAGCCCCTGCCAGTGCGAATAGATGAGCGCGCCGCGCAGACGGCACTCGTCACGCGCTAGCGCGGGATTGATTTCCGCGACGAGTTTGCTGAAAACCTCCTGAAAGTCGCCGCTGACCCTGACCATCAGGTCTCGTACCGACGCCTGATGTTCGGCCAGACACCAGACTTCGAGCGCGAAGGGACTGACGACATTGTCCGGCCCCGTCAGAACGTCGAACGTTTCGTCGAGAAGCGTTTCCAGACGCGCTTCGGGCGTCCGCAGTGCATCGTCGGCGAGCAGGCGAAATCGTTCGAGATAACGCTTTCCCATTTCTTCGATCGTCGATTGCAGTAGCGACTCCCTGCTGCCGAAGTAGTGCTGCAGCGTGCTCAGGCGTACGCCCGCATCCGCCGCGACGCGCCGTTGAGTGAAGCCGGCGTTGCCCTCACGCGCAAAGACACGGATCGCGACTTCCAGAATTTCGGGAATGCGTGTGGTCCGGTTGCCGCGCGACTTCGACGCACCCTTCGCGTCCTTTCCGCTGATGTCCTCGGACGTGATGTTCATGAGTTCCATATGGCCGATCTCCTGCGAACCGACTGGGGTCAGGCAAGCGCGTCGCCTGCACCTGTATCAAACCAAGATTTGGTCAAACAACCCAATTATATAGGTCAAATCCGGTTTCGATGCTAGACCCAAACACTCGTTTATCGCCAACACACATATAAATAGCGCGTATACCCTAGCTTAGATCGCCTTGATAATTGGTCATTTGACCACTAATATTTGGTCAAAGGACCAATAAAAATAGTCGCCCGGCGTCACGTCCGGCACGCAATCGCCTGCAGCACATCTGCCGGTAGAAAGGAGCATCGAAATGAACCGCCACGCAAGTTCATTGCATCGTCTGGTGGACAAATGGCTTGGTCCGACGCAAGCCACGCCGGCGCGAGTCGTCCGGATGACGCGAAGAGGCGCGCACCCGACGCGTTGCATACGCGTCGAAGTAGAGCGGCCGTCGGGTTTGCTCTCGGTCCTGTTCTTTCGCCACGACGACGGAACGTGGTGCGTGTTTCCGCCGACGAACCGTCGTCCGTCGATGAACGCATTGCGCTTCGCAGCCTGAAGTCATCCCGGCGACCTGCCGCGCTGTTCAAGAAGGCCGTCCCCGGATTTACCCGTCCTTGACATCGCCATGCAAACGTAGCAGTATCGAATCAAAGGTTGATCCAATGAAACAAAGTTAGTTTCACTAGAAACCTGATTCGAACTCGATCAACAGCGTCAAGGCGACACGCAAAACCAGGAGAGGCGACGATGAGCAGCGCACTTGAGGGACTGAAAGTCCTCGACTTTACCCAGATGATGAACGGCCCTTTCGGCACGATGCTGCTTGCCGATTTCGGCGCGGACGTGATCAAGGTGGAACCGCCCGCAGGGGACACGATGCGCCTCACGGGTGAGACCTTCCTCGGCGACGATGCCGTCTATTTCCTCACGTTGAACCGTAACAAGCGCAGCGTCGTGCTCGATCTGACGACCTCGGAAGGCCAGCACACCGCGCAGGAAATGGCGAAGCAAGTGGATATCGTCGTGGAGAACTTCCGGCCGGGCGTCGCGGAGAAGCTTGGCATCAGCTATGAAAAGCTGTCGGCGGGGAATCCGCGCCTGATCTATTGCTCGACTTCCGCATTCGGCCGCACGGGTGCGGACAGCATCCGCCCCGGCATGGACCCCGTCGTGCAAGCGATGTCCGGAATCATGCAACTGACGGGCGACGAGCAGACCGGCCCATTGAAAACCGGCATGCCGTATGCGGATTTGATCACGCCGCTGCTCTCGACCATCGGCGTGCTCGCCGCCATCCAGTCGCGCAACGTCACGGGCCGCGGCCAGCGCGTCGATCTCTCGATGCTCGACGCGACCATCTTCAGCATGATCCCGCGCGACGCGTATTACTTCGCGACCGGCGAGACGCCGGGACGCATCGGCAACGCGCACTGGCAGATCGTTCCGTACAACACGTACCGCACATCCGACGATCGCCATGTGATGGTGATTGCGCATACGGACAAGTTCTGGCGCGTGCTCGCGGCGGCCGTCGGTGCCGAAGCCCTGCTCGCCGACGAGCGCCTGAAGACGAAGGACGGGCGCCTCGCGCACCGCAATATCGTCGATGCGGGGCTGGCCGATGCCTTCGCAAAACAGCCGCTCTCGCACTGGAACGAGACGCTGCTCGAAGCGCAAGCGATGTTCTCGCCGGTGCTGAATTTTCAGGAAGTCTTCGAAGACCCGCGCGTGCAAAGGGATCTGGTCGAGGAACTCGATCACCCGACGGCCGGCAAGTTCAAGGTCGTCACGAACCCGATCCGCCTGTCGGAGACGCCGACTTCGATTCGCCGTCCGCCGCCGACCATCGGCCAGCACACGGACGAAGTCCTGCGCGAGTTCGGGCTGGCCGCGAAAGACGCGGAACAGTCGGCCGCCGCAGCCTTGGGAACCGAGTGATGTCAGCCATGAACCCGTGCCACGGCATCGGCTTGCCCGAACTCGCGCGCGACGAACCGCCGCTGAAAGGCGTGCGCGTGCTCGACTTGTCGCGTGTTCTCGCCGCGCCTTTCTGCGCGATGATGCTCGCGGACCTCGGTGCGGAAGTGACCAAGGTCGAGCATCCGAAGGGCGGAGACCAGACGCGTCACTGGGGCACGGCCATCGAAGGCGGCGAGCGCACCTACTATCTCGCGATCAACCGTACGAAGCAGTCGGTCGCGATCGACTTCTCGAAGCCGGAGGGCGCGGAGCTCGTAAAGGCGCTGGCCCGCGAAAGCGACATCCTTGTCGAGAACTATCTGCTCGGCACGCTGGAGCGCTATGGGCTCGGCTACGAAGCCTTGCGCCAGGAAAACCCGAAGCTCATCTACTGCTCGGTCAGCGGTTATGGACGCACAGGTCCGAGTGCGCAACGTCCCGGATACGACTCGGTGATTCAGGCCGAAAGCGGCCTCATGTCGATCACCGGCGAGCCGGAAGGGGAAGCGTCGAAGGCCGGCGTGCCGATCTGCGACATCACGGCCGGCATGTACGCAACGCAGGCAATCCTCGCCGCCTTCGTGCGACGCCTGCGCAACGGGCGCGGCGAAGCGATCGACATCGCGCTCTTCGACTGCACCCTCGCGAATCATGTCTCGGTGGCGGCCAACGCGCTACTGTTGAACAAGGCGCCCGGGCGCTACGGCAACAGTCACGCCGACATCATCCCGCAGGGTCTGTATCACGCGGCCGATGGCCCGATCATGTTCCACGTCGGCAGCGACGTGCAGTTCGCGCGTTTCTGCTCGGACGTCCTCGACATGCCGGGTCTCGCCACCGATCCGCGTTTCATCGACAACGACGCACGCCGCGCCAACCGCGACGCGCTCGATGAACTGATGTCGGCGCGCCTCAGAACACGCTCGCGCCACGAATGGGTGCCGCTCTTCCGAGGCGCGGGCGTACCGGCGGGCCTCGTGCAGAACGTGCTCGAAGCGCTGAACTCGGATGAATCGAAGGCGCGCGGCATGGTCTGCGAGATCGACCATCCAACCGCCGGCCGCATCAGTCTCGTGAACTCGCCGCTGAAGATGCGGGAAAGCTCGCTGGCGCCGCCGAAGGCCCCCCCGCTTTTCGGCGAGCACACGGACCTCATTCTCGGCGAGAGGCTGCATCTCGACGCCGCCGCCATCGCCCGCTTGCGTGAACAGAACATCGTACGTTGATACAAGGAGACCTTTGATGGACGACTACAAAGCATCCGCGCCGGCCTTTCCGATGCGCCGCTGCCCGTTCGCCCCGCCGCCGGAATACGCGGAGATCCGCAAGAACGAAGGGCTCTCGAAAGTAACGATGCCCGATGGCACCGAAGCATGGATCGCGACCCGCTACGAGGACGTGCGCGCGATCCTCGGCGACCCGCGCTTTTCAACGGCGCCCTCGACGCCGGGCTACCCGTTCATCGCACCGGCCCGCGCGGCGCTGCTGAAAGCGGAGTATCCGCCGACGATCATCCGCATGGACGCGCCGCAGCACACGAAGTATCGGCGGATGCTGTCGAAGGAATTCATGGTGCATCACATCGACGCGATGCGCCCCGAGTTGCAGCAAACGGTCGACACGTTGCTCGACGAGTTCATCGCGAAGGGTTCGCCCGCCGATTTGTTCGAGGACTTCGCGCTCACCGTGCCGACCACCGTCATCTCGCGGATGCTTGGCGTGCCCTACGAAGACCGCGATTTCTTCCAGGAGCGCAGCAAGGCCAAGCTCGACCTCACGGCCGATCCTGAAGTGCCGGTGCGCGCGGGCGCCGAGATGCGCGAATATCTCGACCGCCTGATCACCGAGAAGATGGCGCATCCGGGCAATCGCAGCGACCTGATCAGCCGCCTCGTGACGAGCCAGGTCGTGCCCGGCCACATGACGCGCGAAGAAGCGCTCGCGACCATCGAACTGCTGCTGATGGGCGGCCACGAAACGACGGCGAACATGATCGCGCTCGGCACGCTGTCGCTGCTCACGCATCCCGAGCAGAAGGACGCGCTCGTCGCCGATCCGTCGCTCGTGCGCAATACCGTCGAGGAAATGCTGCGCTTTCACACGATCGTGCATTACAACGGCCCACGCGTCGCGATGGAGGATGTCGAGGTGGCAGGCACGCTCATACGGAAGGGCGAGGGCGTGCTTGCGCTGATCACGGCGGCCAATCGCGACCCGAAAGCATTCGATCACCCCGACCAGTTCGACATCCATCGTCCCGCGCTGCATCACGTCGCATTCAGCTACGGCGTGCATCAGTGCCTCGGACAGCCGCTTGCACGCGCCGAGTTGCAGATCGTCTTCACGACGCTCTTCCAGCGCCTGCCGAAACTGCGGCTCGCGGTGCCGCTGGACGACATCAAGTTCCGCTACGACGCGTTCGTGTACGGCGTCGATGCATTGCCGGTCGAGTGGTAAGCGAGTTCAGCGAACCGGCTAACGTGGCCGCGCATCCCGCGCGGGCATGCAGCAATCATCAGGAGACAGACATGAAAATCAACGTTGACGCGACGAAGTGCATCGGTGCGGGTTTGTGCGTGGTGGCAGCGCCGGAAGTCTTCAGCCAGAACGAGGACGACGGGCTCGTCATCGTATTGCAGGAAAGCCCGCCGCCGCATCTTCACGAAGCCTGCCGTGAAGCGGCGCGCCTGTGTCCCGCGCTCGTGATCACGTTCGACGAGTAAGCAGCGTTCGCCGAGAGCCGCAACACGTTCACAAGGGTCATGACATGAAGGACGCGGGAATCTTGATCATCGGTGCAGGGCAGGCCGGCTATCAGTTGGCCGTGTCGCTGCGCGACGCCGGCTACGAAAAGCGCGTGGTATTGATCGGCGACGAGCCAGATCTGCCGTATCAGCGCCCGCCGCTTTCGAAGGCGTTCCAGAGCGGCGACTGCGAAGCGGAGCAGGTCACATTTCAGAAGGAGCCCTTCTACGAGGGCCGCAGGATCGAACTGATGCTCGGCGTGCGCGTGCTGCATATCGATCGCGAGCGCCGTCACATTACGACCGGTGACGGCCGGCGCTTCGAGTACGAGCATCTCGTGCTCGCGACCGGCGCGCGCAACCGGTTGCTGCCCGGCTGGGACAGTGCGACTTCGGGCCTTCTGACACTGCGCACGCTGCACGATGCGCATGCCTTACGTGAGGCGCTCAACCGCTCGAAGCGCGCGGTGATCGTCGGCGCGGGTTTTCTCGGGCTCGAGTTCGCCGCTGTCGCCGCGAAGCGTGGCGTCGCGGTGAGCGTGATCGAAGCGAGTTCGAACCTGATGAGCCGTGCGGTCAGCGCGCCTGTTGCCGAGGCGTTTCGCGGGCATCACGAGTCGCTTGGCGTGAGCTTCAGCTTCGATAGCGGCGTGAAGCGCATCTGCACGGAAGCGGGCCGCGTGATCGGCGCCGAGACGACGGACGGCGTGCTGCACGAAGCCGATCTCGTGGTGGTGAGCATCGGCGTGGTGCCGAACGTGGAACTCGCGAAGGATGCGGGACTCGAGATCGCGAACGGCATCGTCGTCGATCTGAATCTCGCGACGAGCGACCCGTCGATCTCCGCGCTCGGCGATTGCGCGGCTTTTCCGTCGCGTTTCGCGTTTGGCAACTGCCGGATCGAATCGGTGCAGAACGCCGTCGATCAGGCGCGCTATCTCGCGCAGCGCCTGACCGGACACACGCACGGCTTCGAAGCGGTGCCGTGGTTCTGGAGCGATCAGGGCGGCGTGAAGCTGCAGATCGCGGGCGTTGCGATGAACCGGGCCGACGAAATCGTCCTGCGCGGCGACCGCGCGGGCCTCAAGTTCTCGGCCTACGGATTCTCGAAGGGGCAGCTCGTCGCGGTCGAATCGGTCAACCGACCGGCGGACCACATCGCCGCGCGCAAGCTGCTCGCCGCCGATGCGCCCGTCACGCCCGCGCAGGCCGCCGATTCGCAATTCGACCTGAAGACCGTGCTCCAGTCCGTCACCTAGAAAAAGGAGTGTTTGCAGATGTCGACGATTTACGAAAGCCTGGGCACGCAGAGCGCGAGCTTCATCCGCGGCACACACCGTCTCCTGATCGGCGGACATTGGGTCGATGCGCAATCGGGCAAGACCTTCGATGTCTTCGATCCGGGCACGGGCGAAGTTGTCGCGCGCGTGGCTGAAGGCGACGCCGTTGACGTCGACCTCGCCGTGCGCGCCGCGCGCCGCGCGTTCGAAACGGGCGACTGGGCGAAGATGAAGCCGGCGGACCGCACGCGCGTGATGTTCCGGCTCGCGGATCTCATCGAACAACATGGTGACGAACTCGCCGAGATCGAAGCCGTGGACAACGGCAAGCCGCTCGCGGTGGCGAAGCGCGGCATCGCGGGCACGGCGGAAATGCTGCGCTATATGGCCGGATGGGCGACCAAGCTGAACGGCGAATCGGTCAACGTATCGGTTCCGGGCGAATGGCATGCGTACACGACGCGTGAGCCGGTCGGTGTCGTCGGGCAGATCATTCCGTGGAATTTTCCGCTGTCGATGGCGATCTGGAAGATAGCGCCGGCGCTCGCGACTGGCTGCACCGTCGTGCTGAAACCCGCCGAACAGACGCCGCTCAACGCGTTGCGGCTCGGGCAGATCATCCAGGAAGCGGGCATCCCGGACGGCGTGGTGAACGTCGTGACCGGCTTCGGCGCGATGGCGGGCGCTGCGCTCGCCGCGCACCCTGACGTGGACAAGATCGCATTCACGGGGTCGACCGAAACCGGCAAGCGCATCGTCCAGGCCGCGTTGGGGAATTTGAAGAAGGTATCGCTGGAACTGGGCGGCAAGTCGCCCGTATTCGTCTTTCCCGACGCCGACCTCGACCTCGCGACGACGGGCGCGGCCAACGCCATCTTTTTCAACAGCGGCCAGGTGTGCTCGGCGGGCTCGCGGCTTTTCGTGCACCGCAAAGTGTTCGACCGCGTTATCGAAGGCGTCGTCGAGCATGGCGACACGCTGAAGGTCGGTCACGGACTCGCGCCCGGCAGCCAGATCGGCCCGCTGATTTCGAGCCAGCAGATGCAGCGCGTCAGCGCCTATATCCGCCAGGGCGAGGAAGAGGGCGCTCGCCGCATGAACCGCCAGAGCGCGCCGGACAACGGTGGCTATTTCGTGCGGCCGACGGTTTTCATCGATACATCGACCAGCATGTCGATCTATCGCGAGGAGATTTTCGGGCCGGTCGTCTGCGCGATGCCGTTCGACGACGAGGATCTCGAAGCCATCGCGGCCGAGGCGAACAACAGCGAGTTCGGTCTCTTCGCCGGAATCTGGACGCAGAACCTGGGTGTTGCGCACAAGCTCGCGCGACGCATCAAGGCAGGCTCGGTGTCGGTGAACGCGCATATGGTCAACGAGCCCGCGCTGCCGTTCGGCGGCTACAAGCAATCGGGCTGGGGACGCGAGCGCGGACGCGAAGTCCTGGACCTCTACACGTCCGTAAAGAGCATCGCGATCAACCTCGACTGAGGGACCGCCGAGTCCGCACGCGCCCATTCTAAAAGATCAACACGATGACATCCTTCGACTACATCATCGTCGGCGGCGGTTCGGCCGGTTCGGTGCTTGCCAACCGCCTGTCGGCGAATCCGTCCACGAACGTTCTGCTGTGCGAGGCGGGCGCGGACCTGCCGAACGACAATCTGCCGGCCGCGATTCTCGACAGCTACCCCGGCACCGCCTATCTGAACCCTAACTACCTGTGGCCCGGCCTGCAGGTGACGACGGTCGCGCCCCGGGATGGCACGCAGCCACGCAAGCTGCGCAAGTACGAGCAGGCGCGCATTCTGGGCGGCGGCTCGTCGATCAACGGGCAGTTCTTCAACCGCGGCGCGCCGGGCGATTACGACGACTGGGCGGCGCGCGGCGTCGAAGGATGGGATTGGGAAAGCGTGCTGCCGTACTTCAAAAAGATCGAGCGCGACATCGACTTCGACGGCCCGCTGCACGGCAGGTCCGGGCCCATTCCGGTGCGCCGGATTTTCCCGGACGCGTGGCCGAAACATGCGACAGCCGTGGCCGCCGCGCTCGAGGAATCGGGCTACGACTATCTGCCCGACCAGAACGGCGAATTCCGCGACGGCTATTTCCCGATCGCGATTTCCAATCTCGACGAACAACGCGTGTCGGCGTCGATGGGCTATCTCGACGCCGCAACCCGCAAGCGGCCGAACCTCACGATCTGGACCGGAACCGAAGTCGCCGGCCTCCTGTTCGAAGGCACGAAGTGCTGCGGCATCCGGCTCGAATCGCCGGGTCGTCCCGCTGAAGTGCGCGCGCGCGAAGTGATTCTCTCGGCGGGTGCGCTGCAATCGCCCGCGATCCTGCTGCGCGCGGGCATCGGGCCGGCGGCGCATCTGCGCGAGCGGGGCATCGCGATCGTCGCGGAATCGAAGGGCGTCGGGCAGCATCTGATGGAACATCCGTCCGTCGCGCTGGCTTCGTTCCTTCGCAAGCCCGCACGCGTGAACGACGCGACCCGACGGCACATCCTGCTCGGCTGGCGCTATTCGTCGGGCATCGGCGGCGCGCCGGCGGGCGACATGTTCGTCTCGGTCGTCACGAAGACGTCGTGGCACGCGGTCGGCGAACGTATCGGCACGATGCTGATGTATGTGAACAAGCCGTTTTCGAATGCGGGCGAAGTGAGGCTCGCGTCGCGTGACTGGCGCGCGCCGCCTTCGGTCGATTTCAATTTCCTCTCCGACGAGCGCGATCTCGACCGCCTCGCCGACGGCTTTCGACGCATGGCGTCGGTGCAGGCGCTCGCGGCCGTCCGGGCCGTCACCGCCGACCCGTTCCCGGCAAGCTATAGCGAGAAGGTCCGGCAGGTGGCGCTGCTCAGCCGCCGCAACAAGGTGATCACCGATGTGCTTGCCACCTTGCTCGACGGCCCCGCGCCATTGCGGCGTTTCCTGATGACGCGCGTGATCGCGGGCGGCGCGACGCTCGCCGATCTCCTCGCCGACGATGCCGCGCTGCGCGACTTCGTGCGCAGCGCGTGCGTGGGCGTGTGGCATCCGTCATGCACGTGCCGCATGGGCCCCGACGGCGATCCGCTCGCGGTGACCGACCCTCAGGCGCGCGTGCGCGGCGTGCAAGGATTGCGCGTGGTCGATGCATCGATCTTCCCGCATATCCCGAGCGGCAACCTCAACTTTCCGACGATGATGGCCGCCGAAAAAGTGGCCGACATGATGGTCGGCCAGCGGGTTGTCGCAGCCGTTCAGGTGGCCTAGCGCGTGGGCGGAATCGCGGCGTCGCCGGGGATCAGTACGGCGCGGCCGCGGATCGTGCCGGCTTCGAGGGCATCGAAGGCGCGCATCGCATCGTCGAGCGGGAAGCGCGTGACGAGCGGCTTGATGTCGCCGCGCCGCGCGAGCGCGATCACCGCCGCGAGGTCGCCGTAGGTGCCGCCGTACGGGCACATGACGGAGACACCACGCGGCAGGGGATTGCCCGCCGAGCGCGCGACGAACGGATACGTGCCGCCCGAGAGGCCCACCACGCGAATCGCGCCCGAGCGTCCGACGATCGCCGCCGCGAGCCGCAGCGTCGCGTCGTTGCCGACGAAATCCAGCACGACGTCCGCGCCGAAACCGTCCGTCATCGCGACGATCTGGTCGGCCAGCGCCGGATCGTTCGATGAGAGCGCGACATCCGCCCACGGGCGCGCGGCCTCGATCGCGGCATCGGAAAGGTCGGTGGCGACGATGCGCGTGGCTGTCGTCGCACGCAGGATCTGCGCCGCGAGATTGCCGAGTCCGCCGAGTCCGATGATCACCGCTGTCGAGCCTGGATGCAGGAGTTCGAAGCACGTGCGGATCGCGTGATAAGGCGTGAGCGCGGCGTCGGTGAGCGTGGCGGCGATCGCGGGATCGAGATCGCCGATCGCAACCAGCGCGCTTGCTGGCGCGCACACGTATTCGGCCATGCCGCCGTTTTTTGTCACGCCCGGAGTCGGAGGCGGATTGAGTCGTCCGCCGGTGCGCCGGCATGCGTTCTGCCGCCCTGCAAGACACGCGCTGCACGCGCCGCAGGACCAGCACGGATGCACGACGACCCGGTCGCCCGGGCGCCACTGCGTCACGCCCGCACCGGTCTCCTCGACGACACCCGCTATCTCGTGTCCGAGTGTGGTGCCGTCGGGCGTGCGCGAGTCGGCTGCGCTGCGAATATGCAGATCGGTCTGACAGAGGCCTGCCGCGAGGACGCGCAACACGACTTCGCCGGCTCCGGCGGACGGAATGGGCAAATCGGCGAGCGCGACGTCGCCCGGTGCGCGCAACTGCACGCCGTGCATGTGACCACAAAGATGCGTTGGCACTTTCTCTCCTTGGGAACAAGCCGACTCTATCGATGAACCCGCTGCCCGGGCACCGAGGTTAAACCCCGAGCCCAGGTTTCTTGACAGCCGAATTCGCACACCTCTATGATAAACCCAAAGGTTCATCCAATGACAAAACGTTCCAATCCAGGCGATTGCCTGAACCACTATTCGGAGGAGACATCCATGAAAACGTTACGGCGCGCGACGCGCTCGAACCAGCGGCCTGGCTGGACGAAGTTCGCGGGACTGAGCTTTGCGGCCGCCCTCGCCACGGCTTTCACGCTGACGGCGCACGCGGCCGAGCCCATCCTGATCTGCTCGATCGACGACCGCAGCGGCGCCGCCGCTGATACTGGCACGCAGGGCTACCAGGGTGTGCAACTGGCGATCGACGAAGCGAACGCGGCGGGGGGCATCGCGGGGCACAAGCTGAAGCTGATCGCCTACGACGGCAAGACCGACCCGCAGCTCACGGCGACTTTCGCATCGCGGTGCGCCGAGGACGACAAGGGGCTCGTGATCATCGGCGGCAATCCGTCGGCGCCGGCGGCGGCGATGATCCCCATCGCGACGGAAAACAAGATTCCGTACTACATGCTCTCGGCCGGCACCGACACGCTGACCGATCCGCCCGCGCCTTACCACTTCCGCTTTGGGCCTGCGAACCGTCAGGACGCGGCGGCGATCGCCGACCTGCTCGCGCAACAGGGCTTCAAGCGTCCGGCGATCATCAACAACTCGCTGCCGTTCGGAACCGACGGCGCGCGTGCGACGACCGCCGCGCTCAGGAAGAAGAACATCACGGTGGTGGCGCAGCAGACTTACGACATCAACGCGACGGATCTTTCCCCGCAGCTCTCCAACCTGCGCGATGCCAAGCCCGACGTCCTGCTCGTATTTCCCTATCCCGCCGACGGCGCGCGCGTTCTGCGCACCGCACGCCAGCTCAACGTCACGGCGCCGATCATCGTGTCGCGCAGTGCATTGCTCGACACGCTGCGCAAGCTCGCCGGTCCCGCGAGCGACGGCGTGCTGATCCCGAACACGGTCGATCCGTCGCGCGCCGATGTGCAGAAGTTCTTCGCAGCCTTCAACGCGCGCTTCGGTCCTCATCAGCCGACGCTCTATCCGGTCATCGGGTACGACGCGGCGAAAGCGGCGCTTCAGGTGATCGCCATGCCGGCCGTGCTGAAAGCGATCGATGCCGGCAACATCGAGGAAGCACGCAAGGCATTCCGCGACGGCACCGACAAGCTCACGCAGTTCAAGGGGTTGCAGGGTGAGCAGAGCGCGAGCTATCACTTCGGACCGCAACAGCACCACGGGTCGCCGGACGCGAACTGGTACGTCTTCATTCTCGTCGCCGACAGCGGGGCGCGCCTCGTC
Organism: Caballeronia humi; assembly: GCF_001544475.1. Classification (GTDB taxonomy): domain Bacteria; phylum Pseudomonadota; class Gammaproteobacteria; order Burkholderiales; family Burkholderiaceae; genus Caballeronia; species Caballeronia humi. The sequence continues at coordinate 56,574 of NZ_FCNW02000015.1, read as the reverse complement.
AAGCCCGACCTGAACAAGTTCAAACCGCTTTGACCGATCGTGCGACGGCGGCCCTTGCCGTCGCTTTCAGCCTTGCCCTCCACCTAGCACACGCACATGGATAAAATCAGCGTCTTACTGCTTGCGGGCCTGACCAACGGCAGCGTCTACGGGCTGATCGGCCTGTCGCTGTCGCTGATCTACGGCACCAATCGCGTCATCAATTTCGCGCAAGGCGACTTCGTGATGATCGGGGCGATGTCCGCGATCCTCTTCATGGTCACCTATGCGCTGCCCACGCCCGTCGCGCTTCTCGCGGTGCTGGCCGTCGTCCTTGTCTGCTCGCTCGCGCTGGAGTTCGCGGTGTATCGCCCGCTCGTCAAGCGCGGTGCGCCGCCGCTCACGATCATGATCGGCACGCTCGCCGCGGCGATCATCGCGAGCGGCATCGCGTTGCTGATCTGGGGCGCGAACCAGCTCTACGTGCCGAACATCCTGTCGCTCGAACCGATCACCCTCGGACCGCTCACGACCAATCTTCAACAGATGGCGATCGTGATGGCGTTCGTCGTGTTCCTGCTGATTACGTGGTTCCTGCTGTATCGCACGAGCTTCGGGCTGTGCATCCGCGCGACCGGCGCGCAGCCTCGCGTGGCGCAGTTGATGGGTATCCGCTCGTCGCGCATCGTGCGCTTCGGCTTCATGTTCAGTGCGTTTGTGAGCGGCATTTCGGGCGTGCTGATCGGTCCGTTGCTCGGCGGACAGGTGTCGATGGGCGTCGCGCTGACCGTCAAGGGCTTCATGGCGGCGATCCTCGGCGGACTCGGCAGCCCGTTCGCGGCGGCGGCCGGCGGTCTCGTGATCGGCGTGCTGGAGACGTTCGTCGCGGGCTATGGCAGCAGCCTCTACGCCGAACCGATCATCTTTCTTCTAATCCTTCTCGTCCTGTTGATCCGTCCGTTCGGTTTGCTGGGCGACTTCGAGGCAGTCCGGCGATGAGACAGGCATCCACCCAACCTTCCGCATGGCACGCGCGAGCGCCGTTCGTGTTGTTCCTGATCGTCGCGGTCGCCGCGCCGATGTTCTTCACCACCGGCTTTCAGTTGCGGCTGCTGTCGCTCATCTGCATCTATGCGGTGCTCAGCATGGGCTTCAACCTGCTCTACGGTTACGCAGGGCAGATCGCGATGGGCCATCAGGGATTCTTCGCGATCGCAGCGTATGCGTACGCGCTCCTGCAGCTGAAAGCGGGCTTTCCGCCGCTCGCCGCGCTGCCGGTGAGCCTCGTGATCTGCGCGCTCGTGGCGCTCGTGATCGGCGTGCCGCTGCTCAGGCTGCGCACGCACTACCTCGCGATGGCGACGCTCTGCTTCGGCCTCGTGATCTCGGGCGTGGCGAATCGCTGGATCGACGTGACGGGGGGCACCGGCGGCCTTTTGATTCCGTCGATCTCGATCGGCGAGAAGACGATGGACCGCATGACGCTCTACTACGTGATTGTCGCCGCTACGGCGCTCGTGCTCGCGCTGCAGAACTTCATCGTGTCGGGGCATCTGGGCCGCTCGCTGCAGGCGATCCGCGACGACGACAAGGCAGCGGCCGCGCTGGGCGTGAACGTCGCCGTGCAAAAGCTGCGCGTATTCGTGCTGAGCGCGGTTCTCGCAGGGCTCGCGGGGGTCGGCTTCGCGGTGGTCAGCCGGCAAGTCAGTCCGAGCATGGGCGAATTTCCGATTCTCGTATCGATGCTGACGATCGCCGTGGTCGGCGGACTCGGCACGCGCTATGGACCGATCCTCGGCTCGATCGTGGTCGTTATGGCACCGCAGTTCCTTACGCGTTTCGGCGAGCTGGAAACGCTCGTCTACGGCCTCAGTCTGTTGTTGTTCCTGATCTTCATGCCGCACGGACTTTCAGGGATGTTCAGGTCGCTCACGGCGAAGCAGAGTGCCCGCTTTGCGCGGCGTACCCCGCCGCGTTTGCCTGCGCGGCACACCGTCAAGAAAGGAGTCGGGCGATGAGAACGCAAGCCACACCGCGCACGCCGATCGAAGCGCCGCAACTGATGTCGATCCAGTCGGGCGTGAAGCGCTTCGGCGGCCTCGTCGCCGTCGACAACGTCACGTTCGAGGTCCGCCAGGGCGAGGCGGTCGGACTGATCGGGCCGAACGGCGCGGGCAAATCGACGACGTTCAACCTCATCACGGGCGTCGACGGACTTTCCGCCGGCGAAATCTTCTTCCAGCAGGAAAACATCACACACGCGCCGCTGCACCGGCGCAGCGCGATGGGTATGGCGCGCACGTTCCAGATCGTGCGCCTTTTCAGCGGGCTGACCGTGCTCGAAAACGTCATGCTCGGCTTTCATCCGCAACTCGTCGATGGCTTCATCGCGTCGCTGCTGCGCTTTCGCAAGGTGGCCGCCGACGAGCGCCGCTCGGCCGAGCGTGCGATGGAACTGCTGCAGTTCGTCGGTCTCGCGCAGCGCGCGGATGATCCGATCTCGACTCTGCCGCACGGTCAGCAGCGTCTCGTCGAAATTGCGCGGGCGCTGGCGAGCGAGCCCGGCATCCTGCTGCTCGACGAGCCGGCCGCGGGCCTCAACGACGAAGAGACGGCGGGCCTCGGCCGGATGCTGCGGCAACTCAACGACGACGGTCTCACGATCCTCATCGTCGAGCACGATATCGGATTCATCATGAGCCTGTGCCACCGGATCGTCGTGCTCGATCACGGCGCGAAAATCGCCGAAGGGGACGCGGCCTCGGTGCAGAGCAATCAGAAGGTCATCGAAGCCTATCTGGGAACGGGAGGCGCACATGCTAAAAATTGACGGACTGCGTGCCGGGTACAAGGGCACCGAGGCGCTGCACGGCATCTCGCTCGAAATACGCGAGGGCACGATCGTCTCGGCGGTCGGAGCGAACGGCGCGGGCAAATCCACGCTCATCAACGCCATCTCGCGTCTTGTCGATATCAACGCCGGATCGATGACGTTCAACGGACGCGACATCGTCAGGCTTTCAGCGCCGGAGGTGGTCGAGCTCGGCATCGTGCAGGTGCCGGAGGGGCGGCAGGTTTTCGCCGCGCTGACCGTGGCGGAGAACCTGCGCCTCGGTTTTCACCGTCTGCGGCATCGCGGCGACAAGAATCTCTTTCGCGATCGACTCGACTATGTGTACGAGTTATTCCCGAAGCTCAAGGAACGCGCGGGGCAGCGCGCCATCACGCTGAGCGGCGGCGAACAGTCGATGGTCGCGCTCGGGCGCGCACTCATGGCCGACCCGAAACTGCTGCTGCTCGACGAACCTTCGCTAGGACTTGCGCCGCTCGTGGTCGAGCGCATGTTCGAAGTGCTGCAAGTGTTGCGCCGGTCGGGGCTGACCATCCTTCTCGTCGAGCAGCACGCGGACGAAGCGCTCGCGCTCTCCGACTACGGCTATGTGCTCTCGGTTGGCAACATCGCGGCGCAGGGGACGGGTGACTCGCTGCGCGATCACGAAGCGATTCAGCAGGCTTATCTGGGTTGATCGACTTGGAGAGTGCGAATGTCATGTGTGGATCTGGCGATCGTCGGAGGAGGGCTGGCCGGGCTCGTCGCCGCTAACCGGGCGGCGGAACTTGGCTGTTCCGCAGTGCTGCTCGAAGCGGGTAGCGAAGAAAAGTACGCCGCCAATTCGCGCTACGCAGGCGGCGTGTTTCATCTGGCGTTTCAGGACATCAAGACCGACCCGGAGCGCCTCGAACGAGCGATCGCCGAAGCGTGCCCGGGCCTGCGCGATCCCGCACTGGCGGCTGCGCTCGCAACCGATGGCGCACGCGTGGTCGATTGGCTGGCTCGACATGGCGCGGAGTTCGGGCGCGGCGGCGAGTATCCGTTCATGCGCAACATGCTCGTACCGTTCAGCTTGCGGGAGACGGGATTCCACGATCACTGGCGCGGCAAGGGCGGCGATTTGCTGCTGCAACGCCTTGAGGGATCGTTTGTGGCGGCAGGCGGGCGCTTCGTTCGCGGCGCGCGCGCAAAAACGCTTCGCATGATCGATGGACGATGCCAGGGCATTGTCACTTCATTGCCCGACGGCACGGAAGGTGTGATCGAAGCGCGCGCCGTGTTGCTCGCCGATGGCGGATTTCAAGGCAACGCGGACATGGTGCGCGAATTCATCTCGCCGCGACCAGAGCATTTGTGCAAACGCGGGGCGGGCACCGGGATGGGCGACGGGATCCGCATGGCGCGTTCGGCCGGCGCGGCGCTCGCGGGCATGGACAAGTTCTACGGCCATGTGCAGCACAAAGGCGCGCTCGACGACGAATCGCTCTGGCCGTATCCCGTGCTGGATATCGTGGCGTCGGCGGCGATCGTCGTGGATCGCAGCGGGCGGCGATTCGCCGACGAAGGTCTCGGCGGCGTGGCGGTTGCGAACGCGATCGCGGCGCTGGATGAACCGTTGTCGTCGTTCGTGATTCTCGATGAAGCGATCTGGGCGGGACCGGGCGGCGCATTCCTTCTGCCGCCGAATCCCGCATTGGAGCGCCTCGGCGCGACGATCCATCGAGCGGACGATATTGAGGCGCTAGCGTCGAAACTCGGCATGCACGGACAGACGCTTGCGCAGACCGTGCGGGACTACAACGCGGCGTTATCGAGCGGCCATCCCGAGGCGCTGACGCCACGGCGAACCGTCAGGCTGGCGACCCTCGCGACCGCGCCATCGCCGATCGCTGGCCCCGGCTTTCTCGCGATCCCGCTTTGCGCGGGCATGACCTACACGATGGGCGGCGTCGTCATCGATGCGGATGGACGCGCGCTCGACGAACAGCATTGTCCGATACCCGGCCTTTATGCGGCGGGCGCGACGACAGGCGGGATCGAGGGTGGCGCGAACGCGGGATATGTCGGCGGGCTGGCGAAGGCCGCGGTGTTCGGCCTGCGGTCCGCCGAAAGCGCGGCGCGGGAGATAAAGGTATCCGTGTAGGATCGCGCCGCCGCTATGTGTTCACTCGCCGCGCTTCGTCTCCGTTTGCTGCAGGAGATAGTGCCGCTGCAAGGCCTTCAGATGCGTCTCCATCTCGTTGGCCGCTTTTTCCTCATCGCGTGCCGCAAGGTGCTTCAGCAGTCGCCGGCGCGACGGCATGACCGCGCTGTCGGGCAACGGTGAGACGACTTGCAGCAACTGCTCGTGAATCTCGACGAGCGCGTCGGTCAGGATGACGAGCACCGGGTTGCGCGCGGTGCGTGCGAGCAACCGATGAAAGTCGAGATTGATCCGCACGCGCTCCGGAACGTCGCCCTTCGCGACCGCAAGTTCGCTTTGACGAAAATTCTCGCGCAAGGCTTCGAAGTCTGCCTCGGTGCCGCGCTGGCAGGCAAGACGCGTTGCCGCCACGCTCACGATCAGCCGTGCTTCGGTCAAATCGGCCGGCCGGATCGCGCCGAGCCGGAACAGGTCCGAGAATCCGGCGATCACCGCGTCGCCCTGGCCTTCGCGAACGAATGCGCCGCCCGTGGCGCCCTTGCGGAACTCGAGCACACCGGCCATTTCGAGCGAACGCAGTGCCTCTCGCACCGTGTTGCGGCTCAGGCTGAACTGTTCGGCAAGCTCGCGCTCCGGCGGCAAGCGGTCGCCCGGTTGCAGCGCACCGCTTGTCAACTGGCCACGGATCTGGTCGGCGACGGCCTCGAACGCGCGGCGCGTCTGCACGGGCGCGTAGGCGGGCGCCGGTCGCGCGCGCGCGACCGCGGTGTCTTCAGCAGTGACTTCAATCGGGCGCTTCAGTGCGCGGGTGCTGGTGTTGGCGGTTTTCAATGGCTAATCCATTCATGTTGTCCCGCTGATCCTAACTCCCGCCGCGCGATTCTTCAAGTCAGCAATGCCCTGCCCGAATAACGACTTCGCGACTAGGCGGTTTCGCTACTTGACACGAACCGCAACTTTCGTAACTATTATCCCAATGGTTCATCCAATGTACCAAAGGAAGGATGAACTAAACGGATACGAATGGCTGCACCAAAGCGTCCGCACCGCTGCATGCAGCGCGGACTAGTACAACCTTCAAGGGACGGAAGATGAGTGAAGACTTGAGAGACCTGGTGAAGTACGAGGCGCGGGACGGCCGGGCGTACATCACGTTTTGCCGCGACGAGAAGCGCAACGCGCTGACCTACGAAATGTTCGACCGTCTGATGGAGCACATCGAGCGTGCCGAACGCGACGACGACGTGCGCGTCGTCATATTCCGCGGCGAAGGGCGCGACTTCTCGACGGGGCACGATCTCGGCCAGGTCGGCGGCGCGGAGTACGGGTTTTCGAAAGAGCCGGGCGCACGTCGGCCGAGCCAGCGCATTCGCCTCAGCTTCGACAAACACCACGTCGAGCAGTTTCGCCAGATTCTCTATTGCACCAAGCCGACGCTCTCGCTGGTTCAGGGTTATTGCGTGGGCGCGGGTCTCTACATCGTCGAAGCGAGCGACCTCGCGATCGCCGCCGAAGACGCGAAGATCGGCCACCCCGAGCAGAAGATGGGGCTCGCGGGCGCGTCGTACATGACGAGCATCAACATCCTCGCGATGGGTCCGAAGAAGGCGCGCGAAGTGCTGCTGCTCGGCGAGACGATGAACGGAATCGAAGCCGCGCGCATCGGGCTCGTCAACAAGGCGGTGCCTGCGAGCGAGCTGGAAGCGGCCGGCGAAGACTGGGCGGAACGCATCGTCAGACTGCCGCGCGATGCAATCGCGATCGGCAAGGCCGCGACGCATCTCGCGCTCGATTCGCTCGGCATGACGTCGCAGTTCGTCCACGGCTATGTGATGCATGCGCTCGGCACGAACATCCGCTATGAGCCGGACGAAAACAACTTCATGAAGGAGCGCCGCAGCAAGGGCGTGACGGGTGCTGCGCATTCGCGCGAGAACCGCTACGACGGCGAGGCCAAGGAAGGCAAGTGAACCTGCATAACCGATCCAGAAACAAACAGAGGGGACAGCATGCTTACTGAACTTACCGGTTCGTCGGCGGTGGTGCTCGGCGGAACGAAAGGCATTGGCCGGGCTTCGGTCAAGAAGCTCGCGCAGAGCGGCGCGAGCGTCGTGATCCAGGGACGCGACGAAGCGGCAGCATACTCGCTGATCGACGAATGCAGCGCTTTTCCCGGCAAGCGCGTATTCGTCAACAGCGACCTGCTGACTTACGAAGGCATCGAGCGCGCGGTGGAACAAGCGGTCGTGCAGTTCGGTAAGGTGGATATCGTGGTCGCGAGCGGCGGCCCGCGCGATCCCAAACCGAAGCTCTTCGTCGAGATGGCACCGGACGAGGGCATCGCTTGCCTGACGAGCCGTCTGATGCCGCGGCTGAACGCGGTGCACGCAGCGACCAAGTTCATGCGCGAACAGAAGTACGGAAAGATCGTCCTCGTCACGACCGATGCCGCGCGCATCCCTACGCCGAGCGAATCGATGATCGGTGCGGCCGGTGCATCGATCATGTTCCTCACGCGCGCGCTCGGTGCGGAGCTGGCCCATCTCGGCATCCGCATCAATTCGGTGGCGACCACGCTCACGACCGGCACGCCCGCGCACGACCGCTTCCTCGCCGCGAAAGACGCGGGTTCGCAGGAAGTGATCGTCAAGGCGTTCACGAAGGCCGAGCAGCGTGTGAAGTTCAAGCTCAACACGGCCGAGGATCTGGCCGAATACATCCTTTATTTGTCGAGCAGGGAGTCGGATCAGGTGTCGGGATCGACCCTCAGCATCAACGGCGGTCTTTCCTTCCCGAGCTACTGAGCCGGGCAACCAGCACCGAATGACGGAGTGATTATGCGACTGAATGAAGAGCTCGTTTCCATCCAGGACTCGGTTCGCCGGATGGTCCAGAAGGACATCGTGCCGCTCGTGGCCGGCATGGAAGCGAACGACCGCTTTCCGTCCGAGCTGGTGCCGATTTTCGGCGATATGGGCTTGCTGCAATTGTGGCTTCCCGAGGAATACGGCGGCCCGGGCGGCAACCTGAAGACCGTGTGCATCGTGAAGGAGGAGATCGCCAAAGTCTCGCTCGCCGCAGCCACGCTGTGCGGCAACAACTCCATCTCGTTCATTCTGCCGATCCTCAACTTCGGCACGGAAGAGCAGAAGCGGCGCTGGTTGCCGCTCGCCGCCGAAGGGCGTCTCGTCACGGCGATCGCGGTGACGGAGCCGCAGGCAGGGTCCGATGTTTCGTCGATCCGCACGCGCGCGGTGAAAGACGGTAGCTCATACGTCATCAACGGCCAGAAGAACTGGATTACGTGGGGCGGCTACGCGCAGTACATCCTGCTGTTCGCGCGCACGTCGGAGGCGAGCGGGTCGGATGGAATCAGCGCGTTTCTCGTCGATACGAAAACGCCCGGCTTTCGCCTGGGTCGTCAGGAACACAAGATGGGGCGCCACGGTGCTCCGAATCACGAACTTTTCTTCGACAACATGCGCGTCGACGCCGACTGCATGCTCGGCGAGGAAGGGCAGGGCTTCAAGGCCTGCATGAAGGTCCTCGATTTGAACCGGCCCACCATCGCGGCGACGTCGCTCGGGCTCGCGCAGGGTGCGCTCGACGTCTCCGTGTCCTACGCGAAAGAGCGCAAGCAGTTCGGACGCGCGATAGCGGAGTTTCAGGGCATGCAGTTCAAGCTGGCCGATATGGCGATCAAGATCGAGGCCGCGCGCAGCCTGCTCTACAACTGCGCCGACGAAATCGATTCGGGCGATCACTCGCGCCTGAACATGCTCGCGTCGATCACCAAATGCTTCGTCACCGACATCGCGATGGAGGTCACGACCGAAGCGGTGCAGGTGCTCGGCAGCTACGGTTACTCGAAGGAGTTTCCGGTCGAACGCATGATGCGCGATGCGAAGCTGAACCAGATCATCGAAGGGACCAACGAGATTCACCGGTTGATCGTCGCGCGCCGCTTGCTCGCGAACTGACCGGGCGGCTTTGGCAATCGACAAAGAGGCAACGAGATGAAACCCCAGCGCGCGATTCCCTGCGCCTATATGCGTGGGCCGAACTGAGAAAAGCACAGACGAACTGGAGAAGACACGTGAAAGTGATGGTCGCCGTCAAGAGGGTGCTCGACTACAACGTCAAGCCACGCGTCAAAAGTGATGGCAGCGGTCTCGATCTCGCGAACGCGAAGATGTCGATGAATCCCTTCGACGAGATCGCGATGGAGGAAGCCGTGCGCTTGAAGGAGGCGGGCGTGGCAACGGAAGTGATAGCGGTGTCGTGCGGCACGGCGCAATCGCAGGAGACGCTGCGAACCGCGCTCGCGATCGGCGCGGACCGCGCGATTCTCGTCGAGACAAATGCCGACTTGCAGCCGCTGGCGGTCGCGAAACTGTTGCGGGCGCTGGTGGAAAAGGAAGCGCCCGCTCTGATCCTGCTCGGCAAGCAAGCCATCGACGACGACGCGAACCAGACCGGCCAGATGCTCGCCGCGCTTGCGGGTTTGCCGCAGGCGACGTTTGCGTCGAAGGTCTCGGTGCAGGGCGAACGGTTGATCGTCGAGCGCGAAGTGGATGGCGGCGCCGAGACGCTCTCGTTGCCGATGCCCGCTGTCGTCACGAGCGATCTGCGTCTGAACGAGCCGCGCTATGTGACGTTGCCCAACATCATGAAGGCGAAGAAGAAGCCGCTCGAAACCGTGAGTGCCGAGACGCTCGGTGTTGATGTTGCGCCGCGTTTGCAGACCGTGGGCGTCGAGGAGCCCGCAGCGCGCAAGGCGGGCGTCAGGGTGCCAGATGTGAGCGCGCTGCTGAATGCGCTGCGTGACGAAGCCAAAGTGTTGTGAGGAGAAAAGCGTGACCATTCTTGTTATCGCAGAGCATGACAATCATGATCTGTCCGCCGTGACGGCGAACGTCGTCGCGGCTGCGCGTGAGATCGGCGGCACGATCGACGTGCTCGTTGCGGGCAGCGGCGCGCGAGCGGTTGCGGAACACGCGTCGAAGCTGGCGGGTGTGGACCGCGTGCTGCTCGCCGATGCGCCTCAGCTCGAAGCGCAACTCGCCGAGCATGTCGAAGCGACCGTGCTTGCAATCGCCCCGACGTATTCGCACATCTTGCTGGCGGCGAGCAGCCAGGGCAAGAACCTCGCGCCGCGTATCGCGGCGAACCTCGATGTCGCGCAGATCAGCGACATCGTTGTCGTCGCGGATGCGGATACGTTCAAGCGCCCGATTTACGCAGGTAATGCGATCGCAACGGTCAGGTCCATCGATTCCATCAAAGTGATCACGGTGCGAACCACTGCGTTCGTTGCGGTGGCAACGCAGGAGGCCGCCGCCATGCTCGAAACCGTCGCGGCGGAAAAAGGCAAAGACAACAGCCCGCAACTGATGGAACGAACGCTCGTCAAGCCCGATCGACCCGAACTCGGACAGGCGTCGACGGTGGTGTCAGGCGGCCGCGGCCTCGGCAGCGGCGAAAACTACGACCGCGTGCTCGCGCCGCTCGCGGACAAGCTCAACGCGGCGCTCGGCGCCTCGCGTGCAGCGGTGGATGCCGGCTTTGCGCCGAACGATGCGCAAGTCGGGCAGACTGGCAAGATCGTCGCGCCGCAGTTGTACGTGGCGGTCGGCATCTCCGGAGCGATCCAGCATCTCGCGGGCATGAAGGAGTCGAAGGTGATCGTCGCGATCAACAAGGATAGCGAGGCGCCGATCTTTTCCGTCGCCGATTACGGGCTCGTCGGCGACCTGTTCCAGATCGTGCCTGACATGGTGGAGGGCCTGTGATGCATTCGAACCTTGTCAACTTCGACCGGAGCCGCCATGAGTGAAGCTGTGATGTCCGACACCGTGCAGCGCCAGGCGCTGGCCGAAGAACTCGACAGCTTCAACTGCCGTGTCGCGCAACCGACCGACGGGCCGCTCTTCACGCGCGACCCGCAATCGGCGATGAAGGCGGCGCACTGGAAAGCGAGCGATCTCGAACGGCTGCTTACAAAGATCGGCGCGAAACTAAAGCTCGAAGCGGGCGGCCAGCGCAGGACGTTGCGCCTCGCGAATCGTGGCCTGCCGTTCGGAACGACGCCGACCATCTGGGCATCGATCCAGTACATCTTGCCAGGCGAGATCGCGACCGCGCATCGTCACACGGCGAGCGCGCTGCGTTTCATCATGAAAGGGCGTGGCGCCGATACGATCGTCGACGGCGAGCGCTACGAAATGAACGAAGGCGATCTCGTGCTGACGCCCGCGTGGACCTGGCACGACCACGAGCACAAGGGCGATGAACCGATGATCTGGCTCGACGTGCTCGACATATCGCTCGTGCGCTCGATGCATGCAACGTTCTTCGAAGGCTCCGATGTGCCGCGACAAGCGGTGTCCGACATACCGGACCGCTCCTACCGGCACTACGGCAGCGGTTTGATGCGGCCGCTCAACGACACGAGCAGGCCGGCGCTCAATCCGCTGCTCGTCTATAGCGCGGAGCGTGCGCAGGAAGCACTGCGCCTGGCCGCCGCACTGCCGCCCGATCCGTTCGACGACACCGCGCTCGAATACCTGAACCCGCTGACGGGCGACTCGGCGCTCCCGACAATCGGCACGGCGCTTCAATCGCTACGGCCGGGCATGCATACGAAAGCGCATCGTCACACAGGCAGCGTCGTCTACTACGTGATGCGCGGACAAGGCGCGACGATCGTCGATGGGACGACGTTCGAATGGGGCGCGGGCGATTTCATGTCGATCCCGCCGTGGGCCGTGCACGAGCATGTCAACCGCTCGTACGACACGCCCGCGATGCTGTTTCAGGTCAACGACTTCCCGGCGCTGAAAAAGCTCGGACTGTACCGCGAGGAAGCGGCGTAACCGGGGCATCAGGCAACGCCGAGCAAGACGAACTCGAATTTATTGGAGACTGCAAATGCAAACACCCGTATTGATCGTGGGCGCGGGCCCGATCGGACTGGCACTCGCCGGCGACCTGGGCTTTCGCGGCGTGTCGTGCATGCTCATCGAACGCAGCGATGGGCAGGTGATTCAACCGAAGATGGACATGGTCGGTGTGCGGACGATGGAATATTGCCGCCGCTGGGGCATCGTGCCGTGGGTTCACGAAGCGGGCTACAACCGCGACTATCCACAGGATTGCGCGTGGGTCACGGGCCTGAACGGCTACGAGTTCGGACGTGAAGTCTTTCCGAGCCCAAAAGACGAAAAGTGTCCGCCGCAAAGCCCGCAAAAGCGCGAGCGTTGCCCGCAGAACTTCTTCGATCCGGTTCTGCGTCGCTTCGCGCAGCAGACACCCAACGTCACGATCTGCTACAACAGCGAGCTTGTCGAGTTCAGCGAGACGCCGGACGGCGTCACCGCAAAAGTTCGCGACACACTGAGCGGCGAGGAGAGGGTGATCGAAGCGGGCTATCTTGTCGGATCGGATGGCGGCGCGAGTGTCGTTCGTCAGGGGCTCGGCATCGGCATGACGGGCGAGCCGACCCTCACCTATACGACCAACGTCGTATTTCGCTGCAAGGATCTGGAAGCGCTGCACGACAAGCAGCGCGCCTATCGCTACATCTTCATCGGGCCGGAAGGCACCTGGGCGACACTCGTCGCGATCAACGGACGCGACCAGTGGCGCTTCTCGCTCGTCGGCGACAACAGCCGGCAGACGCACAGCGAGGAGACCATGCGCGAGGCGATCGTGCGCGCGGTCGGCCGGGAATTTGACTTCGAGATTCTTTCGATGCTGCCGTGGGTGCGGCGTCAACTCGTCGCCGACCGTTACGGCACGAAGCGGGTATTCGTCGCGGGAGACGCAGCGCATCTCACGTCACCGACTGGCGGCTTCGGCATGAACACGGGCATCCAGGACGCGGTCAATCTCTCATGGAAGCTTGCCGCGAGCCTGCAAGGCTGGGGCGGCGAGCATCTGCTCGAAACCTACGAGACCGAGATGCGGCCCGTGGCGATCCGCAACGTGTCGGAGGCGACCGGCAACCTGAAGCGCATGTTGTCGCCGCGTGTGCTGTCGCCGTCGAAGGAGATTTTCGAGGACGGTTCCGGTTCCGAAGCGGCGCGCATCGAGTTCGGCAACCAGTACACGGAGCTGATGAAGCGCGAGTGGTTCTCGATCGGCATCCATCTCGGCTACATGTACGAGGGCTCGCCCATCATCGTCCCCGACGGCACGCCGCAGCCGCCCGACGAAGTTTCGACCTACGTGCAGACGGCGCGGCCCGGTTCGCGTGCGCCGCACGTCTGGCTCGCGGAAGGCACGTCGACGCTCGATCTGTTCGGCAAGGAGTTCGTCCTGATGCGCTTCGACAAGGATGTGTCCGGCGTGAGCGCTCTCGAAGAAGCCGCGGCGGCGCGCAAGGTGCCGTTCAAGTCGGTCGAGATCGACAACGATGAGGCTCGCAAGCTGTACGAGCGCCGCTTCGTGCTCGCGCGTCCCGACGGTCAGGTGGCGTGGCGCGGCGATGCCTTGCCGGACGATCCGCTCGCCCTCATTGATACCGTACGTGGCGCACAACGCACTCGCCTGGAAACGAAGTCGGTGGAGCAGAGCGAGGCTTGAGTCGGCTTGCGGGACGCGGCGAATGCCGCGCCCCGCGTTTTCTGGAGAAAAGCGATGAACGCGATAGCGAGACACTGCTGGATGCACTTCACCTGCGCGATGCTGCTATGCGCACTGGCTTACGCGGGAAGTGTTCCCGCCACCCTCGAAGGAAAGTAAGAAAGCCGGCCTCAGGCGCTCTTGTGGCGCTCGAGAAACGGCAGGATCGCGCCGTTGAACGCTTCGTTGCGATCGCCCGCGATCATGTGTCCCGCGCCCGGCACCGTGCCAACCTCGAGTTGCGGCAGACGCTCGCGCAGTTCATCGATGCCGCTCGTCGTCACGACATCGCTCTGTGCGCCGCGCACGAGCAGCGCCGGAATCGTGATGTTGCTGCACATGGCGAGCAGGCGCTGTGCATGTTTTTCGCGCTTTTCATCGCTGCGTTCACGAAAGAAGCCCGGGTCCCAGTGCCAGTGCAGGCGGCCATCTTCACGCAGGCGCAGGTTCTTCATCAAGCCATGCGGATTGCGCGGCCGTGGACGATGCGGGTTGTAGGCGGCGACTGCATCGGCGGCTTCTTCTACGTCGGCGAAGCCGTCGCGATAACCATTCAGGAAGTCGCTTACGCGCTTGAGGCCGTTGGGATCGATACGCGGTGCGATATCCACGAGGACCAGCGCGCGCGCAAACGAGGCATCGTTCCTGCCCACCGCATGCAGCGCCGTCATCCCGCCCATCGACGCGCCGATGATCACGGGCGCCGCAGCCATCGTCGATACGATGGTCTGCAGGTCGTCCGCGAGGCGTTCGTATGAGTAATCGGCTTTGGGCGACCAGTCGCTGTCGCCGTGGCCGCGTGCGTCGAATGCGAGCGCGTGGTAGCCGAGATCACCCAGCGTGCGAACGGTGCCGCGCCACGAATGGCGCGTCTGGCCGCCACCGTGCAGGAGAATCACGGCAGGTTGCCCGCGTTCGCCGCTGACGGTGGCAGCCAGCTTCAGGCCGTCGTTCGTGCCGATGCGTGCAGTATGCAAGCCAAGCGAGTTACCGGACACCATGCGCTCTTCGACCTCCCTCAGTTGAGCGGCTTGTCCCACACGGGATGGCCGCCGCCTTCGCTCTGCACGACGTCGATCGACATCGACCCGACCTTCGCGATCTCGATCACCACCTTGTCCCCGCCGTTGATCGGACCGACGCCGGCAGGCGTGCCCGTCGCGATGATGTCGCCCGGATAAAGCGTCATGACGGCCGACGCCATGCGGATCATCTCCGGGATATCGACGATGAGGTCGCGCGTGCTCGCCTGCTGACGGACTTCGCCGTTGACCGAGAGCTTCAGGTCGATCGCGTCGTAGTCGGGCACTTCGTCGGCGGTGACGATGTACGGCCCGACCGGGCAGAACGTATCGTAGGATTTGCGCATCACGCGCTCTTCCTTGCCGCGCACCACGACGTCGATCAGGCACGCGTAACCGAATACGTGCGCGAGCGCGTCGTCACGGCTGATTTCGCGCCCGCCACGGCCGATGATGATGGCGAGCTCGCACTCGTGATGGATCTGGCGGTTCGGGATCTGCGGCAGCACGATCGGATCGGCCGGGCCGCTCAGGCTCGAATTCGCCTTCAGGAAGAAGCCTTGGCCGTCCGCCTTGAACGGCGAAATGAGCCCCGTGCCGCGCTTCATCTCCTCGACGTGCGCGTGATAGTTGGCCGGAAATGCGATCACCTTGTTGGGCCATGCGACAGGCGTTTCGAGCTTCACGTCCGCGAGTTTCGCGCGCGGCGCCGTCTGCGCGAAATCGTCGAGCTTGCCGCGCAGCGCTGCGAAGCGATCGATCACATGCAGCATGCCGACCGGCGGCCACGCGCCAGGCGTCACATTCACGAGTTGCGTTACGTCGACGATGTCGTCCTCGATCACGACGCCGATCCGTCCTCCGTTGAAGCTTGCGAGTTTCATGCTGTTTTCCTCGGTTGAGTGTCTGAATGGCCGCCGATCTCGTCGTCATGCTCGCCGATCGCGGGCGGACCCGCGCGCGCGGGGAACCTGCGATCGTCGAAGGTCGCCGGATAGCGCGCGGTGCGGATCGGTCCGACCGGGGAATCGACGAAATCGAACACGCGGTTGTTCGCCACCTGCGCATCGTCGAGGAACTCGTCGAGCGAGAAGACCGGCGCGGCGGGCACGTCCAGCTCGGCGAAGCGCGTGAGCCAGTGGACGGTCGCCTTCTCCTTGACCACGGCGCCTACGCGCCGGAAAAATTCGTCGGCCATCGCCACCGGATCGCGCATCTGCTTGAATTCTTCCTTCCACTCCGGGCGCTCGATGGCGTTGAGCGTCTTCGACATCTGCGCGCCATTAGCCGGCGAGATGACGACGAACCCATCCGACGTTTCGAGCACCTGCGAGGCCGGCGGTTTCCACGCGGACGTGTCGCCTTCGAAGGTGCGATGCTGAAACATGTCGGGGAAGTTGAAATAGCCCATGACGTCGAGCATCGGCAGCTTGATGTGGCTTGCCCGGCCGGTCTTCTCGCGTTCGTAGAGCGCCGCGAGGATCGCCTGCGTGCCGAATGCGCCCGTCACCTTGTCGACCATGTTGAACGGCGTGACCGCCGGCTTGCCGTTGCGCCCCTCGGACGCCACGATGCCCGTGCGGCCCTGGATCAGTGAGTCGAATGCGGGCGCGTTGGCGAGCGCGCCGGTATCGCCGAAGCCGTTGATCGACAGGCGGATGAGGCGCGGATAGAGCGCGTGCAGCACGTCATGCCCGAGGCCTAGCGAGGCCGCCACGCGTGGTCGCCAGTTCTCGACGAGGATATCGGCGGTAGCGAGCAGGTTCTTCAGGCGCTGGGTGCCTTCCTCCGTCTTCAGGTCGATCACGACGCTGCGCTTGCCACGGTTCGCATTTGTCCATGAGGCGCCGAAACCATCCCGGTTGTGGCCGAACTTGCGAAAGCCGTCACCGCCGGGCGGCTCGACCTTGATCACGTCGGCGCCCAGATCGGCGAGCATCATCGCCGTGAAGGGCCCCGTGAGGAAGCTCGACGTCTCCACGACGACGATGCCATCGAGGGGACGCTTTTGCGACGCGTCTGCAGTTTGCTGCCGCTCGGACGGCAGGCCGGTTTGAACGTTGGACATCCCGTGTGTCTCCCTAATACATTGCTAGAGTTTCAATGGATCAACCTATGATCGATAATGAGCCTGCGCTTTGCCGGTGTCAAGGGACACCGTGCAGGATTCAATCGAGCCGCACATGCAGTGCATGGACCTCCTGTCAAAAGAAAACGGGCAGACAAGCCGTAGCCTGCCTGCCCGTCATCCGTGCCGATGCCGGTCAGAACTTGTGGCGAATCGCAATGCGCGCGACGACCTGATTCGACGTGTTGGAAGGCGTTACCGTGACGATGTAAGGGACTGCTGCCTGCTTGGTCGAATCGACGCCGGAGGCTTTCATGTAGGCGGCGGCGAAATAGACGTCGGTGCGCTTGGAGAGGAAATAGTCGATGACCGCGTTGTACGTCTGATAGGCCGCGCTGTCTTTTCCGTTGATGGCACCGCCCCGCAAGTAGTTGTACGAGCCCCCAACTTGCAGTGCTGGCGTGATGTAGTAACCGGCGTACACGTTGTAGTTGTTAAAAGCCGCGTTGCCGGTGTAGCCGAACGGATTGGTCTGCGCGAGCGTGCCCGATGCGGGATCGTTCAGTTCCTGGAAGCGAATGTTGGAGTAGGAGACCGCTGCGATCAGTGATCCGATCGTGTACTGCGCGACGCCGGAGTAGATCTGCAGGCGATGGGCCGAGGCGAATCCGCCGTAGATCGGGTTCACCTGGACGCCCGTGACCGAGCCGAGGTTGTTGGCCGTGGGCGAACTGATCGAGTTGTTGCCGTAAAAGGACTGATTCGGGTTGTTGATGTGCATGTAGCCGCCCGCGAGCGCGAGCGGTCCTGC
Organism: Caballeronia humi; assembly: GCF_001544475.1. Classification (GTDB taxonomy): domain Bacteria; phylum Pseudomonadota; class Gammaproteobacteria; order Burkholderiales; family Burkholderiaceae; genus Caballeronia; species Caballeronia humi. Next base: position 39,093 of record NZ_FCNW02000015.1, on the reverse strand, counting down.
CACATAGCGCGCGCCGACGGACCAGATGCTGTTCTTGCCGAACGACCCGGCCACGCCGCCGAATCCATACAGTCCCGTCAATGTCAGGCCACCGAAAGTCGGGCTCGTGTACTTGACCGAGTTGTTGATGCGCTGGGTGTCCGCGACGTTGTCGATATCGCCTGGGTGGTCGGCGAAGGCGCCGCCCGCGAAACTGCCAGCCTGCATCGCGCCGATGGAATCGACGATCGAGTCGTACTGGCGGCCCGCCGTGACGCTGCCCCACGGGCTCGTGACGCCCACGTACGACTGCCGGCCGAAAAACGTTCCGCCCTGCTGGAAGCGACCGGTGCCGACATCGAATCCGTTCTCGATGACGAAGATGGCCTTATATCCGGCGCCCAGGTCTTCCGTGCCGCGGAGTCCCCAGCGCGATGCCTGCATGACACCGCTCGTCATCGCGAACTGGCTGCCGCCCGTTCTGCCATTCGGCGCCCCGGCTTGCGCCGTCTGGACGTTGTTGACGTAGTTGATGCCTTCGTCGAGCAAACCATACAGTGTCACGCTGCTCTGCGCGAAGACCGGCCCGCCCACGGCAAGTGTCAGCGCTCCAACCAAGGTGTTCCGAAGCTTCACGGCTATCTCCTGTTATCGCGCCCGGGAGGGAACGAAGAAAGTGTTTTTATGTGCGTCAGGTCGAGTTTTGTTCCATTGGATGAACCATTGATTAAATGATAAAGAAATGGTTGCATGTGTCAAACAGAGCAAACCCTAATCTGTCGACCACCGGCTACGCCATCGGCTCCTCATCGGCGCGCACGATCGCGTGCGGCGCGGATTTGAACGCCAGTCCCGCGATAGCGCTCGAAACGAGCAAGGCGCCGATCATCGCGATGGTGGGATCGCCGGAGGAGAGGCCCACGGCGGCCGTGCACAACGCACCGTAGCCCATCTGCAGACAGCCATAAAGCCCCGCCGCCGCGCCGGTCACCGTCTGATCGACATCGAGCGCGCTGCTGATCGCGAATGGACTCGATAGCCCTGTCGCGAAGAACATGACGATCATCGGCGCCATCACCGACGTCACGGACAGCGCATCGCACAGGTATGAGACGAGCAGGCTGATCGAGGCTGCGCCCATGATCAGGCTCGCGACGATCAGCGCCCGGCGCGCGGATACCCGGCCAGCTAAACGCTTGGCCGTGGACTGGCCGGTCGCGAGTCCGACCACCAGCGAGAAGTAGGCGAAGCCGAAGGCGCGCGTGGAAAGGCCGAGCCTCGATTCGAGGATGAACGGCGAGGCCGAAAGAAACGCGTAGATGCCAGTGGTCGCACTTGCGCCGCCGAGACTATGGGCGACGAACGCGGGCGATCGAAGCAGCGTGAGGTAGCGCTTCAGGTAGCGGCTCACGCGGAAGTCACTCGACGCCGTGTGCGTCTCGGGCACGAGCAGCCACACCGAGAAAAGAACCAGCACGTTCACGACGCTCAGCGCGGCGAAGATCGAGCGCCAGCCAAGATGCTCGACGATCTGCGCACCGATGATCGGCGCCACGGCGGTGGCTACCGCCATTGCGATGCTGAGCGTGGCGAGCCGCCGGATCAGGCTGGTGGAGCCCGAACTGTCGCGAGCGATCGCGCGACCGAGCACAAGCCCCGAGCAGCCGCCGAGCGCCTGCGCGAGCCGCGCCCATTCGAGCCCCGTCAGCGACGGCGCGAAGGCCGCTGCAACGCTCGCGACGGCGAAAAGCGCCAAGCCCGCCAGCAGGACGGGGCGTCGTCCATAGCGATCCGAGAGCGGTCCGTAGACGAGCTGCCCGATCGAAAGCCCGATCACATAAAGCGTGATCGTCAGCCCCATGCCGGCGGCGGACGCGTGAAGGTCACCGGCGGCTGAAGGCAGCGCGGGAACGAATACGTGCAGCGGAAACGTGCCGGAGAGCGTGATACAGACCAGGATGAAAAGCGAGGGGACTGGAACGTGGCTTCGAAGGGAAGCAGCGGGATCGCTCATGGCGGCATGGCTCATTTATCTCAATGGATGAACCAATAATCTAATCGTGGTCGAGATCACTGTCAATTGATGCGCAACCAGCGACGCGACACCAAGGTATACGCGAATTGCCTTGAATAACCATTGGATGAACCATTTATATTGACAACAACTTTGAGCGCAACGTCGCATGAAAGCCAACGATCAACTTGCGCCGGGCCCGATGCTGCCGGTCGTGACGCCGCATGGAGCGAAGAGTGGGTTTCGCTGGGTCATCCTGCTGGTCGTGTGGTCGGCGTTTACGGTGAGTTGCGTCGACCGCTTCGCGTGGTCTAGCATCGCGGCGCCCGTCGGCCGCGCGCTGGGTTTCGAGCTTGCACTCCTCGGCTCGCTGACCACCGCGTTCTACGTCGGCTATACCGTGTCGTGTCCGATCGGCGGGATCATGGCGGACAAGTTCGGCAGCCGCGCGACGCTTGCAATATCGATGATTCCGCTTGGAGCGCTCACGTTCTGCTTCAGTTTCGTTCATACGTTCTGGGCGGCCATTGCGCTGCACCTGCTGATGGGTTTCGCAGCCGGCGCGGAATATGGCGCCACTATCAAGATATTGACGGTCTGGTTCGGCAAGGACAAGGGCAGGGCATTCGGGATCTGGGCAACGGGGACGTCGGTATCGGTCGTGCTGGCGAACGCCATCGTGCCCCGGTTCGCCGTTGCTTACGGCTGGCAGGCCGCGTACCAGATGCTCGGCGTCGCGACGCTCGTGTTCACCGTGGCTTGCGTCGCCGTCGTCCGGGATGCGCCGTTCGGACTGGCCGTGCCGCGCGTTAGCACCGCGCAGGTCGTCGCGCTTTTGAAAAACCGCAACATCGTTTTCGTCGCACTCGGCGGTGCGGGCGCGCTCTATGGCACGCTCGGTTTCGTCGCATGGGCGAGCGCGTTGCTGACCGTCTCGCATGGCTTGTCGCCGGTGGCGGCGGGGTCGGTGCTGATGGGATTCGGCGTCGGCGCGTTCATTTCGAAGCCGCTTTTCGGCTGGCTCTACGACGCCCTGCATCGCTATGCGCGGCTCGTCGCGGTGGTAGACCTGGCGCTCTTCATCCTGCTGCTCGCGGCATTCGGCAACTGTTCGTCGACACCCGGTTACTTTCTGATCGCGCCGTTTCTCGGGGCCGCTGCATACGGTTACACGCCTTTGCTGATCGGGCTTTACACGCAAGCGTCGGGGCCGGGGCTGGCGGGCGCGGCCGCGGGCTTCGTCAACACGATCTGGTCGGTGGGAAGCTTCGTTTCTCCGATGGTCGCGGGCTATGTGTTCGCGCACGGACGGTCACTCGACCTGACGCTCGGCGTGATCGCCGTCGGGCCGTTGGCCGGCGTCGTGTTCCTGTGTTGCGTCCGGCAGTCGCCGGACGCGAAGGCGTCCTAGCGCGCGGAATGGCTCACTGAGCGGGAAAGCACCGCGAGGCGCCCGGATAGCCGCTCGACCGGAGCCGTATCGAGCGTCATGACTGCGTCGATCACGTCGCTCGCTCCCTTCGCATCGAGCCCCGCCATCACGTTGAACTTGGCGGTCAGTTGCGCATCCGTCAGGCGCGTCGAGTCGGCCCACGGATCACCGAGCGAATAGTCTGCGGTCGCGCTGAAAACCTGCCCTCGTGCGTGAACGTCGACGCCGCCCGGCACGCCGCGCCACTGGCCGCCGGTCATCCATTCCGCGATGTTCGACGATGTCGGCTCCGCCACCACGGTGACGCGCTCACGAAACGCCGCGATGCGCGCATCGTTCATCGTTGCCGGCTCGTACCATAGCGGCCCGGCCGGCACGTCGTGCGCGACCGCGGCGAGCGCGTGAGCATGGCTGAACTCTGCGCTCAGCATGTCGCGCGGCTGCTGCTCGCGAAAAATCGGCGTCAGTGCGAACGGATTGGCCCGCACGACCACGCGATCGATCTCCTCCGTCCTCAGCTCGTGCTGCTCGCGCAAGCGCGTGAAAGCCGTCAACGGATGATGGATCCACCGGCAGCACGGCCAGGGCTTGTAGGTCGTGTTGAGGATTTGCCAGTCGGCGCTGAGACCGGCGATCAGTGCGTCGTCGTCGTGGGTGGGCGAGCCGTAGAACTTCCAGAACGCATTCGGCCCGTCGAGGATGTCGAGAAAGCCCGTGCTGCCGAGCTTCGCCAGCAGCGCCGACGAAACACCGATTTGCGCGCACCAGCCGGCATCGGCGTACTTGTACATCGGCTGCTCGACGGATTCCGCCCACTTGCGCAAGGTCGGTTGCGGCGAGTTGCTGCCGCCGATGCCGAACGCATGATTGGCCTGCCGCGCGTCGAGCTTCGCGATGCTCGCCGACGCGCCGATCGCGGCCCACGTAATCGTCGCGGCCGGGCCGCCCAGTTCGTTCCACCCGATCACTCGACCGTTTTCGATCTGCATCGGCGCGCCCATCCAGCTACCGATCCGCGCGCCGAGATCGAAGCCGACCGCGATCGCGGTCAGCAAGTCGCGGCCGCTGCTGCCGTCGCGTTCGGCGAGCGCGAGCGCGGAGAAGACCGTGGCGTTGCCGAAGTGCGTCGAGGTCGGAAACGTGTCGTCCGCATCGAGGACGTTGGCGAGCCGCGCGTTCGCGTAGGCGGCGGCCGTCGCCGAGCTGCGCTCTGTCATGCCGAGGACGGTCGCGTCGGGCCTGCCGCCCAGGATGCCGACATAATCGAGCGCGATCCGCCCGCTTTCGGTGCCGACCGCGCCGAGCGCGCAGCCGATCGTGTCGAGCAGGAGCCGCTTGCATTCGGCCACCACCGGCGGCGGAAGGTCTTCGAAACGCATGCCGGTCGCGAAATCGGCGAGTGTTTGCGTGAGGCTGGTCATGCGGTCCTCATGGATGGGTGAGGCGGGGTTCCGAAAGCGCGAGCGTCTCTTCATCGACGAACTGCGAATCGACTTCCTCCAGCTCGGCAAGAGCCGTCGCCTCGCCTTTCAAAAGAGACCGGCTGGCCGCGATCAGGAAGAAGACAGAGATGGGCAGCACGCCGAGCGCGCAAAGAATCGCCATGCGCAAATCGCCGGTGGCGTCGCTGATGAGGCCGACGCAGTAAGGCCCGAGACCCAGGCCGAAGATGTTCGGCCCCAGCGAAAATGCCGCGAACGCCGTCCCGCGCAGACGCGGAATCACCAGATCCTGCGTGGTCGCCTGGAGCGGGCCGAACCACATCGGTACGAAGAACGTCGCGACCGCGTAGGCGCCGTAGAACACCGCGACGCTATGCGTCAGATACTGGACCACGCTCGCGGCGGTGAAGATCGTGGCGGTGCAGCAGACGAAATAGAGCCGGCCGAGCGGATGCCTGCGCTTCGCGTAGTCGCACAGATAACCGCTCACGGTGATGCCGAGTCCGCCCGCGATGATCGCGATGATGCCGAGCCGCAGGCCTGCTTCGGCGGTCAGGCCGAGGCTGCGGCTCGCATAGACGAACACGAAACCGTTCACCGCGTTCATTGCGAACGCGAGGAAGGCGCCCGCGACGGTGACCGCCGCGAAGGTACGGGAGCCGGTAATCAGGCGATGGGCGGAAGGATCGCCAAGACGGGTGGCCTGGAACCAGTTCGAACAGACATATACTGCGACGGCTATCGCCAACCACTGAACCAGATTGCTCGTGATCGACAATCCGAACACCGACCCGATCTCGGCCTTATGCTTCGCCGACAAGACGTGGTTCGTGCCCCAGGTCGCGAACACGATGAGCACAATCGCGAACAGCAGGTAGGCGACGTTCTTCACATACTCGCGACGCGGCGCGCCCGCCGCTCGCAGATGCAGCCAGCTCCACGGCGGCACCATCGCGCCGAGATCGCGCATCGCATGGGCGAACGGATGCGGGTCTTTCTTTGGCGCCACCGCGTCGAGGCGCCCTCGCACCGGTTCCTTGATGGTGAGGAGCACAACCAGCGCGAACACGAGCCCGGGCACACCGACCCCGATGAACGATGCCTGCCAGCCCGTCAGGCCGAACGGCGCGGGAACGTTTTTGTACGCATGCTCCCACGCCGAGACGATCGAGCCGCCTACCGCGAGCGATGCGCCCGCGCCGACATACACCCCCACCGAATAGAGCGCGAGCACCGTGCCCCGGCGTGCCCGCTCGAAGTAATCGCCGAGCAGCGAGACGGCGGCCGGCGTCGCGCTCGCTTCACCCACGCCAACGCCGATCCGCGCGACGCCCAGTTGCGTGAAGTTGCGCGACAGGCCCGAGAGCGCGGTCATCAGCGACCAGAACGAGAGGCCGAGCGCGAGCGTTCTTACGCGGCTCCAGCCGTCGGCGAGACGCGCGAGCGGGATACCGAACACGCAGTAGAACAGCGCGAACGAGGTGCCGTACAGCAGGCCTAGTTGCGCATCGGAGATGCCCATGTCCTTCTTCAGATAGGGCGCGAGGATAGTGACGATCTGGCGATCGACGTAACTGAACGCGTAGATCAGCGTCAGGATGAACAGCACGTACCAGCGATACCAGGGGCGTTCAGGCGTCATCTTGATGGTCCTGTGGTCGGAGTGGACGAGGCATGCTTCGGAACCGCGCACGCGGGGCGTTCACTCGCGCAGGACGCACGAGAGGGTACGGATTCGCATCGGATTGTCTCCAGTCAACTTGTAGTTTTAATGCGCCGGTCTTCGTGGTTCCGGCGACTTCACACAGGATATCCGTCAGGCTGCCATGCGCACCAATACGATTTTTCGATGCAGTCAGACGAAGAATATTTGAAGTGCGTCCAGAGGAATATCCTCTGAAAACCTCCGCAAACAGTATTGGTCCTGTTGGGTTCTTGCCCGGTACATTGATTCCAGACTCGCGTTGAACGACACGTCGAGGATGGCGCTTACCAATGAACGAGGACACCGACATGACCACGAGCTTGCATCCCGCGCTGGGTGAAGCATCGCGACACTTTCTTCAGCGAGAGCATCAGCTTCTGATCGACGGCCGCATGGTCGAATCGGACTCCGGGCGCCGGACCGACATCCTCGATCCGGCCACGGGCGAAGTCATCGCGACGGCCGCCGAAGGCTCCGCGACCGACGTCGACCGCGCCGTCGATGCAGCCCGTCGCGCATTCGAAGGTCCGTGGCGCAAGACGACACCGGCCGAGCGCACGCGAACGATGCTGCGCTTCGCCGAGTTGATCGAAGCCAATGCCGAGGAGCTCGCCGACCTCGAATGCATCAACAGCGGCAAGCCGCGTGTGTTCTGCAGAAACGGCGACGTGGCGGGCATTGCCGAGATGCTGCGCTACATGGCAGGCTGGACGTCGAAGATGGGCGGCCAGACGCCGAACGTCTCGCTGCCGGGCGAATGGCATGCCTATACGTTACGCGAGCCGGTGGGCGTGGTCGGCCAGATCATCCCCTGGAATTTTCCGCTCAACATGGCGATGTGGAAGATCGCTCCGGCGCTCGCGACCGGTTGCACCGTCGTGCTCAAGCCGTCCGAGCAGACGCCGCTCACCGCGCTGCGCCTCGGTGAACTCGCGCTCGAGGCGGGGGTTCCGGCGGGCGTGCTCAACATCGTCACGGGATTCGGCAACCCGGTTGGCGCCGCGATCGCCTCGCATCCCGGCGTCGACAAGGTCGCATTCACCGGCTCCGGCGAAACCGGCAGGCGCATCCTGCACGGCGCGAGCGGCAATCTCAAACGGGTGTCGCTCGAACTCGGCGGCAAGTCGCCCGTCATCGTTTTCCCCGACGCGAACCTCGAAGCCGCCGCGGCGGGCGTGTGCTCGTCGATCTTCTTTCACGCCGGCCAGATTTGCGCGGCGGGTTCACGGCTCTACGTGCATGAACGTGCCTACGACCAGGTGCTCGATGCCGTCGCGCGCCGGGCAAACCGCATCCGGATCGGGCACGGCATGGATGCCGGCACCGAGATGGGACCGTTGATTTCGCGCCGCCAACTCGATCGCGTGTTGGGTTTCATCCATAGCGGACAGGAGCAGGGCGCGACGCTTTTCGCCGGCGGCGGCACGACCGGCGAGCGCGGTTTCTTCGTGCAGCCGACCGTGCTGACGGGCGTCAAGCCCGGCATGGCGGTGCATGACGAAGAGATCTTCGGCCCGGTGCTGTGCGCGATGTCCTTCAGCGACGACAACGACCTCGACCGCATCAGCGCAACCGCCAACGCGACCACGTACGGGCTAGCGGCGAGCGTCTGGACGAGCGACGTCGGCATCGCACACAAGATGGCGCGGCGGCTTCAGGCGGGCATCGTCAACGTGAACGCGCTCTCGTCGCCGGATGCGGCGCTGCCGTACGGCGGTTACAAGCAGTCGGGCTGGGGACGCGAGCGCGGCTACGACGCGATCGAGATGTACACCGAGGTCAAGGCAGTGGCCATCAACCTCGACGTTTGAATATTCCCACTGCATTTCCCGGGCAACGGAGACAAACCATGACAGGCAGCATCGATTACCTTGCGAAAGATGGCCGTGCATACATCACTATCAATCGCCCCGAGAAGAAGAACGCGATGACCAACGCGATGCTCGACCAGCTGATGGACGGCTACGATCGCGCCGAGGACGATGACGACGTGCGTGTGATCGTCCTGCAAGGCGCGGGCGACGACTTCACGACGGGGCACGACCTCGCAGAAGTGGGCACGGAATACGGTGAGACCACCTTCGACGACAAGGGCCGTCCACGCAAGCCGAGCCAGCGGGCGCGCCTCCTGCACGACAAGGCTTACCTCGCGCGATTCGAACGTGTCTTCAAGTGCCTCAAGCCGACGCTCTCGCTCGTCAAGGGCTATTGCCTCGGCGGCGGCCTGTATCTGGCGGAGGCATCGGATCTCGTGATCGGCGCCGATACCGCGAAGATGGGTCATCCGGAGCAGAAGCTGGGGCTTTCCGGCGCCGCTTATTTCGCCGCATGGGAAATGATGGCGATGGGTCCGCGCAAGGCGCGCGAACTGCTCCTGATGGCCGATGTGTGGGACGCACAGACTTGCCTCGCCAATGGCCTGCTCAACAAGGTGGTGCCGCTCGCCGCGCTGTCCGACTCGGGCGAAGAGTGGGCCGAGCGCATCGTGCGGCTGCCGCGCGACGGCATTGTCATGGGCAAGGCGGCCACCAACCTCGCGATGGAATCGCTCGGCATATCGGGCCAGTTTTCCTACGGGCACATCCTCCACACGCTCGCGACCAATGTCCGCTACGAAGGCGACGAATACAACTTCATGAAGCAGCGCCGCGACAAGGGCGTGCGCGTGTCGAACCATGAACGCGAGGCGTTCTACGTGAAAAAGGACGAAGCACGAGCACGGCGCTCGCGGGACTGAAGATCCTCGACTTCACTCAGATGATGACCGGACCGTTCGCGACGATGATGCTCGGCGACTCGGGCGCCGACGTCATCAAGGTCGAACAGCCGGAAGGCGATCCGTTTCGCCGCTCAGGTGAAACGACGCTGGGCGGCGACGGCGCATTCTTTCTCGGCGTGAACCGCAACAAGCGCGGCATCGTGCTCGATCTGAAAAGCGAGGAGGGCCGCGCCGCCGCGCTTGCTCTCGCAGCCGAAGCCGACGTGCTGGTCGAGAACTTCCGGCCGGGCCTCACCGAACGCGCGGGACTCGGTTACGACGACCTGCGCAAGATCAATCCGCGGCTCGTCTATTGCTCGATTTCAGGATTCGGTCGCACGGGGCCGGACAGGAACCGCCCCGCGCTCGACATGGTGATCCAGGCCGTCGCGGGCGTGATGCAGGTGACGGGCACGGAGGAATCCGGGCCGCTCAAAACCGGTTTTCCGTTCTCGGACCTCGTAACCGCGCTCATCGCGACGATCGGCATTCTCACTGCGCTGCAGGCGCGCGAACGCACGGGCGAAGGGCAGCGCGTCGATCTTTCGATGCTCGACGCGAGCATCTTCAGCCAGGTCCCGCGCGACGTGTATTTCGATCTCACCGGCAAGACGCCGGTGCGCATGGGCAACCAGCATTGGGACATCGTGCCGAACAACACGTACGCGAGCGCCGACGGCCGGGACATCATGATCATCACGATCAACGACAAGTTCTGGCAGATCCTCTGCGATGCGCTCGGCGCGAGCGAGCTCAAGACCGATCCGCGTTTCGCGACGAAGGATGCGCGCCTCGCGAACCGGGAGGCCGTCGACGCGCGGCTCGCGGAAATCTTCGTCACGCGCGATCTGGCGCACTGGGAGACGGTGTTGTCGTCGGCGGGAGCGATCTACGGCGCGGTCAGGACGTGGCCCGAAGTGTTCAGCGACCCGCACGTCGAGAAGACACTGCTCAAGACGCTCCAGCACGCGAAGGGCGGCGCGTTCAAGGTCATCAACAACCCGCTCCAGTTCTCAGGCACGCCGACGCAGATCACGCGCTCTCCGCCGATGCTCGGAGAACACAACGCAGAAGTGCTGACGGGAAACGGCGCAGCGTGGCCGTCAATGCCGCTCTCACGCTAGATCATCAACATCACATTACGAAGAGGTGAGGCATGACCAGAAAGATCGCAGTCGTCACAGGGTCCAACGGACTCACCGGGCAAGCCATCTGCCGGAACCTGAGTGAGCGCGGCTATACGGTCGTCGGGATGGACGTGGCCGACGCGGGCAAAGGGCAATACGCCTACCGCAAGTGCGACGTGACCGACTACGAGCAGATCAAGTCATCGATCGAATTCATCGATGCGGAATACGGCACGATCCGCGTGCTCGTCAATAACGCCGGCGTGTGGCACGGCAAGTCCTTCTTCGACATCTCGCCGTCGGATTACGACTTCACCTACGGCGTGAACACGCGCGCGCCGTTCTTCCTGAGCCAGGAGGTCGCGAGGCGTCTCGTCAAGGCGGGCGGCGGCGGGGTGATCGTGAACCTGGCGTCGATCGTCGCGACGCTCGGCAGCGGTGTCACCGACTACGGTGGCTCGAAAGCGGCCGTCGTCAACCTGACCAAGAGCCTCGCGAAGCCGCTCGGGCCGCATGGGATTCGCGTAGCCGCCGTATCGCCGGGCACGATCAACACCGCGATGGGCGAAAAGGTGCCGAAGGAAATCCGCGACAAGCTGATCGCCGGCTCGGGCCTGCAGCGCGCCGCCGAACCTGAGGAGATCGCGTCCGTCATCGGGTTTCTGGTCAGCGACGATGCGCGCTATATCACCGGCGCGACGATCGACGTCAACGGCGGCCTCTGACAACCTGTTCCGGGCATCGCTCGCGAGCGCAGATGATGAAGGGAGAAGCAATGTCAGGATGTCCTTATAGCGCGCCGTCGTTTCCGATTGCGCGGCAATGCCCGTTCGTTCCGCCAGAGGAATACCGGGCGTTCCAGCAGCAGCCCGGCCCGGCGCGCATCCGCATGTGGGACGGCACGCACGCCTGGCTTTTCACACGCTACGATGACGTTCGCGCCGTGCTCGGCGACAATCGCTTCAGCGGCAATCCGGGCGTGCCGGGTTTTCCGAGCCTTTCTGCAGCGCGCAACGCGGTGCTCGATCTCGAACCCGCGTTCATCCGCATGGACCCGCCCGAGCATGGACACTTTCGCCGCATGCTGACCAAGGAGTTCATGATCAAGCGCGTCGAGGCGATGCGTCCACGCATCGAAGCGATCTTTGGACGGCTGCTCGACGAACTGGTGAGAAGGGGGCCACCGGCGAACCTCGTCGAAGACCTGTTTCTGCCGTTCACCTCCGAGGTGATCGCCGGCATACTCGATGTGCCGCGCGAGGATCACGGCTTTTTCCAGGAGCAAAGCCGGCTCAAGGTACTGCTCGATGCCGATCCGGCGATTCCCAAGGCCGCGTCCGAACGCATGTTGAGCTATCTCGACACGCTCATCACCGCGCGCGAGAAAGACGCGCAAGACCGGGACGATCTATTGAGCCGGCTGATCGTCGAGCAGGTGCGGCCGGGCAACCTGTCGCATCGCGAACTTGTCGTCATGGCGGAACTGCTGTTGATGGCCGGTCACGAAACGACCGCGAACCAGATGGCGCTCGGCGTGTACAGTTTCCTCACCAACCCCGACCAGCTCGCGCTGCTGCGCGCCGATCCTTCGTTATTGCGCGGTGCAGTCGAGGAAATGCTGCGCTTTCACACGATCGTGCATTACAACGCGTTTCGCGTCGCGCTTGAGGATGTCGAGGTCTCCGGGCATACGATTCGCAAGGGGGAGGGCGTCGTTGCGCTGATATCCGGCGCGAATCACGACGAGACCGCGTTCGAAAATCCGGAGCGATTCGACATCACGCGCAAGGCCGGACATCACGTTGCGTTCAGTTACGGGAATCACCAGTGCCTTGGGCAACCGCTCGCGCGGCTCGAATTGCAGACTGTCTTCGGTTCGCTGTTCGAACGGATTCCGACGCTGAGGTTCGCGATTGCGCAGGAGGCGATCGAGGGGAAGGGCGATCACTTCGTGCAGGGTTTGCAGACACTGCCCGTTACGTGGTGACGACGGCTACAGCCGCTTCGGCGCAGCGTTGCCGCGCGTTGTGCAGGAACAGGTCGGGATGCTGCGCGATCAGCGTCGCGGCATTCGCGCGGGCCGCCTCTCGCCAGACGCCGAGCAGAGGCGGCACGCGGTCCTTGTGCCAGGCGAGCGACAGCGAGACGCCCGGTGCCTCGGCATCGAGCGGCCTGTAGCTGATGCCGAGCGGCTTCATCAGTTGCATGATCGCGGGCACCACGGCGACTCCCATTCCAGCCGCCACGAGGCACGCCGACGTGTGCATGTCGTACGCCTCGCGCACGATGGTGGGCTTGCGGCTTTCGTCCTCGAAGATATCGAGCACGCGGTCGCCGTAGCCGCGTTCGGTCGCCGTGCCACGCGCGACCGCGATCAGCGGCCACGTCGCCAGTTCGCCGAGAGTGACCGGGCCGGGCACGTCGTATTCGCTGTCCGTGGGGACGGCGACCACGAGCAGTTCGCGATAGAGCAACTCGGTGACGATGTTGTGATCGTAGATATGTCCGCGCACGAGCCCGACTTCGATCGCGCCTTCTTTCAGGCCGGCGATCTGCTGCGCGATGGTCATTTCCTGGAGGCTCACATCGGAGTTTGGCGCGAGGGCCTTGAAAAGACGCAGCGTATTGGGCAGGAAGCAATAGATCGCCGTGTAGATCGCACCGACCATCAAGTGCATCCGTGCGCCGCGTCCCGACGCACGCACCGCGGCGATCGCCGCCGATGCCGTGTTCAGCACGCGCTGCGCATGTTCCACGAGGATCTCGCCAGCGGGCGTGAGCATGACCTTGCGCTTCTCGCGCGTAAAAAGCGGCGTGCCGAGCTCCTCTTCGAGCGAGATGATTTGCGCGCTCAGCGCAGGCTGCGCGATGTTCACGCGTTCGGATGCGCGCGTGAAGTTCAGTTCGGCGGCCACTGCCAGGAAGTATTGAAGCTGGCGAATGTTCATGTCCACATTCCTTGTCCGGATTCGCGCGGCTCGCATTCAGGCGGTGGCGCCGCTCCGTTTGAATATTCGGCGACGAGCGCGGCCTCCGCGGCCCCGTGGACGGGATCGACCATGTAGAGCGCGAGGCCGACGTAGCGGGCGATACGCGTCAATTGCGCCATGCCGCCCCGGCATATGGAAGCCGGTTCGAGCCAGCCCGTGTGGTTGCTCTTTCTCATCGCGTCCCCCTTTGCCGGTTTGCCTGCATGCGCTGTACGCACCGCACGCACCGGCGCTATGCCGCAAGCTTTAATGCACGCCGCGCCAGGCGAGCGTGCCCGCATCGATGCTGAAAATGCTGCCGGTCGAGAACGAAGCTTCGTCGGATGCGAGGAAGCACACGAGCCGCGCGACTTCCTCCGGCAAGCCCAGCCGCCTGATGAGGTGTGTGCCCCACAAGCGTTTTTGCGCGTGGTCGCCGTCGGCCGCGTGCTGCACGCTGTGCTTCAGCATCGGCGTATCGATCGCACCGGGCGCGTACGCGTTGCAGCGGATTCCCGCGCTCGCGAGATCGACGGCGGTCGCCTTCGTCAGCATCACGACGCCGCCCTTGCTCGTCGCATAGGACGGCAGCCCCGGATACGCGACGCTGCTCGCCACCGATGCTCCATTGACGATCGCAGGACCGCGCGTCGAGCGCCGCAGATGAGGCGCGGCGAATTTATTCGCGAGCCACATCGCCTTGAGGTTGATGTTCATGACCCTGTCCCAGATTTCCTCGGGAAGGTCTTCGACCGTCGGGGCGCGGCCGGTGAGGCCGTCGTCGGTGACGCCGGCGTTGTTCACCAGCACGTCTATGCCGCCCGCGCGTCGCGCGGTCTCGTCGATCATGTGGCGAATCGAGTCCGTGACCGAGAGGTCGGTCCGGATGAAGAGGGCCTTCGCGCCGGCGGCTTCGACTTCGGCGGCGGCGGCCTGGCCTTCGTCCTGCTGGATGTCGGCGATCGTGACCCACGCCGCGCCCTGCCTTGCGGCCTCGACGGCGATCGCACGGCCCATGCCCTGGGCGGCTCCGGTCACGATGACGAGCCTGTCTTTGAGTTTGCTCAAGTTTGTCTCCATCGTTCTTCACGGGCCTCTGTCGGGCCGCTAGATGAGACGGTATAGAAATGCCGAAAGATGATCCATAATCGATCATCTCTAAAAAATTACGGATCGTCTCAAGTGGATGTTCTGAACGATATCGTCAGATTGATGAGACCGCAGGCGGTCCTCTGGAAGACCGTCGACGCACAGGGGCGATGGGGCATGACCGTGCCGCATCGCGACGCGCCGCGGTTTTGCCTCGTCGTCACCGGGCACTGCTGGTTCCTGCCGGAGGCCGGGCCCGCGCTGCTCATGCAGCAAGGCGACTATTTGCTGCTGGCCGCCAAGCCGCGCTATTGCCTTGCGAGCGATCCCGAGGTCGGCCCGCATCTGGCTGCACTTGCCAACACATCGCGCGAAGGCGACTATGTCCGCTGGAACGATGGCGGCGTGGGCGAGCCGACGCGGCTCGTCGGTGGTTACTTCCAGGTCGAAACGGAGCATGTGGCGCTGCTCTCGGGCCTCTTGCCCGAACTGATCTTCATCCGCTCGTCGGACGAAGAAGCGGGGCGCCTCACTCGCGTACTCGAACTGATCGGCGAGGAGGCGCTGGGCGAGCGGCCCGGCCGCAATCTCGTGATGAGCCGGCTCGTGGAAGTGATGCTCGTGGAAGTGCTGCGGCGTCCGGTGCGGCACTTGGAAGGGCAACGCACGGGATGGCTGAGCGGCATGGCCGATCCGCCCATCGCGACGGCGCTGCAAAAGATGCACGCGGACGTCGCGCGGCACTGGACCGTTGCTTCGCTCGCGAAGCAGGTCGGCATGTCGCGTGCCGTGTTCGCGCGCAGGTTCGCCGAACGCGTGGGTGTCGCGCCCGCAACGTATCTTTCGAACTGGCGGATCGCGCTTGCGAAAGATGCCCTCCTCAACAGCGAGCAATCGATCAGCGATATCGCGCTGTCCATCGGCTACCTCTCCGATAGCGCTTTCAGCACCGCGTTCAGCAGGATCGTCGGGCGCGCGCCGGCATCGTACCGGAGAGCAGGGCGCGGAGACGGCGACGCCGCGCCGGTCTGACGGACGCTCGAAGCATCCATAAGCGGATCTGCTCGAACCATCGTTTTTTAGTATTTTCCCTTCCAGCCCGCACGCCTTATCGTCTGCCCATCAACACGTCGTCCTGCATCGCGTTTCGAAAGGTGCAGGACCTTCAATGACGGTCAGCGGGAAAACGCACGATGCTCAAGGTATGCATTTTCGGCGGCGGCGCAATTGGCGGATACATCGCGGGTCATCTCTCGCGCGCCGGACTGTGCGAAGTCAGCGTGGTGGCGCGCGGCGCGACGCTCGATGCGATCCGCTCGAACGGTATCCGTGTCGTCAAGCCCGCCGAGACGTTCAGCGTGCGCGTCGATGCGCGCTCCGATGCGCGCGAACTCGGCGTGCAGGATTATGTGTTCATCACGCTCAAGGCGCATCAGGTCAAGGGTGCGCTCGAACAGATCCAATCTCTCATGGACCACAAAACCGTCGTGCTTCCTCCTACGACGGGCATTCCCTACTACTTCTTCCACGAAGCGCCCGGGCAACTGAAGAATCGGCAGATGCGCCTTATTGATCCTGTTGGACGCCAGTGGCTTGCGCTGCCGCCGCAGCAGGTGCTGGGTTGCGTGTACTGGATCGGCGCGCATTCGATCGAACCGGGTGTGATCGCACAGGACGGCGCCAAGGCCGGCTGTCCGCTCGGCGAACTGGACGGCAGCCGTTCGACGCGGGCGAGTCGCCTGAGCGAACTGTTGAGCGCGAGCGGCATCGCATCGAAGGTAAGTGACGACATCCGCTCCGCGATCTGGATCAAGTTCGTCAACAGCCTGTGCTGGAATCCGGTCGCCGTGTTGACGCAGGCAACGCTCGGCGAAATGCGCGACGCGGGCGATGTCGTTCCCATCATCGAGGGGATGATGCGCGAAGCGGATGCGCTCGCAGTACGACTCGGCATTGCCATCGGTCCCGATCCCGACAAGCGCATCGCCATGACCTTGAGCGCGACGCATCACAAGATGTCGATGCTGCAAGACCTGGAAGCCGGGCGCGCGCTCGAACTGGATGCGCTCAGCGAATCGCTGGACGCCGTGCGCGAGCTTGCCGGCATGCCGACGCCCATGCTCGATTCCGTTCTCGCCATCGCACGGCTTCGCGCTTCGAGGGCAGCGGCAGCGCGCCAAACCTGACTCTCATCGCGCTTCCGGCGCGTGCATCACATTCAACCGATCGAAGGAGCAGCATCGATGACATCCCGTTCGTCCGAATCTTTCCGGCGTCCGCTCGAAGGCTACAAAGTCGTCGAAGCGTGCAGCTATATTTCAGGACCGTTCTGCGCGCAGATGCTTTCCGATCTGGGGGCGGACGTGATCAAGGTCGAACCTCCGTCGGGCGATCCTTATCGCAACTTCGGGCATAGTTGGGAAGGCGTCGGCACTGTATGGACCAATTCGAACCGCGGCAAGCGAAGCGTGACACTGGACCTCAAGTCGCCCGAGGATCTGTCGCGATTCAGGGCGCTCTTGAGCGACGCCGATCTCTACATCGAGAACTGGCGTCCGCATGTTTCGGCGTCGCTCGGCCTGAGCTTCGAGCAACTGAGCGAACTGAATCCGCGCATCGTTCAGCTTTCGATCACGGGCTACGGGCCGGACGGCGATCTCGCGAAGGAGCCCGCGTTCGACGCGCTGATTCAGGGTCGCACCGGCCTGTTGAGCTATGAGGCGGCGGGCGGCACGCCGCGCGCGACGAACACGTTTCTCGCCGACAAGGTCGCGGCGGTTTTCGCCGCGCAGATGGCATTGTCCGGCATCATCGCTCGTGACAAGTCGCAGAAGGCGATTCATCTCGAGACATCAATGCTCGACATCATGTCTTACTACAACTTCCCGGACATGTTCCATAACCGGACCTTCGTCGATGACGAAGCCGCAGTGACGCTCGCCCCGCAGCCCGTGCTCGCGACCAAGGACGGCTATCTGGTGCTCTCGCCCGTGACGGGCAAGCAGCTCAGCAGGACGCTGGATGCAATCGGTCATCCCGAATGGAAGGACGAGATCAAACAAATCGCGGATCGCAAGGCGATGACTCATACGTTCTTCGAACGGGTCGCCGGACCGCTCAAGGACCGGACCACTGCCGAATGGCTCGAACGCTTCCGCGAACTGGACGTGCCGGCGGGTCCGGTGAACGAACCGTATGCGCATCTGAGCGACCCGCAAGTCGCGCATAACGAGCTCTACTCGCAGATGCAGACGCCCTCCGGAGCGATTCGGGCGATCCGCTATCCGGCGCGGTTCAACGGCCACCTGCTGAAACCCCGGCAGCCGGCGCCGACGCTCGGCGCGAGCAACGGCGAGTTGCTGATGGACTGACGCTTCGTCTGGCGATCAGGCAAACAACGATACGAGGAGTCGACGTGCCGATCATGCTGAGAGGGTTCGAAGGAGTCCGGGCCTACGTGGGCTTCGATCTGGGCAAGAGCAGTTGGGTGGAGGTCAGTCCCGAGATGCTTCGCGCGTTCGCTTCGGTGACCGATGACAGGGACGTGATGCTCGTCGACGACGGCGGGAGCGTCGCGCATGGCTATGTGCCGCTATGCCTGATGATCCCGATGCTTCGCGACATCTACCTGCTGGAAGATATCGGGCCGGCCCGGGTCTGCGGAATTGATCGGCTTCGCTTTCGCGCGCAGGTCCCGGCGAGTTCCAGTATTCGGCTCTCCGTCAGGTTGAAATCGTTCGAAGCAACCGGGGAGGACGCGCGACTCACTCTGCACTGCGAGATGGAGTGCGATGCCGCGCGAGAGCCGGTGCTGGACGGCGAGGTCGCATATCGGTTGATGCGGTCGTCGCGTGCCTTGGAGCCGGCTGTCGGGACGAATCGAAACGTGTGACGGATGAAGAAGGAAGCATGTACGAAAATCAATGACTCGCAGCGGGTCCTATTTTGCGATGTGCAGCACGGCTCTACAGCGTTGCGGGGCGCCTATTGCCGCGCAGACCCGCGCGCTTCCCCTTGCTTCGGATGATACTTAGCCGGCATGTGACCGACCGCAGGCTCCTTGCTTCGGCCGCCTGCGGTTACAGACCGAGCAAAGGTAATCTTTATCTGCCATCGACCGGTTCGGTCCGCGCGTTCCGCGCGCAATACATCCGCGGGTACGCCGAAGGTTCGCAAGAATGCGCGGCGCATGCGCTCCCGGTCTGCAAAGCCCGTTTTATTTGCCACCCACGTTGATGGTGTGGGCGCCCTTGTTCAATCATGAACCGCGCCGCCTCAAGCCGGAACTGCTCAACGGCTTTGGCCGGCGGCAGATCGGTCTCGGCTAGAAACGCTCGCCGATAAAAAACTCGCGGCTGGTTTTGGAATTACCGGTTTGCCGTTTGGCCCAACCCGAGAGTTTGACGTCGGATCGGCCGTCACGCAACGTCTGCTCCTGGCCCCGCACAGGAACACCCGATGCGCCCGTGCGGCCTCTCTTGTGGCCGGTGGGCTCCTCAAAGCGCAAGCGGCTCTTCACTCCAGCGGCCAGAAAAGAGACAGCCCTGTACGGCCAGTGAGCTATCATGCCTATCCTCCCCGAAGTAGCGCCCTATGATTTCCATCCGTAATGTCACGCTGCGCCGTGGCGTCAATGTCGTACTCGACCGCGCGTCCGTCACCTTCACCCCCGGCGAAAAAATTGGCCTTGTCGGTCGCAATGGCGCCGGCAAGTCATCCTTCTTCGGCCTTCTCAACGGCACGTTGCACGAAGACGGCGGCGAGTTCTCGATTCCCGCTGCATGGAAGATGGGCCAGGTCGCGCAGGAGATGCCGGAGACCGAGCAGAGTGCGACCGACTTCGTTATCGAGGGTGACACCGGACTGCTGGCCGCGCAGGCCGAAGTAGCCGCCGCTGAGGCCGGCGACGACGGCATGCGCATGGCGCACGCCTACATGGCCCTGCACGACGCCGGTGCACATGATGCCCCCGCACGTGCCCAGGCGCTGATCCTGGGTCTTGGCTTCAGTGCGGCGCAGCTTAGCCAGCCGGTCAACAGTTTCTCCGGCGGCTGGCGGATGCGACTGCAGCTGGCGCGCGCGCTCATGTGCCCGTCCGACTTGCTGTTGCTCGACGAGCCGACCAATCACCTCGACCTCGACGCGCTGGTCTGGCTGGAAGCGTGGCTCAAGCGCTATCAAGGAACTTTGGTAGTGATCAGCCACGATCGCGAATTCCTCGACGCGGTGACGCAGGTGACGGTGCATGTCGATAACGCCCAGCTTGTGCGTTATGGCGGCAACTACAGCAAGTTTGAAGACATGCGTGCTGAGCAACTGGTGTTGCAGCAGGCTGCGATGGCCAAGCAGGTGGACAAGATCGCGCACCTGCAGAAATTCATCGACCGTTTCAAGGCGACGGCTTCGAAGGCAAAGCAGGCGCAAAGCCGGGTCAAGGCGCTCGAACGCATGGAGAAGATCGCACCGGTGCTCGCCGACGCAGAGTTCAACTTCGAGTTTAAGGAGCCGCTCAACGTCCCGAACCCACTGTTGTCGATGCTGGACGCGAGCTTCGGCTACCCGGCGCCGACCGACGCACCGTCTGGCACGCCGCCAACGGTCATCGTGCGGGGCATCAGCCGATCCGTGCTGGCGGGACAGCGAATTGGCATTCTGGGTGCCAACGGTCAGGGCAAGTCCACGCTGGTGAAGACGGTGGCGCACGCGCTGGCGCCGATTGCTGGCGAAATCAGCGAAGGTAAAGGCCTGAACATCGGCTACTTCGCACAGCAGGAACTCGACGTTCTGCGGCCTCTCGACACGCCGATGGAACACATGATCCGCCTTGCCAAGGACACGCCGGCGAACATGCGTGCCCCGGGCCAGAGTGGCACCGAACAATCGCTTCGCACCTTCCTCGGCACCTTCAACTTCAGTGGTGACATGGTCCATCAGGCGGTCGGCACGATGAGCGGCGGCGAAAAGGCGCGGCTCGTATTGTGCATGATCGTGTGGCAGCGGCCCAACCTGCTGCTGCTCGACGAGCCTACCAACCACCTGGACCTGGCCACGCGCGAAGCGCTAGGCATGGCACTCAACGAATTCGAAGGCACGGTAATGCTGGTCAGTCACGACCGGTCCCTGCTGCGCGCGGTATGTGACGAGTTCTGGCTCGTCACCAAGGGTGGCGTCGAGCCTTTCGACGGCGATCTGGACGATTACCAGCAGTTCCTGCGCGACGAAGCCCGTCGCATGCGCGAGCAGGCTGCCGGGGAGCAGAAGATCATCGCCTGAGATGGGCCTCTGGCAGTTCCATTTTGGAAGCTGCCACAGCGCTCGCATCGGGTCGGAGGGCCGCTTTGGGTCGGGCACGCCCATCATAAATTGGCGCCGACTGATTCCCCTTCACTCGAAAAGGAGTTCGTCATGGAAGCGATAGTCAGCAAGACCGTGCCTCATGTTCTACGGAACAAGAACTAGCTAACGGGGCAAATGTCGCGCGCTGACGCGCAAGGAAATCTGCGCCATTCGAATCCGCCTGCGATTGAGCGCGAAAACCCGTGATCTGGCGATGTTCAATCTGGCGACCGATAGCACGCTACGAGCGTGCGCCCTGACAAAGTTGCGCTTGCGAGACGTCTGCCTTAGTACCCGGGTAGCGCCTCGCGCGACTGTCATGCAGCAGAAAACGCGGCTGCCGGTGCAATTCGAGATCACCGAGCAAACGCGCGACCGGGTGAAAACTGGAGCAGGGTAGCAGGGCATGAACGACATCATCGCACCCAGCCGTTGTTGTAACCCTAACTCGCTGTAGCCACCGCACTGGCCCGCGCCATATGCAGTTTTTTGTAGCTGTCGATCAGGCGGTGGTGCCTATCGAGACCCTCCAGTTTCATACTCGTTGGCGTTAAGCCATAGAAGCGCACGCTGCCGTCCACTGACCCCATTACCGCGTCCATCCGGGCCTTGCCAAACATCCGACAGAAGTTGACGGCGTAATCCTCCAGGTCCAGTTCGTCATCGAGCAGCACCTCCAGCACCACATTCAGGGCCTGGTAAAACAATCCGCGCTCGACTGTGTTGTCGTTGTATTGCAGGAAGGCTCCCACCAGTTCTTGCGCCGCCTCAAATTGCTGCAAGGCGAGATGAATCAGCAGTTTCAACTCGAGAACTGTCAGCTGCCCCCAGCACGTATTCTCGTCAAATTCGATGCCGATCAATGTGGCAATATCGGAGTGCTCGTCTAGTTCACTGTTATCCAATCGTTCAAGCATTGCTGCAAGGGCGGCATCGTCCAGGCAATGTAAGTTCAAAATATCGGCGCGGAACAACAGCGCCTTATTTGTGTTATCCCAAATCAAATCCTCTACCGGGTAAACTTCCGAATAACCGGGCACTAGAATCCGGCAGGCTACTGCGCCCAGTTGGTCATACACCGCCGTATAAACCTCTTTGCCCATGTCTTCGAGAATTCCGAACAACGTTGCGGATTCGTCTGCATTGGAGTTTTCACCCCGGCCAGAAAAGTCCCACTCAACAAACTCGAAATTCGCTTTGGCGCTGAAAAAGCGCCACGACACTACACCGCTGGAATCAATGAAGTGCTCAACAAAGTTATTCGGTTCAGTCACCGCGTTACTGACAAAGGTCGGCTGAGGTAAATCGTTCAGGCCTTCAAAACTGCGGCCCTGTAGCAATTCCGTCAGGCTCCGTTCCAGCGCCACCTCGAAGCTCGGGTGCGCGCCGAACGAGGCAAACACACCACCTGTCCGCGGGTTCATCAATGTGACGCACATCACCGGGTAGGTCCCACCCAGCGACGCATCCTTTACCAGCACCGGAAAACCCTGCTCTTCCAATCCCTGAATCCCGGCCAGAATGCCAGGGTATTTCGTCAGCACTTCGTGCGGCACATCGGGCAATGCGATTTCACCTTCCAGAATTTCACGCTTTACAGCCCGTTCGAAAATTTCGGACAGACATTGCACCTGCGCTTCAGCCAGCGTATTGCCGGCACTCATGCCATTGCTGACGAACAGGTTTTCGATCAGGTTGGACGGAAAATACACCACTTCGCCGTCCGACTGCCTCATAAATGGCAGCGAACAGATGCCGCGCTCCACATTGCCGGAGTTAGTGTCGTACAGATGCGAGCCACACAACTCGCCATCGGGATTATAAATTTCCAGGCAGTGCGCATCCAGAATGTCAGCCGGCAGCGCATCCTTGGGGCCAGGCTTGAACCAGCGCTCGCTCGGGTAATGTACAAACGTGGCATTGGCGATGTCTTCGCCCCAAAATGCGCCGCCATAGAAATGGTTGCAATTCAGGCGCTCGATAAACTCTCCCAGCGCCGACGCCAACGCGCTTTCTTTGGTCGCGCCCTTGCCATTGGTAAAACACATCGGCGAGTGCGCGTCGCGTATATGGAGCGACCACACATTGGGAACGATATTGCGCCACGAAGCGATCTCAATCTTCATGCCCAGGTCCGCCAGAACGCCCGACATATTGGCTATGGTTTGCTCTAACGGAAGATCTTTACCCGTAATATAGGTGCTGGCATCGGAAGCCGGGTTCAACGTCAATAACGACTGGGCATCGGCATCCAGGTTTTCTACCTCTTCAATGACAAACTCGGGTCCGGCTTGCACCACTTTTTTCACCGTACAACGGTCGATGAAGCGCAAAATACCTCGGCGGTCTGCTTCCGAAATCTCTGGTGGCAACTCAACCTGAATTTTGAAGATTTGCTGGTACCGGTTTTCCGGATCAACAATATTATTCTGCGACAGGCGAATATCTTCGGTAGGAATATTGCGATTTACGCAGTATAACTTCACAAAGTAAGCTGCGCACAAAGCCGATGAGGCAAGAAAATAATCGAAGGGACCCGGCGCCGAGCCATCGCCCTTATACCGGATAGGCTGGTCGGCCACTATCGTGAAGTCATCGAATTTGGCTTCAAGGCGTAGCTTATCGAGAAAATTGACTTTGATTTCCATGTCGGGTCCTAAAATTCGTGCTTAAAATAATATGCGCGCTTTTCTCCGTCACCGGTGAAAGTTGCAGCAGCAGATCGCTAATGTTCCTAGCGGTGGCCATTGAAGCGCTAATGCTGTCCGATGAAACGCAACGGATGACAGAATTGGCAATCCGGACTCCTGGCTCTACCTGTCGGGGCTAAGCCGGTTCTCGCCAAAAACCGTGAACATGGTTTGCAGACACCTTTAACAGCAACACCTTACTGCGATGATACGCGACGCGCGACGCTTGGGTTCGATAGTGACTACAGCAGGACTCGCGGATCGGGACCGATCCGGTCCTCGGTCCCGATTCGAACGGCTATGGAGGAATTGCGCGGCAGGGCTCAACGGCGTCGCAGGGCGATACTACTGCGTAGATGCCCGCGTAGTACTAAAACCGGCTTCACGGACCGCGACAAAAATCGCTGGTATCAGAGGAACTTCAAGCTGCTTCCGCACGCATGCGAAACGCTCATGCTTGTCTCTAACAAACATTGGATCGCTTTCGCTTTGACGCGCGAAACATCGGCGCTCGCGCCTATCAAGGTCAAACACGCGACCGCTTCATTCTGAAGGTCGAGTATCGGAGCACTGATTGCAGCAAGACCAGGAATGAGGACTGATTCAGTTTCATCGTATCCGCGCTTGCGAATTTTCTCGAGACGCTCAAGCAATTTGGCGGGAGGTTGCTCCATGTTTTTGCTCGCGGCAAGCTCAATAAGATGATCTCTGATTCGAGAAGGCGTGAACGCCAGTAATGTGCGTCCGGTCGCCGAATTCGTCAATTGAAATACGGAGCCCACTGCGAGCGTGGTCACGAACGGAAGGTAACTGCGCTCCCAGCGGATGATGGCGGGACCGCGGTCCCCGAGCACGTTGAGCAGGGCAGGAAGCCCCGTGTTGGCGACCAATTGCGGCATGGCTTCGCTCGCGAGGCGCAGCGGGTCCAGACGCCCAAGCGCCGACGCGCCGATGCGCAGCGCAGTAGGGCCGAGATCATATAAACCGGTGATTTCGTTTTGAACCGCTAGACCGCTCGCCATAAGACTTGCCAGATAACGATGCGCGAGACTGTTCGGCATATCGACCGCGCGCGCCAAATCCTTCAACGGCGCAGCCTGCCCGGCCTCGACGAGCGCGAGAAGAACCTCGGTCGCCTTGTCAGCCGACTGGATACGGCGACGTCCGCTGGTTTGGACGGTTGCTTCCGTAGAAAGGTCGTCTGCAGGCTCGGTTGGCGACCGTTTGCCTCGTTTTTTCGTTTCTGTCAATGTCGTCGATGCCTCGGTGACATCCTTCGGCCGCGGACCAGCGGGAACAGTGGATCGTGAAGTTAGCGTAGGCCTTCGCCGGTTTTCGCCTTTGCGGCTGCAACCCTGCTGCCCGTTGAGCAGTCACCGGCATAGGCGCTTGATCTTAGCACGCGGTGTTAACGGCGAGAAGACGGGACGCGTTGGCAATGCTCTATACGCTGAATACACGATGATGAGCAGACGCGCTAAGAAACGGCTGTCAGCGTGGTCATCATCACGAGATAGAAAATCCTCCGTCGACTGCGAAGACCTGGCCCGTTGTCGTTCGCGATTCTTCCGAAGCCAGAAAGAGTGCTGTCATCGCGACCTCGCCCGGCTCGACCAAACCGAGAAGCTGTCGTTCGCTGGTTTTCGCCATCACGTCGGGCTGTATCTCGATGAGACCGAGCACTCGATTTGTCTTTGTTACCGCTGGCGCGAGCGCATTGACGCGGATCCGATGGGCCGCATATTCCACGGCCATCGAGCGTGTGATCGAGGAGATTCCGCCTTTAGCTGCTGTGTAGGCGTCTTTGCCGCGCGTACCGACAAGCGCGAAGACCGAGCAACTGTTGATCACCGAACCGCCACCGCTCTTCATCATTGCGGCGATGCCATACTTGCAGGTGATCCACGTACCGAACAGATCAAGCTTGACCGCGCGCCAAAACTCTTCGGCGGGGCAGTCAGTCACCCGTGCATCGACCGCGCTCGATCCGCCAGCGTTGTTATAAAGCACGTCGATGCGACCGGCAAACCCGATGGCCGCGTCGATCGATTCGCGCACGCTCTCTTCGTTCGTGACATCCGTACGAAAAAATCGCGCCTTTCCGCCCTTGCCATTGATTGCCTCAGCCACTGCTTCGCCGTCATCGGAGTTGAACTCTGCAATGATCACGGTTGCACCTTCGCGAGCAAACAGTTCCGCCGCGGCACGCCCGATGCCCGCGCCAGCGCCCGTGATGTAGGCCACCTTTCCGGCCAGTCGACCATTTATCGCATTCATGCATATCCCTGAGAATTTCAATTACTTTCGGCGATGCGGGCTCGTTAGGAGCGCCGCACGGGACGTGTGTCATGCCCGGACTTCAGCGTGTTCCCGACAAGCAAACTATACGAGTGTCTGCACTGCCGAGGCGAAGAGGAACTATCTGTTGATAGGCTGTCGACGCGTACCACTCTTCTGCTCTTTGAAGGCTCGCAAATTCGAGTATGACGATCGTGCCGGTGCCGACATCCCCTTCCACCACATTTTTGGCGCCGCCACGGACTAGAAATACGCCGCCATAAGCGTCCAGCGTTGCTTGAACCTTCTGACTGTATTCTTCCCATTCCGCTCCGGGCGTATGGACCGTTACCTCTGCGAAGATGTAGCCTTTAGTCATTTTCGAAACTTGCCTCGTACTAGGGTTGAGTTGTACATCTACCGGTTTTCGTGTCTGGTGATTGCCGTGAGCTTTTGATGGCGAGCGGATGGAAGATCACGCGGTCGGCCTAAGCACGTCGCTGGACAAAGCGTCGAGCGACTCGCTCAAGATCACACGACTGTGGCGGAATTTTCGGGGGGATCGCATGCGACGGTTCCCATCTTCGCGGGCACCGAGATTTCCAGAAACTCGAAATCTTCGGATATCGCGATCTCATTGTGTTTGAGACCACCAGGAATATGGAGCGATTCTCCGGCGCCCACCCGGATGACGCGTCCGCCTTCAAACAGGAGGTCTACCCAGCCGCGAAGGGTATAGAAAAACTGCGACTCGCAAAGGTGATAGTGCCAGCCTGTCTGCTGCATTTCACCTGTCGCCACAGTCACCTGTGCTCGCAGCCGGCCGTTCGAAGCGTCGGAGACTCCGAGGTCCCGATACTTGAAAAATGTTCGACGGCCTGGCACTAGCGGCGCGGTTTCCGCCGTAGCGTAAGCCAGTTTTCCCATGAGGTCGCCGTCAACGTTGACTGCTTCCGAAGGTTTGAGTTTCCCGCTGTCGGAATCCATTGTCTGCTCCGTAGTTTTACAAGTATGAGATTTGTGCGCGTGTATGTTCGTGGAGAAATGGTCCACTAGTTTTCACCGAATCACTGCTGCATTGCTCCGCGAACGAGGACGTCCCCTCGCTCTTCGACAATTTTGAGGATCGAGGTGAAATCGTCGCGTCCGCGACCTTGTTCGATCGCTGTCTTCCAGAGACATCTCGCTTCGTCCAGCACCGGAACTGGAACCTCTAACGCACGCGCCTCGGCGATTGCCAGTTCGACGTCTTTTGCGACAATCGAAAGATGCGCTCCAAAATCGAATGCTCCGGTGAGCGCGCAACGGGCGAGAATGTCGGCGGCGGCACTTTGACCCGTGCTTGACCGGATCACTTCGCTCATGACATCGGCGTTCAGCCCTGCTTTAGCGCCTATCGCCAGCGCCTCCGATGCGACAGCCATGTTGGCCGCCAGCATGATGTTATTGACCAGTTTCATAGCCTGAGCCTGACCGGCTTGATCGCCCAGCCTGTGAATTTTCTTCGCGATAAACCCGAGCCATCGAGTGGCTCGCGCAACGTCGTCACCGTTGCCTGACAACATGATCGTGAGTGCACCGGCACGCGCGGCGGCGGGGCCGCCGCTTACGGGTGCATCAATGGTGCCGATATTTTTCTGCGAAAGTCTGTTCGCAATCGAGACGATGGCAGTCGGGCCAATCGTCGACATTTCGACGTAAGTGCGCATCAATCTTCCTGCCGCAACGCCATCTTGACCAAAGATGGCCTCTTCGCATGCCGCGCTGCTCGGCAGGCACGCCATCACGACAGAGGCTGAATCCGCCACCGAGCGAGGGCTCGCGTGAGCGATGGCTCCAACTGCAACGAGCTGCGCAACGGCGTCTGGATTCGGGTCAAAGACGTGAAGCTGTGACTCGGGGTGAAGGAGCCGGAGGGCCATCGCAGCCCCCATGTTCCCCAGGCCAAGAAAGCCAATGTGCGTCGACGCATTCATTCGTATGTCTCCTTGTCTTGCCACGGTATTCGCTTTTGCAGCGACACCGTGTAGCGTTGATGTTGTCTAATATACAACGCATTATCCAAAGGGAAATTCGGGTAAACGCAGTGCAACACCTGGAAGGGTCCGTGAGTGGCGCGCTGATGAGCACCGCTTACGCCTTCGATGACGCATTGACGATGGATTTCCGATACAGGCATATCGGGCGTGTAGGCAGGTCCTTACGGAGACGGTGGTTTCGAGAGCCGGACTCTTGAAGCGCTCCCTAATACCGGCGGCATGAAAAACGCAAGCCGATTCAAATGCGTGGATAACCTGAATATGGCCGACAGAGCAGGCGTTTGAAGCCGCGAATGGATGAACTGCGACGGCTCTAGATAAACCAGGTACAGAAGCAGATTTCCAAGGCCGCGTAGGCGAGGCAATCAACGAGCGGCTCGCGGCGAATTGGCGCGCAGAAGCTTGCTACACGACCGCTATCGCCTCGTAAGGGAGTAAGGAATCAGGAGAAGGAAGTGGTTTTGCCGAGAGTTGATCCCGCGCTCGACGAGAGCGACCTCCGACGCGAGCGAGTACGCCGTCACGACGCGCTTTCCACGGCTCTCGCTTGCGTAAGGTGTGCTGGCGAACATCGTGCTGTCCCCGGACAAAGTGCCTAGATAGCGCCTGCGCGGGGACCTTTTCGATAAAGCTGCGACGCGGACCCCGGCGGTCTTCTGCCGAGTAGAAGGGGATCAGCGTCTGAACCCCTCGTCAAATGAGCAATTCGATCAGAAAGGGACCGTTCTGACGAAAGCTCTGCTTCATCAGGTCCGCACATTCCTCGAGCGTTGTTGCGCGCGCGGCTTCGACGCCCATGCCGTTCGCGAGTTTGACCCAATCGAGATCGGGGTTCGACAGATCGAGCATGCTCATGGCCGTGGGCCCCGGCGTTGCGCCGACATTCTCGTACTCACCGATCAGGATGTTGTACTTGCGGTTACTGAGCAGGATCGTAGTGCAGGGCAGTTTTTCGCGAGCTTGCGTCCACAACGATTGCAGCGAGTACATCGCCGAACCGTCGGCTTGCAGGCTGATCACTCGTCGTGAACCGCCGCTCGCTACGGCTGCGCCGGTTGCCACTGGAAGGCCGTCACCGATGGCGCCGCCGCTCAGTTGCAGCCAGTCGTGCGGGGCCGCCGCGTGCGTGAATTTGTAGAAGCCGCGGCCATAGGAAATACTCTCGTCCGAAACAATGGCGTTCTCCGGCATCAAAGCCGCCAGGGTCTGTGCGAGGCCTTCTTGCGTCGGGGCGCCACGGACGACCGTGGGCGTTGCTCCGGGATTGGGCATGTCCACGATCGGTGCATTCAGTGCTTCTGCGAGCGCCAGAAGTGCGGCCTCCGGGTCCTGATCGGAACGGGACAAATGGTGCAGTTGAGCCGTGGCCGAGTATTGGATCGAAGGCCGACCGGGGTACGCAAAGAATCCAACCGGAGCCTTCGCATTGACCAGAATAATATGCTGGAAGGCCTCCAGCACTTTGATAGCCTGATCGGTGTTGTACGGCACGCGTTCAATCGGCAAGCGACCGCGACCGCGCGCCACCCGGCCGTTCACGTAATCGTATTTCAAGGTCGCACCGGTTGCACTCGCGATTCGCCAGGCCAGCGCCTGCGCCTTCGGCAGCGCGCCGCGATTCCCTAGAAGAATCAGGACGTTCTTGTTCTGACGCAGCACTCGCGCAGCGTTTTCCACGGCAAATGGATCGATTACTGGCGTCGTCGGTACGGGGAGGGCGGGCGCGGCCACCCCACCCGCGTCCCACGACGTGTCCGAAGGAAGGATCAGGGTGGCAATCTGGCCTGGAGCAGTGCGGGCCGCAGCGACTGCCGCGGCAGCGTCACGGCCGACATCGGCGGAGCGCGTACTGGTGCGAACCCATTGCGACACAGCGCCGGCGAGACCGGCCGTATCCGCCGTCAGTGGTGCATCGTAGGGGTGGTGATACGTGGCCTGATCGCCCACGATATTGACGATACCGCTCCTCGCGCGTCGCGCGTTATGCAGGTTCGCCCAGCCATTTGCGAGGCCCGGCCCGCAGTGCAACAGCGTACTCGCGGGCTTCTCGGCGATGCGGTAGTAGCCATCTGCCATGCCGGTCACGACATTCTCCTGAAGACCCAGCAAGCAGCGCATTCCCGGAATCTGATCGAGGGCGGCGACGAAATGCATCTCACTGGTTCCAGGGTTGGCAAAGCAGGTGTCGACCCCTGACTCCAACAACGTTGTCACGAGACTTTCAGCGCCATTCATCATGTACTCTCTCTGGTTTCAAAAGTTCGCCCGGCAAATCGCAAAGCCATTGTCCGGACTGACTGAGATTTAGGTTGCGCGGTCAGCGACGCGGGTTCCGACCATGCCTAGATGATCGCATCGCGTCGAAGTGCGTGAATCTGGTCTTCGGTCAGGCCACACAGCGTGGCGAGAACCTCGTCGGTGTGTTGCCCCAGTGTCGGAGGCGGTTTGTCGTACGCTACTGGCGAGTCGGACATGCGGATCGGGCTCGCAACACTGGGAACCGTGCCCGACAACGGGTGCGGAATATCGATCCGCATTTCCCGATGCCTGACCTGCGGATGTTCAAAGGCCTGCGCGATGCTGTTGATCGGCCCTGCGGGCACACTGATCGAAGCGAGTTGCGACGTCCATTGTTCGACCGAGCGCGTCCGCATCACTTCTTCAAGAAGCGGTATGAGAGTGTCGCGATGCGCGACACGACCCGCATTCGTAGCGAACCTCGGGTCGGCGCAAAGGTGGGCGCAGTCGGCGATCTCGCAGAACTTTGCGAACTGGCTGTCGTTTCCCACGGCGATCACCATCTGCCCGTCTCTGGCGTCGAAGACCTGATAAGGAACGATGTTCGCATGCGCGTTTCCCTGGCGCTTCGGCGTCGTGCCTGAAACGAGGTAATTCAGGTTCATGTTCGCCATCGTGGCGATTTGTACATCAAGCAAGGCCATGTCGATGTACTGGCCCGTGCCGGTCTTCTCGCGCTGCGCGATGGCAGCGAGGATCGCAACAGTCGAATACATGCCCGTCATGATGTCGGCGAAGGCAACGCCGACCTTCTGCGGCCCGCCGCCGGGCTGATCGTCGCGCTCGCCGGTGATGCTCATGAGCCCGCCCATCGCCTGGACGATGAAGTCGTAACCGGCCAACGGCGCAAGCGGTCCCGTCTGTCCGAATCCGGTGACCGAGCAGTAGATAAGACGGGGGTTGATCTCCCGGAGGTCTTCATACGACAGCCCGTACCGCGCCATGTCTCCGACCTTGTAATTCTCGATGAACACATCCGCCTCGCGCGTCAGCTTTCGCACGATGGCCTGACCTTCGGCATGCGCAATGTTTAGCGTCACCGACTTTTTGCCACGATTGGCTGCCAGATAGTAGGCGGCCTCGTCGGTGAGGTTGCCCTGCACGTCCTTGAGGTAGGGCGGGCCCCATCCTCGGGTATCGTCTCCCGTCTTGGGCCGCTCGATCTTGATCACTTCGGCGCCCAGATCGGCCAGCGTCTGGCTAGCCCACGGTCCGGCCAGGACTCGCGACAAGTCGAGCACCCGTACGCCAGATAGTGCTTTGGACATCACCTTTCTCCTCTGAATAGCTTCCGTCGAACCGTCGCATCACGACGGGCGGGCGGATTCACGCCCAACCCGAGACAGCCTTGACTTCCAGGAACTCTTCGATTCCCCAGACGCCGCCTTCGCGGGCGCGGCCGGATGCCTTGACGCCACCAAATGGCGAGCCTGCACCGCGAGGTTTGCCATTCATCTCGACCATGCCGGAGCGCAGTCGTGAAGCGACGCGATTGCGCTTCTCGCCGTCCATCGACTGAACGTAGTTCGACAGGCCGTAAGGCGTATCGTTGGCAATCGAGATCGCTTCCTCTTCGCTGTCGAACGGGATGATCGAGAGGACCGGCCCGAAGATTTCCTCGCGCGCGAGTGCCATGCCGTTATCGACGTCGGCGAACACGGTAGGGCGCACGAAATAGCCGGTCTCATGGCCTTCTGGACGGCCCAGTCCTCCTGCAACGAGGCGCGCGCCTTCGCCGATGCCTTTCCCGATCATCTCCTGCACTCGCTGAAACTGCGCCTCGGACGCGAGCGGGCCAATGTGCGTGCCGGGGGCGTGCGCCGCATCGACGGACACGCTCTCCGCGATCTTTCTGGCTTCCTCGACAACCCGTTCATAAACGGAGCGCTCGACGAGCATGCGGGTAGGCGCGTTACAGCTTTGCCCGGTGTTCTTGAAGCAATGGAGCACGCCGCGCTTCACGGCTTCGGGGTCCGCATCCGCGAAAACCAGATTGGCGCCCTTGCCGCCGAGTTCGAGCGCCACGCGCTTGAGCGATTCGGCGGCCGCTTTCGATATCGCGATGCCGGCGCGAGTCGACCCGGTGAAGCTGATCATGTCGACATCGGGATGCGACGACAGCCGGGCGCCCACGCCGATCCCGTCGCCGTTCACGAGATTGAACACTCCGTCCGGGAAGCCCGCTTCATGGACATACTCCGCGAAAAGCATGGAAGACAGCGGCGCGATCTCCGACGGCTTGAGCACCGTGGTACATCCGGCCAGCAAAGCCGGAACGACCTTGAGCGTCACCTGGTTCATCGGCCAGTTCCACGGCGTGATCAGGCCCGCCACGCCAATCGGCTCCATCAGAATGCGATCGTTCGGCGCGTGCGGTCCGAGGGGCCGCTCGAACCGAAAGTCGCGAAACGCCGTGATGAAGTTCCGGATGTGATAGGCACCGGCGCCGACGTGTTCGGACAGAGCCAGATCGACCGGCGCACCCATTTCCAGGCTGATTGCTCTTGCCATGTCCGGCGCGCGCCGCTTGTAGATGTCGAGCAGTCGCTCCACCAGACGCAGACGCTCAGCCTGCGCGGTACGTGACCAAGCCTCGAATGCCGAACGGGCCGCTTCGATCGCACGATCAGCATCGGCCGCTTCGCCGATGGAGATCACAGCGCACGGCTCTTCAGTCGAAGGATCGATAACGCGAAACTCGCGAACGGCAAGCGGCGCGACCCACGTCCCGCCGATATAAAACTGTTTCTTATCAAGCACGATTTGTCTCTGTCTCCGGTATTGGAATGGGCAAGTTCGTCCGGGTCTGGCGTTCAGATCGAATGAAAAATCACCCTGTTAGTGAACGGTAGCGCGCCATCGTAGGTTTGTAAATAGGGTGTATTAGTTGTCTATAGGATAATTTTGATCGCGCCGAGTATGGAAAAGGGCGTTCCAGTTTCCGCTTCAGGTCGAGAAATGCTTTTGGTTCGCCTACGATCCGCAATGTGAACCGAAAGCGCTTTTATTAGATTGATGGTTGGCCCGTCGCAGCATCCGAGCCGACGGAGCTCCGGCGACGAAGGCCACGCAGCGCAGACTCCCAGCGCGCGCAGGTCATCCGCCGCGAAGGCGCGTGCGTCGTTGGCTCGTGGTGGACGGGCCGTCTTTCGGTAGGGTTCTGGCTGCCGGTGAATCCGCGACGGCGGCGCTTCGCACTTGCAACGCTATCGCGTCGAAACCCGCCCGCGTCCCGCCTGATGAGCCTGATCGAGCACGAAGTCGATAAACGCCATGGTGGCGCGCGTGTGGTTGCGATTCGGCATGTAGAGCATGTACATGTTCGTGCCGAAAATACTGAGCCGCCATTCATCGAGCGCCGTCACGATGTCGCCGCGACGCATGTCCTCGATGACCACGTAGTCCGGCACGAGGCCCACGCCCAGCCCGGCGAGGATCGCGTCGCGCAGAAAGAGGAAGTTTTCCGAGATGAGGGTCGGTTCGAGAAGGACTTCATGACGTTCGTCGTCGAGATAAGCGGCGACGCGTGTCTGCCTCCCCACAACGGTCGCAGTGATGACCGGTGCGATCCGCAGCCCTTCGAGTTGCGTCGGCATGCCGTGCTGCGCGGCATACGCCGGCGAGGCGCAGGCGACATAGCGGACCGGCCCCATGTCGCGCGCGACGAGACTCTGCGGCGGCTCCGACATGACGCGCACGGCGATGTCCACCTCGTCGCGCATCAGGTCTTCGACGCGATTCTCGAACATCACCTCCAGCACGATATCGGGGTACTCGCGCTTGAAGGCGATCAGCCATTCCGACATGACGAGCTGACCGTAGCCGCTCGGCACCGAGAGTCGAACCCGTCCCTGAAGCCGCTGGCCAAGGGTCGACACCGATTCCTGTGCCGCAACCAGCGCGTTCTGGATCGACCGTCCGTGCTCGTAGAGCTTCAGGCCGATCTCGGTCGGCTCGACGCGGCGCGTGGTCCGCCGCACGAGCTGCAAGCCGACCGCTTTCTCGAGCTGGCTCAAGTGATAGCTGACATTGGCGCGGCTCATCTTGAGACGCCGCGCCGCTTCGCTCAGGTTGCCCGCGTCGAGGATTTCGACCAGAAGGATCAGTCCGTTGACGTCCAAGATCGTCTCGATTGTCATAAGCCGTTTGACAGTCTGTCAACGGTCTATGTAATTGTCAAGGATGACTGTCCCCTTGAGAATACGGACACGTTGTACGAACATCAATCAGGAGACTGCATCCATGACGCTGTTGAGTGCGCCCGAATCCGCGACCGTCGAGCATGAACTGCGCGGCAATATCCTTGTCGTGACGATCGACCATGCGCCCGTCAATGCGCTTAATTCCGTGGTGCGGCGTGGCCTCATCGAAGCGATCGATGCCGCGGAAGTCAATCCGTCGGTGCGCGCTGTCCTGATTGTGGGGGCGGGTCGGAACTTCATCGCCGGTGCGGATATCCGCGAATTCGGGATGCCGGCGCAGCCACCCGCGTTGCCTGACGTATGCAATCGTATCGAGGCTTGCGGCAAGCCTGTCGTCGCGGCGATTCATGGCGCCGCGCTCGGGGGAGGCCTCGAGGTCGCGCTGGCTTCGCACTACCGGATCGTTGTCGAGGGCGCAAAGCTCGGACTGCCGGAGGTTCAACTGGGGCTGTTGCCCGGCGCGGGAGGCACACAGCGCGCGACGCGCCTCGTGGGTGCCGAATCTGCGTTGTCGCTGATGTTGAGCGGGCGCCATGTGGATGCGCAGGAGGCGCTGCGGCTCGGTCTCGTCGATCGCGTCGGGCAAAGCGCTGACGTGTTGAACGAAGGGCTGGCCTATGCCCACGAGCTGATCGCGACGCAGGCCGCGCCCCGCCGCACGAGGGATGCGCGCGGACTTGCGGACCAGCAAGCGAGCGCTACCGCGATCGCCGCCGCACGCGCCAACACGCAGAAAAAAACACGCGGCCTGCTTTCGCCGATGAAGATCATCGACTGCGTGGCAGCCGCGGCGAACCTGTCATTCGAGGAGGGTCTGCGGTTCGAGCGCGAGCAATTCCTCGAATGCGCCGACAGCCCGCAGCGCGCGGGGCTCGTGCATGCGTTCTTTGCCGAGCGCGAAGTACAGAAGTCGCCCGAAACGCGGGCCGCCCGATCGCGCCCGATTCGTTCGGTCGGCGTCGTGGGCGGGGGCACGATGGGTGCGGGGATAGCCGTTGCGCTGCTGGACGCCGGTCTGTCGGTCACGATGATCGAACGTGACGGCGACGCGTTGCAGCGTGGCCGCGCGCACGTCGAAAAAGTGTACGACGGTCTGATCGGAAAGGGCCGTCTGACACAGGAAACGAAAGCGCGGGCGCTCCAGTGCTTCCACGGGGACACGTCATACGATGCGCTCGCCGACGCCGATATCGTCATCGAAGCCGTGTTCGAAGACATGGCGGTCAAGAAGGCGGTGTTCACCGAACTCGATCGCGCGTGCAAGCAAGGCGCCGTGCTCGCGACCAACACGTCGTATCTCGACATCGATGAAATCGCCGCAAGCATTTCGCGTCCGCACGATGTGCTGGGCCTGCATTTCTTCTCGCCGGCAAACATCATGAAGCTCCTCGAAGTCGTCGTGCCCCCGCGCGTGAGCGCCGATGTCGTCGCGACCGCGTTCGACCTCGCGAAGAAGCTGCGCAAGGTCGGTGTGCGGGCGGGCGTGTGCGACGGTTTTATCGGCAACCGGATGCTCGCGGTTTATCGAGCGGCGGCGGACCATCTGATGGAGGACGGCGCATCGCCGTATCAGATCGACAAGGCCGTGCGCGACTTCGGATTTCCGATGGGCCCGTATCAGGTCATCGACCTCGCGGGCGGCGATATCGGCTGGGCAGCGCGCAAGCGTCGTGCTTTAACTCGCGATCCGCATGCGCGTTATGTGCGCATTTCCGACGAGCTATGCGAACGGGGCTGGTTCGGCCAGAAAACCGGTCGCGGCTTCTACCGATATGACGAAGGCGCGCGCATCGGCAAGCCGGACCCCGAGGTCGAGTTGATCATCGCTACCGAGCGTGAGCGGGCGGGCGTCGCGCCGCGCGTGTTCAGCGACGAGCAGATCGTGCGCCGCTACATGGCCGCGATGATCAACGAGGGCGCGAACGTGGTCCACGATGGCATCGCATTGCGTCCTCTGGATGTGGATGCAACCTTGATTCACGGCTTCGGCTTTCCGCGCTATCGCGGAGGTCCGATGCACTACGCGGATACGTTCGGGCTCGATTCGGTGCTGGCCGATATCCGTGAGTTCGCGAAGGACGATCCGCTTTTCTGGCGCGCATCTCCCTTGTTGGTGGAGCTGGTCGCACGCGGAGCCAACTTCGCAAGCCTGAATCGGGCGGCTTGAGATCGAGCCGTCGTCACACTCTGGATGGAGCATCAGTCATGGATCTGAAATTTACCGCCGAGGAAGAAGCGTTTCGCGCCGA
This sequence comes from Caballeronia humi, assembly GCF_001544475.1. Taxonomy (GTDB): domain Bacteria; phylum Pseudomonadota; class Gammaproteobacteria; order Burkholderiales; family Burkholderiaceae; genus Caballeronia; species Caballeronia humi. The sequence goes on along the minus strand of NZ_FCNW02000015.1, from coordinate 2,487 downwards.
AGTGCTGGACTTCCTTCGCACCTCGTTGCCGGGCCGCATCGCGGAAAAAGTACATTCGGGCAAGCACCTGACGCGCGAAGACATGGCGCAATGGCACGGCATTCTCAACGCGCGAGGATGGCTCGCGAATCACTGGCCGAAGGAACATGGCGGTCCGGGTTGGACGCCGGTGCAGAAGTTCATTTTCGAAAACGAATGCGCGATTGCCGGCGCGCCGCGCATTGTGCCTTTCGGCGTGAACATGCTCGGGCCGGTACTCATCAAGTACGGCAGCGAAACACAGCAGCGCCGGTGGCTGCCCCGCATTCTCGATGGGTCCGACTGGTGGTGTCAGGGCTATTCGGAGCCGGGCGCGGGCTCCGACCTGGCGGCGGTGCGAACGACGGCCGTGCGCACGACGGAGAACGGTAGCGACTACTACGTCGTCAACGGCCAGAAGACGTGGACCACGCTTGCGCAGTACGCGAACATGATCTTCTGCCTCGTACGCACGGCGCAGGACAGGCGCAAGCAGGAGAGCATCAGCTTCTTGCTGATCGACATGAACACGCCCGGCGTCGAGGTCCGTCCGATCATCACGCTCGACGGAGAGCACGAAGTCAACGAGGTGTTCTTCACCGATGTGCGCGTTCCCGCCGACAACCTCGTCGGCGAGGAGAACAAGGGCTGGACCTATGCCAAATATCTGCTGACATACGAGCGAACCAACATCGCGGGCGTGGGTTTTTCGGTGGCGGCGTTAAATCGCCTGAAATCGGTGGCGAGCAAGGTGAAATGCAACGGTCGCCCGCTCATCGACGATCCGTTGTTCGCCGCCCGCATTGCGCGGGTCGAGATCGATCTCGAGAACATGAAAACGACGAACTTGCGTGTGATCGCGGCGGTGGCGGGCGGAGGCGTCCCGGGCGCGGAGAGTTCGATGCTCAAGATTCGCGGCACCGAGATCCGTCAGGAGATCTCGTCGCTCCTGCGCCGTGCGATGGGATCGTACGCTCAGCCGTACATCGAGGAAGCGCTGGAGGAAGATTACGACGGCGCGCCGGTCGGTCCCGAGGATGCATCGAGTGCGGCCGCGCAGTACTTCAACAACCGCAAGCTGTCCATCTTTGGCGGCGCCAATGAAATTCAGAAGAACATCATCTCAAAGATGATTCTCGGGCTCTAAAGGATTCGCACCATGAACTTTCAGCACACTGACGACCGCCGGATGCTTGCGGATTCGCTCAACCGGTTCATCGCCGAACAGTATGGATTCGAAGCCCGGGACCGGATCGCGCGCTCGCAGGAAGGGTTTAGCAGGGACAAGTGGCAGCGTTTCTGCGAGCTCGGCATCGTCGGCGCCTTCTTCGAAGAGTCCGATGGCGGCTTCGGCGGGGATGGCTTCGATATCGCCGTGGTGTTCGAGGCGCTCGGGCGCGGGCTCGTCGTCGAGCCGTTTCTCGATGCGCTGATCGTCGGGCGCGCGCTTGGACGGGCAGGCAACGACACGCAACGCGAGATCATCGCGAGAATGATCGAGGGGACCGAGATCGCGGCGTTCGCTCATGACGAGCCCGGATCGCACTACGAGCTCGCGCGAGTCACGACGCGCGCCGCGCGGCGTGCCGACGGCTGGGTGCTGAACGGTGCGAAAGGTGTCGTCCAGCAGGGCGAGCACGCCGATATCTTGCTTGTGTCGGCGCGCACGTCGAACGGCGAGCACGATCAGGCGGGCATTTCGCTCTTCCTGGTTCCGCGCAATGCGCCAGGCATGCGGGTGCGTGGGTATCGCAAGATCGACGGCGGGCGGGCGGCGGAGGTGTCGCTCGAAAACGTCGAACTCGATTCCGATGCCCTCGTCGGCACCGAAGGCGCTGGTTTCCCGACGCTTGCGCACGCAGTGGGTTATGGCCTCGTCGCGCTTGCTTCGGAAGCGGTTGGCGCGATGGACGTCGCCAAGGAACATACGCTTGAATATCTGCGCACGCGCAAGCAGTTCGGCGTGCCCATCGGGACGTTTCAGGCGCTTCAACATCGCATGGCGGATCTTCTGCTGGAGATCGAACAGGCGCGTTCGGCGGCAATCAATGCGGCTGCGGCCGTCGGTGGCGAAGGCATCGAGCGTGAGCGTGCGCTGTCGGCGGCGAAGTATTCAATTGGACGCATTGGTGCGCTGGTCGCTGAAGAGTCGATCCAGTTGCATGGCGGCATAGGGATGACGTGGGAGCTGCCGCTCTCTCATTACTCAAAGCGCCTCGTGATGATCGACCATCAACTGGGCGACGAGGATCACCATCTTGCGCGATATATCGAGTTGGGGCGGGCGTTGATGTCTTGAGCGCATGTCGCGCTAAACGAACTGGAAAGCGGAAATGAAGATTCTTGTGCCTGTGAAGCGAGTGGTCGACTACAACGTCAAGGTCCGCGTGAGATCGGACGGCAGCGGCGTCGATATCGCGAACGTGAAGATGTCGATGAACCCGTTCGATGAGATTGCTGTCGAGGAAG
>NZ_FCNW02000014.1 GCF_001544475.1 Caballeronia humi | reverse complement strand
GTGAAAGTAGGTAATCGTCAGGCTCCTCATGCCTCAAACAAAAACCCCACCCCAAAAGTGGGGTTTTTGCGTTTCTATACCTATGCTCGCTTGATCCGACGCATAAGGGACAGAACGGCATCGTTGAGCGGGCGCGCCGCGTAATAGGCGCTGGAGCGGCTAATGCCGACCAGCCTCGCCTGCCGTGACTTGGGCAATGTGTGGGCGCGGTCAATCATTTTTTACACTCAGCAAGCCCACCTTGCCGAGCGCGCCTGATAAAAAATCGTTCTTCAGCGATACCTGATCAATTTTTGCATGCAGCGTCTTCAAATCAACCGGCAGTTCATCTGACACCGCGCCGCTCGCACCGAAAGCGTCCGCCGCGCGCTTCTGAAGTTGTCGTTTCCACTCGGTGATCTGGTTCGGGTCATATCGAATTGCTGTGCGAGTTCGGCCAACGTGCGTTCGCCGCGCACCGCCGCCAGCGCGACCTTTGCTTTGAACGCCCCTGAGCGCGTACGCCTATTCTCTTGGTCATCTTCGGGGTTTTTTGCCAAGCCGTATGCGCCTCTCGGTTCCCGGCATCTCCACCTGCACCACGGCCCGGATTGCTCGGGCCACCTCTATACGCGTCCGCGCGACAGAAAACGTTCCGCGAGCTTCACCCAATACGTCGATCCGACCGAAAGCAGGCCGTCATTAAAGTCATAACTCGCGTTATGAAGCATGCACGGTCCTGCACCGTGTCCTGATTCTCGATGTCCGCCTTCCCCGTTGCCGAGGAACGCATAGCATCCCGGCTTCGCGAGCAGCATAAAGGAGAAGTCCTCGGCGCCCATCGTCGGCTCGACTGATGCGTCGAGTTTGTCTGCCCCCACTACCTCAGCCATCACCGATGCCGCGAACCGCGTCTGCTCCGCGTCGTTGATCGTCGGCGGATAGTTGCGGTGAAAGTGAAACTCGACGTCGCAATCGTACGCGGCGGCCGTCGATTCCACGATCTTGCGCATGCGGTTTTCGATCAAATCCAGCGTTTCCACCGTGAACGTCCGCACCGTCCCCGCCAACGTAGCTTCGTCCGGCACTACGTTGACGGCGTCGCCGGCGTGGATCTGCGTGATAGACAGCACCGCCGTATCGATCGGTTTCTTGTTGCGCGTGATGATGCTCTGCAAGCCGTTCGCGATCTGAACCGCCGTGAACACGGGATCGTGCCCGTTATGCGGAAGCGCCGCGTGCGATCCCGTGCCGCGGACCCTGATCCGAAATTCGTTGCTCGACGCCATGATCGGCCCTTCCGTCACGCCGAAATGACCCGCCGGCATGCCGGGCCAGTTGTGAATCCCGAACACGGCATCGACGGGAAAGCGCTCGAAAAGACCATCCTCGATCATCGCGCGCGCACCCGCGCCGCCTTCCTCGGCCGGCTGGAAGATGAAGACCACCGTGCCATCGAACGTGCCGTGCTGAGCCAGATGTTTCGCCGCGCCGAGCAGCATCGCGGTGTGCCCGTCGTGGCCGCAGGCGTGCATCCGGCCGGCGTTCTCCGACCGGTGGTCGAACGTGTTGATTTCCTGGATGGGCAGGGCGTCCATATCGGCGCGAAGTCCGATCGATGCCTCGCTCGAGCCGCGTTTCAGTACGCCGACCACGCCCGTCTTGCCGAGTCCGCAATGAACGGTGATGCCCCAGCGTTCGAGATTTTCAGCAACCAGTTGCGCCGTTCCGACCTCCTCGTATCGAAGTTCGGGATGCGCGTGGATCGTTCGTCGGAGCGCCTTGATTTCTTCGTGTGCTGCTTCGATTTCTGGGATCAGGTTCATTTGAACTACTCTCGTTTTGCGAAGAAAAATGCTGTGCGCCTTGTCGGACGCGGCTCCAGGATCATTTTACGCCGCGACAAATTAATCGATCTGACCGGTGCCCAACCGCCAGCCGTAATAAAATCCGCTTATCTGCCCGTTGCGTGTTTCTACCGGACTTCCGTATGAATGCCCCCGCCGTCCCCGCCGAATTTGCCCGCGCCGTATGCCCGCACGACTGTCCCGACACCTGCGCAATGCGTGTCACTGTCAAAGACGGCAAAGCCGTCAAAGTCAGCGGCGATCCGGACCATCCGCCGACGCAGGGCGTCCTCTGCACGAAGGTCACGCGTTACGCGGATCGCACACATCACCGAGACCGGCTGCTTATGCCGATGCGTCGCGTCGGGCGGAAGGGCGAAGGCCGTTTCGAAGCGATCGGCTGGGATGAAGCGCTGCGCTTCGCCGCCGAGCGCCTGACTCCGATCGCGGCCCGCGCGCCCGAGGCGATCCTGCCATACAGCTACGCGGGAACGATGGGCCTTGTGCAGGGCGAAAGCATCGCGGCACGGTTTTTCAACGCGCTCGGCGCGTCGCGGCTCGATCGGACGATTTGTGCGGCGGCCGGTGCGGCCGGCCTCAAATATACCTACGGCGCGAGCCTCGGCATGCACACCGAGTATTTCGAGGAAAGCGAGCTGATCCTGATCTGGGGCGCGAACCCGATCGCTTCGAACCTGCATTTCTGGACGCGCGCGCAGGAGGCCAAGCGGCGCGGCGCGCGGCTGATCGCGATCGATCCGTATCGCTCGCTGACCGCCGAAAAGTGTCATCAGCACATCGCGTTGAAGCCGGGCACCGATGCGGCGCTCGCGCTCGCGATGATCGACGTGCTGATAAAGGAAAACCTGATCGACCGCGAATACATCGATGCCCATACGTTCGGTTTCGAGCAACTCAAGGCGCGCGCGGCCGAATATCCGCCGGCGCGCGCCGCGCAGATTTGCGGCATCGACGAGCAGGTGATCGTCGAACTCGCGCGCGCGTTCGGCGCGACGAAAAAGGCGTCGATCCGTCTGAACTACGGCATGCAGCGTGTGCGCGGCGGCGGCAATGCGGTTCGGGCGGTCGCGTGTCTGCCATCGCTCACTGGCGCCTGGCGCGAGCGGTCGGGCGGGATGTTGCTGTCATCCTCGGGGTGGGCGCCGGTCGATTCCGCCGCGCTCGAACGGCCCGATCTGCTTCTCGGCTGGCCATCGAAGCTGCCGCGTCTCATCAACATGAACGCGCTCGGCGACGCGCTGCTCCATCCGGGCAATGCAACGTTCGGCCCAAAGGTCGAGGCGCTGATCGTCTACAACTCGAACCCGGTCGCGGTCGCGCCGGATTCGGAGAAAGTCGCGGCCGGCTTCGCGCGCGATGACTTGTTCACGATCGTCCTAGAGCATTTCCAGACCGATACCGCCGACTACGCCGACCTGATCTTTCCGGCCACCACGCAGCTCGAACACCTCGACGTCCACAAGTCGTACGGGCATACGCACGTGATGGCGAACCTGCCGGCGATCGCGCCGGTCGGGGATTCGCGTTCGAATACCGAGATCTTCCGCGGCCTCTCCCGCGCGATGGGCCTTTCAGATCCGGCCCTCTTCGAAACCGACGAAGAAATCGCGTCGAAGGCGTTCCGCTGGGACGATCCGGCGCTCGCGGGCCAGAGCTGGAACACGCTGAAGACGGCGGGCTGGGCGCAGCTCAAGATCGCGGACGCGCCTTTCGCGAATGGCGGTTTCCGCACGCCATCGGGGAAATGCGAGTTCGTTAGCGGGCGTCTGCAGAGTCAGGGCCTCGATCCGCTGCCCGATTACCTCGCACCGTATGAATCCGCCGATGGCTCACCCGAACTCGCCGCGCGCTATCCGCTCGCAATGATCTCGCCGCCCGCGCGCAACTTCCTGAACAGCAGCTTCGTGAATGTGGAGAGCCTGCGCTCGACTGAAGGCGAGCCGCATCTCGATATCCATCCCGCCGATGCGCACGCGCGCCAGATCGCGGACGGCGAAATCGTGCGTATCTTCAACGATCGCGGATCGATGCAGGCGCGCTCGCGCGTGACCGACCGGGCGCGCGAAGGCGTGGTCGTCGGCTTGTCGATCTGGTGGAAGAAGCTCGCGCCGGATGGCCGCAACGCCAATCAGGTCACGAGCCAGGCGCTGACCGATCTTGGGGGATCGGCGACGTTCTATGACTGCCTGGTCGAGGTGGAAGCGGCGCATTGAGCGGTGTGAATCCGAAGGCTCCGAAAGGTGGTGGAGGGTGGCGTCTAACCCGGTTGTGGGAAGCGGAGCGAGCCGTTAGCATTCGTTTTCCGCACGACCATTCTATAAATATATAAAGGAGACGCCGCATGGAAAAAATCTGGCTGAAGTCGTATCCGGCCGGCGTGCCCACGGAGATCGACGCTTCAGCGTACCGCTCGGTTTCGCAACTGCTCGAGGACAGTTTTCGGAAGAATCGCGATCGACGCGCGTTCATCTGTATGGGGCAAGCGATCACGTATGGCGAACTCGACGCGATGTCGCGCAAACTCGCCGCGTGGTTCCAGTCGAAGGGGCTGAAGCCCGGCGCGCGCGTCGCGCTCATGATGCCCAACGTGCTGCAGTATCCGGTCGCGATCGCGGCCGTTTTGCGCGCGGGGTACATCGTCGTCAACGTCAATCCGCTCTATACGCCGCGTGAGCTCGAGCATCAGTTGAAGGACTGCGGCGCGGAAGCGATCGTGCTGCTCGAAAACTTCGCGACCACGCTTCAGGCGGTCGTGAAGAACACGGCGATCAAGCACGTCGTCGTGGCCGCGATGGGCGACTTGATGGGCGTAAAGGGACTGCTGGTCAATTTCGTTGTCCGGCGAGTGAAGAAAATGGTGCCGGAGTGGAACCTGCCCGGTCACGTGCGCTTCAACGACGCCATCGCTCAAGGCGCGCGCGAAACGCTTCAAAGCGTCGAGCAGAATCCCGACGACGTCGCGTTTCTCCAGTACACGGGCGGCACGACCGGCGTCGCGAAGGGCGCGACGCTGCTGCACCGGAACCTGATCGCGAACGTGCTTCAGTCGGAAGTGTGGCTCGAGCCGGCACGCAAGATGCGCCCGGACATCGATCAGTTCGTGTGCGTCGTGGCGCTGCCGCTCTATCACATCTTCGCGCTGACGGTTTGCGGGCTGCTGACGATTCGAACCGGCGGCCTCGGCGTGCTGATCCCCAATCCGCGCGATATCGGCGGGACGATCAAGGCGCTCAAAGGCATTCCGATCAACACGTTCCCCGCCGTCAACACGCTCTACAACGCGTTACTGAACCATCCGGATTTCACGAGCCTCGATTTTTCGAAGCTCGTGTCGGCGAACGGCGGCGGCATGGCCGTGCAGGAAGCGGTGGCGAAGCGCTGGTTCGAGGCGACCGGCGTGCCGATCGTCGAGGGTTACGGGTTGTCGGAAACGTCGCCCTGCGTGACAAGCAACCCGGTGACCGCCACCGAATATACCGGCACGATCGGGCTGCCGTTCCCGTCGACGGAAATCTCCATCCGCGACGACGACAACAACGAACTGCCGCTCGGCGTCGCCGGCGAAATCTGCATCCGGGGACCGCAGGTGATGCCGGGCTACTGGAACCGGCCGGACGAAACGGCGAAAGTGATGACGCCGGACGGCTTCTTCAAATCGGGCGACGTCGGCGTGATGGACGCGCGCGGCTACGTGAAGATCGTGGACCGGAAGAAGGACATGATCCTGGTGTCGGGCTTCAACGTGTATCCGAACGAGATCGAGGATGTCGTCGCGAAGCTGCCGGGCGTGTGCGAAGTCGCGGCGGTCGGCGTGAAGGACCAGAACTCGGGCGAAGCGGTGAAGCTGTTTATCGTGAAAAAGGACCAGAGCCTGACCGAAGCCGACGTCATTGCGTTCTGCCGCGATCAGTTGACGGGGTACAAGCGGCCGCGCAGCATCGAATTCCGCAGCGACCTGCCGAAGAGCAACGTTGGCAAGATCCTCAGGCGGGAATTGCGCGACGGGAAAGCCTGAGAACGCACGCGCAAAAAAAGCCCTCGTTGTCGCGAGACACGAGGGCTTTTTGTCGTCCGACGGCAACATTTGGGACGCGACGGCATAAAAAAAGGCGCCCGAAGGCGCCTTTCTAAAGCAAATACCGCTTTGTTCAGACTTATTAGAACTTGTGACGGATGCCGACGATCGCAGCAACCTGGTTCGACGTCGACGACGCCGTCAGGCCATTGATGTTCGCGCGAGCCGTCTGGTTCGTCGAGTCCGTGCCCGAAGCGTGCTGGTACACGCCTGCGACGTAGAAGTCCGTGCGCTTCGACAGGAAGTAGTCCACGCCGGCCATGCCTTGGTGGTACTTCGCGTCGTTCAGGCCGTAGCCCTTCGTGTAGTCGTAGGCCAGGCCGAGCAACAGTGCCGGCGTCAGCTGATACTTGAAGTTGATTTCGGCGTTGTGGAACTTGGCCGTGCCGCCGGTGTAGCCAACCGGGTTCAGAGCGGCGCCGCCGTCCGTGCCCACGTCCTTGAACTGCGTGTTGCTGTACGTTGCGCCGATCGTTGCTGCGGCGATCGTGTACGCGGCGCCAGCCGAAATCACTTGCTGCTCGTGCGCCGAAGCGTAGCCCGAGTACACGAGGCTGCCGCCCATGTTCGAACCCGTCGTGCTCGACGTAGCGTTGTTGCCGAAGAACGAGCTGTTCGGGTTCTTGACGTTCAAGTAACCTGCGCCCAATTGCAGCGGGCCGCGGTTGTAGCCCGCACCCACCGACCAGATCTGGTTGCGGTTGAACTGGCCAGCCACGCCGCCGAGGCTGTACAGACCGCCAAACTTGAAGCCGGCGTAGTCGTTGCTCGTGTACTTGATCGCGTTGTTCACGCGATTCGAGTTGTTCATGTTGTCCAGGTCGCCCGGGTGTGCGCCGAAGTACGTCGCCCACTGGCTACCGACTTCCAGCGCGCCGGTGTAGTCAACCACGGAGTCGTACTGACGACCGAGGGTTGCCGTACCGAACTGAGCCGTCGACAGGCCCACGTAGGCTTGACGGCCGAACTCGTCGCCGCCTTGGCCCAGACGGCCGTTCATCACGTTGAAGCCGTTTTCCAACACGAAGATGGCCTTCAGACCGCCACCCAGATCTTCCGTACCACGCAGGCCCCAACGGCTGCCCTGCAGGTTGCCGCTGTTCAGCGAGTACAGCTTTTGACCTGCGCTATTGTTGTTGTACACGAAGCCAGCGTCGATGATGCCGTACAGCGTCACGCTGCTCTGTGCTTGAGCGGCACCTGCGAACGTGCCCAATGCGGCCAGAGCGAGAAGCGACTTTTTCATTGAAATGATCTCCAAGGATGTTGAAACTGTTGGCAAGGTCACTGTTCTTCGTGCCAGTGTGTTGACGTCCCCGCCGGGTGCTTCCAAAAGAAGTTGGACGTAATGTAACAAAGAGGCTTTTGCGAACAAAGGAAAAGCCGACCGTCTGGTCGTGCCCTGTGACGTTTACGCAACATGCGCTAAAATCCCGGTTCCGCTCATTTTTGCGACCGGGGTTTCCCCTAATTCCAAAGCGGGACAAGTTTCCAGGGCTTTATTGAGAGAAGGACGGAAGCTTGCGGATTGCTCAGGATCGCGAAGGGTGAACGTCTTGAAAAGGCTGGCTGAAGGGAGATGCGAATGACGCTTGACGAACTGATTACGGAGTTCGATCGCGGATTGCGATCGATGGCGGGCGTAAGCCGCATGTCGCGTCCGGTTCCCGAATCGAAGGCGGCCGGTCACGTCGATGAGTTCGGCATGCCGTCGCAGGCGCCGGATCTTACCGACGAGGAGAAGGCGCATTCGGCGGGGCTGATGCGTGTGAATCACGTCGGCGAGGTGTGTGCACAGGCGCTTTATCAGGCCCAGAAACTCGCCACTCACTCGCGCGCGCTCAAGGACGATTTCGAGCGCGCCGCGCGTGAGGAAGAAGACCACCTCGCGTGGACCACGCAACGTCTGAAGGACCTCGATTCGCGGCCGAGCCTGCTGAATCCGTTGTGGTACGCCGGATCGCTTGCGATTGGGTTCGTCGCCGGGCGATTTGGCGATCGCGCGAGCCTCGGCTTCATGGCGGAAACCGAGCGCCAGGTCGAGCATCATCTCGACGGCCATATGAAGAAGCTGCCGGCGAACGATCTCGCGTCGCGGGCGATCGTCGAGCAGATGCGGCTTGATGAGAGCGCGCACGCGTCGGCGGCGGTGGCGGCGGGCGGATCCGAAGTTCCGTTTCCGATTCGCGCACTGATGAAGGCGGCATCGAAAGTGATGACGACCACGGCGTATCGAATCTGACCCACCTCGTGCGGTGGGACAACATCCCACCGCGCGCGTTATCCCCTCGTTATCCGCGCAATGCCGCGAATCCGCCTTGCAGAACCTTTACGGTTCGAGCGTTTCCCCTGCGCATTTCACGTACTACCTTCAGAACCCGCACTAGCTCTTTCATTCATAACGGTTTTCAATTCCCGGGCTACTTCAAGCTCGCGCGCTAAGTCCTTGTTCTGGAAAACAAAAACTATCAAATAAAAGGTCTGAGCCTTGACCCTACAAATGCGTTCCTCTAAAGTGGGAGAAGGTGTGAGAAAGTGTATTTTCGTGTGATTTCGAACGCACTTTCCGGCATATTTTCGACAGAGCGGTGGCGCCGGCATGGCGCCGTCAAAAGGGGAGAGGGCGAGTGTTCCAGGGGGCGTCGGCGCTGACGCTCGATGCGAAAGGACGGATGTCGGTTCCGTCTCGCTATCGGGAAGCGCTGCAAGCACAGGCAGAAGGCCGGGTGACGCTCACGAAGAGCCCGGATGGATGTCTGTTGCTCTTTCCTCGCCCGGAGTGGGAAGTCTTTCGCGCAAAAGTCGCCGCACTTCCGATGGAAGCCGGCTGGTGGCAGCGCATTTTCCTTGGCAACGCAATGGACGTCGAACTCGACACGGCGGGGCGCGTGCTCGTGTCGCCGGAGTTGCGCTCGGCGGCATCGCTCGAAAAGAACGTGACGCTGCTCGGCATGGGTAACCGCTTCGAGTTATGGGACGCGGACACCTACGCCGCGAAGGAAGCGGCGGCGATGGCGCAGGGCATGCCCGAGTCGCTCAAGAATTTCACTTTCTGACGCGGCGCTGATCAACATGGCACCTGCGATGGGAAACGAGTTGCAGCATCGCACGGTGCTGCTGGATGAAGCGGTAGATGCATTGGTCACGCGCACGGACGGTATCTATATAGATGGCACGTTCGGGCGCGGCGGCCACAGTCGTGCGGTATTGGCGAAGCTGGGGGAAACGGGGCGTCTGATCGCTTTCGACAAAGATCCGCTTGCCATCGCCACGGCGCAACAAATAGAGGACTCACGCTTTTCGATCGTGCACGACAGCTTTGCTGCCCTGCGCGACGCGGCGAGCGAACGAGGAGTAGCGCGGGTATCGGGTGTGTTGCTGGATCTGGGGGTGTCGTCGCCGCAGGTGGACGATCCGGGTCGCGGCTTCAGCTTCAGGGCCGAGGGCCCGCTCGACATGCGGATGGACCCGACTCGCGGCGAGTCGGCGGCCGAGTGGCTCGCGCGGGCAACGGTGCAGGAATTGACGGAGGTGATCAGAGATTATGGGGAAGAACGGTTTGCTTTTCAGATTGCAAAGGCGCTTGTTGCTCGCCGGGCAGAGTCCGACCGTCTTGGGCCTCTCGTCAGCACGAGCGAGCTTGCCCAAATCGTGGGTCACGTCGTCAAAACCCGTGAGAAGGGCAAGGATCCGGCAACCCGCACCTTTCAGGCTATACGGATTCACATCAATCAAGAGCTTGCGGAGCTGCAGGTAGTCCTGGAACACGCATTGGGTTTGCTGGAGCAAGGGGGCCGGCTGGTCGTGATCAGCTTTCATTCGCTCGAGGATCGGATCGTCAAACGGTTCATGCAGGCGCACGCAAGCGCGCCTGCGGTCGATCGTCGCCTGCCGATCCGCGCCGTCGATCTGCCCAGCCCGCCGATGCGGATCGTCGGCCGGGTATTTGCGAGCGACGCCGAAGTCGCAGGCAACCCGCGCGCCCGTTCCGCCGTGATGCGTATCGCGGAGCGGATCGCGCCATGAACCGCCTCAACATTTTCCTGTTGATCGTCGTGCTCGGGTGCGCGTTGTCGGTCGTCAGTGCGACCAATCAGCAGCGGCAGATTTTCATCGAATTGCAGCGGGCGCAGTCGCAGGAGCGCCAGCTTCAGCAGGATTACTCGCAGTTGCAGTATCAGCAGAGCGCGTTGTCCAAAACGTCGCGCATCGAGCAGTTGGCGACTACCTCCTTGAAGATGCAGCCCGTGAGCACCGGCCGCACGCAATACCTCACCTACGATCCGGCGACCTCCAAGGCCGCCGATGCCCCCATGCCGCCGCCGCTGCCGGCGTCGGCGCCTCCTGCGCGCGGAGCGAAGCGATGAAGAAATCCGCGAAGCAGAAGGGCGTTGCGTTCACGCCCAACCCGATCCTTTCCGTGCGCCTGCCGATGTGGCGCTCGAAGTTCGTCGTGTTCCTGTTGTTCATGGCATTCGTCGCGCTCGCCGCGCGCGCGTTCTGGATCCAGGGCCCTGGCAACGCGTTTTTCAAGAAACAGGGCGAGAGCCGCTATCAGCGCACGCTCGAACTCCCGGCTACGCGCGGCCAGATTCGCGACCGCAACGGCCTCGTGCTCGCGACGAGTCTTCCCGTCAAGGCGATCTGGGCGATCCCAGAAGCCGTGCCGGACAACCTCGGAGCGGAGAAACTCGCCGAATTGTCGAAACTGCTCGACATGACGCAGAAGGAATTGCGCGCGAAATTGTCGGTCGACAAGACCTTCGTCTACGTGAAACGCCAGGTTCCGCTCGAAACCGCGCAAAAAGTCGCGGCGCTCGACATTCCGGGCATTTACTCGCGCGGCGAATACAAGCGCTTCTATCCGGAAGGCGAAATCACCGCGCATCTGATCGGCTTTACTAATATTGAAGACAAGGGCCAGGAAGGCGTCGAACTCGGCGACCAGCACGTGCTGGCCGGCACGCCGGGCATGCGACGTGTGATCAAGGACCGGATGGGCCACATCATCGAGGACGTGGACGAACAGGTCGTGCCGCATAACGGCACGGACGTCGATCTCTCGATCGACAGCAAGATCCAGTACATCGCGTACACGAACCTGAAGGCGGCGGTCGAGAAGTCGAAGGCGAAGGCAGGCGCGGCAATCGTGATCGACGTGAAGACGGGCGAAGTGCTCGCGCTCGTCAACTATCCCACATACAACCCGAACGACCGCTCGCGGATGACCGGCGAGCAGTTGCGCAACCGCATCCTCACGGACACCTTCGAGCCCGGCTCGATCATGAAGCCGTTTACGGTGTCGCTCGCGCTGGATCTGCATCGCGTGTCGCCGAATACGCTCGTGGAGACGGGCGGCGGCGTGTTCGTCCTCGACGGCGCGCGCATCACCGACGACGCCGGTTTCGGCACGCTGACGGTCGGCGGCGTGATCCAGAAGTCGAGCAATATCGGCGCGACCAAGATCGCTATGCAACTGCGCCCGGAAGAAATGTGGAACATGTATACGAGCATCGGCCTGGGACAGGCGCCGAAGGTCGGCTTCCCGGGCGCGGTCTCCGGGCGTCTGCGGCCGTGGAAAAGCTGGCGCCGCATCGAGCAGGCGACGATGTCGTACGGCTATGGACTGTCAGCGTCGCTGTTCCAGCTCGCGCGCGCCTATACGACGATCGCGCACGACGGCCAGGTGGTGCCCGTTTCAATTTTTCGCACGCCCGGCGACCAGCCGGTGCAGGGCTCGCAGGTCTTCGCGCCGACCACCGCGCGTGAAGTCCGCGCGATGCTCGAAACCGTGACCGCAAAGGGCGGCACGTCGCCGGATGCGGCGGTGCCGGGCTATCGCGTCGGCGGCAAGAGCGGCACGGCGTACAAGCACGCGGGCCGCGGCTACGACAAATCGAAATATCGCGCGTCGTTCGTCGGCATGGGGCCGATGCCGAATCCGCGCATCGTGGTAGCGGTTTCCGTCGATGAACCGACGGTCGGCAGCCACTTCGGCGGACAGGTGTCGGGGCCGGTATTCTCGGCGATCGCCGGCGATACGCTGCGCGCGCTCAATGTCCCGCCCGACATGCCGGTCAAGCAGATGGTCGTCAACGACGAATCGGGCGCGGCGTCCCAGCCGGCCGCGACGACGGCGCCACAGAACGCCAAAAAGCTCGCGGTATCGAGCAGCAACAAGACGCATCCGGGAGTGGTTCGATGAACGCTTCCACGAAGTCGAAGGCGCAGAAGGACATCGCGCAGGCCGTGCAATGGTTGCGCGCGCACGCGCAACCAACCGCGCAACTCCACGCCGACACGCGCTCGCTGAAAAGCGGCGACGTGTTTTTCGCGTACGCCGTCGATGGCGCGGACAACCGCCAGTACATCGACGCCGCGCTTGCGAGCGGCGCGGCCGCTGCGCTGTATCAACCGGAAAACTTTGTCGGCAAGCCGGACGCCTCGAAAACGCTTGCTGTGAAGGCGCTGAATGAACTCGCCGGTCCGATCGCCGCCGCATGGTATGGCGAACCGACCGATTCGATGCTGACCGTCGGTGTGACCGGCACGAACGGCAAAACGTCGTGCAGCCAGTGGCTTGCCACCGCGTTGACCGCGCTCGGCAGTCCGTGCGCGATCGTCGGTACGCTCGGGATCGGGATGCCGGGCAAGCTCGTCGCGAGCGGCTTCACCACGCCCGACGCACCGCAACTCCAGCGCAATCTCGCGCAATTGAAGGCCGATGGCGCGCAGGGCGTCGTGATGGAAGTGTCGTCGCATGCGCTGCATCAGGGGCGCGTGAACGGCACAAATTTCGACATCGCGATCTTCACGAATCTCACGCAGGACCACCTCGACTACCACGTCACGTTCGACGCGTACGAAGCCGCGAAGGCGCGCCTTTTCGCGTGGCCGTCGCTGAAGGCGGCGATCGTCAATCGCGACGATGCCGCCGGCCAGCGCCTGATCGAAGCGTTGCGCGGCAAGGTCCGCACGATTGCGTACGGCGTCGAAATCGCGGCTGAAGCTGCGCCGCGCGCCGACGCGATGCTGCTCGCCACCAACGTCCGCGCGACGGCGAACGGCACGGCGTTCCACCTGGCTTCCGACTGGGGCCAAGCGGACGTCGAAGTCGGCACGCTCGGCGTGTTCAACGTGAGCAACCTGCTCGCGGTGCTCGGCGCGCTGCTCGAAACGGGCGTCCCGCTCAACGGCGCGCTCGCGCAGATCACGAAGCTCGAATCGGTGAACGGACGCATGCAGCGTCTCGGCGGCCGGTTGCAGAGCGACGAACCGCTCGTCGTGATCGACTTCGCGCACACGCCCGACGCGCTTGACAAAACCCTCGCCGCATTGCGCCCGATCGCAGAAGCTCGCAGCGGCGAGCTCGTCTGCATGTTCGGCTGCGGCGGCGACCGCGACGCCACGAAACGTCCGTTGATGGGCGCGATCGCGGAAAAGCTCGCGGATCAAGTGGTGATCACGAGCGACAACCCGCGCAGCGAAGACCCGCAAGCGATCATCGACCAGATCGCGGCCGGCATGAGCGATGCGTCGAAGGCGCGCCGTATCGAAGACCGCGCGAGCGCGATCCTTCAGGCGATCCGCACGGCGGCGAAGGAGGACGTGATCGTGCTGGCCGGAAAAGGGCACGAAGCCACGCAGGAAATCATGGGAAAGAAACGCGCGTTCTCCGATCAGGATCACGCGCGCCTCGCGCTCGCCGCACGCGTCACGCATACGCGCGGAGGTGGCGAATGACGATGTTCACCTTGCGCGAAGCCGCCACGCTGATTCCGGGCGCTGTCGTCGTTGGCGATGAAAACGTCGCGTTCGACCGCGTCTCGACGGATAGCCGCACGGCACAGGTCGGGGATCTGTTCGTCGCGGTGAAGGGCGATCGTTTCGATGCGCATGATTTCCTGAAACAGGTGGCGGAGCGCGGGACCTCGGCGGCACTTGTTTCACGCGTGCCCGCTGATGTGTCCCTTCCTGTCATCAAGGTAAAGGACACGCGCGCGGCGCTCGGTGCGCTTGCGAACGGATGGCGCAAGCGCTTCACGATGCCGCTCGTTGCCGTCACCGGCAGCAACGGCAAGACGACGGTCAAGGAAATGATCGCGTCGATCTTTGCGGCGGCGGTCGGCGTCGAAGCGCGCATGGCGACGGCGGGCAATTTCAACAATGACATCGGTTTGCCGCTCACGTTGTTTCGTCTGAATGCGCAGCATCGGCTCGCCGTGGTCGAGCTCGGCATGAACCACCCAGGCGAAACCGACGCGCTCGGCAAGATCGCGGCGCCGACGGTTGCGGTCGTGAACAACGCGCAGCGCGAGCATCAGGAATTCATGGCGACCGTCGAAGCGGTCGCGCTGGAGCACGCGTCGGTGATCCACGCGCTCGGCGAGACCGGCACGGCTGTTTTCCCCGCCGACGATGCCTACGCCAGCATCTGGCGTGTCGCCGCGACGGGCAATCCGATCATCGACTTCGCGCTGTCCGGCGATCCGTCGAAGGCGGCGGTGACGGGCCGCGTCGAAGGGACCAACGTCGAAATCGTCACGCCGCAGGGCCCGCTCACGGTCGCGCTGCGCGTGCTCGGCGAGCACAACGCGCGCAACGCGCTCGCGGCAACGTCGGCGGCATTGGCAGCGGGCGTTTCGCTCGATGCGATCAAGCGCGGTCTCGAAGCTTTCGAGCCGGTGAAAGGGCGCCTGCAGGTGAAGCGCGCGGCCATTGAAGCGATCGAAGGCGCGACCGTCATCGATGATACGTACAACTCGAACCCGGATTCGATGCGCGCCGCCATCGACGTGCTGGCAGCGCAGGCGTCGCCGCGCGTCCTCGTGATGGGCGACATGGGCGAAGTCGGCGACCAGGGTCCGGCGTTTCATCGCGAAGTCGGCGCGTATGCGGCGGAACGCGGCATCGACGCGCTCTACGCGTTAGGCGACGCCAGCGCCGCGTCGGCGAAGGCGTTCCATTCGGCGGCATCGAACAAGAGCGCGAAGCACTTCACCGATGTGCAGGAACTCATTGCAGCACTGAAGCGCGCCGGTTTCGGACCTGGCGCAACGTTTCTCGTGAAAGGCTCGCGTTTCATGCAGATGGAACGCGTGGTGGACGCCGTGACGAGTCCACACCAACCCGCTCCGGGCACAGCGCCCGGCGCACACTGAATAGAAGAGAAGGACCAGCATGCTACTCGCACTCGCGCAATGGCTCCAGAATGACGCCAGCTTCATGCGCGTGTTCATCTACATCACGTTCCGCGCCGTGGGTGCCACGGCGACGGCGCTTCTGATCGGCCTCGTTTGCGGACCGTGGGTGATCCGCAAACTGACGGCGATGAAAGTCGGCCAGGCCGTGCGCAAGGACGGCCCGCAGACGCATCTCGTCAAATCCGGCACGCCGACGATGGGCGGCGTTTTGATCCTGCTCGGCATCGCCGTGTCGACGCTGCTCTGGGCCGATCTCACGAACCGCTTCGTGTGGATCGTGATGCTCGTCACGTTCGGCTACGGCGTGATTGGCTGGGTGGACGACTACCGCAAGGTGGTCCACAAGGACCCGCGCGGGATGTCGTCGCGCGAGAAATATTTCTGGCAATCGGTGATCGGCTTGTTCGCGGCCGTGTATCTGGCGTTCAGCGTGTCCGAGGCGAACAACGCACGCGTCTTCGATCTCTTCATGGCGTGGGTGAGGAGCGGCCTTTCGATGGGCCTGCCCGCGCGCGCCGACCTGATGCTGCCGTTCGTCAAGGCGATCAGCTATCCGCTAGGCGTGTGGGGCTTCATCGCGCTGACGTATTTCGTGATCGTCGGCGCGAGCAACGCCGTGAATCTCACCGACGGTCTCGACGGCCTTGTGATCATGCCCGTCGTGCTGGTGGGCGCATCGCTTGGCGCGTTCGCTTACGTGATGGGCAGCTCGGTGTACTCGAAATACCTGCTGTTCCCGCACATTCCCGGCGCGGGCGAACTGCTGATTTTCTGCTCGGCGATGGGCGGCGCGGGGCTAGCGTTCCTCTGGTACAACACGCACCCCGCGCAGGTTTTCATGGGCGATGTCGGCGCGCTCGCGCTCGGCGGCGCGCTCGGCACGATCGCCGTGATCGTGCGGCAGGAAATCGTGCTCTTCATCATGGGCGGTATTTTCGTGGCGGAAACGCTGTCGGTGATGCTGCAGGTGTTCTGGTTCAAGTACACGAAGCGCCGCTACGGCGAAGGACGGCGCGTCTTCAAGATGGCGCCGCTGCATCACCACTATGAGTTGTCGGGCTGGACCGAAACGCAGGTCGTCGTGCGTTTCTGGATCATCACGCTGATGTTGTGTCTCTTCGGGCTCTCCACGCTCAAGTTGCGTTGAATCGTTGTCAGAGAAAGGTTAAAGCGATGTTTGGCGAGAAGTTTCTGGATCGGCAAAGTCCGATGGTGCTCGTGCTGGGGCTCGGTGAATCCGGCCTCGCGATGGCGCGCTGGTGCGCCAGGCACGCGTGCCGGCTGCGGATCGCCGATACGCGGGAGACGCCGCCCAACCTTTCCGAACTGGCGGCTCACAAGATCGACGCAGAGTTCGTCGGTGGCGCGTTTACGCCTGCGCTGCTGGACGGCGGTATCGAAATCGTCGCGATCAGCCCGGGGCTGTCACCGCTGGCTGAAGATCTCAGACCGCTCATCGATGCCGCCCGCGAACGCGGCATTCCCGTGTGGGGCGAACTCGAACTGTTCGCGCAGGCGCTCCGGTCGCTTGCGGTGAACGGGTACGCGCCGAAAGTCGTCGCGATCACCGGGACCAACGGCAAAACCACGACCACCGCGCTCACGGGCCTGCTCTGCGAGCGCGCGGGCAAGACGGTGGCCGTGGCGGGCAATATCAGCCCGGCCATGCTGGACAAGCTTTCCGACGCCATCGACAACACCGCGCTGCCCGATGTCTGGGTGCTCGAATTGTCGAGTTTTCAGCTTGAGACGGCGCACACGTTCGCTCCGGACGCTGCCGCCGTGCTGAATATCACGCAGGATCACCTCGACTGGCACGGCGGCCTCGACGCCTACGCGGCAGCCAAGGGCCGCATTTTCGGCACGCGTACTGTCCGCGTGCTGAACCGCGACGACGCCCGCACCATGGCGCTCGCGCAAGGCTCGCCGAGCGTGGTGACGTTTGGCCTGGACGAACCGGCGCGGGTGGGCGACTACGGTCTGCTGCGCGACAACGACATCCTGTGGCTCGCGCAAGGACACGACCGCGACGCCAGCGACGAGCCCGCGCCAACGCGCCGCCGCAAGCAGGAAGCCGCCGCGCCGGATTTGTTCTCGAAGCGCCTGATGCCCGCCGACGCATTGCGTATCCGCGGCTTGCACAACGCGGCTAACGCGCTGGCGGCACTGGCGCTCGCGCGCGCGATCGGCTTGCCGCTCGCCGCGCTCCTGCACGGCTTGCGCGAATATCGCGGTGAGCCACATCGCGTGGAAGTGATCGCGCAAATCGACGGCATCGATTACGTCGACGACAGCAAGGGCACCAACGTCGGCGCGACCGTCGCGGCGCTCGACGGGCTCGCGCAGCGCGTCGTGCTGATCGCCGGCGGCGACGGCAAGGGGCAGGATTTCTCGCCGCTCGTCGCGCCCGTCGCGCGCTGGTGCCGCGCGGTGATGCTGATCGGACGCGATGCGCCCCGTATCCGCGAGGTGCTGGCGGAAACCGGCGTCGAACTGCAGGACCACGCGACGCTCGAAGCGGCGACGCAAGCCGCCACGCAACTCGCGCAACCGGGCGACGCCGTGCTGCTCTCGCCGGCGTGCGCGAGCCTCGACATGTTCAGGAACTACGCACATCGCGCGGACGTGTTTCGTCACGCGATCGAAGAAATCGCCGCCGTGCGGGGAGTGATGCTATGAGCTGGTCCGAACGCTTTGGATCGAAACTCACGGGACAGCGCAACGCGGTCGCCAACGACAGCGCCGCGCTCGGCGGCCGCATGAGCCGCACGAGCAACCTCGGCGGCGCGCACACGGCGGAACGCGACGGCGGCATTTCGAGCGCCGTCAACGGTGTGCGCCCGGTCCGCTCGCGCCTGCTCGATTACGATCACTCGCTGCTTTGGGTGACGATCGCGCTGCTCGCACTCGGCATCGTGATGGTGTATTCGGCATCGATCGCCATGCCCGATTCGCCGAAATACGCGCAATACCGTGACTACCACTTTCTCGTGCGCCACCTGATCTCGGTGACCACCGCCGTGGTCGGCGCGATCGTCGCGTTCAAGATTCCGGTCTCCGCGTGGGACAAATACGCGCCAAAGCTCTTCCTCGCCGCGCTGGTGCTGCTCGTGATCGTGCTGGTCCCGCACCTCGGCAAGGGCGTGAACGGCGCGCGGCGCTGGATTCCGCTCGGCATCACGAACATGCAGCCGTCGGAAATCATGAAGCTCGCTGTGACGATCTACGCCGCCAACTACACCGTGCGCAAGCAAGAGTTCATGCATAGCTTCGGCCGCGGCTTTTTGCCGATGGCGGTCGCGGTCGGCGCGGTCGGGGCGTTGCTGCTGCTCGAGCCGGACATGGGCGCATTCATGGTGATCGCGGCGATCGCGATGGGCGTGCTGTTTCTCGGCGGCGTGAACGGCAAGCTGTTCGGCGGGCTCGTCGCGACGGCGGTCGGCACGTTCGCGCTGCTCGTGTGGGCATCGCCGTGGCGTCGCGAGCGGATCTTCGCCTACCTCGATCCGTGGGACGACCGTTACGCGCAAGGCAAGGCCTATCAGCTGACGCACTCGCTGATCGCGTTCGGGCGCGGCGAATGGTTCGGCGTGGGACTCGGCGGCAGCGTCGAGAAGCTCAACTACCTGCCCGAAGCGCATACCGATTTCATCCTCGCGGTGATCGGCGAGGAACTGGGCTTTATCGGCGTGATCGTCGTGATCCTGATGTTCTACTGGATCGTGCGGCGCGCGTTCGAGATCGGCCGTCAGGCGCTCGCGCTCGATCGCACGTTCGCGGGGCTGATGGCGAAAGGCGTCGGCATCTGGTTCGGCGCGCAGACCTTCATCAACATGGGCGTGAACCTCGGCCTCCTGCCGACGAAGGGCCTCACGTTGCCGCTCGTCAGTTACGGCGGCTCGGGCATCTTGCTGAATTGCGTCGCGCTCGCGGTGCTGATGCGCGTGGACTACGAGAATCGAGTGCTGATGCGCGGAGGGAAGGTATGAGCGCATCGGGCGCACGCGGCTCGCGCACGCTGATGGTGATGGCGGGCGGCACCGGCGGACACGTGTTCCCGGGGCTCGCGGTCGCCCACTGGATGCAGGCGCGCGGCTGGCGCGTGGTCTGGCTCGGCAACGCGGCGGGCATGGAAGCGACGCTCGTCCCGAAGCACGGCATCCCGATGGAATACGTGCGCTTCGGCGGCGTGCGCGGCAAAGGCATCACGACGAAGCTGATGCTGCCCGTGAACCTCATGCGCGCATGCTCGCAAAGCCTCGCGGCGCTGCGCCGCGTGAAGCCGGACGTCGTGCTCGGCATGGGCGGTTACATCACGTTCCCGGCCGGCCTGATGACGAAGCTCGCGGGCTGCCCGCTCGTGCTGCACGAACAGAATTCGATCGCGGGACTCGCGAACAAAGTGCTCGCGCATCTTGCGAAACGCGTACTGGTTGCGTTCCCGAACGCGCTGCCGAACGCCGAATGGACCGGTAATCCGATTCGTGCGGAACTTGCGCGCGCGTTGTCACCCAAAGAACGCTACGCCGCTCGCTCCGGGCCGCTTTCCGTGCTGATCGTCGGCGGCAGTCTGGGCGCGGCGGCGTTGAACGAAACGGTGCCTAAAGCCATCGCCCTGCTCGATCCTTCGATGCGTCCGCGCATCGTGCATCAGGCGGGCGCGAAGCATATCGAAGCGCTCGAAGCGAACTACGCGGCGGCCGGATTGCAGCGCGGCGAAGACCTGCAACTTGTGCCGTTCATCGAAGACATGGCGAGCGCCTACGCGGCCGCCGATCTCGTGATCTGCCGCTCGGGCGCGATGACGGTCTCCGAGATCGCGGCGGTCGGCGTGGCGGCGCTCTTCGTGCCGTTCCCGTTTGCCGTCGACGATCACCAGACCACGAATGCCGCGTTCCTCGAAAAGAACGGCGCGGCGCAACTGATACAGCAACGCGACCTCACGGCGGACACACTCGCCGGTTGGTTGCAGAGCCAGACGCGCGCATCGCTCGCCGAAATGGCCGTGCGTTCGCGCGAACTGGCGAAACCCGACGCGACCGAGCGCGTCGCCAAGGTATGCGCCGACGTCGCCGGCATGAGCATGGGCGTGGGCGAAAGCGCCGAAGCGCTGAAGGATTCGAAATGAAACACATCGTCAAGCATATTCACTTTGTCGGAATCGGTGGCGCGGGGATGAGCGGCATCGCCGAAGTGCTGCTCAACCTCGGCTATCAGGTGAGCGGCTCCGATCTCTCGAAGAACGCGGTCACCGAGCGGCTGATCGGGCTCGGCGCGCGCGTCGCCGTCGGGCATGACGCGCAGAACATCGAAGGCGCGAACGCGGTCGTCGTGTCAACGGCCGTGCGGTCCGACAATCCCGAAGTGCTCGCCGCGCGCCATCGCCGGATTCCGATCGTGCCGCGCGCAGTGATGCTCGCTGAACTGATGCGCCTGAAGCAGGGCATCGCGATCGCCGGCACGCACGGCAAGACCACGACGACCTCGCTCGTCGCGAGCGTGCTCGCGGCGGGCGGGCTCGATCCGACCTTCGTGATCGGCGGGCGCCTGATCAGTGCGGGCGCGAATGCGCGGCTCGGCACGGGCGACTTCATCGTCGCGGAAGCCGACGAGTCGGACGCATCGTTCCTGAATCTCTTTCCGGTGATCGAAGTAATCACGAACATCGACGCCGATCACATGGACACCTACGGCCACGACTTCGCGCGGCTCAAGCAGGCGTTCATCGAATTCACGCACCGGTTGCCGTTCTATGGCATCGCGGTGCTGTGCGTCGACGATCCGAATGTGCGCGAGATCCTGCCGTTCGTGTCGAAGCCGATCATTCGCTACGGTCTCGGCGCCGAGGCGCAGGTGCGCGCGGTGAACGTCGAGGCGCGCGACGGCCGCATGCACTTCACGACGCTGCGCGAAGACGCGCCGCCTCTCGACATCACGCTGAACCTGCCGGGCACGCACAACGTGCAGAACGCGCTGGCGGCGATCGCGATCGCGACCGAACTCGAAGTCGCGGATGCCGATATCCAGCGTGCGCTAGCGGAATTCAACGGCGTGGGCCGGCGCTTCCAGCGCTACGGCGAAGTGAAGGTGAACGGCGGCGCGTACACGCTGATCGACGACTACGGCCATCACCCGGTCGAAATGGCCGCGACGGTCGCGGCGGCGCGCGGCGCGTTTCCCGGCCGGCGGCTCGTGCTTGCGTTCCAGCCGCATCGCTTCACGCGCACGCGCGACTGTTTCGAGGACTTCGTGAAAGTGCTCTCCACCGTCGATGCGCTCGTGCTCACCGAAGTCTATTCGGCGGGGGAAGCGCCAATCGTCGCCGCCGACGGCCGGGCGCTCGCGCGCGCGATTCGCGTCGCGGGGAAGGTCGAGCCGGTGTTCGTCGAAACGGTCGATGAGATGCCGGACGCGCTCGCCACTATCGCGCGTAACGGCGACGTGGTGATCACGATGGGCGCGGGGTCGATCGGCGGCGTGTGCGGGCGCATCACGCAAGAACAGCAATCGCAATAACTGAAATGAACGAAACAACGGGCCAAAGCGTGAATCAGATCGATCCGAAAGCATTCGGCAAGGTGGCAGTGCTCCTCGGCGGCAATTCGGCCGAGCGCGAGGTGTCGCTCAATTCCGGACGCCTCGTGCTGCAAGGCCTGCGCGACGCAGGCATCGACGCGCATCCGTTCGATCCGGCCGAACGTCCGCTCTCGGAACTGAAGGCTGAAGGTTTCGTGCGCGCGTTCATCGCGCTGCACGGCGGGTATGGCGAGAACGGCCAGTTGCAGGGCGCGCTCGATTTCTACGGCATCCGCTATACGGGCAGCGGCGTGCTCGGCTCGGCGCTCGGCATGGACAAGCTGCGCACCAAGCTCGTGTGGCAGCAGACCGGCGTGCCGACGCCGCCGTTCGAAACCGTCCTGCGCGGTGACGACTACGACGCGCGCGCGCATGAGATCGTCGCGAAGCTTGGCCTGCCGCTCTTCGTGAAGCCGGCAAGCGAGGGATCGAGCGTCGCGGTCATCAAAGTGAAAAGCGCCGAGGCGCTGGCGCCGGCGCTCATCGAAGCGGCGAAATTCGACAAGATCGTGATCGTCGAGAAGAGCATCGAAGGCGGCGGCGAGTTCACCTGCTGCATCGCGGGCGATCTCGATCTGCCGGTCATCAAGATCGTGCCGGCGGGCGAGTTCTACGACTACCACGCGAAGTACATCGCGAACGACACGCAATATCTGATTCCCTGCGGCCTCACGCCTGCCGAGGAAACGCGCATGAAGCAACTGACGCAGCGCGCCTTCGACATGCTCGGCTGCACCGACTGGGGCCGCGCCGATTTCATGCTCGATGCGGACGGCAATCCGTATTTCCTGGAAGTGAACACGGCGCCTGGCATGACCGATCACTCGCTGCCGCCGAAGGCAGCGCGCGCGGTCGGGATCAGCTATCAGGACCTCGTCGTGAAGGTGCTGTCGCTGACGCTGAAAAACTGAAAGGACTGAAGCCGAAACATGTGGAACAACGCTCGCCAACTCAACCTCGCCGCCAATGCGCTGCACGTGCTGCTCGTGCTCCTGCTGCTGGCCGCCGCGGGGTACTGGGCGATCCAGCGTCCCGAGTTTCGCCTCCGCGAGATCCAGATCGACGGGGATACGTCCCACATCAATTCGCCAACGGTGCGCGCGAGCGTCGTCGGGCGGCTGAAGGGCAACTTCTTCACCGTCGATCTCGATACGGCGCGCACCGCGTTCGAACAGATGCCGTGGGTGCGTCACGCGAGCGTGCGCCGCGTGTGGCCGAATGCGCTCGCCGTGACGCTCGAGGAATTCAAGCCGCTCGGCACGTGGGGCAGTGATCAGCTCGTGAGCGTCGACGGCGAGCTTTTCACGGCGAACCAGGGCGAGCTCGACGACGACTTGCCCGCGTTCGACGGCCCGGAAGGCACGGCGAAGGAAGTGGTCGCACGGTATCGCGATTTCACGAAGTGGTTCGCGCCGCTCGACGCGCATCCGGACGAAGTGATCCTGTCGCCGCGTTTCGCGTGGACGGTGAAGCTCTCGAACGGCACGCAGGTCGAACTTGGCCGCGAGCGCAATCAGGACACTTTATTCGACCGCAGCCGCCGTTTCGTGTCGGCGTGGTCGTCGGTGACGGGGCGGTGGGGAAATGACATCGAATACGCGGATTTGCGCTATCCGAACGGCTTCGCAATACGGGCTGCCGGCATGCGTTTCATCAGCGACACCGACAAAGCCAAGAAGTAAGCAGACATCACAGGCAATGAGCACGCTATGAGCAAAGACTACAAAGACCTGCTGGTCGCCCTCGACATCGGGACGTCGAAGGTGGTGGCGATCGTCGCCGAATTAAAGGGCGAAGGCCACTACGAGGTGATCGGACTCGGCCAGAACGATTCGAAGGGGTTGAAGAAAGGCGTCGTGGTCAATATCGAGGCCACGGTGCAGTCGATTCAGCGCGCGCTCGAAGAAGCGGAACTGATGGCCGATTGCAAGATCACAAACGTGTTCACCGGCATCGCGGGCAGCCATATCCGCAGCTTCAATTCGAGCGGCATGGTCGCGATCAAGGACAAGGAAGTCACGCAGACGGACGTCGCGCGCGTGATCGAGACGGCGAAGGCCATCAACATCCCGACCGATCAGCAGGTGCTGCACATCCTGACGCAGGAATTCATCATCGACGGCCAGGAAGACGTGCGCGAGCCGATCGGCATGAGCGGCATCCGGCTGGAAGTGAAGGTGCATATCGTCACGGGCGCGGTGAGCGCGGCGCAGAACATCGTGAAGTGCGTGCGCCGTTGCGGGCTCGAAGTGAACGACCTGATTCTGCAACCGCTCGCGTCGTCGCTGGCGGTGCTGACCGAGGACGAGAAGGAACTGGGCGTCGTGCTCGTGGATATCGGCGGCGGCACGACCGATATCGCGATCTTCAGCGAAGGCGCGATCCGTCACACGGCCGTGATCCCGATCGCCGGCGACCAGATCACGAGCGACGTCGCGATGGCGCTGCGCACGCCGACGCCCGACGCGGAAGACATCAAGGTGAGCTACGGCATCGCGAAGCAGGCGCTGGCCGACCCGGACGAAATGATCGAAGTGCCGGGACTCGGCGAGCGCGGTCCGCGCACGCTGTCGCGGCAGGCGCTGGCGGCGGTGGTGGAGCCGCGCGTCGAGGAGCTGTTCTCGCTCGTGCAGCAGGTCGTGCGCGAGTCGGGCTACGAGGAGTTGCTGAGCAGCGGCGTCGTGCTGACCGGCGGTGCATCGATGATGCCCGGCATGGTCGAGCTCGGCGAAGACATTTTCCTGAAGCCGGTGCGCATCGGCGTGCCGGAGTACGCGGGCGGTCTCGCGGATGTCGTGCGCAATCCGCGTTATTCGACGGCAATGGGCTTGCTCGTCGAAGGACGCTCGCAACGCATGCGCGGCCGCAAGGTCGCGGTGCAGTCAGGATCGATGGGACAGGTGTTCACGAGGATGAAGGACTGGTTCCTCGGGAACTTCTAAAAAAAAGCATCACTGAGAGTTGTAACGAAAAACGCAGCAAAAAAATACGCGCTGGTGCCGGCGGCTGGCGCGCGACAAGGGGTTGCCCGATCCCTCGCCGAATAACGCCGCTTTTCATCTTGACGGAGGCAACATGGATTTCGAAATGCTGGAAACGGAAACCAACGGAACGATCATCAAGGTCGTCGGAGTTGGTGGCGCTGGCGGCAATGCCGTGCAGCATATGATCAACCGCGGCGTGCAGGGCGTCGACTTCATCGTCATGAACACCGACGCGCAAGCGCTCGCCCGTTCGCGCGCGACCACGGTAATCCAGCTCGGCAATACGGGTCTCGGAGCGGGCGCCAAGCCGGACATGGGCAAGGCCGCGGCTGAAGACGCACGCGAGCGTATCGCCGATGCACTGCGCGGCGCGCACATGGTGTTCATCACCGCCGGCATGGGCGGCGGCACGGGCACGGGCGCCGCGCCGGTCGTCGCGCAGATCGCGAAGGAAATGGGGATTCTGACGGTTGGTGTCGTCAGCAAGCCGTTCGAGTTCGAAGGTGGCCGCCGCATGCGCGTCGCTGAAGCGGGCTCGCAGCAACTGGAGGATCACGTCGATTCGCTGATCGTCGTGCTGAACGACAAGCTGTTCGAGGTGATGGGCGACGACGC
Organism: Caballeronia humi; assembly: GCF_001544475.1. Taxonomy (GTDB): domain Bacteria; phylum Pseudomonadota; class Gammaproteobacteria; order Burkholderiales; family Burkholderiaceae; genus Caballeronia; species Caballeronia humi. The sequence goes on along the minus strand of NZ_FCNW02000014.1, from coordinate 108,981 downwards.
CGAGATGGACAAGTGCTTCCAGTGCGCCGACGACGTGCTGAACAACGCTGTGGCCGGCATCGCGGAAATCATCAACGTCGACGGTCTGGTCAACGTCGACTTCGAAGACGTGAAGACGGTGATGGGCGAGCAGGGCAAGGCGATGATGGGCACGGCGACGGTCGCCGGCGTCGATCGCGCGCGTCTGGCTGCCGAGCAGGCTGTCGCAAGCCCGCTGCTGGAAGGCGTCGATCTGTCGGGTGCGCGTGGCGTGCTGGTGAACATCACGTCGAGCCGTTCGTTGCGTCTGTCGGAAACGCGCGAAGTGATGAACACGATCAAGAGCTATGCTGCTGAAGATGCCACTGTTATTTTTGGCGCGGTCTACGATGACGCAATGGGCGACGCTCTGCGCGTGACGGTGGTGGCGACGGGTCTCGGCCGCGCGGCGAAGAATAAGCAGCAAGCCGCACCGATGACGCTGCTGCGCACCGGCACCGACAACCAGCCGATCTCGCATTCGCCGCAGCACAGCTACGCGCCGCAGCAATCGCACGCGACGGATTACGGCGCGCTGGATACCCCGGCGGTGTGGCGTTCGACGCGTGAAACGGCGGCTTCGCACGTTCAGGCGCTGCAGGAAAAGGGCGTCGATACGTATGACATTCCGGCGTTCCTGCGCAAGCAAGCCGACTGAGAAAGCTGAAGAAAGCTGCACGTTTCTTGCTGACTCGGTGTGGTGCGGCGCACTGCACGCGTGAAGCGGAACGCGGAGCCTGACGAATCGGGCTGATGGGGCGACTGTCCAAGGCCGCGTCCTTTTCTGGACGCCAGGCCGTGGCCAGCCGACCTCCACGGATGGCGCTTGATTTGCACGACGAGCGTTTGATCTGAAGCCGATTCCGTCTCGCTCTTGCGGCATAAAGTTGTTTCGCGAGGTTGCGAAAGCACTGACGAGCTAAGGACCGAGCATGATCAAAGTGGGTGACACGTTGCCGGATGCACGCCTCTTCGAGTTTGTCGAAGTCGCGGGCGAAGGCTGCGCCGTGGGACCGAACGGGTTCCAGGTGCGCGAACGGACAGCAGGCAAACGCGTGGTGATCTTCGGATTGCCGGGCGCGTTCACGCCAACCTGTTCTGCGAAACACGTACCGGGTTATGTCGAAGCGGCGGAGCGGTTGACCGCCGCTGGCATCGACGAAATCTGGTGCGTTTCCGTCAACGACGCGTTCGTGATGAGCGCGTGGGGACGCGATCTTCAAACCTCGGGCAAGGTGAAGATGATCGCCGACGGCGCCGCGCGTTTCACCCAGGCACTCGGTCTGGATCAGGATTTGTCGGAGCGTGGCATGGGAATCCGTTCCCAGCGCTACGCGATGGTGGTCGACAACGGCGTGGTCAAGACGCTCAATGTCGAAGCGCCCGGCAAGTTCGAAGTCAGCGACGCTGAAAGCATCCTGGCGACGTTGCGCTGATCGCAGCGGTGTCTCGTTGGCCTGCGTTGTAGCGGGACAACAAAAAATGACACCCTCGTCATCATCGTGACTTTGGGCCGATGACCGGAAATGCCTCCATTCCGGTCATCGGCCCGTTCTGCTTCCTCAATCCGCGCCGTTGGGCATTAGCGGGCGTAACACAGGGAAACAGATTCACACGCTCCCTTTCAAGACGCGCCGCAGCGGATGGAGTATAATTCGTGCTATTGAATGCATATTTACGATTAATTCTCTTTATAGGGAAAGTTAATCGAAGCGGAAAAATCATGTTGAAGCAAAGAACAATCAAAGCTGTCGTGAAGACTGTCGGTATCGGCCTGCATTCGGGCCGGAAGGTCGAGTTGACGCTGAAGCCGGCGCCGGCTGGCACCGGTATCGTGTTTTCGCGTATCGACCTGCCTACGCCGGTCGATATCCCCGCGTCGGCCATGGCGATCGGCGATACACGTCTTGCGTCCGTGCTGCAGAAAGACGGCGCGCGCGTTTCCACGATCGAGCATTTGATGTCGGCGTGCGCGGGTCTCGGCATCGATAATTTGTATGTCGATGTGACTGCTGAAGAAATCCCGATCATGGACGGAAGCGCCGCTTCGTTCGTGTTTCTGATTCAATCGGCAGGAATCGAAGAGCAGAATGCTCCGAAAAAATTCATCAAGGTGACGAAGCCCGTCGAAATTCGCGACGGCGATAAATTCGCGCGCCTCGAACCGTATTTCGGTTTCAAGCTGCAATTCACGATCGATTTTCGTCATCCGGCCGTCGATAAAACCGGTCAGGCGCTGGAGGTCGATTTTGCCCATACGTCATATGTCCGTGAAATCGCGCGTGCTCGCACATTTGGTTTTGCGCATGAAGTCGAGATGATGCGCGAGCTGGGCCTCGCGCGCGGCGGCAGCATGGATAACGCGATCGTGCTGGACGAATACCGCATTTTGAATAACGACGGCCTGCGTTACGACGACGAATTCGTGAAGCACAAAATGCTCGACGCAATCGGCGATTTGTATGTGGTTGGTCATCCGCTGCTTGCGTCGTACACCGCTTACAAGGGCGGTCACGCGCTGAACAACATGCTGCTGCGCGAATTGCTGGCGCATGAAGACGCCTACGAAATCGTCACGTTCGACGACACGCAAAAAGCCCCGCGCGGTTTTGGCTTCGACACGCAGACGGCATTCGCCTGAATTTGAATCTAGCTGGGAAGTCAGTCGAGGAATGAGCGGCAGCGAAAGCGCCGCTCATTTTTTTTGCGCTTTCGCCTGATGACGCGCGGCCATCTTCGCGAGCGCCTCCTGAAGCGGCGACGGTTCGAGCGTCTCGGCGAGGTGCTGCAGGGCGTCGGCGCCAGCCGCCGACATGCGCGCCTGCTTCGGCGGCGCGCTCTCCTTCATCGACTGCGGACGCACACGAATCTTCAGCGAATCCACCGCCCAGCCGCGCTGCTGCAAGTCGGCGAGAAGACGCGGTTCGATATGCCGCAAGCGCGCCGCGAGTGCGTTGTGGCCTGCAAAGAGCGCCAGAACGCCGTCCTTGATAAACCCCGGCTCGACGCTCGACGCCAGATAATCCGGCAGCAGCGTCGATAAGTCGCGCTGCAGCGCCGCCATCTGCTCGACGCCCGCGCGCAAAGCGCGAAACGCGTCAGTCCGGCCGAGCAAATCCGACACGGCTTGCGGTTTGCGGGGATCGAATCGCTGCGGCGGCGGCCTTGAATTCGGCGAAAAACGGCTCATTTTCTGGGTCTGTGGGCGCGAGCGCGACCCATCGATTGTAACGCGCGGGGCAATCGCAAAGCGCTCGGCCATCCGAAGCTTTCGAGCCTCTGACGGCGGCGGCCCGCTGGACGCGCCGCCCCACGCGGACACAGGCTCCGCCGGGCTCGCGTGCTAAAATCCCCCGTTAAATTTCACTAATGGACTTAAGCCGCCGAGGTCCGCCGTACTCGGGCGCACCCCGCGTGCGCCCAGCCGACACCGCGACGCAGACACTGATCCGATGACCACCGGTTTCCTTCAAAAGATTTTTGGCAGTCGCAACCAGCGGCTGGTCAAGCAATACCAAAAGACCGTTGCGGCGATCAATGCGCTCGAACCGACGATCGAAAAGTACACGGACCAGCAACTACGCGCGAAGACCGACGAATTCCGTCAGCGCGTCGCAAGCGGCGAATCGCTCGACGTTCTGCTGCCAGAAGCATTCGCCGTCTGCCGTGAGGCCAGCAAGCGCGTGCTGCACATGCGCCACTTCGACGTTCAGCTCGTCGGCGGCATGGTGCTGCACTACGGCAAGATCGCGGAAATGCGCACGGGCGAGGGCAAGACGCTCGTCGCCACGCTCGCCGCGTATCTGAACGCGCTTTCGGGGCGCGGCGTGCACGTCGTGACCGTGAACGATTACCTCGCGCAGCGTGATGCCGAATGGATGGGCCGGCTCTACAACTTCCTCGGGCTGTCGTGGGGCATCAACCTGTCGCAGATGGAGCACAGCCAGAAGCAGCAGTCCTACTCCGCGGACATCACCTACGGCACGAACAACGAATTCGGCTTCGACTACCTCCGCGACAACATGGTCTACGAGACCGAATCGCGCGTGCAGCGGCCGCTGAATTTCGCGATCGTCGACGAAGTGGACTCGATCCTGATCGACGAAGCGCGTACGCCGCTGATCATCTCCGGCCAGGCCGAGGATCACACTGACCTCTACGTGCGCATGAACGCGCTGCCGCCGCTGCTGGAAATGCAGATCGGCGAGGAAAAGGCGGACGGCACGGGCGTCGAGAAGGCGGGTGACTACACGCTCGACGAAAAAGCCCGTCAGGTCTTCCTCACCGAACAGGGTCACGAAAAGGCGGAACGCCTGCTCGCCGAGTGGGGCCTGATCGGCGAGGGCGAGAGCCTCTACGCCGCGCAGAACATTACGCTGATGCACCACGTGTACGCCGCGTTGCGCGCGCACACGCTGTTTCATCGCGACCAGCATTACGTCGTGCAGGGCGGCGAAGTCGTCATCGTCGACGAATTCACCGGGCGCATGATGACCGGCCGCCGCTGGTCGGACGGGCTGCATCAGGCCGTCGAGGCGAAGGAACACGTCAAGATCCAGAACGAGAACCAGACGCTCGCGTCGATTACGTTCCAGAACTATTTCCGCATGTATTCGAAGCTGTCCGGCATGACCGGTACGGCCGATACCGAAGCGTACGAATTCAACGAGATCTACGGCCTGGAAACGGTCGTGATCCCGACGAATCGTCCGCCGAAGCGAAGCGACAAGCAGGACCAGATCTACAAGACCGCGAAGGAACGCTACGACGCGGTGATTCGCGACATCCACGATTGCGTGAGCCGCGGCCAGCCGACGCTCGTCGGCACGACGTCGATCGAGGCGTCGGAATTGCTGTCGGGGCTGCTCACGCAAGCCGGCATCAAGCACGAAGTGCTCAACGCGAAGCAGCACGCGCGTGAAGCCGCGATCGTCGCGGAAGCGGGGCGGCCGAGCGTCGTCACCATCGCGACAAACATGGCTGGTCGCGGTACGGATATCGTGCTCGGCGGGAACGTCGAGAAACAGGCGTCGTTCATCGAAGCCGATTTGTCGATTCCCGAAGACGAAAAACAGCCGCGCATTCAGAAGCTGCACGACGAATGGCAGGCGCTGCACGATCAGGTGAAGGCTGCGGGCGGGCTGCACATCATCGGCACGGAACGCCACGAGTCGCGCCGGATCGACAACCAGTTGCGTGGCCGTGCGGGCCGTCAGGGCGACCCGGGTTCGTCGCGCTTCTATCTGTCGCTGGATGATCCGCTCCTGCGCATTTTCGCCGGCGACCGCGTGCGTTCCATCATGGACCGCCTGAAGATGCCGGAAGGCGAGCCGATCGAAGCGGGCATCGTGACGCGTTCGATCGAAGGCGCGCAGCGCAAGGTCGAGGCGCGCAACTTCGATATCCGCAAACAATTGCTCGAATACGACGACGTTTCGAACGATCAGCGCAAGGTGATCTACCAGCAGCGCAATGAACTGCTCGAAGCCACCGACGTGCAGGAAACGATCGCCGCGATGCGCCATAGCGTGCTCAGCGAAGTCGTGCGCACGTTTGTGCCGGCGGGCAGTATCGAAGAGCAGTGGGACGCGCCGGAACTCGAGGAAGTGCTGCGCAACGAGTGGTCACTCGATCTCGCGATCCAGGAGATGATCAACGAGTCGAATTCGATCGACGCCGATGAAATCCTCGAAGCCGTGCTCGCCGCTGGCGACGAAGCCTACGAGGCGAAAGTCACGCTGGTGGGTCGCGAATCGTTCAGCGCGTTCGAGCGCTCGATCATGCTGCAAACGCTCGACAGCCGCTGGCGCGAGCACCTCGCCGCGCTCGATCACCTGCGCCAGGGCATCCATCTGCGCGGCTATGCGCAGAAAAATCCGAAGCAGGAATACAAGCGCGAGGCGTTCGAACTCTTCGCAGCAATGCTCGATTCGGTGAAGCAGGAAGTCACGCGCGTCGTGATGAACGTGCAGATTCAATCTCCGGAGCAACTCGAAGAAGCCGCCGAGCAGTACGAGGAAAAGGGCAGCCACCTCGAAAACGTCGCGTTCACGCACATGGACTTCGCCGAGGCCGCCGCGGCGCCCGCACCGGCCGACGCAACCGCGCAAATGGTCAACCAGGCGATGGCCTACGGCGACGACACCACCGTCGCCACGCGCGCCGGTGACGACGTGCCGAAGGTCGGCCGCAACGATCCGTGCCCGTGCGGCAGCGGCAAGAAGTACAAAAACTGTCACGGCAAGCTGGTTTAATCGCCGACGGTTCACGGTTGGAACAAGCGACGCAGCGATGCGTCGTTTGTCTTTGCAGGACCGGTTTTTCCTGGCGTCTGTCTTAAGGCGTCTGTCTATTCATCTCGCGCCGACGCAGCGTGTCTCACAACAAGCGCCGGCGCGCGCCACATTCAGCGAGTCGCGAACATGGCCGTCAATTTCCCCTCGATCGATCCCGCAGCGCTTCATCCCATCGCCGGCGTCACGCTCGGCTGGGCCGAAGCCCACATTCGCAAGCCGAATCGGAAGGATCTGCTCGTCATCCAGCTCGAAGAGGGCGCGGCCGTCGCGGGCGTGTTCACGTTGAACCGGTTTTGCGCGGCGCCCGTCACGGTTTGCCGTGAGCATCTCGACGCGGTGCGCGCGGGCGGCAAGGGTATTCGCGCGCTCGTCGTGAATACGGGCAACGCGAATGCGGGCACCGGCGAGCCGGGCATGGCGCACACGCGCGAAACCTGCGCGGCGCTCGCGCAGCTTCTCGGCCTCGACGCGCGGCAAATCCTGCCGTTCTCGACCGGCGTGATTCTGGAGCCGCTGCCGGTCGATCGTCTGAAGGCGGGCTTGCCGGCCGCGCTCGCCAACCAGAAGGCCGCGCACTGGTTCGACGCCGCGCAGACCATCATGACCACCGACACGCTGCCGAAAGCCGCGTCGCGCCAGGTGCAGATCGATGGCCACACGGTGTCGCTGTCGGGCATCAGCAAGGGCGCCGGGATGATCAAGCCGAACATGGCGACGATGCTCGGCTTCCTCGCGTTCGATGCAACCGTCGCGCAGCCGGTACTCGATCAGCTCGCGAAGCACGTCGCGGACCGCTCGTTCAACTGCATAACCATCGACGGCGATACGTCGACAAACGATTCGTTCATCCTGATCGCGTCGGGCAAGTCGAGCCTGCCGGCGATCACGTCGACGGATTCGCCCGCGTACACCGCGTTGTGCGACGCCGTGACAGCCGTCGCGCAGGAACTCGCGCAATTGATCGTGCGCGATGGCGAAGGCGCGACGAAGTTCATGACGATCACGGTGGAAGGCGGTGCGAACGTCGCCGAATGCCGTCAAATCGCTTACGCGATCGGCCATTCGCCGCTCGTGAAAACGGCGTTCTACGCATCCGATCCGAACCTCGGCCGCATTCTCGCGGCGATTGGCTACGCGGGCGTGTCAGACCTCGACGTGGACAAAATCGATCTCTATCTCGATGACGTGCTCGTTGCGAAAGCAGGCGGTCGCAATCCGGAATACCGCGAGGAGGACGGCCAGCGCGTGATGAAGAAGAGCGAGATCCTGATTCGTGTGATGCTCGGCCGTGGCGACGCGCAGGCGACCGTCTGGACCTGCGATCTCTCGCACGACTACGTGAGCATCAACGCCGACTATCGCTCATAAAAACATCATGGACAAACTTGAACAATTTCTGACTCGCGCCGAAGCCGTTCTGGCGCGCATCGAAGGCATGCTGCCGCCGACGGCGCCGCAGATCGACTGGAATGGCGCCGTCGCGTTTCGCTGGCGCAAGCGTCAGGGGCGCGGCTATCTGCAACCCGTGCCGTCGATTTCCCTCATTTCCTTCGACGATTTGCAAAACATCGATCGCCAGAAGGGTCTGATCGAGCAGAACACGCGGCAATTCGTCGCGAAGCTCCCGGCGAACAACGTGCTGCTGACCGGCGCGCGCGGCACCGGCAAGTCGTCGCTGATCAAGGCGTGCCTGAACGCGTATTCGAAGGACGGCCTGCGCCTGATCGAAGTCGACAAGGACGATCTCCACGATCTCGGCGATATCGTCGATCTGATCTCGGCGCGGCCGGAGCGCTTCATCGTGTTCTGCGACGATCTCTCGTTCGAGGAAGGCGAATCGGGTTATAAGGCGCTGAAAGTCGCGCTCGACGGCTCGGTCGCGGCGCAGTCCGACAACGTGCTGATCTACGCGACGTCAAACCGGCGGCACCTGATGCCCGAGTACATGAGCGAAAACGAGACCTACAAGCATACGTCCGATGGTGAGATTCACCCGGGCGAAGTGGTCGAGGAGAAGATTTCGCTGTCGGAGCGTTTCGGGCTGTGGGTCAGCTTCTACCCGTTCAAGCAGGACGACTACCTGTCGATCGTCGGCCATTGGCTGAAGCACTTCGGCTGCGAGCAAAGCGAAATCGAAAGCGCGCGCGGCGATGCGCTTGTCTGGGCGCTGGAGCGCGGGTCGCGCTCGGGACGCGTCGCGTGGCAGTTCGCGCGCGACTGGTCGGGGCGCAAGGCATGACGGAAATCGCCGCGAACGGGCGCAAGGTCACCGAGGTGGCCGTCGGCGTGATGGTGCAGCCGGACGGGCGCTATCTGCTCGCGCAGCGGCCGGAAGGCAAGCCGTACGAGGGCTACTGGGAGTTTCCGGGCGGGAAGATCGAGGCGGGTGAGAGCGTGGAAGCGGCGCTCGGGCGCGAACTGCATGAGGAACTCGGCATCGATGTCACCGCGAGCGAACGCTGGCGCACGCTCGAACACGATTATCCGCACGCGTATGTGCGGCTTCATTTCTGCAAGGTGACGCACTGGACCGGGACGCCCGCCGGTCGCGAGGGTCAAGCGCTCGCCTGGCAACACTTGCCAGCCGACGTCGGGCCGCTGCTTCCGGCGACCATTCCCGTGCTGGAATGGCTCGCAGCGGAAGCAAGCTAGAAACTCTTTAGTTCAGGCCGCCGCGCGAATCGTCGTCGGGCGGCGTTTCCTGCTGATTGCCAGCGATGCGGTATTTCCCCGCCGCCCAGGCGCCGAGATCGATCTGCTTGCAGCGGTCCGAGCAGAACGGACGAAAGCGGTTTTCCGGGACCCAGCGGACTTCTTTATCGCAGGTCGGACATTTGACGACGGTGGTCATACGGTCTGACGTTATCGAAGGTTCTTGATCAAAGACTGCACAGCGTGAGGTGGAACGGCACGTCGACATCGACGGCGCGCGGCCGCAGATCGCCGTCCTGCACCGTGAAACGCACCCACAGCATGTACTTGTTCGCGCTCGCCTCGGGAATCACCCGTACTTCCGGCGATACGCGCACCTGCATTAACTGATACGTCCGTCCCGACAGCATCTGCTGATAGCTGCCCTGCATCGCCATCACCTTCGACGCCTGCCCCGATTCCCGCGCGAGCCGCAGCACAATGATGGCGGCGTCGCGCAGCGCGAGCATCGGCATGACCCATTTCGCGATGTCATGACGACGCTGCTCGACCGGCAATTGCTGCCACGCGAAATACGACGGCAAGTCGAACTTGCAGGTGCCGCCCGGAATGATCGTGCGGCTGCGGATGCTGGCGAGCCACTCGTTATCCGCGAGATGCTGGCCTGTCTTGCCCTGCATCTGCGAGAGCCCGGCGAGCGTCTGTTCGATTTCGCCAAGCACCGCTTCGAGTGCGTCCTGTTCGATGCCGGGATTGCCGCGAAACGGCGCAAGCGTCTGACGCTGGCGTTCCAGTTCCTTCATCAAATCGGCTTTGAGATCCGTGCGGCCCGCGACTTCGGCGATTTCGAAGAGCGTTGTCAGTGCGACGTGATGCTCTCGCGGGTCTTCCTGGGTCAGAAAGAACGTGAAGCGCTCGAACAGGTCTTCGAGTCGCAGCAGCGTCCGAATTCGCTCGTTGAAGGGATACTCGTAAAGGATCAAGCGCGCTCGCCTCGGCGTTGGTCGGTGCTTCGTGGGACGGAAAGTCAGGACATTCTAATGCCGCAGCACTACCCTAGCAAATCGACGCAAAATGAGCCTGCCGCAGAGCTTTTTCGTCGCTGTTAGCGGGAGTTTTCAATCTGCGGTTCCGTGGTTACGTGTGAACTTTACGCTTACGCGCTGTCCGCGCCGCTTGCGAGTGACAGATAGCGCGCGTGCAATGCATCGACTTGCTGCTTGAGAGTGTCGAGCGTCGCGTGTTCATCGTTGACGACGACGTCGTCTGCTGCCACGAGCCGCGCCTCGCGCGTCGCCTGGCGCGCGATGATCGCGAGCACCTGTTCGCGCGAGAAGCCGTTGCGGCGCATGACGCGCGCGATCTGCGTCTCGACCGGGCAATCGACGACAAGCACCCGGTCCGCCCGCGACGACCAGTTCCCCGATTCCACCAATAGCGGCACGACGACGATGTGATACGCGCCGTCCGCGACGCTTCGCTGCCGTTCGGTCTCCGCGCGGATCAGCGGATGCGTGATCGCTTCGAGTTGCGCCTTGGCGGTATCGTCGGCAAAGACGCGCTCGCGCATCTTCGCGCGATTCAGCGACCCGTCCGCCGCGACGTACTCCGGCCCGAAGCGGCTCGCAATCAGTGGCATCGCGACGCCGCCCGGCGCTGTGATCTGATGCGCGATGAGATCGGTGTCGATCAGCGGCACGCCGTGCGCGGCGAAGCAATCCGCGACCGTGGTCTTGCCGCTGCCAATGCCGCCGGTCAGGCCGATGCTGTACATCCACGACTCCTTGTTCATCCGAACAGTCCGTAAAGCGGGGTGCCGAAGTAGAGCGTCAGCACGCCACCGATCGCGAGGAACGGGCCGAACGGCAGCGGTTCCTCGAAGCGCATTCGTCCGCGCCATGTCGCGACGAGCCCGACCAGTGCTCCGGCGATCGCGGAAACCAGCACGATCTGCGGCAGCGCCATCCAGCCGAGCCATGCGCCCAGCGCGGCGAGCAGCTTGAAGTCGCCGTAGCCCATGCCTTCGACGCCGCGCACCAGCCGGAAGATCCAGTAGACGCACCACAGGAAAAGATAACCGCCAATCGCGCCGATCACCGCATCGTGCAGTTGTACGAAGCCGCCGTCGCTGAGATTGACGATCAGACCGGCCCAGAGCAGCGGCAGCGTGAGCGAGTCGGGCAGATAGCGCGTGTCGAAATCGATGAGGCTCGTCGCGAGCAGCGTAGCGCATAAACCGAACGCGGCGAGTGCGAGCCAGTCCGGCCCGAACGCATACAGCGACGCGGCGGCGAAGAGCGCGGTCGCGAGTTCGATCAGCGGATAGCGCGCGCTCACCGACGCGCCGCATTTCGCGCAGCGTCCGCGCAAGAGCATATAGCTGACGACGGGGATGTTTTCCCACGCGCGCAGGATGTGTCCGCAATGCGGGCAGGCGCTGCGCGGAACGGCGAGGTTATAGCGCTCGGCGGGCGCGGCGTCGCCCGTGGTTTCGGCGTCGATTTCCGCGCGCCACGCACGCTCGAGCATGATCGGCAGCCGGTGCACGACGACCGTCAGGAAGCTGCCGATCACGAGTCCGAAGACGATCGCAAAGCCGTATTGCGCGGCGGCGGGCAGCGCGGCGAATGCCTGCGTGAAGAGGCTGGACCGCGCGACGTACGGTTCGAACGAAGGCTGCATGGGCTGAGTCAGGGTGAATTCGGCACGGATGCTACACCACGTTGCCGAGTTGGATGATGGGAAGATACATCGCGATCACGAGTCCGCCCACGAGCGCGCCCAGCACGACGATCACGACCGGCTCGCAAAGACTCGCGAATGCGCCGATCTTTTCGTCGACCTGTCGGTCGCCGAGCGTCGCGAGATCCATCAGCATGGAGTCGAGCGAGCCGGATTCCTCGGCGACGGCGATCGGCTGAACGACTTCCGGCGGGAAGCAGCCGAGCGCGCGCATCGCGGCCGCGAGCCGCTCGCCGTGGCGAAGGCGCGTCGCGATCTCGACGGTCGCGCGGTCGAAGATGCGGTTGCCGGTGGCGTTGGCGAGCGAATCGAAGGCGTCCGAGAGCGGCGTGCCGGCCGCGAGCAGCGTGCCAAGCGCGCGGCTCCAGCGTGCGACCGCGAGCGAGCGCAGCAACGCGCCGACGAGCGGCAGTTTCAGCGTCGCGCGATCGGCGGCCTCGCGCGCCGACGGCGAGCGCTTCAACAGCCGCGCGCAACCGACACCACCAAGGAAGCACCCAATCGCGAACGGCACGCTCCAGCGCGCCACGCCGTCGGAGAGCGCGAGCACGAAGCGCGTCGGCGCGGGGAGCGCGGCGCCGAAGCCGTCGAAGATCGTCTTGAACGTCGGCACCACGCCGACCAATAAGCCAGCCGTGATCAGCAGCGAAAGAAGCAGAACCATGAGCGGATACGTCAGCGCGCCTTTCAGCTTCGCGCGCTGCGAGGCGGCGCGCTCGCGGTCGTCGGCGAGGCGGGCGAGCACGGTCGGCAGCGCGCCCGCCAGTTCGCCGACCGATACCAGTTGGCAATAGAGCGGCCCGAAGCAGGCCGGATGGCGCGCGAGCGCATCGGAGAACGGCACGCCCTGCGTGATGTCGCGGGCGACGCTCTGCACGATACGCGGCAGGCCGCCGCGCATCGGCGTCTGCGCGATCAGTTCCAGCGACGGCGCGAGCGGCAGTCCCGCGCGCAGCAAGCCCGCGAGCTGGCGGGTGAAGAGCGTCACGTCTGCGGCGCCCGCTCTTGGTGGCGGAGCGGGGCCGATGGCGTCGAGTTCGAGCACCGTCCAACCTTCGCGCTTGAGCGCGGCGCGCGCGCCGGTGGCATCGGCGGCGATGGTTTTGCCGCGTTTCGCGGCGCCGTTCGCATCCACGCCGCGCCATGCAAAACGCGAATCCGTGCTCATCACGCGATCTCCGTCGCTTCGACCGCTTCCGCGACGCTCGTCACGCCCTCGCGCACGCGCTGGAACGCGGCGTCGCGCAGCGCGGGCATGCCCTCGGCCTGCGCCTGACGCGTGATCGCGTGCGTGGCGGTGCGCGCGACGATCAGTTCGCGCAACGCGTCCGTGACGGGCATCAGTTGATGCACGCCCACGCGCCCCCGATAGCCGATGCCGTGACATTTCACGCAGCCGCGCGGCTCGAAGGGGCGCGTGCCGTCGTCGAGCGCGAGTTCGGACGGCGCGCGGCAGGCGTCGCAGAGCTTCCTCACGAGCCGCTGCGCAGTCACGAGCCTGAGCGCCGACGCCAGGTTGTACGGCGCGATGCCGATGTCGATCAACCGCGCGATCGCGGCGGGTGCGTCGTTCGTGTGCAGCGTCGAGAGTACGAGATGGCCGGTCTGCGCGGCTTTCACGGCGACGTCGGCGGTTTCGGCATCGCGGATTTCGCCGACCATGATCACGTCCGGGTCCTGTCGCATGAACGCCCGCAACGCGACCGCGAAGGTGAGCCCGGCCTTGTCGCGCACGCTGACCTGATTGATGCCGTCGAGCTGGATTTCGGCGGGATCTTCGACCGAGCACACATTGCGCGCTTCGGCGTTCAGCATCTGGAGGAAGCAGTAGAGCGAGAGCGTCTTGCCGCTGCCCGTCGGCCCGGTGACGAGGATGAGTCCGTGTGGCGCATGGATCGCGGATTCGACGGCCTCGCGCTGTTTAACGTCGAGTCCAAGCGCTGCGAGCGACAAATCCGCGGGCAGCGCATCGAGGCGCCGCAGCACGAGCTTTTCGCCGAAGAGCGTCGGCAGCGAGTTCACGCGATAGTCTTCGAGCTGGCCGTTCGCGAGCGGCAGGCGCAGGCGTCCGTCCTGCGGCACGCGCCGTTCCGCGATGTCCATGCGCGCCAGCACCTTGACGCGCGTGATGAACGCGTCGCGCAGATGCAGCGGCGGCTTTTGCAGAACGTGGAGTGCGCCGTCGATACGTAATCGGATGCGCCACGCGTGTTCCGCCGGTTCGACGTGGATATCGGACGCGCCGCGCGCTGCGGCGGCGCGCAAGGTTTCGGCGAGCAGGGAGACGGCGGGCGCGTCGTCGGTCGGGGGCGGTTCGGCGGAGCGCGCGAACACAGGGCGGGAAGTGGCTGGCATGGCGTCGGGCCGTTCGTAATCAGGATGACCCGATCATCGCGCCGCGCCGCGCGCCTTCCAATTCGGCCGAACGGCTAACGCTGCAAGCGCGGTTTCGTGACAGGCGGCCGGAAAATTTTCACCGTGCGGATCGCCTGATCGTCGCTGCGCATCACTTCGAAGCGCACGCCCGCGATCTGTACCGATACATCGCCGTCGGGAATCTCTTCGAGCGTCTCTAGGATCAGCCCGTTGAGCGTCTTGGGACCGTCGGTCGGAAGATTCAGATGCACCCAGCGGTTCAGTTCGCGCAGCGGCATGCTGCCCGCCACGATCACCTCGCCGTTGTCGTCCCAGCCGCCGCGTGACGCGGTGCCGCGCGGAATCGTCGTCGTGAATTCGCCGATCAGCTCTTCGATGATGTCTTCCGGCGTCACAAGCCCCTGCAACTCGCCGTATTCATCGACGACGATCGCGATCCGGTGACGGCTTTCCTGGAAGTACTGCAACTGCTGGAACACGGGCGTCCCGGTGGGCACGAAATAAGGCTCGGTGAGCAGTTCGCGCAGCGTCTCGCGCTCCAGTTCCTGGTTGTGCAGCGCCGAGAGCGTCTTTCGCACGTGAAGAATGCCGAGCACGCGATCGATATCGCCCTGATACACAACGAGCTTGTTGTGATAGCAGGTTTCGAGCTGCTGCATGATCTGCTCGAACGGCGCATCGAAATCGAGCGCTTCGATGCGGCGGCGCGGAATCATCACGTCGTCGACGGTAATGTTTTCGAGATCGAACAGGTTCAACAGGATGCTACGGTGCTTCGTCGGCATGAAGCTGCCCGATTCCAGCACGACAGTACGCAATTCTTCCGGTGACATGCGCTGGTCGCGGCCGCCCTTAGTATTAATGTGCAGCGCGCCCAGCACGGCGTTCGCGAACAGGTTGACGAACCACACGAGCGGCCGCGAGATGCGCATCAGCGGCGCGAGGATCAGGCTCGCCGGCAGCGCGACTTTTTCCGGATAGGTCGCGCCGACGATCTTCGGCGCGATCTCCGCGAACACGATGATCAGGAACGCGACCAGCCCCGTCGCGATCGACAGCACGAGGTTGTCATGCCCGAACGTGCGCAGCGCGATCGACGTAGTAAGAACGGGGATGATCGTATTGATCAGGTTGTTGCCGATCAGGATGACGCTCAGGAGTTGATCGGTCTTGGCGAGCAAACCTTGTGTGGTGCGCGCGCGCAGCGACCCCTGGTTGGCGAGGTGCTTCAGACGATGGCGATTCAGCGCCATCATCGACGTTTCGGAGATCGAGAAGAAGCCGGACAGGAAGAGAAGAAGAAAGATGGCGCCAATTTGCGCCCATAAGGGAAGGTTGTCCACGCGACCGATGAATGAGGGGGAGGGATGGGGACGACTATAACAGACCCTTCCCCAAAGCTGCCGGGACCGGCCGATCGGCCGATGGGCGGGCGTTTGGCGGCTTTTTTGCGGCGCTTTCAGAGCACGATCGTGCGAGGATCGAACGGCTTAAGTGAACGCCCTATTTGCTAAGGATCGCTGGTTAAGTATCTGGTGCAACGTCTCGAATATGCGTCGATCGGTATAGGAGCCCGTGGTGCAACAATATTTTGCGAAATGGGCGACGATACACTGGACCCACTCGATGAACCCGCTGAGAGCCAGGCAGGACGGCCGTTTCAGCGCTTCACGGTGAGCGTCGAACGCATCAAATGTCGGCTTGGCGTAAAGCGCCGCGATAGAAGAATGCCGCTACCATCGTGCCTTCCTCATCCCAAGGAATCGATGCAGTGACAGCCGATGAAATCCGCAATAACGCTTATGCCATGCCCGTGCATAACCCCGCTTATCCGCGCCCGCCGTTCCGCTTCATCAATCGCGAGTACTTCATCATCACGTACGAGACCGACCTCGACGCCCTGCGCGCCGTCGTCCCCGAGCCACTGACGGTGGACAACGGCCTCGTCCACTACGAGTTCATCCGCATGCCGGATTCGTCGGGATTCGGCGATTACACGGAGAGCGGCCAGGTCATCTCGGTGATCGACGAGGAAGGGCGCAAGGCCAGCTACACCCACGCGATGTATCTCGACGACGAAGGCCCGATCGCCGGCGGCCGCGAAATCTGGGGCTTCCCGAAGAAGCTGGCGTCGCCGCGTCTCAGCGTGGACGGCAAGGACACGCTGCTAGGCACGCTCGAATACGGCACGCAACGCATCGCGACCGGCACGATGGGCTACAAGTATCGTCCGCTCGACATCGAAACCGAGCGCCGCAAGCTCGCCGATACGCCGAACTATCTGCTCAAGGTGCTTCCGCACGTCGACGGCTCGGCGCGCGTCTGCGAACTCGTGCGCTTCTTTCTGCACGACGTCGCCGTGCTCGGCGCGTGGGAAGGCCCCGCCGCGCTCGAACTGCACGCGCATGCGCTCGCGCCGGTTGCCGATTTGCCCGTGCGCAAGGTGGTGGGCGCGCGGCACGTTATCGCGAATCTCACGCTCGATATCGGCGAAGTCGCCTATGACTATCTCGCCCCGCCGGAAGCACTGAAACTCGCCGTCAATCAATAACTCACCGGAAAGAAGGAACCACACTCATGTCATTGCAAGGAAAAGTCGCGCTCGTCACGGGCGCAGCAAGCGGTATCGGTGAACAATGCGCGCGCAAGCTCGCGGCGGATGGCGCGGCCGTCGTCATCGCCGACCTGAATCTCGTGAACGCACAGAAAGTCGCCGACGACATCGTCGCCGGCGGTGGCAAAGCGCTCGCCGTCGCGATGGATGTGACGAACGAAGACGCGGTGAACGCGGGCATCGAGGAAGCGGTGGCGAAACTCGGCTCGCTCGACGTGCTCGTGTCGAATGCGGGCATTCAGATCGTCAACCCGATCGAAGACTACGCATTCGCCGACTGGAAAAAGATGCTCGCGATCCACCTCGACGGCGCGTTCCTCACCACGAAGGCCGCTATCAAGCACATCTACGCGGGCGGCAAGGGCGGCTCGATCATCTACATGGGATCGGTGCATTCGCACGAGGCGTCGAAGCTGAAGTCCGCTTATGTCACCGCGAAGCACGGCTTGCTCGGCCTGGCGCGCGTCGTCGCGAAGGAAGGCGGCTCGCGCGGCGTGCGGGCGAACGTCGTATGCCCCGGCTTCGTGCGCACGCCGCTCGTCGACAAGCAGATCCCGGAACAGGCGAAGGCGCTTGGCATCAGCGAGGCGCAGGTGGTCAAGGACGTGATGCTGAAGGAAACCGTCGACGGCGAATTCACCACTATCGACGATGTCGCGAACACGGTCGCGTTCCTCGCCGGCTTCGGATCGGCTGCGCTGACGGGACAGTCGATCGTCGTCAGTCACGGCTGGTTCATGCAGTAAGGAGCTGACGACGATGCATCGCAAGTCACGTAACAAATCTTGTGGGCCGAAGTGCATCGAACTGCCTTCCTACGATGAGATCGGCCTGGTCCTGCAGGGCGGCGGCGCGCTGGGCTCTTATCAGGCGGGCGTCTATGAAGGCCTGGCCGAAGCAGGCATCGAACCGGGCTGGGTGCTGGGTATTTCGATCGGTGCGCTGAACACCGCGATCATCGCGGGCAACGCGCCAAAGGATCGCGCCGCGGCCTTGCGCGGCTTCTGGCAGACGATCTGCCAGCCGGCGGACTTGCTGGGGCACGTCGGCAACGTCGTTCCCGCGATGTTCGGATTCCCCGACATCGGCCGCAAGTGGTCGAGCATGTGGTCGGCCGCGCGCACGCTGACCGAAGGGCAGAAGGGATTCTTCTCGCCGCGCGTGCTGCTGCCCGTCACGGCGCCGTTCGCGGGCGCGTCGGCGAACTTGCCGAACGAGGTCAGCTTCTACGACACGGGCGCCCTGCGCGAGACGCTCCTCAAATACGCCGACTTCGATCGCATCAACGACGGCAATGTGCGCGTGTCGGTCGGCGCGGTCAACGTGCGCACCGGCAACCTTGTCTACTTTGACAACACGAAGATGCGCCTTGAGCCGGAGCACTTCATGGCGTCTGGCGCGTTGCCGCCGGGCTTTCCGGCAGTCGAGATAGACGGCGAGTATTACTGGGACGGTGGCCTCGTCTCCAACACGCCGCTCACTGAGATCATCAACGAGTCGCAGCACAAGGACACGCTGATCTTCCAGGTCGATTTGTGGAGCGCGAAAGGCACGCTGCCGACCGATTTTCTCGACATCTCCGAGCGCACCAAAGACATCCAGTTCTCAAGCCGCACACGCGCGGTGACGGATTTCGTGTCACTGAGCCAGAAGCACGCGCGGATGATCAAGGAGCTGCTCGAGCACATTCCGGAAAAGGTGCGGCGCACGCATCCGCTGGTGCGCGCGGCGCAGAAAACCGCGGATGGCGGGGCGGTCAACATCGTGCATCTGATCTACAAGGACAAGTTCTTCGAAGGCCATTACAAGGACTACGAGTTCAGCAACGACACGATGGGTGAGCACTGGGCGAGCGGTCTGGAGGATATCCGTCGGTCGTTTGAGCATCCAGAGTGGTTCGCGATCCCGAGTCACGAACTGGGATTCGTCACGCACGATGTTCATCGGTATGAGGCGGCGCCGGTGTCGGTGGCGGAGTCGCCGCGCGAAGCGGAGGAGGCGGACGAAGTCGACGCGAGTTGAGTCTTGTGTGAGGGATTTCAAAGCGCCACTGCCGGTTATACCGACAGTGGCGCTTCTTATATCAGGACTTCAGAAGCGCGTTCATCTCGTCGATGCTCGTCGGTACGACGGCGGTCGGTGCTATACCTTTAGGCCGGACGGCATTTTCTCGCGTTCTGCCCGAACGAAGTCACGGACCGCCGCGGCGCTTCGTCATGCCGTCGGAGCGCAACATGCCGGGCAACGCCTCGATGAAGAAATCGGCCTGCAGCGGAGCACCCGGTTGCATGTCGTACTGGGCGAAGTCGCGTACGCCCGCGGCGAGCAGAACTTCATCGTCGAGAAAGAAATTACCGGAACATTCCTTCGCGGGACGCGTGAGAATGAAGTGCGCGGCGTCGGCGACGATCTCGGGTTTGCGGCACGCCGCGAGCATCCCCGAGCCGCCGATTTCGTTGCGCACGGCGGCCGTCGCAATGGCGGTGCGCGGCCACAGCGAATTGACCGCCACGCCGCGCTCACGGAATTCGCCAGCGAGCGCCAGCGTGAAGAGACTCATGGTGTATTTCGCGATGGTGTAGGCGGGGAAATCCTTGAACCACTTGACATCGGTGACGAGCGGCGGTGAGAGCGTCAGGATGTGAGGATTCGCGGCTTCGAGCAGATGGGGCAGGCAGGCCTGCGCGCACGCGAACGTGCCCCGGCCGTTGACGCCGTGCATCAGGTCGTAGCGTTTGACGGGGGTATCGAGCGTGCCGGTCAACCGGATCGCGCTCGCGTTGTTCACGAGAATATCGATGCCGCCGAACGCGCGCGCGGTTTCCGCGACGGCGCTCTGCACGCGCTCCTCATCGCGAATATCGACGATCAGGGGAAGCGCCTTGCCACCGGCTGCTTCGATTGCGGCGGCCGCGGTGTGAATCGTGCCTTCGAGGCGCGGATCGGGATCGGCGGTTTTGGCAGCGATCGCGATATTGGCGCCGTCCCGCGCCGCCCGCAGTGCAATCGCCAGGCCGATGCCGCGACTGCCACCGGAAATGAAGAGGGTCTTGCCGGCGAGGCTCATGGTCGTCTCCCGAGTTTTTCGATGCCAGCATACGCCTGGTTCGAATCGGATGACTTCATGCAATCAGCGCCCAAAAACAAAAAACCGCCCAGCAAGCTGGACGGTTTCGGCCTTGATTGAACAAGAAAAATCTGGTCGGGGTGAGAGGATTCGAACCTCCGGCCTCTACGTCCCGAACGTAGCGCTCTACCAGGCTAAGCTACACCCCGAGTTTTTACTGCTGGACTCTTACGCCAATGCAGTCCCGTTTAAGACTGTCTCGCCGTCGAGTAAGAACATAATTCTAGCAGGCTATCTTTAAAAATGGAATCAGGAAAAGAAGAAATCGCTTTCGCCGCCGCCTGCGCTTCGCCGCGCGCGCATTCCAAAGTGTGATCGAGCGCGCCGGAGCGCGTGATCGCCGCGAAAATCGTGTCGAAACGGTCCGTGCCGCCCTGTTCGATCGCTTCCCGCGCGAGCGCCGCCTCTTCCACCGTGCCGTGTTCCATCAGATAGATCAGCGGCAGCGTTGGCTTGCCTTCGCGGAGGTCGTCGCCGGCGTTCTTGCCCATCGATTCCGCCGTGCCCGTGTAGTCGAGCCAGTCGTCCATGATCTGGAACGCCGTGCCGATGCGCCGACCGAACTCGGCGGCGGCCGCCTCCGTCTTCGCATCCGACCCCGACAGCACCGCGCCCAACTGTGCCGCGGCTTCAAAAAGCTTCGCCGTCTTATAACGAATGACCTGCATGTAACGCGCTTGATCGACGTCCGGATCGTGCATGTTCAGAAGCTGCAGAACTTCGCCTTCGGAAATCACGTTCGTCGCGACCGACAGAATTTCCATCACGCGCATCTTGCCGACGCCGACCATCATCTCGAACGAGCGCGAGTACAGGAAATCGCCGACCAGCACGCTCGCCGCGTTGCCGAAGAGCGCGTTGGCCGTCTTGCGGCCGCGGCGCAGATCCGACTCGTCGACGACGTCGTCGTGCAGCAGCGTCGCCGTGTGGATGAACTCGACGACAGCCGCCAGTTCATGACGATGCCCGGTCGTATCGCCGAGCGCGCCCGCGACGAGCAACAACAGCGCGGGCCGCAGACGCTTGCCGCCGGCCCCGATGATGTACTCCGAAATCTGGTTGATGAGCATCACTTCGGATGCCAGGCGCTGCCGGATGACGCGATTGACCTGCTGCATGTCCTCGGCGATCGGGGCGAGCAGAGTGGCGGCGTTGGGGGATGAAGTGGCGGTGGACGACATGATCGGCAATTAGGATAGTGCCGCGAATTATAAGGCGAATCGGCCTCTCGACGGAGTTTCCGCAGCCGATGCGACGCGGCGCGCGGCCGGTTTCGGCGGATATATTGCGATATTCAACGAAACAGCCATTCGTCTGGCGATCGGTCGGGCTGCGGCATGGAAGCCAATGTCAACGGCCTTTGACGTCGATCCTAACTCTCTGTATAATCACGCGTTTTCCCCGCACGGTGCGCGGAAAAATGAATTCAGAGTGAGGTTCTCAATGTACGCGGTCATAAAAACCGGTGGCAAGCAGTATAAGGTTGCTGTCGGCGAAAAATTGAAAGTAGAACAGATACCGGCAGACATTGACGCTGAAATCACGCTCGACCAGGTTCTCGCAGTAGGCGAAGGTGAATCGATTAAGTTCGGTGCACCGCTGGTGAGTGGGGCTTCCGTCAAGGCTACCGTCGTGTCCCAGGGTCGTCACAAGAAGGTCACGATCTTCAAGATGCGTCGCCGGAAGCACTACCAAAAGCACGCTGGCCATCGCCAGAACTATACCGAACTGCGTATCGACGCGATCAACGCGTAAGCGGCAAGGAGTAATCACATGGCACACAAAAAAGCAGGCGGGTCATCCCGCAACGGCCGCGATTCCGAATCGAAGCGCCTCGGCGTAAAGGTTTACGGCGGCCAGGCAATCAACGCGGGCGGCATCATCGTTCGCCAGCGCGGCACGCGCATGCACCCGGGCGAGAACGTCGGCATCGGCAAGGATCACACCTTGTTCGCGCTGACCGACGGCCACGTCACGTTCACGACGAAGGGCGCAGCGAAGAAGCATCTGGTCAACGTCGTCCCGGCAGCCTAAGCCTTACTGCACGGGCTTCAGGACCGCAAAAGGCCCCGCGAAGTTCGCGGGGCCTTTTTTATTTGGTTTTCAGGACATTTGGCTTATATCGTTTGCACGTTGGCCGGCATTGGCCGGTCGCGGCAAAATAGGGTGTTTGCTGGTGTAACGCCTCGGCGCTTACGCTGGCCCCCACGGCACGAAATACGGGACGGAGCAACGCATGAAGTTCATTGACGAAGCGAGAATTGAAGTCATCGCCGGCGACGGAGGGGATGGCAGCGCGTCGATGCGCCGCGAGAAGTTCGTCCCGTTCGGCGGACCGGACGGCGGCGACGGCGGCCGGGGCGGCAGCGTCTATGCGGTCGCGGACCGCAACATCAACACGCTGATCGACTATCGGTACGCGAAGAAGCATCAGGCGCGCAACGGCGAAAACGGCCGCGGCGCGGACTGCTACGGCAAAGGCGGCGACGACATCACGTTGCGCATGCCGGTCGGCACAATTATCGCGGACATGGAAACCGGCGAGTTGATCGCCGATTTGACCGAGCATAACCAGGAAGTGCTGATCGCAAACGGCGGCGCGGGCGGCCTCGGCAACCTGCATTTCAAGTCGAGTACGAATCGCGCGCCGCGTCAGAAGACCGAAGGCAAGCCCGGCGAGCGCCGCATGCTCCGGCTCGAACTGAAGGTGCTTGCGGACGTCGGCCTGCTGGGCATGCCGAACGCGGGGAAATCGACGTTCATTTCGTCGGTTTCGAACGCGCGGCCGAAGATTGCCGATTATCCGTTCACCACGCTCGCACCGAATCTCGGCGTGGTGCGCGTCGGTCCGAGTAAGAGCTTCGTGATCGCGGATATTCCAGGCCTGATCGAGGGCGCGGCGGAAGGCGCGGGCCTCGGTCACCGGTTCCTGCGGCATTTGCAGCGTACCGGCGTGCTGCTGCATCTGGTGGATCTGGCGCCGTTCGACGAAAACGTCGATCCGGTCGCGGAAGCGAGGGCGATCGTCAACGAATTGCGCAAGTACGACGAGGCGCTATATGAAAAGCCGCGCTGGCTGGTGCTGAACAAGCTCGACATGGTGCCGGACGACGAGCGCGAAGCGCGCGTGGCGGATTTCCTTGATCGGTACGAGTGGAGCGGCCCGGTATTCGAAATCTCGGCGTTGACGGGCCAGGGCTGCGAAGCGCTGACCTACGCGATCTTCGATTACATCTCGAAGAATTCGGATGCGTCGCGCGCGGCCGAGGCGGAAGATCTTGCAGCAGACGTGCGTTTTCGCGATGAAACTGCTGCCGTGCCGAAGCAGGAAGAGGAAGAATAACTACACATCTGCGCGGCCCGCGCAGTCAACGACCACCCGAGGAGAATGCGCACGATGCGTTCCGTCATCGCTGCTTCGAAGCGTCTCGTAGTGAAAGTGGGATCGAGCCTCGTCACGAACGACGGGCGCGGGCTCGACCACGCGGCGATCGCCCGCTGGGCGTCGCAGATCGCGGCCTTGCGCGAGCAGGGCAAGGAAGTCGTGATGGTCAGTTCGGGCGCGATCGCCGAGGGCATTCATCGGCTCGGCTGGACCAAGCGTCCACGTGAGATCGACGAATTGCAGGCGGCCGCGGCCGTCGGGCAGATGGGGCTCGCGCAGGTGTACGAGAGCAGCTTCGGCGCGCACGGCATCCGCACGGCGCAGATTCTTCTCACGCACGCCGATCTCGCCGATCGCGAGCGCTATCTGAACGCGCGCTCCACGCTCTTGACGCTGTTGCGTTTGGGCGCCGTGCCGATCATCAACGAAAACGACACCGTCATCACCGACGAAATCAAGTTTGGCGACAACGACACGCTCGGCGCGCTCGTGGCGAACCTGATCGAAGGCGACGCGCTCATCATCCTCACCGATCAGCGCGGGCTATTTACCGCCGATCCGCGTAAGGACCCGACGGCCACGCTCGTCGAGCAGGCCGACGCCGGCATGCCGGAGCTCGAAGCAATGGCGGGCGGCGCGGGCTCGAGCCTCGGGCGCGGCGGCATGCTGACCAAGATCCTCGCCGCGAAGCGCGCCGCGCACAGCGGGGCGAACACGGTGATCGCGAGCGGGCGGGAATCGGACGTTTTGACGCGGCTTGCATCGGGCGAGATGATCGGCACGCAACTCATAGCGCGCACGGCGCGGATCGCGGCGCGCAAGCAGTGGATGGCCGATCACCTGCAGGTGCGCGGCCACGTCG
Source organism: Caballeronia humi (assembly GCF_001544475.1). Classification (GTDB taxonomy): domain Bacteria; phylum Pseudomonadota; class Gammaproteobacteria; order Burkholderiales; family Burkholderiaceae; genus Caballeronia; species Caballeronia humi. Next base: position 84,909 of record NZ_FCNW02000014.1, on the reverse strand, counting down.
TGATCGACAACGGCGCGGTCGAAAAGCTGACCGAAGGCGGCAAGAGTCTGCTGCCGATCGGCGTGATCGACGTGAAGGGCGCGTTTGCGCGCGGTGAGGTGATCGCGTGCGTGAATCCACAGGGCCAGGAAGTCGCGCGCGGCATCACGAACTACAGCAGTTCGGAGGCGCGGCTGATTCATCGGCGGCCGAGTGCGGAGATCGAAACAGTGCTGGGCTATATGCTCGAACCCGAATTGATCCACCGCGACAATCTGGTGCTGGTGTGAAAAAAGCCCGCTGACCTCGAAAGTCAGCGGGCTTTTTCAACGAATAACCTCACCGATACTGCGAAACCGCCGATCGCTTGTACTGAATCGCGTTGACGATCTGCTTGGCATCGCCGGTCGGCAGCTTGTTCGCGCAGAAATAATCCTGATAGAGCGCCGCGTGATACGCGTTCAGCTCGCCGTTCTCGATGCGCCGGAAGTCGTTCGCGACAGTGCGGTCCCAGGCGTTCTGATCGTCGTTGATGCTCGCGTACAGGCGCCACTCGTAGTTATCGCAGCGAATGCCTTCGTAGTTTACGTTGCGCGCACCCGCCGGACTCGTCACGACCACGGTGTACCGCACGACACCATCCGTCCCCACAGACACCGAGGTCCTGTCGATCAAAAAATTCAGCGGCGTGTTTTGCGAGACATTGAACGCCAGCAGATTCGACGCCTGCGGCAACGGCGGCAGGTTATCGACCTTGTTTTCGGTCCATTCCGGTTTTCTGTCGAGCAGGTAGGCGAACGCGCTGTCGTCCTGGTTGGACGGGCCCTTCGTACTGGAACAACCGGCGAGCACGGCAAGCGTTGCCGCGGATGCCGCAAATAAGGCGATGGCTTTCAATTAGGTCTTCCCGGAAACATCCGCGTGCAATAAAAGCAAGCTGCTGCGCGGAAAAAAGCGGGACACGTTGCCGTGTCGCCGCTTGAGTCGTACTGAGTGGAAAAATTTGCAAGAAAGGGCGGTGTCAGTCGTGCAACGGACGCTGCGCGAAAACATGCACTTCCTCGATCGAGCATTCTGCCTCAACCGCGGTGCCGGCCGCGGAAACCGAGGGTGCTTCGATCGTCATCGTCTGGATGACGCGCGGGTAGCGCGGTCCATGATGTGCGACGCGCTCGCCGCGTTCGCTTCTGGCGGCGGTTCGCCGTAAGAAGCGCGACAACTCGGTGAGCGCCAGTTGATAAACGTCACGCTTGAACTCGATCACCGCATCGAGCGGGACCCAATACTCGTTCCAGCGCCAGGCATCGAACTCCGGATGATCAGTCGCACGCAGGCAGATGTCGCAATCGCGGCCTACCATTCGCAGCAGAAACCAGATCTGTTTCTGGCCACGATAATGGCCGCGCACCTCGCGCTTGATGAACTTGTCCGGCACCTCATAACGCAGCCAGTCGCGGGTTCGACCCACGACCTTGACGTGCTCCGGAAGCAAACCGGTTTCTTCGTGTAACTCCCGATACATCGCTTGCACAGGGGTTTCGCCGTACTTGATGCCCCCTTGCGGAAACTGCCAGGAATGTTCACGCAGCCGCTTACCCCAAAACACTTCGTTGTGCGCGTTCAAGAGGATGATGCCGACGTTCGGGCGAAAGCCTTCACGATCGAGCATACAACCACCTTCGAATCCTTTAAAATTGCTTTGATTATAAACAGATAACGGGCCTGGCGCACCGGCACGAACCCGAATCCGGGTACGCCTTTCGCCGAGCATTCCGGCCAGCGGCAGATTCTTCTTTCCGCCGGCCATCCCGATTTCACCCGTCTTGCACGCCTTCACGCCGCCTTTCCGGCAGTCCGGCGCGCTCCGCTTTTGGAAAATTTCCTCAATGAAAGCATCACGTTTCTTCATCGGCACCCTGAAAGAAGCTCCCGCCGACGCCGAGATCGTCAGCCACAAGCTGATGATGCGCGCCGGCATGATCCGCCGCGTCGCGGGCGGTATCTACGATTACCTGCCGATCGGGCTGCGCTCGATCCGCAAGGTCGAGGCCATCGTGCGTGAAGAGATGAATCGCGCAGGCGCGCTCGAGTTGCTGATGCCTGCGGTGCAGCCGGCCGAGTTGTGGCAGGAATCGGGCCGCTGGGAGCAATACGGCCCCGAACTGCTGCGCATGAAGGACCGTCACGAGCGCGATTTCGTGGTCGGGCCGACGCACGAGGAAGTCGTGACCGACATCGCGCGTCGCGAGATCAAGAGCTATCGGCAGTTGCCGGTGAATTTCTATCAAATTCAGACGAAGTTCCGCGACGAAATCCGTCCGCGTTTCGGTGTGATGCGCGGCCGCGAATTCATCATGAAAGACGCGTATTCGTTCGACAAGGACACGGGCGGTCTCGCCGAGTCGTATCGCAAGATGTTCGACGCATACGTGCGCATTTTCACGCGCATCGGGCTCGAATTCCGCGCGGTCGCGGCCGATAATGGCTCGATCGGCGGCAGCGGCTCGCACGAATTCCACGTGATCGCCGATACGGGCGAGGACGCCATCGCGTACAACCCGGACTCCGATTACGCGGCGAACGTCGAAGCCGCCGACGCATTGCCGCTCTCCGCGACGCGCGCCGCGCCCGCAGAAGAGCTGAAAAAGACCCCGACGCCCGGCAAGGCGAAGTGCGAGGCGGTCGCGGAATATCTGAACATTCCGCTCGAGCGCACGATCAAGTCGATCGTTCTCGCCACCGAAAACGAAGGCGCCGAGCCGACCATCTGGCTCCTGATGCTGCGCGGCGATCACTCGCTCAACGACATCAAGGCGAACAAGCAGCCCGGCCTTGCCGGCTACCGGTTCGCGACCGAGCAGGAAATCATCGATTGGTTCGGCACGCCGCCGGGCTATCTCGGCCCGATCGGCACCAAGAAGCCGGTGAAGGTGATCGCGGACAGCACGGTCGCGAACATGAGCGACTTCGTCGTCGGTTCGAACGACGTCGATTTCCACACGACCGGCGTGAACTGGGGCCGCGACCTGCCGGAGCCGGTGGTGGCGGATATCCGCAATGTCGTCGAGGGCGATCCGTCGCCGGACGGCAAGGGTACGCTCGCGATCTGCCGTGGGATCGAGGTCGGTCACGTATTCCAGCTCGGCACGAAGTATTCCGATTCGATGGGCGCGACGTTCCTCGACGAAAACGGCAAGCCCGCGCCGATGCAGATGGGCTGCTACGGCATCGGCGTGACGCGCGTGCTGGGCGCGGCGATCGAACAGAACTTCGACGACAAGGGCATCATCTGGCCGGAAGCGATCGCGCCGTTCGAAGTCGTCCTGTGCCCGATGGGTTACGACCGGAGCGACGCGGTGCGCGAGCAGGCCGACAAGCTGTACGCGACGCTGCAGGAAGCCGGCATCGACGTGATCCTCGACGATCGCGGCGAGCGGCCGGGCGTCATGTTCGCCGACTGGGAACTGATCGGCGTGCCGCATCGGCTCGTGATCGGCGACCGGGGCTTGAAGGAGGGCAAGCTCGAATACCAGGGCCGCCGCGACACCGAAGCCACGCTGCTCCCGGTGGATGACGCGGCGGGCGTGGTGATCGAGAAGGTGCGCGCGGCCCTGGCCAAGTAACGTGCAATACAACTTCCTGTCGGCGACCGTCCTGCTGATCCTGATCACCGACCCGCTCGGCAACATCCCGATCTTCATCAACGCGTTGCGCGGGGTGGCGGCCGAGCGGCGGCGCATCGTGATCTTGCGGGAAATCGCGATCGCGTTCGGCATCCTGCTGCTGTTCATGCTGGTCGGAGACCGCTTTTTACGCGCGATGAGTCTCACCGACTTGTCGCTTCGGATCGGCGGCGGGATCGTGCTGTTTTTGATCGCGCTCAGGATGATCTTTCCGCATCCCGACGGCCCGATGGGCGGCGATTCGCGCGGTGGCGAGCCGCTGATCGTGCCGCTCGCGATTCCTGCGCTCGCGGGTCCGTCGGCGCTGGCGACGGTGATGCTGCTGACGTCGCAGGCGCCGGGGAAGATGATGGAATGGATCGGCGCGCTGACGGTCACGATGATTGTCTGCGCGATCGTGCTGATGCTCGCCGAGAAGATCCAGCACTGGCTGGGCGAGCGCGCGGTTACCGCGTTCGAGCGGCTGATGGGGCTGGTGCTGGTCGCGATATCGGTCGAGATGATATTGACCGGGATACGGACTTTCGTGCATCAGTTGTAAAAAAAGCGGCCGCGGCCGCTTTTTAATTGCGCGACTAGAAGCGCTATCAGGCGCCTTCGGTCAGCGCGCGAATGGTCGGCAGGTTGCGCCAATAGCCTTTCGCATCCATCCCGCAGCCGAACACGTAGCGATCCGGCACTTCGAATCCGCAGAAGTCCGGACGCAGCGGCTTCGTCTTCGGAATGATCTTCTCGCACAGCACGGCCGACAGGAACTGCTTCGCGCCCATCGCCATGATGCGGTCGCGGATCGCGGCCATCGTTTCACCTTCGTCGAGGATGTCGTCGAGCACGAGCACCACGCGATCCTTCACCGATTCCGCCGGCGCCACGCGCCATTGCATTTCGCTGCCGCCCTTGATCGCATTGCGATAGCGCGTCAGGTGGATGTAATCGAATTCGAGCGGGAAATCGAGATGTGGCAGCAGCATGCCGGTGAAGACCGCCGCGCCGCCCATGACGGAGAGCACGAGCGGAAACTCCTCGCTCGTCGCCGCCCGGATGTCCTGCGCCATGCGCCCGATCGACGCGTTGACCTCGGCCACCGAAACGATCTCTTCGGAGTGGCTGAAAATGTGGAGAGCTTCTTCGCGATTCATAAGGGAAACGGCGCGGTGGCGTGAATACTTAGTGTGGGAAAAAACGGCGGCGAGCGCCTTATGATAAACCCGCGCTTGCCGCAGTTCGGCTGCGGGGCGCGGGTTCCGAAAAACGCTGCTTAACGCATGCCCGGCATCATGCCTTTCATGCCGCGCATCATCTTTTGCAGATTGCCGCCCTTCAGCTTTTTCATCATGCCGCGCATCTGCTCGTACTGATTGAGCATCCGGTTGACGTCCTGCACGTGCACGCCCGCGCCCGCCGCGATCCGGCGCTTGCGCGCGGCCTTGATCAGTTCGGGCTTCGCGCGCTCCTGAATCGTCATCGAATTGATGATGCCTTCCATGCGGCGCATCTGCTTCTCGGCGACGCCCATGTCGGCGCCTTGCGCGGCTTGCTGGAACTGGGCGGGCAGCTTGTCCATCAGCGACGAGAGGCCGCCCATGTTCTTCATCTGCGAAAGCTGCGCCTTGAAGTCGTTCAGGTCGAAGTCGCCGCCTTTCTTGACCTTGTCGGCGAGCTTCTGCGCTTCCTTCGTATCGACGCCTTTCTGCGCCTCCTCGACGAGCGCCATGATGTCGCCCATGCCGAGGATCCGGTTCGCCATCCGGTCCGGGTGGAAGACTTCCAGCCCGTCGAGTTTTTCCGCGACGCCGACGAACTTGATCGGCTTGCCCGTCACGTGACGCACGGAAAGCGCCGCACCGCCGCGCGAGTCGCCGTCGAGCTTGGTCAGGATGACGCCGGTAAGCGGCAGCGCGTCGTTGAACGCTTTCGCGGTGTTGACGGCGTCCTGGCCGAGCATCGCATCGACGACGAAGAGCGTTTCAGCCGGTTTCAGCAGCGCATGCAGTTCGCTGATCTCGTTCATCATCGCTTCGTCGATGCCGAGCCGGCCCGCCGTATCGACGATCAGCACGTCGTTGTAGTGGCGTTTCGCCCAGTCGACGGCCGCGCGCGCGATATCCGCCGGCTTCTGGTTCGGCTCCGACGGGAAGAAGTCCGCGCCGACCTGCTCGGTCACCGTTTTCAACTGCTGAATCGCGGCGGGGCGGTAGACGTCGACGGACACCGTCAGCACTTTCTTCTTGTGCTTTTCGCGCAGGAGCTTGGCGAGCTTGCCGGTGGTCGTGGTCTTGCCGGCGCCTTGCAGGCCGGCCATCAGGATCACGGCCGGCGGCGCGACGGCGAGATTGAGCTCGGCGGCCTTGCCTTCGTAATCGCCGCCGATCACGGCCGTCAGCTCGCGCTGCACGACGCCGACCAGCGCCTGTCCCGGCGACAAGCTGGAGATGACTTCTTCGCCGAGCGCCTTTTCCTTCACCTTCGCGATGAATTCGCGCACGACCGGCAGCGCGACGTCCGCTTCCAGCAACGCGAGGCGCACTTCGCGCAGCATTTCCTGCGTGTTAGCCTCGGTGAGCCGGGCCTCGCCGCGCAGCGTCTTGACGACGCGCGCCATCCGTTGAGTCAGATTGTCGAGCATGGGGAGCGGTAGAGAGTGCGGCCTCGTCGTGGCGCCCGGTCCCGCCCTTGTCGGCGGGAGGGGAAGACGTCGTGAGTTCGGGGCCTAGTGTAAACTTCGAACATGGATATTGTACTGTATGCCCTCACTGCGCTTCTCTACGGCGGACTTGCCGTAGCGGGCTGGCGCGCGCATCGCCACACGGCCATCGGGCCCGCGCTGGCGGGCATTCCAGCGGGCGCGCCGGTGCCGAGCGCGCGGGCCTCGAAGGCGTCGGGCATGAGCGGAATCGGGCGCGCTCTGTTATTCATAGCGCTGCTCGTGCATGGCGTCCTTCTGCACACCACCATCTTTCCCCAGAACGCGATGGTCTTCGGCTTCGCGTTCGCGCTCTCGGCCATGTTCTGGCTGGGCGCGGGCATCTATTGGATCGAAAGCTTTTTCTTTCCGCTCGATGGCCTGAGACTCCTGGTCCTGCCGCTCGCGTGTCTCGCCTCGCTGATGCCGCTCGTCTTCGGCGGCGTGCGCGTGCTGCCGTATTCCGCCGCGCCGATGTTCAAGCTGCACTTTCTGATCGCCAACATCGCGTACGGCTTGTTCGCGATCGCCGCGCTGCACGCCATCCTGATGATGATGGTCGAGAAGCGTCTGCAAGGCATGCGTGGCACGGCGGCGCGCCATACGTCGAACGGCTGGCTTTCGAGCTGGCTCGACACGCTGCCGCCGCTTCTCACGCTCGAAAAGCTGCTGTTCCGGCTGATCGCGGCAGGCTTCGTGCTGCTGACACTAACGCTCGTGTCGGGAATCGCCTTCAACGAACAACTCGTCGATCGCGCATTCAAGCTCGATCACAAGACGGTGTTTGCGTTCCTTTCGTGGCTCATGTTCGGCGCGCTCCTGACCGCGCGCCGCGTTTCCGGCTGGCGCGGACGTGCCGCGCTGCGCTGGGTGCTCGCTTCGTTCGTCGCGCTGCTGCTCGCTTATGTCGGCAGCCGCTTCGTGTTCGAAGTGCTGCTGCACCGTGCCGTCGTCTGAGCCGGACAGCCTACTTATATTAGTCACGCCATGCGACAAATCCTGCTTCTGATCTTCCTGTTCTTCGCGAGCCAGTGGGTGTTCCGCAAGCTGCGGCGCGCCACCGAGCGCACCGCGCAAACCGGCCCGCAACCGGGCGCGGGCAACAGCACGGGCACGGCGGGCGCCACTTACCGCCGCAGCGGCCGTGCGCCCGGCGACGCACCGCAACTCACCGATCCGCTGGTGCGCTGCGCCCAGTGCGGCGTGCACACGCCGAGCAGCGAATCGCTCGTGGTAGCGGGCAAGCGCTTCTGCTGCTCCGATCACGCGCATCGTTACGCGGCTCGCCCGACGGGCCGCGACGCCCGATGACGCCAGCGCCGCACGCCGGAGCCCAGGCTTCGGTCGATGCCGACGGCTGGCTTTCCACCGCGACGCGCCTGCCGTCGCCGAATTTCGAGGCGCGACCCGGCGCGATCCTGCCGACGCTGATCGTCGTCCACAACATCAGCCTGCCGCCCGACGACTTCGGCGGCAACGCGATCCGCGATTTCTTCCAGAACACGCTCGACCACGGCGCGCATCCGTACTTCGATCAACTGCGCGGCATGCGCGTATCGGCGCATTTCGTGATTCGCCGCGACGGCGCGGTCGAGCAATATGTTTCTTGCAACGAGCGCGCGTGGCACGCGGGCGTCTCGACGTTCTGCGGGCGCGAGCGCTGCAATGATTTTTCGATCGGCATCGAACTGGAAGGCAGCGACCACAGCCCGTTTGAATCGGCGCAATACGGCGCGCTCGCTGCACTGGTGACCGTGCTCGCAGCCCGCTATCCGATCGATGCGCTCGCCGGCCATTCCGACATCGCGCCCGGCCGCAAAACCGATCCTGGCCCTCACTTCGACTGGCCGCGCCTGCGACAGGCGAGCGGCCTTGCGCCGCGCTTCTTCCCGTACCTCGATCACGCGTAAGGGCATTCTCGTTGCGTCGCAGCACGAGGAAGCCCGAGGCCTTGCCGTGCTTTGGCGAAGCAAAAGTCAACCCCGCCCGCGCATTCGACAGGCAAATAAATCTTTTTGAGACTGCGCCGAGGTCCACTATACTTGGTGCCTAGAGACGCAATTTGCACTACATCTTGTGTCGTTCAAGCGGCGCCCTTCCCAAAAGTCGGCGCCGTTGGCTTTACGGGGTAGTGATTGTTGGCGGCCGCGCGGTCATGAAATCAAACCAGAACCGGGCGCGGCTGCGAGCAGAAGCGTAGCAACGGCGTCCCGCGAATCCGCCGGCAACACGGCCGGCAATACCGCGAGCACGCAGCACCGAGAAGGCCACACAGTCGATGAAAGCCACCCATCGCAGAAAAGCGTCGGGCAAAAACGGCGCAGCCCGAACAAAATCTGTTGCTCCGGCTGACCGTTTTCAGTTTCCAGAGGTCCGCACCGGTGACGCACCCGGCGCGAACTTGAACCAACCCATCGCGGACGTTCCGCACCATCGAACACCAGGAGTTTTGCACATGCAAACCACCGACAACGCCACGACCTCCTACGAAGGCGCATCCGCGCGCGCCGCGGGCGGCCAGCAACAGCCGGGCGCCCAGGCGCTCGCGCCGAACACGACGCTCGCCGACTACAAAGTCATCCGTCGTAACGGGACCGTGGTGTCGTTCGAGCCGTCGAAGATCGCGATCGCCGTAACGAAGGCGTTCCTCGCCGTGAACGGCGGGCAGGGCGCGGCATCCGCGCGCGTGCGCGAACTCGTCGAGCAACTGACGCAAAGCGTCGTGCGCGCGATGGTGCGCAGCCGTCCGAACGGCGGCACGTTCCATATCGAAGACATTCAGGATCAGGTCGAGCTTGCGCTGATGCGCGGCGGCGAGCACAACGTCGCGCGCGCCTACGTGCTGTATCGCGAGAAGCGCACGCAGGAACGCGCGCACGCGCCGGAAGTGAAGGCGAATGCGCTCGGCATCAACGTGATCGACGGCGGGATCAGCCGTCCGCTCGACCTCGATGCGCTGAAGGCACGCATCGTCGAGGCGTGCGCGAACCTGGGCGATGTGGTCAACGCCGATCCGATTGTCGCGGAAACGGTGAAGAACCTGTACGACGGCGTGCCGATGAGCCAGGTCTACGACTCGGCCATCCTCGCCGCCCGCACGATGATCGAGAAGGACCCGGCATACAGCCAGGTCACGGCGCGCATCCTGCTGCACACGATCCGTCGCGAAATCCTGGAAGAGGAGGTTCCGCAAGGCGCAATGAGCGAGCGCTACGCCGAATATTTCCCGCTGTTCATCAAGCAGGGCGTGGAAGCGGAACTGCTCGACGACAAGCTCCTGCAGTACGACCTGAAGCGCCTGGGCGCCGCGCTCGACGCCGATCGCGACCTGCAATTCGGCTATCTCGGCCTGCAGACGCTGTATGACCGCTACTTCCTGCACACGGAAGGCAAGCGCATCGAATTGCCGCAGGCATTCTTCATGCGCGTCGCGATGGGTCTGGCGCTCAACGAAATCGACCGCGAAGCGCGCGCCATCGAGTTCTACGGCGTGCTGTCGAGCTTCGACTTCATGTCGTCGACGCCGACGCTGTTCAACTCCGGCACGCGCCGCTCGCAACTGTCGTCTTGCTACCTGACGACCGTCGCCGACGACCTCGACGGCATCTACGAAGCGCTGAAGGAAAACGCGCTGCTGTCGAAATTCGCGGGCGGCCTCGGCAACGACTGGACGCGCGTGCGTGCGCTCGGCTCGCATATCAAGGGCACGAACGGCAAGTCGCAGGGCGTGGTGCCGTTCCTGAAAGTGGTGAACGACACGGCCGTCGCGGTGAATCAGGGCGGCAAGCGCAAGGGCGCGGTCTGCGCGTACCTGGAAACGTGGCACCTGGACATCGAGGAATTCCTCGAACTGCGCAAGAACACGGGCGACGACCGTCGACGCACCCACGACATGAACACGGCGAACTGGATTCCCGACCTGTTCATGAAGCGCGTGCACGAAGGCGGCGACTGGACGCTCTTCTCGCCGGCGACCTGCCCGGACCTGCACGACCTGTTCGGCGCTTCGTTCGAGAAGGCTTACACGGCTTACGAAGAGAAAGCGGCGCGCGGCGAGATCAAGCTGTTCAAGAAGCTTCCGGCGGCGCAACTGTGGCGCAAGATGCTTGGCATGCTGTTCGAAACCGGCCATCCGTGGATCACGTTCAAGGACCCGTGCAATATCCGTTCGCCGCAGCAGCACGTCGGTGTCGTGCATTCGTCGAACCTGTGCACGGAAATCACGCTGAACACGAGCGACACGGAAATTGCTGTCTGCAACCTGGGCTCGGTGAACCTCGTCGCCCACCTGGCGAAGCAGGCCGATGGCACGCTCGCGCTCGATCACGACAAGCTGAAGCGCACGATCAGCGTGGCGATGCGCATGCTCGACAACGTCATCGATATCAACTACTACGCCGTCGCCAAGGCGCGTAACTCGAACCTGAAACATCGTCCGGTCGGCATGGGCATCATGGGCTTCCAGGACTGCCTGCACCTGCTGCGCACGCCGTATGCGTCGCAGGAAGCGGTCGAGTTCGCGGACCGGTCGATGGAAGCGGTTTGCTATTACGCTTACTACGCGTCGACGGAACTGGCGCAGGAGCGCGGCCGGTATTCGAGCTATCGCGGCTCGCTGTGGGATCGCGGCATCCTCCCGCAGGATTCGCTGAAGCTGCTGGCCGAAGAGCGCGGCGGGTACGTGGAAGTCGACGAAAGCGAAACGATGGACTGGGCGACGCTGCGTTCGCGCATCGCGACGCACGGCATGCGCAACTCGAACTGCGTCGCGATCGCGCCGACGGCGACGATTTCGAACATCATCGGCGTCTCCGCGTGTATCGAGCCGACGTTCCAGAATTTGTATGTGAAGTCGAATCTGTCGGGCGAGTTCACGGTGGTGAACGACTATCTGGTGCACGACCTGAAGGCGCGCGGCCTGTGGGACGAAGTGATGGTCTCCGACCTGAAGTACTTCGACGGCACGCTTTCGCGCATCGACCGCATCCCGGCCGACCTCCGCGCGATCTACGCGACAGCGTTCGAACTCGACGCGAAGTGGGTCGTGGAAGCAGCGTCGCGGCGCCAGAAGTGGATCGACCAGGCGCAGTCGCTGAATATCTATATGGCGGGCGCGTCGGGCAAGAAACTCGACGAGGTGTACAAGCTGGCGTGGCTGCGCGGTCTCAAGACGACGTACTACCTCCGCACGATGTCGGCGACGAGCGTCGAGAAGTCGACGGTGGCGCACGGTGCGCTGAATTCGGTGCCGTCGGGGGAATCGGGTGCGGGCGGAGGCTCGGGCGCGGGATTCGGCACGGGCGGCGGCGTTGGCGGCGTGTCGGCGACGGGCGGATTCAATGCGGCTGCGGTTGCAGCGGCTGCGCCAGAAGCCGATGGTCCGGTCTGCATGATGCGGCCCGGCGATCCGGGCTTCGATGAGTGTGAGGCTTGTCAGTAAGCGAAGTTGTTTGATGGGGGCGCGGTTCTGGCGGATCGGGCGGCGCTTTTTACAGAAGTGAAATGAAGTGATCGGCCCGGTTGGGCGCCGTGTGGGTCGAGCGTGTGTTGCGCTGACCGAGCGAAGTCTTGCCGGCCGATAGGGGGCCTCGCGCGCGCCTTGTCAGGCGCGTCTCGCAGCCGCAGCGTCGCGCTCCAGAAACGCGAATTCGACGCTACGGTGCGACTAGACCGCGCGGGCATGAGCTACCGCGAAGCGCACTTTTAGTCCGGCGAACCTCAGTCGATGAAGGCTTCCCCGATTTGGCCGACATGCCCGCCGACGGGGTTCTGAATCCGGAGCTTGTTTCCGTACTCGAAAATTCCATTCTAGTTGGCGGCGTCGGAGGCGCTCTCCCGTACTCATTGCGTCATGGCAAGAAAATGAGGCTGATGCGTAACATCAGCCTCACATTGATACTCAACGCGAGCCGCCGGTCACGCGGCGACGCGCCCGCTTGCTCATCATCTGCTGGCGGTAGTGACAGGCTTGCTGCTCACGGGAGGCATCGGACGGATATCGACCACCACGGGCGGAACGGGGCGAGTCGCGGGCGTTCCCACAGGCGCCGGACGGATATCGACCACCACGGGCGGAACGGGGCGAGCTGTCGGCGTTCCCACGGGCGCCGGACGCGTATCGACTACGACGACCGGAGCGCCAGTCACCGGGCGACCGGTCGGGATGAACTGGAAGCCATCCTGCGCAACCGCCACCGGCGCGTCACCAGTCACAGAAGGCATGGAAATGCCTCTGCCAACCAGATGCTTGATGCTCACATCGCGGCCGACGAAGATACGCCCGCCTTCATTCCATGCATAGCCACCGACCTTGAGTGACCCCTTCGTCGCGACCGTGCTCTCCTCATTCATCAGATCGCCGCCAATGCCGATATCGCCGGTGGTGTTGATCGAACCGTGGAAGTTGTCCAGGTCCCGCGCCACCTTGAGCGCGCCATTCGCCCGAACCTCACCCGAGCGGTTCTCGAGCGATTGCGAAAAAGTGCCCGAGCCGATCGTCATTTTCCCGTTGTCGCTGTTCAGCGCTTCGCCCGACACCGCGAGCGTTCCTTGTCGACCGGTCGTCAACTGGCCGCCGCGATTGTCGAGCGCGCCGTTGACGGACATCGCCGTATTCGCCGAAAGCAGGCCTTCGTTCCTCACATCGCCGGCGATCGAAAGGTTCTGGCCGGTCGCGGACAACACGCCGGTTTTGGCAATGTTCACTTTGCGGCCAGAAACCGCCGCCGATGAGTTCGCCACCACCTTACCGCCGATATTGACCGTACCGCCGATCATGCCTTGCTGGGGTGCGACGATCGAAGTGCGCGCCGCGCCGTTGCCGTTCACGCCCAAGCCATCGGCCGAGCCGACAAGGCGGATCGAATCGGCGTACATGCTGCCGAGCTGCGACACGTCGATCGCGACGACCGGCGCCGGGCCTTCCCCCTTCAGGCCGATGTTCGAACCGATGGTCGTCGTGTCGGTGCCGAGGTTTTGCCGTGTGACACCTGCGACGCCGACCAGCTTCCTGGCCTGCACGGCCGCATTCACTTCGATGCTGCGCGCGATCAGGTCGAGCTGGTCGACGTTGCGTGCGTTGAGTCCCTTGCCCTGAATGTCAATGCGGCCCGTCGTCGTGTCGATGCTCGCGATGTTGCCGACGGCGTCGAATCTGGCCTGACCGGTCGTGAGCGTAGCCCGCGTTGCGTTGATGAAGCCCGCGCCGTTGGCCGTGATGCCGTTCGGGTTCGCGACGATAAGATGCGCCGCGCCCCCCGCGATTTCGGTCGCGCCATTGAGATTCGAGGCGTTCGCGCCCGTCACCTCGTTCAGGATGACCTTGGCGGGCGTCGCGCCGAGTTGCGTATTGCCCGCGACGCGGCCCGCCAGCTGTGACTGGACGATCTTGTTGCTGTTATTGAGCACGAGGCCCGCCGCGCCGACGTTGTAGTCGGTGAACTTGTTGTGCGATACACCTGCGGCGTTCGGCGCGACAATGTTGACAACCGGCGTGCGGTTCGCCGCCACGGCAATGGCCGGGCGGTTGCCGGCACCGCCGGCAGCGGTGAGCGCCTGGGCGCTCGCGATCGGCGCGTGGAACGCCAGGATCGCCGGGCCCGCCGCCAGCATCAGGGCGGCCGTTAGCTTGGTGCACTTCGAAGGTGCGAGGTGGTGTGCGTTGGACGAATGCTTCATTGTTGTTCTATTGACTCTGAAAAAGTGAGTTGGATGCGGGTGCGGACCATGGCGCGCTCGGTCCGCCCCCGGTATTTCACAACCAGTCTGTGTTTCAGCAATCTATGGCGACCGCGCAGTCGATGTATTGGCTCCCCGTTGCTTTCAACTGGCGGGCAAAGGGGGCGCCGCATCGGCCACGGCGGCTACGTAATGCAAAGGATTCTTCAACGAGGCCTCATGTCATGCGCGGGTCGCCAGCAGTCAGGCTCAGCTCTTGACCTTGGTAACGGTGCCGCCCGTTTTGCCGTTGGCATTGAATGCCTTCACGTATTCAATCGTTCCCGCGTTGTTTTTCGCGCTGCCGCTGATGTCGATCGACGCGCCCGAGTGGACTCGTCCGGCGGTGTTGTTCAGCGACCCGGCTACGGCGATGCCCTTCGCGTCGATTTCACCGTTCGTGTTGGTCGCGCTGCCGGACACATTCAGCTTGCCCGCCGACTTGATCGTGCCGCCTGTGTTGTCGAGCGAGCCGGAGAAGGCCGCCGAACCGACATCGAACGAACCGCCCGCGTTCCGCGTCGAGCCTGAGACGGTCGTCTTGCCGCTTGATCGCACGATGCCGCTGCTGTTGTCGAGCGAACCTGCGACTGAAACGGTCGTCGCGGAGATAAAGCCTTGGTTGCGAGCGCCGCCGGAAACCGAGACGCCGTTCGTCGCCGATACGGTCGCGCCCTTTGCAATCGCGACTGATCCGCTCGAGAGCGACACATCACCGGCCTGTGCGGCGATGCGGCCCTGTACGCTGATCGCGCCACCGTTGCCACCGTTGCCACCGTTGCCACCGTTGCCACCGTTGCCACCGTTGCCACCATTGCCACCGTTGCCACCGTTACCACCGTTACCACCGTTACCACCGTTACCACCGTTACCACCGTTACCACCGTTACCCGAGTTGACGATGGTGCCGCTGTTGTTGCCGATGATGATGGTGCCGCCATTGCCGCCATTGCCGCCATTGCCGCCATTGCCGCCGGTGCCGTTCGCACCATTAGCACCATTAGCACCATTAGCGCCATTCACGCCCATGCCGCCTTGTCCCCCCACGAGTCGGATCGAATTGGCGTACATGCTGCCGAGCTGCGACACGTCGATGGCGACAGACGGTTCGGCGCCTTGGCCAACGAGGCCGGAGTTCGATCCGCTCGTCGTGTCCGTGCGCAGGTCTTGCCGGCTCACGCCTGCCACGCCGACCAGCTTTTTCGCCTGCACCGCAGCATTGACCTCGATCCCCCGCGCAATCAGGTCGAGCTGGTCGATATTGCGCGCGTCGAGACCGGCGCCCTGAATGTCGATGCGGCCCTTCGTCGTGTCGATGCTTGCGATATTGCCCGCGGTGTCGAACCTGGCTTGGCCCGTCGTGAGCGTGGCACGGGTTGCGTTCACGAAATTCGCGCCGTTTGCGGTGATGCCGTTCGGGTTGGCGACGATCAGATGAGCCGCGCGTCCGGCGATCTCGGTCGTGCCGTTAAGGCTGGACGCGCTCGCGCCGGTCACTTCGTTGAGGATCACCTTGGCGGGGGTCGCGCCGAGTTGTGCGTTGCCGGCGATTGAACCGCCAAGCTGTGTTTGTGCGGCCGTGCTGCTGTTGTTGACGATCAGGCCGGCGAGGCCGACGTTGTATTGCGTGAATTTATTGTGCGACACGCCTGCGGCGTTCGGCGCGACGATATTGACGATCGGCGTTCCGTTCGCCGCAGCGCCGATGGCCGGACGGTTGGCGCCCGCTGCGTCGGCGCTGAGCGCTTGCGCCGCAGCGGCCGACGCGTAGAGCCCGACAAGCGCAGGCGCCGCGAACATCAGCGCGATGGCGATTTTGTTGCGGCTGATCGCCGGTACATTGTTTTCGGACTGTCGAGTGTTTTTCATAAGTTTCCTAAAGCTGAAAATGAGTGAGTGCGCCCTTGATAGGGCGAGAAAAGCCATTGACGATTTACTGGAAGACAGTCTCCGGTTGGAAAAGCGCCGCAAGACAGCTCAAAAGCGGCTAGTGAGCGAAACGTTGAGCCAAGGTGTCCGTGTCCCGAATGACGGCGGCTTGACGAGGGGCAGGCCGAGTGCGACGTCGTAGCCGACTTTCCGGTATGCACCGCGCACGCCGAGCGCAGTGCCGACGAGTTCGTGGTTGCTCAATTGCGCGGCCGACGTGCCGTGGACGCGTCCGGCATCGAGCGCCACGTACGCTTCTGCGCCTGCAGCCACGCCAGTCGCGACCTCGTTGCGCCAGATCCACCCGCTTTCGGCGGACAGCGTCGAATCGCCATCGAAGCCACGCACCGTGTAGCGGCCGCCGATCTGCAGGTATTCGGTCGAGGGCACGGGAGTCGGCGAATATTGAAAAAGAAAGGACCCGCGGTAGGCGAAGCTGCGCTCGCCGATGCTGAACGGCGCGTCCACGGACGCGCTCATGGTGGCGATCCGGTAGCGTCCGTTCCAGTCGGTTTGTCCATAGACGTACCCGGGCGAGCGGCTCACCCCGGCAAAGCTTCCCCTCACGCCCGCGCCGGCGACCACTGAAGCGTGCGCAAGCGCCTGCTGATGGCTGAAGCTCACGTCGTAGCCCGTGATGTCATGCTTGAGGACGCCGATCTCGGCGCCGCCGAGCGTCGCGTTGTCCTGGCGGCGGACGACCTTGAATTGCAGCGTTCCTTTCTTGTCGCCCGAGCGGTAGGGTGCGAAGCCGATGCCGGCTTCCATGCGGCGCGTGCGGCTTTCGTAGGGATAATCCGGACCGATGGCATCGAGGGTCTGCTTCGACGACCATTCGCTCACGCCAATCGAAAACGACGCATAGCCGATGGGCACGTTCCACGCAGCGCTCCTGGCCTGCGAGCCGCGCGTGTGGTCGTTGAGCTTCGCATCGGTGCTCGCGCTGACGATCAACTGGTCGTAGAGATGCAGTGGTGAATCGAGGGCCACGATCGCGCCGAGCTGATTGCGCCCGGTCGCGTCGATGCCCGAGTTGTCGGCACTTAGCACCACGTGCCAGCGCTTCGAGTCTGGATGCTGCACGACGATATCGCTCTCGCCGAAGTTGGCGCCCGGCACCACGTCGAAAGCCACGCCGCTTTGTCCTGGCAGGCGGCGCATGTTCTCGAGCGCCTGGTCGAGATCGCGCACGTTCAGCAGATCACCCGTGCCGGCGGGGAAGGCGGCGCGGTGCCAGCCGATGCCGCCTTCGTCTCGTACTTTGCCAATCCGGCCGGGAATGATCTCGACCACGATGCGCCCGTCTTTCAATCCGGCTTCCGGGACGTTCACACGTGAAGTGACGTAGCCGCGTGCGATCAACGCCCGCGCGAGCCAGTCATGCAGGACGCGTGCGCCTTGCGGCCCGATGCACGCGCCTTCGAGCGGCGTTTGCGCAACGAGCCACGCGAATTCGCCGGAGCCTCGCCACTCGACTTCCTGGATGGTTTCGCAGGGCACTTCGAGCGGAAATTGAAGTTGCGCGGATGGCTCGGATGCGCTGGGAGCAAGGACGGTCGGACGCGCAGTCGCGGCGTCCTGCGTAGCGTTGAGTTGCTGTTCCTGGAGCCTTTGGGCGCCTCCGGGCAGAGCGCGCAAGACCTCCTGAGCGGACGCACGAGCGACGGGCAGGCAAAGAAGGGCGGCGATGAGGACTCGCCTTTTGTCGATCATGAACGGAGCGTCGCGGTGGTGCAGCACAGGTTGGACCGCGAGCGGGACTGAAGTACCTTGATGCGGCGGGCGAGCGCCGAGACGGCGCGGACACGCACTATTGGCGATTGGCAAACCCGTTGAAATACGAGAATTCCTACTTCTGTGCCTTTGTTGCCGCCTACTTCAGCGAGATGTTCTTATATTTGCTTGTATCAGCGCCTATAAAAGGCAGGCACGGGAGTTCGCCGCGTGACATCGATACCGACTCAGCCCCGCGAGCCGCGCGAGATTTCCAATCCGGCATTGCGAGGGAGCCGCGCCGTCACCGGAATCGAGAAGAACGAGAACGCACCGACGACAAAGAACGCCGGCCAGAAATCCGCCCAGAGCAAGGTCGGGTGTCCGTGCATGCTCTGCGACATCTCCAGCGCGATTCCTGCGATCGTCACGCCGAGCCCGAGCGACACCTGCTGCACGAAGCTCGCGAGGCTCGTCGCGCGGCCGACGTCGCGCGTCTCGATCTCGGCATAAGCGAGCGAGTTCAGGCTCGTGAATTGCAGCGCCGGGAAAAACCCGCCGAGCAGCACCACCGCCCAGATGACCCAGGTCGGCGTGCCGGGAAAGAACATCCCACAAGCCGCGATCGCAATACCCGAGAGCGCCGCGTTCACCATCAGCGTCTGCCGGAACCCGAACCGATGCAGCACCCGCGACGCCAGCGAACGCATGAACATCCCGCCGAACGCCGACGCGCACGTGATCGATCCGGACTTGAACGCCGTCATCCCGAGCCCTTCCTGCAACGCGAGCGGCAGCAGGAACGGCACCGCACCGAGCCCGATGCGAAACAGCGACCCGCCGAGCACGCTTGCCTGAAACGTCGGCACGCGAAAGAAGCGCAAGTCGAGCAGAGGCCGCAACGCGCGCCGCGAGTGCAGCCAGTAGAGCAGGACCATCACCGCGCCGCCCGCGCACATCGCACCGGCGACGCTGTTCGGCACCAGCTCGCCGCCCACCAGCGACAACCCGAGCAAGAGCAGCGTGCCGCCCGTCGCCGAGAGGAAGAAGCCGAACCAGTCGAGCGGACCCGGATGCTCCTCGCGCGAGTTGGCGATATAGCGGTTCGTCAGATAGATGCCCACGATCCCGATCGGAATGTTGATGAAGAAGATCAGACGCCAGTGCAGGTACGTCGTGATGAAGCCGCCGAGCAGCGGTCCGACGGCGGGGCCGAGCATCGCCGGGACGCTCAGGTAGTTCATCGCGCGGATGAACTCGGAGCGGCGCACCGAGCGGAAGATGATGATGCGGCCAACCGGCACCATCATCGCGCCGCCGACGCCCTGCACGAAGCGCGCGAGCGTGAAGGTCGCAAGCGAATTGGAGGCCGCGCAAAGCAGCGAGCCGATGACGAAGATGCCGATGGCGGTGCGAAAGACGGTGCGGGCGCCAAAGCGGTCGGCGACCCAGCCGCAGATTGGGATGAACACGCCGAGGCCGAGCACGTAGCTCGTGACGGCGATCTTCAGCGTGACGGGGTCTCGTCCGAACGCGCGGGCCATCGCGGGAATGGCCGTCACGATGACATTCGCATCCACGCTTTCCATGAACATCGCGCACGCGACGATGAGAGGGGCAACGAAAGCTTTGATGGCGAGCGGCATGGAGAATCGAGGGACGTCTCTTCGCGGCGGGAGCGGCGATTATGGCATCGATATGGAGCAGCCGCTGAGGGATGGAGCACGCTCCGCGAGCGCATGGGCGATACTGCGCGGCTCATCGACACGAAGCATCGACATGAAGGATCGAACGACATGGACCCGGAAGATTTGCAGCGCCTCGTCACGCAGACGATGCCTTACGGAAAGTTCAAGGGACGCGTGCTCGCGGACCTCCCCGGCAACTACCTCGCGTGGTTCGCGCGTGAGGGTTTTCCGCAGGGACAACTCGGGCGACTGCTCGCGCTCATGCACGAGATCGATCACAACAATTTGCGCTCGTTGCTGGAGCCATTGAGGAAGCGATGAGTGCTCCGGCAGGGCTTGACAGGGCACGCTGACGTCTACTATAGCTAGTGGTTCAACCGAAAAACAGCCCAATATCTAGTGGAATTTCGAGGCTGCCGATGCTAAACTTCGGCAACGCATCGGACGCGGGAAAGCGGGTTCGCAGGCACTGAAACGAACGCTTCGATGCAGCATCAACCGCCTTGCAAGCGAGGTGCATCGCACGCTGCGCGACATGCGTCATCGAAGCGATGAACGCTTCATCGTCTCGCTCTCTTCAACGCACTCGAAGCAACGCATCACGAGGCAACAAGTCGACGCTTGAAGCATGCAACGAAGCTCGATGACGACCGCTTCGATCAAGCAGCGGCACACATCGCGAGAGCCTTCACACACGATGCGTTGAGCAAAGTGTTGTATGCAAGTAGCAACGCGAACACAAAACAGGAATTTTCATGAGCAAGGTCTTTTATCGCTCATGAAAAGATGGTACAAACCGATCTAAATTGATGGTGAGAATCTATGCTCAACTGGGATGACGAGACCACTGCCGTAGCTCCGTCGAGCGCTTCGCAACCTAACGTGTTGCGCAACGCCGCGAGTGCGGTTGCCGGCATGCAGGAAGCTTCGCGCACCGGTCATCAAGCTGCTTCACACGCCGCTCTCCACACACCTTCGGCAAGCAACATCTTCTCCAACGACTTCGTCGCTCCCGCAGCAGCCTCCGCCATCGCCGCCGCGAGCGAAGCCCGCGTGAACGTCGCCGACAAGCGCATCATCAACGGCAAGACCGACGTCAATCAGCTCGTGCCGTTCAAGTACAAGTGGGCGTGGGAAAAATATCTGGCGGGTTGTGCCAACCACTGGATGCCGCAGGAAGTGAACATGTCGCGAGACATCGCCCTGTGGAAAGACCCCAACGGCCTCTCCGACGACGAACGCCGCATCGTGAAGCGCAACCTCGGCTTCTTCGTGACGGCCGACTCGCTCGCCGCGAACAACATCGTGCTCGGCACCTACCGCCACATCACCGCGCCCGAGTGCCGCCAGTTCCTGCTGCGCCAGGCGTTCGAAGAGGCGATTCACACGCACGCGTATCAGTACATCGTCGAGTCGCTCGGGCTCGACGAGAGCGAAATCTTCAACGCGTATCACGAAGTCGACTCGATCCGCGCGAAGGACGAGTTCCTGATTCCATTCATCCAGACGCTCACTGATCCCGCTTTCACCACTGGCACGCTCGAAGCGGACCAGAAATTGCTGAAGTCGTTGATCGTTTTCGCTTGTGTGATGGAAGGCTTGTTCTTCTACGTCGGCTTCACGCAGATCCTGGCGCTCGGCCGGCAGAACAAGATGACGGGCGCGGCGGAGCAGTACCAGTACATCCTGCGTGACGAGTCGATGCACTGCAATTTCGGCATCGACCTGATCAACCAGATCAAGCTGGAAGAACCGCAACTGTGGACGCCGGCGTTCCGCGCGGAGATCCGCGACATTTTCAAGCAGGCAGTCGAACTCGAATATCGCTACGCTGAAGACACCATGCCGCGCGGGGTGCTCGGCCTGAACGCGTCGATGTTCAAGAGCTACCTGCGCTTCATCTGCAATCGACGTTGCCAGCAGATTGGCCTCGATCCGCTCTACCCGAACGAGGAGAATCCGTTCCCGTGGATGAGCGAGATGATCGACTTGAAGAAGGAACGCAACTTCTTCGAGACACGCGTGATTGATTATCAAACGGGCGGCGCGCTGACCTGGGAATAACAACAAGCCAGGACGTGTTGCAGACGGAAATCGATGGGATGCAGGTGCCGCCGCGACCAACGCGAGCATCTGCAGTCAAGGTTTAGGAGAACGGTCGCCTGATGCAAAGTGCGCCTCGAGGGCCAATGGCCCGACTAGAAGACAGGCGTTTTGCGAACCCTTCAGTGGGACGGGCAAACTTCCCCCCGGAAAATGCCGGCGGCTTAGCCGCCGGTTCGATCAAGCGATTGCCGGCACCGGTGTTAGGTGTCGACTCAATTTGGCGCGCGGTGCCTCGGGGCACGGCGCGCCTTGCCGTATTCATTAGCGTAAGCGGGCTCCATCAGCGTACGCCGATGAATAATCCGCTTCGTAGCGTGGGTCGTGAGAAGCCCATGCGGGAAGCGGGTTTTGACGAAGGGTGTTGTTTGAACTGACTCTCATCTGAAACCTGAAGGAGAAAATGATGGCACTTGCCAAGAAAAAACCCGCCGCCAAGAAGGCTGCAGCCAAGCCGGCCGTGAAGAAAACAGCCGCCAAGAAGGTAACCGCGGCGAAGAAAGTCGCTCCGGCGAAAAAGGTAGCCGCGAAGAAGGTGGCACCGGCCAAGAAGGTCGCAGCAAAGAAAGTAGCAGCGAAAAAAGTCGCGGTGAAGAAGGTCGCGGCGAAGAAGGCAGCTCCGGCGAAGAAAGCCGCTGCGAAGAAAGTAGCCGCCAAGAAGGCGCCGGCGAAGAAGGCCGCAGCGAAGAAGGTCGCGGCCAAGAAAGTCGCGGCGAAGAAGGTAGCCGCGAAGAAAGCGCCGGCGAAGAAGGCCGCAGCGAAGAAAGCCCCGGCCAAGAAGGCGGCGGCGAAGAAGGCGCCTGCGAAAAAGGCCGCTGCCAAAGCCCCCGCGAAAAAGGCTCCTGCTGCGAAGAAGGCCCCTGCGGCGAAGAAGGCTCCCGCTGCCAAGAAGGCGCCTGCTGCGAAGAAGGCTGCGGCCGCACCCGCAGCGCCCGCTGCTCCTGCTGCTACCAAAAGCGCAGCTCCCGTCGCAGCCAAGAAAGCTGCCGCCCCGGCTTCGAAAAAGGCGCCGGTCAAGAAGGCCGCTGCCGCGAAGAAGACCCCTGCTGCAGCTCCGGCAACCACCGCCACGACTCCGGCAGCTCCGGCTCCGGCTTCAGCGGTCAAGACGGCGTTGAACCCGGCTGCCGCATGGCCGTTCCCGACGGGCAGCCGTCCGTAAGCGATAGCAGCACGAAGCACCGCGACACACTCGATGTGTCTCAGGACCGGGTAGTGCTACCCGGTCAAGACCCGCCGCCAGGGAAATCAGCGGCGGGTTTTTTATCGCCATCGCGTGGCGTACGGACGCAAAAAAGCGCATGTGCCGTCCGGCACATGCGCGATGTAGGTCTCCAAGCCAACCGGCGACGATGCCGGCCAGAACCCTCAGTGCGTGACGCGCGTGACGCCGCCGCTCGACAGCAGACGAACGCGCTCGCCCGCCTGGAACACCTCGCCGGTGGACGTTTGCGTGATGGCGCGCATGTCGCCGTTATCGAGCCGCACGGTGATCTCGAGACCGTTCTTGACCGCCGTGGAGTTCTCCACCGCATTGCCCGCCACCGCGCCCGCCAGACCGCCCACGATGCCGGTCAGAATCGACCCGCGTCCGCCGCCGAGCGCGCTGCCGGCCACCGCGCCGAGTGCGCCGCCACCGATCGCGCCGAGGCCGCTCGGCTGCCCGTTGTTCGAGCTGATCTTCACGCCGCGCACGCTTTCGACCGTCGCCATGCGGACGGTCTCCTCACGTTGCGCCTGCGATGCCGTATAGACGTCGGGCGAACTGCTGTTGTAGGCGCAGCCCGACATGGCCACTGAGCTGACGAGTGCCGCTGCCAGCACGATACGACTGATGAATTTCATTGCCTTGCTCCACTAATTACGACAGGCTGCTTCCGAAAGCCTGTTTGAAACGTTCTTCGATGTCGGTGCGCGTGGGCGCGTAAGTCTGCGGTCCCTGATGTTCGATTTTGAGTGACCCCATCAGGCTGGCAAGACGACCGGTCTTCTCCCAGCCAAGCTTGTTCTCGATACCGTACAGCAAGCCGCCCCGGAACGCGTCGCCGCAACCGGTCGGATCGACGATCTGCTGCGCCTTCACCGCCGGAATCTCCTCGACCCCTCGCTCATGATGAATCTGCGCACCGTGTTCGCCGCGCGTGACGACCAGCGCCTCGACGCGGCCCGCAATCTCCTCGATGGACCAGCCGGTCTTGTTGCTCAACAACTTGGCTTCGTAATCGTTGACCGCCACGTAAGAGGCAAGTTCAATCATGTGACGAAGCTCCACACCTTCGAGGATCGGCAGCGCCTGGCCCGGATCGAAGACGAACGGCACGCCCTTCGCGGCGAACTGGTCGGCGTGCTGGCGCATGCCGTCGGCACCATCCGGGGCAACGATGCCGAGCGTGATGCCGGTAGTTTTGTCGACGTGGTTCAGGTGCGATTCCATCATCGCGCCGGGGTGGAAAGCGGTGATCTGATTGTTCCCGAGATCGGTGGTGATGAAGCATTGCGCCGAGTGCTGGCCGGGCAACACGCGCACGTAGTCCTTCGAGAGACCGAGCGCGTCCAGCCGGTCGATGTAGAGCTGCGCGTCGGCGTCGCCGAGCGTCGCCATGATCTTCGCGTCGCCGCCGAGCAGATTCAGCGCGTACGCGATGTTGCCCGCGCAGCCGCCGAAGTTGCGGCGCATCGTCGGGACCAGGAAGCTGATGTTCAGCATGTGCACCTGGTCCGGCAGGATGTGGTCGCCGAAGCGCCCCTGGAAGGTCATGATGTTGTCGTAGGCGAGCGAGCCGCAGATGAGCGTAGCCAAGGCAAACGTCCTTTGAATCGAATAGGTGAGAAAGAATTGCGCGTTTCGATGGCGCATTCATCAGGCGGCGGCAGGTTCGACCTGATGAGCGAGGTCACCGCTTGATGAATGCGCGGACCGCGAACGGTCCGCACACAGATCGCTTACTTCAGTGCAGCGAGTGCCGCGTCGTAGTTCGGCTCGTCCTTGATTTCCGGCACGAGTTCCGAATGCACGACCTTGTCGTTTTCATCGATCACGACAACCGCGCGCGCCGTCAGCCCTTTCAGCGGGCCGCTCGTCACGTCTACACCATAGGCCTTCGCAAAATCGGTGCCGCGAAACGTCGATGCCGTCACGACGTTCTCCAGGCCTTCCGTCACGCAGAAACGCTTGGCCGCGAACGGCAGATCGCCTGAGACGACCACGACGACCGTGTTGTCGAGCTTGCCGGCGGATTCGTTGAACTTGCGGGTCGACGTGGCGCAGGTCGGCGTGTCGAGGCTCGGCACGATGTTCAGCACCTTGCGCTTGCCGGCGAAATTCGCGAGCTTGAGGTCGCCGAGATCCGCGCCGACCAGCGTGAAGTCGGCAGCCTGCTGGCCCGCCGACGGGAACGTGCCGCCTACATCGATCGAGTTGCCGCCGAGGGTGACTTGACTCATGTTGCGCTCCTGATTGCGTGTGATGTTCAGAGGAATGCGCGCGCCCGGGACCGGATGCGCGCGGGGAAAGAAAGCGAAGGGTGGGCGTGGCGTGCGGTCATCACGGATAAAAAACCTGCACGCGATAGTTCGCGGCCACCGCTTCGCCGGTATCGAGCCGCACGATCACGGCTTGCGTGCTGCGCGGCGCGAGGCCGTTCACGAACACCGTGCCGGGCCGCGCGTAATCTTGCGGCCACAGCACGCGGCGAATCGCGATGTTGTTCTTGTCGTCGAGGAGGGTGAGTTCGAGCGCCGGGTACGCGAGCGCGACGTCGAACCGGTTGCGCAGCGCGAGTCGCAGTTCGAGCCGGTGAGGGCCGTCGACCTGGCGTAGATTCGAGTTCTCGATCTGCAAGCCGTCGATGTCGCGCGGCGGCGTGACGGCGCAATCGAACGCCTCGCACGCTTTCGCGTAGAGCGACTGCGCGGGCGGAAAGTAGACCATCACGCTTTCGCGCTGCCACCACAGTATTTGCAGCACGAGCGTGATCGCGAGGACGACCGCGATCACCCGGCCCGCGACGCGCCAGAACGCCGGCGAGCGCAGGAGCGAGGGTTTGTCGCGAAGTGGCGGGTAGGGCTCGGCTTCGCCGCTGTGTGTACCGGCGTAGGGCGGCGCGTTGAAGCGCGGCTCGGGATCGGAGGGCCAGGGGGCGCTGGCGGGCGGCGGGGTCGTGGCCTCGGCTTCGGGCGTCGCGGTGCGAGCGTGCGCGGACGGCCCGACGAACGGTTCGCTGCGCGTATCGTGTGCTTCGTGGACTTCGGCCTTCGATTCAGGTTCGGCTGGATGATCCGCGAGCGGGCCGGTGCGAGCGCGTACGAATCGCTTGCCTTGTTGGGTATCGGCTGGGGATGTGGCGGCATACGATTCCGCAGACGCCTTCGCCGAGGTTTCCAGCGATGGCTCGACGCGTTCGCCATTCATCGATTCTGTGCTTCGGCTCGTCGCCGGTTCGGCGGGCGATTCGCTTCGCGCCGGGCTCTCATCGACACGATGCCCAAACGCTGCGAATACGGTTTTCTCTTCGTCGAAGGTTGCGGCGGGCGCGGCTGACGTTGCTGAAGTCGCAACTCCGCTCGCGATAAAGGATTTCGTATGCGGCTTGCCGAAGGAGTCGAGTGCGGGCGTCTGAGCGGGTGCGGCTTGCGGTTGTTCCAGTTCGGCGGCGGCGTCGTCCGAGCCTTCGTTTGAGAAGGCCGATTCGTTTTTGACCGGTGGGGTCGCTGCCGCGATTGGCTCGCTTGCTGGAACCGGCGCAATGGGCTCCGTCTTGATTGCCGCGTGCTCGACGGCCGTGCCGTTCACCGTTTCCGCCCTGGATGCTGCCAGCGACGAAGCGGCAGCCGCCTGCCCAACGTCAGCAGCAGCCTTGACCCCTTCCGGCGCCAACTCGAACTGATAATGCGCGGCGTCGAAGACTTCCTGGCAATGCCCGCAACGCACGCGGCCATCATGCGGCGCGAGCAGATGCGGATCGAGTCGGAATACGGTGTCGCAGTGAGGACAGCGGGTTGCCAGCGCCATGTTTGAGCCGCAGGCCCTGAGGCCGGTTCGTGGACGATGGCGCTATTCTAAAGGCTTTCGCGTCGAATCCCGGCGAGGCATACCCAGCCTTCGTGTTCGCGCCAGACGCCGATGTCGATCCAGCGCGCATAGACCGCCGCGACCTCGTCGGCCTGTCGCGCGAGGATGCCCGAGAGCGCGATCCGACCGCCCGGTTTCACCTTCGCGGCGAGCATCGACGCCATCAGTTTGAGCGGATTCGAAAGGATATTCGCGACAACGATATCGAATTCGCCGGCGGGGCAATCGGCGGGCAAGCCGTAGGTGACTTCCGCGTGATTGCGCTCGCTGTTCTGGCGCGCGGACTCTACCGCTTGCGGATCGATGTCGATGCCGAACACCGGATTCGCGCCGCACTTCTTCGCGAGGATCGCGAGAATGCCGGAGCCGCAGCCGTAGTCGAGCACCGACTGGCCTGTCTGAACCGATTGCTCCAGCCATTCCATGCAAAGCCGCGTCGTCGGATGACTGCCGGTGCCGAACGCGAGCCCCGGATCGAGTTCGAGAATCAGCGCGTCCGGATCGGGCGCGGCGTGCCACGAAGGCACCACCCAGATTCGCTCGCCGATCGGAATCGGATCGAACTGCGACTGCGTGAGCCGCACCCAGTCCTGTTCCTCGACGTCGCGCACGGAGAAAGTCGGCGCGTGCGCCAGGCCGATTTCGTTCGATGCCGCCGCGAGCAGGACGGCCGGATCGGCGTCTTCGGCGAGGAGCGCGACGACGCGCGAGTGCTTCCACGCGCTCTGTTCCGGCGTGAGACCGGGCTCGCCGAAAAGCGGCTGCTCGTCGGGCGTATCGGCGTCGGCGTCTTCCACTGATACCGACAGCGCGCCGACTTCCAGCAACGCGTCCGACAGCGCTTCCGCGTGCTCGCGATCCAGTTCGGCGATCAGTTCCCGGTAACTCATTTTTGCTTACGCCTCTTCAGCGGCGACGGCCGCCTGGCGCGCGGCCAGCTTGTTTTCGAGGTAGTGGATGCTCGTGCCGCCCTCGACGAACTTCGCGTCGATCATCATCTCGCGATGCAGCGGGATGTTGGTCGAAATCCCTTCGACAACCATTTCCGACAGCGCGATACGCATCCGGTTGATCGCCTGCTCGCGAGTCGCGCCGTAGGAAATCAGCTTGCCGATCATCGAATCGTAGTTCGGCGGGACGAAATAGCCGTTGTACGCGTGCGAATCGACGCGGATTCCCGGCCCGCCCGGCGAATGCCACGACGTGAGGCGTCCCGGCGATGGCGTGAACTTGAACGGATCTTCCGCGTTGATCCGGCATTCGATGGCGTGGCCGCGGAACTGGATGTCCTTCTGGCGGAACAAGAGCTTCTCGCCCGCGGCGATCCGAATCTGTTCCTGCACGATATCGACGCCGGTAATCAGTTCTGTCACCGGATGCTCGACCTGCACGCGCGTGTTCATTTCGATGAAATAGAACTCGTTGTTTTCGTACAGGAATTCGAACGTGCCCGCACCGAGATAGCCCATCTTCCTGCACGCTTCCGCGCAACGGTCGCCGATCCGGTCGATCAGACGGCGCGGAACGCCCGGCGCCGGCGCCTCTTCGATCACCTTCTGGTGGCGGCGCTGCATCGAGCAATCGCGCTCGCCGAGCCAGATCGCGTTGCGGAACGAATCCGCGAGAATCTGGATCTCGATGTGACGCGGATTCTCGAGGAACTTTTCCATATAGACCTGCGGATTACCGAACGCACGGCCCGCTTCCTCGCGCGTCATGTTGACCGCGTTCACGAGCGCCGCTTCCGTGTGCACGACGCGCATCCCGCGCCCGCCGCCGCCGCCCGCCGCCTTGATGATCACCGGATAACCGATCGTGCGGGCAATCTTCACGATCTCCTTCGGATCGTCGGGCAACGCCCCTTCCGAGCCCGGCACGCACGGCACACCGGTCTTGATCATCGTCTGCTTGGCGGTGACCTTGTCGCCCATCATGCGGATCGTTTCCGGACGCGGCCCGATGAACGTGAAGCCCGACTGCTCGACGCGCTCCGCGAAATCCGCGTTCTCCGAGAGAAAGCCGTAACCGGGGTGGATCGCTTCGGCGTCGGTGACTTCGGCCGCGCTGATGAGCGCCGGCATGTTCAGGTACGAAAGGTTCGACGGCGCCGGTCCGATGCAGACCGCTTCGTCAGCGAGCTTTACGTACTTCGCTTCCTTGTCGGCTTCGGAATAGACGATGACCGTCTTGACGCCCAGTTCGCGGCACGCGCGCTGGATGCGAAGCGCGATCTCGCCACGGTTCGCAATGAGGATTTTTTCAAACATAGCAATTATTCGACTCATCAGCGGACCGGCTGTGCGGCCCTGGAGGATCGGCGGCGCGTTGCTGCTCCGAATGCTCCGGAGCGCTCACGCGGACGCGGCGAATGCCTGAATTTGCCCACGCCGTCGTGCGCGTTCCGATGAAGCGCGGCGCGTCGACGCGGCATGAATTCGCCCGGCTTACTCGCCGATCACGAAAAGCGGCTGGCCGTATTCGACCGCCTGACCGTTCTCGCACAGAATTTCCTTCACGACGCCCGACTTGTCCGACTCGATCTCGTTCAGGAGTTTCATCGCTTCGATGATGCAGATCGTCTGGCCTTCCTTCACCGTATCGCCAACCTGCACGAACGGCTCCGCGCCCGGCGACGGCGCGCGGTAGAACGAGCCGACCATCGGCGAGGTCACGATGTGGCCTTCGGGCGCGGCAGCGACGGGAGCCGCGGCCGGCGCAGCGGCGGCGCCTGCATCGCTGGCCGGGCCGAACTGCGGCGCCTGCTGCGGCTGGCCTTGCGGCATGTACTGCTGGGGCGCCTGCATGTAAACGGGCGCCGCGTTCTTGACGATGCGAACCTTTCCTTCGCCCTCGGTCACTTCGAGTTCCGAGATACCGGATTCCGAGACGAGGTCGATCAGCGTTTTGAGTTTACGAAGGTCCATCGAAAAATCCCCTTTCAATACTTGGAGACCGGAAGTGCTTCCGGTGCTTGACTTGATTTATGGGTGTTGCATGGCCGGCGAGTCAACGTGCCGGCGGCAGTGCCTGTCTGCACGAGAGCGCGTTGATTGCGATCTGGCCGGTACAGTGATGTTGATGCCGGAAGCACTTGCGATTGCTGCGATTGCTGCGGTGAAGCGGGGCGCGCATGGCGGTCGCCGCTACGTGAACGGCGGCATCCGGTTCCCGGATGCCGCCCAATTTCGGATGAATGCTGCGCAGCGTCAGCGTTGATGTCATAGTCGCTTCGGTTTGTGCGAATTGGGCGCACTTTAGCGCTCTTTAGAGAATTTTGTCTAGTTTTACAGGGCGGCGCTCAACTTGCTGCCGGCACAAATTACACCATCCGCGACGCGCGTGCCCGCATGTTCTCTCAAAAATAAGCAAATGGTTGCGAAATTGGCGCCTTCCGGCGCCAATTTGCGTGAGTCGCGTGAATAACTGTTACAGCGCGTCGAGCGTGTGTTTCAGCTCGGCAGGATCAACTTCGCCGAGTTTTGTCGACCGTACGACGCCTTTTGCATCGATTACGACGGTAAATGGCAGACCGCCCGCGTCATCGCCGAAGTGGCGGGCGAGGTCGGCGCCACCGAATCCTGCGATGTACACGGGATAGCTCACCGGCACCTTGCGCAGGAAATCGTTGATGTTTTTCTCGGTATCGACGCCCAGGCCGATGAACGTGATGCCCTTCTTTTCATATTGAGTGTGCAGCGCGGAAAGCGCGGGCATCTCTTTCACGCACGGTCCGCACCACGATGCCCAGAAGTTCACCACGATCGGCTTCCCTTTGAAGGCCGCGAGCGATTGCTGCGTACCGTCGGCGTTTTGAAGCGTCGCGGTCCACAAATGATCGACGGCGTTCGACGACGAAGCCGCTTCGCTCGTGCCGCCCGTCATCAGGTGACCGGCGTAGAAGCCGCCGGCGGTCGCGGCGATCGCGACCACGATGGCCGCCAGGATGCGTTTCGAGTTCATGTAGATGCTTGTAAGTGCGTTGAGCCGTGATCAGCCGGCGATGCCGATGGCCGGCGGGGTGTCGGAGGGACCGAGCAGCGCGCGCACTGCCGACGCATTTGCGCGCGCCAGCCGTCCGCGGCCGTCGGCGCGCACGGCGCCGCGCAGATCGTTGGTGTCGTAGAGCGCGATGTGGATGCCCATCGGATCTTCCGCGCGCGTCGGCCGGTTCAGGAAGCTCAGCGTTTCGACATAGCCGCGCCCGGCGAAGTGCCGCGTTTCGGACACGTCATATTGAATGTTCGCGTTCAGCAGGTAAATCGCGACTTCCTTCGGGTTGTCGCAGAAGCATTGCAGATGGATGTCGGAATGTTCGCCGGCCGTGCCGTTCAACACAGCGCCGGTCAGATACGGATTGAACTGTTCGAGCCGCAGCATCCAGTCGAGCGCGACTTCGCGCATCCGGCGCAGCACGGCGGGCTGCGTGTCGCTCTGGAAAATCGCCTGATACTCGCGGATCTCTTCTTCGATCTGGTCGTTGTCCGGCAGCCATTCGCCGCCGACTCTCGACTCGCCGACAACCTGCCGCGCCGCCTTGCGCTTCGCGGTGGAATAGTCGAGCCCGTCCTCGGCGATCATCCGCGCGGCAGCGATCGCGATTTCCTCGCGAACGCGCTGCGGATCGAAATGAGATTTGCGAATCATCTCGGAATCATACTAGAGATCAGGGAGCCTTCCGGCTGCGGCAAACGGCCGTGCGGAAAGCCGGAGCGGCTGGCGCCCTCGGTTACAATAAGCGCCTTCTTGTTTCTTCGCGGTCGGGCCCTTGTAAGCCGCCCGGCCTGTGTTTTCCGAGACTGCGCCCCGCGCGCGACCACGCTTTATGCACATCCACATCCTCGGCATCTGCGGCACTTTCATGGGCGGTCTCGCCGTCCTCGCCCGCGAGGCGGGCCACAAAGTCACCGGCTGCGACGCCGGTGTCTATCCGCCGATGAGCACGCAACTCGAAGCGCAAGGCATCGAGTTGATCGAAGGTTACGGCGTCGAACAGCTTTCGCTGCAACCCGACCTTTTCGTGATCGGCAACGTGGTCACGCGCGGCAATCCGCTGATGGAGGCGATTCTCGATCGCGGGCTGCCTTATACGTCGGGGCCGCAGTGGCTGGGCGAGCACGTGCTTGCTGGCAAATGGGTGCTCGCGGTCGCTGGCACGCACGGCAAGACTACGACGAGTTCGATGCTCGCGTGGCTGCTGGAGGAAGGCGGGCTGAATCCGGGCTTTCTGATCGGCGGCGTGCCGCTGAACTTCGGCATTTCGGCGCGGCTGACCGATTCGAGCTTTTTCGTGATCGAAGCCGACGAGTACGACACCGCTTTCTTCGACAAGCGCTCGAAATTCGTCCACTACCGGCCGCGCACGGCGGTGCTGAACAACCTCGAATTCGATCACGCTGACATCTTCCCCGATCTCGCCGCCATCGAAACGCAATTCCACCATCTCGTGCGCACCGTGCCGAGCGTCGGGCGCATTGTGACGAATGGCCGCGAGGGCGCGCTCGAACGCGTGCTCACACGCGGCTGCTGGTCAGGCGTGGAGCGCTTCGGCGTCGACGGCGGCTGGCAGGCGCTTCCCGCCACGGACGGCGCGACCGTCGACGAACAGTTCGCCGTGTACTGGGAAGGCGAGCGGATGGGCGTCGTCGACTGGCAGGTGCAGGGCGATCACAACCGCATGAACGCGCTCGCGGCGATCGCGGCGGCGCGCTCGGTCGGCGTGCCGCCGTCGCAATCGGTGAAGGCGCTCGGGAGTTTTCGCAATGTCAAGCGGCGCATGGAAGTAAAGGGCAGCGTCGACGGCATCACCGTCTACGACGACTTCGCCCATCATCCGACCGCCATCGAAACCACCGTCGCCGGATTGCGCACGCGCATCGGCGGGGCGGACAATGCGGCGCGCATTCTCGCCGTGCTCGAACCGCGCTCGAACACAATGAAACTCGGCACGATGAAGGCGCAACTGCCGGCGAGCCTGAAAGACGCCGATCTCGTCTTCGGCTACGGGGCGCGCGAAGGCCGCGACAAGCTCGGCTGGGATCTCGCCGAAGCGCTCGCGCCGCTCGGAGAAAAGGCGCGCGCATTCAACGAAATAGACTCGTTGGTCAAGGCGGTCGCCGCCGCCGCCGAGCCGGGCGATCACGTCCTCGTGATGAGCAACGGCGGATTCGGCGGCGTGCATCAGAAACTGCTGGACGCGCTGTCGGCGCGACCCGCCAGGGGCCACGCGTGATTCTCTACCTGCACGGCTTTCGCTCGTCACCGCAATCGTTCAAGGCGCGCGTGATGCGCGCGCGTCTCGCGGAACTCGGCCGGCTCGACGAATGGCGGTGCCCGGTCTTGCCCGTTTCGCCGCGCGAAGCGATCGCGCTGGCTGAATCGCTGGTGGCAATAGCCGATACGCAGGATGTCACGGTGATCGGCAGTTCGCTCGGCGGCTATTACGCGACCTACCTCGCCGAAAAGCACGGCTGGCGCGCGGTACTGCTCAATCCAGCGGTCGTGCCGCAGCGCGATCTGAGCCATTACCTCGGCGAGCAGCCGTTGTGGCATGGCGGCGGCAGCATTGTCGTGACGCCGGTTCATCTCGATGAACTGCGCGCGCTCGGCGTCGACGCCATCACGCGGCCGGAGCGCTACTATCTGATAGCCGCGACCGGCGACGAAGTGCTCGACTACCGCACGATGCTCGAGCATTACCCCAACGTGCGCACGACGCTGATCCAGGGCGGTGATCACGCGATCAGCGATTTTCCGAAGTATCTGGACGAGGTGCTCGCGTTTTGCGCGCCGCGTCCGCCCGCGACGGTGGCGTCCGCGGCGGCGTGAGCGCGCCGTCCGCCGTGAGCGCACGCGGTGTTTAAAACCAGCGCCAGATCCACGTTGCCCTAAGCTAAATCGAATACGGCGAGCAATCGCGCTCGCCGGTCCACAGTCTTGCGAGAGTATTGAGTGAACGTTTTCTTCGAGGAATCGGGTAGTTTCAAGGCCGGCGCGGTCCTGTCGAAACAGGGCGACGCGTTCCAGGTCGAGTTGCCGGGCGGCCGGCGAGCGAAAGTGCGCGCGAAAGACGTGCTGTTCGAGTTCGAGAAGCCCGCCGCCGGCGACCTGATGAAGGAAGCCGACACCATCGCTCAGGACATCGACCTCGACTTCCTGTGGGAATGCGCGCCCAACGAAGAGTTTCCGTTCGCGACGCTCGGCGCCGATTATTTCGGCGACAAGTTCGGCGCGGTCGAACGCGCGGCGCTCGTGCTGCGCATGCACGGCGCGCCGGTGTATTTCCGCCGCAAGGGGCGCGGGCAATATCAGCGCGCGCCGCAGGAACAATTGCAGATGGCGCTCGCGTCGCTGGAAAAGAAGCGCCAGCAGGCGCTCGTGCAGGCCGGCTACGAAGAGGAACTGAAGGCGGGCAAGCTGCCCGAGGCGCTCGTCGGCAAGGCGATCGGCTTGCTGACCAAGCCCGACAAGAATTCGATCGAATACAAGGCGCTCGAAGCCGCCGCTGCCGCGCGCGGCATTTCGCAAGCGCGGCTGATGCTCGAATGCGGCGGGATTCCGTCGGCGCGGGCATTGCACGAAGCGCGTTTCCTGTCCGAATTCTTCCCGCACGGCATCGGTTTTCCGGCGGTAGAGATTCCGCCGCTGCCTGAGGATTTGCCCGAAGCGGACGTCGAAGCGTTCTCCATCGACGACGTCACGACCACCGAAATCGACGACGCGTTCTCCGTCGAGCATCTCGCGGACGGCCGCGTGCGCGTCGGTATTCATATTGCGGCGCCGGCGCTCGGCATCGCGCGCGGCGACATGGTCGATGCGATCGCGCGCACGCGTCTGTC
The DNA here is from genome assembly GCF_001544475.1 of Caballeronia humi. Classification (GTDB taxonomy): domain Bacteria; phylum Pseudomonadota; class Gammaproteobacteria; order Burkholderiales; family Burkholderiaceae; genus Caballeronia; species Caballeronia humi. The sequence continues at coordinate 50,509 of NZ_FCNW02000014.1, read as the reverse complement.
CACGGTCTACATGCCCGGCGACAAGATCACGATGATGCCCGACAGCGTCGTCGAGGCGTTCACGCTCGCCGAGGGCGGGCTGCGTCCGGCGTTGTCGCTCTACATCATCGTGAATCGCGAGACGCAGGAGATCGTCGCCACCGAGACGCGCGCCGAGCGCGTGTTCGTGAAGAGCAACCTGCGCCACAACCATCTCGATGAATTCGTCACCGAGGAAACGCTCGCGAACGGCAGCGGCGATTACGCGCACAAGGAAGACATCGCGGTCCTGTGGCCGCTCGCGCAGGCGCTGTTCGAGAAGCGGCAGGAAGCGCGCGCGACTTACGGCCTGCGTCGCGAAGTGCAGCGCAACAACGATTTCAACTTCTATGTGGAAGGCGAACACATCACGATCACGCCGCGCCGTCGCGGATCGCCGCTCGATCTGATCGTCGCGGAACTGGCGATTCTCGCAAATTCATCTTGGGGCGCTTTTTTGAACGACCACGGCGTGCCGGGCATCTATCGTTCGCAGCGAGGTTTCGGCGGGCCGGGTCCAAAGCGCACCCGCATGCAGACGACGCCCGCGCCGCACGAAGGCCTGGGCGTCGCGCAGTACGCTTGGAGCACGTCGCCGCTGCGCCGCTACGTCGATCTGGTGAACCAGTGGCAGTTGCTCGCGTGCGTGCAGCACGGCGTCACGGCCAAACTCGCCGCGCCGTTCAAGCCGAAGGACGCCGATCTCTTCGCCGTCGTGCAGGGCTTCGACGATACCTATTCCGCCTACGCCGATCATCAGCGCCGCATGGAGTATTTCTGGTGCCTGCGCTGGCTCAAGCAGGAGAACAGGAAGCACGTGGCGGCGGCGGTGGTGAAGGACGATCTCGTGCGTCTCGATGAGATTCCCCTGATGCTGCACGTGCCGGGTCTCGGCGTGCACGCGCGTGGCACGAAGGTGATGCTCGACGTGATGTCGATCGATGAATTGACCGTCGAAGCGTCGTGCCGGCTGCTGCACGTGATCGATGCGCCGTCGGCATCGGCTGAAGTCGCCGAAGAGGAGGCCGAAGAGGACATTATCGAGACGACCGATCTGAGCGCCGAAAGCGAACCCGAAGCGCAGGCCGAAGCCACGCCGGAAGTCCCGGCCGCCGAGCCCGAACAACCCTCCACCGACGCGACGGAGACGCGATGAACCTCGACCGCTACGCCGTGATCGGCAATCCGATCGAACACAGCAAGTCGCCGTGGATTCACGCGCGCTTCGCCGAGCAGACGGGCGAGCCGGTCGAATACGGCCGCATTCTCGGAACGATCGGCGCGTTTGCTCAGGATGTGCGCACGTTCATCGAAGCGGGCGGGCGCGGCATGAACGTCACCGTTCCGTTCAAGCTCGACGCCCACGCGCTCGCCGAATCGCTCACCCCGCGCGCCGCTGCGGCGGGCGCGGTGAATACGCTCGCGTTCACCGTCGACGGCATTCGCGGCGACAACACCGATGGCATCGGCATCGTGCGCGACATCGAGCAGAACCTCGGCGTGCGGCTCGAAGGCGCGCGGATTCTGCTGCTCGGCGCGGGTGGCGCGGCGCGCGGCGTCGTGCTGCCGATGTTCGAGAAGAAGCCCGCCGCGTTGACGATCGTGAACCGGACGGCAGCCAAAGCGCATCAACTCGTCGATCAATTCGCCGATGCCGCAGAGGCCGCGCACGTGCGCTTTTCGGGCGGCGGCGCGAATTCGGTCGAAGCCGGCCCGTACGACGTGATTGTCAACGCGACAGCCGGCAGCCTCGACGCCGCGCTCCCCGATTGCGACGACGGCGTCTACGGCCCCGGCTCGCTCGCCTACGACATGATGTACAGCCCGCAGCCGACCGTGTTCATGCGTCACGCGGAAGCGCTCGGCGCGCGCGCGTCGGACGGGCTCGGGATGCTGGTCGAGCAGGCGGCGGAGTCATTTTTTGTGTGGCGCGGCGTGCGGCCCGACGGCGGTGTCGTGCTGCGCGAACTGCGCAAGGTTCTGAGCGCGCAAGCCTGATCCACCGGACCGCGCGGACTTCCTGCCATGACAAGAACGAAAACGGCGGTTCGTCTCGGCCCGGCGCGCTGGATTCTGTACGGCGTCTCGGTGCTCGCCATCGCGTTCCTCGCGACGCAACTCTACTTTTTCGCGCAGATCGCCATCTGGACGACGGTCAATCCGTCGTCGACCGCCTTCATGCGTTCCGATGCGTGGCGGCTCAAGCAGGAGCGGCCTGATCTGTCGATCCAGCGCACCTGGGTTCCGTACGACCAGATTTCGCGCAATTTGAAGCGCGCGATCATCGCGTCGGAGGATGCGAACTTCGCAAGCAACAACGGCTACGAAACTGACGCCATCCTGCAAGCCTGGGAGAAGAACAAGGCGCGCGGAAAGATCGTCGCGGGCGGGTCCACGATTTCGCAGCAACTCGCGCGCAATCTTTTCCTGTCGCGGGAGAAGAGCTATATCCGCAAGGCGGATGAGCTTGTCATCACGTGGATGCTCGAACTGCTGATGGACAAGGAACGCATCTTCGAGATTTATCTCAATTCGGTGGAATGGGGCAACGGCGTGTATGGCGCGCAAGCGGCGGCGCAGTACTACTTCAAGACATCGGCGGCGAATCTGACGCCCGCACAAAGCGCGCGGCTCGCGGTGATGCTGCCGCGCCCGCGGTACTTCGACGAGCATCGCGGATCGGCGTATTTGACGCAGCGCGCAAGAGTCATCGCTAAACGCATGGGAGCAGCCGAATTGCCGCAGTAAGTTTTTTAGTTCGATGATGCTAAACGGCTAAAGCCCTGATTTATCAGGGCTTTTTTGTTTGCGCTCGTCGGGAAACTCCCATTATATGAACAGCGCAATCACATATTGAATTTTTGAGACAAGCGGAACTAGAATCCGTCCACAGCCTGAACGGCACTCGCGATGCGGCAAACCCAGCACGAGCCGCGCGAAAAAAGAACGGAGACAAGCCATGCCATCGATCGACCGCCTGCGCCCGCAGGCCGCGCCGCCACGTCAGGCGATTTCCCTCGCCGCGCGCCGTTTGCATCTCACGCCCCGCGTCTGACGCCGCCCCGCCCAGTCCAACGAGTATCGAGCATCGAGTGCCATGAACAAGCCCACGAATTCCGATATCGACCTTGACGTCGCCGACGCCGTCGCGCCGAAAGCCGTCGATAAAGCCAACGCAAGCGCGAACAGTCGCGATCCCGACTCGCTGGCGCTGCCGAGCGCGCTCGTCGACATCACGCCACAGCAAGCCGGCACGCAGACGCTCCTGCGCGGCCTCGCGATCCTCGAAGCCGCCGCGAACGGCGCGCGCGATCTTCGAGCGTTCGGCGCCGCGCTCGGCACGACGCGCAGCACGACGCACCGCCTCGTCAGCTCGCTCGTGCAGGCGCGCTATCTGCGGCAAGTGCAGGGCGGCTATCTGCTCGGGCCGAAGCTGATCGAACTCGGCACGATCGCGCTTGAACAGATGCCGCTCACCGCCGTCGCGCGCCCGCATCTCGAAGCGCTCGCGCAGCACACCCACGACACGATTCACCTCGGCGTGCGCGATGGCGACGACGTCCTCTACATCGACAAGATCCCCGGGACGCGCGGCCTCGAAATGCGTTCGCGCGTCGGCCATCGGATGCCGCTCGCGTCGACCGGCATCGGTAAGGCGATGATGCTCGACCTGCCGCACGAGTTGTGGAAGAAGCTGCTGGAGTCGTCGCACCGGGCGCTCGCGGGCGCGAGTTTCAAGCCCGACCATCGGCCCGACATCGATACCTTTTTGCAGCGCATGACGCGTTATGCGCAAGGCGGCTTCACGTTCGACCTCGAGGAAAACGAAGCGTCGATCCGTTGCGTCGCGGCGCCCGTGCGCGATGCGTCGGGCGCGATCGTGGCGGCGCTCTCGGTGGCGAGCACGATTCCCTACATGCCGCACGAGCGCATGGAAGAACTGATTCCGGTCGTGCAGCGCGAAGCGCGCGCGATCTCGGAGGAACTCGGCTGGCGCGTGCCGCAGCCCACGACGCGCAGGATCAAGCGATGAGCGACGTGACCCCGAAGCACGCCGCCGCGCTCGTCGCCCTCGACTGGGGCACCACCGCGCTGCGCGCCTACCTGCTCGGCGACGACGGCGCGGTGCTGGATTCGCGCGCGTCGCCGGCGGGGATCATGAAGCTGCCCGCGGGCGGCTTCGACCAGGCATTCGACGAAACCTGCGGCGCTTGGCTCGCGAGCCATCCCGGACTGCCGGTGATCGCCGCCGGCATGGTCGGCAGCGCGCAGGGTTGGGTGGAAGCGCCGTATGTCGAAACGCCCGCCGATGCCTCCGCGCTCGTGAAAGGCATCGTCGAGGTGACGGCGGCGAACGGCGCGACGGTCCACATCGTGCCCGGCGTGCTGCAGGCCGGCGCGATGCCGAACGTGATGCGCGGCGAGGAAACGCAGATCGTCGGCGCGCTCGCTGGCGACGCCGCGCTCGAACACGAGCCGCACGGCGCGCTGATCGGCCTGCCGGGCACGCACGCGAAGTGGGCGTTCGTGTTCGAAGGGCGCATCGAGCGCTTCTATACGTTCATGACCGGCGAGACGTTCGGCGCGCTGCGCGATCACACGATCCTCGGCCGCACGATGCGCGCGACCGCGCAGCAGGACCCGGACGCGTTCATTCGCGGCGTCGATACGGCGAAGGACGCGGGTCACGCGGGCATGCTCGCGACGATTTTCAGCACCCGCACGCTCGGGCTGACCGGCCAGCTCGCACCGGAGCAGCAGTCGGACTATTTGTCGGGGCTGTTGATCGGCCACGAATTGCGCGGACTGAACGAAGTGCTCGCGCGCGAGCAGTCGAATCTCGCGGGGCGGACGCTGCGGCTGATCGGCAACGAGGCGCTGTGCGAGCGGTATCGCGTGGCGCTCGAACGCTTCGGCTGCGACGACGCGAAAACCGTCGCCGATGCCACCGAGCGCGGCCTCTTTCGCATCGCGGCGCAAGCGGGACTCGTGCGCGCCGCCGTCCGCGTCAACTGATTAAAGGGAGTAGCGACATGCAGCCTCACATCAACCTGCCCGCGCCGTACGCGCCGCACGCCGGACTCGACGCCGCGTTCAGCGCCTGTCCGCTGATCGCGATCCTGCGCGGCGTCACACCCGCCGATGCCGCCGAGCACGGCCGCGCGCTCTACGAAGCGGGGTTTCGCATCGTCGAGGTGCCGCTCAATTCGCCGCAGCCGTTCGACAGCATTGCCGCGATCCGCCGGGCGCTGCCCGCCGACGCGATCGTCGGGGCGGGGACGGTGCTGCATTCGAGCTTCGTCGCGCAGGTGAAGGCTGCGGGCGGCGACCTGATCGTCATGCCGCACAGCGACGCCGATGTCGTGCGCGCCGCGAAAGCGCAGGGCCTCGCGTGCGCGCCGGGCGTCGCGACGCCGAACGAGGCGTTCATCGCGCTGAAGAACGGCGCCGACGTGCTGAAGATGTTCCCGGCCGAGCAGCTCGGGCCGCACGTCGTGAAGGCGTGGCGCGCGGTGATCGCGGCGGCGGTGCCGCTCGTGCCGGTCGGCGGGATTTCGCCCGACAACATGGGGCCGTTCCTCACGGCGGGCGCGAACGGCTTCGGCCTCGGCTCGGCGCTGTACACGCCGGGGCAGAGCGCGGCCGTCACGGCATCGCATGCTAAGGCGTTCGTCAACGGATTGCGCATCGCGCGGGGTGAGAAGAAATGACGGCGCGTCTCTCCGGCAAAGTCGGTTTGATCACGGGGGCCGGGCGCGGAATCGGCGCGGCGATCGCTACCGCGTTCGCGCGCGAGGGCGCTGCGGTCGTGATCGCGGAACTCGATATCGAGACGGCGCGCGCGACGGCCGAGCGCATCGGCCGGGACACCGGCTCGCAGAACGTGCTCGCCGTGCAGACCGACGTGACGCAAAGCGCGTCGGTGCAGGAAGCGGTCGCGCGGGCGCAAGCGTCGTTCGGTCCGGTCGACGTGCTCGTCAACAACGCGGGCATCAACATGTTCCGCGACCCGCTCACCATGACCGACGAAGACTGGCGCCGCTGCTTCGCCGTCGATCTCGACGGCGTCTGGAACGGCTGCCGCGCGGTGTTGCCGGGCATGGTCGAGCGCGGCGCGGGCAGCATCGTGAACATCGCCTCGACGCACAGTTTCAAGATCATTCGCGGCTGCTTCCCGTATCCGGTCGCGAAGCACGGCGTGATTGGCCTCACGCGCGCGCTCGGCATCGAATACGCGGGGCGCAACGTGCGGGTCAACGCGATCGCGCCGGGTTACATCGAGACGCAGCTCGCGTACGACTGGTGGAACGAGCAACCCGATCCGGCCGCCGCGAAGCAGGCGACGCTCGATCTCCAGCCGATGAAACGCATGGGCCGGCCGGAAGAAGTGGCGATGACGGCGGTGTTCCTCGCATCTGACGAGGCGCCGTTCATCAATGCGAGTTGCATCACCGTGGATGGCGGGCGGTCGGTGCTTTACCACGATTGAGAAAGATTCACGCATAGGCCGCGGTGCGGGCATCACGACAAAGAACACGCGGCCAACACCTTCGTTAGCGCTCTGAAAAAGCGCATGGACCAAGAAACAAACGTCAGGAGACACAACATGAAACGCAGAATGTTCCTCACGCTGGTTGCCGCGACCACCGCCGCGAGCGCCACGCTGATTTCGGCACCGGTCGCGCAGGCTGCCGATCAGGTCAAGATCGGCTTTCTCGTGAAGCAGCCCGAGGAGCCGTGGTTCCAGGACGAGTGGAAGTTCGCGGAAATGGCCGCCAAGGAGAAAGGCTTCACGCTCGTGAAGATCGGCGCGCCGTCGGGCGAAAAGGTGATGAGCGCGATCGACAACCTCGCCGCCCAGAAGGCGCAAGGCTTCGTGATCTGCACGCCGGACGTGAAGCTCGGGCCGGGCATCGTGGCAAAAGCCAAGGCCGACGGCCTGAAGATGATGACGGTCGACGATCGCCTCGTCGACGGTGCCGGCAAGCCGATCGAATCAGTGCCGCACATGGGCATCTCGGCTTACAACATCGGCAAGCAGGTGGGCGAGGGCATTGCCGCCGAGATCAAGAAGCGTGGCTGGAACATGGCCGACGTCGGCGCGATCGACGTGACCTACGAGCAGCTCCCGACCGCCCACGACCGCACGACCGGCGCCGCCGACGCGCTCGTCGCGGCGGGCTTCCCGAAGGCCAACATCATCATGGCGCCGCAGGCGAAGACCGACACGGAAAACGCGTTCAACGCCGCGAACATCGCGCTGACGAAGAACACGAAGTTCAAGCACTGGGTGGCGTTCGCGCTGAACGACGAAGGCGTGCTCGGCGCCGTGCGCGCGGCGGAAGGCCGGGGCTTCAAGGCGGACAACATGATCGGCGTGGGGATCGGCGGATCGGATTCGGCGTTGAACGAGTTCAAGAAGCCGAACCCGACCGGCTTCTACGGCACTGTGATCATCAGCCCGAAGCGCCACGGCGAGGAAACGTCGGAACTGATGTACGCGTGGATCAAGGACGGCAAGGAACCGCCGAAGCTCACGCTCACGAGCGGCATGCTCGCGACCCGCGACAACGTGGCGGAAGTGCGTGAAAAGATGGGCCTGGCGTCGGCCAAGTAAGTTTCTACGTCAGGTGGAAGAAAGGCCGCCCACGTATGTTTATCGGGCGGCCTTTGAAGAACTCAAGGAGGCGATGTGTCAGCGACGCTGCGTTTTGACAATATCGGCAAGGTGTTTCCAGGCGTGCGCGCGCTCGACGGCGTGTCGTTCGACGTCCACGCAGGCGAGGTTCACGGCCTGATGGGCGAGAACGGCGCAGGTAAATCGACCTTGCTCAAGATTCTCGGCGGTGAATATCAGCCCGACTCGGGCCGCGTGCTCATCGACGGCAACGAAGTGCATTTTGCGAGCGCGGCGGCATCGATTGCGGCCGGGATCGCGGTGATCCACCAGGAACTGCAATACGTGCCGGATCTCACCGTCGCCGAAAACCTGCTGCTCGGCGCGCTGCCGAGCACGTTCGGCTGGGTGAACAAGCGCGAAGCGAAAAAGCATGTGAAGGAACGCCTGCAGGCGATGGGCGTCGATCTGGACCCCAACGCCAAGCTGCGCAAGCTTTCGATCGCGCAGCGGCAGATGGTGGAAATTTGTAAAGCGCTGCTGCGTAACGCGCGCGTGATCGCCCTCGATGAACCGACGAGCTCGCTCTCGCACCGCGAGACCGAAGTGCTTTTCAAGCTCGTGCGCGATCTGCGGGCGGACAATCGCGCGCTGATCTACATCTCGCACCGCATGGACGAGATTTATGAACTCTGCAACACCTGCACGATTTTCCGCGACGGCCGCAAAATCAAGTCGCACGAAAAGCTCGCCGACGTGCCGCGCGAGACGCTCGTGCAGGAAATGGTCGGCCGCGAAATCAGCGACATCTACGACTACAAGCCGCGCGAACTCGGCCCGGTGCGCTTTTCGGTTGCGAACGTCGAAGGGCATGCGCTGAACGCGCCGGCCAGCTTCGAAGTGCGACGCGGCGAGATCGTCGGGTTCTTCGGGCTCGTGGGCGCGGGGCGCAGCGAACTGATGCACCTCGTCTACGGTGCCGACAAGAAAAAAGCGGGCACGATCGAACTCGACGGCAAGCCGATCAAGGTGCGCAGCACCGGCGAGGCGATCCGTAACGGCATCGTGCTGTGTCCGGAGGATCGCAAGGAAGAAGGCGTGATCGCGATGGCGACGGTCGCGGAGAACATCAACATCTCGTGCCGCCGGCACTATCTGCACGGCGGGTTCTTCCTCGACCGCAAGAAGGAAGCGCAGACGGCCGAGCGCTTCATCAAGCTGCTGAAGATCAAGACGCCGAGCCGCAAGCAGAAGATCCGCTTTCTGTCGGGCGGCAACCAGCAGAAGGCGATTCTGTCGCGCTGGCTCGCCGAACCGGACCTGAAAGTCGTGATCCTCGACGAACCGACGCGCGGCATCGACGTCGGCGCGAAGCACGAAATTTACAACGTCATCTATCAGCTGGCCGAGCGCGGCTGCGCGATCGTGATGATCTCGTCGGAGCTGCCGGAAGTGCTGGGCGTGTCGGACCGGATCGTCGTGATGCGGCAGGGTCGGATTGCGGGTGAATTGCCACGCGCGCAGGCGAACGAACAATCGGTGCTGAGTCTCGCGCTGCCGCAGTCGGATACGACGGCCAAGGCGGCCTGAACGGGTTCAAGGAATACGGAGCGAATCATGGAAGCAAGAGAAAACATCGTCAGCCAGGCGAGCGAATCGGTCGCGAACGCGCTGATTCCGCAGAAAAACGACAAGCAGAAATGGTGGCAGCAGATCACCGAATACAGCCTGATCGTGATCTTCATCGTGATGTTCGTCACGATGTCGGCCACGGTCGACCACTTTTTCTCGATCGAGAACATGCTCGGCCTCGCGCTCTCGATCTCGCAGATCGGCATGGTCGCGTGCACGATGATGTTCTGCCTCGCGTCGCGCGACTTCGACCTCTCGGTCGGCTCGACGATCGCGTTCGCTGGCGTCCTCTGCGCGATGGTGCTCAACGCCACCGGCAACACGTTCATCTCGATCGTCGCGGCGGTCGCGGCGGGCGCGGTGATCGGCTTCATTAACGGCGCGGTGATCGCGTACCTGCGCATCAACGCGCTGATCACGACGCTCGCGACGATGGAGATCGTGCGCGGGTTCGGTTTTATCGTGTCGCACGGGCAGGCGGTGGGCGTGTCGTCGGATACTTTTATCGCGCTCGGCGGACTGACGCTCTTCGGCATCTCCCTGCCGATCTGGGTCACGCTTGCGTGCTTCATCGTTTTTGGCGTATTGCTCAACCAAACGGTGTATGGTCGCAATACTTTGGCGATCGGCGGCAACCCGGAAGCATCGCGGCTCGCGGGGATCAACGTTGAGCGCACGCGTGTCTGGATCTTCCTGATTCAGGGCGCCGTGACCGCGCTGGCGGGCGTGATCCTCGCGTCGCGCATCACGTCCGGTCAGCCGAACGCCGCGCAGGGTTTCGAGCTGAACGTGATTTCGGCGTGCGTGCTGGGCGGCGTGTCGCTGCTGGGCGGCCGCGCGACGATTTCGGGCGTCGTGATCGGCGTGCTGATCATGGGCACGGTCGAGAACGTGATGAACCTGCTGAACATCGACGCGTTCTATCAGTACCTCGTGCGCGGCGCGATTCTGCTGGCGGCGGTGCTGCTTGACCAGTTGAAGAACCGCGGATCGCGTGACTAACCATTTGTCAGAGGGAAGAACGAGCATGGCATCCATCGATACGGCGCTCGCGCGCTATCCCAGCCTCGCCGGCAAGACAGTGCTGATCACCGGCGGTGCGACCGGCATCGGCGCTGGTTTCGTCGAGCATTTCTTCGATCAGGGCGCGAAGGTCGCGTTCTTCGACATCGATACTGACGCAGGCGAAGCCCTGGCCGATCAACTCGGCGCCGATCTCGCCGAAGGGGGCTTCCGGCCGATGTTCCTGCGCGTCGATCTCACCGATATCGACGCGTTGCGAAAAGGCATCGCCGACGTGCGCAATGCGCTCGGACCGATCGCGGTGCTGGTGAACAACGCCGCGAACGACAAGCGCCACAAGATCGAGGACGTGACGCCCGAGTCGTACGACGCGGGCATCGCGGTGAACATCCGGCACCAGTTTTTCGCGGCGCAAGCCGTGATCGAGGACATGAAGCAGCTCGGCGGCGGCTCGATCATCAATCTCGGCTCGGTGAGCTGGATGCTCAAGAACGGCGGCTATCCGGTCTACGTGACGGCGAAGTCGGCGGTGCAGGGCATGACGCGCGGCCTCGCGCGCGATCTGGGGCCGTTCAACATCCGCGTGAATACGCTCGTGCCGGGCTGGGTGATGACGGAAAAGCAAAAGCGCCTGTGGCTCGACGACGCCGGCCGCCGCACGCTCAAGGAAGGGCAGTGCATCGACGGCGAACTGCTGCCGGTGCATCTCGCGCGCGCCGCGCTCTTCCTCGCCTCCGACGACAGCCGCATGATGACCGCGCAGGATATGGTTATCGACGCAGGCTGGGCATGATGGCGGCGCCCGCCGAACTCCTGGTCGACAGCCAGTGCGCGCTGGGCGAAGGCGCGACGTGGTGCGCGTCGAGCGGGCGGTTCTACTGGACCGACATTGAAGGCGCGCGCTTGTGGCGCTATGATCCGCGCGACCGGACGAGCCATTCGTTCGCGATGCCCGAGCGGCTCGCGTGCTTCGCTCTGTGCGCCGATCCGGGATTCCTGCTGCTGGGGCTCGCGTCGCGGCTCGCGTTCTTCAACCTCGCAACGGGCGCAATCGACACGGTCATGGAAGTCGAAGCCGGCCTGCCGACGCGCGTGAACGACGGCCGATGCGACCGCCAGGGCCGCTTCGTCTTCGGCACGAAGCACGACGTGGCGAAGGCCGAGGCGATCGGCGGGTTTTATCGGCTGAACGCGGATTTATCGCTGGAACGGCTGCCGCTCGGTGATTGCGCGATTTCGAACAGCATCGCGTTCAGCCCGGACGGCGCGACGATGTACTACTGCGACTCGCCGACGCGTGAAATCCGCGCCTGCGACTACCCGACGTTCGGCAACGATCGCGTGTTCGTCGAGCTAAAGGACGAAACCGGCGAACCGGACGGCTCCGCCATCGACCGCGATGGCGGCCTCTGGAACGCGCAGTGGGGCGGCGCGCGCGTCGTGCGTTACGGAGCGGACGGCCGCGAGACGGCGCGCGTCGAGGTGCCGACCGCGCAGCCGAGCTGCGTCGCGTTCGGCGGCGCGGAATTTGGGACGCTATATGTGACGAGCGCGCGCATCGGCCTCGACGAAGCGGCGCTGCAAGGCGACGCGCACGCGGGCGGTGTTTTCTTCGCGACACCCGGCGCGCGTGGTGTCGTCGAGCCGGTATTTACAGGCAAAGCGTAAATCAAGCATTCGAGGCGGCGCGCAACGACGCGCCGTCCGCCCGACCGGCCAAGCCGGACTGTCGCCTCTCGATGGAGCGTGAGCCATGACTGTTGCCCGAACAGTTTCAGCGGAAAGCGTGAAGCCTGCATCCACTTCGACTTCGTCCACGGCGGGAGCCAGCGCCCGCGCCTCCCGGCTCGCCGCCGCCACCGAGCCGCCGATACGGCCCGGGCCCGGTACATCAGTCGTCGCGATGGGCGGCGCCGCGGTCGACGGCTGCATCACGCTCGCGAATTCGCACTTGCGGCTCGACGTGGCGCCCGCGCTCGGCGGCGGCATCACGCGCTTCGACTGGCGTCACGAAGGCGCGCTCGTGCCGATCTTCCGGCCCTGCGCCGAACCGTGCGCCGATACCGATCCGAACCAGCTCGCCTGCTATCCGCTGCTGCCGTACTCGAACCGCATCGGCAACGGGCATTTCAATTTTTCCGGCCGCGCGATCGACGTGCCGCGTAATCGCGACGACGAACCGCTGCCGCTGCACGGCGACGGCTGGCTCGGCGCGTGGGAAGTGGACGAGCAGGAGCCGTCGCACGTGCGCCTGACGCTCGACCGGCGCGCAGGCAAGCCGTATTCGTACCGCGCGGCGCAGACATATCGGCTGGATGGCGCGACGCTCGTCGTCACGCTGCATGTCGAGAATACCGGCCGTGACGCGCTGCCGTTCGGCCTCGGCCTGCATCCGTTCCTGATGCGCGAGGCGGACACGGAACTGTCGGCGGCGGCGGGTGGCCTGTGGCTCTGCGGCGACGACTGGCTGCCCGTGCGGCATGTGCCGGCGCCGCCGGCGTGGCAATTCGGCGTCGCCTATCCGATGCCGTCGACGCTCGTGAACAACGCGTTCACCGGCTGGAGCGGACGTACGAGCGTGATGTGGCCGAAGCGCCGCCTCTCGCTGACGATTTCCGCGAACACGGATTACTACGTGCTGTACGCGCCGCCTGGAGAGAATTATTTCTGCTTCGAACCAGTCGATCATCCGATCAACGCGGTGAATTTGCCGGGCGGCGGGGAAGCGCACGGCATGACGGTGCTGGCGCCGGGCGAGAAACTGACGCGTGAGTTTCGGTTCACGGTCGAGCGCACGGGTGAGTCCGCGCGACGCGGACGGCCACGGTCGGCCGCCGGGACGAAGGCGCGGGGAAGGGCGGCGGCGCGGCAGGGGTAATTTGAGCGTGACGGTGGGTGTACGCATTTGCCTTGCCGGGAGGTGGGGGCGTGGGACTGCTGCCCGCCACGGCGAGAGAGACGACGTTTTTTGGAAACGAAAGCTGCCGCTGGCAGTCGATCTCCCTCGACCACGAGCGAAGCACCCTTATGTACGAGCCTCCGCCACGAGCGAACCCCCGCCGCGATCGGAGCCGCCCCACACGTTAAAATGCGTGGCATCGAACTTTCCCTCCGGCCTGCCATGTCCTTCATCGATACTCTCAACGCCGCGTGGACGCGGACTCAGTCGCTCCTGTGCGTCGGCCTCGACCCGGAGCCGTCGAAATTTCCCGGCGCGCTGAAGAACCGCCCCGACGCGATCTTCGACTTCTGCCGCGCCATCGTCGATGCCACCGCGCCGTACGCGTCGTCGTTCAAGCCGCAGATCGCGTATTTCGCGGCCAACCGCGCCGAGGACCAGCTCGAACAACTGATCGCGCACATCCACGAGCAGCACCCCGGTCTGCCGGTGATTCTCGATGCGAAGCGCGGCGACATCGGCAGCACAGCCGAGCAGTACGCGCGCGAAGCCTTCGAGCGCTACGACGCTGACGCTGTCACGGTCAATCCGTACATGGGTTTCGATTCGATCGAGCCGTATCTCGCGCATGAAGGGCGCGGGGTGATCGTGCTGTGCCGCACGTCGAACCCCGGCGGCTCCGATCTGCAGTTTCTGAACACCGACGGCCGCCCGCTCTATCACGTCGTCGCGCGGCTCGCGGCAGAGAAATGGAACGCGAACGGGCAGCTTGGCCTTGTCGTCGGCGCGACGTTTCCACGAGAAGTCGAAGTGGTGCGGGGGATCGTCGGGGACATGCCGCTCCTGATTCCGGGCATCGGCGCGCAGGGCGGCGACGTGGAGGCGACGGTGCGCGCCGGCCGCACGGAAGGCGGCGCGGGGATGCTGATCAACTCGTCGCGCGCGATCATCTACGCAGGCAAGGACGACGATTTCGCCGCTGCCGCGGCCGTTGCGGCGAAGAAAACGCGCGACAACATCAACCTGTATCGCTGATCAAAAGCGTCAGAGAGACGGCATCGGCGCGAACAGCGCCTCGAGGTCGTCGGAGGAGAACTTCGCGGCGCCCGCCGCGTCCTCCGAAAGAATGCTGTCGGCGAGTGCCGCCTTCCTGCCCTGCATCGCGACGATCTTCTCCTCGATGCTCCCCGCCGCGATCAGCTTGTACACGAACACCGGCTTGTCCTGCCCCATCCGGTGCGCGCGGTCTGTCGCCTGGTTCTCGGCGGCGGGGTTCCACCACGGGTCGTAGTGGATCACGGTATCGGCGGCGGTCAGGTTCAGGCCGACGCCGCCCGCCTTCAAACTGATCAGGAAGAGCGGCACCTTGCCGTCCTGAAAACGGCGCACCGGCGTGCGGCGATCGGTGGTGTCGCCGGTCAGCATCGCGTAGGGAATCGACGCCTTGTCGAGCGCCGCCGCGATGATCGCGAGCATCCCCGTGAACTGCGAGAACACGAGCACGCGCCGCCCTTCCTCGATTAATTCGGGCAGCATCTCGAGCAGCAGTTCGAGTTTCGCCGATTCCTCCACGCGTTTCGCCTGCTTCAGCTTGACGAGTGACGGATCGCAGCACACCTGCCGCAGCTTCAAAAGCGCATCGAGCACGACGATGTGGCTGCGCGCAAACCCATGCTCGGACACCGCCGAGCGCACTTTTTCCTGCATCGCCGTGCGCACCGTTTCATACAGATCGCGCTGCCCGCCTTCGAGATCGACGGTGCGTACGATCGTCGTCTTCGGCGGCAATTCCTTCGCGACCTCGTCCTTCCGGCGACGCAGCATGAACGGCCGGATGCGCCGCGCGAGCAGTTCGCGCCGGACGGTGTCGCCGTCCTTTTCGATCGGCGCGCGCCAGCGCTTCGTGAAATCGCGCTGCGTGCCGAGAAAGCCCGGCAGGAGGAAATCGAACTGCGCCCACAGTTCGCCGAGGTGATTTTCGAGCGGCGTCCCCGTCAAACACAGCCGATGCCGCGCGCGCAGTTCGCGGATGCTCGTGGCAGCCTTGGTCGTCGAATTCTTGACGTACTGTGCTTCGTCGAGGATCAGCAGGTGATAGTCGTGCTCGACGAGCGCCTCGTGATCGCGCCACAAAAGCGCGTAGGTCGTCAGAATCAGATCGTGCGCGCCGATCTGCTCGAAACGCTCGCGCCGCTCGGGGCCGTGCAGGTCGAGCACTTTCAGATCCGGCGCGAAACGGCCCGCTTCCTCGCACCAGTTGTGAACGAGCGTCGTCGGCACGACGATCAGCGCGGGGCGGTCGAGCCGGCCCGCTTCCTTCTCCGCGAGGATGTGCGCGAGCGTCTGCACGGTCTTGCCGAGACCCATATCGTCGGCGAGGACGCCCGAGAGGCCGTGCTCGCGCAGGAACTGCATCCAGTTCAGGCCCTCGCGCTGATACGTGCGCAATTCGGCGCGCAGACCGGCGGGCACCGGAACCTCGTGCGGCCCGTTCGACGTCTGCAGCCGCCGCGCCAGTTCGATGACCGACGTATCGCCGCGAAACTGCCAGCGGTGCGTGTCTTCCAGCGCGGCGAGCCGGCCGGCGTCGAGCGCGGGAATGCGCAGCGCCTCGCCTTCGCCCATCGAGCTGAACAGGTCGATCAGCACGCGCACGACCGGCTTCAGCCGGTTTGCCATCAGCCGCAGCCGCTCGCCCTGATCGGTGCGCAACTCGACGCCTTCATCGTCGGCGATCGAATCGAGCATGCCCGACAGCCAGCGCCGGTCGCGGCGGAAAAGATCGGCGAGAAGCGGCTCCAGGCGCAGCTTGCGCTCGCCCGCCGTGATGCCCATTTCGAGATCGAACCAGCCGTCGCCCGCGCTGTGCGCGCTGCCTTCGATATCGTCGATGTCGATCACGTTGAAGCTGAAGTCGTGCGTCATATTGACGCGCCAGCCGTCGCGACGCAGGAGCGGCAGCGTATCGGCGACGAATGCGTCCCATGCCTTCGGGTCGTTCAGCGCGCGCAGCCCCACCGGAAACGGCTTCGGCCCATAGACGTGCTGCAGCGGGAGCCGCTGCAAGCCGCTGTCGGCGAGTTGCTCCAGGCGTTCCCGTTCCGCCGCGTCGTCGCGCTTGATCTCGACGAGTTCGTCGCCGCGCCGGTGAATCATCATCGACGCGCTTTCGGCCGCGACCTGAAGGCCGTCGTAATCGAAGCTGACCGTCGCGAAGTCGAGCGACGTCGCGCGATGGTCGTACTTGCCGAAACGCGCGACGTACACCGGCAGCGTGTCGAGCGTGAGCACCGGCAAGGGCGCCGCGTCGATCACGCGAATCTCGCCGCTGTCGCGCGAAGGCGGCAACGGCAGCGCGGGCGCGCAGTCGCGCAACGCGGCGGCGACGAGCGGGGCCTCGGCGAGCGTGATCGGCGGCATCGAGAGATAGTCCGCGAGCTGGCGCGCGGGCATCGGCGTGTCGACGAGGCCGGCTTCGCCCGTCTCAGCGTCGACGTACCAGCGCGGTTCGGTTGCGAGCACGGCGTTCGCGCGCGGGCTCGCATGCAGCACCGGGCGCAGGCGGTCGTGCGTTTCCGGCATCCATTCGATACGTCCGGCGCGCGCCGGACCTTCGCGCAGGGGCGTGCCAGCGTGCACATTGCCCGCATGCTTGGCGAGTTCCGTGAAAAAGCGTCCGGTCGCGAGGAGTTTCGGCATGAGGGCGGCGCCGGCCGGGCCACTCAGCACGAAGCTGCCGAGCACGTCGCCCGCGGATTTGCCGGGGATCAGCGCGCGCAGAATCGTGAGGTCGTCGTCGGCGATAAATTTCGCCGGATTCGACAAGGCGGCGTTGCTCGCATTCCAACGGTCGAAATCGCGGATCGTGCCGTCGATTCCGAGGCGCGTCTTGAAAATCTGCAACTCGGGATGATGGCTCGGTTGCGGCGTGTTGAGCACATAGGCAAGCGCGTACACCGCCTGCGTTTTTGCGGCGGGCTGCGCGCCCCCGGCCGGCCGGGCCGCCGCGACGCGGGTGCGAAAGCGGTTCAGCCACTCCGACAGCTCGGGCCGCAAGCCGTTTTCCTGCTGCGGCGCTGGCGCGAGATTCGCGAGCAGCACGGCGCCGATGTGCTTGCAGAGGTGACCGACCGGGCACGTGCAGTTGCCGTCGAGGATCGGGCTGACGGTATCCGGGTGAAACTTCAACTGCACCAGATAAGGCGCCAGCTGTGTGCCCTGGACGCGCGCGGAGAGTTCATCGCCGCGCCACTGCATCGCCGTCACGGCGCCGACGTACGGAACCGCCTTGGCGACGGTCTTGGGGCCGAGCCATTGCACGACCTGCGCTCGATCGTAGGAAAAGAGGTTGGTCGGAGAGTTCGAATCGTTCATTCAGGCAGCTTCATTTTGTGCGGCGTGCCGGTTCACCGTTCACGCCGCTCGAGCAATTCCAGCAGCCCGCGCAACGCGTGCGCGGCGGCTTGCGCGCGAACCTGTTCGCGATCGCCCTTGAAGAGCTGCGTTTCGACGGCCGTGTGCAGCCGGTTGCTCCACGCGAACGACACCGTGCCGACCGGCTTCGCTTCGCTGCCACCCGCCGGGCCCGCGACGCCCGTGATCGCCACCGATACCTGCGCGCGGCTGTTGCGGAGCGCGCCTTCAGCCATCGCCCGCGCGACCGGCTCGCTCACCGCGCCGTGGTGCTCGATGAGCGCGGCCGGCACGCCGATCATCTCCGTTTTCGCGAGATTCGAATACGTGACGAAGCCTCGCTCGAACCAGTTGCTGCTGCCGGAAATGTCGGTGATCGCGGCGGCGACCATGCCGCCCGTGCACGATTCCGCGGTGGCGAGCATGAGCCGCTCCTCGTGCAGCTTGTTGCCGACGCGGATCGCGAGTTGGTGAACGACGTTATCGGTAGCCATGATGATGTCTCGAAGGGGCCGGAAAGGTCAGACGGTCATGCGCCAGAGCGCGATTACGAGCAGCGTGAGGAAAGCGGCGACGAGGTCGTCGAACATGATGCCGAAACCGCCTTTCAGGTTACGGTCGAAATAGCGGATCGGCGGCGGCTTCACCATGTCGAAGAAGCGGAACACGATGAACGCCCACAATTGCCCGGTAAACGTGACTGGCGTGACGAAGAGCAGCACCAGCCAGAACGCGATGATCTCGTCCCACACGACCGGCGACGGATCGGCCACGCCCATCTTCGTCGCCGTGAAGCCGCAGAACCAGCAGCCCGCCACGAAACCGACGACGATCAGCGCTGCCCATTCGGCCACCGTCAGATACTGATTGAACGCGACGAACGACGCCCACGCGAACAGCGTGCCGACCGTGCCCGGCGCGATCGGCGAAAGGCCGCTGCCGAAGCCGAGCGAAAGGATGTGCAACGGATGCGTCAGCATGAAGCGCGCGCTTGCCTTGCGCGGGGGCTTGGGTGGCTTGAGCGGCGCGGCGGGATCGCTCGCGAGCGTGGGGTCAGTCTGCATGAAAGTGGTCGAAGCCTTGCAACGTCAGGGAGAGCGGGGCGCCGTTGCGGTCGCGCCAGGCGATGGACGGCGCGTGCGCCACGGAACCGATCGCTTCGATTGTACCGATGCGCGTGACCCGCACGTTCTCCCGTTCGGCTAATCCTTCGACCGTTCCGCGCGTTTCGGCGGGGGCGGTGAAGCACAGTTCGTAGTCGTCGCCGCCGGCGAGCGCGCACGAACGGCGCACCCCTTCTGGCAGCGAGGCGAGCGCGTCGGAGATCGGCACAGCGTCCGCATCGACGATGGCGCGCGCGTTCGAGCGCTTCAATATGTGCATGAGATCGCCGGCCAGGCCATCGGAGATGTCGAGTGCCGCGTGCGCCACGCCGCGCAGCGCCAGCCCCAGCCCGACGCGCGGCTCCGGGCGTTCCAGCGCGCGTTTGCATCGAGCGGCCAACGCTTCGTCGGCGACGTGCCATTCGTCGCGCAGGAGGCCGAGTCCCGCGCGCGCGTCGCCGAGCGTGCCGGAGACCCAGATGTCGTCGCCCGGACGCGCTGCGTCGCGACGCAGCGCGGCGTTCGGTGGGACGTCGCCGAAGACGGTGATGCAGATGTTGAGCGGACCGCTCGTCGTGTCGCCGCCGATCAGCTCGCAGCCGAAGCGCTCGGCGAGCGCGAAAAGGCCGTCGCTGAATGCCGCGAGCCAGCGCTCGTCGGCGCTCGGCAGCGCGAGCGCCAGTGTGAACGCGTGGGGCGCGGCGCCCATCGCGGCCAGATCGGACAGGTTGACGGCGAGCGCCTTGTGGCCGAGCGCGTGCGGATCGACGTCGGCGAAGAAGTGGCGGCCTTCGACCAGCATGTCCGTCGATATCGCGAGCTGCTGGCCGGGCGGCGGGACGATCAGCGCGCAATCGTCGCCGATGCCGAGCGCCGCGCGCGGCGCTCTCGCCGCGCCGTTCGACAACGGCGCCGACGCACGGCGGGCGAAAAAACGCTCGATCAGGGAAAACTCGGAAAGCATCGTGGGCCCGGAAGCGAATTAGGAATGGTGGAATGGACATCGGTGCGCGCAGATGCACGCGTTTCCCGGCCGGATGAAACGGGTTAGGCGACTTTAGACCCTCGAACGCCTTGCGGGGCGTGCGCTTTCAGCGTGTTCCAGTCTTGGCAGTTGCACCCGAATTGCGCCGATTTCAACCCGAATCGGTGCCTGAATGGCGCTACAATGCGTTCGAACTTCTATTCTAATCTCGCCTGCCGGCCCGCCTCATGACGACATCCGCCAATACCAAATTGCGCGAAGCTGCGCTCGATTACCACGAATTTCCGACGCCGGGCAAGATCGCCATCGCGCCGACCAAACAGATGATCAACCAGCGCGACCTCGCGCTGGCGTACTCGCCGGGCGTCGCGTTCGCCTGCGAGGCGATCGTCGAAGATCCGCTGAATGCCGCGCGTTTCACCGCGCGCAGCAACCTCGTCGGCGTAGTCACGAACGGGACGGCGGTGCTGGGCCTCGGCAACATCGGGCCGCTCGCGTCGAAGCCGGTGATGGAAGGCAAGGCGGTGCTGTTCAAGAAATTCGCGGGCATCGACGTGTTCGACATCGAACTCAACGAGATGGACCCGCACAAGCTGGTGGATGTGATCGCCGCGCTCGAACCGACTTTCGGCGGCATCAATCTGGAAGACATCAAGGCGCCGGATTGCTTCATCGTCGAGCGGGAATGCCGCAAGCGCATGAAGATTCCGGTCTTCCACGATGACCAGCACGGCACCGCGATCGTTGTCGCGGCGGCTGTGACCAATGGTCTGAAGGTGGTCGGCAAGAATATCGCCGAAGTGAAGCTCGTGGCTTCCGGTGCGGGCGCTGCCGCGTTGGCGTGTCTCGATCTGCTGGTCGATCTCGGCATGAAGCTCGAGAACATTTATGTGACGGATCTGGCCGGCGTGGTCTACAAGGGCCGCGTCGAATTGATGGACCCGGACAAGGAACGCTTCGCCCGCGAAACGGACGCGCGCACTTTGGCCGAAGTGATCGAAGGCGCTGATGTGTTCCTTGGACTTTCGGCCGGCGGCGTGCTCAAGCAGGACATGGTCAAGAGCATGGGCACGAAGCCGCTGATTCTCGCGCTCGCCAACCCGACGCCCGAAATCCTGCCGGAACTCGCGCTCGAAGTGCGCCCGGACGCCGTGCTCGCCACCGGTCGCACGGACTATCCCAATCAGGTCAACAACGTCCTCTGCTTCCCGTTCATCTTCCGCGGCGCGCTCGATGCAGGCGCGACCACGGTCACGCGCGAGATGGAAATCGCTGCCGTGAACGCGATCGCGGAACTGGCGCGTCAGGAACAGAGCGATATCGTCGCAACGGCTTACGGCATTCAGGATCTGTCGTTCGGTCCGGAATATCTGATTCCGAAGCCTTTCGATCCGCGTCTGATCGTGAAGATCGCGCCCGCCGTGGCGAAAGCCGCGATGGATTCCGGCGTCGCGACGCGTCCGATCGAGGACATGGAAGCCTACGAGCAGCACTTGCAGCAATTCGTCTACCACAGCGGCACGACGATGAAGCCGATCTTCCAGCTCGCGCGCAGCGTCGAGGCGGAGAAGAAGCGCATCGTGTTCGCGGAAGGCGAAGAGGAACGCGTGCTGCGCGCGGTGCAGATCGCGGTCGATGAAAAGATCGCTCGTCCTATCCTCATCGGCCGGCCGGCGGTGATCGAGCAGCGTCTGCACAAGTTCGGCCTGCGGCTGACGCCAGGCGTCGATTTCACCGTCATCGACACCGATCACGACGAGCGCTACCGCGATTTCTGGCAGAGCTATTACAAGATGATGGCGCGAAAGGGCATCAGCGAGCAGATGGCGAAGCTCGAAATGCGCCGCCGCACGACGCTGATCGGCGCGATGCTGGTCGAGCGCGGCGAGGCGGACGGCATGATCTGCGGCACGGTTTCGACGACGCATCGCCATTTGCACTTCATCGATCAGGTGATCGGCAGGAAGGAAGGCGCGACGGTTTACGCCGCGATGAACGCGCTGGTGCTGCCGGGGCGGCAGATCTTCATCGTCGATACACACGTGAACGTCGATCCGACGCCCGAGCAGCTCGCCGAAATCACGATCATGGCGGCTGAAGAGGTGCGCCGTTTCGGTATCGAGCCGAAGATTGCGCTCTTGTCGCATTCAAACTTCGGCACGAGCAACGCGCCTTCCGCGCAGAAAATGCGCGACGTGCTGGCACTGCTCAAGCAACGCGCGCCGGACCTGGATGTCGATGGCGAAATGCACGGCGACGTCGCGCTGGATGCCCGTCTGCGCAAGGAAGTACTGCCGGAATCGACGCTCGAAGGCGACGCGAACCTGCTGATCCTGCCGAATATCGATGCCGCGAACATCTCGTACAACCTGCTGAAGACGGCGGCGGGCAACAACATCGCGATCGGGCCGATCCTGCTCGGCGCGGCGAAGCCCGTGCACGTGCTGACCGCTTCGGCGACGGTGCGGCGGATCGTCAACATGACGGCTCTTTTGGTCGCGGACACGACGGCCACGCGCTGAAAACCCGGTGCGGGGCTCGCAACAAGCACCGCACTGCTCCCTTGCCTCCATTAAAAAACCCAAAAAAAAAGCGTGCCGGATGACCGGCACGCTCCGAGGCATGCAAGGGGATTTGCGTCTCCTCCAATCAGCAATGGCGACGGCGAGCGCCGCGAGGCCGGCGGCAAGCGAGGCAAACATGCCACCGTGTCTCTGAACCACGCTGGATTGAATTATTAGCGTGTTCGAGATAAAAATCTCTCAGATTTGGGCTAAGAATTGCGTCGGCGGCCCAGTTTTGCACACGCAAAACTCGGCTCCCAAGCGCGGTCCGAACTTTCATTTCCCGGCCGAACGTTGATTCCGGGTGTCATTAGCGATACCCTTACGTCTTTAATGGTCGTCGAAATCCGGGTTTATTGCGGGGATATCGCTACGTGAAGCGCATGTGGTTTCGGCACTGCATTCTTGCGCTTTTCGTGGTCCTGAGCGGCTGTGACAAGGGCGGGCATGGTCCGGACGCGCGTGATACGGCGCCCGGTTCGAGCGCCGTGGCCCAGTCCGCTCAGCCGGCGGAATCGCCGGGACGGAATGCATCGGGCGGCTCGGTCAACGGGCGAACGGAAGACGGTCGCGAAACCGTCGCCATCGCGCAATTGCCGAAGCAGGCCATCGCGACGCTGCGGCTGATCGAGTCAGGCGGGCCGTATCCGTTCGAGAAGGATGGCGTCGTGTTCGGCAATCGCGAGCGTTTGCTTCCGCCGCATCCGCGCGGCTATTACCACGAGTACACCGTCCCCACCCCGCGTGCCCGCGACCGCGGCGCGCGCCGGATCGTGTGCGGTGGGCCCCGGCGGCAGATCGACGAGTGTTATTACTCCGACGACCATTACGCCAGTTTTAAACGCATTGCGGGATAACTTCGGGATGAACGGCATGAGCGACAACATCTACGCGCACGGCAACGGTGTGGCGGGTGATCTTTTCGCCACCGGCGATGGCAACCTGTTCCAGCGAGTACTTCGGCTGCGCACGACTGAACACGACGACAGATCCGACGACGAACCGAACCCGGCGCTCTCATCAACGGACGAGGGGTCCATGAGTCTTTTCAGGACGGTGCGGCCGAACATCGTGCAGTCGATCCGCGCGTATCGCGTGCAGGACCTCGCCGACGAAGCCAGCCGGCTCGGCCAGCATTTTCTGTTCGCGTATTGCGGACAGGCGCAGAGCAAGCAGGAAGTGCTCGAAACTATCGCTACGTCGTTTCTGTTTCCCAAGCACTTCGGCAAGAATTACGACGCGCTGTACGACAGCCTCACCGATCTCGTCCACAAGGCGGGTTCGCAGCCGGGCTTCGTGATCGTGCTCGAGGCGCTGCCGATCGCGCAGAAATTCGATAAGGAAGGGCGCGAAACGCTGCTCGACGTGTTCCGCGAGGCGTCCGAGTTCTGGGCCGAGCGACGTGTGGCGTTCCGGGTGTTTTATTCGTTTGCCTGAGCATCAGGTCTTGCAACAGAAAGCCGGTCTCCACGACCGGCTTTTTGCGTTTACCACCCGCCCCAGCGAGCGGCCAGCGCCGCCAGCACGGCCATTCCGGCAGTCTCGGTGCGCAATACGCGCGAGCCGAGGCCGAGCGTCGAAAATCCCGTGTCAACGATAAATTTCTCTTCTGAAGGTGAAAAACCCGCTTCCGGGCCGATTAGCACCGTGACCGGCGCGACAGGCGGCGCGCTCGGCAGCGACGCGAAGCTCACCTCCGCGCGCGGCGAAAGCAGCAACCGCAATTCACTATCTTCGGCGGGGGGCAGTTGAGAGAGCCAAGCTTCGAGATCGCGCGGCGGCGCGATATCGGGCACGCGATTGCGCCCGCACTGCTCGCACGCTGCGCGCACAAGCGCTTGCCAGTGCGCCTGACGCTTGAGCGCGCGCTCTCCAGCAAGACGTACGACGCCGCGCTCGGCCGTCAGCGGCACGACCGCGGCCACCCCGAGTTCGACCGCCTTCTCGATCAGCCAGTCCATCTTGTCGCCGCCAGCGACGCCTTGCGCCAGCGTCACGCGATATGGCGGTTCGGCCTCGCGATCGCGATGCTCGCCGATCCGCGCGACCACCGAGCGCTTGGCGATATCAGTGAGTTCGGCGTCGAATTCGCCCCCCGAGCCGTCGAAGAGCGTGACCGCGTCGCCGGTTTGCAGGCGCAGGACGTGGACGTGGCGCACGACGTCGTCGGGCAGCGGAAGGGTTTCGCCCGCGACGAGCGGACGGTCAACGAAGAAGCGTGGCATGTCGATGATCGCCGGCTCACAGCGCCAGCGGATATAAGTTGAGAGCGGGCGGTGCCTTAGCCCAGATGCCGCGCGATTGCCCAGCGATAGCCGTCCGGGTCCTCGAATTGTGCAAAGCGGTCACCCCAGAACTGGTCCTGCGGCTCGATCAGCCCTTTCGCCCCAACCGCCAGCGCACGAGCATAGACGGCATCGACATCATCGACGTAAAGATAGAACGACTGCGGCGCCATCAAACCCGAGGTCTTCGGCGTGCGCGCCTGCGAGCCGTATGCACCTTCGGGTGCGAACATCACAATCAACTGCCCGCGATAGGTCATCTCGACGTGGATGATCGCGCCGTCGTCGTTGACGCTGTCGCGCACGGCGAAACCGAGCGCCTGCTCATAGAAGCCGGTGGCGACGCGCGCGTCGTGGACGGTCAGGTAAGGCGTCAGCCACGGCACATCGGCTGGGCGAGGATCGGTCATCGGGAAAACTCCTGCAGCTTGGGTCCGTGAGGCGCATTGTGCCACGAAGGTTTGACGCTCAAAGGTCAGCCGATCGGCCATCCAGACGCACGTCGCGTGGACGAATGCACGGAGCGTGCCTGAACAAACATGGCGCCCCCGACTCGATTCGCGCCGCCTGTCTGCCGGCTTTCGGACGTTGTCAATCAGACGCGTCTGTTAGAATGACGGCCTCCGATCCTCCTCGTTTCTCGTCGTTCCGGGGCCTGAAAGCATCGTTCGCCGCCGCCCGGCGCGTCATCCGGAAACATCCGGGATCATTTCAGGACTTACCCCGAACCCACATGACGACCCCGACCTCCAGCCAAACCGCCCTGATGGCCAACGCGATTCGCGCGCTGTCGATGGATGCCGTTCAACAAGCCAACTCCGGCCACCCCGGCATGCCGATGGGCATGGCGGAAATCGGCGTCGCGCTGTGGTCGCGCCACTTGAAACACAATCCGTCGAATCCGCACTGGGCCGACCGCGACCGCTTCGTGCTGTCGAACGGGCACGGCTCGATGCTGCTGTATTCGCTGCTGCACCTGACCGGCTACGACCTGCCGATCACTGAACTCAAGAACTTCCGCCAGTTGCATTCGAAGACACCGGGCCACCCCGAAGTGGGCCTCACGGCGGGCGTCGAGACGACCACCGGCCCGCTCGGCCAGGGTCTCGCGAACGCGGTCGGCATGGCGCTCGCCGAAGCCTTGCTCGCCGCCGAATTCAATCAGGAAGGCGCGTCGATCGTCGATCACCATACGTACGTGTTCCTCGGCGACGGCTGCCTGATGGAAGGCATCTCACACGAAGCCTGCTCGTTTGCCGGCACGCTCAAGCTGAACAAGCTGATCGCGCTCTACGACGACAACGGCATCTCGATCGACGGCCACGTCGAGCACTGGTTCCGCGACGACACCCCGAAGCGCTTCGAAGCCTACGGCTGGAACGTGATCCGCGCAGTGGACGGCCATGACGTCGATGCGGTCGATGCCGCCATCGCGCAAGCCAAGAACGCAGACAAGCCGACGTTGATCTGCTGCCGCACGGTGATCGGGAAGGGCGCGCCGACCAAGGCGGGCGGCCACGACGCGCACGGCGCACCGCTCGGAGACAAGGAAATCGCCGATACGCGCGCCGCGATCGGCTGGGCGTACGAGCCGTTCGTGATCCCGCAGGAGGTCTACGCCGCGTGGGACGCGAAGGAGCAGGGCGCGCGCTCGGAAGCCGAGTGGAACAAGGCGTTCGACACCTACAGCGCGAAGCACCCGCAGCAAGCCGCCGAATTCACGCGCCGCATGAAGGGCGAGTTGCCGGCGAACTGGGCGGACGACGCGAAGAAGATCATCGAAGGCGCGAACCAGCGTGCCGAAACCGTCGCGACCCGCAAGGCATCGCAGCAGGCCCTCGACGGCCTCGCCGCCGCGCTGCCGGAACTGCTCGGCGGCTCGGCCGACCTGACCGGCTCGAATCTGACGAACTGGAAGGCCTCGAAGGCCGTGCGCGCGGCCGGCGACGGCAACGATGCGACAGGCATCGAGTGGGGCAACCACATCAATTACGGCGTGCGCGAATTCGGCATGAGCGCGGCGATCAACGGCATCGCGCTGCATGGCGGCTATCGTCCGTTCGGTGGCACGTTCCTCACGTTCTCCGACTACAGCCGCAACGCGCTGCGCGTCGCGGCGCTGATGAAGTCGCGTTCGATCTTCGTGTTCACGCACGATTCCATCGGCCTCGGTGAAGACGGCCCGACGCACCAGTCGATCGAACACGTGTCGAGCCTGCGCCTGATTCCGCAACTCCAGACGTGGCGCCC
Organism: Caballeronia humi; assembly: GCF_001544475.1. Taxonomy (GTDB): domain Bacteria; phylum Pseudomonadota; class Gammaproteobacteria; order Burkholderiales; family Burkholderiaceae; genus Caballeronia; species Caballeronia humi. The sequence continues at coordinate 23,719 of NZ_FCNW02000014.1, read as the reverse complement.
GGCCGATACCGTCGAAACCGCCGTGGCCTGGACGCACGCGATCGGCCACGAAGGCCCGTCGGCGCTGATTTTCAGCCGTCAGAACCTGCAATTTTCGCCGCGCAGCGACGTGCAGATCGCGAACATCGCGAAGGGCGGCTACGTCCTGCGCGACTGGAACGACGACATTCCCGCGCGCAAGATCATCCTGCTCGCGACCGGCTCGGAAGTGCAACTGGCGATGGAAGCCGTCGAGAAGCTCGCGCAGGAAGGCATCGGCGCGCGCGTGGTGTCGATGCCGTCGACCAACGTGTTCGATAAGCAGGACGCCGAGTATCGCGAGCGCGTGCTGCCGAAGGGCGTCGTGCGCGTGGCGATCGAAGCGGGCGTGACAGATTTCTGGCGCAAGTATGTGGGTCTCGAAGGCGGCGTGGTCGGCATCGATTCGTTCGGCGAATCCGCGCCGGCCGGCGCTCTCTTCAAGCATTTCGGCTTTACCGTCGAGCATGTGGTCGCGACGGCCAAGGCCGCGCTCGCCGGCGCCTGAGCGTGATCGTTAGCTCGGACGCGCCACGATCCGGAAGTATTTTTTCAAGCCAAGGAGATAGACCATGACGATTCGCGTTGCAATCAACGGCTACGGCCGGATCGGCCGCAACACGTTGCGCGCCCTGTATGAGAACGGCAAGAAGCACGACATCGAGATCGTGGCGATCAACGATCTCGGCGATGCCAAGACGAACGCCCACCTCACGCAGTACGACACGGCGCACGGCAAGTTCCCGGGCGAAGTGAAGGTGGACGGCGACTACCTCGTCGTCAACGGCGACAAGATCCGCGTGCTGGCGAACCGCAACCCGGCCGAACTGCCGTGGGGCGAGCTGAACGTGGACGTGGTGCTGGAGTGCACCGGCTTCTTCACGACGAAGGAAAAGGCGAGCGCGCACATCAAGGGCGGCGCGAAGAAGGTGATCATCTCGGCACCGGGCGGCAAGGACGTCGACGCGACCATCGTCTACGGCGTGAACCATCACGTGCTGAAGGCATCGGACACGGTCATCTCGAACGCATCGTGCACGACGAACTGCCTAGCGCCGCTCGTCAAGCCGCTGAACGACAAGATCGGCCTCGTGAACGGCCTGATGACGACGATCCACGCGTACACGAACGACCAGGTCCTGACCGACGTCTATCACGAAGACCTGCGCCGCGCGCGCTCGGCCACGCACAGCCAGATCCCGACAAAGACGGGCGCGGCATCGGCGGTCGGCCTGGTGCTGCCGGAACTGAACGGCAAGCTCGACGGCTACGCGATCCGCGTGCCGACGATCAACGTGTCGGTGGTCGATCTGTCGTTCATCGCCGCGCGCGACACGACGGTCGATGAAGTCAACTCGATCATGAAGGAAGCATCGGAAGGCGCGTTGAAGGGCATTCTGGGCTACAACGATGCGCCGCTCGTGTCGATCGACTTCAACCACAACCCGGCGTCGTCGACGTTCGACTCGACGCTGACGAAGGTGTCGGGCCGCCTCGTCAAGGTGTCGAGCTGGTACGACAACGAGTGGGGCTTCTCGAACCGCATGCTGGATACGGCTGTCGCACTCGCGAACGCGAAGTAATCGCGCTGCGATGTCATACGAAAACCCCGGTCGCGAAAGCGGCCGGGGTTTTTTTTGGTGCGGCGGCAAATGAAAAAGCCCTGCGCGCTGGCAGGGCTTTGGTCGTACAGCCGACAGCAGCGGGGAGCACCCCCGCCGATCCTGCTTACTTCAAGTCGATACGCACCGTACGAATCGTGCCGGTGAACTCGTTGTCGTAGAAGGGGTAGTCGTCGGTGACGGGCGTCGGCGCGTCGATGCCCACGTCCGCCGTCTCTCCCGCGAGCGAATACACGGCGCCCTGCGTCTTCTCAATGCGGCCCGAGCCGACCTTCTTGCCGTTGATCGACAACGTACCCGTTGCGCCCTTGTTCAGGCCGCCGCCGTCATAGGCGAAGTCGAACGTGACCTTGACGCGGCCCGTTGGCAGCGGTTCGCTCGATTCGATCACGTACTTCTCGCGCGAGAGCCAGTTGTAGACGTACTTCGTCTTGCCATTCTTGACGTAGAGACTCCAGCCGCCGTTCTGCCCGGCTTGCGAGATGATCACACCCTTCGCGCCTTCCTTCGGAATGTCGAGATCGGCGGTGATCGTGTACGACACGGCCTTCGTGTTGATGAAGTTGTTTTCCGTCATGCCGCGCATGCCCGGGTAGAGCGTGAGCGATTTGCGGCCGAACATCAGGTCCGGACGGCCGGCTTCGACCGGGTTCAACAACTGGAAGCCGCGATCGTCGAGCGGGAAGACCTTGTTCCTGATGGCTTCCTGGCGGAACAACTCCTTCATTTCCTTCAGCTTTTCTGGATATTTCGCCGCGACGTTGTTGGCGAGGCCGAAGTCCTCGGCCATGTGGAACAGCTGCCAGTCGTCCTTTTCGAAGTCGTGCTGCGGCGCTTCGTGCTGCCACGGCGCGCGATGGACCACGGCGGCGAGCCAGCCTTCGTGGTAAATGCTCCGGTTGCCCGACGACTCGTTGTACTGCGTGACGTGACGCTCCGTCTTCTCGTCCGCAGCGGTGTACTTCAGGCTGGTGCCCGACATCGGCACCTGCTTGACGCCGTTCACCATTTTCGGTTCCGGCACGCCGATCACGTCGAGAATCGTCGGTACGATGTCGTTCAAATGCGCGTACTGGTGGCGCAATTCGCTCTTCGCCTTGATGCCCTTCGGATAGTGGACGACCATGCCGGCCATGTTGCCGCCAGCGTGCGTCATCTGGATCATCCAGGTAGCGGGCGTCGCGCCTGCCGCAGCCCAGCCGATCGAATAGTTCGGATACGACTTCGGACCGCCGTATTCGCCCGCGTCGATGCGCTTCTTCAGGTATGCCACGTCCTCCGGTGCGCCGTTGAGCGCCGACCACTCGTTGAACACGCCGTTGATCTCGCCGATCGACGAGCCGCCGTTGTCACCCGTGATGTAGAAGAACAGCGTGTTGTCCATCTGGCCGAGGTCCTCGATGGTATCGACGAGGCGGCCCACTTCCGCGTCCGCGCTTTCGACCAGCGTGGCATACACCTCCATCTGGCGCGCATAGACTTTCTTCGCGTCAGGCGAGAGATCTGCCCATTTCTTGATGTAGTCGGGATTCTTCGCGAGCTGCGTGTTTTCCGGCACGATGCCGAGCTTTTTCTGGCGCGCAAGGATTTCCTCGCGCATCACGTCCCAGCCCTTGTCGAACTCGCCTGCGTACAGATGCTTCTTAAGCCAGTCGGGGCGCGGCGTGTGCGGCGGGTGGCCGCCGCTCGACGAGTAATACATCAGGAACGGCCGGTCTGGCGTCAGCGACTGCGTGCCGCGCAGCCAGGCGATCGCCTGATTGGTCATGTCGGTGTTGAAGTGATAATTCGGGTCGTTGCGCGGGCGCTCGACGTGCGTCGTGCCATCGATCAGGTTCGGATAGAACGACGACTGCTCACCGCCGATGTAGCCGTAGAACTTGTCGAAGCCGGACTGCGTCGGCCAGCGGTCGAACGGACCGCTTACGCTGCCTTCATACGGCGGCACCTCGTGGTTCTTGCCGAAGTACGACGTGACGTAGCCCCATTGATGCAGGATTTCGCCAACGGTCGCGACGCTGCGCGGGCGCACGCCGCTATTCGCCGGATAGGCCGTGGCGGTATCGATCACGGTCGAGACGCCCGCCAGATGCTGGTTACGCCCGGTCAGGAGCGTCATGCGGCTGGGCGAGCACAGCGCGTTCACGTGAAAGTTGGTGTACGTCAGCCCGTCTTTTGCCAGCTTGTCGAGCGTCGGCATGCGGATCTGGCCGCCGAACAATTGCGGGTCGGCATAGGCGACCTGATCGAGCAGCACGATCACGATATTGGGCGCGCCCTTCGGCGGCCGTACCTGATGGAATGCCGGCGCCTGAACCTTGGCGTAGTCCTGCTCCGTCATCGCCTCGAATTCGGTCTGAGGCAGCGGCAGGATTTCGCCGAGCCTGCCCGTGGTTTCGCTGACGAGCGGCTTGAACTGGACCTTCGCAGCGTCGGCGGCCGTGTTCGCCTGTGACAGTCCGGTAATGCCAAGGGTCAGCGCCAACGCAGCGGCTAAGAGCAGCCCGCCCGTGCGCCGCCCTTTGAATTTTGGCATGTGCATGGAGTTTTCCTTATTGCTTGAGTAAATGCTCTCCGGCATCAGCGGAGAGCCTTGTGATCCGGCGAACGCCGAATGAGGTGCATCAACGATTGGCTTCGGCCTTGGTGCGTTTCTGCTCGGCTTTCCATTGATCCTGTGTCATGACGAGGCGAAAGCCGATGTGCGACATGCTCGTGTACGGGTCGGTGCCGCGCCGTGCGCTGGTGCGGTAGCTGAGGCAATACGTATCGCTGCACAGGAACGAACCGCCACGCGTCACGCGGCGCGGGGCATCGGGCGGGATGCCGGAATCGTCGTAAGGGTCGAAGCTGTCGGGGGGACCAACGGGGTCGCGCGGCGTCTTGCCGAGCTGCGCCTGCGTCTTGAAGTAGTCGGCGCGGTACCAGTCCGCGGTCCATTGCCAGACGTTGCCGGCCATGTCGTAGAGGCCGTAGCCGTTCGGCGCGAACTTCCGGACGGCCGTGGTGCCGACCTGCACTTTTTCGTCAGTGACGACGGGGAAGGGTGTCTCGCGATGGTTGTCCCAGATGTTCGCCATCGTCTTCTGCTGCGGGTTCGGTTCGTTGCCCCATGCGTAGGTGGCCTGCTCGAGCCCGCCGCGCGCCGCGTATTCCCACTCGGCTTCGGTCGGCAGCCGCTTGCCGGCCCACTTCGCATAGGCCTCGGCGTCTTCGTACGAGACCTGCACCACCGGATGATCGTCCTTGCCGATAATGCCGCTGTCCGGCCCTTGCGGACGCTTCCAGTCGGCGCCCGGAACGAAGCGCCACCATTGCGAGTAATCGCGCAGGGAAACCGGCGCGGCGGTGCCGCTAAAAACCAGCGCGCCCGGCACGAGCAGGCTGTCGTCGGGTTTCGGCGTGCCGGGCGGGGCCTGTACCTTGAGCGTTTCCCAGTCAGGTTTGCGCTCGGCGGTGGTGACGTAATGCGTGGCTTCGACGAAGCGCCGGAAGTCGGCGTTGGTGACGTCGCTCACGTCGATCCAGAAGCCCGACAGCGCGACCTTGTGCGCGGGTTTTTCGTTCGGCTGGGCGTGCGAGTGGTCGCTGCCCATCAGGAAGGCGCCGGCGGGAATCCACGCCATGTTCGCTGGACCCGTCCTGCCGTCGCCAAGATAGGTCTTGCCCGGCTTGAAGACATCGAAATGCCAGGCGGCAAGACCGCCGCCTGCGGCGAGCACGCCAGCGGTGAGCAGCGCGCCCAGCCATGCCCTACGGGAAAATTGGCCCATGATGCTGCATCCCTATTTGCTATTTATAGGAATGCGAGAGTGCTTTTTGTTCGCTTTTTTCGGAATGAGATGATTCCGAAAGTTGAATTAATACGATCTGGGCGGCATTTATTTCAACTTTCGATTGACTTGTGCGCGATCGCCGGGAGTCGCGGCGCCCCGCGAGCGTAAAAAAGGCCGTCCGGTTGGTGACCGGACGGCCCTGTTTCCACGCATTTCGTTTCGCCCCCTAGCGCGCTGAATCCACCGGCAACGGAAAATGCACACCCGCGCGCTGCGCGGCGTTCACGATGTGCGTCTCGATCGCGCGGCCGGCGTTTTCGCCGTCGCGCGCCTTGAGCGCTTCGACGATGGCCGAATGTTCGTGATACGTCGAAAGCACGAGTTCGCGCCGATAAAACGGTAGCCGCTGGCTTTCCTTCATGATCTCGGCGCTCCCCCGCAGGATCGATTCGATCGCCGCGTTCCCCGCAAGGCTCACGATCCGCATGTGAAACGCGAAGTCGAGCTGCGCTGCTTCCTCCAGTTCCGCGTTGATCAACGCGCCTTGCAATGAATCGAGGTTGTCCTGGAGCCAGTCGATATCCACGTCGCCGATCGAATGGGCCGCCAGTCGCGCGACGAAACCCTCGAGTGCGAAACGCATCTGGTAGGTATCCGGCAGCGACGCCTGATCGGCAAAGCGCCACGCGTGCGACGTGCTCGCCTGCGCGCTGCTGACATACACGCCCTTGCCCGGCCGGATATGAAGCATGCCGAGCGCTTCGAGCGTCGAGAGCGCTTCACGCAACGACGCACGGCTGATCGCCAGTTCGTCGGAGAGTTGCCGCTGTGCCGGCAATAGACTCCCCACCGGATATACGCTGGATTCGATCCGTTCGCGAATGGTCGCGATGGCGGCATCGGTAACGGTATGCGGAACGTTTTTCATAGGAAGAATCGTACTAGTCCGGTCTGACCGCCATTGTAGGCGCGGCTTCAGCCGGCGTCTCGAAATTGCCTTTGACAATCGCAAGATGCTGCCGATATCGCGGGTAAACAGCTACGACGACTTCCTTGACTGGGCTATATCGGTTTTCTAATATTCGTCATCACAGCACTGGTCGGACCAGTCGGAACAGTTGCTGAAGTGATCCCGTGACAGAGATTGACGACGAAGGAGAACAGTCGTGCTGAGATTCCTGAATTCGCTGTTTGGCAGGGTAATGATTGCGCTGGTCATAGGTGTCGTAGTGGGGGCGGTGTTCCCGCATTTCGGCGAGTCGCTCCGGCCGCTTGGCGATGGCTTTCTGAAGCTCATCAAGATGGTCATCGGGCCGATCGTGTTTTGCGTCGTCGTGAGCGGGATGGCGAGCGCCGGCGATCTGAAGAAAGTCGGGCGCGTCGGGCTGAAGGCGGTCATCTACTTCGAAATCATGACGACGCTCGCGCTCGTGATCGGCGCGGTGCTCGCCTATGTCACGAAGCCGGGCGCAGGCGCGAACATCGACCTGCATTCGCTCAACGCCGCGTCGCTCACGCAGTACACCGAGCACGCCAAGAGCCTGAAGGACACGTCCGGCTTCCTGCTCAACATCATCCCGAACACCGCTATCGACGCCTTCGCGAAGGGCGACATCCTGCAGGTGCTCGTGTTCTCCGTGCTGTTCGGCGCGGCGCTGTCGATGCTCGGCGAGAAGGGGCGGCGCGTGTCGGGACTGATCGAGGAACTGTCGCATGTGTTCTTCCGCATCATGTCGTTCGTCATCAAGCTCGCGCCGCTCGGCGTGCTCGGCGCGATCGCGTTCACGACCGGCAAGTACGGCGTCGATTCGCTCAAGCAGCTCGGCATGCTGGTCGTCGTGTTCTATGCGAGCTGCTTCCTGTTCGTGTTCGTCGTGCTCGGTGTCGTGATGCGCCTCGCGGGCTTCAGCATCTTCAAGCTCGTGCGGTATCTGCGTGAAGAACTCTCGATCGTGCTCGGCACCGCTTCGTCGGACGCCGTATTGCCGCAGATCATGCGCAAGCTTGAATGGATGGGCGTGAAGGATTCCACCGTCGGCCTCGTGATTCCGACCGGCTACTCGTTCAACCTCGACGGCTTCTCGATCTACCTGACGCTCGCCGTCATCTTCATCGCGCAGGCCACGAACACGCCGCTGTCGATGCATGACCTGATCGTCGTCGTGCTCGTGTCGCTCGTGACGTCGAAGGGTGCGCACGGCATCCCCGGCTCGGCGATCGTGATTCTCGCCGCGACCCTCTCCGCGATTCCCGCGATCCCCGTGCTCGGCCTCGTGCTGATCCTGCCGGTCGACTGGTTCGTCGGCATCGCTCGCGCCGTGACGAACCTGATCGGCAACTGTGTGGCGACGGTGATCGTCGCGGTCTGGGAGAAGGATATCGATCGGGTGCGCGCGCATCGCGTGCTGAACCAGGATGCCGATTTCCTCTTCGTCCCGGCGACGGGCAAGACGGACACTGCCAACGCGAGCAGCCACGAAACCGCCCACGCGCTGTAAGTAACGTCAACGCGGTCGCCGGCCCGCCGGCGACCGCCAAATCGAATGTAAGCACATTCACACGCGCTTCAAGCCGCCTCACTCAACCGATTCCAAGGAGCCGACCAGCATGGCAAACCCGATCCTCGACGCCGACGCCCCCGCCTTCACGCGCCGCTATATGAATCTCGCCGATCCGCGTCTCGGCGCAACAGCGCTGTTCGCGACCGACGAATTCTTCGCGCCGAAAGAGCGCATGCTCGACCCGCAGCCGGCGCAGTTCATTCCCGGCAAGTACGACGACCACGGCAAATGGATGGACGGCTGGGAAACGCGCCGCAAGCGCACGACGGGCTACGATTTCTGCATCGTGAAACTGGCGCGGCCGGGCACGATCCACGGTATCGACATCGATACGAGCCATTTCACGGGCAACTTCCCGCCGGCGGCCTCCATCGAGGCGTGCTGTACGGACAGCCCGAATCCGCAGGAACAGGGCGACTGGCGCGAAATCGTCCCCGCGACGACGCTGCAGGGCAACCGCCACCATTACGTCGAGATCAGCGATACACGCGCCTACACGCATCTGCGCGTGAACATCTATCCGGATGGCGGGATTGCGCGGCTGCGTGTCTACGGCCAGCCGAAGACGGACTTCTCGCGTGTCGCGCGCGGCACGCTGCTGGATCTGGCGGCGATCGAAAACGGCGCGTATCTGGTCGCGGCGAACAACCAGCATTTCGGACCGGCCTCGCAGATGCTGATGCCGGGGCGCGGTGTGAACATGGGCGACGGCTGGGAAACGCGGCGCCGTCGCGAGCCGGGCAACGACTGGGCGATCGTTGCGCTGGCGAATCCGGGCGTGATCCGCGCAATCGAAGTCGATACGGCGCACTTCAAGGGCAATTTCCCCGATCGCTGCTCGCTGCAGGCGGCGCGCGTCGAGGGCGGCACCGACGAATCGCTCGTCACGCAGGCGATGTTCTGGCCGGTGCTGCTGCCGGAGCAGAAACTGTCGATGGACAATGTGCATCGCTTCGAGTCGGAAGTCGCGGCGCTTGGGGCCGTGACGCACGTGCGCTTCAACATTTTCCCGGACGGCGGCGTGTCGCGGCTGCGCGTCTTTGGCGACATCGAGTAACGATCATGAAGACGCTGACGCTGGAACCCCTGACGCGCGAGGCTTTCGCGCCGTATGGCGACGTCATCGAACTGGACGGCGCGCGCCATTTTCCGATCAACGGCGGTACGACCGAGCGTTTCCACGATCTGGCACGCGTCGAGATCGGCGCGGATGAAGGCGGCCGGCCGCTCATCAGCGTGTTTCGCGGCCAGCCGCGGCCGCAGCCGGTCGAGATCTCGATGATGGAGCGGCATCCGCTTGGCAGCCAGGCGTTCGTGCCGCTCGGCGATGTCGAGTATCTGATCGTCGTGGCGCCGGCGGGCGAGTTCGATCCCTCCGGGCTGCGCGCGTTCCACACAAAGGGCTGGCAGGGCGTGAACTACGCGCGCGGCGTCTGGCATCACCCGCTGATCGTGCTGGAACGAGAGGGTGATTTCATCGTCGTCGATCGCGGCGGCAGTCAGCCGAATTGCGACGAAATCGACTTGTCCGAGCGCTATGTGCTGACGCGCGCGGCGGCAATCGGTCAGGCTGCGTAAAAAAACGCGTACGCAAGAAAACCGCCGCCCATCGGTCACGATGGGCGGCGGTTTTGTCTTACAGTCAGCGTTTCGGTACTTCAGTGCTTCCGATGCGGGCAATTTTCCTTCGTGCACGCCCCGTACAGCGCGAGCGCGTGCTCGTGCAGCTTGAAACCGCGCGCCTTCGCAATCGCTTGCTGACGGCTTTCGATTTCCGCATCGAAGAACTCCTCGACGCGTCCGCAGTCGATACACACCAGATGATCGTGGTGCGTGCCTTCGTTCAGCTCGAACACGGCCTTGCCCGATTCGAAATTACTGCGCGACAGCAGGCCGGCCTGCTCGAACTGCGTGAGCACGCGATAAACCGTCGCGAGCCCGATGTCGAGCTCTTCGTGAATCAGGTTGCGATACACGTCTTCGGCCGTCAGATGGCGCACCGGGCTGTGCTGGAAAATCTCGAGGATCTTGAGGCGGGGCAGGGTCGCCTTGAGCCCGATATTTTTGAGATCGGCGGGATTGGTCATGGCTAGGCATCCCTAGAGTACAATTCAAGGTTCTCATAGTAATGCGTTTTTACCGTTTCGGTCATCTTCGAACCGAAGTCGAACAGCCGGGAACCGTTGCGATCGATATCAGCGTCATATGAAAACGCGTCGCGCGCGGGGTGAAATGAAGGGTGAAATGTTTCCAAAATCTTTGTCGAATTGCCTGGAGAGCCGTCGTATGCGGGGAACCTTGATCGCTGCCGTCCTGGCCACCACGCTGGCCGGTTGCTCCTCTTACGACAGCGTCACGCAGAAGATCGCGCAGAGCATCACGCCGTACCGAATCACCGTCGTGCAAGGCAATTTCGTGTCGCAGGAAGCGGCGAGCCAGATGCAGATCGGCCTGTCGCGGGACCAGGTGAAGGCGCTGCTCGGCACGCCGCTGCTCACCGACATGTTTCACGCGGATCGCTGGGATTACGTCTTCTACTTCAAGCGCGGATCGACCTCGGTCGTCCAGCAGCGCGACTTCATCGTGAACTTCACAGCGGATCGCGTGACGAGCTGGTCGGGCGGCGAGAATCTGCCGTCGAACCTCGAACTGCTCGCCGAAATCGATGGCGACAAGGGCGTCAAGCTCGCCTCGCTGCCGAAGCCGCCGACACCCGTCGCGGTGCCGGCATCGGCCACGTCGGCGGGTGTCGCGGCGCCTTCCGCCGAGGAGCCGTCGATCTCGCCGGACCCGTCGGCCGCGTTCGCGGGTGATGCGAACCAGCAGGCCGCACAGGCCGCCAACCGGGCAACGAACGCGATCCAGACGCCGACTGGCCGCACGCAATCCACGGCGCGCCCGAACGTGCCGCAAACGCCGGGCGGCGCGCTTGGTTCGAACAGCCAGGGCAATTCGCAGATCCAGTTGAAGCGCCAGCCGCAGCAGATCAACATTCCGGACAGCAGTGCCGTTGGTCCGCAGAGTTCGTCGCCGGCGCCCGCCGCCACGAATCCGGTCGGACCGACTCCGTTCTACGTGCCGGCTGCCGGCACGCCGAGCAACTGAGCCGGGTTAAAGCACGTCAAATCGGGGAACGGCGGGTTTGTCCCGCTGTCCCTTGTCTGGACAGGGCGCGCGACGCATCGCGCGCATCTTTCAACACGTTTTCACGCTGAATCGTCATGAAAATCGCCATCGCTGGTGCATCGGGCCGCATGGGCCGCATGCTGATCGAAACCGTTCTCGACGATACCGACGCCGAACTCGTCGGCGCGCTGGACCGTCCCGGCGCGCCGCAGCTCGGGCAGGACGCGGGCGCGTTCCTCGGCAAGACGACGGGCGTCGTGCTGACTGACGACATCGAACGCGTATTCGCCGATGCCGATTTCCTGATCGACTTCACGCGTCCCGAAGGCACGCTCGTGCATCTGGAAGCGGCGGTGCGCCACAACGTGAAGATGATCATCGGCACGACGGGTTTCGACGACGCGCAAAAAGCGCAATTGCGTGCAGCGGGCGAGAAGGTCGGCATCGTGTTTGCGCCGAACATGAGCGTCGGCGTGAACGTGACGATGAAGCTGCTCGAATTCGCCGCGAAGCAGTTTGCCGAGGGCTACGACATCGAGATCATCGAGGCGCATCACCGCCACAAGGTTGACGCGCCGTCGGGCACGGCGCTCGCGATGGGTGAAGTCGTCGCGAAGGCGCTCGGGCGCGATCTGAAAGACTGCGCGGTTTACGGCCGCGAAGGCGTGACGGGCGAACGCGATCCGTCGACGATCGGTTTTGCCGCGATTCGCGGCGGCGATATCGTCGGCGATCATACGGTACTGTTTGCGGGCATCGGCGAGCGCATCGAGATTACGCATAAGTCCGCGAGCCGCCTGTCGTATGCGCAGGGCGCGCTGCGGGCGGCCCGCTTTCTCGCCGGCCGCGACACCGGCTTCTTCGACATGCAGGACGTGCTCGGCCTGCGCTGAGCCTGGTCCCATAAGGCACCGATGGCGGACACGGGCGTTATCCACTATCTGCAAAGCGGCGACGGTGTCACGCGCGGCGTCGCTGGCGTACTGCTCGCGATGTCGGTCGCGAGCTGGTGTTTCCTGATCGTCAAGGCGTGGGTTCTGGCGCGCGCGAAGCGGCAAGGGCCGCGCGCGCTGAAGCATTTCTGGCAAGCCGCGACGCTCTCCGATGGCATCAGCGCTTTGCGCGCGACCGATCGCGAACGCGTCTACCTTCCGCTCGCCGAGGCCGCATGGCACGCGTCCGAGGCGGAAGTGCCGGGCGCGCTGCTGGCGCGCGTCGAGCGCAGCGAGCGCGTGTTGCGCGCGCTGCGTCAGGCGCTGCTCAGTTCGCAGCGGCGGCTCGAATTCGGACAGGTTTTGCTCGCGTCGGTGGGCAGTACGGCGCCGTTCGTCGGCTTGCTCGGGACCGTGTGGGGCATCTATCACGCGCTCGGCAGCATCGCGGCGAGCGGACAGGCGATGATCGAAAACGTCGCCGGACCGGTCGGCGAGGCGCTCATCATGACGGCGTTCGGGCTCGTCGTCGCGATTCCGGCGGTGCTTGCGTACAACGTGCTCGGCCGGCTCGTGAGGCAAGTCTCCGAGGAACTCGACGGCTTCGCGCACGATCTCCACGCGTTCCTCTGCGGCGAGGGCAAATAACGATGGCTTTCGGCGGACTCGACAAAAGGCCCAACGGCTCGCCGATGGCCGAGATCAACATGACGCCGCTCATCGACGTCATGCTCGTGTTGCTCGTGATCTTCATCATCACCGCGCCGCTTTTCACGCACGCGATCCGGCTCGATTTGCCGAGGGTGTCGTCGCAATCCGTGCGCGAGACGCCGGACACCATCACGCTGTCCATCGACGACGCCGGGAAGCTTTACTGGAACGACAAGCCACTCACACTCGACGAGATGCGCGCGCGTTTCGCCGACGCAGGCAAGCGCCCGGCACCGCCGGAGATCCATCTGCGGGCGTCCGCCGCGACGCGCTACGACGTCATCGCGCAGGTGATGGGCGCGGCGCAGCAGGCGGGGCTCGACAAGATCGGCTTCGTCACTGAGCCGAAGGGCGCCAAGCCCCAGTAAGGCGGCCAGCCAGCGGCGTTGGCCATCCGGCCAGGCGCCAGCCGCGCGCCATCGAACGGTATAATCGCCCTTTGCCTGATCGGCGCGTCGACACGACCGAAGACTCAAGCCAAAACGCCGCAGCCCCGCCACCGCGCGCTCACGTAGCCGAAGCGCGACCGGGGCCGAGCCAGTTTCCAGCATCAGCCGAACAGCCAACCACACCATGCACGATAAATACGTACCCGCCGACGTTGAATCCGCCGCGCAAAGCGACTGGCGCGCGAAAGACGTCTACCGGTCGACCGAATCTGCGGCCAAGCCCAAGTTCTATTGCGTCTCGATGCTGCCGTATCCGTCGGGCAAGCTGCACATGGGCCACGTGCGCAACTACACGATCAACGACGTCATGTACCGCTATCTGCGGATGAACGGTCACAACGTGCTGATGCCGATGGGCTGGGACGCGTTCGGCATGCCCGCCGAGAACGCCGCGATGGCGAACGGCGTGCCGCCCGCCAAGTGGACGTACGACAACATCGCGTACATGAAGAAGCAGATGCAGTCGATGGGCCTCGCCATCGACTGGTCGCGCGAAATCGCCACCTGCTCGCCCGAGTATTACAAGTGGAACCAGTGGCTGTTCCTGAAGATGCTCGAAAAGGGCATCGCGTACAAGAAAACCGGCACGGTGAACTGGGACCCGGTCGACCAGACCGTGCTCGCGAACGAACAGGTGATCGACGGGCGCGGCTGGCGCTCGGGCGCGCTCGTCGAAAAGCGCGAAATCCCGATGTACTACATGCGCATCACCGATTACGCGGACCAACTGCTCGACGACCTCGAAGGCCTTGGCTGGCCGGAGCGCGTCAAGGTCATGCAGCAGAACTGGATCGGCAAGAGCTTCGGCGTGAATTTCGGCTTTCCGTATGAAATCGACGGCGAAGCGAAATTACTGCGCGTGTTCACTACGCGCGCCGACACCATCATGGGCGTCACCTTCGCCGCGATCGCCGCGGAACACCCGCTCGCCACGCGCCTCGCGCGCGACAACGCCGAATTGCAGGCGTTCGTCGACGAATGCAAGCGCGGTGGCGTCGCCGAGGCTGACATGGCGACGATGGAAAAGAAGGGCATGCCGACCGGCTTTTTCATCACGCATCCGCTGACGCAGGCGAAAGTCGAAGTGTGGGTCGGCAATTACGTGCTGATGAGCTACGGCGAAGGCGCCGTCATGGGCGTGCCGGCGCACGACGAACGCGATTTTGCGTTCGCGAAGAAATACGATCTGCCGATCAAGCAGGTTGTCGCGATCGAAGGCAAGGAATACTCGACGCAAGCGTGGCAAGAGTGGTACGGCGACAAGACGGCCGGGCGCCTCGTCAATAGCGGCAAGTACGACGGTTTGACGTTCGAAGAAGCCACCGACGCCATCGCCGGCGACTTGAAAGCGCTCGATCTCGGCGACAAGCAGGTCACGTGGCGTCTGCGCGACTGGGGCATTTCGCGCCAGCGCTACTGGGGCACGCCGATTCCGCTCATCCACTGCCCGAGCTGCGGCGACGTGCCGGTACCGGAAGCGGACTTGCCGGTCGTGCTGCCGGAAGACCTCGTGCCGGACGGCACAGGCAATCCGCTCGCGAAGTCGGAAGCGTTCGTGAACTGCGCGTGCCCGAAGTGCGGCGCGGCGGCGAAGCGCGAAACCGACACGATGGACACCTTCGTCGATTCGTCGTGGTACTTCTCGCGCTACGCCGCGCCGGACGCCAAGACGATGGTCGACGAACGCACCGACTACTGGATGCCGATGGATCAGTACATCGGCGGGATCGAGCACGCGATTCTTCACCTTTTGTATTCGCGTTTCTGGACGAAGGTCATGCGCGACATGGGTCTCGTCAAATTCGGCGAACCGGCGAAGAATCTGCTCACGCAGGGCATGGTGCTGAACGAAACGTACTATCGCGAGGACGCGGCGGGCAAAAAAACCTGGTACAACCCGCTCGACGTCACCGTGTCCCACGACGACAAAGGCCGTCCGACCGGCGCCGTGCTGATCGCCGACGGCCAGCCTGTTGTGCTGGGCGGCGTCGAGAAGATGTCGAAGTCGAAGAACAACGGCGTCGATCCGCAAACGCTGATCGATCAATACGGCGCCGATACCGCGCGTCTCTTCGTGATGTTCGCGGCGCCGCCGGAGCAGTCGCTCGAGTGGTCGGGCACGGGCGTGGAGGGCGCGAGCCGCTTCCTGCGCCGCGTGTGGCAGTACGCGCACGGCCAGGCCGACGCGCTGAAACAGCACGCGAAGCTCGACGTATCGAACCTGAACGACACCGAGCGCGTGCTGCGCCGCGAAATCTACAGCGTGCTCAAGCAAGCCGATTTCGACTACGGCCGCCTGCAGTACAACACGGTCGTGTCGGCGGGCATGAAGATGCTGAACGCTGTCGAAGGCGCGAAGGATGCGAGCGCGGGCGTGCTCAACGAAGCGTTCGGCGTGCTGCTGCGCGTGCTGTATCCGGTCGTGCCGCACGTCACGTTCCAGTTGTGGGCCGAACTCGGCTACGCGAAGGAATTTGGCGATCTGCTGGACGCGCCGTGGCCGAAAGTCGATGAAGCCGCGCTCGAACAGGCTGAAATCGAGCTCGTGCTGCAAGTGAATGGCAAGGTACGCGGCGCGCTGACGGTCGCGAAGGACGCGTCGCGCGAAGCCATCGAAAAGGCGGCTGTCGAGCATGAGATGTTCGCCAAGTTCGCGGAAGGCCGTGCGCCGAAGAAGATCGTCGTGGTGCCGGGGCGCCTCGTCAACGTGGTAGTTTGAGCGCCGTGAAAATCATGGGAGTCGATGTGAGCCGGAAAGTCGTCGAAGGGAAGGCGCCCGAAGCGCAGCCGGTGTCCGGCGTCAGCAGGCGTTCGTTCCTGTCGCTCGTGAGCGGCGCGCTTGCGCTGTCCGCGTGCGGCTTCCAGTTGCGCGGCCAGCAGGACTACGTGTTCAAGCGGCTCGCCATCTCGGGCGGCGCGGCGGTGATGGTCGCGCGTCTCGAACGCATGGTGCAGGGCGGCAGCGACACGGTGATCGTCAAGCCGTCGGAGAAGCCGGAGGCCATTTTGTCGCTGGCCGAGGGCAACGGCCAGCGCACGCTGAGCCTGAATTCGCAGGGTGTCGTGCAGGAATACGAGCTCGTCTACACGCTCAACTATTCGCTGACCGGCGCGGACGGCACCTTGCTGATCCCGCCGAGCGTGATCGCGCTCAACCGCGCAATGACTTACAGCGACCAATACGCGCTCGCGAAGCAGCAGGAAGCTACGCTGCTCTATCGCGACATGCAGTTCGATGCCGTCGATCAGTTGACTCGCCGGCTCGCCGTCGTGCGCTCGCTGCATCCGGCGCCGGGCGAGCAGACGCCGGGCATCGCGCCGCGCGCGCCGCTGCCCACGCCGCCGCTGTAACCGGTCGCCTGCATGCAACTCCGGCTCGACGCGCTCGAAGCGCATCTCTCCAAGGGTCTGAAAGGCTTGTACGTCGTCTATGGCGACGAGCACCTGCTCGCCCAGGAGGCGTGCGACCGCATTCGCGCGGCGGCGCGGGCGAGCGGCTTCACCGATCGGTCGGTGTTCACCGTCGAGCGCGGTTTCGACTGGAGCAGCCTGATCGGCGCCAGCCAGTCGATGTCGCTGTTCGGCGACCGTCAACTCGTCGAGTTGCGCATTCCGACCGGCAAACCAGGCAA
Organism: Caballeronia humi; assembly: GCF_001544475.1. Classification (GTDB taxonomy): domain Bacteria; phylum Pseudomonadota; class Gammaproteobacteria; order Burkholderiales; family Burkholderiaceae; genus Caballeronia; species Caballeronia humi. The sequence goes on along the minus strand of NZ_FCNW02000014.1, from coordinate 6,892 downwards.
GGAAGGCGGCGAGGCGCTCAAACTCATGGCCGCTGCTAACAATCCCGACGTCCTCACGCTGATTACGCTGCCGCGCCTAGATTCGGCGTCGCAGAAAGCGGCGTGGTTCACGGCCATCACCGCCGCGGGCGTGGCATTGAAAATCGATCCCGTCGAGCGGGCGCAATTGCCGATGTGGGTCGGCCAGCGGCTCGCGCAGCAAGACCAGCGCGTCGCGCCGGGAGAAGAAGGACGGCGCGCGCTGCAATTCATCGCCGAGCGCGTCGAAGGCAATCTGCTCGCCGCGCATCAGGAAATCCAGAAGCTCGGGCTGCTGTACCCCGAGGGCGTGCTGAGCGTCGAGCAAATCCACGATGCCGTGCTCAACGTCGCCCGCTACGACGTGTTCAAGCTCAACGAGGCAATGCTGACGGGCGACGTCGGCCGCCTGGCGCGCATGCTCGACGGCCTGAAGGGAGAGGGCGAAGCGGCCGTGCTCGTGCTGTGGGCGCTCGTCGAGGAAGTGCGCACGCTGTTGCGCATCAAGCGCGGCGTCGCGGCGGGCAAGCCGCTCGCCACACTGCTGCGCGAAAACCGCGTCTGGGGCCCGCGCGAACGGCTGATCGGCCCGGCGCTCTCTCGTGTGACGGAAGGTGCGCTGGAGAAGGCGCTGTCGCTTGCGGCGAAGCTCGACCGGCAGGTGAAAGGCCTCTCTGGCAGCACCGGAAAACGCGGCAGCGAGCCGCCGCCCAATCCGTGGGACGGCATGTTCGAACTCGCGATGACGGTCGCGCATTCCGGCAATCCGCCGCCGGGCAAAGCGCTCGCGCCGGCGCGACCTCGTCGCTGAAACGCGCATCGGCTTAAAATCAGGATAGCGGTGTCCATTTTTTGCGGACGCCTCCGAATCCAGCCGTCTTTACGGACGCTCACGTGCTCATCCACGGCACCGGCGAGCGGCGACAAAACAGCAAGAGACCCACGATGAACATCGACGAATACATGACCGATCTGGGCCGCCGCGCGCGCGCCGCTTCGCGCGCGATGGCGCGCGCATCGACTGCCGCGCGCAACGCGGCGCTCGAAGCGGTGGCGGTTGCGATCGAGCGCGATCGGGCCGCGTTGAAGGACGCGAACGCGCGCGATCTCGCCCGCGCCCGGGACAAAGGCCACGACGCTGCCTTCATCGACCGCCTGACGCTTTCCGACAAGGCGCTGAACACGATGGTCGAAGGCTTGCGGCAAGTGGCTTCTCTGGCCGATCCGATCGGCGAGATCAGCGGCCTCAAGTTCCGCCCGACCGGCATCCAGGTTGGCCAGATGCGCGTGCCGCTCGGCGTGATCGGCATCATTTACGAATCGCGGCCGAACGTGACGATCGACGCCGCCGCCCTCTGTCTCAAATCCGGCAACGCAGCGATTTTGCGCGGCGGCTCCGAGGCGCTCGAATGCAACACGGCGCTCGCGAAGCTGATCGGCGAAGGGCTGGCAGCGGCCGGGCTGCCGCAGGACGCCGTGCAGGTCGTCGGAACGGCGGATCGCGCGGCGGTCGGCAAGCTGATCACGATGACCGAATACGTCGATGTAATCGTGCCGCGCGGCGGCAAGAGCCTGATCGCGCGCCTGATGGAAGAGGCACGCGTGCCGATGATCAAGCACCTCGACGGCATCTGCCACGTGTACGTCGACGATCGCGCCGATCTCGCGAAAGCGCTCGCCATCTGCGAGAACGCGAAGACGCATCGCTACGGCACCTGCAACACGATGGAAACGCTGCTCGTCGCGCGCGGGATCGCGAAGGAGGCGCTGCCGGTTCTCGCGCGCGCGTTCCAGGCGAAGGAAGTCGAACTGCGAGTCGATGCGGCCGCGCGCGCCGTGCTCGAAGCGGCGGAGGTCGGCGCGCTCGTCGATGCCAGCGAGGAAGACTGGCGCACCGAGTATCTGGCGCCCGTGCTAGCGATCAAGGTGGTCGACGATCTTGACCAGGCCATCGACCACATCAACGAGTACGGCTCGCATCACACCGACGCGATCGTGACCGAAGACCACGATCGCGCAATGCGTTTCCTGCGCGAAGTGGATTCGGCGAGCGTGATGGTGAACGCCTCGACGCGTTTCGCGGACGGCTTCGAATTCGGCTTGGGCGCGGAGATCGGCATTTCGAACGACAAGCTTCATGCGCGCGGGCCGGTAGGGCTGGAAGGGCTGACGTCGCTGAAGTACGTGGTGCTCGGTCACGGCGAAGTGCGCCAATAAAAAAGTAACGAAAAGGCAACTCATCGATGCTCTGGATCAAAACGCTGCATATCGTCCTGGTGGCTTCGTGGTTTGCGGGGCTTTTCTATCTGCCCCGCATTTTCGTCAATCTCGCAATGGAAACGGACGCCGCCGCCACCGCGCGGCTGCTCCTGATGGCGCGCAAGCTGTTTCGCTTCATGACGTTCATTGCGATCCCGGCGCTTGCTTGCGGGCTGTGGCTGTGGCTCGCGGTCGGCATCGGGCAGGGGCAGGGCTGGCTGCATGCGAAACTGACCATCGTCGCGCTGCTCGTCGTCTATCACGCGTATTGCGGCCGGTTGCTGCATACGTTCCAGCGCGGTGAAAACAAGCGCTCGGACAAGTGGTATCGAATGTTCAACGAGTTGCCGGTGCTGGGTCTTCTCGGCGCAACGGCGCTCGTGATCATCAAACCTTTTTAGCCGTGCCAGGCCACACGGGCCGCTGACACAAGACGCCGTATCCGCAGTTTTCCAGGAAGCCGTTTCAACGAGAAATCGTTGGCGGCTTTTTCGCATTCTGCGGCTGCCTTAATTCCAATCAGACAGTCGATGCGCCGTTGTGATCCTGCAACTAGGAAATTAATGAGAAATTTCCCAGTGTCTCAATAATGATTTCAAAGAGGACATGGGTTCATCGGAAACCCTTGTCGGGTGGGCCTTTCGAACTGCTGAACACATGCTTCTCCGGGCGACGAACCGTTCGCCCCGCATCCCTTTTCTCCTCGCAGTGCTTCGCTATCCGCAATTAAGAATTTTCGCGTTCAGCTTAAGTTGACCAAAACCTATAGTTCGTCCGCGCTCCTTATGGATTGCGGTTTGACGTGTCCGCTCCATTTCGTTGTGCCAGTGCCGCTGGAGTGCGTTGAACGAGGCAGCCCATGCCGCGTTGAAGCCGAGCGCTCTGTACAGACGTTTTGTCATCCTAAAAAGAATGGCGACCGAACTTACCGCCGGAACCGAAGGCGATTTTTCTTAATTTTGTTGGGGTTAGTTAAAGCATGAACAAGTCATACAAATCGGTATGGAATGAGTCGACAGGCTCATGGGTTGCCGTTTCGGAATTGGAGAAATCGCGCGGGAAGCGCAGCAAGGCGGGGCAGAAAGCTGCGATTGCAGCGGTGGTGGGTGTTTCGGCAATGGCTGCTTCGGGTGGTGCTTCCGCCGGCACGCAATTTGTCGCTTGTGGTGGTAACTTTGGGCAGGTCTACGGCGATACAAGCATAAACCCCGCATCTAACTGTTCCGGCTTGGGATGGAAAGTTACCGATGGCACCGGCACAGCATCATTGACAGGTGCAAACGGGTGGATCAGTGCGAGCGGCAATTTTTCTGTAGCCGGCGAAAGTTATCTTGGCGGCCACGTCAATGTGAGCAATCACAGAGTCTACAACCTTCAAGCAGGTGTCCTTGGAACTGACGCCGTCAACCTGAGCCAGTTGAACGGCGCGGACAAGTATTTCCACGTGAATGGCAATGCCAAAACGGCGGCCAACGTAGATTTCGTCGCCGCCGATTCATCGGCAACCGGCCTCGGCTCGACCGCTGTCGGCCCCGCCGCTGTGGCGAGCGGCAACTATGGGACCGCACTGGGTGATTGGTCTACCGCTGCCGGCGCAGAAAGCGTGGCGCTCGGCAGCAACGCCAAGGTTCTCGCGGGTGCAGACAACGGGGTTGCTCTCGGAAAGTACGCGACCACGACGGCGGCCAACTCGGTGGCGCTCGGCGCCAATTCAACCACGACAGCTGACTTGAGCGCCGCTGGCTATAAGCCGGGCGCAGCGGCCGTTTCGGGCATTGCTTCGGCGGCTAACGGCGAAGTGTCGGTGGGCTCGTCGGGTAAGGAACGCCGCGTGACGAACGTCGCGGCGGGCGCGGCCGAAACGGACGCGGTGAACGTGAGCCAGTTGAAATCGGCACTGTCGCAGGTAGGAACCGGTCCGTCCGACGCCGTGCAATACGACACGAGCACGCACGACAAGGTGACGCTGGGCGGCACGGGCGCGGCGGTGACGCTGGCGAACGTCAAGGCAGGCGCTGCCGATAACAAGGCGGTCAACCTGAAGCAGTTGAAGGATGCGGGCCTGAAGACGGATACGAACGGCAACGTGACGAACGCGTTCGTCGCCTATGACGACTCGACGAAGGGCAAGGTTACGTTCGCGGGCGGCGCGGCTGGCACGCAGCTGAGCAACGTGAAGGCCGCGATCGCCGACATGGACGCGGTGAACCTTTCGCAACTGAAGACCGCAGGCCTGAAGACGGACACGAACGGCAACGTGACGAACTCGTTCGTCGCCTACGACGACTCGACGAAGGGCAAGGTTACGCTCGGCGGCGGCACGGCTGGCACGACGATCAGCAACGTGAAGGCCGGTGTCGGCAACACGGACGCGGTGAACGTCGAGCAGCTTAATAAGGCTATCGAGGGCGTTGCGCCGGGGAACGGCGGCGATTCGCTCAAGTACGTCAAGTTCGGCGCGACCGAAGGCGCAACGGCTCTGGCTACGGCGACGAATTCGGTCGCGGTCGGCGGTAATTCGTTCGCTAGCGGTGCGAATTCGCTGGCAATCGGAACGTCGGCGCGCGCTGTGGGCGCGGGTTCCGTTGCGCTCGGTTACGGCTCGCAGGCAACCGAGGACAACACCGTGTCCGTCGGCACGAACCTGAAGACACGCAGGATCGTCAACGTGGCCGCTGCTACGAGCACCACTGACGCGGTCAACCTTGGCCAGGTGCAAGACCTGATCACCAAGAACGTGCAAACCGCATCATCGATGTCGGCAAGCACGCCGGTCGCTTCTACGCGCGGGCTCTTGATGACTCGTGCGACAGTGTCGTCGGTGCCGGTCGAGCAACTTCTCGTCGCGGGTCCGACGGATAAGGGTGACCAGGTTTCGGCACTCGGCTCTGATTCCATAGCTATCGGCTTGAACACGCATGCCGACGGACAGCAAGCCGTCGCCATCGGTTCGAACTCGATTTCGACGGGCTTCTCCGCAGTTGCGATGGGCTACGGCGCCATTGCCAACGGCCGCAATGCCGCTGCGTTCGGCGTGAACGCCAATGTCGTATCTAACGGCGGCCTTGCACTGGGTAACGGTGCGAGCGTCGACACGGAATCCCCGGATGCCATCGCGATTGGTCCCAACGCCCAGGTCGGCAATCTCGACGCCGTGGCGTTCGGCAAGAATTCGCTCGTAGGCGGAAAGGCTGCGTACGGCATTGGTAATTCGGCTACCGTAATGGGCGACGAGTCATTCGTCCTGGGTAACCGCACCTCTGTAACTGGTAAGAGCACGATCGCACTCGGCAACGATGCCATCGTGTCGGGCGACAACAGCGTCGTACTGGGCAGCAAGAGCGATGGCACGCAGAGCAATGTAGTGTCGGTCGGTAGCAAGACGGCGCAGCGCAAGATCGTGTACGTCGCACAGGGCGCCGTATCGGCGACCAGCACCGACGCAATCAATGGCGCGCAGTTGTACAACACGGCATCGACGACGGCGGCGGCACTGGGCGGCGGGACGACCGTGGGCTCGGACGGCAAGCTCAGCAAGCCGACGTATGATGTTGGTGGCACCACGTATAACGACGTGGGTACGGCATTGTCTGCTCTCGGCAGCAAGCCGACCATCGATGCGGTCAAGTACGACAGCAGCGTGCACGACAAGGTCACGCTGGCAGGCGGCACGGCTGGTACGACGCTCGCGAACGTGAAGGCTGGCGCTTCCGACATGGAAGCTGTCAACCTGAAGCAGTTGACGGACGCAGGCCTAAAGACGGATACGAGCGGCAACGTGACGAACGCATTCGTTGCATATGACGACTCGACGAAGGGCAAGGTCACGCTGGCAGGCGGTACGGCTGGCACGACGCTGGCAAACGTGAAGGCTGGTGCAGCCGACATGGACGCAGTGAACGTCAAGCAACTGAAGGATGCGGGCCTGAAGACGGACACGAGCGGTAATGTGACGAACGCATTCGTCGCATATGACGACTCGACGAAGGGCAAGGTCACGCTGGCAGGCGGTACGGCCGGCACGACGCTGGCGAACGTGAAGGCTGGTGCAGCCGACATGGAAGCTGTCAACCTGAAGCAGTTGAAGGATGCAGGCCTGACGACGGATACGAACGGTACTGTGACGAACGCATTCGTCGCATACGACAACGCCGCCAAGAATTCGGTGACGCTGGGTGTCGGCACGGCTGGTGCGCAGATCCACCAAGTCCTGGCAGGTACGGCTGACGCGGATGCCGTCAACCTGAAGCAGTTGAAGGATGCAGGCCTGAAGACGGATACGAGCGGCAACGTGACGAACGCCTTCGTTGCATATGACGACTCGACGAAGGGCAAGGTCACGCTGGCAGGCGGTACGGCCGGCACGACATTGGCGAACGTGAAGGCAGGTGCTGCCGACATGGAAGCTGTCAACCTGAAGCAGCTGAAGGACGCAGGCCTGACGACCGACACGAACGGTACTGTGACGAACGCATTCGTTGCGTATGACGACTCGACGAAGGGCAAGGTCACGCTGGCAGGCGGTACGGCCGGCACGACATTGGCGAACGTGAAGGCAGGTGCTGCCGACATGGAAGCTGTCAACCTGAAGCAGTTGAAGGATGCAGGCCTGACG
>NZ_FCNW02000013.1 GCF_001544475.1 Caballeronia humi | reverse complement strand
TATACGCGTTACAAGAGCGTGATGCAGCGCTGGCCGGACAGCATCGCGAAAGGCGCGGAATTCACGATGCCGGTAGCGAAGTAATTAGCAAGCGGGCCACACGGCCCGCTTTTCACATCAGGCGCAATTCAACGACGCGCCGCCCTGTTCCCCGCCGTCTGGAACACGCTCAAATCCGGATACATATCGCGGATCAACGCCCATTCCGTCGCGTTGTAAAACTCGCACGGCGCATTGGGCGATGCCTTAGTAAACCGCTTCGCCACCTCGATACAGAACCGCACCGCCTCCGCGATATCGATCTCGTGATTCGCGCTCGCGTCGCTGCCGCCCACCACCGATTGCGCCGTCACAGCCACGCCCACCACGGGCGCGCTCGTCGCGATATGCGGCTGCATGATGCTGTTGAAGTGATAAAGGCCGTTGTCGTAAGGCGTGATGTCCTGCTGCGAAATCGGGAACGTGACGGCCGGATGCCCCGTCGTCGATTCCATCGCCTTCACGAGATCGGGAGACACGCGCAGCACGTAGCCCTGCATCGCGGTCGGCGAAATCGCGAAGCCGCGCTGCTTGATGATGCTGTTGCCCTTCGATGCATCGAGCGAAAGTATCGCGTCCATGTCCGGCGACACTTCGTACACGTTCATCGTCTGTGACGACACCGGCATGCCCATGAACGGCACGCCGTCGTTGAAGGTCATCGAAACATCCGTGGCGATGTGAGTCGTGACGAGCACGTCGCCCGGCAGCACGTCGCCCTTCTTCTTCATCTGCGCAAGCTTGAGCGCGACCGCGATCGCGCCGAGCGGGCCGTCCGCGTCCGACACCATGCCGATGCGCACCGGCCGCGCGCCGATCGCGCCGTTGCGCCCGATCACGCCGAGCGTGCGCGCGTTGCCGCCCGCCGTCTTGCCGTTCGAGCCGGCGATCAGGATCGACACGAAGTCGGTCGTCTTCGACGTGTCTTCGGGCGGTTCATCGTTGACGGTCGTGACCGTAACCGTCACGCCGAATTCGCTGAACGGCGCGAACATGCCGACGATGGTCTGCCCGTCGACGGTCGCGCCATCGAGCGCCTCGAAAACGGTGAGCGTGGATTGCAATGACATGAACAAAACTCCTTCGCAAGAAAATCAGAACGTGTGGCGCAGGCCGACCATCAAGGTGGCCTGGTTGTCGTTGCCATTGAGCGGCTTGCCGCTACCGCCCGTGTAGTTGGTGGTGCTGTTGCCGAGCAAGCCCGACCAGTCGCCGCGCACCCAGTCGTAGGCGAATGCGAGGTACGTATCGGTGCGCTTGCTCAACGCGTAATCGGCGACCCCGTAGGCCGTGGCGCGCGTGCCGCTAAAAGCGTCGGCGCGGGTGCGGTCGAGCATCACGCTTCCCGTGAACGTGATGGCCGGCGTCGCGAGATAGCTCGCGCCGAGCGTGAAGAAATCGTCGCGGCGGCTCGTCGCGAACACGGAGTTGATGGCGGCGACGCTCGTCGGCGTGGCGCCCGTCGACATGCTCGTGATCGATGCGGTATCCGTGCCGCCGTTCGAAGAATCGAAGCCCGCCTGCCGATGGCTGTAGATGTAGTTCGCGAAGAGTTTCGCCGGTCCCACCGACGCCTTCACGCCCGCGATGTAGATGCGCGCGAGGCGGCTCGCGCTGTCGTGCGTGTACTGCGCGTCGCCGACGAGCGTGATCGGACCGTCCGCGTACTTCAGCCCGACCGATGCCGACGAGCGCGCCTGAAAGCTGCCCGCCACGCCGCCGAATGCGTATTCGGCGATGCCCATGAAGGGGCCGAACTTGCCCGTGTAGGTGACGGCGTTGTCGTAGCGCTGGCCGGTGAGGTAGACCATCCACGAGTTCGACGGCGCCGCGCCAACGCCTAGCGGATCGACGTAATAAAGCATCGTGTTGGCCGTCGTGTACTGGCGGCCGAACGCGAGGTCGCCGAAACGATTACCGATCGTGACGAACGCCTGGCGCCCGAAGAGCTGGCCTTGCTGGTCGAGGCGTCCGTTGTTGGCGAGAAAGCCGTTTTCCAGCGTGAAGCCGGCCTTCGCGCCGCCGCCGAGATCCTCGACGCCTTTCAGGCCGAAGCGGCTTCCGGACAGAAAGCCTTCGTTTCCCTGTTGCATGCCGATGAAGCTGTCGCCCGCGGGGTTCGCGTGCGTCTGGAAGTTAAGCGCGGCGTCGATGATGCCGTAGAGCGTCACGCTCGATTGCGCTTGCGCGATCGCGGGCAATGCGAGCGCGAGCGCGGCAAGCTTGAGTTGAGATTTCATGAAAGGTAAGCGTGCAAAAGCGTGGGACGAGCGCCGCCCACGCCGGCACTTGGAAGTCCGGGCGAAGTCGGCGAAAACTGGAGTGAGTGCGCCCGAAGGCGCTAAATCACCGGATAAAGCCGGGCCATTCGTTCATGCCGGCCGGACCCGTGATTCGCGAGAGCGGGAATCGTTCGTTCTCGCGCAGCGTTTCGATGCGACCGTCGCCGAGAAAATGCAGCGCGTGACGATCGCCGAGTACGGTGCCTTCCGTGCCATCGGTATAGAGCGCCGAGCCTTCGGGCAGCGCGAAAACCTGCTCCGGCGAGTTGATGTCGAGGAACTCCGCGAGCCGTTCTTCGCGGCTCTCGCCGTTGTGTCCGACCGGCTTGCCGCTGATGAAATGCGGATTGACCTGGAACGGCACGAGGCCGAGCGCGCGCAACGTCGGCGGCTGAACGATCGGCATGTCGTTGGTCGTGCGGATCGTCGGACACGCGACGTTGCTGCCTGCACTCCAGCCCACGTACGGCGTGCCCGCTTTGACGCGCGCGCGGATCGCATCGACGAGTCCGGCGTCGTACATGCGCTTCAGCAGCGCGAACGTATTGCCGCCGCCGACCGCGATCGCTTCCGCCGACTCGATCGCGGCGCGCGGATCGGCGCTGCGATGAATCGATTCGAGCGCGTAGCCGAGGCGTTCGAAGACGGGTTTGACGAGCCCTTCATACGTATCGAAGCTGAACGTGACGGCGGCGTACGGCACGAAGAGCACGCGGCGCGGCTCGTGTTCGAGCAGCGTGTGAATCTGCGCTTCGGCGTGTTCGAGATAGCCGAGCTGATCCTTTCTCGAACTGCTCATCAAAAGAATGCGTTGGGTCATGGTGAAGTCCGGTGGTGAAGAGTTTGCACTCGTCGGTCAGGCGACGGCCGTGCGGATGATGCGCACGACGCGGTCGATTTCGTCGCGGGTATTGAAGTAGTGCAGCGACACGCGTGCCATCGTGGTGACGCCGTAGCGCGCGAGGATCGCGTCGGCCATGAAGCCTCCCGCTTCGATGATGCACTGCTCTGCTTCGAGCGCCGCGACGAGCGTCGCGGGATCGACGCCGCGCAGGTTGAACGGCACGATGCCGATGCGATCGGCCGCCTTCGCCGGTCCGTAAAGCTCGAAACCCGGCAGCGTCGCGAACTGCTCGACGGCGTAGGCGGTGAGATCGCGCACGCGCTCGGCGATAGCGGCGATGCCGATCGACTCCGCATAGCGCACGGCCGCGCCCAGCGCGAGGATCGCGGGCACGATCGGGCAGCCCGCCTCGAAGCGGCGCGCACCGGCGACGAACGAGAGCGCGCCAGTCGCACGGTCGTAGGCGCCGTTCCACCAGCCCGCGAGCACCGGTTCCAGCGTATCGATGCGCGCTTCGTGCACGTACAGGAAGCCTGATCCTTCGGTCGCGCGCAAAGCCTTACGGCCACATCCGGCGAGGAAATCGCAGCCGATGTCAGCCACGTTCACCGGCAACATGCCGACGCTCTGCGATGCGTTCACGAGCGACATCACGCCGCGTTCGCGCGCGATCGCGCAAATGCGCGCCGCGGGCTGCACGGCGCCGGTCGAATTGGGCACATGCGAAAACGTCACGAGCCGCGTGCGCGCGGTGATGGCATCGGCGAATGATTCCGGCGCGAGAATGCCCGAGGCATCGGCGGCGATCATTTTCACGACGATGCCGTGCGTCGCTTCGAGCCGTCGCCAGGGCAGCAGGTTGCTCAGCATCTCCGTATCGGCGACGAGGATTTCATCGCCCTCTTTCCAGTCGATGCCGCGTGCGACGAGCGAGATCGCCTCGGTCGCGTTCTTCGTGAACGCGATTTCGTGCTGGCGCGCGCCAAGGAAAGCGGCGAGCGTGGCGCGCACCGTCTCGACGCGCGCATACGTTTCCTTGCGGAACGACGGCAGGTAGATGCCAATGTGTCCCGTATCGAGGAGATAGCGGCGCGCTTCGTCGAGCACGGAGTCGGGCGGCAGCGAGGCGGCGGCGGTGTCCATGTAGACGGTCGTGGCGGTGAGCGGTGTGGCCGCGCGAATGGCGTCGATGTTCATTCTGCTTTCTTTGAGGTCGGAAAAAGGAAGGCTCATTTGCCGAGGCGCGTGAGCGAGTGGCCGAAGCTGAAGAGCGCATCGCCCGCGATCACGCCACCCGCGAACGCGCTCATCTCGGCGGTGTGGCGTTCGCCGCGCAAGCGCGTCACGATGAAGCGGATCGCGAGACCGGCGAGCACCGCCCAGCCGGCGAGCGGCGACGCGATCAGCATTCCGGTGGAAAGCAGGATGCCGAGCTGCCGTTTCGCGCCGCCGACGAGTTGCAAGAGCGCACCGGGAATCGCCCACAGCGCGAGATTGCGCGCGATTTCCAGCGACGAGCCCGCCTTGATCGACGCCGCGTATACACGATCGACGGGCGGCAGCATGTTGCGCGAGAAGAAGTGTCCGTGGAAAGCAATCACGACGAGCGCCGCGACGATGAAGCCTGCCATCGCGGCCATCAACTGCTGGCGTCGGCCCGCGAGTTCCGCCTGCATGTCGCGGCCTTCGCCGCGCAGGAGGTAGCCCGTCTTGAGGTCGTAGCCCATGTCGGCGAAGGCGGGGCCGGTCGCCGCCGAGAAGCCCGCGAGCACGGCGAGCGCCGACGGCGGAAAGCCGATCACGATGCCGATCGTGAGCGTGATCAGCGCGACGGCGAACGCCGGGAACCAGCCCGAATGCATCGCCGCGATGCCGACGATTAGCTCGTGCACGTAGGCCGCGAACGCCGCGTAGACGATGAACGCGACGAGCATCCCGAGCGACATCTCCGTCAGATGCCCCGCGAGCACCGAAATCAGCAGCGCGACGAGCATGTACGCGACGAACCCGCCGGACAGCACGCGCCGCGCCTTTGCTGCCGACATCTCCTGATTACGCGGATCGGCTGCGGCGCCTGCTCGCGAGCGGCTGATTTCGCGCGCCACCTGAAATAGCGCGACGATGCCCGCACCGATCATGAGCCCGTGCGGGATATAGGCGGCGGCGATATCGACGTGGATCAGCGCCACTGAATAGCCGCGGATCAGGAGGCCGATGCCGAACATCGTGAGCGCCGCGAGATTGCCGAGGAAGGCGGCGCCGAACGCGGACATCGGCACGCCGAGCAGCGCGCCCGCCACGCCCGCCGCGACGCCGAGACCCAGGAACGCCGCCTTGCGGCCGCCCTGGTCACCGGCCCAGATCGCTTCGGCCGTCGCGACGCCCGCCGGCCACGCGCCCGTCGCCGGGAAGATGCGGCTGCCGTAGAGGTTGTAGAGCATCGCGCCGTCGACGAGCATCGCCGCGATCGCGCCGACCATCATCGGCGTGACGAGCTCGGGCATGCCCATCGCGAACGGCACGCCGAGCGGAATCATCAGCGAGTTGGCCGCGCCGAACGTCGCCGATGAAATGGCCGTCTGCACAAGGTTCTGGCGTTCGAGCACGCGAAAACGGCGCGTCACGGCGAGCGGAATGCGCGAGAAGACGATCGCGATCAGCGCGCCGATGATCGACGTATTCGCCGATATCCCGAGCGACACGATCAGCTGCATGCCGATGATCGCGCCCAGCACCGACAGCCCCGCCGACACGATGAAAAGAAGCGGCTCGAAGAAGGAGACGCGGGCGCGCGCGGGCGTTGAGGACTGGGGCGTTTCGGGTGCGGCTGGCAGGTCGAACGATGCTTTCATGGCGACACGGCTTCCTTGGGGTCTTCGATCGGTTGAGGGTTCAGCGGGTCAGTCCGACGACGGGTTCGATCACGTCGCGGGCTTTTTTCATTTCGTCGAGCAGGCGGGGAATCGCTTCGCCTTCGAGGCGCTGCGCCGGGCCGGCGATCGCGAGCGAGCCGATCACGCGGGTCCGGTCGCGCGACCACAGCGGCAGTGCGAGACCGCCGACCGTCGCGGCCGCTTCTTCGCTCGTGTGGCTGAAGCCGTCGGCGCGCACGGTGGCGAGGCGCGCTTCGATGTCGGCGGTATCGAGCAGGCCCGCTTCGCGGTAGACGGCTGCGCGCACGGCGTCGGTCTGGAACGCGAGGATCGCCTTCGCGTGCGCGCCAGCGACGAGCCCGAAGCGCTGGCCGAGTTCGATCGAAAAACGCAACTGCTGGCGGCTCTGAGCCATGTCGGTACAGACGCCCTCGGCGCCGTCGATGAACGACAGAAACACGGTCTCGCCGCTTTCGTGCGCGAGCGCATCGAGCGCGGGCTGCACGACGTCGGACGGCGCGAACGTGCGGTGCGCGACCTGGCCAAGTTCGAAGAGCCGCATGCCGAGGGAGTAACGGCCGGCTGAGTCCTGCGTGAGGAAGCCGTTGGCGGCAAAGGTCGCGAGCACGCGATGGACCACGGCGTGGTGCGTGCCGGTTTCCTTGGCGAGTTCGCGTACGCCCCAAGTGGGTTCGCGCAGGGTAAAGCGGGTCAGGAGCGCCAGGGCGCCGTCGAGGGTCTTGAGCATGTTGTCTCTCTATAAGAGACGGTGTCTCTGTATGAGAAAATGGTACGCGGGGGCGCGTGAGCGAGTCAACGTGGGGTTAACGCGGGGATATACGCTTTCTGGCGCAGGGAGGCAGACGGCGAGGAGGATGAAGCTGGATTTGAATGGCAGCGGTCAGCCGTGGCCCGTGGCCACCGCGACGACGGCTTCAAAGGAAAAGGTCAAAGCTCGCGCAGCCGGATTCGGCCTTTACCGCGGCGCGTTCAGGCAGAGGTGAGTGGCAGCTTTCGGACTTTGAACTGAAGGACGGTCACGGAGCCAGCCGAACGGCCGATTTGTCCTTCAACACATGCAAGTTCGAATCACTGGAAGCGATCGAAGCCGCAGAACCCACTCGCGATTCCGGTTTCGCCACAGACTTTTTTTCACGCATCGACAGATAGCGCAGGCAGCACACGCGCAGGAACGAAGCGAAGTTGGTCGGCATTTCGCCGCGCAAGGCGATCAGTTCGTCGTATAGCTTCACGGCGAACTGACTGGTCGTGAGATTTTCGCGCTCGGCGATTTCCTGCAGCACGTCCCAGAACAGATTCTCCAGCCTGACCGTGGTGATCACGCCGTGAATGCGCAGCGAACGAGTGCGCGATTCGTAAAGGATCGGGTCCGCGTTGATATACACCCCGCACATACGATGCCTCCTGATCTCTGGTGTCGCGGCGCCCGGACGGATGAGGCCCGGACGCCGCGGTCAACTGAAAACGCTACTTCGGCCCGCGTCGCCGCACAATTGCGCGAAACCCTGTTCAGACTCGCCGCGCGTTCATCTGCCTGGCGATGTAATCCGCCTGCCGGATCGCCAGCGTGACGATGGTGAGCGTCGGATTCTCCGCCGCGCCGGTGGTGAACTGGCTGCCGTCGGATATGAACAGGTTCGACACCTCGTGCGTCTGCCCGTGCGCATTGCACACGCCGTCGCCGGCCTTCGCGCTCATGCGCGCGGTGCCGAGGTTGTGCGTGGACGGATACGGCGGCACGATATACGTCGCCTTCGCGCCCGCCGCGTCGTACACCGCACTGCCCTGTTTGAAGGCGTGCGAGCGCATGGCTTCGTCGTTCGGATGATCGTCGAAATGGACGTTGGGCACCGGCATGCCGTACTGGTCCTTCACGTCGCTGTTGAGCGTGACGCGGTTGCTCGCGCGCGGCATGTCCTCACCGACGATCCACATGCCCGCCGTGTAAGGATACTGATCCAGCTTCGCTGTGAAGCCCGGTCCCCATGCGCCCGGATCGAGGAATGCGGCATAGAACGGCAGGCCGAGCGAGACCGTCTCCATGTGATAGCCGCCCGCGAAGCCGCGCTTCGGATCGAACTTCGCCTCGTCCTCGATGATGCCCGCCATCGTCGTGCCCTTGAACATCTCGACGCGTTCATTGAACACGCCGTAGACGGAGCCCGTGGTGTGACGCATGTAGTTGCGGCCTACTTGCCCCGACCCGTTGGCCAGCCCGTCAGGGAACTTGCTCGATTGCGAATTGAGCAGCAGACGCGGCGTCTCGATCGAATTGCCCGCCACCGCGACGAGGCGCGCCTTCTGTCGCTGAATGGTGCCCTTCGCATCGTAGTAGACGACGCCCGTGACCTTGCCGCGCGCATCGTGCTCGATCTTCACGACATGCGATTGCGGACGCAATTCCATATGACCGGTCATCTGCGCATGCGGAATCTCGGTGTAGAGCGTCGACCATTTCGCGCCCATGCGGCAGCCCTGAAAACAGAAGCCGCGCTGGAAGCAATGCGTGCGGTCATCGCGCACGGTGCTGTTGATCGCCATGTGCCCGGTGTTGCATTCCTTGTAGCCGACCTTCATCGCGCCCGCGAACATGACCCGGAAGTTGTTATTGCCCGGCAGGCCCGGCAGGCCGTTGGTGCGCGTCACGCCCAACTTCTTTTCAGCGCGGTCGTAGTACGGGTCGAGGTCCGCGCGCGTAATCGGCCAGTCGAGCAGGTTCGCGTCGGGGATGTCGCCGTAATTCGTCTTCGCCTTGAATTCGTACGGTTGAATGCGCAGGCTCGCGCCCGCCCAGTGCACCGTCGTGCCGCCCACGGTCTTGCAGATCCACGCGGGCAGATTGGGAAAGTCCTTGGCCACGCGCCATGACCCCGACGTCGTGCGCTTGTCGAGCCACGACAGTTGCTGGAACGCGTTCCACTCCTCCGTCGAAAAATCGCCCTGCGTATGCATCGCGCCGGCTTCGAGCACGACCACGTCGATTCCCTTCTGCGCCAGTTCGTTCGCCAGCGTCCCGCCGCCCGCGCCCGAACCGATGACGACGACGACATGATCGTCGCCATGCTTGAACTGCACCTTGTTCTCTGCGTACATGTCTGTCTCCGATATCCGTCCGATGGCCTTTGTTTCTAGTTGTCTTTCGGAATCGGGCCACTGTCGATGGCGGGCGGATCGGGCAGCCACGAGAGATTGTTGAAGCCCTGATAGAGATAGCCGCCGTCACCCTGCGATGCGCCGTAGCCGAAGTGCGCATACGCCATCGCGTTGCTGTAGAGCGAGACCACGGCGGTGCTGCGCACGGTTTCGAAGAACGGCGTGCCGGCGAGCGCGGCGACGTCTTTCGCCTGCGCGTCGGGCGCGCGCTTGCTCCAGTCGGAGCCTGCGGCTGCATCGAGCTTGCTCACGCCGTCGGCGAGTTGTTGATGCACTGCGGGATTGGCCTTGGCCTTCGTATCGAGATCCTTGACGGCGAGTGCATAGACGGCGTTGTCGAGCGTCGCATGAGGAAAGACCTGGCGCGTGAAGGCGAGCAGCACTTCACCCTGATGCGTGTCGAAGCCCTGCATTTCCAGTGCCCAGGTGCGGCTGGGCGCGAGCGTCGCGAAGACGGAACCGAACGCCAGCGTGCCGACGAGCACGCCGGAACCGCGCAGGAATTCGCGCCGCGTGAGCGCGATGCGCGGCGGCGCGGCTTCGTCGGCATGATGGGGTGCGGGATCGTGCGCGTGCTTCGGCGCGACGATCGGAATGATCGTGTCTCGCATGTCTGTCTCCTTGTGGGGTGCCGCAACAGCTTATTTATGTGCGCTTCGATGCCTGACTACTCGTAATGCCCGTGACGTTCGAGCACTTCGATCTTGTATCCGTCGGGGTCGAGAATGAAGAAGAAACGTGCGATCAACTGGCCGTCGTCGCCCTTGAACTCCTTGAGGTCGAGCGGCGTAAGGCCCAGTCCGACAAGACGCTCGCGCTCCGCTTTAGCATCCGGCACGCTCACGGCGACGTGGCCGTAACCGTCGCCGTGCGTGTAGGGCTCCGCGCGGCCCTTGTTCCAGGTCAGTTCGAGTTCCGCATGCGTTTCGTCGTTGCGCAGATAGGCGAGCGTGAAGTCCGGAAAGTCCAGCCGGTGCGCTACGCGTAGTTGCAGCGCGTCCTGATAGAAGCGCAGCGACTTGTCCAGATCGCGCACGCGGATCATCGTGTGAATCAGTTTCGACATGGCGGCGTCCCTCCTTTCGCAACTCAGTTTAGGGAGGCGCGCAGCGTCCGGGTAATGGCAGGTTATATGCGGATTAGGACTTGCCCTTAGAGGCGGTGAAATCCCCTATGAAGTGTCGCGTGATGCGAGTGCAGCAAGAAGTTTGCTCTGACACGCGAGCCCGCCAACGCGTTCGACGTATCGAGCAGGTCCAATAGCAAAGCGCCGCGTGTTTCAAGCACGCGGCGCTTTGCTATTGCGAAAAAAACGCGGCGACTGTCCACACAGTTCCGAAACGCCAAGGCGACGATCACCGGCTCTCGATTGGCTCAAGTCATTCTGTAATGCGTTTGAAACTGACGTAGTAATCCTCGGTGTAATAGCAGTCGCTGATTTTCTTGCGCGATCCACCGCACACGATGCGGCGCAGCCCGCGATCCGCCGCGCCGGGCGTGCGAACCGTGTACGCGCGGTAATAGCCACGCGGATGCTGCGGCAGCAAACCCGCGCTGTTGCGGAACACGACACCGTCCTCGCTAAAAGGGAAAGGCCCCCCCGCTTTGATCAGACGCAGCGTTTCGGATGCTTCTCCCGGCAACTGCGCCTTGGTGACAACGGCTGGCGCACTCCCCGCCTGCGCGCCCGATGCGGCCGGTGCGCCGCTCGCGGCCGGTTCGGGCTGAGACGCTGCCTGACTCGCGGATGCGCCCGATTCCGGCGCGGCATTTTTCGATCCGTCCTTGTTGCATCCAATGAGGATCGCGCTCAACACGAGGATGCAGGAGAAAGCCCAAGCTCGCTTCACGAAACGGTGCCTCCGGGTTGCCCAGCATTCGACGATCACGAACGATTTAAGAGTATCGCTAATCGCAGAGTGAATCAATGTCCGGCTGGAAACAGGGATTTCTTACCCGGCCCCACGACAGCCGGTCACGCTCTGCGGTCAGCGGCTCCGGGAGGGCCTTCGCGAAGCCTCATTCCCTGCTAATTCACGCGACCTACGATTCGTACGTCGATGCACAGGTTCAGGTTCGAACCGCCAGTCAGACGCGACCAACGCGTTGACATGCATCGGACTGAAGCGACGATGCGGACCGCCGGCCCGACATGCGTCGCGCCACTCAAGGAGCGCATCATGTTTGCCGCACTGTCCGACATGCTGGGACCGTTGTTCCCCCCTTCACACTACGAGGAACGCGATGACTATCTGGCCTCGTCGACCGATCTCGTGGACCTCGAACGCCGCATTCGTCATCTCGACAGCGGCGGCTATCCGTTCAGCCTGCATTCATACGTCACGCCACGCGACAACGAACGGTGACCCATCTACAGACAAGGAGAATCGATATGCGCCACTATCAATGCGACAGTCCTGAAGCCGCAGCACGCATCGTCGCGGCCTGCCTGCTATCGGACGGATACCTCGGAGCGGACGAGATCGAAGCACTCGTTCGCCACGACATCGAACGACGATTGTCGTTGCGCCCGCATCAGTTTCTTGTCGTCGTACAGAGTCTGTGCGAAGACCTGACCTGGTCCGCTTATCTGGATTGGGGCGACGCGTGCAGGCTCGATCCGGCTATCGTCGTGCAACTCGCCGCCGATGTGCAGGACTGGCAAATGCGGCGTGACGTGATCTGGCTATGCAAGGAAGCCATCCACGCAGACAGGCATGTCTCTGCGGGAGAAGCCGGATTTCTTCGTCTGCTTCGCGCGGCGTGGGAATTGCCGGAGCACGCGGACTGGGCGCGTCCACGCGAGGTGATCAGACTCGCGCGGCCGCATCGCGTGGAATGACTGAGTGCGCAGCCGTCATCATCGACGGCTGCGCACCGCCACGCCATCGCCCGCATCGAACGGTACCGCTCACCCAGGACCCTCTTTTCTCAGAAAGCCGACAACGAGCCGCACGAGCGCATCCTCTACTTCTTGCGCCGGCGGCGCGTCTTCGCTGGCTGCCATCGTGCGCAGCACGCCTGCCATCGCATACGTCAACACGAAGGCTTCAGCAGCCGTGAGCTTGCGTGCGGTCCCGCCCGGGGACGCCACACCTTCCCGGGTCCAAAGATCAATCAGTTGCGCGTACAACGGTGATAGTCGTCCGCCCGATCTGTTCGTCGACGCATGTTCGATCAGCAGCCGATGGACGCGATTGCGTCCGCCGTATGCGGCCGTGACCGCACTCAAGGTGGTGCGTATCCGGTCTCCCGCCGAAGCCCGCGTCGATGTGTGCAGCGAACCCATAATCTTGTCCGACATCGCGCCCAACTCGCGCGTTACCAGCGCGTCGAGCAGCGCGGACTTGCTGCCGAAGTACTGATACAGCGTGCCAATGCTGACACCCGCCTTTGCCGCCACGGCGTTCGTCGTGAGCGTCTCGATGCTGCCCGTCTCCAGCAACTGGATAGCCGCCTCTAACATGAGTTCGACCTTGTGCTGAGCACGCTCCTGCTGCGGCCTGCGCCGTCTATCCTGTTGATTTTCCATGATTATTTCAATTGAATGAGGACTCTGGAAACGCGAGTTTCAAAACATGAGCATAGCTCATATTATCTCGATGTCGACGGGAAATCGTCTTTCCTGGATGGGCGACAGATAACCTAAAACGTCATTCAAATCGAACGGGGGAAGTCACCACACCCAGACATTCGTCCGGAACAAATCCGAGTCAATGTCTTGGACTATGTACTGAGGAAAAGATGCGAGTTTTAATGGTTGAAGGCGATTTGCAGATTGGTCGAAATCTCTTTCGCGCGCTGAAGGAAGCGCACTACACCGTCGACTGGATACGGCACGGCAAGACAGATAACGTGAACATCGTATCCACCTGCTATGCAGCCGTGCTGCTGGATCTCGGGCCATCGGCCGTCGGCGGGATGAACATGCTCATGGCGCTGCGTGCCGCGGGCAACCCCGTGCCTGTGCTGAGCCTGACCGCGCGCGATGATCCGGACATGCGTGTGCGCAGCCTTGATGTGGGCGCCGACGATTGCATGCTCAAATCCGTCGATGTTCCAGAGCTTCTGGCTCGCTTGCGAGCAGTGTTGCGGCGCAGGGCTGGTTGCGCAACATCGCGGATCGGGGACGAATCACTTGGCCTCGATCTCCAGAAACGCACGCTATATTGCAATGGTGTTGCATCGGCCCTTTCTGCCCGCGAATTTGCCTTGATGCACTGTTTTCTTGAAAGACCCGGTGCGATTCTGTCGCGCCGGCAACTAGAAGACCGGATATACGGCTGGGGACGCGAAGTAGAAAGCAATTCACTTGATGTATTGATCCATTCGATTCGGAAGAAGTTTGGTCAATCACTGATTCGCAATGTGCGTGGGCTCGGGTGGACAACCCATTGCGCCAATGAATCTCTAGCCGCTTAATGCAGCATCATCAAAGGCAATCGACAGACACAGAGGGAGACGACATGCGCAAGCTTCGCTCGCAAAGCTGGTTCGGCGGGAACGACAAGGACAGTTTCATCCACCGTTCGTGGATGAAGAACCAGGGCATTCCGCACGACAATTTCGACGGCCGGCCGGTGATCGGCATCTGTAATACGTGGTCGGAATTGACGCCGTGCAACGCACATTTTCGAGAACTCGCCGAGTATGTGAAGCGCGGCGTGCGCGAGGCGGGCGGCTTGCCGCTCGAGTTTCCGGTGATGTCGCTTGGCGAGTCGAATCTGCGGCCGACCGCGATGCTGTTCCGCAATCTGGCTTCGATGGACGTCGAGGAATCGATTCGCGGCAATCCGATGGACGGTGTGATCCTGCTCGTCGGTTGCGACAAGACGACGCCCGCGCTTTTGATGGGCGCCGCGTCGTGCAATCTGCCAGCGCTGGCCGTGTCCGGTGGCCCGATGCTCAATGGCCGCTTTCGTGGCAAGACAATCGGCTCGGGCACGGGCGTGTGGCAGATGTCGGAGGAAGTGCGCGCCGGGACAATGACGCATGAGGAATTCACCGAGGCCGAATCGTGCATGAACCGCTCACGCGGACACTGCATGACGATGGGCACGGCTTCGACGATGGCGTCGATGGTCGAATCGCTCGGCATGGGTCTGCCGCACAACGCGGCGATTCCGGCGGTCGATGCACGGCGCCAGGTGCTCGCGCACATGGCGGGGCGGCGCATCGTCGACATGGTTCGCGAAGACCTCACGATGGACAAGATCCTAACGCGCGAGGCCTTCGAGAACGCGATCCGCACGAACGCGGCGATCGGCGGATCGACCAACGCGGTGGTCCATCTGATCGCGCTGGCCAGGCGCATCGGCGTCCAACTCTCGCTGGAAGATTTCGAGCTCGGGTCGAACGTGCCGTGTCTGGTGAATTTGCAACCTTCAGGTGAGTTTCTGATGGAGGATTTTTACTACGCGGGCGGTTTGCCGGCCGTGTTGAAGCTGATGGGCGACCAGGGGCTGCTGCATAAAGACGCGCTGACGGTCAACGGCAAGACGATCTGGGACAACGTCAGCAATGCGCCGAACTACGACGAAAAGGTCATCACGACGTTCGAAGCGCCGTTCAAGCCGAAGGCGGGCATTGCCGTGTTAAGAGGCAATCTCGCGCCGAACGGCGCGGTGATCAAGCCGTCGGCGGCGACGGCGAGCCTCCTGAAGCATCGCGGACGCGCAGTCGTATTCGAGACGATCGAGGAACTGCACGAGAAGGTCGATGACGAAACGCTCGATATCGACGAAAATTGCGTGATGGTGCTGAAGGGCGCGGGGCCGAAGGGTTATCCGGGCTTTGCGGAAGTCGGCAACATGCCGCTGCCGAAAAAGGTGCTGCAAAAGGGCATCACCGACATGGTCCGCATTTCAGATGGCCGCATGAGCGGCACGGCATACGGCGCGGTCGTGCTGCACGTCTCGCCGGAAGCGGCGGCGGGCGGACCGCTCGCGTTCGTGCAGACCGGCGACATGATCGAACTCGACGTCGACGCACGCCGTCTGCATCTGGAAGTCACCGACGATGAACTCGCGCGTCGCCGCGCAGCCTGGCAGCCGCCAACGCCGCCCACCCGCGGTTATTACAAGCTCTACGTCGAACACGTCCTGCAAGCGGACCAAGGCGCGGATCTCGACTTTCTGGTCGGATCGAGCGGCGCACCGGTGCCGCGCGACTCCCACTGAACCAAACTGGACGGCAGATGATAACGATGGCAGCCGACACCGACTCTTCCCCGAGCGGAATCTGGCCCGTGCTTTATGCATATTTCGACGCCCATAACCAATTGGATCGCCAGGCACTCCGCACGCAGATCGATACGACGATCGCGGCTGGCGCGCGAAGCATCGTCATACTGGGCCTCGCGACAGAAGTACATCGGCTCACGCTCGATGAGAAACATCAACTGATCGACTGGGCCAGCGAAGACCTTGCAGCACGCGTACCGCTCGTCGTCACGATCACGGGCGACACCGTGGATGCGCAAGTTGCTCTCGCTGATTACGCTGTCGAGCGTGGCGCTTCGTGGCTGATTCTTCAGCCGCCGTCGATGCGCGACAAGCCGGACTCGTTCTACTTCGACTTCTTCGCTGCGGTGATGCAGCGCACACGCGCTCCGGTCGGCATCCAGAACGCGCCGGAATATCTCGGCGTCGGTCTGTCGGCGGAATCCATCGTGGCGCTTGCAAGTCGATGTCCCAATTTTCGCCTGCTCAAAGGCGAGGGACCTGCGACCACCATTGAACGCACCATCGACCAACTGCACGCGCTCGGTCATACGTTACCAGTCTTCAATGGCAGGGGTGGACAGGAATTAGTCGACAACCTGCGAGCCGGATGCGCCGGACTGATCGTTGCGCCGGACACATTCGACTGGCAGGTCGCGATACAACAGGCGTTCGCTGACGGGCGCGAGCAAAGAGCCGAAGCACTGTATGCCCAGACACTACCGGCGATCGTCTTCGTGATGCAATCGCTCGACGCTCTCACGTGTTACGGCAAGAGAATTGCAGCATGGCGAATGGGTTTCGACGTGCAGCACGATCGCGGCGTCGCACCCACCGCGTTCGGACTGGAATGTGCACGGCGCCTTGCAATGCAGCTGGGAACCTTCCAGTCCCGGAACTCTGATTCTTCGTAACGATTGGACCGCTGAGGCAAGCATGAACGCATCACGCGATCAGTCCAATGCGACGGCTGGTGCCTGCACGCTCCTCCTCGACGGCGCCGTCTCCTTCAGACTGAGCGCTACGACAAACCCGATAGCGAGCGCCGCCAACCCGAGATGCATGATGTACTGAATGCCGAAATGCTTCGCGATGTAACCCGCTATCGCCGGGGCAAGTCCGCCTCCGAAAACTTCGCCGATGCCGACCACCAGTCCTGAAGCCGTCGACATCAGCTTCGCCGGCACCGATTCCGCACTCAACGGTCCCACTGTCAGCGTGATCATGCTGAATACGAAAAAAAGCGTGAGCGTAAGGTACGTGAAAAGCATCGACGGGTTCGCACCGGTTCGCATGAGAAGGAACAGGAACACGGCCGCGCCGGCTACCGAGAAGATCATGACCGGCTTTCTGCCGAGTCTATCGGAAAGAGCCGGCATCACGAGGGTGCCAAGCGTGCCGCCGAAACCGATCGCCGAAAGCACGTAGCCCATCTGCTGCATGCTCAGGTGGAGGTAGTCGATCAGGTAGCTTGGGAAGAGCGCGCTCAGTACGACGAGGCACGTCAGCCAGCACAACATGCCGACGATGTTCAACGGTATGTTCCGATAGCGAAAGACATCGGTCCACTTGTGGGTGGTGGCATCGTGCGTCGCCGTGTGCTGTGCAGCGGACGTAGCTTGAGTATTGCGCAACACCTTCAACATCAGGTAAGCAACCAGCAAACCAGGAATCGATACCACCGCGAATATCCAGTGCCACGGCAGCACTTTGAGCAATTGCGTGACGAGGATCGGCGCGATGCCCAAACCAAAGAGCGGCAGCGCCATCTGCTGAATGCCGATGTTTCGACCGTGACGCGTCGGCCTCGATGCATCGAGGGTCGCGATAATGCTCGCAGGCGTGTACGCTCCCTCGGCAAAGCCCATCACGGCGCGTATCAGGATCAGCGAGCCGACGCCTGTTGCCAGACCACTCAAACCCGCTAGCAACGAAAACACGATGATCGCCGGAATGATGACCTTGCGGTGGCCTATGCGATCGGACAGGTTGCCCATGAACATCGCCGAGATCCCCCATGCGACGGCGAGCGCGCCGGTGATATGCCCGAGGTCCTGATAGTCCAGGTGCAGATCCGTCATCATGACGGGAAAGAGCGGCATGATCATGAACCGGTCGATGCCGACCAGTCCGAAGCCAAGGGACAGCAAGGCCACGGCTTTCCACTCATAGGCGGTATCCACCTTGAACCGGGGTTGTATTCCATGTTGCAATCTCCAAATCGTTGAGCGGCGGCGGCACGAGGAATTCGCGCACGCTTCATGAACGCAATACGTGTCAGAACGAAGTCTGCAGGCCGAGGCGGCCGATGACCTGATGCGTGGTGCTCGATTGACCCGCACCGTTGATCCAGGCGTTGTGTCCGCCTTCGACGTCGCCACCCGTCCACTGGTAGACCGCTTCGGCGTACAACGTCGTGCGCTTGGAGAGGAGATACTGGGCCACGCTCGTGACTTGCTGCGCCCTGTTATGGCTCAGTTGCGCGTTGCCCTTCATGTACTGATAGTTCGCGCCGAACCGAATGTCCGGCATGAAGGTGTATAGCCCTCCGACCTGAACCGCCTGGACTACACCGCCCGTCAGCGTATTGCGCGTGTTGGTATAGAGTGCGTTCAGATACACGTCGCCGATGGTCTGACTGAGCCCGCCTCCGAAGTTGCGAATTCCGTCGTGGCCGTCGTTCAACGCCGCGTACTTGGTTTCGTTGTAAGCAGCCGCGATACCGAAGCCGCCGATCGCATAGTTCACGCCGAAGCCGATCGTGTTGTTGGCGGAAAACGACCCGGGCGTATTGCCGAAGCCATAGAGCGCGCCAAGCCTTAAACCCGCGAAGGTCGCCGATACGATCTTGACCGAGTTCGACACACGTGACGTTCCGCCGGTCTGGTCGAAGTCGAACGAGCCGGTCGGATTCTGGGGAATGCCGAGCGCGGCAAAAGGCCCCTGGCGCATGTTGTAAAGGCCGCCGTAGGTGAACGCTCCATCCAGTCTCGCGGGCGGGAAGAAGAGGAAATCAGCCATCAGGTTGTATTGCTGGCCGAACGTTATGCGCCCGACGTCGTCCTTCGACAGACCGACGAAAGCCTGCCGGTTGAAGTCGGCGCTGGGTCCCGGGATTCCCGCGCCGCTGTTCACCGAGAACTGCGACGCAAGCTCAAAGAGGGTCTTGTAGCCTCCGCCCAGATCTTCGACACCACGAATGCCCCAGATGCTGGGCGTCCAGATCGAGTCGTCGGCCTTGAAGTTATGGTGCCCGCTTTCGTTGCTCACGTAGCTCACGCCGACGTCGAGAATGCCGAACAGCGTCACGCTGCTTTGTGCGTGGGCGTGCGGGGTTAGCGCGCTTGCGATGGCCAGCGCGCATAGTGTCTTCCTCATGTTCTCTTCCCCTTGTTTGAAGTCAGACGACAGTCGCTTCTGCGTTCTCGTCGATCGAAAGCCGCGACACGAGAGCGCTCAACAACGCCGGCAATTGTTCGAGTGTCTTCGCGCCACCGAAGATGTAAAAGTCGGGCCGCACGACGATGGCTTTGACGCCGTGCTCATCGAAGAATTGCTTGTACTTGCCGCTGACGTCGAGCAGCACGCGGTCCTTCACGGCCTTGTCCGCGTCGGTGGTGATGCCGATCGAGCGCCCGCCGATGGCGGCAAGCGCCGCCTTGCCTTGCGCGTCGAGATAACGGTTCGGGTGTGCATCGAGCGCGATGACGTGAAAGCCGTTGGGCACTGCGTCGTCGTAGCGCGATGCTTCGCCGAGGTTGCTTACCTGGCCGTGAACGCTCAGCAGTCCGGCCACGCTCTCGCAGGCGAATGCAGGGTCGTTGCAGATCAGGCCATCGGTCAGACCTGGGAACGGCGGCAGCGGAGGCACGTTGCCAGCGAGATATGCTTCGTCGCGCCGGGCCGCTTCGTCCTTGTCCGAGATGCAGACGACCTGGCCCATCGCGATGGATGCATCGATCACCGCCCGTACTTGCGGACGACGCTCAGGCGTGTAGTCCTCAAGCACACGATCCGATGAAATTCCCCTGAGGATCAGGTCGAAACGCCAGGCGAGATTCCATGCGTCCCGGACGCCGGAGCACATGCCCTGCCCCATGAACGGCGGCATTTGATGGGCAGCGTCACCCGCGAGCACCACGCGCCCGCTATGCCAGTTTCGAGCGATCAGCGAGCGGAACTTGTAGACGGCATAGCGCACGAGCGTCGCGTTCTCTGGCGTGACCCAAGGCGAAAGCAGTTCCCACACCTTCTCCGGCTTTTGCAGGTCTTCGATCGATTCGTGCGGCAAACGCATGAACTCCCAGCGACGGAAGCCTGGGCCGCCCGGCACCATCGTCGTCGGCCGCGCCGGATTGCACCACTGGCCGATGTCGGGCACGTCGAGCTTCACGCCGTCGTTCGGCTTCAGGTCGATAACGAGCCAGTCTTCCTGGAAGCCAAGATCATCGAACTCGATCTTCTGCGACTTGCGCACGAAACTGTTCGCGCCGTCGGCCCCGACGATGTAGCGTGCGCGCACCGTCTGCGTCTGGCCGGTCGGGTCCCAACTCGCGCCATTCATCACGCCGCGACGCAGGGTCACTTCGCAGCAATCGGAGAGCTGGCGCAGTTCGGTTGCTTCCCAGCCTTGTTGCACGGAGACGTTCGGAAGCGACTTTGCCTTCTTGTCCAGCAGTGCTTCGAGCGACGGCTGATTGAAAAGGTAGCCCACGGGGCCATCGCTGATCGATTCCGCCGACCAGTCGATTTCGACGAGCGTCTTCCAGTCCGCGTTGAACCACTGATACTTGGACGAAGGTTGCGAGATGCGCTCGACGTCTTCTCCAATATCCATCGCATGAAATACGCGGCGAATCTCGTGGTCGTGAAATACCGCACGCGGAAGCGGATACAGCGAAGGCCAGCGATCGAAGACCGCGACGTTATAGCCGCGTTCTCCAAGCAGAATTGAAAGAGACTGCCCGACCGGTCCGTATCCAACAATCGCGACGTCGAGGATGGTTTGATCTGTCATTTCGGATCACCTGCGGAAAAAAGAACGAGTTGTGCCCTGGCGCCGGATGAACCGGCAGCCATCGAATCGATGCAAAGGGTGTGAAGCGATCAGTCTTCTGAAACGACGCCGGCTTCGGTGTTATGGATGAAGTCGTCGGGGACCGGCGGGCCCCACAAATAGAGCGAGTCTTCCGGCGCGAAGGCGCCAGCAGGCCAGGCCTGGCCTGCAGACACGAAATCGATGTCGGCGGAGTACTCGCAGAACGAGCCCCATGGGTCCTGGACGTAGTGGAAGTAGTTCGAGCCCAGCACGTGCCTGCCTGTACCCCAGCCCTTCGTGAAACCGGCCGCGGCCATCTGCGACGCGCCTTGACCGACGAGATTCACGTTATCGACGTCCCACGCCGCGTGGTGCCAGCCGCGCGCGCTGCTCTTGGCGAACGCAACCAGATGATGGTCGCTGCCATGCGGCGCATGTGTAAACGCGATGATGTCGAGCGACTTGTCCGACAAACGCAGGCCGAGCGCCTTGCCATAGAAATCGAGCGCGCCAAGCACGTCAGGCGAGAAGAGCAACACATGCGAAAGACGTCTCGGACGCACGGTCGTTGCTTGCGAGCGCATGTGCGCACCGCGCTCGTCCGCGTTGCTCGATGCGACGACGCATGGTTCCTTATGGAATGGCGTCGTCTTAGGGCCGATCTTCACCTGGATCAGGTTGCCGTCCGGATCGTGGAACCAGAAGCCTTCATTGGGTGATGCAGCCAGTTCCGCGCCGGCCACCTTGACCTGTTCGCGGATCGCTGCGAAATCCTCTTCGAAGCAGTTAAAACTCAAGTACGCCAGCGACTTGCTCGACGCAGAGAAGACGCGCGCCCAACGATGTCCATCGGTTGCGCGCATTTCAAGTTCTTTGTCCGTCGCTGCTACGTCGAGACCGAACGCGCTGAAAAAGCGCTCGGCATCGGCAAGCGAGGGAACGTTCAGCGCAAAGTGATCGATCGAGTGAACACTCGCGCATGCGGATGCTACGGAAGGGTCGCTCATGACCGTGTCTCCATGTTCGAAAAGCGCCGGCTCTGCGTCCGGCTTCGCGGATTAGAAATTAGCGTGCGGCTTCGTCAGCGATGACATTGCGCAGGGTGCCGATCTTCTCGACCGACACTTCGCAGACGTCTCCCGCTTTCATCAAAAGACGCGGCGTGCGCGCCCAGCCGATGCCTGACGGCGTGCCGGTCACGATCACGTCGCCCGGTTCGAGCGTGATGGCTTCGCTGATTACGCTGATGAGCGTCGCGACGTCGAAGACCATGTCGTCGGTGCTGGCCGATTGAACCACTTCACCGTTCACGCGCGTTTCCAGCAGCAGGCCTTTCGCGCCTGCCGGCAATTCGTCAGCGGTCACGAGATCGGGACCGAATGCGCCCGTGCCGTCGAAGTTCTTGCCGACGGTCCACTGCGGCGTCTTGAACTGATACTCGCGCACCGAGCCATCGTTGAAGAGCGCATAGCCCGCTACGTGCGAGAGCGCGTCTCCCTTCGAAATATGGCGGCCGCCCTTGCCCAATACGACAGCGACCTCGCCTTCGTAATCGAGGCCTTCGGAATCGGTCACACTCGGACGAATCATCGGCTGCTCGTGCGCGATGAGACTCGTGTTGACGCGCAGGAACAGGGTCGGGTAGTCGGGCTGTTCGTACTTGCTCTCCTTCGTGTGGTCGGCGTAGTTCAGGCCCACGCAAACGATCTTCGGCGGCTTTTGCAGCGGCGGAAGGAACTTCAGGCCGTCGGCAGGCACTTTGTCTTCCGTCGCGTTTGTTTTCGCGTACTCACCAAGACTTACGCCGCGAGCGAGGAGCGATTCCAGCGACTCGTCGCCGATGACGCGCACATAGTCTCCTTCCCGCACGCCGAGGGTTGCCTTGCCATTCTTTTCGAAACTGACGAACCGCATATCTGCCTCCTGTGACCCCGAGCGAAAGACGACTCGGGGATTGCTGAATCTCGTGTTGACGAATTTGTCAGTTCCAATTCTATGCAAAATGACAATCTCGTCAATATGAATTCGCATAGGACAAACCCGCAGGGCGCTTGCGCTGCTAAAATCAAGCCAGATCAACGGGATAGCCAATGGAAGCGACAGAATCGAGTGAAAATCATCGAACTCGCGTGGGGGCGTTGCGACGGGAAAAGACCCGCATTCGTCTGATCGAAAGCGCGCTGGGGGTTTTTGCGGAGAAGGGAGCGGACGCCCCGACCATCGATGATTTCATCGCAGCGGCGGGCGTAGCACGCGGAACGTTCTACAACTACTTCCGCACGACTGCGGAACTGCTATCTGCGGTAGCGGGCGAAAGCAGCGATGAAGTGCTCGCGGTCATCGATCCGCTCGTGCGTGCGATCGATGATCCGGCGCAGCGCGTGGTGGTCGGTTCGCGGCTTTATATGGGGATGGCGGCACGGTATCCGCTGTGGGGCGCGTTCATCACGCGGGTGGGCACAAAACGGGGATCGCGAGGCCGCCTGCTCGACGAGTACCTCACGCGCGATCTGCAGATGGCTGCCGATGCCGGTCGATTCGACGTTGCGGATGTGGTTGTCGCGCGCGATATCGCGCTTGGCTCGATCATGTACGGCATCGAAACCTTGCTGTCTGGCGACGCGCCCGCCGACTACTCCGAACAATCGATGTTCGCGCTCATGCGCGCCTTTGGCATCGGGTCGAAGGAAGCCAGAAAGCTGGCCTTTGCGCCGATCGCCGATCCTTCAGCACCACGCGGTGCCATATTTGAACGGGTCGATGCATTGGCAAACGAGGACGGTGAACAGCCTGATGACGCGCCGCGTTAGAGCGCTCACCGACGATGCACACCTCTGCCTGGTCCATCACGCTCGTCATTGGCACGCTCTTCGCAGAAACGAACGGAGCCGCGTCAAGCGCTTTCACCATGCATGAAATCACCACGCCCCTTTCTTTCTGTGCGCTTTCTGGGCGATTACCGCGATGTTATGACGACCTTCGTCAATTAGAGACGTAAGGCTGAATCACAATTCCGTCTAGTTGGAACGTCCGAGGCCACCCAGCTAACGTTTGCTTGAACGCTTTCTGCAGCAGCACATGCCATAGCGGTTTTCTTATCATCGCCGGCGCACAGACTGGAGCGAAGAAGTGTGTTAAACACTCGCATGCGCTGATGTTCGATACGACAGTGCGCCTGCGCTAAACCATCGCCGCTTGAACATCTCCGCACGGCTCCCCTGGTCCGACCTGAAGCAACGACGCGTTGTCAGCTTCCGATCGCGCGAAATATGCGATGCGCCCTGCTTCGCATGCTCGCGGAGCCACGCCGCGATCACGGCATGTCGTGACACCGCATCGACCTCGATGAAGGCACGATCAAGCGCTCGGGCCAAAGTATGTTTCATCAGACAACAACCTTCTTTAGAGGTGACAACGCTGTGCAAGTCAAGCGCCTCGTCAAGCATTCGTGGGAGAACCTCTCACGTCGAAGATTCGACTGGAAGCATCACGTGGAGGCGGGCAAGATCCTCCGCGCCATCGAGGAAAGGCACGGAAAGACCGATCCTGCTCAAATGCGGCTAGCGGACGCCTACGCCCGCGATGTCTTCGGCGACACTTGCTACGCACCCTGGCTTCACGCGTACACCGCCTTCAACCGGACCTTCAAGGAAGGCTGGATTCCGGACAACTATTACGGCTGGATCGTCGTGCCGAAATTGAAAGGCATGTACGGCAAAATATCCCACCTTAAGCCGCTCTCCCGACTGCTTTTTCACGACGACGTATTTCCGGACATCGGCTACTACGTGAACGGCATGTTCTTCTCCGTCGATCACGTGGCGATCCCCGATGCAAAGGTTGCGGAGTTGGCGTTCGCCAGTACGGATACGGTCGTCTTCAAGCTCGACCAATCGATGCAAGGCCGGGGCGTCTTCCTCATGAACCGCGCGAACTTCGACGTGGCGCGTATCAAACAGCTCGGCAACGGCGTGTTGCAACGATTCATCGTCCAGCACGAGTCGTTTCGCCAGTTTGCGTCGAAGGCGGTCGCCACGATCCGTCTCACGACCGTCGTCGACAATGCCGGCGATATCTCGCTGCGCGCCTGCTTCCTCCGACTCGGCCGGACCACCGATTCCTTCATCCGCCCAGACAGCGAAATCTGCGTCCCCGCGGATCTTGCAAGCGGACGGCTAAATCGCGAGGGATATTCGAGCGACTGGATGGGCGTCGACGCCCATCCCGATTCCAGGACGCGATTCGAAGGCGTGACGCTGCCGGCATACGAGCAGTGCGTGCGCAAGGTGATCGAGTTGCATGCAAAGGTGCCGTACGCGCGCTGCGTAGGGTGGGATGTGACCGTCGATGCCGATGAGCAAGTCATGCTGATGGAGTGGAACGCGGAACACAACGACGTCAAGTTCAGCGAAGCCACGCAAGGACCCTGTTTTTCCGACCTCAAGTGGGAAAAGCTGAAGCTGGGCGCATAGTCGATACTTCATATAACGGCATCATCCGATGCCGAGGACAAAACCGTTTAATGGCTTCATTCAAGAGGAACTTCACGATTCTGATGACGTTGCAGGTGTCCACTTACCTGGCACCGCTTCTGACTCTGCCGTGGCTCGCGCGCGTGCTCGGTCCGAACGAGTACGGACGTCTGTCATTCGCGCTGGCGTTCACCGCTTACTTCATCACGCTGACGAATTTCAGCTTCTCGCTCACGGCCACGCCGAAAATATCGATCAATCGGGACGACCGCGCGACGCGTTCGCGCGTCTTCTGGGAAACGATGTCGGCGCAGGCGTTGCTCGTCGTCAGCAGCTTTCTTGTTCTGCTGGCGCTGACGTTCACCGTGCCGCAGCTCGCCGAGAACCGTGACTTGCTGCTGACCGGCTTCGGCATGGCCGTCGGCGCGATGCTCATTCCAACATGGTACTTCCAGGGCGTGGAGGATCTCGCGCCGATCAGCATTTTCGTGTTCGCGGGCCGTGCGCTCAGCGTGCCCGCGATGTATCTGTTCGTGCGTCATCGCGACGATGTCTACATCGCGATGCTGGTCAACACGCTGGTTCCGCTGTTGTCGGGCATCGCGATCTGCACGTTTCTCTATTTCCGCCGCGAGATCGACTTCGTGCCGGTGTCGGTCAAGGCCGCGCTGGCGCGGCTGAGGGAAGGATGGAGCGTGTTCATCGCGACGTCGCTCGTCGAGATCTATGCGTCGAGCAATATCGTGCTGCTGACGCTCATGGCGGGCAACGTGGCGGGCGGCTATTTCGCCGCGGGCGACAAACTCATCCGCGCCGCGCTCGGCATGTTGCAACCGTTGAGAACCGCCGCTTATCCACGCGTGAGCTTTCTCATGCATCACGCGCGCGACGAAGCGTTCGTCTTTCTGCGCAAGATGTTCGTCTTGCAGGGCGGCATCGCGTCGATGATCTCGCTATGCATTTTCTTCGGCGCGCCGCTCGCGGTGAAGCTGCTCTACGGCCCGCAATACGAGCCAACCGTCGACGTGCTGCGCTGGATGGCGTTCGTTCCGCTGATGTCGAGCCTGTCCGACCTGTTCGGCGTTCAGACCATGCTCCCACTCGGAATGAACTCGGCGTTCAGCCGCGTGCTGATCGCATCGGCCGTGCTGAATTTCGGTTTGCTCGCGGTGCTCGCGAAGCTGTTCGGCGAGCAAGGCGCCGCCGCGACGGCGCTGATCGTGGAAACATCGATTGCGGCGGCGATGGCCTTGACGCTGCATCTCGAAGGCGTGCAGTTTCTCAGGCGTCCCGTCACGACCGAAAGCGCGGAATCGTGATCGGGCCTTTTCAAGCCCCGATCAAAACCCCGGTCCTGAACGCCTTCTCGCCTGAAACGCGCCCCATCGGCGCGCCTGCA
This sequence comes from Caballeronia humi, assembly GCF_001544475.1. Lineage (GTDB taxonomy): Bacteria > Pseudomonadota > Gammaproteobacteria > Burkholderiales > Burkholderiaceae > Caballeronia > Caballeronia humi. The sequence continues at coordinate 110,216 of NZ_FCNW02000013.1, read as the reverse complement.
TACGCGAACCGGATCGCCCGGCGCATGTAGAACACCCCATCGTTTTTGGCATATAGCGTCGTCACTTCATCGGTCAGCGGGTCGACGATATCGAACACGGGATCGCCCGCCTTCAAACGCGCCCCGACCGCCGCACGATAAACCACCACCCCGCTCACCGGCGCGACGAACTGCTCGCTGCCGGCAAGCGGTGTCGCCGGATGCAAGAGCGGCGGCAGCTCGCGCGCCTGGCCTTCGATCACCCCGCGCCGCACGAGAAACTCAACGATCGCATCCGCATCCTCGCGTGCCGTCTCGTACGACACGTCACGCTGTCCGCGATGCTCGATCGTCACCGCGACGTTCGGCGCCGCGAGCGGCATCTCCCCCAGCAGCGCGCGCACTTCATTCCACAGCAGCGTGTGAATCTCATCGAACGATTGCCCGCCCGAGTCGGTCGCGAGCAGCACGCCATTCGCACCGATGTAGCGCGCGAGCGGCTCGACCTCGGGCCAGCTCGCCGGGCTCGTGTAGAGATGCATGGTCGCTTCGAGCGAGCAATGCAAGTCGAGGATGACGTCGGCATCGGCGGCGAGCGTGAGAAGCGTCAGGCGCAGCGATTCGAACTCGTTCTTCGCCGTGCTTTCAGCCAGCATGTCGCGCACTGCGCGCCGCAAGAGCCGCGTGTTCTCGCGTGCATCGCGCGTCCACTTCGAACCGATGCGCGTGACCAGCGCCGCAGCGGTCGGCATCGGAAAGCTGCGGTTGAAGTTGTGGCCGCTGTTTGCCTCGAAGCGTCCGAGAAATTGTCCGAGCACGTGCTGCGAAAGCCCGACCGGATTCGCCACCGGCACGAGCACCACTTCACCACGCAAGCGTCCATCGGCTTCGAGTTGCTTCAGACGTTGCTTGAGTTGCCACGCGGTCAGCATCGCGGGCGTTTCGTCGGCGTGAAGCGACGCCTGTACATAGACCTTCTCGCCCTCGCCCGGCGTGCCGAAGTGAAAGCTGACGAGTTCGCGCTGGGTACCGAGCGTGGTCGAGACGAGCGACTTGCGTTGCGTTTGCATCGATGATCCTTGAATAGAGAGCGTCAGTCGCCGTAGACGTCGAAGTCGAAATACTTGCGGGCGATCTTCTGGTACGTGCCGTCGGTGCGCATGTCGGCGACGGCGCGATCGACTTTCGCCTTCAGCGCGGTGTCGTCCTGACGCAAGCCCATGCCGACACCGTGATCGCCCATCGAAAGCGGCTCGCCGACGAACGCAAACCCCGTCCCGCGCGATGTCTTCAGAAAGCCGTGCTCCGCTTCCACCGAGCCGAGCAGCGCGGCGTCGATGCGTCCCGCGACGAGGTCGTTGAACACGCCCTCCTGACTCTGGTAAGCGACCACTTCGACGCCGCCCGGCTGCCAGTTCTTGAGCGCATACGTTTCGAACTGGCTGCCGCTCTGCACGCCGATACGCTTGCCGCGCAGCCCTTGCGCGTTGGCGGTCAGCGCCGCACCACTCTTCGCGATCAGCCGCGACTTGAACTGGAACAGCTTCGTGGAGAACGCAATCTGCTTCATGCGCTTATCGGTGATCGCCATCGAGGACATGATCCCGTCGATCTTGCGCGCCTGCAGCGCCGGGATCATTCCCGAGAACTCCAGCTCGACCCACTCGCAATGCATCGCGATGCGGCGGCAGATTTCGTCGCCGAGATCGACGTCGAAGCCCGCGACGTGTCCGTCCGGCGTCTTCACGTCCATCGGCGGATATCCAGGATCGATCCCGAGGCGCAGTGCGTTGGCGTCTTTGGCGAAGGCGAAAGCGGGGGACGCGGCAAGAACCGCGGCGAGCGTCGAGGTCATCAGAAGCGAGGTGAGTTTGGTCATCGAAGGAGCCGGCTGGTTTTTTGAGAAATCGCCAACCGATACTAAGGCTGCAAAACGCCACGAAAAAGGGCCGATTTGCTTATCATGATCACTTTTCGAGATCACTCGACGAAGGCGGCCCATCGTGGAAACAACGTGGAATTGACGCTTGCACAGTTGCGCATGTTCATCGCGGTGGCGGAAGCAGGCAGCCTGCGCGCCGCTGCGCGGAGTTTGAATGTCGCGCAGAGCGGCGTGACGCAGCAGTTGCGCAAGCTCGAAGCGAGCGTCGGCGGGCCGCTTTTCGAGCGTGGACATCGCGGTGCACGGCTCACCGCGATCGGCGAACGCCTGCGGGTGCGCGCCGACGTGATTCTCGGCGAGTGTCTGCGGACGGAAGAGGAGATGCGCCAGTTGCGCGGCGAATCGACGGGACAGGTGGCGCTCGGCCTCGCCGCCGAAGCAACGATGCGGCTCTTTCCCGCGCTGCTTGCGAGTTTTCGGGAGCGCTGCCCGCGCATCGACGTGCATCTGACGAGCGCGACCTCGCGCGTGCTGACGTCGTGGGTGCGCGACGGCAGCCTCGATTTCGCGCTGGCGCTCGTCTCGCAGGACGCGGACGTGCACGATCTCGAAACCACGCGTCTGTTCGATTCAGAAGTCGCGGTGATCGCGCGGCGCGGTCACCCGCTCGCGGGCGCGCGCACGCTCGCCGAGTTGAGCGATGCAGGATGGGTCAGCACGCGGCCGCGCAGGGTCGTATCCACGGCGAATCGCCTCTCGATGCTCTTCGACACCGCCGGGCTCGACGCGCCGCGCATCGCCGCAACGACCGAAGCCGTGTTCGACACGATGCACTGCGTCGCGAACTCCGACTATCTCGCGCTCGAGCCCGCTCGGCTCGCGGAGCATGCTTTTTTCCGCGAGCACGTCGCCGTGGTGCCGATCGTCGAGCACGTGGCGAGCACGCCGGTCTGCCTGCTGCGCCGCGCGGGCGTACCGCTCACGCCCGCCGCGCAGGAGCTCGCGACGATGGCGGTCTCGTTCGCGCGGATGTTGCCGGCTTCAGCGGGACGCGTGCCGTCGGCCTGACCCGCTCGCGCCCTTCGCGGCAGCGGCCTTGCGGCGCGTCGCCCAACCCTTCTTCGCGGCGGCGGAACGGTCGGCAGCGGAACGGCGCGATGCGCTTGCATGCGCCTGCCGCGACAACGCGGTATGCGATGCCGCCTGCGTGCCCTCGCGCTTTAGCACGCGCGTCGCGACGGTCGAGCGTTTGCTCTTAGACTCCGTGCTCGCGCTCTTCTTCGTCTTGTGCTGGCCCGCGGCGGTGTCCTTCATGGCCTTCTTGCGCGTGGCTTCGGAGGTGGTGCCTTTCTTCGGCGCCTTCACGCCGACGCCTGAGCGCCGCGCTTCCGACAGGCCGATCGCGATCGCCTGCTTGGCCGACTTCGCGCCATGCTTGCCTTCGCGAATATGGTCGATCTGTTCCTTGACGAAGGCGCCGGCCTGCGTGCTCGGCGATTTGCCTGCGCGCTTGGCGGCGTGGGCGCGCTCCACGGTTTTCTTCTCGGGCATGTCGACTCTCCTTGAAGAGTTCAGGTTGACTTGCACCGAACAGCACAGCAACACACGTGCCCGCGACTTTCATCGCGGGCACTGGGCTTCATTGCACGAGCCGCAGGATGCCGAGATTGCCCGCGATCTGCTGGAAGATCTGATCGAGCGTGGCGTTGGTCGGCGCGTGATAGTAGTTGCCCGGCGACGCGCAGGACTGCATCACCTGCTGCGCGACGCCGCTCGACGCGTCCGAGCCGAACGTGATCGCGTAGACGATGATGCCGCTGTTCTTCATCGCCGTGCAGACACCGAGCTGGAACGCGTTGATGTCCGTCACCGACGACATCGACCCGTTCACGAGCGACGTGCCGTTCGTGCGCGTGAGCGTCGGTGCCTGGAGCACGTTGTTGCCGACGCCCGACAAGCCGTTGAACGACGGCATCGGCATGATGCCGCTCGCGCTGCCCGGATCGTTCTGGCCATCGGTCAGAACGATCGCGACGCGCTGCAGCGCCTGCGTGGTTTCCGGCCTCGGCAGCGTGGAATCCGTCGAGATCCAGCCGTTGCCGCTGCCCGCCACGGCGTTCGACCAGTCCGACGACAGCATGCGCCAGCCCCACAGCAAGCCGGTCGGAATGATCGTCGAGCCCGCCGCCTGCATCCGGCCGATGGAAGCCGTGAGCGCTTTCGAATCGCGCGTGAGGAAAGTCGCGGGCTCGATGCCGCAGGGGCCGTTACTCGACCCGGTCGTGTTCGTATTGCCGTTCTGGTAGACCGTCGTGGTCGCGGGGCTGTTCGTGCTCGGCTGGCCCCAGGCGCTTGCGATCGTCGAGCCGTTCTTCGTGCCGCAGTACGTCAGCGAGCCGTTGTTCTGCAGCGTGAGCGGGCCGCCCATGTTGGTCGTGGTGCTGACCACCTTGCAACTACTACTGTTGTCGTAGGTCGTGACCTTGAAGCCCGTACTCGGCACGTTGTAGTAGAACGGCGTGAAGCCCGGCACGCTCTTCGGCGCGTAGGCCTTCGGATACAGGTTGCCCGACGCGTCGCGCGGCTCGACCGGGCAGCCGTCCCAACCCGATTGCGTGACCTTGGCATTGTCCGCGAGCGAGACGTTCAGCGGATTGTAAGTGAACGACGGCGTGAGCCAGCTTCCGCCCGAATTCAGCGAGTTGCTGACGTTCACCATCGTCGTGAACGGCACGAGGCCGACGTAAGAATCGTTCGACGATTGATTGAAGAGCGCCGTCACGAGGTTCGACGCCGCGGCGCGCAGCCCCGCGATCTTCGTGCCCTGCGTCTTGTCGCTGCTCGCGTAGTCGGACATCGAGCCGGTGTTGTCGAGCACCATGACGAGTTCGAGCGTGCTCTTCGGCAGGCGCAGCGCCGCGTTCGACGCCGTGACGGTGCCCACCGTCGGCATGTCGCCCGTGCCAGTGCCGTTGCCCGAGCCGCCCGTCGTGTCGCTGCCGAAGATGTACGGCGCCATCAGCGGCATCGAACCGGACGCCGACAGCTTGATCGTCTGCCCCGTCGCGGGCGAGCCGGTGACCGTCGGGACGAACTTGTTGTCGGGCATCACGAGGTCGAGATAACCCTTCGGCATGTTGGCGTCGTAGTAGGCGCGCGCGTCCTTCTGCCAGTTCGCGAGATCGGTGCCGGTCGTCGTGGCGTAGTGCGAGAGATCGGCACCCGCCGAGAGCGTCGCGACGTCGAGCGCCATCTGCATGCGCGCCTGCGTCATTTCGTAGTGGATCATGTCCATCGTGGTCGCCATCGAGCCGATCATCAGGCTCGCGCACACCGCGAACAACATCGTGACGGCGCCATCGTCGCCTTTGAAGAGCGTTTTCGTTGCGGCTTTCCTCATGACGCCGCCTTGAGCAACAGCGGCTGGCCGTCGCGCTGGCGCACGTAGACGCGCGTGTAAATCGTCTGCGTGCCGGGGGCTTTTGTCCAGAACGGCGCGGTCATCGCGAACGGCGTGTACGTGTAGAACACTTCAACCACGATCGCCGAGTCGCCGCTGCGAAATGGCCAAGTCTTCGGCAGGATGTTAGTGGACGTGACGCGCGAGGTCATGCCGGAAGCCGCCCACGGTGCCTTGCGCTGCCACGTGATCTGCGGCGTGCCCGCTCCCCACGACTGGGCGGGCGTCGTGAGCGGCGTCGTGCAGCCGGTCGTCTGGTCGCACACGGAGGTCACGACGACCCCGCCCTTCGCCTGCAGCGTATTGGGCGCCGCGATCAGCGTGGCCGCCTTCCAGATCGAGCCGAGGGTGTTCGAGTTACTGGTCGAAGTGTCGTCGATGACCTGCTGCATCTGGCCGATCGAATCGGCGAGCGTGAACGCCGTGCGTTCCACGATGCTCACCGCGCGCATGTAAAGATACAGCTCCGTGAAGCCGAGCAGCACGAGCAGCATAAGGGGAACGACGATCACGAATTCGATCGCCACGCTGCCGCGTTCGGAGCGCCAGAAGCGGTGCACGAAGCGACGCATGAACGGCCGAGGCGGTGTGTTTTCGGACGTGCTTTTCATTTTTCGTTTTGCACGAGATAGTTGCGTTGGAACGTCATCGACTTCACGCCAAAAAGCTTTGGAATGCCCGAGAAACCTGGAATGGTCACGGCGATGTTGTATGACACGACATCGCCGAGATTGCCCATGTTCGCCTGATAGTTGCTCGTGCCGACGTTGCTGTAGGTGCCATAGTTGAGCGTGGAGATACTCACCGTGCCGCCGATGTTCTGCCAGCGGCCCACGATGGCCATCACGATGCGCTTCGCCTGGTCGGCACGCGTGCCGCTTGCGGGATCGACGGTCGTCAGCCCGACGCGCGAGGCCGCCTGCGCCGCGATCTGCACCGACGCATCGACGATCATGTCGAGCGCGAGTTCCACCGTGCCGAGCGTCAGGAAGATCACGACCGGCCCGACGAGCGCGAATTCGATGGACGACATGCCCCGGCTGTCGCGTGCGATGCGCGGGAGGAAGTCCTGGCGGCACCGGTCGAGGAGCGGCTTCATCTTCATCGCACGCTTGCGACGGGAATCGCTGCGACCGTGGCGGGCGTCGCCTGCGCGGAAGGCTGCGTCATGCGCGTGCGCTGGATTTCGTAGTAGCGCAGGTTGTCCTGCACCGACGCCTTCGGCAGATCGTGCGAGAGGATTTCCGCCGCCGCTTCCGTATTACCGAGCAGGCCGTACGCGAGCGCGAGATTCTGCCGTGCCTGCGGCGGCGCCGCCGGATAGCGCGTCACGTCGAGCAGCACGTTCGCGCCTTCGCGCGGATTGCCGGCGAGAATCAGCGACAAGCCGAGGTTCACGCTCAGCACCGGATCTCCAGGATTGGTCTTGAGCGCCTGGCGCAGCACCGACTGCGCGAGCGCGTGATCGCCTTGCAAATCGAGCGCGGCGCCGAGGCCCGCGGCGGCCAAAGGATCGTTCGGCGAGACGGTCAGCACGCGCTTGTACGTCGCGATGGCATCATCAAAGCGGCGCTGATGGATCGCCACGCGCGCGATGCCGATGAGGGGTGCCGTCGCGTTCGGATCGCTCTGGCTCGCGCGCTGATAGTAGACACCGGCGCGCGTGAAATCGCCCACCGCATAGAGCGTGTTGCCGAGTCCGGTCAGGCCCGCCACGGACTTCGGATCGGCCTGCACGGCCTTCTCGAAGAGGCTCGTCGCGAGTTCGAGATTGCCGGAATCGAGCGCCGTATCCGCGATACGCAGTTCGCTTATCGTGCTCGGCGCCGTGTTGCGCGTGATGGGCCGGGCGCTATCGGAGACCTGGCGGGTCGTCGTCGTGCAGGCGGCGAATGCGAGCGCGATCGATGCGCCGCAGGCCAGCGTCACGACACGGCGGAAAAGTTCGGTTGAGTTCATTGTTATTGCCCCGCGACGAAAGCGAGAAGTTGGATGACGGCCGGGCCGGCTGCGATCGCGATGATCGCGGGGAGAATGAAAAGCATCATCGGCACGACCATCTTCGGTGCGAGCTTCGCGGCCTTTTCTTCGAGCGAAACGATATGCGCGAGCCGCTCGGTGCGCGAGAGCGTGCGCAGTGCCTGCGTGATCGGCGTGCCGTAGCGCATCGACTGGGTGAGCGTGGATATGAGCGCGCGGATCGACGGCAGGTCGATGCGTTCGGCAAGCGCCTGGAGTGCGCGCGTGCTGTCGCCGGAGAGCTTGAGCTCGTCGGCGGTGAGCGAGAATTCGTCGGAGAGCGGCGGGCAGATCGACTTCAGTTCGTCCGCGACGCGCCGGATACTTACGCCGAGGCTGTTGCCCGCGTTGGTGCAGATCACGAGCAGGTCGAGCGCATCGGGCAGGCACCCCGCCATCGCCTTGCGGCGGCGCGCCGCGCGAAACGCGACCACGTACTCCGGCAGAATCATGCCGACGATGAACACCATCAGCATCGCAATGCCGCGCGCCGCCGGATACTCGCCGATCATCGGAATGTGCGAGCCCATCATCACGGTAAGCGCCGCGCAGATCAACCCGACGCAAAACTTGACCGCGAGCAGGATCGAGACGGCCACGTTGCTGCGATAGCCGCTGCGCACCATTTGCTTTTGCAGCTTCAACCGGTACTTGGCATCGAAGAGCGGAATCTTGTCGCCGATTCGCGCGAGCCGGCGCAAAAGTCGCGTGCGAAAGCCTACGTCCTCGCTGGCATCTTCGAGTTCCGCGCGATCGCTGCGATGCGTGAGCGCGGCAAGACGCGCGCGCTCCGCGATCCGGCCACGCCGTCCGCCGTGCTTCGTCGCCCACCACACGGCCAGCACCGCGAACAGGGCGAACAGCATCAGCAGGTTGATCAGTGTTTCGGCGTTGTCTTGCGTCATCGTGGTATCAGCGCGAGGTATCGAGTTTGGACATCTTGGTGATCACGACGATGCCCATCACGATCGAAATGACGCCGAACGTCAGCAGCTTGTTGCCTGCTTCCGTGTCGAACAGGACCATCAGGTAGTCGTGGTTGGCGAAGTACATCGAGAGCATGATGACGACCGGGATCGCCGCGAGGATCTTCGTCGTGATGCGCGCTTCGCCCGTCAGCGCCTTCGTCTTCTGGCGAATCTCGCGGCGCGTGCGCACGATTCCCGCGAGGTTTTCCAGCGTCTCGCCGAGTTGCCCGCCGGTTTCGCGCTGCAGCAAAAGACACACGCAAAAGAACGAGAAGTCGGCGACCTGGATGCGGCGCACCGCCACCGCGAGCACTTCTTCGAGATCGAGCCCGACCTGCAGCGAGTCGCCCATCAGCTTGAACTCGGTGCGCAACGGCTCGGGACATTCGCTCGCCGCCGAGGCAATCACCTGCGTCACCGGCACGCCCGCGCGCACGGCCCGCACGATCAGATCGATCACGTCGGGGAAGGCATCGAGAAAGCGCTTGCGGAAGCGGTCGACGAGAAAGCGGTACGCCTGCACGACGGCAGCCGCCGGCAGTCCGAGCGTGAGCAGCGGCGTGGCGAAATCGGGCAGCGGCATGAAGTGCACCATCAGCAGCGCGACGATTTCGCCCACGATTCCCGCGCCGATCACGATCTGCACGCCGCGCGCGGCCGCGACCGTCTTCAGGCGCACGAGTTTTGGGCCGAACCAGCGGCTCAGGATGTTGTCGTGGCGGCTCACCTTGAAGAGATCGTGGTCGGCCTTGCCGCCTTCCTTGCCGCGCACGACCTGTGTCACGAACGACTGCTGCATGCGCGTGCGGATGCGTGCATGCGGCTGGTGGTTGCGCATGTCCTGCACGGTCAGCCACATCACGCCGAGCAGGATCACGCCGATGAACGAACAGATCGTGATGAGGTTGACGAGATTCATGGCGTCATTGCTTCGAGCAAGGCGGCTTCGAGGCCGTAGTACGCGGCGCGCGCGGAGAACGCCGGCCGCACCGATGCCGATTCATACGTGCCCTTCACTTCCTCGCTATACGCGCTCGCGTCGTAGCGGAACGTGAAGAGATCCTGCGTGATGATCACGTCGCCTTCCATGCCAACGAGCTCGGTGATGCGCGTCACGCGCCGCATGCCGTCACGCATCCGTTCGATTTGCACGATCAGATGCACCGCGCTCGCGATCTGCCGGCGGATCGACAGCAGCGGCAGGTTGCCGTTCGCCATCATCACCATGCTTTCCAGACGTGTGATGCCGTCGCGCGGCGTGTTCGCGTGGATCGTCGTCATCGAGCCGTCGTGGCCGGTGTTCATCGCCTGCAGCACGTCGAAGGCTTCGGGGCCGCGCGTTTCGCCGAGGATGATGCGATCAGGACGCATCCGCAGCGCATTGCGCACGAGGTCGCGCTGCGTGACGGCGCCGAGTCCTTCGGCATTCTCCGGCCGCGTTTCCAGGCTCACGACGTGCGGCTGTACGAGTTGGAGTTCGGCCGCGTCCTCGATCGTCACGGTGCGCTCGCCCAGACCGATGAAGTGCGACAGCGCGTTGAGCAGCGTCGTCTTGCCCGAGCCCGTACCGCCCGATACGATCACGTTCAGCCGGCACGTGCTCGCCAGCTTGAGCACGTTCGCCATTGCCTGGGACATGTTGCCCTGCTGCGCCATCCGGTGCAGCGTGATGTTGCGCTTCGAAAACTTACGAATGGAGATCGACGCGCCGTGGATCGCGAGCGGCGGCAGCACGACGTTGACCCGGCTGCCGTCGGCGAGACGCGCATCGACCATCGGGCTGCTTTCGTCGACGCGGCGCCCCACGCCCGCCGCGATGCGCTGCGCGACGTTGATCACGTGCGTGTTGTCGCGGAACTTGCACGACGTCAGTTCGAGCCGGCCGTGGCGTTCCACATAGACCTGATCGGGACCGTTCACGAGCACGTCGGTGATGGTTTCGTCGGCGAGAAGCGGCTCGATGGGGCCGAGGCCGAACATGTCGTTGAGCAATTCCCCGACGATCTGCCCCTGCTCCGACAGCGTGATGTTCAGCCGCTCGCGTTCGGCGACTTCCAGCACGAGCTGCTCGACGGCGGGCTTCATCTGCTCGCGCGTCTTGCCGACCGCCGCCGACGCGTTCATCGCGCTGAACACGCCGTTGCGGATCAGCTTGAAGAGGTCGGAGCGGACCAGCGTCTCGTTGCCTTCCGGCGCCGCCGAACGGGACGCAGGCGGCGCGACCGGTTGAGCGGGTGCGGCGGGTGCCGGCTCGGCCGGCGCGAGCGCGGCGCCTGCCTGCGCCACGACGGAGGGATCGATCGCCGGCTGCGGCCTGGAAGCCTGCTTTTGCCCGAACATTATTTCCTCCTCAGCTTGAGCTTCTGGAGGAACGTGCGATCGGCTGCCGCGTGTTGTCCGGTGAGGTCGCTCGCGATGCGCGCGATAGCCTGATTGAAGCCCGTCGGCGATTTTTCGAGCGGCGCCTCGCCGAGGTTTTCGGCGGTGGCGATCGCCTTCGATTCGAACTGCACTTCGTGCAGCACCGTGCGTCCGACGGCCGACATGAAGTCGGTCGGCTGCACCTTGCCCGCGGTCGCGGCGTTCGGGTTGTTCAGGAGGAGCGAGGTCGGCGGATTGTTGTCGCGGTCTTCGATGTAGCGCAGAAGGCGGATCGTCTCGCGCGTCGAATGCACGGAGCGGTCCACCACGAGGTAGACGCGCGACGCATGATCGAAGGCTTCCTGCGCGAGCGTATCGGCGGGATTGCCGACATCGAGGATCACGTAGTGGAAGCTGTCGCACAGCAACTCGATCACGCGCGTCAAGGCGCCCGGCTCGAAGTCCTTCGCGGTGCCGTAGTCGAGATCGGCGGAGAGCACATACAGGCGGCTGCCCTTCGCGACCAGCGTGCGCTCCACGTATTGCGGATCGAGCCGCCGCACGTTTTGCAGCACGTCGATCAGGCCGTTGTTGCTCTGCATGCCGAGCATGCCGTTCGCGGCGCCGCCGTGCAGATTCAGGTCGACGTAGGCGACGCGCCGGTGGGTGTCCTCGGCGAGGTGACGCGCGAGATTCAGGCCGAGCGTCGTTACGCCCACGCCGCCGCGCGTGCCGGCGAACGCGATGGTCTTGCCCGCGCGCGCGAGCGTCACCGGGCTCACCTTGCCCTCCGACACGTTCACCGTGCGCTTGAGCAGTTCGACCGTCAGCGGCTTGACCAGATAGTCGCGCACGCCGATCTTGAGCAGACTGCGAAAAAGGCCCACGTCGTTGCGTTCGCCGAGCGCCACCACTTGCACCGACGGCTCGCAGACTTCCGCAAGGCGCCCGAGGTCCGAGAGCGGCATCACCGAATCCTGCAGGTCGACGAGCAGGAAAAGCGGCGAGCGCTCGATCTTGGACAGGTGCGCGATCGCATCGTCGACGTTGCCGATCGCGATATGCGCGTGCGGCATCGCCTGTTCGAGCACGAAGGTCTTCAGCACCTGCTCGGTCTTGCGATCCGCGACGAACGCGATGAAATCGGCGATCCGCACTCCGGTCTTCGGCTTGAGGAAACTCAGTTCTGTCGTGCTCATTGTGTTCTTCTTCGAATGTGGCGCGTTACTTGGAATCGCGCGACGTCGTGGCGTCGAGCGGAATCACGCGACCCAGTTCATAACGGCGCACTGCGCTCGCTGCGACGGCGGCATCGGCCGGGCCGAGCGTTTGCGGCTTCACGATGTCCTCGGGGTGCGCCAGTTGCGCCGCGAGATTCGTGTAAGTCGCGCAGCCCCATTGCATGCTCGGGCGGCGAATGCCGCCGTCCGTCAAAAGCGAAGGTTGCGCCAGGCTCGCGCAGTCGGGCGGCACGGCTCCGTGGCCGTCGTAGCTGATGACCGTCTCGTTGGGCATGCCGCGCGGCGGCTTGAAGCAGCCGCTCGCACCAGCCGCGAACGCGCAGGCGAGAAGAAGCGAAAGAAGTCTCGTATGGTTCATGGCTGGGCGCTCAATAGACATATCCGGCCGCGCCGACGAGACGCGGTTGACCAGCAGCCGGCGGTTCGTCGCCGGAGCGGTGCGTGAAGCTGTATTCAACGTCGCTGCTCGGTGAAGTCAGCGACTCGAGCGGCGTGCGCAGTTTCGCGGGATCGGTCGGCTCGACGAGGTACGGCGTCACCATGATCACGAGTTCGGTCTTGTTGTTCTGGTAGTTCGACGACGAGAACAGCTTGCCCAGCACCGGAATCGACCCGACGCCCGGCACCTGCGAAATGATGTCGGTCGTGTTGCTCTGCAAAAGGCCGCCGATCGCGAAGCTCTGGCCGCTCGCGAGTTCCACCGTCGTATCCGCCCGGCGCACCGAGAGACCCGGCACCGTGATGCCGCCTGTCGTCACGCTCACGGACGTATCGATCTGGCTCACTTCCGGACGCACCTTCAGGCTGATCCGGTGTTCGCTGAGAACGGTCGGCGTGAAGTCGAGCTTGACGCCGAACTGCTTGAACTCGACGGAAATCGCGCCGTTCGTCTGCGAGACCGGGATCGGGAATTCGCCGCCAGCGAGAAAGCTCGCTGTCTGGCCCGACAGCGCAACGAGATTCGGCTCGGCGAGCACGGTCAGCAAGCCTTCCTGGTTCAGCGCATCGACGAGCGCGCGGATATCGACGTTGCCCGTCTTGAACGCGCCGAACATCGAATAGGCGTTGTTGGTCGGCAGGTTCACCGGATAGGTCACGCCGCCAGCACCGTTCGCGAGCGGCTGGTTCAGGTTGTAGATCGGGCGGCCGCTGAAGAGACCACCGTAGAAATTGCCGACCGCGCTGCCCATCGCCTGCCAGTTGATGCCGAGTTGCTGCGTGACGTTGCGGTCCACTTCCGTGATCCGCACGCGCAATTGCACTTGCAGCGGCCGGTCGATCGTCATGCGGTTGATCAGCGTTTCCTTCTCGGCGAGATAGGGTGTGACGGCCTGCACGACGGCGTCGGCATCGGAGGAGTTGCTCACCTGGCCCGTCAGCAGCAGCGAGCCCTGCCCCGTGGTCAACTGCACGTTCAGGTTCGGAAAGCGCGACGAGATCATGTTGCGCACCGCGATCATGTCGCGCGAAACCACGACCGTGCGTTGCAGTAGCGTGCGGTTGTTCGCGCCGAGCACATAGACCGTCGTCATGCCGGTCTTCTTGCCGAGGACGAACACCGCTCTCGGCGACGGGGCCTGCACGTCCGCGATGCTCGGATCGGCGACGAAGACCGAGGTCGCGTCTTCACTCAGGTTCAGCATCGTGCCCTTGCCGGCATCGAGGGAAAGCGGACCCTGCATGCTGGCGGGCAGCGGCGGCGGGTTGACCATACCGCTCGAAGACGCCCTGGGCGCCTGCGTCGGCACGCGCACCTGCGCCATCTGTATGGGCGGCTCGGGATGATAGGCCGGCATGCTATCCAACGAAGGAAGGCCGATGGCGGCGGGCTGTGCCGCGAGCGCCGCGGCGCCGGGCATCAGCGCCGCGCACGCCAAAGCGAGCGCGATGCGCGCGGCTTCGGTGCGGCTCGAACTGGACTGCGTTTTCATGACTTTCTTGTCCTGGCGATATGAGTCGGCATGGGCTCAGCGCTGCGAAGCGACGGTCGGCAGCGGCGGCGCGCCATCCGCGGCACCGGTCACCTGCGCGCCAGCCCCGTCGGCTTTCTCGGAGCCGCGATAGATGACCACCGTGCGCGGCACGGGCGGCGGTGCGTTGTTCGTGCTGGCGCTGGCCTTGTGCGAGCGCGGCAGGTCACGCACTGCGCGCGAAATATCGCCGGCCCAGATCGGCGAGCGTTCCGACGACGAAGCCGCCGTGACAGCCGCAGCCGCCGGATCGCGCGTGACCGTCGCGAAACTGCGCAGCGCGAGCGACAAGCTGCCAAGGCGCGCGGCCACAGCGACCACTTCGCCCATGCGCGGCGTCACTTCGAGCGTCACGGTGCGAGCGCGACTGCCGGTTTCGGGCGCGTCGGTGGCGTTGTTCTTCGGGCGCTTGATCTCCGAGCCGACCGCGAGAACGCGTACATGCTCGACCACCGTTTCACTGGATACCGCCATGTCCGGCGAATCCGTGCGACGGTCCATTTGCTGCGTGAGCAGGAGGTCGACGTAGTCGCCCGGCTGAATGAGGCCCGCGTTGCCGGAGACGTCGTCCACCGCCACCGATACCGCGCGCATCTCGGGCTTGAGCGTTGCCGCAAGGAAGCCAGGGGCGCTCGGCAGGATCACGTCGTCGGCGACGAGCACCGCACCGCTTGCCACCGGATGGCGCAGCAGCGCGCCTTTCAGGTCGGGTGCGTTGGGTGCGCCGGAGATGATCGCGTTAGGCGGAATCTGTGCGGCGGGCACTTGCTTCCAGACGAGGTCTTCGTCGCGCAAGAGCAGGCCCTGCGGAAGATCGGCGGCGCTGACCTGCACTTTCTCCGTCGTGACGGCGGGCGGTCCGGACGGACGCGTCGCGCTCGCGATGACCACGCGCACGATCAGCGCGATCAGGATCGCTCCGACGAGGAGCACGGCAAACTTGATGATGTTGGACATAGGGACGCCGTCCTATCGCGTCAGAAGCAAAGGCAGAAGTGCGGGCAGCACGATGACGAGACCGCCGCCAAGCGCAAGCGCCACGCCGTAAGGCACGCCGCGCGCGCCGGAGAACATCGCGAGCGCGCGCATCGGCTGCGAGCGCTGCGACGGATCCATGTTCCGCGTGGCAAGACTGACCAGGGACACAAGCGTCCCGATCACCGAAATCAGGGTTAAGGCAGCCAGCGAAAGACCCAAGCCTGCCCACAGAAAAATGACGGAGGCGAGCTTCGCATCGCCGCCGCCCAGCATCCGGGCCGCGAACAGCGCGGCGCAGATCAGAAAGACGCCGAGCGCGAGCAGCAGATGCGCGAGGACGTCATCGACGGACATGCCTTGCAACAGCGCATCCGCGAAAAATAGAGCACCGATCGTGAGGACGATGTTCGTGGGCAAGCGCCGCGAACGAACGTCGATGACGGCGAGCCAAAGCAGCACGCACAGTACGACGAGGCGAATGGCAAGCGACAGGATCTGCACGATGGTTACGTTGTGAGTTCGGGGGAAACTAGGGGAGAGCCGGCCAGACAGCGTCCGGACTCCCGACACGTCAGATCAGTTCGCGTTGTTCTGCGAGGTCGTGACCTTGGTGAACAGCGTGCTGAACATCGTGCCGATGCTCGTCTTGAACGTGGCTGCCATGCCGCCGAGAGCGATCACGACGATGCCTGCCAGGACGGCATATTCCATGGCGCTGACGCCGCGTTCGTCGCGGACAAACGCTTTGAAAAGCTTGCGCATTTTTGAAAATCCTTTTACGAGAAGGTAGGTGTGGACCCGATCCAAAACTGAATCGAGTACGCCAATCCTAGCGACTCTTAAAAGAAATAGTCTTGCCATTTGAGGCACAAACTGGCCTCAATTCCCGCGTTTGATTTGCCGCGTTAAAACCGCTAATCGGCAGAAACCGGGAAAACTTTAGGGAGTAGAAATTTGCTTTTTCGCCTTTTGCCGGCAAAACCGCAAAGGCCCGCCGGGCGCAGTGTTTTGCGCCAAACGTTTGCGGCTGACCAAGCTCCGGCAAGGGTTTTGGCGAAATTAGCGCCGCGTTTTGTCCTGATTTTTTTTGCGGCGCTTTTAGCCCGGTTCATTTTGCAGCGTTAAAGCCGCTTTAAACCGTCCGTCCATGTTTCGTACGGTATTTCCACATTTTATCCCGTAAACACCCGCCACTGGCAAGTGCAATTTCGCGGTTTGATTGAAGTTATCGTAAATGCCGCCGATAAACCCCCGGCTATTTTCTTTCCCGTCGATCCACGGAGGGAAGGTCGATTTCCCGGCTCGCGTCGCGCAAGTCGTCGCGGGCGTCTCTCGCGAGCTTTTCGTAGCGCTCGCGAAACCGTGCGAGATCCTTTTCGTCGAGTTCTTCGAGATCGAGCAGCGCGTTATGCGCCTTGTCGATCGCGCGGATCAGTTCGTCGAGCTTGATCTGCATCGCGGCGGTATCGCGGTTCTGCGTGTTCTGGATGAGGAAGACCATCAGGAACGTCACGATGGTCGTCGACGTATTGATGACGAGCTGCCACGTATCGCTGAAGTGAAAGAGCGGCCCGGAGATCGCCCAGACGATCACGAGACCCACCGCGATCACGAACGTCGAGGCGTGGCCGGCTACCTGCGCGAGCTTGTTCGAGAACTTGAGGAACCACGAGCTTTTCATGTCCGTTTCTCCGCGATGATCGAGTGGGCGAGCCCGGCTAGAATAAGGCCTGTGACCTCTCCAATCGATTTTTCCGCTCCTTCCGAACATGTTGCGCGCGTGTTGATCGGCGCCGTGGTGACGCTCGACGGCGTCGGCGGACGTATCGTCGAAACCGAGGCGTACGATCGCGAGGACCCGGCCTCGCACACCTTCTCCGGACCCACGCCGCGCAACGCGGTCATGTTCGGGCCGCCCGCGCACGTGTACGTGTATCGCTCCTACGGCATCCACTGGTGCCTGAACTTCGTGTGCCGCGAGGCCGGCCACGGCGCCGGGGTGCTGATCCGCGCGATCGAGCCGCTGCACGGTATCGACGTGATGCGCGAACGGCGCGGGCTCGAACCGCTCAAGCTGCTGTGCTCGGGGCCGGGGCGTTTGGCTCAGGCGCTCGGCATCACGCATCGAAACAACGGGATGTCGCTGCTCGAGCCGCCGTTTAACGTCGAAGCGGCGAGTGGCGAGATCGCGATCGTGACCGGCCCGCGTATCGGTATAACCAAGGCGATGGACGTGCCGTGGCGCTTCGGGCTCGCCGGGTCGAAGTATGTCAGCAAGCCGTTTCCGAAGGCTTAATCGGCCGGACGCAGCTTCTTCACTTCGTCGTCGGACGGCTGCACGCTCGCGCCATCGATGTAACGATACGACGTCATCACGCCCTTTCCGTCTTTCAGCGCCGTCACGCCGACATACGCGCCCATCGTCGATTGATTGTCTTGAGGCCGGTAGGTGATCGGCCCGAACGGTGAATCGACGGCGAGGCCCTTGAACGCCGCGGCGAGCTTGTCCGAATCGGCCGAGCCTGCCTTCTTCAAGCCGTTAGCAAGCGACATCATCGCCGTATAGCCGACCACCGACCCGAGCCGCGGATAGTCGTGATACTTCGCGCGATAGTCGGCAACGAATTTCTTGTTGGCCGGCGTATCGATCGAATACCACGGATAGCCCGTCACGATCCAGCCCGTGGGCGCCTCGGCGCCGAGCGGATCGAGGTAGTCGGGCTCACCCGTCAGCAACGACACGACCGCGCGATCCTTGAAGAGCCCGCGCGTGTTGCCTTCGCGCACGAACTTGCCGAGGTCGGCGCTGAAGAGCACGTTGAAGATCGCATCGGGCTTCGCATCGGCGAGCGCCTGCGCGACGGCGCCCGCATCGACGTTGCCGAGCGGGGTCGCCTGCTCGTTCACGAACTCGACGTCCGGTTGCGCCGACTTCAAAAGCCGCTTGAACGTGGCGACCGCCGATTGCCCGTACTCGTAATTCGGATACACGAGCGCCCAGCGCTTCTTCTTGAGCTTCGCGGCCTCGGGCACGAGCATGGCGACCTGCATGTAGGTGGATGGCCGCAGACGATACGTGTACTTGTTGCCGTCCTGCCAGACGATCTTGTCGGTAAGCGGCTCGGCGGCAAGGAAGAAGATGCGCCGCTGCTTCGCGTAGTCGGTCAGCGCGAGGCCCGTGTTCGACAGATAGCCGCCGAACAGCAGCTTCACCTGCTCGCGCGCGACGAGTTCCTGCGCGACGCGGATCGTATCGCCCGGGTTGCCGTTGTCATCGCGCGAGACGACTTCAAGCTGATTGCCGTTGACGCCGCCCGCCGCGTTGATCTGATCGAGCGCGAGGTTCCAGCCGTTCTTGTACGGCACGAGAAACGCCGGCTGCGCCTTGTAGCTGTTGATCTCGCCGATTTTGATCGTCTCGGCCCGTGCGCCGAATGCCGCACACGAGGCCGTCGCGATGACCGTCAGCCGAAGAAGCGTTGCCGCGCGCATCATGGAAATCTCTCCGTTGAATGTTCGGTTAAAACGTGATTGTGCCAGCGCTCATACGCTCAGGTAATCGCGCCGCAGCGCTTCGTCGCACGTGAGTTCGTCCATCGTGCCGGAAAAGCGCACTTGTCCTTTTTCCAGCACGTAGGCGCGATCGCTGACGAGTTCGGCGAAATGCAGATTCTGCTCGGACAGCAGGATCGACAGCCCCTCGCGCTTCAGTTCGAGAATCATGTTCGCCATCTGCTCGACGATCACCGGCGCCACGCCCTCCGACGGTTCATCGAGCAGCACGAGATGCGGATTGCCCATCAATGTGCGCGAGACGGTGAGCATCTGCTGCTCACCGCCGCTCATGCGGCTCGCGAGACGCTCACGCATCTCGCCGAGATTCGGGAACAGGCGAAAGAGCTTCTCGGGCGTCCACACAGGCGCACCTTCGCGCGGCGGCTGGCGGCCGGTGTCGAGGTTCTCCATCACGGTGAGGTCGCCGAACACGCGCCGGTCCTCCGGCACGAAGCCGAGCCCGAGCCGCGCGATGCGATACGGCTGCCATCCGCCGATCTCGTGACCCCTGAAGGCGACCGTGCCCGACGTGCGGGGCATGAGGCCCATGACGGCTTTCATCGTCGTCGATTTGCCCGCGCCGTTGCGGCCCATCAGCGCCACGACTTCGCCGCGCCCCACTTCGAGGCCGACGTCGAACAGCACCTGCGCGCGGCCATAGAACGCATTGAGGCTCGAGACGGCGAGCATCGGTTGATCGCCGCTCATCGCCTGACTCCGCCCGCGAAGGTCGCGCGCGGCGTGAACGACTTGCCGGTGCCGAGATACACCTCCTGCACGTGCGCGTGGTTGCGGACGGTCTCGGCGTCGCCTTGTGCAATCAGCTTGCCGCGCGCAAGCACAATGAGTTTGTCGGCGTATTCAAACACCACGTCCATGCTGTGTTCGGTGAAAAGCACGCCTATGTCGCGCTCCTTCACGAGTTGCTTCGTCAGTGCCATCAGGTCGTTGCGCTCGTTCGGCGCCATGCCGGCAGTGGGTTCGTCCATCAGCAGCAGCTTCGGCTGGTTCGCGAGCGCGATCGCCAACTCGACACGCTTAACGTCGCCGTACGCGAGGACGCCGCATGCACGCCGCGCGTGTCCCGCCATGCCCACCTGTTCGAGCAGCGCCATCGCTTCATCCGTATGCGATGCCGACGCCGGTTTCCACAAGCCGAGCAAATGTTTATCGCGCGATGCAAGTGCAATCTGCACGTTCTCGATGACGGTCATCGAATTGAACGTGGCCGCGATCTGGAACGTGCGTCCGACGCCGAGCCGCCAGATGTCGCGCGGACGCATGCCGGCGATTTCCTGATTATTGAAGCGGATCGATCCCGAGGTCGGCTTCAACTGGCCGTTGACCATGTTGAAGCAGGTCGACTTGCCCGCGCCGTTCGGACCGATCAGCGCGACGAGCCGTCCTGCGGGGACTTCGAACGTGACGCCATCGACGGCCTTGAAGCCATCGAACGATTTGGAGAGGTTGCCGACGCGCAGCAGCATCACTCGGCCTCCGCGAATCGTTCGCGCACGAAGCCGACGATGCCCTGCGGGAACGCGATCACGAGCAGCAGGATCGCGGCGCCGAGGAGCGCCTGCCAGTAGTCGGTCTGACGCGCGACCGTGTCTTCGAGCCACGTGAACACCGCTGCGCCGACGATCGGCCCGGCAAGCGTCTGCACGCCACCCAGCAGCACCATCACGAGGCCGTCGACGGAGCGCCCGACGCTGATCACGTCCGGCGAGATGTTGCCCTTCGAGAATGCATAGAGCGAACCCGCGAGGCCGCAGAAAATCGACGCGATCACGAACGCGGTCCACTGGATGCGCTGCACGTCGATGCCGATGGCCTCGGCACGCAGTGGCGAATCGCGCGAGGCGCGCATCGCGTGGCCGAGCGGCGTGAAGAGCATGCGTCGCAGTAACCATACGCCGGCCACGACGAAGATCAACGTCACATAGTAATACGCGATGGACGAACTCAGCCAGGGCGAAGGCCACAGACCGAGGATGCCATTGCTGCCGCCCGTCACCGCGTCCCACTGGAACACGACCGACCACACGATCTGCGCGAACGCGAGCGTGAGCATCGCGAGATAGACGCCCGAGAGCCGCACGCAGAACCAGCCGAACACGATTGCACCGAGCGCGGCGAGCAGCGGGCCGAACACAAGCGCGAGCTCCATCGGCCACGAGAACACTTTGAGGAAGAGCGCCGCGCCGTATGCGCCGAGCCCGAAATACGCCGCATGCCCGAACGAATGCATGCCGCCCGGCCCCATGATGAAGTGCAGGCTCGTGGCGAACAGCACGGCGATCATGATCTCGACGAGCAGTACGGGCAGATACGGAAACTGTCCGGCCAGAAGCGGCGCGAGCGCGAGCAGCAGCACGACGATCGCAGCGCCCCGCTTCAGGCGCTTGCTTGCCGGACGCAACGGCGTTTCAGCGGCGCCCATCGCACGCACGGCGGTTTGCGCGCGTCCGAAAAGGCCCCACGGCCGCACGACGAGCACGATCGCCATCACGACGAACTCCGCGACGAGCGTAAACTTGCTCAGCGAAAAGTCGATGCCGAACACCGACACATGTCCAATGCCGATCAGCAAAGCCTTGATCTCCGCGATCAGCAGCGCCGCAACGAACGCGCCCGGAATCGACCCCATCCCGCCGACCACGACGACCACAAACGCGTTACCGATCGTATCGAGATCGAGCGAGGGATTCGCCGACATGCGCGGCACCTGCAACGCGCCGCCCAGCCCCGCGAGAAACGCGCCCGCGAAGAACACGCTGGTGAAGAGCCACGCCTGATTGATGCCGAGCGCGCCGAGCATCTCGCGGTCGCTCGTCGCCGCCCGCACGAGCGTGCCCCAGCGCGTGCGCGTGAGCGCATACCAGAGCGCCCCGAGCACGAGCGGACCGATGACGTTCAGCACGACGTTGTACGCGGGCAGTTGATGGCCGAGCAATTCAACGGCGCCCGCGAGATGAGGCGCACGCGGCCCGAAGAGATCCTGCGGCCCCCAGATATAGAGCGCGGCGTCGCGCAAGATCAGCACGAGCGCGAACGTCGCGAGCAGATGGAACAACTCGGGCGCCTGATAGATCCGCCGCAGGACAACCATCTCGACCAACGCACCGAGCACCGCGATCATCAACGCTGCCGCCACCACCGAAAGCCAGAAGCCGCCCACGGTCGCGCCGAAGCGGTTCGCGAGGCTGCACGCGACATACATGCCGAGCATGTAGAACGAGCCATGCGCGAAGTTGACGATGCGGGTCACGCCGAAGATCAGCGAGAGGCCCGACGCGACGAGAAAGAGCGCGCAGGCATCGGCGAGTCCGTTGACGAGTTGTATGGCCAGGTTGGAAAGCATCGGCTCTGTGGCGATTGGCGAAAGAGGCGTAATTATCGATGAAATGCTTCGTGCGGTGTCGCGGTTGCCGAATAAGCGTCACAGGCTGCTGGAAAAAACGTATTGACGATGATATTGGCTCGTATATCCTGAATGACAGGGAATCGTCAGCCTGAACTGTGACACCACCCTGCACCCTCAACATCCGAGTGAAATCGTGAGAGTCCGAAGCCCGTTGGTCATATGGAGCAGAAGCCAGTACGCGGGCCATCCCCGTGCTGAATGCTCCATCATCGGTCGCTGCGGCAAGCTACTCGATCGCCGCTTCCAGTCCGCCTTCACCATCCTGTCGCGCCGCTCCGTGCGACGCCACAACTCCGTCGCCGCACGCGCGTTCATCGCGGTTCATTGCGTCGGCGTGTCGTCGCTGCTGCCGTAGCGCCTCTTTAAGCCTCACCTTTCCCTTCGTCGTTCGATTCGTTTATCGCGCTTGAGCGTGCGCTTCGTCGCGTCTGCTCGACGCTGACGATCGATCGTTATTTCCAGCGGTCTTGCCAAGCGCAAAGGCCGCGGGCGAAGTGCTGCCCGCTTATTAACGCTGTTATGAGAACACTACCTGTCATCGGCATCAGCGCCGATCGAACGATGATCGGCGCCCATCCCTCGCACGTCGCGGGAGAAAAGTACATCACGGCGATCGTCGACGGCGCGAAGGCACTCGCCTTCGTGCTGCCCGCGCTCGGCGAAAAGCAACCTGTGGACGATGTGCTCGCGGCCGTCGATGGCCTGCTCTTCACCGGCAGCCATTCGAACGTCGAGCCGCATCGTTATGGCGCTGCTGCGAGCGCTCCTGGCACGTCGCATGATCCCGCACGCGATTCCACCACGCTGCCGCTGATGCGCGCAGCAATCGAGCGCGGCGTGCCTGTCCTAGCGATTTGCCGGGGCTTTCAGGAGATGAACGTCGTGTTCGGCGGCACGCTGAATCAGGATGTTCATGAAGCGCATCGCGAGCGCAAGGACGATCCGCTCGACGTGCAATACGGCCCGTCGCATCCGGTCGAAATCAGCGCGGGCGGCATGCTGCACCGTTTGAGCGGCCTGCGCGAAGCACGCGTGAATTCGCTGCACGCGCAAGGCATCGACCGCCTGGGCGACGGTCTCGAAGTCGAGGCCGTCGCGCCCGACGGCGTCATCGAAGCGATCAGCGTCAAGCACGCGAAGAGCTTCGCGCTCGCGCTGCAATGGCACCCCGAATGGAAACACGCTGACGACCCGCTCTCGCGCGCCATCTTCCGCGCCTTCGGCGACGCATGTCGCACCACTTCAACCCAAGGATGAAGCCATGCAACACATCGACGAGTTTCTGAAGAAGCATCGAATCACCGAGATCGAGGCGATCATCCCCGACATGGCCGGCACTGCGCGCGGCAAGATCATTCCGCGCAGCAAGTTCGAATCGGGCGAGTCGATGCGGCTGCCGCAAGCCGTGATGATCCAGACCGTCACCGGCGACTATCCCGCCGACGGCAGCTTCACCGGCGTCACCGATCCCGACATGGTCTGCGTGCCCGATCCATCGACGATTCGCCTGATCCCGTGGGCCGTCGATCCGACCGCGCAGGTGATTCACGACTGCGTGCACTTCGACGGCACGCCCGTCGCGATCTCGCCGCGCCGCGTGCTGCGCCAGGTTCTGGAGAAGTACGCAGCGAAGGGCTGGAAGCCGGTCGTCGCGCCCGAACTGGAGTTCTTTCTCGTCGACATGAACAAGGACCCGGACCTGCCGCTGCAGCCGCCGATCGGCAGAACGGGGCGGCCCGAAACGGGACGTCAAGCGTATTCGATCGAAGCCGTCAACGAGTTCGATCCGTTGTTCGAAGACATCTACGAGTATTGCGACGTGCAGGAACTCGAAGTCGATACGCTGATCCACGAAGTGGGCGCGGCGCAGATGGAGATCAACTTCCTGCATGGCGATCCGCTCAATCTCGCCGACCGCGTGTTTCTCTTCAAGCGCACGGTGCGCGAGGCGGCGCTGCGCCACAAGATGTACGCGACGTTCATGGCGAAGCCAATGGAAAACGAACCGGGCTCGGCGATGCACGTGCACCAGAGCCTCGTCGATGCCGAGAGCGGGCGCAATCTCTTCACCGGCCGCGACGGCGAAGCAACGGCGCTCTTTCACGGCTATATCGCGGGGCTGCAGAAATACACACCCGCGCTGATGCCAATCTTCGCGCCGTACATCAATTCGTATCGGCGGCTGTCGCGCTTCATGGCTGCGCCGATCAACGTGCAATGGGGCTACGACAACCGCACCGTCGGCTTTCGCATTCCGCATTCGGCGCCAGCCGCGCGGCGTATCGAGAACCGCATTCCGGGCGTCGACTGCAATCCGTACCTCGCGATTGCGGCGACGCTTGCGGCGGGCTATCTCGGCATGACGCAGCATCTCGAACCGACAGAACCGCTCGCGAGCGACGGCTACGCGCTCGCGTATCAGTTGCCGCGCAATCTGGAAGAAGGGCTCACTTTGATGGGCGCGTGCGAGCCGCTTGCAGAGATGCTCGGCGAGAAGTTCGTGCGCGCGTATCTCGCGCTGAAGGAAACCGAGTTCGAAGCGTTCTTTCGCGTGATCAGTTCGTGGGAACGCAAGCATTTGCTATTGCACGTCTAAGGCACCAGGGGACCAACATGAACGACAGAATCGCTCTGAAGCCGGCACGCACCACCGCCGAATACCGCGCGCTCGATGCCGCGCATCACATCCATCCGTTCTCCGATATGGGCGCGCTCAATCGCGCGGGCAGTCGCGTGATCGTGAGGGCCGAGGGCGTGTATCTGTGGGACTCGGACGGCAACCGCATGATCGACGGCATGGCGGGGCTATGGTGCGTAAACGTGGGCTACGGCCGCCGCGAACTGGCCGATGCCGCGTATCGTCAGATGCAGGAACTGCCCTTCTACAACACGTTCTTCAAGACCACACACCCGCCTGTCATCGAACTATCGGCGCTGCTCGCCGAACTCACGCCCGCGCCGTTCAATCACTTCTTTTATTGCAACAGCGGTTCCGAAGGCAACGATACGATGCTGCGTATCGTGCATCGCTACTGGGCCGCGCTCGGCCAGCCGCAGAAGAAAATCGTGATCTCGCGCAGGAACGGCTATCACGGTTCGACGATCGCGGGCGGCACGCTTGGCGGCATGGACTACATGCACGAGCAGATGCCGTCGCCGGTGCCGAACATCGTCCATATCGATCAGCCGTACTGGTTCGGCGAAGGCGGCGATATGACGCCGGACGAGTTCGGTCTCGCGCGCGCACGTCAGCTTGAAGCGACGATCCTCGAAGCGGGTGCGGAGAACGTGGCGGCGTTCGTCGGCGAGCCGTTCCAGGGCGCGGGCGGCGTAATCTTTCCGCCGCGCACGTACTGGCCGGAGATACAACGCATCTGCCGCAAGTACGACGTGCTGCTCGCCGCCGACGAAGTCATCGGAGGATTCGGGCGCACCGGCGAATGGTTCGCGCATCAGCACTTCGGCTTCGAACCGGACCTCATTACGCTAGCGAAGGGGCTCACGAGCGGCTACGTGCCGATGGGCGCGGTGGGCCTGCATGATCGTGTGGCGCGGGTGATCATCGAGAACGGCGAGTTCAATCACGGACTCACGTATTCGGGGCATCCGGTCGCGGCGGCGGTGGCGGTCGCGAATCTCACGCTGCTGCGCGACGAAGGGATCATCGAACGCGTGAAGCGCGACACCGGACCGTATTTTCAAAAGCGTTTGCGCGAGACGTTCGGGGCGCATCCGATCGTCGGCGAAATCAGCGGTGCCGGGCTGGTCGCGGGCATCCAGCTTGCCGAAGAGCCGCGCACGAGGAAGCGTTTCGCGAACGGCGGCGAGATCGGGACGCTGTGCCGCGACTTCTGCTTCAACGGCAACCTCGTGATGCGCGCAACCGGCGACCGTATGCTGCTCTCACCGCCGCTCGTCATATCGCATACGGAAATCGACGAGATCATGGAGAAGGCGAAGACCGCGATTGATTCGACGGCGCGCCACCTCGGGTTGGGTTTCGCTGGCGCTTGGGGGTGGCGGTGGGGTGGGGGTTGGGGGTTCAACACCGTTTGATGCACCAGGGCTTCAATGGACTTTCGTTCTTATCGGTCTATTAGCTCTGCCCCTGTCCGGGGCGGGACTCACTTTCTTTGCTGCTGCAAAGAAAGTAAGCAAAGAAAGCAGCTTCCACCCGCCAGTCCTTGCCCCATACCTCCAGACCACTCGCTCGGAGTGGTCCGACCGGGGGAGTGTCGTCAGCGCGGTTTTGTCGTTGTTGGCACGAAGAAGCGGGCGCGCACGTCGCGAAGCCACTCAGAGTGGAACAGCAGTCATTCATCCGTCCTGGCACTACGTGCCCGACGACAGGTATGCTAGTGGCGGGGCTTCGATGCGCGGTTGGCAAGCGCAAGCACGCCATTGGTTTGAGTCTCGCCTCTCGGGTGAGCGCTTTGCGCGAGGCCGGATGAATGATTGCTGATCCACTCCCTGTCGCTGTGCGAGATGCGCGCCCGCTTCTTCGTGCCAACAACGACGAAACCGCGCTGACGACACTCCCCCGGTCGGACCACTCCGAGGGAGTGGTCTGGAGGTATGAGGCAAGGATAGGCGGGTGGAAGCTGCTTTCTTTGCTTACTTTCTTTGCAGCAGCAAAGAAAGTAAGTCCCGCCCCGGACAGGGGCAGAGCTAATAGACCGATAAGAACGAAAGTCCATTGAAGCCCTGGTGCATCAAACGGTGTTGAACCCCCAACCCCCACCCCACCGCCACCCCCAAGCGCCAGCGAAACCCGGAGGTCCAATCATGACCAAGTCAAATGCACCAGAGAGCGACGAAGCGCGCATCCGCGAAATCATCGAGGAATGGCGGCAGGCAGTCGTCGCGAAAGACGTGAACTTGCTGATGCGACACTATGCAAGCGATGTCGTCGTGTTCGATATCGTGCCGCCTGCGTCCTTCACCGGAACGGAGCGCTATCGCGAGCACTGGCAGGGCTGGTTCGATTCGATGAAAGGACCGTTCTCGTTCGAAATGCCCGACGTGAAAGTGGCCGCGAGCGGCGACGTCGCCTTCGCGCATAGCGTGAACCGCGTGGTCGTCGGCGAGCAGGACAATCTGACGCGCGGCACCGCGTGTTTTCGCAGGATCGACGGCGAATGGCGCGTGGTGCACGAACACGTATCGATGCCGCTCAATATAGACATGGACCCCGACGACCATTCATAACCCAAGGAGTAGACATGCTGGTACAACCCTATCTGTTCTTCGAAGGCCGTTGCGAGGAAGCGCTCGCGTTCTACACGGAAAAGCTCGGCGCGCAGCCGGCGATGATGATGCGCTACAAGGAAGGCCCGCCGGAGAACAACGCCTGCAACACCCGCCCCGAGATGGCGGAGAAGATCATGCACGCGTCGTTCCGTGTCGGCGACTCGGTGATCATGGCCTCCGACGGCATGTGCTCCGGCAAGCCGAATTTCCAGGGCGTGTCGCTGTCGCTGACCGTGGCGGACATCGAAAAGGCGGAGCAGTGCTTCAACGCGCTTGCCGATGGCGGACAGGTACAACTGCCGCTCACGCAGACGTTTTTCGCCAAGCGCTTCGGCATGGTCGCGGACAAGTTCGGCCTGTCGTGGATGGTGCTCGGCGGCATGGAAGACCACGGCCCGCAGTAAGCGCTACGCGAACACACTGTCACGCTCAAGCGTTGGCGCGCTTCGTGCATAAGAATGCGCGAAGCCAACCCCCTTGGAACGCCGCTTGCGCGCGTGTCAAATGTCCTCATCAAAGGAGACACGACATGAGCAACTACGCCGGACGTTCACAGGAAGACCGCATCGCCCAGCGCAAGGGCCAGAAGCAGAAGGCCGAGGAGCAGCCAGGCGGTTCGATGGCGCAGGAAGGCACGCAGCCGGACAAGGACCACAGCAGCGGCAAGCTGACCGAAGAAGGAAAGGAAGCCTGGCGTACGGGCTCGGGCATCGACGGCGGCGGAAAGACCTGACAGGCCTGTCGGAATCTCGAAACATGGAACAATGGCCCTCTTCAACCAAGAGGAACAGGAGTCTTCGATGAGCGTCTCGGGCAAAACCACCCCTTCCGCTTCGGACATGCCGGCGGGCTCCGCCGATCGTCCCAGCCGCGAAGAAGCCGAAGCCGCCGTGCGCGTCTTGCTGCGCTGGGCCGGCGACGATCCGCGCCGCGAAGGTCTGCGCGATACGCCGGCGCGCGTCATCCGCGCGTATGAGGAATTCTTCCGGGGCTACGAGCAGGACCCGCGCGAGATCCTCCAGCGCACTTTCTCGGAGGTCCAGGGATACGACGAGATGATCGTCCTCAAGGACATCCGCTTCGAAAGCTACTGCGAGCATCACATGGTGCCGATCATCGGGCGCGCGCACGTCGCGTATCTGCCGAGCAAGCGCGTCGTCGGCATTTCGAAGTTGGCGCGGCTCGTCGATGCCTTCGCCAAGCGCCTGCAGATCCAGGAAAAAATGACCGCGCAAATCGCCGATACGCTCGATGAAGTATTGCAGCCGCTCGGCGTCGGCGTGATTCTGGAGGCTGCGCATCAGTGCATGTCGACGCGCGGCGTTCACAAGGCGGGCGCGTCGATGGTCACGTCGCGCATGCTCGGCGCCTTCCGCGACGATCCTTCGACACGCCGCGAATTCCTCGCGATCGTCGGCAATCAGAACGCCTACAGCGTCTCGAACACCTGAGTCAGGCGCCGTAGCTGTGGTGCCCGTTGTCCGGCGGCTCGGCGCCCGCGCCTTCGCGCACCTTCCCCTGTGACACATTGCTCCCCGGCGGCACACTGTGCGTAAGCCACACGTTGCCGCCGATCACCGAACCGCGCCCGATCGTCACGCGGCCGAGAATCGTCGCGCCCGCGTAGATCACGACGTCGTCCTCGACGATCGGATGGCGCGCGTTGCCCTTCACGAGCGTGCCGTCGCTGCTCGACGGAAAACTCTTCGCGCCGAGCGTGACCGCCTGATACACACGCACCCGCTCGCCGATGATCGCTGTCTCGCCGATCACCACGCCCGTACCGTGATCGATGAAAAAGCTCGGGCCGATGGTCGCGCCCGGATGGATGTCGATGCCGGTCGCCGAGTGCGCGATCTCGTTGATGAAGCGCGCCAGGAGCGGCACGCCCAAGCGATGCAGCGCATGCGCGAGCCGGTGATGCGTCATCGCCCAGACGCCCGGATAGCACAGAAGAATCTCCGTAATGTGCTGCGCGGCCGGGTCGCCGGTGAACGCGGCCTGGATGTCGGAGACGAGCAGCGCGCGGATCGCAGGCAACTGCGTGCCGAACTCGCGCGCGATATCGAACGCGTGATTGCTCAACTCGGCGTCGCTCGAGTCCCGGTACTGGGGCAGAAAGCGCAGCGCGCGGCGCATCTGCTCGTGCAGCAGACGCAGCGTGCTTTCAAGCGTCTGGCCCACGTAGTAGTCGACGCTTTCGTCGGTCAGATCGGGCGCGCCGTAGTGCGTCGGAAAGAGCGCCGAGCGCAGGCCGTTGACGATCCGCACGATCGCCTCGCGCGACGGCAATTCACGAATGCCGAGCGGATGGCGCGTGCGATGCAAGTCCTCGCGCGATGCCCTGAGGCCGGCGACGATTTCGGCCAGTCCCCACTCGCGGGACGGATCGTTGGGAGGCGATGGCAGTTTGTTCGGCATGGTGGCGATAGACGGAAAAGGACGGTTCGCCTGGAGCGGCGCGTTGAAAACAGTGTCCCAAGATTAACCGTTTTTTGCGGATCGCTGTGACAGCGCCGGTTTCGCAGCAGCTTATGCGGCGCGCTTCGCGCAGGCTTGCGCTGAGCTTTCGGAGATACGCGTTCAGACGGTGATGTTGCTCGCATCGATCCATCGGACGGCCCAGTCGCGCGCGTGGGCAATCGCTTCGTCCGGGTTGCGAAAGCGCAGTTCCGACGGAAAGAAGCGGTTCGCCACGAGTTCGCCATCGCTCGATCGCGATATCACGACGTAGGGCTGAAAGCTGCCATCTCCGGCCCGGGCGGGCGCACAATTGAGCAGATAGCCGCGATGTGAAAAAGCAGCATCTTGTTGCATGAGTCACCTGTGTGAAAGTGCCCTGCTAATTCGATTTCGCAGCGCTCGTGCACAGTGGCAAAGCCCGTTGGCCAATGATGAATCGTGGGACTTGAGCGCTGGCAGGTCCAAATCATACTCTGTAGAAAACGTGCCTTGGGTTGAAAAACGTTCGTGATTTCTGGTGGTAATCTGAAGGTTCGCTCCGACAAGGCTCACGGGTCCGTCGCTAAAAAGCCGGAACGAGTCTTGCAAGCGCATCCCCTTGTTTGGCTGAACAGGAGCGCATCATGAGCAACGCAAAGAACGACGAAACGCAGGACAAGCAGGTGCAACGTGCAGCCGATAGCCCGATCAAGAAGCCCGAGACCGAGACGGCCCACGTCAAGGTCCAGGATGCAGCGAAGGCGGCGAGCGGGCAGGAAGCGGGGCTTGGGCAGGCGAGCGGCGAGCGGTCGACAAAGCCTGCGGCTGCCGCTGATACGAAGGCGGCATTCCATCATCCAGTCGGGCTAGACGTGCTCAACGACGGCTCGCTAGACGACACCGTCGACACCGACGGCAAGAACCGCGATGCGAAGCGCGAGATGGAGATGCGCGAGCGCGAACCCGACGCCATCGTCACGACGAATGCGACGCTCGTGAACTTCGTCGGCGAGATGGGCGACGGCCTCGGCGGCTTCGACAGCCGTCCCGCGCGCAACGGCCTCTTGCTCGCGCTGGAGCGCGGCTATCTGATGATCGACAAGGGTATGGTCGAGCCGCCCGTTCGCGAGATCGAAGAGAAGTTGCGCTTCCAGGGACGCGATCCGCACGGACACACGCTGCGCGGGCGCAAGCACTACGCGCTCAATCACATGCGGCCGTCGCGGCTGATCGAGTTGCAGCGGCGGGAGAAATAGCTTCTCCGCCTGATCAAAGCATAGGGGCCGTATAGTTTGCGGCCCCTCTTCTATGGCAAATTCACTACGCCTTCTTGCCCTTCTCATCCTCGCTTTCGATGCGTGTCACGCCGCCCGTCGCGGGCGGATCGCTTGCCGGGAAACTGTCCTCGACGGCCTTGTCCACGTCCTCTTCGTCGCGTTCGGAATGCGGGTTTTGCTCTTTCGTGTCGATCATCGCGGGCTCCTTTGCCGTTTCGTCCATCGACCTGAGCAAAACCTGAGCAACCGCCGTTCCACCGGGCGCCCGGAGCAGGCACGAGTTGTGCGATCGCCCTCCCGGATTCCAAAAATTATCGGGCCGACCAACCTTGGGGAGCAGGACATGAGTGCTGTGAACGCGTATTCTCGCGACGCCGTCAGTGCCATCGAAACCAATCGTGCAGCGGCGTGGACCGCGCGCCTCCTGCGCGGCGAGCGCCACGCCGCCGCGCTCACGGGCCTCGCGCTCGCTTACGCGCTGTCATGGGCGGAACTAGGTCTGTCGCTCCTGATCGGCCTTCCCGCCGATGCCGCCGGCGGTCATCCGTTCGCGGCATCGGTCGTGGCGCGCGTGCTGGTCGGCGTGCTTTATCTGTGCGTCGCGGCGCGCCTGCAGTGGGCGCGCTGGGTGACGGTCGCGCTGGGATTCGCGTCGGTGGTGCTCGTCGCGCCGACGCTCGCGCTCCAGTGGCAGGTCTTTCCCGCAGCCGCTGTTGTGTCCGGGCTGGCGGTCGTGTGCAAGCTGAGTGCGTCGTTGTTCCTTCTGGCTCCGGCAGCTCGCGCAGTAGCCCAGCCAGTCTGACGATTCAAAACCGCTGGTTGGCAAAGCTCCAATGAGACGCGGCTTTGTTTCCCCGCGCCGCCCGCGCACAATGGCTCATTCCCTTTCGAGTGAGCCAAAGCCATGAAAATCGCTGTGATCGGTGCAACCGGCACCGTCGGCCGGGCCGTGTTCGCGGAACTTGCCAAGCGCCATGAGGCAGTCGAAATCGGCGCGACGCGCGGCGCGCATCGCGTGGATCTGACCGACGTCGACAGCATCCGCCGCCTGTTTGATTCCATCGGCCGCGTCGACGCGATCGTCGCCGCGGCCGGCCACGTCCACTTCGGCCCGCTCGTCGAGATGACGCCCGCGCAGTTCCGCCGCGGTCTCGACGACAAGCTGATGGGCCAGGTCAACCTCGTCCTCACCGCGCGCGACTACCTGAACGACGGCGGCTCGTTCACACTGACGAGCGGCATCGTCGGCGCGGAGGTGATTCTCCAGGGCGCGAGCGCGGCCGCCGTGAACGGCGCAATCGAAGGCTTCGTGCGGGGAGCGGCGATCGAACTGCCGCGTGGACTGCGCATCAACGCCGTCAGCCCGACGATGCTCGAAGAAGCGGCCGAAAGCTTCGGCCCGTACTTCCGGGGCTTCGAACCGGCGCCGGGCGCGCGCGTCGCGCTGGCGTACAGCCGCAGCGTCGAAGGCGCGGAGACCGGACGCGTGTACAAGGTGCATTGACCTCGCTTATGCTCGAACCCGGTTGAAACCGGGAGCGCATCGATGCAATGGACGAAGGACGATTACCGCGTGACGACGAACGTCGACGAATTCCAGTTCGACGTCATCCACCGCTATCTGAGCGAAGTCGCGTACTGGTCGCCGGGCATTGCGCGCGCGAAGGTCGAGCGCGCGGCGCGGCGATCGCTTGCGTTCGGCCTCTTCGAGCGCGACGCGCAGATTGGCTACGCGCGCATGATCACCGATGCCACGACCTTCGCCTATCTCGCCGACGTCTTCGTGCTGCCCGGGCATCAGGGCAAGGGACTCGGCACGTGGCTGATGGCGTGCATCCTCTCGCACGACGATTTGCAGGATCTGCGGCGCATGATGCTCGTCACCTCCGACGCGCACGGCCTCTACGCGAAATTCGGCTTCACCGCGCCGGTCAACCCCGAGCGCATCATGGAACGCAAACCCTGACGCGCCTTCACCCGCGTGGCTGGAACGCGATCACACCCATGCCGGCAAGCGCGATCGCCGCGCCCGCCAAGTCCCATGCGGTCGGCCGAATGCGATCGACCGCCCAGAGCCAGCCAATCGCCACGCCGATATACACGCCGCCATACGCCGCATAGACGCGCCCGGCGGCGGTCGCATGAAGCGTCAGCAGCCAGGCGAACAGCGCGAGCGCGAGCGCGCCGGGCACGAGCAGCCACGGCGAGCCGCCCGCCTTCAGCCATCGATACGGAAAATAGCAGCCGGCGATCTCGGCGATCGCCGTCACGACGTAGAGCAAGAAGGTTTTCATAGGCGCACATTATCGTCCGTGGAAATCGTGCGCGGTTGCATCACAATAGCGCCTGCGCCTTCCCACCGAGTCCAATTGACCACTCCCCTCGATCCGCCGCCGCTACCCGTGCGCTGGCATCGCCGCGTGCTGATGCTCGCGTTTCCGATCGTCGTCGCGAATCTGACACAGCCGATTCTCGGTGCCGTCGATACCGCCGTCGCCGGGCATCTCGACGGCCCGCAGTATCTGGGCGGCGTCGCGCTGGGCGGGCTCGTCTTCAGCTTCGTGTTCTGGGGCTTCGGCTTCCTGCGCATGGGCACGACGGGCTTGGTCGCGCAAGCCTTCGGCGCCCGCGACGACGACGCCCTGCGCGCCACGCTCCTGCGCGCGCTGTTGCTCGCCGCCGCGATCGGCTTGGTGGTGCTCGCCGTGCAGACGCCGCTGATCGCCTTCGGCGTCGGCGCGCTCGGCGGCAGCGAGGCCGTGCAGGCGACCGCGCGCCTCTATTGCCACGCGCGCATCTGGGCGGCGCCGTTCGCGCTCGCCAACTACGTCGTACTGGGCTACCTGCTCGGCTGCCAGCGCGTGCGGCTCGCGCTCCTCACGCAGGTGTTCATCAACGCGGTGAATATCGTCGCGGTGCTGGTCTTCGTGTATCGATTCGACTGGGCGATCGCGGGCATCGGCGCCGCGACCGCCGCCGCGGACGCCTGTGGTTTCGCGCTCGGCATGGCGATTTTGTGGCGGCTGCGTCCGCGCGGACTTCCGCCGCTCGCATGGAGCGCGTTGTCGGATTCGCATGCGCTGAAGCGGCTCGTCGTGATCAATCGGGATATTTTCGTGCGCACGCTTTGCCTGCTCGGCTCGTTCGGCTGGTTCGCGCATCTCGGCGCGCGCGAAGGGGACGCGATTCTCGCCGCGAATGCGCTGCTGCTCAATTTCCAGACGTTCATGGCGTTCGGACTCGATGGCTTCGCGCACGCGGCCGAGGCGCTCGTGGGCGCGGCGACGGGCGCGCGCGACCGGCATGCGTTCCGGCAGGCTGTGAAGGTGACGATGTTCTGGTCGGTGATCGGCGCGACGGGGTTTTCGCTGGTGTACTGGGCGGGCGGCGCGTGGATCGTCGGCTTGCTGACGGATCAGGCTTCGATCCGCACCGCCGCGCTACAGTATCTGCCGTGGGCGGCGGCGTCGCCGTTGGCGTCGGTGGCGGGGTTCCAGCTTGACGGCGTGTTCATTGGCGCGACGCGCACGCGTGAGCTGATGCTGGCGATGACCGCCTCATCGGCGGTCTTCCTGCTGGCGGCGTGGGCGCTGGCGGGGCCGCTCGGGAACCACGGGCTGTGGCTCGCGATGACGGTTTTTATGATCGCGCGCGGGGTGACGTTGGGGGTGCAGTTGCCGGCTATCGAGCGCCGACTGGGCCCGGCTTAGGACGGGTTGTTTGTGGGCCGTCGCGGTTCCGGCGGCGAGTTCCGATCGAAACCGCGCCTCGCAACCCACCCGCTGCACCATACTGAAAACATCCGCATCAGGGCGAGCCAACGTTGAACAGACGGCCTTTGCGGGACTTGCGAATTGAGCATCGGCGTACAGGCGCAGATTCGTAGATGGCAAAGCGGACTTCTGCTTTCTAGGGCAGGGCGAACGATTGCCAACGATCCCACCGTCGACGTCGATTGTCCGCACCTGGCTGACTACAGCCTATCCACACGCGGTCTCCCTGAACATTCGCGAAGCCGTTTCCACTGGCCGTGAACGACGCAGGAGTACGGTGGCGGAACGCTCAGCGGTTCGCCGCCGCCAACCCCTCCAGCAACGCCTTATGAAACGCCGCCGGGTCCTGCATCTGCGGTGCATGGCCCAGCTCCGGAAACTCGACGAGCTTTGCCCCCGCGATCCTTTCCGCCGCCAATTTCGCCAGATCGGGATAGCGGCCAAGCGTCGGGCGAATCTCCGGCGGCGCGAAGTCCTTGCCGATCGCGGTCGTGTCCTTGTCGCCGATCAGCAGCAGCGTCGGCGTACGCAACTGGTCGAATTCATACACGACCGGCTGCGTATAGATCATGTCGTAGAGCAGCGCCGAGTTCCAGGCGACCACCTCCTTCCCCGATCCGCGATACATGCCCGCGAGCATCTGCACCCACGGTTCGTAGTCGGCGCGCCAGTGACCCGCGTAATACGTGCTCTGCTCGTAGCGGCGGATGCC
This sequence comes from Caballeronia humi, assembly GCF_001544475.1. Lineage (GTDB taxonomy): Bacteria > Pseudomonadota > Gammaproteobacteria > Burkholderiales > Burkholderiaceae > Caballeronia > Caballeronia humi. Next base: position 74,922 of record NZ_FCNW02000013.1, on the reverse strand, counting down.
GTCGGCGCTGGTCTTCAGCTCGCGCGCGTACCAGTCGTCGATCGAAATCGACGGCACGCCTTTCGCCTTCCAGTCCTCCAGGCCGATCGGATTGACGAGCACGATCTGCTCCGTCTCGCGCGGATACATCAGCGCATAGCGCACGGCGATCATGCCGCCCGTCGAATGCGCGATGAGCGTCGCATTGTGCACGTTGAGCGCCTGGAGCAGCGCGTGCGTGTTACGCGCGAGTTGCTGGAAGCTGTACTGATAGCGCACGGGCTTGGTCGACTTGCAGAAGCCGATCTGATCCGGCGCGATCACGCGATAACCCGCGTCGGTCAATGTCTCGATCGTCTGACGCCACGTCGCCGCGCAGAAGTTCTTGCCGTGCAGCAACACCGCCGTGCGACCGTTCGGACGCGCCGGATGCACGTCCATGTAGGCCATCTTCACGACCTGCCGCTGCGACGTGATGGCGAACTGCGCGACCGGGTACGGGTAATCGAAGCCTTGCAGCTCGGGGCCGTACACGGGGCCGTCGTTGCCGGCGGGTTGCGATGCGGGTTCGTCGGCGTGGGCGTGGAGCGCGGCGACAGCGATCAAAGCAGAAAGCAAGCGGCTCTTGAAGGTCATGGAAGCGATCGAAGTGGGCGAACTCGGTGCGGAAGATTCTATCGCGCGCGGTTTTTGATCGCCTGCGCGCGCTAACGTCTTATACTTTGCGGCCATCATTTGCCGCGCGTCCCAGGCGCCCTCAAGACCCGAGCATGACAGCACGCCTCAAGGCATTCGTCGCCGCGCTTTTCTGCGCCTCGTCCCTCACCGCCGCAGCCAGCGACTGCGCGCAATTCAGCCCCGGCGGCCAGCCACCCGTGGTCGTCAACCAGAAGATGCGCGCGGCCACGCAGGAACTCTGCTATTCCGACTTCGCCGTCCTGCACTCCGGCGTGACGAAAGGACCGCTCTGGTCGGCGGAACACCTGACGGCCGAGCACGTCGACGACGCCAAGAACAACACGCGCACCAATCGCTTCTTCGCCGAGCGCAAGCTGCCGCCCAGCGAGAGCGCGCAACTCTCCGATTACAAGAAGAGCGGCTACGATCGCGGCCACATGAGCCCCGCCGGCGACCGCTGGAGCAAGAAAGGCATGGCCGAATCGTTCTCGCTTGCGAACATCGTGCCGCAGAATCCGTCGAACAACCGGCGCATCTGGTCGCGCATCGAGGAAGCGGTGCGGCGTCTGACGGAAGAATCGGGCGATGCCTACGTCGTGACCGGGCCGCTGTTCTCGGGTGGTGAGCTCCAGACGATCGGCGAATCGCGCGTGTTCGTGCCGACGCAGCTCTACAAGGTCGTGTATCTGCCCGCGCGCGAATTGTCGTTCGCGGTCGTCGTCGACAACAGCGCCCCGACCAGGGACTACACGGTCAAGACCGTGCACGAACTCGAGACGATGAGCGGGCTGCGGTTTCCCGGCATCCCCGAGTCGCTGAAAGACAAACGAATTGGAGGACTGAAAGGTGTTTAAACCATTTGCCAACGATACCGACGCGCTCAACGTCAACGGCGACGCGTTCTCCGTCACGAACGGCATGACGCGCATCGCGATCGCCGCCGACATCGAGATTCCCCGCGACAAGACTGGTCTTACGACGGCGCTCGCTTTGCAAAAAGCGGTGAACGCGATCGTCGACGCGTTGCAGAAGGACGCCGCGCTGCCCGCCAAACTCGCGGAAGAACCTGCTGCGCCGACCGGCAAAACCGGGAATCCGTTCATCTGACGCGACGCATCGCAAGCCGGGACGCGAAATGATCGAATGCCATGTGGCGCCGAGTCCGATCGGGCACATCCTGTACCGCTCCGAGGGCGACAGCCTGACGGGCCTTTTCTTCGTCGGACAGAAGCATTTTCCGGCGGGCATCGCACAGCCGACGCTCTCGGAGGGCGCGCCACTGCCGCGCGTGATCGAGGAAGCGCGCGAACAGGTCGACGAGTATTTCGCCGGCGAGCGGCGCGCGTTTTCCGTGAAGCTGCGGCTCGACGGCACGGGGTTCCAGCAGCGCGTGTGGAGCGCGCTACGCGACATCGCTTTCGGCGATGCCTGGACCTACGGCGACCTCGCGCGGCACCTCGGCTTGCCGGCGGGATCGTCGCGCGCGGTGGGCGGGGCGAACGGGCGCAATCCGGTGGCGATCATCGTGCCGTGCCATCGGGTGATCGGCGGCGACGGCACGTTGACGGGCTACGCAGGCGGCATCGAACGCAAGCAGCATTTGTTGACGCTCGAAGGCGGACCGGGGCGCGCGCAACTCACGCTCTTCTGAATCCGCGCGACTGAGCACACAAAGCAAAAACCCCGCAAGCCTTTTGGGCTTGCGGGGTTTTTTGCGTCACGCGGACGATACGCGATTCAGCTTATTGCTGCGTGCTCACGCTGACTTCGACACGGCGATTCTGCGCGCGCCCAGCCGTCGTCGCGTTCGACGCCACCGGGCTCGATGCGCCGAAGCCTTGCGCCGAGTAGCTCTGCGAACGCAGGCCGTGGCCCTTCAGGTACGACATGACCGACTGTGCGCGACGCTCGGAGAGCTTCTGGTTATGCGAAGCCGAACCTGTCGAGTCCGTGTAGCCGGCAACCCGCACCGACTTGAACGTCACGTTTTGTCCAGCCTCGATGAACTGGTCAAGCGTGTCCGTGGCTTTCGGCGTCAGCGATGCGCTGTCGGTTGCGAAGTTCGCGTCGCCGCTCAGGTTGATCTGACGCGGCATTTCCGGCGCCGGTTGCGGAGCCGGCTCGGGTGCCGGCACCGGTGCGGCGGCGGTTTGCGGCGCACCGCACTGGAACGTGACGATACGCGGATCGCTCGCGTCCTCGTTCGGCGCGCGCAGGCGTTCCATCGTGTCGAGCTTGTATGCGGGCTGGTCGCCGCAGACCTTCTGCGCAGCCGAGACGCATGCGGCGACGGTTTCGAACGCGCCGTGGCATTCCGCGCGATACGCCTTCATACCGTTCGACGTCTGGATCTGATACACGTTGAACGTCGGACCCTGGGCGACGGTGGTGCAACCGGCGATCACGCTGATCGAGAGAATACTTGCGACTACTAGTTTTTTAGACATCCTGGTTACCGTTCTGAAATTACTCTATGACTGAAAAAATCGAGACAAATACGCACTGCAGGGGCACCGACGACAACCCGATCTTCACAGCCACCCTATTCGCCTCATGCCGACGACCCAGATCTCGAAATAATCGGGAATCCGAAAATCGCGCGGAATCTTAGCACGGGGTATACAGCGCTTTTCACGCGAAAACTCTTAAAGCGGAGCGGGCATTTGCAACGCGTTGCTCGCCTTTTGCGAGCGGCGCGCCTGGTTTAAAAAATCGCTCGCCGCCATCTGGCATTAGCCTGCCCTGGATGTCATCTGGAAGGCGTCGGCAGATCGCCTTCCTGCTGCTTCTGCAGATCCTGCACGCGCGCCTGCAATGCGCGCAGTTGCGCCTGCGCCGCCGCCTGCTCGTTGCGCAGCGCGCGGATCGCTTCCTGTTGCTGTTGCTGGCGATCGGCGACCTGGCTTTGCTGCGCCCGCGCGACTTCGAGGTCCGCCTGCAGGCGGCTCGCCCGGTTTTGCTGCGTCGCGATCAAGCGGTCCGCGTACGATTTCTCCGCTTCCAGTTTGATGCGGCGGATTTCAGTATCGGAAAGCTGCATCGTAGATTTGGCAAAATCTGCATATACCGTTTCAGCGCGCGCATCATTTTGCGTCTTGATTACGCGCCAGAATTTCTTTTGCTGAAACATTGCGACGTAGTAAAGCATTTCGTCGGGGTAGTACAAGAGGCTCGCGCCATAACTGCCGTTATAAGTCGTGCGCAATTCCCGGACTTTGCCGTCGCGAATCATTTGCTGTAACTCGGCGATATCGCCGGTTGCCGGGGTTTGCGAGTCGTCGGTAGTGCCTGACAGCACGTCGCGGCGCATGCTTGTGTCCCCGAGCGCATTGCTGGCCGGGCCCGCGGCGATTGCGCCCGCGGTCGAAAGCAATAATCCTGCGACCACGGCAGCATCCCTGAAGATCGATTTGTAATTCATTGAGTGTCCGTGTCCGCTTAAAGAGAAAAGCATGGTCTTCTGGATTATGGCTACTGGAAACGTCGAATTCCAGATTTAAGTGAGCGCTACCGGCCGGATCGTTTTATCCGGAGGTAAATGTCCGCGCTTAAAGCGATTCACCCGGCGCCCACAGGTTCCGGTGTGCGATTTCCGAATCCGTGGGCTTCCATTGTTCGCGTTCCATAAAGAAGCGCGGATCGACGGGCGTTTCCGGCAGACGCTTGAAAATCTCGCGATCGGCCTTGAAGCGAAATGGAGCGGCGGCAAGGATGCCGACATCGGGAAGTTTGTCTGCGGTGGCGGGCGACGGTGTAGAAGCCGGTGACGGCATGTTGACGAAAACGCCCGAAGTAAAGATCGCGGCGGCAACAGCGGCGTGAGATACGGACATGGTGTGATTCGAGGCAGAAGCCCGCGCGCTTGAGAATTTGAGAGAATATTCCGGCGCGTACCGGGAAAATTAGGGAAAAGACGTGGTTTGAAAATGCCAAAACACGAGGGCCCTAATGAGACCACCGACTGATCGAGACCGGCATCAGACCCATCCCAATCGATCCGATCAAATCCGCAGCACCGGGCGCAGAAAATGCTGCATCTCCCGACGAACACCGTATGAGATGTAAAAGGCGCCGATCGTTCATTCGACATCGTTCGCCACGAAATCATGCTCATCGAGCAGTCAGGCACTGTCGAAACGCGACACCCGCGGTCCTGTCGTCCATAATTCGCGTTCGCGCAAGCGCTTTGACACAAAAAAAGACATCTTCATGAATAAAGACGACACGCCATCGACCCCGCCGCCCGACGAGCCGGCGATCGATACGACCAACATCACGACCGGCGTTCCCGGCTTCGACGACATCCTCGGCGGCGGTCTCGTGGAGGGCGGCCTGTACCTGATTGAAGGCATGGCGGGCGCGGGCAAGACGATCCTGTCCTCGCAGATCGGCTTTCACCGCGTGGCCCAGGGCGACATGGTGCTTTACGTCACGCTGATCGCCGAGTCGCACACGAAGTTGCTGTCGCACCTGAAGCGCCTCTCGTTTTACGACGCCGACGCGATCTCCGACCGCATGCTCTTCGTTTCTGGCTACCACGAACTGATGCGCGACGGCCTGTCGGGCTTTCTCGCGCTGATCGCGCAGACGATCAAGATGAACCGGCCGCGCTTCATGGTCATCGACGGATTCCGCAGCGCGCGCGAATTCAGTTCGACCGAGCTGGAATTGTCGCAATTCATCCACGAATTGAGCGCTTTCGTCACGGCAGCGCGCTGCACGACGCTGATCCTCGCGCCTTTATCCGGCAACGAACCGCATCCCGAACACACGCTCGTCGACGGCCTGGTCGAGCTGAACCGCTACAGCACCGGCATGCGTCGCGCGCGCGAGATCGAGGTGCACAAGCTGCGCGCGCGCGATCATCTGCTCGGCAAGCATTTCATCAAGATCACTGACAACGGAATCGTCACGTTCCCGCGGCTGGAAGCACGGCCGTCGCTCTTCGAAGGCGCGCCCGACCTCAAGTCCCGGCTCGGCTTCGGCATGCCGGAATTCGACATGATGACGGGCGGCGGCGTCGTGAAAGGGTCGACGACGACGTTGATCGGTCCGTCCGGCGTCGGCAAGACGCTCCTCGGGCTGAAGTTTCTCGAAGCGGGGCTGGAGCGCGGCGAGAAGTGCGTCTACTTCGGCTTCTACGAATCGCCGGAGCGGCTGGTTGCGAAGGCCGAGTCCGTGTCGATCCGGCTCGAGGAAGCGGTGCGCGACGGGCGCCTTACGATTCAGTGGCAACCGGCGGTCGAGCTTGCCATCGACGAACTCGCCGCCGAGCTGATGGCGGTTCTCGAGCGCACGAACGCGTCGCGGCTCGTGGTGGACGGCATCGAAGGCTTCCACGATTCGGCGAACCGCGTCGAGCGCTTCGGGCTCTTTCTGAACGCGCTGTCGCACCGGCTGCGCCAGTCCGGCGTCACGACAATCCTCACCGAGGAACTGCCGCTCTATACGGACGCGATCCCCGGCGTCGCATTGCGCGCCTCCGCCATGACCGAGAACATCGTGCTCTTGCGCTATGTCGAGTCGAACTCGGGGCTGTACCGGATGCTGTCGGTCGTCAAGCAGCGCGAGAGCGCGCACGATTCGGCGATCCGCCGCTTCATCATTGACGAGCGCGGGCTGCACGTAACCGAAGGCTTCATCGGCGCGACGGGGCTTCTGTCGGGACGCAGTTCGATCGGGCCATCGCTTTCAGTGTCCGATGCCGGCGCGCGGACATGAAAAAAATTCTCGTTGTCGATGACGAATTCGACATTCTCACCACCTGGCGCCTCGTGCTGGAGATGGAGGGGTATGAAATCGTCACGGCGTCGAACGGCATCCTGGCGCTCGACGCCGCGCGCGCGCACGTCCCCGACCTGATCATCACCGACTGGATGATGCCGCGCATGGACGGCGTCGCGCTGATCGGCGCACTCACGCTCGACGCGGCGCTTTCGAGCGTGCCGGTCGTGCTGATGAGCGCGGCCGCGAAAGCGCCGCGGCTGGAACACGACGGCGTGGAATTCCACCGCAAGCCGGTTTCCATCGACGATTTGCTGGCCATCGTCGTACGGTTGATCGGCGCGCCCTGATTTTCAGCGCTGGGCATGAACCGTGCTGTATGAGACGTTCCGGGGACACCGGACAACTTTGAACACGCAATCATCCAGAACGGGAGGCACCATGGTGCAGGATCAGGTAGAAGGCGCGGCGCAGAACGTCGTGGGCAAGGTGCAGGACGCCGTCGGCGCCATTACCGGCGACGCCTCGACCCAGGTCGAAGGCAAGGCGCGCCAGGCGCTCGGTTCGCTGCAACAGAGCTACGGCCAGACCATCGACAACGTGCGCACCGCTGTCGTCAGCCAGCCGATCAACGGCGTGCTGATCGCGGCGGCGGTCGGCTTCGTGCTCGGCGCCCTGTGGAATCGGGATCGTTGACAATTTGTTGTCGAATGTAAAAACGGCGGTCCGGTTTGATGCGGACCGCCGTTTTGCTATTTGTAGCGCTTATTTCGACAGATAGGGACCGCGCGACTCGGTCGCGCTCGCGTGCGACGCCGCGCAGCCGATCGCGGCCGCCACGCCTGTGACGAGCAGCGCGCCGCTGCCCGTGACGACTCCGGCTGCGACCACGGAACACGCGGCGGTGCCGTTCATCGCCGAGACGAGTGCGGGCCAGGCCGTGCCGGCGAGCGCCATCGTCAGGTGGGAGGCGATCAGCGCGGCCATCGCGATGACGATCACGACCGCCAGCACGCCCTGCTCGTGCCCCGCCGCATAGCCGATCACCGCGCACGCGCCCGCGCATGCGAAGTGAAGCGACTCGTTTGGCGTGATGCGACCCAGCCGGGCAAGTGCCGCAACGCCGGCCAGCGCGACTCCCGCGCCAAGAACAGCGAAAAACGGCGCATCCGACGGCCCGAAAAGCGTCGAGGCGAGCGCCGCCGCCGCAATGGCGCCCTGGAAGTGCGTCAGGCGCGGCTTAAGGTCCAGTCCGAAGCGTCCACACACCGCCGCCGCGCACCCCGCGATAGCAAGCGCGACGATCACCGAAAGCACGGCGCTCTCGCTCCCGCCAAGTGCCTGCGCCACGATGACACCCGCGCCCATCGCGCCGATTTCCCACAGCACGCGCCGCCGCGCCGTCGAGAGGCGAAGCGCCTCCATCGTCGCGACGACCGCCAGAACGCAAACCACGCCGCCTGCAACGTCGAACATGGCTAGATCGCGAGCCGGTTCGTGAGCGTGCCGATCCCGTCGATCGAGACATCGACGCTCGCGCCGTCCTTGATCGACCCGACGCCGATCGACGTGCCGCACATGATCACGTCGCCGGGGACGAGTGTCATGTCGGCGGAGATCATCGCGACCTGCTGGGCGGGCGTGAAGATCATGTCGTCGAGCGGGTAATTCTGGCGCTCGACGCCGTCGACCTTGGTCACGACGTTCGCGCGCCGCCAGTCGAAGCCCGTCACGATCGACGGTCCGAGGCAACTGAACGTGTCGAAGCCCTTTGAGCGGCACCACTGGGCGAAATTCGGGTCTTCCTGCAACAGTTCGACCGCGGTGACGTCGTTCACGCAGGTGTAGCCGAAGATCGCCGCCTCGGCTTCCTCGGGCGTGGCGTTGCTGCACGTCTTGCCGATCACGATGCCGAGTTCGCCCTCATACGCGATCTTTCCCTGATAACTCTTCGGCCGGCGAATGTCCGCGCCTGGCCCGATCACCGACATCGGCGGCTTGATGAGGAAAAGCGGATGCTGTGGCGGCGCCTTGTCGAGCTTCTGCGATAGCGCGTAGTAGTTGTTCCAGAGCGCGATCACCTTGGTCGGCTCGCACGGCGCGAGCAGCGTCACTTCCTTGACCGGGAGCGAGTGGTTCGTCGGCTTCGGTCTGTCAAAAATGTTGCCGTCGTATTGCAGGACGCGGGTAGCGTGCTGATCGAGCGTGCCGAAGCCGATGCGGCCCTCGGCGTCGCGAAAGCGAATCCAGTTGGTCACGAAGAAGTCCTCGAAGGTGAAATAGGAAACGAGCTCAGATCGCGCCCAGGCTCTTGAGCGTCGCGATCTGGTCGGCGTTGTAGCCGAGTTCGGCCATCACCTCGTCGGTATGCTCGCCGAGCAGCGGCGAGCGCGTGACCTCGGTCGGGCTGTCGGAAAGCTTGATCGGGTTGCCGACCGTCAGATACTTGCCGCGCACCGGATGATCGACTTCGACGATCGTTCCCGTCTTGCGCAGCGATTCGTCCTCCGCGATTTCCTTCATCGACAGGATCGGGCCGCACGGAATGTCGTGCTTGTTGAGGATGTCCATCACCTGGAACTTGGTCTTCGACATCGTCCAGTGCTCGATTTCCGCGAAGATATCCTTCAGGTGCGGCAGACGCGCGGCGGCCGTCTTGTAATCGGGATGGTCGATCCATTCTTCCTTGCCGATCACCTTGCAGATTTCGCCCCACACCGGCGCCTGCGTGATGAAGTAGATGTACGCGTTCGGATCGGTTTCCCAGCCCTTGCACTTCAGAATCCAGCCCGGCTGGCCGCCGCCCGATGCGTTGCCGGCGCGCGGCACGGCGTCGCCGAAAGTGCCGTTCGGGAACTGCGGATATTCCTTCATGACGCCGGTGCGCTCGAGCCGCTGCTGGTCGCGCAGTTTCACGCGGCAGAGATTGAGCACGCCGTCCTGCATCGCGGCGAGCACTTTCTGGCCGCGTCCGGTGGTGTTGCGCTGAAAAAGCGCCGCGACGATGCCGAGCGCGAGATGCAGCCCCGTGCCCGAATCGCCGATCTGCGCGCCCGAGACGACGGGCGGGCCGTCATCGAAACCTGTCGTCGATGCCGCGCCGCCCGCGCACTGCGCGACGTTCTCGTAGACCTTGCAGTCCTCGTACGGGCCGGGGCCGAAGCCCTTCACCGACGCCACGATCATCTTCGGATTCAGTTCCTGGATGCGCTCCCACGTGAAACCCATCCGGTCGAGCGCGCCCGGCGCGAAGTTCTCGACCAGTACGTCGCACTTTTTCACGAGCGATTCGAGAACCTTCTTGCCTTCCGGATTCTTCGTATCGATGGTGATCGAACGCTTGTTGTGGTTGAGCATCGTGAAGTAGAGGCTGTCGGCGTCGGGGATATCGCGCAACTGCTCGCGCGTGATATCGCCCGCGCCCGCGCGCTCGACCTTGATCACATCCGCGCCGAACCACGCGAGCAACTGCGTGCAGGTCGGACCCGATTGAACGTGCGTGAAATCGAGGATGCGCACACCATCCAGTGCCTTGCTCATTACCGTCTCCCTATCGTTTTTGCACATTCGTCGGCGCCGTTGGGACAGCGCGTGGACAGCTTTCGTTGACCCTTGGTCTGATCAAGCTGCCTCACAGTTGTGATATACAATATTCCAGACACAGTATTAGTCAAGTGTTCAGCGCATCTCGGAAACCCTGTATTGCGATGCAGCACGTCTCTGAGGCTCATATTTGCTGGCTTTTCTTGCATTGCTCTTGCAGTGCACCAACGTCATCTGGGCAACATAATTTGTTGTCATCGCGCTAAGCGTCCGCTTACATTCTCTGCGCTTCGGCTCTTGCCAAATTCCGTTTTTGGCACTCGTGAAATGTGATATATCATATTTCAGCGCAAGACTTCGGCTTCTTCGACAGCTCGCGCTCATTCCCATCAGAGGATCAGGAGACGCAATGAACATCCACGAATATCAGGCGAAGACGCTGCTGCGAAAGTACGGCGTGGCGGTGCCGGACGGCCGCGTCGCGTTTTCGGCGCAGGAAGCCGCCGACGCCGCTCACGCGCTCGGCGGCTCGGTCTGGGTCGTCAAATCGCAGATTCACGCGGGCGGGCGCGGTGCCGGCCGTTTCACCAACGATCCCGACGGCAAAGGCGGCGTACGCGTCGTGAAATCGGTCGAGGACGTGAGCGCGAACGCGCAGAAGATGCTGTCGTCAGTGCTCGTCACGAAGCAAACCGGCCCGGCCGGCAAGGAGGTCAAGCGCCTCTATATCGAGCAAGGCTGCGACATCGCGCGCGAGTTGTATCTCGGAATGCTCGTCGATCGCGCCACGTCGCGGATCACGATCATGGCGTCGACCGAAGGCGGCATGGAAATCGAGGAAGTCGCGCATCACTCGCCTGAGAAGATTCTGAAGGTCGCGATCGATCCGGCCACTGGTCTGCAGCCCTTCCACACGCGTCAGGTGGCCTTCGGGCTCGGGCTGACGGGCAAGCAGATCGGCGCGGCGTCGAAGTTCATCGGCGCGCTGTATCAGGCGTTCGTCGATCTGGATGCGTCGGTCGTCGAGGTCAATCCGCTCGTCGTGACGGGCGCGGGCGACGTGATCGCGCTCGACGCCAAGCTCAATTTCGACGACAACGCCCTCTACCGCCATCCCGATATCGAAGCCCTGCGCGACGAGGACGAGGAAGAGCCGACCGAAATCGAGGCGGCGAAACACGGCCTGAACTACGTAAAGCTCGACGGCAACATCGGCTGCATGGTGAACGGCGCCGGCCTCGCGATGGCGACGATGGACATCATCAAGCTCTACGGCGGCGAGCCGGCGAACTTCCTCGATGTCGGCGGCGGCGCGACGCGCGAGCGCGTTTCGACGGCGTTCAAGCTGATCCTGCGCGATCCGAAGGTCGAAGGGATTCTGGTCAACATCTTCGGCGGCATCATGCGCTGCGACGTGATCGCCGAGGGCGTGGTCGCGGCGGCGCGCGAAGTGAGCCTGGGCGTGCCGCTCGTCGTGCGCCTTGCCGGCACGAACGTGGACGCGGGCCGCGAGATCCTGAGCGCCTCGGGCCTCACGATCATTCCCGCCGACAACCTCGCCGACGCCGCCGACAAGATCGTCAGCGCCGTCGCCGCCGCACGCCACTGAAGGGGACAGCACATGAGCGTTTTGATCGACAAGGACACGCGGGTGATCTGCCAGGGTTTCACCGGCGCGCAGGGCACGTTCCATTCGGAGCAGGCAATCGCCTACGGCACGCGGATGGTCGGCGGCGTCACGCCCGGCAAGGGCGGCACGACGCATCTCGATTTACCCGTCTTCGATACCGTCGCGGATGCCGTCGCGAAAACCGGCGCCGAGGCGTCGGTGATCTACGTGCCGCCGCCCTTCGCCGCCGACGCGATCCTCGAAGCGATCGATGCCGAGGTGCCGTTCATCGTCTGCATCACCGAGGGCATTCCGGTGCTCGACATGCTGCGCGTGAAGCGCGCGCTGGCAGGATCGGCGAGCCGGCTGGTCGGGCCGAACTGTCCGGGCGTCATTACGCCGGGTGAGTGCAAGATCGGCATCATGCCGGGGCACATCCACCGGCCGGGGAAGATCGGCGTGGTGTCGCGCTCGGGGACGTTGACCTACGAGGCCGTCGCGCAGACCACGGCGGCCGGGCTCGGGCAGACGACTTGCATCGGGATCGGCGGCGATCCGGTGAACGGGACGAATTTCATCGATTGCCTGTCCCTTTTCATCGACGACGATGCCACGGAGGGGATCATCATGATCGGCGAGATCGGCGGATCGGCCGAGGAGGAAGCGGCGCAGTTTCTGAAGGATTCCGGGACGAAGAAGCCGGTCGTCGGATTTATCGCAGGGACGACGGCGCCGCCGGGGCGTCGGATGGGACACGCGGGCGCGATCATCTCGGGCGGATCAGGAACGGCGAGCGCGAAGATCGACGCGATGAAGGCAGCGGGGATTCTGGTGGCCGACTCGCCCGCGGCGCTGGGTGAGACGATGTGGAAGGCGATGGGCTAAAAACAGAGGCCGCCCGGCGATTTGATCCACCGGGCGGCCTTGATCGTTCAAGCGCGTCTAACTAACGCTTCAATCCAGAAAATCGCAATTAGCCTCGACAAACGCGGCCAAATCGAGCGAATGCTGCCGAACGAGCCGTTCGACCAGCTCCGTATCGCGCTTTTCCAGCGCCTCTATGATCCGCATGTGATCGACGATCGAGCGCGACGCGCGGTCGCTCTGCGAGATCGTCATCTTCCGGATCGCGCGGACGTGCACAAAAATGTTCTTGATCGTGTCGAAAATGATCTGCGACTTGCCCAGTTGCACGATCGCCTGATGGAACGCGATGTTCGCTTCCGAATACTCGTCGATGTGCTCGGCGGGCGTCGCGTCGCGAAAATTGTCGAACATGTGGCGCAGGCGGGCGATTTCGTCGTCTGTCGCGCGCTGCGTGGCGAGGCGCGCAGCCATGCTCTCGAGCGCGGCCCACATATGAATCATCTCGACGATTTCACGCTTCGTCTTGCGCAATATGTATACGCCCCGGCGCGGCACCGTGCGGAGGAAACCCTCCTGCTCGAGCAGCGTCATCGCTTCGCGGATCGGCGTGCGGCTGACGCCGAGCGCTTCCGTCAGCTCCTTTTCGTCGAGCCGGATCTCTTCGCGAGAACGATAGATGTCCGCTTCGGCGATCGCCTGCCGCAGTTTCGCGTACGCCTGATCGCGCAGCGAAACCGTGGCATTGATCGGTTCCAGCGAAAGCGTCAGTCCATGCGGACGGACGTCGGGTCTGTCTACAGATTGAGTATCAGATGGCATTGATGGTTCGATTTCCCAAGTGCGGCTGGCCGGCCGAGACACGCTTGCCCGAGCCGCCATTCTGATCGTCCGCCGCCAAGCCGGCAAAGCGACCGTGATCTTGTGCGCGCTGCAACATCGCTTGCGGCACTGCCGATGCAATCATAAACGTAACGCCGACACCCATGGCTACCAATGCGAATCCCAAGACGACTACAAGTGCGATGCTCATTTCAAGGCTCCGGGTAAGTACTTAAGAGCCTCCAGTATATGTTGCGTCGCAGCAGGACGCAACATATTTTGCATCTTGTATATCAGAAACAACAGTGACGGCTTAATACCCAGTTTAGGCCGCTTTCTGCGTTTCGACAGGCGCTCGCGGCTTGGCCGTGCCCTGGTTCACGCCCTCGCGCAGCTTGATCAATGCGAGAACCGCATCGAGCATCGGCGTCTCGACGTGGACCAGGCGGCCGATTTCCTGCACGACGGTCATCAGCGGATCGATTTCCATCGGGCGGCCGGCTTCGCAGTCCATCAGCATCGATGTCTTGTGCGCGCCCACCGCGCCCGCCCCGTTGATGCGCTTCTCGACATCGACGCGGAAGTTCACGCCGATCTTGTCGCCGATCGCCTTCGCTTCGAGCATCATCGCCTTCGAGAGCGCGCGGGTGCCCGGATCGCTCGTCAGGACGTCGAGCGTCGCGTGCGTCAGTGCGCTGATCGGGTTGAAGCAGAGGTTGCCCCACAGCTTCAGCCAGATTTCGTCGCGGATGTTATCGCGCATCGGCGCTTCCATGTCGGCGGCAGCCATGATGTCGTGGAACGCCTGCAGGCGCGGCGTGATCTCGCCGCTCGGCTCGCCGATCGGGAATTTCTTGCCGTAGACGTGCTTGATCACGCCCGGCTCGGCGATCTCGGCGGCCGGCAGCAGTACGCAGCCGATCGCGCGTTCCGGTCCGAGCACGTTCCACTGCTTGCCGCCCGGGTCGATGCTTTGCAGCGTCGTGCCGGCCAGATCGCCGCCGTGGTTGTAGAAGTACCAGTACGGCAAGCCGTTCACCGCGGTGACGACCGACGTGTCCGGCCCGAGCAGCGGCGGCATCAGGTCGACGACGCTCGGCACCGAATGCGCCTTCAACGCGATGATCACGTAGTCTTGCGGCCCGAGTTCGGCCGGATTGTTCGTGCAGCGCACCTTGACGGTGTGTTCCTCGCCGTCGATTTGCAGGCGTACGCCGTTCGCCTGCATCGCCGCGAGGTGCGGCCCGCGTGCGACGAAACTCACGTCCGCTCCGGCGCGCGCGAGTTGCGCGCCCATGTAGCCACCGATTGCACCCGCTCCGTAAACGCAGATCTTCATGCTCGTCTCCTTAGGATGATTTTGCCTTCTGATATACAACATACTACATTCCACATAGCCTCATAACAAGGCGAATCGTGAGGGTTGGGGCACGCCAAAACCCGCATGTTTCGCGGGTTCTGCGTGAAGTTTAGGTATGGAACGAGGCAGTTGCGCCTCTGGTAGAAATCAGGCTTCGACGGCCTGCGGCGCAACCGCGCCAGAACGCTGCGTCGTCGACGACGCCACGAAATGCGCCCACAGATTCGCCGCGCCGGGACGCAGCGCGCGGCTTTGGCGGCGCACGAGCACGACGGCGCGCGACACGGCGGGCGTGAGCGCGACCGCCTGCACGCCGCGTCCGATCGACGCGCACGCGTGCATCGGCAAAACGCCGATGCCGAGGCCCGCTTCGACCATCCGCGCGACCGATGTCGCTTGCGCGAGCGGCTGGAGCGTCACACCTGCGACTTCGTGCAGCGCGAGCGCACGGTCGATGGCGGCCTGGCTGCCGGTATCGTCATCGAGGGTGAGAAGCGATGCGCCGCGCAGCATCCGCCAGTTCGCGCTTTTCTGAGCGGCCAGCGGATGGCGTGCCGGCACCAGCGCGCACAGCGGATCGTGAAAGAGCGGCTCGGCGACGAGTTCATCGAAGTTTTGCGACTCTTCGCCCACGATCACGATTCCCAGATCCGCCTCGCCCGCGCGCACGAGTTGCAGCACCGTGCCCTGCGGCCGATCCACGAGCGCAATCGACAATTCGGGATAGCGCGCCTGACACGACGCGAAAAGCGCGGGCAGCACGCTCGCCGTCAGGCTCGAACTGCTCGCGAGCTGCACGACGCCCGCCTCGGTCTCGTCGTCGAAACCGGGGCGCAACGCCGCTTCGAGTTCCTCGACGAGCGGCGCCACGCGCGCGAGCAGCCTGCGCCCGGCATCGGTCAGAGCGACCTGACGCGTGGTCCGGTCAAAAAGCCGCAGCGCGATTTCGTCCTCGAGTTCTCGGATACTGCGGCTCACTGCCGATTGCGTGATGCCGTATTCGTCGCCCGCGCGGGTAAAACTGCGATGCCGCGCGAGCGTGACGAACAGCCGCAATTGATGCATCGACACACTGAGCGATTTCGGAACATGCGCGACATCGGGCGGCACATCGCGCATGTCATGTCCCTCGACACTCATTGCGCGGACGACTTGCTCGGCGCATCCACCCAGGCGGCCTTGAACGACGCATCCATTGAACCGGACGACGACGTCTGCGCGACCGTGTTCTCGATCCAGCGCTTTCTCATCGGCGCGAGGACGAACTTCGCGCACAGACCCGCCGCGATTGAAATCACGGCCGCCGCGATGAACACCGCGTTCCACGAGCCGATCGCGGAAAGCACCGAGGCGAGCGGCACGAGCATCGACGCCGTGCCTTTCGCCGTGTACAGCGTGCCGGCGTTGGCCGCCGCGTACTTGCTGCCGAAGGTATCGGCACAGGTCGCCGGGAAGATCGAGAAGATTTCGCCCCAGCAGAGGAACGTCATCGCCGCGAAGAAGATGAAGAGATACGGGTTGTGACCGAACTCCATCAGGCCGAGCAGCGCGAGCCCTTCGCCGATGAAGATGAAGAACATCGTGTTTTCGCGACCGATTTTGTCGGAGATGAAACCGCACAGCGGACGCGTGAAGCCGTTGCAGAGGTTGTCGATGGAGAGCGCCATCGTGAGGAGCGGCAGCGTCACGCCGAGCAGGTTCACCGGCATTTTGGCGAAACCGTATTCCTTCGCGATCGGGCCGAGCTGGGCGGTCGCGATCACGCCGCCCGCCGCGACGAACACGAACATCAGGTACAGCACCCAGAAAAGCGGCGAGCGCACCATCTGACCCGTCGTGTAGTCGATTTTCGTCGCGACGATGCGCTTCGCCGGCGCCGCGAAAGCGGGCGGATTCGGCCGCACGAGCATCAGCGCGAGCAGAAAAATGCACACGCCCTGGAAAATGCCGAAGAACATGAACGCCTGCTCGTAGCCGGAGCTCTGGATCATGTTGGAGATCGGAATCACGGTGACGGCCGCGCCCGCGCCGAATCCCGCGGCCGTCAGGCCCGCCGCGAGACCGCGCTTGTCCGGAAACCACTTGAGCGCCGTGCCGACGCAGGTGCCGTACACGCAGCCCGCGCCCACACCCGCCACGACCGCGCCGATATAGAGATGCACGAGGCTCGTCGCGTGAGCATCGATGATCCAGCCGAGCGCCGCGCAGATCGATCCGCCGATCACGACGGGACGCGGCCCGAACTTGTCGACGAGCCAGCCTTCGACGGGAACGAGCCAGGTTTCGGTGACGATGAAGATGGTGAAAGCGGTCTGGATCGCCGCTTGTCCCCAGTGGTGCTTGGCGTCCATCGGAACGACGAAGAGCGTCCAAGCGTATTGCAGATTGGCGACGAGCCCCATGCAGATGATGCCGATCGCCAGTTGAATCCATCGATTGTGGTGACGGCCGAGCGAATGCCCGGGCGTGACTGTGCCTGCGTTTGCCATGTCTGTCTCCGATTTTCGTTTTCAGCGCTCGTGCGGCGCTTGATTTGATGCAGGATCACCGGCGTTATTTTTGCCGATGCAGCAGCGGTCGGTCTGTCAGGGGAAATGCTCAAGCCATGCGGCGCAGGCTGGCGGCGCACGTCGGGCGCAGTCGTTTTGCTGCACTGCTCTCATCGCTCGTGGTTCACGTGTGCTCGGGGCAAAGCACGGCTTTCCACGCCGATGAACGACGTTCCGCTTACAACTTGCGCGGAACGTGAAAGCATCGTGGGGGAGAAAAACGATTAGGGAAAGTTAGAAAAATTTATTGTATAAGTTAGCCATCGTGTATGGATGGAGGGCTCCGCCGTGATGCGCAATGCCACGCTGCGACAGTTGAAGATCTTCGAAACCGTCGCGCGCCGCCTGAGTTTTTCGCGGGCGGCTGAGGAGCTTTACCTTACGCAGCCTGCCGTTTCGACCCAGGTCAAGCAACTGGAGGAGCACGCGGGGCTGCCGCTTTTCGAGCAGCTTGGCAAAAAGATCTATCTCACGCCCGCTGGCAATGAAATGCTTCATTACAGCCGAGCCATTCTCGAACAGTTCCGCGAAGCTGACGACGCGATGGCGCGGCTGAAAGGCATTTCCGGCGGCACGCTGAACGTCGCGGTGATCAGCGCCGGCGATTATTTCTTCCCGCGTCTGCTCGCCGCCTTTACGAAGCGCAACACCGATGTGCGCCTGAATCTCGCAGTGCACAATCGCGAGGAGCTCCTGCATCAGCTCACCGACAACCTGACCGATCTCGCGGTCATGGTCCGTCCGCCGAAGGACATGGACACCGCGAACGTGTCGTTCGCACCGCATCCGTACGTGATCGTCGCGCCGCCGGATCACCCGCTCGTCGGCAAGACCGATATTCCGCTTGAGGCGCTCGCCGAGGAGCCTTTTATCGTCCGCGAGAAGGGATCGGATACGTGGAATTCAATGGAGGAAGGCTTCGCCGGGCGTTTGCCGAACCTGAACATCGCGATGGAGATCACCAGCACCGAGACGATCAAGCAGGCCGTGATCGCCGGCATGGGCATCAGCTTTCTCTCGGCGCACACGATCAGCATGGAACTGCAGGTGGGCAAGCTCGCCGTGCTCGATGTCGCGGGCTTTCCCGTGATGCTCAACTGGTTCGTCGTGCACCGGAACAACAAGCGCCTGCCGCCGGTCGCGCTGGCGTTCAAGGAATTCCTGATCGAGGAAGGCGCGGCGCAGATCGAGGCAATCACCCATATCGGTGCAGAAACCGGTAGACCCAATTCATAAAGTTTTACTTATCGTTATTCGGAAAAAGTTTAACTGTCGTATATGGATCGAAGTTCTTATCCTGCATGTAACCCCTCACGGCCAAACAGGAACAGGAGACGACCATGATCCACGCCACTCACAGCGACGACCGCGAAATCCAGGCGCAAATTTGCGCGTACAACAACGCCTTCGAAGAACTCGACCTGATGTTCCGCTGGGACGCCGACACCTATCGCGCCCTCGCCGCCGCCGATAGCGACTACGTCCGGATTGCGCAGTACATCGAGTCGCACTGCCCGCATTTGTTGACGGCCTACAGCGCGGATTTCCTGTGCCAGGCGATCGTGGATCGGAAGAACGCCGTGCTGGAAGCGTGCCGGGCGAACACCGTCAAGAACGACGACAGCGCTCGCCGCGCGCGGCTCTGGCGCTCGCGCAACGAGCAATCGGTTGCGCACGCCTGAAGCGTTTGATCGGGATTTAATCAAAAAAGCCGTTCACGTTCGAACGGCTTTTTTGCGATTTTGAGCGGCCCGCGGGCCGCTCTTTGTTTAGGTTCAAGGCGTAAGCGACACCCAGATCGCCTTCGGCTCGGTAAAGTTTTCGATGGCGACATCGCCATGTTCGCGCCCGAAGCCCGAGTCGCCTGAGCCGCCCCACGGCAGCCGCACGTCCGTGTAGCCGTAGGTATTGACCCAGACGGTGCCCGCCTTCAGCTCCGCCGCCATCCGGTGCACCCGGCCGATATCCGCGCTCCACACGCCCGCCGCAAGGCTGTAGGCCGTGCCATTGGCGATGCGCAGGGCGTCGGCTTCATCGTCGAAAGGAATCACGCTTACCACCGGGCCGAAGATTTCCTCCTGCGAGATGCGCATTTCGTGCGCGACGTTCGCGAACACCGTCGGCTCGACGAAATAGCCGCGCTCGCCGGTGCGCCGTCCGCCCGTCACGAGCGACGCACCCTCGCCCTTGCCGATATCGACGTATTCGAGCACGGTCTTCATCTGCTTCGATGAAATCAGCGGGCCCATGTTGGTCTCGCGCTGCGACGGATCGCCGAGCTTGATCGACTTCGCGCGCTGCGCCAGCATTTCGACGACGTCGTCGTACACCGCGCGCTGCACCAGCACGCGCGAGCCCGCCGAGCACACCTGCCCGGCGTTGAAAAAGATGCCGGAGGCGGCGGCGCGGGTGGCGGCGTCGAGGTTGGCATCGGCGAAAATCACGTTCGCCGACTTGCCGCCGAGTTCCAGCGTCACGCGCTTGAAGTTGCTTGCGGCACCCTGCAGAATGCCGCGCCCCACCGACGGCGACCCGGTGAACGTGACCTTGTCGACGCCCGGATGCGCGACGAGCGCATCGCCGACCACCGATCCCTTGCCGGTGACGATATTCAGCACGCCCGGCAGGACGCCCGCTTCGAGCGCGAGCTTGCCGATCATCAGCGCCGAGAGCGGCGTGATTTCGGCCGGTTTCACGATCAGCGTGCAGCCGCAGGCGAGGGCCGGCGCGATCTTCCACATGCCGATCATCAGCGGGAAATTCCACGGCACGATCGCCGCGACCACGCCAACCGGCTCGCGCACCGTGTACGTCAACGCGTCGGGGCGCGCCGGCACGACCTGGCCGTTGATCTTGTCGCACCAGCCGGCGTAATAGGCGAGGGTATCGATGGCGGCGGGCACGTCCTGGCGCTGCACGCCCGCGATCGGCTTGCCGCAATCGAGGCTCTCGACGGCGGCGATTTCCTCCTGGTTCTGACGCAGCAATTCGGCGAAGCGCATCAGGATGCGGCCGCGCTCGCTGGCGCGGATCGCGTTCCACGGCTTGAGCGCGGCGCGCGCGGCGAGCACGGCCCGATCGACGTCGGCGGCGGTGCCTTGCGCGACGCGCGCGATTGGCCGCTCGGTCGCGGGATCGAGATTGATCGAATAGTCACCGCCGCTCGGCGGCACGGATTCCCCGCCGATCAACAGTTCGTAGCGCTTCAAGTCTGCTGTGTTTTCCATTTGTCTCACTCCTTTTGCACTCGTAGATCCATTCATGCTGGACCAGATGACTCATAAACGATAGCAAAACATTCTTATCTGATTCATTCAGTCTGACTTATGCTTCGGCGATAAAGACCCGATTCGCTGACATGAATTCTAGTGTGCGCTTGTTGAGCGAGAGGGGCACAGCGGCGGCGAAGCGCCGGGGGCACAGGGACGAGACTGGTGGGCCGGGTGGGACTCGAACCCACTATCGGTCGATTATGAGTCGACAGCTTATACCAATTAAGCTTCCGGCCCTTTTGAGGGAAAAAGGCAAAAAGAAAGCGCCGGGTGGCGCTCTTTCATACGTCGGAACAATGCGCCCGCTCTGCGAGGGTTGCGAGTTTGCCTCACAACGCCTCACAAAACAAGGGGCTTTCAGTTCCCTTCGAGGAACGACTTGAGCTTGTCCGACCGGCTCGGATGACGGAGCTTGCGCAGCGCCTTCGCCTCGATCTGACGAATCCGCTCGCGCGTCACGTCGAACTGCTTGCCGACTTCCTCGAGCGTATGGTCCGTGCTCATTTCGATGCCGAAACGCATGCGCAGCACCTTCGCCTCGCGCGGCGTCAACGAATCGAGCACGTCCTTCACGACGTCGCGCATGCTGGCGTGCAAGGCGGCATCGGCCGGAGCGACCGTGTTCGTGTCCTCGATGAAATCGCCGAGATGCGAATCGTCGTCGTCGCCGATGGGCGTTTCCATCGAGATCGGCTCCTTCGCGATCTTCATGATCTTGCGGATCTTGTCTTCCGGCATCTCCATCTTCTCGGCAAGCGTCGCCGGGTCCGGCTCGAGACCGGTTTCCTGCAAAATCTGCCGCGAGATACGGTTCATCTTGTTGATCGTTTCGATCATGTGAACCGGAATCCGGATGGTGCGCGCCTGATCCGCGATCGACCGCGTAATCGCCTGACGAATCCACCACGTCGCGTACGTCGAAAACTTGTAACCGCGACGATATTCGAACTTGTCCACCGCCTTCATCAAGCCGATGTTGCCTTCCTGAATGAGGTCGAGGAACTGCAAACCGCGGTTCGTGTATTTCTTCGCAATCGAAATCACGAGACGCAGGTTGGCCTCGGTCATCTCACGCTTCGCCTGACGCGCCTTCAGTTCGCCCGCCGCCATCTGGCGGTTGGTTTCCTTCAGGTCCTTCAGAGGCAACACGACACGCGCCTGCAAGTCGAGCAGACGCTGCTGCTGTTCTCGGATCGCCGGAATATTGCGTTCGAGGATCGCGCTATAGCCGTGCCCTTCCGTCACGACCTTCTCCGACCATTCGAGGTCCGTCTCATTGCCCGGGAAGCGGGCGATGAATTCGGCGCGCGGCATGCCGCACTTGTCCACGACAGTATGCAGAATCTGCCGTTCGACCTGACGCACTTCATCGACCTGCGCGCGCAGCGTGTCGCACAGACGCTCGACGGTACGCGCGGTAAAGCGGATCGACATCAGTTCGGTCTGGATGGCTTCCTGCGCCTTCAAATACGCCTTCGACTTGTAGCCTTCCTTCTCGTAGGCGCGGCGCATCTTGTCGAACCATTCGCTGATCAGGGAAAACTTCTCCAGCGACGCGCGCTTGAGCGCTTCGAGTTGAGCGGCGTTCGCATTCGCCTGCGCGGTGCTTTCGTCCTCTTCTTCCTCGTCGTCGCTCTCTTCCTCGGTGGCCTCTTCCTCGTCCTCGCTTTCGATCGCCTCCGCTTCCTGCTCGGAGAAACCGTCGGCGTCGGCGGCGTTCGGATCGATCAGGCCGTCGACGAGTTCGTCCACGCGCGTCTCTTCGTTCTGCACGCGCTCGGCCATCGCCAGGATGTCGGCGATAGTGGTCGGGCAGGCGGAGATCGCCATGACCATGTGCTTCAGGCCGTCTTCGATCCGCTTCGCGATCTCGATTTCGCCTTCGCGCGTCAGCAGTTCGACCGTGCCCATCTCGCGCATGTACATGCGCACGGGATCGGTTGTACGGCCGAATTCGGAATCGACAGTAGAGAGCGCGACTTCCGCTTCTTCCTCGACTTCGTCGTCGGTGGAGGCAGCCGGCGCGTTGTCGTTCAGGAGCAGCGTCTCGGCATCGGGCGCCTGCTCGTAGACGGCGACGCCCATGTCGTTGAACGTGCTGATGATCCCTTCGATCGCTTCCGTTTCCGTGAAGTTATCAGGCAGGTGATCGTTGATTTCCGCGTACGTCAGGTAACCGCGCTCCTTGCCGAGCTTGATCAGCGCGCGCAGTTTCGAGCGTCGTTCCTCGAGCTCTTCCATCGTGCCGGGCGCGGCGGAGGCGAACGCGTCTTTCAGCAGCGCTTTTTCCTTCGCGCGGCGATCGCGTGCCTTCACCTTTTCAACCTTGACCGCAGGAGCGGCGACGGCGGGCTCTGCGTTTTGCGTTGCGTCGTCTTCGACGGGTGTTTCGTTCAGCTTTTTCGTCATGGAATTCGCCGTGCCGGCTTTAGTCTCGACCCGCGGCTGCTGGACGGCAGCCGATGGAACCGTGGAATCTGAATGTGCGCGCGCTGCTTCGTCCCGCGCGCCCTGCCCGGGGTCGTGCCGCGGGCCATCGCGCTCGCGATGACTTCGACCCTCGCTCCGTCCCTCAATAGCAGCCGTTTCCCTTCTGCCCGTCTGTTCGTCTGCGATCGGATCCGCCCGATCGGGGTCCTCCGGCGCACGCACGGCCTTCACCGACGTAGCCGACGCCTTCTTCCCAGCCGATTCAGCCAGCGCCCTCTTCCTCGAACACGCCTCGTCGCGCGGTTCGGCACCGGCCTTCGATTCACCGGAGGAGGAAGTTGACGCACCAGGAACCCCCGTGGGGACTACTGCCCGATCCGGCCCCGTCGAGCCGCCGCGTCCTGTCACTTTCTTCCCGCTCGTAGTCTTTGCCATTTGCCTTTTTCGCCTGTGCCCTTAACACATCTTCAAGCTGATATGCGGGCGCCGTACAAGGAAAACAAACTCAAAAAAACAACTTGCTGAAAACCTGAAATTATAGCACCGCGGGTCTAGCTCTCCCGGCTCACAACCCGCGCCGCCTTGATCTGCGCAGCCTTCACCGAGAGCTCGCTGAACTCGGCAACTTCCTCCGCCGATAGCGTCGCCTGCCGCGCCAGTTGGTCCAGTCGCGCGCGATAGCTGTCGTGGCGCAGCTTGATAACCGTCGCCTGCAGCTCTTCGGCGAGCAGTTTCTTCTGTTCCTGGACCCTTTCTGTCGCGCTTTCGTCCGCCGGATCGATCATCAAATCTCGTCCATTTTCATCATAGGCGAGAATTTCCTGAAAGATATCTTCGTACGTCGGCGCATTCGGACCGTTTTGCAGGAGATCCTTGAGCACCGGAAACTCCGCGTCCGCCCCGAGTTCGCGCGCATGGCCGATCACTTCGCCGAACAATTCGCCGTGCTCCGTCATCAGCACAAGCGTCTGCTCGCTCTCCTGGTCGAGCGCTTTGGCGATGCTCGGATACATCACCAGATTGCGCAGCGCCCGCTGCTCCTGGCCCGTCACGCGCCGCCGCTCGCTCTTCGGCACAGCGCGGCGCGCGACCGCCGCCGCGCGCGAATCGATGTCGCAGAGCGCGGCAATTTCCGCAAATGGCGTCGAGAGCCGGTCTGCCAGCATGTGCAATATCTGCACCCGCAGCGCGTTCGCCGGCAGCGCCTGCAGAAGCGGCTTCGCGTCGAACAGCGCTTTCGCGCGGCCTTCCGGCTGGTCCAGTTCCTTGTCGTTCAGCACTTCGTTGAGCAGAAACTGCGACAGCGGCATCGCCCGGTCGACCTGCTCGCCGAAACCGTCCGCGCCAAACTCGCGCACGTAGCTATCCGGATCGTGCTCCTTCGGCAGGAACAGGAAGCGGATCGTGCGATTGTCGGCGGCGTGCGGCAGGCACGCCTCCAGTGCGCGGCGGGCGGCGCGCCGTCCGGCCGAATCGCCGTCGAAGCTGAAGACGACCGTCTCGGTCTGCCGGAACAGCTTCTGGACGTGGACCGGCGTGCACGCCGTGCCGAGCGTCGCGACGGCGTTCGCAAACCCGAGTTGCGCAAGCGCCACGACATCCATATACCCTTCGACGACCAGCACATAGCCCAGTTCGCGAATCGCGAGACGCGCCTCGAACAGGCCGTAAAGCTCACTGCCCTTGCTAAATAGCGGCGTCTCGGGCGAATTCAAATACTTGGGCTCGCCGCTGTCGAGAATGCGCCCGCCAAAGCCGATCACGTTCCCCTTCACGTTGCGGATCGGGAACATCACGCGTTCGCGGAAACGGTCGTATCGGCGGGATTGGCCCTGGGCGTCGTTCTTCTCGCTGACGATCACGAGTCCCGCTTCGACCAGGTTGTCGTTGCGGTAGTCGGGGAACGCGGTTTCGAGGTTCTGCCAGCCGTCGGGTGCGTAGCCGAGACCGAAGCGCGCGGCGACTTCGCCCGTCAGCCCGCGTTTTTTAAGGTATGCGATCGCGTTCGGCGCGCCGCGCAACTGCTTGCGGTAAAAATCGCAGGCGGTCTGCATGACTTCGGTCAGCGCAACGCTTACAGCCTTGCTCGGCCCCGGCGCGTTGCCTTCGCCGCCGCTGCCCCTGAACGAAGACGGTTCCTGCGGCACGGTCAGTCCGCACGATTGCGCGAGTTCCTTGACGGCTTCCGGGAACGTGAGCCCGGTGTGTTCCATGAGAAAGCTGATCGCCGTGCCGTGCGCGCCGCAGCCGAAGCAGTGATAGAACTGCTTGGTCGGGCTGACCGTGAACGACGGGCTTTTCTCGTTGTGGAACGGGCAGAGCCCCATGAAGTTCGCGCCGCCCTTCTTCAACTGGACGAAGCGGCCCACCACGTCGACGATATCGACGCGGTTAAGCAGGTCCTGCAGGAAAGCGTGCGGAATCACGTGGAGACGCGCTTACTTCGTCAGCGCCGCTTTCACCTGCGCCGAGACGGCCGTCATGTCGGCCTTGCCCGCGAGCTTGGGCTTGAGCACGCCCATCACCTTGCCCATGTCCTGCGGGCCAGCCGCACCCGTCGCGGCGACGGCGGCCGCGACTTCCGCCGCGATTGCTTCGGTCGAGAGTTGCTCCGGCATGTACGCGGCGAGCACGGTCAGTTCGGCGCTTTCCTTCGCGACCAGATCGTCGCGACCGGCGGCCTGGAACTGGCTGATCGAGTCCTTGCGCTGCTTGATCATCTTGTCGATGACGGCGGTCACGGCGGCGTCGTCCAGCGTGACGCGTTCGTCGACTTCACGCTGCTTGATCGCGGCGAGCAACAGACGAATCGTGCCGAGGCGCTCGGTTTCCCGCGCGCGCATCGCGTTTTTCATGTCGTCGCTGATCTGGTCCTTGAGGCTCATCATTTACCCGTGCAATTGCAATTTTGAAGAGATTGGGCCGGCGGCTTTCGCATCAAACGCGCAAAAACCACGCGAAATAAAGCAAAAACCCGCTTGGGATGCTTCCTCAAGCGGGACCGTGGAGTGGCGAACAGGCCGGCTGGTGCGAAACAAATGGAGCTTGCTCGTCGCGTTTCAATGTGGCTGTTCACTTCGCGTCTCGTGATGCTCGCGCTCGGGCATTTTTACGCTACGTATTCAGCCCACGCCGATCGACCCGATGGTTCAATCGAGTATAGCAGTTCGATAGTGCCGTTTCGAGATAGCGGCAAACCCTGCAAGCGCCGCGCCGCAAGGCTTGTAGCGCGACTCTATGCGGAGTCCCGCAACGCCTGTTCGCGGGCGAATTCGGCAGAGGCTTGTCCCGCCGCAACGCCCGATGCCCACGCCCACTGGAAGTTGTAGCCGCCGAGCCAGCCGGTAACGTCTACCGCCTCGCCGATGAAGTAGAGGCCGGGCACGCGCGCGCTCATCATCGTCGCCGATGAAAGCTCGCGTGTATCGACGCCGCCGCGTGTCACTTCGGCCTTGCGATAGCCTTCGGTGCCGTTCGGTGTGAGCGTCCAGCGCGACAGCGATTCACCGATCGCCTTGAGCGTGCGGTCGGGGAGATCGGCGAGGCGAGCGTCGGCGGACACGCGCTGCGCTTCGAGCCACGTGTGCGCGAGGCGCGCCGGCACGTGCTCGGAGAGAAACGTGCCGATCTGCTTCTTCGATCCAGCCTTTGCAACGAGCAGCGTTTCAGTCGGATCGAGGCCGGGCAGCAAATCGATGTGAATCGGCGCGGACGGATTCCAGTAACTCGAAATCTGCAGCACGCCCGGACCGGACAAACCGCGATGGGTGAGCAACAAGTCCTCCGAGAACTCACCGCGCGTCTTGCCCTTCCCGGTGCTCAACTCCACTTCCACCGACAGGCCCGACAACGCCGCGAACGGCGCCCAGTCGTCGGCGGCGAAGGTAAGCGGCACGAGTGCCGGACGGGTGTCGATGAGCTTGTGGCCGAACTGCTTCGCGACGCGATAGCCGAAATCCGTCGCGCCGATCTTCGGGATCGACAGGCCGCCGGTCGCGATAATCAGTGCTGCGGCGTCGATCGTGCCAGCGGTCGTGTCCAGCGCGAAACGCTCGCCGTCGCGGCGGATCGCATCGACCGTCACCGGACGGCGCCACGCCACCTGGCCGGCTTCGCACTCGCTTTTCAGGACGTCGATGACCGATTCGCTGGAGTCGTCGCAAAAAAGCTGGCCCTTGTGCTTCTCGTGCCAACTGACGCGATGCCTCTTGAGCAGCGCCAGAAAATCGCGCGGCGTATAGCGCGCGAGCGCCGAGCGGCAGAAATGCGGATTCGCCGACAGAAAGTTCGCCGGTCCCGCGTTGATGTTCGTGAAGTTGCAGCGTCCGCCGCCCGAGATGCGGATTTTTTCGGCGAGACGCTCGGCGTGGTCGATCAGCACGACGCGGCGGCCGCTCTGTGCTGCGACCGCGGCGCTCATCATGCCCGCCGCGCCGGCGCCGATGACGGCGATATCGAAGGATTTCATGGCGCGCATTGTAACCGGGGCGCCCTCGCCAAGCCCTTGACTGGAAACCCGCAAAAGGCCCCGCTGCTATACTTTGACGTTCCCCTGACGCCCAATCCCATGCTAGTTCTCGGCATCGAAAGCTCCTGCGACGAAACCGGCCTCGCGCTCTACGACACCGAGCGCGGCCTGCTTTCGCACGCGCTGCACTCGCAGATCGCGATGCATCGCGAATATGGCGGCGTAGTGCCCGAACTCGCGTCGCGCGATCACATCCGGCGGGCGCTGCCGCTGCTCGAACAGGTAATGGCCGAAGCGGGCACGGCGCGCGGCGACATCGACGCCATCGCGTTCACGCAGGGCCCGGGCCTCGCGGGCGCGCTGCTGGTGGGCGCGAGCATCGCGAATTCGCTCGCGATGGCGTGGGACAAACCGACTGTCGGCATTCACCATCTCGAAGGGCATCTGCTCTCGCCGCTTCTGGTGGATGAGCCGCCGCCGTTTCCGTTCGTCGCGCTGCTGGTGTCGGGCGGGCACACGCAACTGATGCGCGTGACCGACGTCGGCGTGTACGAAACGCTTGGCGAGACGCTCGACGACGCCGCTGGCGAAGCCTTCGACAAAACCGCCAAGCTGCTCGGCCTAGGGTACCCTGGCGGCCCGGAAGTCTCGCGGATGGCGGAATTCGGCACGCCGGGCGCCGTCACGCTGCCGCGCCCGATGCTGCATTCCGGCGACCTCGATTTCAGCTTCAGCGGGCTGAAAACCGCCGTCCTCACGCAGAGCCGCAAGCTGGGCGCGAATGTCTGCGAGCAGGCGAAAGCGGATCTGGCGCGCGGTTTCGTCGATGCCGCCGTCGACGTGCTGGTCGCAAAATCGCTCGCGGCGTTGAAGCGCACTGGGCTCAACCGCCTTGTCGTCGCGGGCGGCGTGGGCGCGAACCGGCAGTTGCGCGAGGCGCTCTCGGCGGCGGCGAAAAAGCGTCGCTTCGATGTCCACTATCCCGACCTGTCGCTCTGCACCGACAACGGCGCGATGATCGCGCTCGCCGGCGCTCTGCGTCTCACGCGCTGGCCCGAGCAGGCCGTGCGCGACTACGCGTTCACCGTCAAGCCGCGCTGGGACCTCACCTCGCTCGCGACCGCCTAACTCGGCGGATTGAACGGCTGGAGGATCGCCTTGAACGCGGGCAGCGCTTCGCAATTGTCCGCATGGGCGATCAGCGTCGGCCAGCGGGTCGGCGTGAAGAGCGCCGGATGCGCCTCGCGGGCGAAACGCAGCGCGCAAGCCACCGCGATATCCGCATGACCGATCGCATCGCCGAACCAGTAGGGCGTCGCGCGCGGGGCACGGTCGGCTTCGAGCACGCCGAGCACGCGCTCCACTTGCCCCGTGCAACGTTTCATCCACACTTCCGACTTTTCCTTGTGCAGCACGCGCTCGTAAACGAGCGCGACGGCCTTGTCGCCGAGACCCGTCGCAAGCGCGCAAATCTTCTGCGCCTGACGCCGCGCCGGGCCTGATGCCGCCATCATCCGCTTGGCTTCGCCCGCTTCTTCGTCGAGATAATCGAGGATCATCGCGCTTTCGATCAGCACCTCGCCGGAATCGAGGACGAGCGTCGGCACGCGGACGAGCGGATTGAACGGCGCGACCTTGTCGGCATCGCCGAAGACGGACCACGGCTTGTGCTCGAAAGGCATCCCGTAAAGCGTCAATGCGATGGCGACGCGCCGCACGAACGGTGAATCGTATTGGCCGATCAGGATCACGGCATGGCTCCGCTTTTTATTTTGGGACAGCCAGTTTAAGGTCGCGCGGGCCTCGGAAACAATGGCAATGCGGCGAGCGCGACGGCGCCTGCGACGAACCACACCGTGCCCCACGAGCCCACGGCGAGCAGATGCGGAATCGCGATGGGCGTGAGGAACAGTCCGAAGTAGACCGCCGTGTTCGCCATGCCGAGCGCGGTGCCGGCGCGTTCGGTGCCGGCGAGCGTCGCGAGTTCGGTGTACGCGACGCCATGCCACGCGGACACGCAAATCCCGGCGAACGCGACGAGCGCCATCAACAGCGCGCCCGACGCGTGTCCGAACGCAAACGCGAGCGCCAGCACGATGAACGAAGCGGCGGCGACGATCGTCGAGCCGCGCAGATACGCGCGCCGGTTCCCGCGACGGTCGGTGAAACGCCCGCTCCAGACGCGCATCGCCATCGCGCCGATCTGGACGGCGGCCATCGTCCCGCTGATCGCCGCGATGCCGAGGTGCGCGGCGTCGTGAAGGAAAACGGTCGCGAAGGTCAGCACGGCCATCTGCGGCGAGCACAGGATGCCGATGCCGAGCACGACGCGCCAGATCCGCGTGTCGCTTAGAGGTTCGCCGCCTTTTCTGGCGCCCGACGCGGCCTGTGAATAAGGCGGCTCGTGCAGCCAGCGCCACGCGAACCCCGCCGACACCGCGCACATCGCCGCGAGCACGCCGTACACGGCCGCGAATCCGAATGATGCCGCGAGCCACGGCAGCAAGAGCGCGCCGAGCCCGCCGCCGAGCGGCACGGCCGTCTGCCGGATGCTCATCGCGAGGCCGCGCTCGCCTTCGCGGAACCACGCCATCACCGCGCGCCCGCTCGACCCGTTGACACTCCCGCCGACCAACCCCGTCACGCACATCGCGGCGACGAGCCAGCCGAGCGCGGGCACCGCGTCCCCCGCCGATGGCGCGAGAAACAACGCCATCGCAAAAAGCGCGGCGGCGGTGGCCGCGAGGCCAGTGAGCAACACGGGGCGGTCGCCCCAACGGTCGGTGAGCATGCCCCACGGCAATTCCGACAGCGCCACGCCCAGCCCCATCGCCCCGAGCACGAGGCCAAGTTCCGCGTTGCCGAGGTGATAGCCCGAGCGCAACCAGACGGCGGTCGTCGGGATGCCGGCCGCCGCTGCCGAGAAACTCGCATTGGACGCGACGCCCACCGCCAGCACTTTCCACCGATGCCCTTCATCGCGCGCGTTCGACTGCCATGTCAGCGATGTCACCATGATCCTGCTCTCCTGAAATTGACCGGAGCAGTGTCGCGCGTTACGATCGTCCTGAATATCGGAAAGTTTGATAACGATGGTTCGATAAAACAGGATGATTGTCATGAGCCAGGTGTCATTCGATCTCGCGGTGTTGCGCAGTTTCGTCGCGGGGATGGATTTGGGAAGTTTCGCGAAGGCGGCGGATCGCGTCGGACGATCGACCTCGGCGGTGAGCGCACAGATCCGCAAACTGGAGGAGCAGGCGGGCACGGCGTTGTTTCGCAAGTCGGGACGCGGCCTCGCGCTGACTGAAGCCGGCGAGATCATGCTGCGGTACGCGCGGCGGCTCGTCGAGCTGAACGACGAGGCCGCCGTCGCGATGCGCGGCGTCGATCTGGAAGGCTGGATACGGCTCGGTTTGCAGGAGGATTTCGGCGAGGTCGTGCTGCCGGAGGTGCTCGGACGCTTCGCGCGGGCGCATCCGAAGGTGCGCATCGAGGCGCGGGTCGCGCGCAATGCGGAGTTGATGGAGCGCATCGAGACGAATCAGCTCGATCTCGCGCTGGTCTGGGGCGGTTCGACGGACCCGATCGCGGTGCCGCCGATGTGCTGGATCGGATCGTCAGCGGTGCCGTTTTCGCGCGAAGCGGCCGAGCCGCTGCCGCTCGTCGCGTTCGACCGGCAGTGTCTCTTTTTCAGCGCCGCGACGGCTGCGCTCGATCGCGCGGGGATCGAATGGCGCGTGGCGTTCACGAGTCCGAGTCTCGCCGGATTGTGGGCCGCGGCGGCCGCGGGGCTCGGGGTGACGGTGCGCACGCGTTACGGTTTGCCGTCGACCGTGCGCGCCCTCGATTCGCAGGAGTCCGGCCTCCCCTCGCTGCCGATGATCCCGCTGACGCTCGAACGCGCCTCGCCGACGGCGCCCGCGCCGATCGAACGGCTCGCATCGATTTTGCTCGACGCGGTGCGCGGCGGGCCATCGGCGCTTGACAGGATCGCGGCGTAAGCGAAAAAGCCGGTCTCGCGACCGGCTTTTCTTTCTGCGTCAAAGCGAGGGATTTCAGCCGCGCCTGTCCCGCTCAATCACCGCATACGCGCTGTGATTGTGAATCGACTCGAAATTCTCGGCTTCCAGCACATAAGCGACGATCCGCGCGTCTTCGTTCAGCCGCGTCGCGACATCGCGCACGAGATCCTCGACGAACTTCGGATTCTCATATGCACGCTCGGTGACGAACTTCTCGTCGGGCCGCTTGAGCATGCCCCACAACTCGCACGACGCCTCTTCCTCCGCGATCCGGATCAAATCCTCCACCGGCATATCGCTGGCGAGTTCAGCGGAAATCGTCACGTGGGAGCGCTGGTTGTGCGCACCGTACTGCGAAATCTTCTTCGAGCACGGGCACAGACTCGTTACCGGAACGAGCACTTTCAGCGACATACGCGTCTCGCCGTCGCGCAATTCGCCCGTCAGCGTGACCTCGTAGTCCATCAGGCTCTCGACGCCCGACACCGGCGCCGTCTTCATCACGAAATACGGAAACGACACTTCGATACGTCCCGCCTGCACTTCGAGTTTCGCCAGCATCGAAGCAAGCATCGCGCGGAACGCGGTCTGATCGAGCGGCGCGCGATGTTCGTCGAGCAGCGCGACAAACCGTGACATATGCGTGCCCTTCTGCTCAGCAGGCAGGTGAACGTCGAGATTCCACACGCCGACGCTCGGCTGCAACTCGCCGCTTTGCGCGCGCACGGTCAGCGGATAGCGCACGCCTTTCACGCCGACGCGCTGGATCGGAATCTGGCGGGTGTCGGGCGTGCTTTGCACGTCGGGCATCACGAAGGCGGGATTCATCTGATTCATGTTCTTATGTCCTGATCCGCCGCGCGCTTGAGTCCGGGGCGACGCACGGCGTGAAATCGGTAAGGCGGACTTCGCGGGGCGGAGTCGCTTTGTAGTGACTGTCGTATTCGATGTGACGAGCGAGGCGCGCGTTCCCCGGACGCGCCTTTCACATCGTGTTGCAGTTATGCGACGCGCTTGGTCAGCTTGCCCGGCGCCGTCTCGACGGCGGCGACGTTCAGAAACCGCTCGCGAATCGACTTGGCGATACCCGCGCCGTCCAGCCCGACGCTCGCCAGCAGCTTCACCGGATCGCCGTGGTCGATAAAGACATCGGGCAGGCCAAGCTGCAACACCGGTTTGACGACCTGCTGCGCGAGCAGCGCCTCGACGCACGCTGAACCCGCGCCGCCCATGATCGCGCCCTCTTCGACCGTCACGAGCACGTCGTGCGTCGCGGCGAGTTCGCGCAACAAGTCGACGTCAATCGGCTTAACGAAGCGCATGTTGGCGACGGTAGCGTCCAGTTGCTCGCCAGCCGCGAGCGACGGCGCGACCATCGTGCCGAACGCAAGGATCGCGATGCGCTGGCCAGAGCCCAGCTTTTGCGACGATTCGCGACGAATTTCGCCCTTGCCGAGCGGGATCGCGGTCATCTGCTTGACCGTCGCGACACCCGTGCCGGCGCCGCGCGGATAACGCACGGCGGTCGGATTTGGCTGCTGGAGCGCGGTGTAGAGCATCTGACGGCATTCGTTTTCGTCGGATGCGGCCATCACCGTCATGTTCGGGATGCAGCGCAGGAAGGCGAGGTCGTAATTACCCGCGTGCGTCGCGCCGTCCGCGCCGACGAGACCCGCGCGGTCGATCGCAAAGACTACCGGCAGGTTTTGCAGCGCGACGTCGTGGATCAACTGATCGTAGGCGCGTTGCAGGAACGTCGAATAGATCGCGACGACCGGCTTCATGCCGTCGGCCGCCAAGCCGCCCGCGAAGGTCACCGCATGCTGCTCGGCGATGCCGACGTCGAAATAGCGGTCCGGGAAGCGCTTTTCGAACTCCACCATGCCGGAGCCCTCGCGCATGGCCGGCGTTATGCCGACGACGCGCGAATCCTGCGCGGCGGCGTCGCACAGCCACTCGCCGAACACCTGCGTGTAGGTTTTCTTCGAAGGCGCCGTCGACGGCTTGATGCCTTCGGCCGGATTGAACTTGCCCGGTCCGTGGTACAGCACCGGATCGGCCTCGGCGAGCTTATAGCCCTGTCCCTTTTTCGTCACGACGTGCAGGAATTGCGGGCCGCGCAGTTCTTTGATGTTCTGCAGCGTCGGGATCAGCGAATCAAGGTCGTGGCCGTCGATCGGGCCGATGTAGTTGAAGCCGAATTCCTCAAAGAGCGTGGCCGGCACGATCATGCCCTTTGCATGCTCCTCGAGCTTGCGGGCGAGATCGAGCATAGGCGGCGCGACGCGCAGCACGCGCTCGACGCCCGCGCGCGCGGCGGCGTAGAAACGTCCCGACATCAACCGCGCGAGATGGCGATTCAGCGCGCCGACCGGCGGCGAAATCGACATGTCGTTGTCGTTCAGGATCACGAGCAGCGGCACGTCGTCCTCGACGCCCGCGTTGTTCATCGCCTCGAAGGCCATGCCGGCGGTCATCGCGCCGTCGCCGATCACGGCGATCGAGAAGCGGTTCTCGCCCTGCAGCTTGCTCGCGATCGCCATGCCGAGCGCCGCCGAAATCGACGTGCTCGAATGCGCGGTGCCGAAGGTGTCGTATTCGGACTCGCTGCGGCGCGGGAAGCCCGAAATGCCGCCGAGCTGGCGCAGCGTGGGCATCTGGTCACGGCGGCCGGTCAGAATCTTGTGCGGATACGTCTGATGACCGACGTCCCAGACGATGCGGTCACCGGGGGTGTCGAATACATAATGCAGCGCGATCGTCAGCTCGACCGTGCCGAGATTTGACGACAGATGACCGCCCGTTTGCGACACGCTGTCGAGCACGTAGGCCCGCAGTTCGTCGGCAAGCGGTTGCAGTTGGCGGCGATCGAGGGCGCGCAGGGCGGCCGGATCGTCGATGGTTTTCAGCAAGTCGTACATCGTCGTCCCATTTTAGGAAAACTGGCGTGGTTCCGTGGCGCGCATTTTGCACTCACGCGCGGGATCACGCATTCAACGTTCAATGCACCCGGTTCACGACCAGGTCGGCAAGCTCGGCCAGGCGCTGGGCGCGCGCGCCGAACGGTTCGAGCGCGGCGTGCGCGTCGCGGCTCAGTTGCGCGGCGAGTTCGCGCGAGGCGTCGAGTCCGATGATGGAAACGTAGGTGGGTTTATCGTCCTTCGCGTCCTTGCCCGCGGTTTTGCCGAGGGTAGCGGAGTCGGCGATGACGTCGAGGATGTCGTCCACCACCTGGAATGCAAGGCCTACAGCGGCCGAATAATCGTCGAGCGCCTTGAGCGCTGCCGCGTCGGGCGTGGCGCCGGCAAGCGCGCCCATGCGTACCGACGCGCGCAGCAACGCGCCCGTTTTCTTCCGATGCATCGTTTCGAGTTCCGGCCGCGACAGCTTGCGCCCGACGCTTTCGAGGTCGATCGCCTGCCCGCCCGCCATGCCGATCGAACCGCTCGCCAGCGCCAGTTCGCGCACAAGCGCGGCCTGCTGGGCATCGTTCAGACCATTGCCGGCGGTCGTCAGCGCGATGAACGCCTGCGATTGCAGCGCATCGCCGACGAGCAGTGCCGTCGCTTCGTCATATTGGACGTGTACCGTGGGCTTTCCGCGACGCAAAGCGTCGTCGTCCATTGCGGGCATGTCGTCATGCACGAGCGAATACACGTGGATCATTTCGAGCGCGGCGCTCGCCGTCTCGACCGCGTGCGCGCTCGCGCCCGTCAGCTCGCCTGCGGCGTGGCACAGAAGCGGGCGAACCCGCTTGCCGCCGCCGAGCGCCGCGTAACGCATTGCGTCATGGAGCTTCGCCGGGGCGATGTCGGTGCCCGGCAGAAAATGTTCCAGTGCCGTCTCGACGCGGTCGAGACTTTCGCGCATCCATTTTTCGAATGTCATAGATCGTCCCCGTTGCCTTGGGCCGCGCGTACCGCATCGACGGGCAGGGCCTTCAACGTCTCGCCATCGAGCACGCGAACCTGTTGCTCGACCTTCTCGAGCTGCTGCTGGCAAAAGCCCACGAGTGCGGCGCCGCGGCGATACGCCGCAAGCGACTCCTCAAGACTCAGCGCCCCGCCTTCCATACGCGAGACGAGTCCTTCGAGTTCGGTCAGCGCCGCTTCGTAATTTTCCGGAAGCGTTGAGCTATCGGCGTCCGGCGCGCTGGCGGCGGTTTCCTCTATTGCGGTTTTCGCCATGAATCGTTGGTGTGGAATCGAATTTTGGGAACAAGTCGCACATTCTACGGCAAAAGCCGGTTTTCCGACCTTCACCCCGTCCCCACCTTTTGCCCGCTAGCCCTCTGGCCAAGGGGCGGTGTCCGAAAATGCCGCCAATCGTCCAGCCGGTCACTGCCGCGGAAGTGATGCGGCCTGCCGAATTTCGACCCCGATCCCACCCTTCGCGCCCTGAAAAGGGTGTTTTTGGTATAATCGCCGGCTCCCTAAATCGAATTTTCGATGGTTGGGTTGTTCACTGCTTTCACGTTTTCATCGGGAGTGGGAATGTCCAATCTGAGCAATGCATTGCAGCTGAAGGCTGTCCACAGCCAGCTGCCAGTCACGGCTTACTTTGACGAAGCGCTTCTTACGCGCGAAATCGACACACTTTTCAAGCAGGGTCCTCGCTACGTCGGGCACGAACTCATGGTGCCCGAGGCAGGAAGCTATTTCGCGCTTCCGGGTGAAGGCGAAGGGCGCGTGCTCGTGCGCAACCAGCAATCGCAGATCGAATTGCTGTCGAACGTCTGCCGCCATCGGCAGGCGATCATGCTCAACGGCCGCGGCCAGGCGGACAACATCGTCTGTCCTCTGCATCGCTGGACCTATGATCTGAACGGCCAGTTGCTCGGCGCGCCACATTTTGCCGACAACCCGTGCCTGAATCTTGGCGCCACGCCGCTGCAGAACTGGCAGGGCCTGCTCTTCGAATCGCAAGGCCGCAACGTCGCGGCGGATCTCGCGCGCCTCGGTACGGCGAAACACTTCGACTTCTCGGGCTTCATGTTCGATCACGTCGAGGTGCATGAGTGCAACTACAACTGGAAGTCCTTCATCGAGGTGTATCTGGAGGATTATCACGTCGCGCCTTTCCATCCGGGCCTCGGCAGCTTCGTCTCGTGCGACGACCTGACCTGGGAATTCGGCGACTGGTACAGCGTCCAGACGGTCGGCGTGCACAAGAATCTCGAAAAGCCGGGCAGCCCGACGTACCGGAAATGGCACGACCAGGTGCTCAAGTTCCGTAACGGCACGCCGCCGGAATTCGGCGCGATCTGGATGGTGTATTACCCGGGCCTGATGATCGAGTGGTATCCGCACGTGCTCGTGGTCTCGTGGCTGATTCCGCACGGTGCGCAGAAAACGACGAACATCGTCGAGTTCTATTACCCGGAGGAAATTGCGCTGTTCGAGCGCGAGTTCATCGAGGCCGAGCGCGCCGCCTATATGGAAACCGCGCGCGAGGACGATGAAATCGCCGAGCGCATGGACGCCGGGCGGCGAGCGCTGATGTCGCGCGGGGAATCGCAGGTCGGGCCGTATCAGAGTCCGATGGAGTCAGGGATGCAGCACTTTCACGAGTTCCTGCGGCATCAGTTAGGCGAGATCTGAGCGGCACGGGTCGATGAAAAGACGGGCGTTGAGCCCGTCTTTTTTTGTTTAGACTTAGTCAATCCACTACTCGAAAGCCCAAGCCCTTCCCGCCTATCGAGACATCGGGCACATCGGGCGCATCGGGCGCATCAGGAGCCGCCATGCCGCACACCCGCTACACCACGCTCATTTCCGCCGCCAACCTGGCAGACCGGCTCGACGCCGCACCTGGCAGCGTGCTCATCTTCGATTGCCGCTTCGACCTCGCCGCGCCCGAATCCGGCGAAGCCGACTACACGGCGGGCCATCTGCCAGGCGCGCATTACCTGCATCTGGATCGCGATTTGTCGGGCACGAAGAACGGCACGAACGGCCGGCATCCGCTACCGGATCGCGCGGCACTTGTCGCGACGCTCGCGGCTTTCGGGCTGAACGACGGCCAGCAGGTCGTCGCCTACGACGCGCAGGGCGGCATGTACGCCGCGCGGCTCTGGTGGCTCTTGCGCTGGCTCGGCCACGATTCAGCGGCGCTCCTCGACGGCGGCCTGCAGGCGTGGAAAGCCGCCGGCAAGCCGCTTGAAGCCGGCGCGCCCGCGAAGACGCCCGGGAATTTCAAAGCAGCGGCGCCACTTGCCGTGACCGTCGATGTCCAGGCGGTCGAGCGCAATCTGACGACACGCGATCACGTCCTGATCGACGCGCGCGCCAACGACCGCTATCGCGGCGAGAACGAAACGATCGACCGGGTCGGCGGGCACATTCCGGGCGCGATGAATCATTTCTTCAAGGACAACCTGAACGCCGAGGGCCGCTTCAAGACCGCCCACGAACTGCGCGACGCCTACGGCGCGCTGCTCGGCGCGACGCCGCCGGATCGCGTCGTGCTGCAATGCGGGTCGGGCGTGACGGCCTGCCACAACGCCCTCGCGATGGAAATCGCCGGCCTGCACGGCGCAGCGCTCTATCCGGGGTCGTGGAGCGAATGGAGCGCGAACCCGTCGCGACCCGTGGCGACGGGCCCGGCGGCCTGAGATCGCCCCTGCGTTACTTCACGCCGTGCTCCTTGAACCAGGCGAGGGCACGGCGCCAGCCGTCCTCGGCATCCGCCTTCCGGTAGCTCGGGCGATAGTCAGCGAAGAACGCGTGCGGCGCATCGTCGTACACGACGAATTGCGAGCCGCGCGCGCTCGGCGGACCGTTCGCGATCGCCTGCTTCATCGCCTCGATCGTGTCCTGCGGGATGCTCTGGTCCTGACGTCCGTACAGACCGAGCACCGGCACCTTCAATTGCGCCGCGTTGTCGATCGGGAAGCTCGGCTTGTTGGCGGTCTTCGGGCCTGTGAGCTGCCCGTACCACGCGACGGCCGCCTTCACGCGCGGGATTGTGCTCGGCATAGAGCCACGCGATCCGCCCGCCCCAGCAAAATCCGGTAATGCCGAGCTTGTTCACATCGCCGCCATGCTCGCCTGCCCAGACGACGGCCGCGTCGACATCGGACAGCACTTGCGAGTCCGGCACCTTCGACGCAATCTGGTCGTTGATCTGCTGAATCGACGGGACAGACGCCGGGTCGCCCTGCCGGATGAAGAACTCCGGAGCGATCGCCAGATAGCCGAGCTTGGCGAAGCGGCGGCAGACATCGGCGATATGTTCGTGCACGCCGAAAATCTCATGCACGACGATGATGACCGGCAGCTTCGTTTTGCCCTTCGGCTGCGCGCGATATGCGGGCACGAGCGTGCCGTCGGCGGCGCGGATGCCGATCGCGCCGGCCTCCAGCCCTTCGGTGTCGGTGGTGATGGTTTGCGCCGAGACGGGCAGCACGGCGGCGGCGAAGCCGGTGCCGATCGTGGCTTTGATGAAGCTGCGGCGGTCGAACGGGACGTGCGGGACGAGGCTGTCGACTTCAGGCTTAAGCATGCGAAGCTCCTGCGGCAAAGGCCGCCAAGGGCCGTCGGCTGCGCGTAGGCGCGCCGGGCGACGCTGATTCGGAGACCGCGCGTCGTGAATCACAAGCCTCGCCACGCGCGGCGCTGCACTGCGGAAAGAGCGCGGCTCAACCTCGCAAGCCGCGTCTTCGAACTGCGCGCCAGAAGGCGCGCCGCTCATTCTAAACAGCTTTCGCGCGTGCCTGCAGGGGTGCCAAACCTCAGTGCAGCTTGACGCGCGGCGCGGTGGAGCGCCGCAGCCAGTGCGCGAAGGTATCGAGCACCATGCGCGGATAGCCGTGCAGCGCGGCGATGTGCAGCCGGTACAGCGACATGTACATGAAGCGCGCGAAGAGCCCTTCGATCAGCATGTTCCCGCCGATCAGCCCGCCCATCAGGTTGCCGACCGCGCTGTAATGCCCGAGCGACACGAGCGAACCAAAGTCGCGATACGTGTATTCCGGCAGCGCCTTGCCTTCGAGCCGGCGCGCGAGCGACTTCATCAGGAAGCTCGCCTGCTGGTGCGCGGCCTGCGCGCGCGGCGGCACGTTGCGCTCGTTGCCCGGCCACGCGCACGCGGCGCAATCGCCGATGGCGAAGATGTTGTCGTCGATTTCGGTTTGCAGCGTGCGCCGTACGACGAGCTGGCCGAGCCGGTTGGTCGGCAGGCCGTCGAGGTTCGCCAGCACCGGCGGCGCCTTGATGCCGGCCGCCCACACGGTCAGGTCGGCGCGAATGATCTTGCCGCTCGCCGTGCGGATCGAATCGCGCGACACTTCGGCCACCGTCTCGCCCGTCATCAGCCTGACGCCGACCTTGTTGAGCAACTCGGCGGTCGCCGTCGATACACGTTCCTGCAGCGCCGGCAGAATGCGCGGCCCGGCTTCGATCAGCGCGATGCCGATGTCGTGCTTCGGATCGAGCTTGTGCAACCCGTAGGCCGAGAGCACCTGCGCCGTGTTGCGCAATTCCGCCGACAATTCGACGCCCGTCGCGCCCGCCCCGACGATCGCCACCTGAATGCGCGGCTGCTCCGGCTGCCCTTCGATCACCGGGTCCGGCGCGCGATGCTCCGCGCGCATGCACGCGGCGATCAGGCGCTTGCGAAACAGCTCGGCCTGGCCGACGGTATCGAGCGCGATCGAATTTTCCTGCGCGCCCGCGACGCCGAAGAAATGTGTCGTGCTGCCGATGGAGATGACGAGCGTGTCGTAGTCGAATTCGCGTTGCGGAATCAGCTCGCCCGCTTCGTCGTCGAGAAGCGGGCCGATCGTGACGCGCTTCGCGGCCCGGTCGAGGCCGATCAATTCGCCCTGCGCGAACTCGAAGCCGTGCCAGAGCGCCTGCGCGGCGTATTCAAGTTCCTGCGTGAACGGGTCCATGCTGCCCGCCGCGACTTCGTGCAGGAGCGGCTTCCAGATGTGCGTCGGGTTGCGGTCGATCAGCGTGACCTGCGCGTGCGGCGTCTTCTTGGGATCGGTCGAACCGTAGCGGTCGCCGAGACGCGTCGCCAGTTCAAGCCCTCCGGCCCCGCCGCCTACGATGATGAAGCGATGCATTGAACTCTCCCTGTGCCGTTACTTGAACTCGTCGATTCTTCGGACATTGGCTTCCTGCTCGCCTCGACAGGCATTGTGCGCGCCCTTCCCATCCGCTCACAAGCCCGTGTTCCGCATGCGCGACATGCGGCTCATGAAAAATCAGTGTGCTTCTTCCCAGTTCGCCCCCGCGCCGACTTCAGCCACGAGCGGCACCTTCAGCGACGCCACGCCGCACATCAGTTCTGGCAGACGCTTGCGCACTTCCGATAATTCTTCCTCCGGCACTTCGAGCACGAGCTCATCGTGGACCTGCATGATCATCCTCGCGTTGACGTCCGAAGCCTCGATCCAGTCCTGCACCGCGATCATCGAGAGCTTGATGAGGTCGGCTGCGGTGCCTTGCATCGGCGCGTTGATTGCGGCGCGCTCGGCGGCCTGACGGCGCGGTCCGCTCCCGCCGTTGATCTCGGGCAACCACAAACGACGGCCAAACACGGTCTCGACAAAGCCATCGCGCTTCGCACTCGTGCGCGTGTTTTCCATGTATGCCGCGACGCCCGGATAGCGCGCGAAATAGCGGTCGATGTAAAGCTTCGCGGCATCGCGCGTAATGCCGA
Source organism: Caballeronia humi (assembly GCF_001544475.1). GTDB lineage: Bacteria > Pseudomonadota > Gammaproteobacteria > Burkholderiales > Burkholderiaceae > Caballeronia > Caballeronia humi. The sequence continues at coordinate 33,930 of NZ_FCNW02000013.1, read as the reverse complement.
GGTTCGACGCAAGGCCGAACGAACTCATGCCGTAGATCAGCCCGAAGTTGATGACCTTCGCGATGCGCCGCTGGTCGCTCGATACTTCGATCGGCGTGACGCTGAAAATCTCAGACGCGGTCGCGCGATGCACGTCCTCGCCTTCGGCGAACGAGCGCATCAGCGATGCGTCGCCGGAGATGTGCGCCATGATGCGCAACTCGATTTGCGAGTAATCCGCCGATACGATCCTGCTGCCCGGCGGCGCGATGAATGCTTCGCGAATGCGCCGCCCTTCACCCGTGCGCACCGGGATGTTCTGCAAGTTCGGCTCGTTCGACGACAAACGCCCCGTCACCGCGACCGCCTGCGCATAGTTCGTGTGCACGCGTCCCGTCGATGCGTTGACCATGCGCGGCAGCTTGTCGGTGTACGTCGACTTGAGCTTCGACAAGCCGCGATGTTCGAGCAAGATTTTCGGCAGCGGATAGTCCTCGGCGAGCTTCTGAAGCACTTCTTCATCGGTCGATGGCGCGCCGCTCGGTGTTTTCTTGACCACCGGCAATTGCAGCTTCTCAAAGAAAATCTGCCCGATCTGCTTCGGCGAGCCGAGATTGAATTCGCCGCCCGCGAGTTCATACGCCTCGCCTTCGAGCTGGATCAGGCGCGTTGCGATCTCGCTGCTTTGCTTCTGCAATTCGTCGCGATCGATCAGCACGCCGTTGCGCTCCATCTTGCGCAACACGCGCGCCGTCGGCAGTTCGATGTCGCGATAGACGCGCAGCAAGCCGTCTTCATCCGCGACTTGCGGATAGAGCGCCTGATGCAATCGCAGCGTGATGTCCGCGTCTTCGGCGGCGTACTCGGCGGCCTTGTCGAGCGCGACTTCATCGAAGCCGATCTGCGATGCGCCCTTTCCCGCCACCTCTTCATACTTGATCGTTTTGACGCCGAGATGACGCAGCGCGAGGTTGTCCATGTCGTGCGGCCGATGCGACTCCAAGACATACGACTGCAGCAACGTATCGTGCTCGACGCCTTTTAGTTCGATGCCGTAGTTGGCGAGCACCTGCTCGTCGTACTTCAGATGCTGGCCGACCTTCTTCTTCGATGCGTCTTCGAGCCACGGCTTGAGCTTTTGCAGAACTTCGTCGCGTGGCAACTGCTCGGGCGCATCCGGCCCGCGATGCGCGACCGGAATATAAGCCGCATGCCCCGGCTGGACCGACACCGACAAGCCCACCAGTTGCGCCACCATCGGATCGAGCGCCGTCGTCTCCGTATCGAACGACGTGAGTTCGGCCGCGTTGATTTTCGCAAGCCACGCGTCGAACTGCTCCCACGTCTGCACCGTGTCGTAGTGATGCTCGATCTCGGTGGCTTCGGCGGGCGGCGTATCGGTCGGGCCTTCGACCGCGTCTGCGATTTCGACTTCGCGCAGCCACGTCTTGAACCCGTGACGCGTGAAGAGATCGCGCAGTTCGTCACGCGCTTCGGGACGGCTCGGCAATGTGCCTTCGATCGATTCGATTTGCGAGCTCAGGTCGCATTGCGTATCGACGGTGACGAGTTTTTTCGCCATCGGCAGGAAGTCGAGAGCCTTGCGCAGATTGTCTCCTACCGCACCTTTGATCTCCGCTGCATGTGCGACGATGCCATCGAGGGTGTCGTATTGCGTGAGCCATTTCAATGCCGTCTTGGGCCCGCACTTCTCGACGCCCGGCACGTTGTCGACCGTATCGCCGATGAGCGACAGGTAATCGACGATCCGCTCCGGCGGCACGCCGAACTTCCCCAGCACGCCGGCACGATCGAGCGTCTCGTTCGTCATCGTATTGATGAGGGTGACATGATCAGTCACGAGCTGTGCCAAATCCTTGTCGCCCGTCGACACGATCACCTTCATGCCGCGCGTCTCGGCAGCGACGGCCAGCGTACCGATGACGTCATCCGCTTCCACTCCCTCGATCATGACGAGCGGCCAGCCAAGCGCGCGCACGGTCACGTGAATGGGCTCGATCTGACGCGAGAGATCGTCGGGCATCGATGGCCGGTTGGCCTTGTAGTCCGCATACCAGTCGTCGCGAAACGTCTTGCCTTTGGCGTCGAATACGCACGCGCTATACTCTGCATTGATCTCGCGCCGCAAGCGGCGCAGCATGTTGATCATCCCATACAGCGCGCCCGTCGGCCCGCCATCGGGTCCGCGTAAATCCGGCATCGCGTGATAAGCACGGTAGAGATAGCTGGATCCGTCGACCAATAGCAGGGTCTTACCTTCAAGACTTAGTTCTTCAGGCATTATGAACAAGAGAAAAGTGATTCCGAGTCTGCGATCGCTCGCAGATCAAGAGCGCGCGACGGCCAAGAAGGCTCGCGCATCGTGGCAGATGTTCACGATTATGGCAGAGTTTATCGAGGCGACCGAGTACCTCTCGGAGATCCGCCCGGCCATCAGCATCTATGGTTCGGCGCGTCTGAAACCCGAGTCGCCTTACTACAAACTCACGATCGAGATCGCCCAGAGATTCTCCGATGCGGGCTTCGCCGTCATCTCAGGCGGTGGCCCCGGCATCATGGAAGCGGCCAATAAAGGCGCGCACGCGGGCAAGTCTCCGTCGGTCGGGCTGAACATCGAACTGCCGCACGAGCAGTCGGGCAACCAGTGGCAGGACATCTCGCTGCGCTTCCGGCACTTCTTCACGCGCAAGGTCACGTTCGTGAAGAATTCGGATGCAGTCGTGGTGATGCCCGGCGGATTCGGCACGCTCGACGAACTCGCCGAAGTGCTCACGCTCATTCAGACGAAGAAGTCGCGCCACGTGCCGATCGTTCTGGTGGGCGCGGAGTTCTGGGCGGGGCTGCTCGACTGGTTCAAGACCACGCTCCTCACGAACGGTGTGATCGGCGATAAGGACCTGAACCTGATGCAGGTGATCGACGATCCGGACCAGGTGCTCGAAGCGGTGCTGAAGTTCTACGAAGACCGCGAGGACGCGGGCGAACAGCCGGCCGAAGGCAAGTCCGACGAAGACCGGATGTTCTACCTCTGATAACGCGATGCGGGCGGCTTTTCGAAGCCGCCCGTTTTCGTTTCGGGCCGGATTCTCCTCGCCGACTTACTGGAACGCGACTTCCGCGAAGCTGCGCAGCTTGCGGCTGTGGAGCTTCGAGAGCCCGTTCATGCGCAAGAGCTCCATCGCCTTCACGCCGATCTGCAAATGCTGATCGACTTGCGCGCGATAGAACTGGTCGGCCATGCCGGGCAGCTTCAGTTCGCCGTGCAGCGGCTTGTCGGAGACGCACAAGAGCGTGCCGTACGGAACGCGAAAGCGAAATCCGTTCGCGGCGATGGTCGCGCTTTCCATGTCGAGCGCAATGGCACGGCTTTGCGACAACCGCTGCACTGGCTCGCGATGATCGCGCAATTCCCAGTTGCGGTTGTCGACGCTCGCCACCGTTCCCGTACGCATCACGCGCTTCAATTCGACGCCTTCAAGCTGCGTCACCTGCGCGACCGCTTTTTCCAGCGCGACCTGCACTTCGGCCAGCGCCGGAATCGGCACCCAGAGCGGTAGATCGGCATCGAGCACGTGGTCTTCGCGCACGTAGCCGTGTGCAAGCACGTAGTCGCCGAGACGCTGCGTGTTGCGCAGCCCCGCGCAGTGCCCGAGCATGATCCACGCGTGCGGGCGCAGCACGGCGATGTGATCGGTGATCGTCTTCGCATTCGATGGCCCGACGCCGATGTTCACCATCGTGATGCCGCTGCCATCGGCACGTTTCAGGTGATACGCAGGCATTTGCGGCAGGCGCGCGGGCTGCGTGCCTTCGTCCTCGAACTGTTCGCTCAGGTTCGCGTTGTAGGTGATCACGTCGCCGGGCTCGACGAACGACGAATACTCGCTGCGATACGCGCGCGTTTCTTCATCGTCGGCGCGCGACATGATCGTGCGGCCGAGCTTCACGAACTCGTCGATATAGAACTGGTAGTTCGTGTAGAGCACGTAGTTCTGGAAATGCGTCGGAAGCGTGGCGGTGTAATGCCGCAGCCGATGCAGCGAGAAATCCACGCGCGCCGCCGTGAAAAGCGCCAGCGGATGCGGCTCGCCGGCGGCCGGCTCGTAGGTGCCGTTGACGATGCGATCGTCGAGCAGCGCGAGATCCGGTGTATCGAAGATATTGCGCATCGCGAGCAGCCGGTCGCGATCCAGATCGCCTTCAAGGTGGATACCCTCGGCGAACGCGAAGTGAATTGGGATCGGTTGCGCCGAAACGCCCACTTCGATGCCGACGTGATGGTTCTTCGCCAGAAGCCGCAACTGCTCGCGATAGTAGTCGCCGAAGAGATCGGGACGCGTGAGCGTCGTCTCGAAGATGCCGGGCCCCGCGACGAATCCATACGAGCGGCGCGAGTCGATCTGCGTGTTGAGCTCGGTGCGCACGCGCACGAACGGATAGCACGCGCGCACGCGATGGGTGAAGTGCTCATTGCGGCGATAACGCGCGAAGGCATCGCGCAGGAACGCGGTATTCGCTTCATAAATCGCGTTGACGCGCGAGACGGCGGCGCCCGGATCGTCGAAGGATTCCGTCGGGAAATCGTTGGCGGGTGTGGCCTGGGTGCTCTGAGTCCGGTCGTTTGTCATGATCTTGCGCGCTCTTGTGATGAATCGACATTACCACGGAAGAACGCCAGAACCATGAAGCCCATGCTCGCTGCGTGCGCGCCGCAACACCTTTATGACGCGACATCGAATTCCGCAAAAGCGGCGCAAAATAAGGCTTTGCACGGCCCTGTGGCGGGTGCGGTTTGCTAGAATCCGGCCACATATTTGGAGAATCATCATGAAGCCGCTTCTTTTCGCCGCCGTCGCGGCAGTCCTCGCCGCCGGCAGCATGGGCGCGATTGCGCAGCCGTCGAGCGCGGCGGACCAGCCCCCACCGGCGCAAAAGATGTCGCCAGAAGAAGCTGCCGGCCTGCCGGACCTGAAGGCCATCAACCGCCCGCCCGCAACGGCGAGCTCGAAGGTCGAGATTTCGCCGCCGCGTCTGCCGAGCTATCACGAACTCAGCACGAACGGCACGGAAATCACCGAGTATCGCGACAAGGGCAAGCCCGTCGAGATCAACGTGCAGTCGAACTTCGGCACGCGCTATCAGATGAGCGCCCCAGCCGACACGTCGCCCGCCGTGCGCGACAACGGCAAGGCGAGCACGCGCCTGCCGTCGGTGAATTTGCGCTACTGATCGTCGCGCGCGCTACGCTGATTCCCGCTTAGGGCCGCCGCGCGCATGTCGCGCGGCGCCGCCTGACTGGCTGCGTTCCAAACGCACCAGCCGTCCAACCCGACCGACGCTCCCGCATGGCCGTATTCACTCCTGTCACCGCTTCCCAGCTCGAAGACTGGCTGCAAAACTACGATCTCGGCGACGTCGTCGAATTTCGCGGCATCCAGTCGGGCATCGAAAACAGCAACTTCTTTCTGACCACGACGCACGGCCAGTACGTCCTCACGATCTTCGAGAAGCTCACGGCCGAGCAACTGCCGTTCTATCTCGACCTGATGCGGCATCTCGCGTCGCATCGCGTGCCGGTTCCCGATCCGATGCCGCGCCGTGACGGCTCGCTCTTCGCCGAACTCAACGGCAAACCCGCGACCATCGTGACGAAGCTCGAAGGCGCGCCCGAACTCGCGCCGACGCCCGCGCACTGCATCGAAGTCGGCCAGATGCTCGCGCGCCTTCATCTCGCCGGGCGCGACTTCGGGCAGCATCAGCACAACCTGCGCAGCCTCGCATGGTGGCAGGAGAACGTCCCAGCCATCCTGCCCTTCCTCGCCGACAGCCAGCGCACGCTGATCGAAGACGAACTCGCGCATCAGTCAGCGTTCTTCGGCTCGGCCGATTACGCGTCCCTGCCCGAAGGCCCGTGCCACTGCGACCTCTTCCGCGACAACGTGCTCTTCTCGCACACGGCGGACCACGCGCGCCTTGGCGGCTTCTTCGACTTCTATTTCGCTGGCGTCGACAAGTGGCTCTTCGACGTCGCCGTCTGCGTGAACGACTGGTGCATCGACCTCGAGACGGGCGTGCTCGACCGCGCGCGCGTCGACGCGATGCTGCGCGCCTATCAGACGGTGCGGCCGTTCACGCCGGCCGAAGAGCGCCACTGGAACGACATGCTGCGCGCCGGCGCGATGCGCTTCTGGGTGTCGCGCCTGTACGACTTCCACCGTCCGCGTGAGGCAGAAATGCTTAAGCCACACGACCCGGGCCATTTCGAACGCATTCTGCGCGAGCGCGTCAAAGCCGCTGCTCCTTCCGCCACCCGGTAAGCCAATTTATGCAACTGATCGAAGTCCCCGCCAAAACCGGTTACGTGTGGTTCCGCCAGGGAATCTGGCTGTTCCGACGCAATCCGCTTGCGTTTCTCACGGTGTTCTTCGCATATCTGTTCATCATGACGCTGATTTCGCGCATTCCGCTGATCGGTCCGTTCCTGCCGCTCGTGCTGATTCCGGGCGTCGCCGTCGGTTTCATGGCCGCGTGCCGCAACACGATCGCGGGCAAGCCCGTCTGGCCGACCGTCCTTGTCGACGGCTTTCGCTCCTACGGCAGCGTCGTTTCGCGGCGGCTGCTGGTGCTTGGCGCGCTGTACGTCGTGGCGATGGGAGCGATTTTCGCGCTGTCGGCGCTCGTCGACGGCGGCATCCTGCTCTCGATGATGCTCGGCAGCGGCCCGACCGGCGACCCGGAAACCGTCGCGGCCAGTTTCAGCCCGCTCGCCGTGCTCGTCGCGATGGTGGGCTATTTACCCGTCGCGATGCTCTTCTGGTTCGCGCCGATCCTCGTCGCGTGGCACGACGTGCCGCCCGCGAAAGCGCTGTTTTTCAGCTTCGTCGGCTGCTGGCGCAATCGCGGCGCGTTCATCTTCTACGGCGTGTTGTGGATCGCGATTGCGATCACGGTGTCGTTCGGGCTGACCGCGCTGATGCAGGCGCTCGGCGCGGGGCAGGAAGTAGCGCTCGCGGTGCTGATGCCCGCATCGATTCTCGTCACGACCGCGCTCTACTGCTCGTTCTACGCCACCTATCGCGGCTGCTTCGGCGTGCAATCGCCCGATACACCGGATATTCCGTCCGCGACCCCGGGCGTCTGACCCGGTCGAATGCTGGGTTCCGGGCGCCTCGTGGCGCCCGTTTTCATTTCCGCGATTGGTTTCGTTCGTGCGCGAAGGAATTCCGTACACTAGCGCTATCAGCCACTCGCGCTTTGGGCTTCCTTCATGAACACGCCGCAGAATTTTCCGCTCGAACTCGATCAGCAACTCTGTTTCGCGCTCTATTCGACATCGCTCGCGATGACGAAGGCGTACAAGCCGCTGCTCGAAAACCTCGGGCTGACTTATCCGCAGTACCTCGCAATGCTCGTCTTGTGGGAAAGCGACGACCTCACCGTCAAGGAAATCGCCGCGCGACTGAGCCTCGATTCCGCGACGATGACGCCGCTCCTCAAGCGTCTCGAGGCGCAGGGTTACGTTGAACGACTGCGCGGTGTCGAGGACGAGCGGCAGGTTCATATCCGCCTGACCGACACCGGCCGTGTGTTGAAGCAGTTAGCGCGCGCGATTCCCGGCGAAATCTACTGCGCGGCCGGCAGCGATGGCGACCGGCTGATCAAGCTGCGCGATTCGTTGGTACAACTGCGCGCATCGCTGAACGAGTACATCGGCGCCTGATAGACGAAATCAAACGCGTCGATCATGATAATTTAATTTGCACACTAATGATTAGCGCGATATATTTCGCTCGTGGTTGGCGCTTCACAACTCAACACCCAGGAGAATTCAAATGAGCATCCTCTACAAGGCAACGGCAACGAGCAACGGCGGCCGCGACGGCCGGGCGGTATCGTCGGATCAGCAACTCGACGTAAAACTGAGCGCGCCGAAGGAACTCGGCGGCACGGGCGCACCGGGCACGAATCCGGAACAACTGTTCGCCGCCGGCTATTCGGCATGTTTCCTGAGCGCGATGAAGTTCGTCGCTGGCCAGCAAAAGCGCACCATCCCCGCCGATACGACCGTCACCGCTGACGTCGGCGTCGGCCCGAACGACAACGGCGGCTTCAAGCTCGACATCGAATTGCGCGTCGCGCTGCCCGGCCTGCCCGCTGGCGAAGCTCAACAACTCGTTGATGCAGCGCACCAGGTCTGCCCGTACTCGAACGCGACGCGCGGCAACGTCGACGTGCGCGTGAACCTCGCCTGAAGCATCAACGCCCGAGCAAAACCCGGGCGTCGAAAAGCAAATGCCGGCTGGGAAGCCGGCATTTGTGTTTGCTACGTGCGCGCTGTTGTTGCGCGCTGCGCCTCGTACGGCGCCCCGCTCTTACTGAGCGAGCCACGACGGATGACGCTTCGAACCACGGCGATCCATCTTCTTCATACGATATTCGAGATCGTAGATGTCGGTGGCTTCGGCCAGGTAAGCGTCGTCGCGTTCACGATCGCGCTGGTCGGGGGACTTCGTCAGGAACAGGAAAAGGCGGCTGAGCAGATACATGGTGGGACCTCGAAGATTAGGGTATTTACCTATGACAGACCCGATTATAGGGTAATCCCTAGTCAAACGCCAGCGGATATCTGTAGAACTTTGATCCAAAAGACTTTTTTGCAACATATGAAACGTCCGAAGCCCGTCAGGCAAGCAGTTCGTCGTTAACGGAGTGCCGCTCGACGCGCCGCTGATGCTTGAAAAACTCCCACATCAGCGCCGACGAATCCGGCCCCTTTGACGAGTGGAACGCAACCGTATCGTCGCCGCCGGCCCACGAATGGCCGAGCCCGCGCACGATGCAGGTCTTCACGACGCGGCGTCCGCTCTTCACGAAATCGCGCACGACGCCGTCCGGCTGCTTCTCTTCTCGCGTTTCGCCTGCACGCCGCGCGCCGGAGGCATCGATGAAGCCGTTCAGCCGCAGAAATTGCTTGGTCAATTGCTCGGCGTTGTTCGCCGAAACGACGGAATCAAGTTCGCCATGCACGATGACGGCCGGCATGCCCGGAAAGGCGCGCACGTCGACGCTGGCGTCGATCAGCGCGACCGGGTCGCTGCGGCTGCCGCGGCGCATCACGTCCATCGCGGCGATCGCCGAGCGCGCCTCGCCGAATACGACGCCCGAGTGCAGACCAACCGCCGCGAACACCGACGGATAGCGGATCGCGAGCAGCGCGGCGAGCCCCGCGCCCGCCGACATCCCCGCAACATAAACGCGCTCGCTGTCCAGCCGATGCTCCCCGACCACCGCCTGCACCAGCGACACGACCGATGCCGCCTCGCCACCGCCCGCGTTGCTCGCGTCGTCGTACCAGCGCCAGCAGCGGTGCGCGTGGTCGTGCTTCGACTGCTCGGGGTACAGCACGGCGAAGCCGTAGCGGTCGGCGAGCAGGTTGAGGCGCGTGCCTTGGGCGAATTCGTCGGCATTTTGCTTGCAGCCGTGCAGCATAACGACCAAAGGCATACGCCCGAGCGACGCGCCCGGCGGAAGATACAGCGCGTACGCCATGTGATTCACGAAGCGGCCCGCCGTCGGCGGCGCGGAATGGAACGAGCGCTCCCATTTGCCTCGCGCCCAGGCCGAAGCGCGGGGACGCACGCGCGACTCGCGTACGGGAGCACGCGCAGCGGTGCGCGGCGGTTGTGCGGCCTTGATCGGGGCCGGGGCTTTCGCCTTCTGGACGGTCGCAGCGCGCTTTTGCTTGGCGGGCGAGCGCGGCTTGGGCGCACGAGCCGGTTCGGGTTGGCCGGCGATCAGGCGGCGCAGTCCGCGCAGCCAGAGATTGGTGAGACTTTTGGGCATTGAATGGGACCTCCACAGCATGCAGTTTGATCCGGCTCGCCGAGGGCGCGCAGCGGAAAGTTGTTGCGATGCACAATAACATCGATCGCAGTAGCATGCGTGTAATAGGATGTTTAAAAACGTACCTGTTTCCGTCTGATCGTGAATTTTATCCGACGTTAAACTGAATTGATGCTTTTTAGGCGCATAAAGCGAGCTGCAAGTTGGCAAAATTCAGCAAAATCTTGTACGGGTATACTCTTAATAGACCTATAAACAAGGCTCCTTGCACCGACCTGCCGCTGGCTCGGCTTCCGCGTTGCAGCAACGATCGTTCCACCCGCAAAAAATAACTCGATGACTACTTCGTCCCCTTCGCTTTGGTATTCGATTACCGCGCTCGGCAGTGTCGGCGTGATGATTCCGCTCGCGCTCGCCGTCGCCTTGTGGCTCGCGCTGGGCTATTCGCGCCGTTACGCGCTCGGCTGGCTCGGGCTGCTTGCTGGCGCGGTCGGGCTCGTTTTCCTCAGCAAGATCGCGTTTATCGGATGGGGCATGGGCGTGCGCGGCTGGGATTTCACCGGCATCAGCGGGCACGCGATGGTCGCAACCGCAGTGCTCCCTGCGGCGTTCTTCGTCGCGTTCTTGCCCGCGCGCGGTGCATGGCGCGCGGCAGGCGTATCGGTGGGGCTCGTGGCGGGGGTCGTGGTCGGCGTGTCGCGGATCGTCGTGGGCGCGCATTCGGCGTCGGAGGTGATTGCCGGTTGTGCACTTGGTGCACTGGTTGCGGTCGGATTCGCGCGGATTGCCTGGCGCGCGGAGGCGGGACGGCTCTCGCCGGCGCCTGTCGCGGCAAGTCTCGCGGCGGTGGCAATCACGCTGCACGGCGTGCCGGTGCCGAGCCATCAGTGGATCACGCAGATCGCGCTGGAGCTGTCGGGCCATGAGCGCCCGTACGTGCGCGCGCGCTGGAAAGCGGGGCACCACGACGCGCCGATGCGGCGTACTGAGGTCGTCGTGCCGCATGCTGCGGACGCTTGAGGGCGCGAGCCGTTTGCATTACTCGCTTCGCCGGAGGCGTTGGGACCGTCCCTAGTCGTCCACGCCGAGAATCACGCTCGATCCCTTGATGACCGCCACCGCACTTTCCCCCGGCGCAAGCCCGAGCGCATCGACGCTCTGATTAGTAATGATCGCCGTGATCGTGCTCGACCCGCCGATCGCGAGCGATACCTCTGCATTCACCGCCCCGCGCGTCACGCGCTCGACGGTGCCCTTCAGCTGATTGCGCGCCGAGATCCGCACGGGTTCGTCGGCCATCAGCATGACCCACGACGCCTTGATCAGCGCCACCGCGTCGCGCCCGGGCGCGAGTCCAAGCGCGTCCGCGCTTTCATGCGTGACGACGGCGACGATCGACTGCCCGCCCGGCAGCACGAGTTCCACCTCGTCGTTGACCGAGCCGCGTGTCACTCTCGTCACCTTCCCCGCCAGTTGATTGCGCGCGCTCGTCTTCATGCCGATTCTCCCGATCAACGGCCAGTTTTCAGCAAATCCGTCGATCGCCGCGCCCGCCTGCTCCAGAAACTTGCGATGCTCGCGCTCGATGGCGCGAAACGTATCGATGAGACGTAGCGCTGCGGGCGTCAGCGTCGTGCCGCCGCCGCCCTTGCCGCCGCTCGCGCGCACGACGAGCGGCTCGCCGGCGAGATTGTTCATCGCGTCGATGGCGTCCCACGCCGCCTTGTAGCTCATGCCGACCGCTTTGGCCGCGCCTGTGATCGAGCCGCTTTCGCGGATCGCCGCCAACAGGCCGATGCGTGCCGCGCCGCCGAGCGTCTGCTGGCCGCTTCGCAGCCACACGGAGCCGTCGACGTCGAGCGATTCATCCTTCATTCGTGCGCACCCGTTTTCTTGAGACGCGGTTTTTCGATCGATCGCAGAATGCGTTCGCCCTCCTCCGCGTCCTTATGTTCCGACACCGCCGCCCACGCGCGCGCGAAGCCGCGCTGGTAGTCGCTGGCCTCCGGGAGCGCCGAGAGACGCTCGGCGGCGACCGCGGCGTCGTTACCTTCGCCGAGCACGGTCTGTAGCCTCGACAGCTTTTTCGCTGTGTCACCGCGCGTTTGCCGCGTCGTCAGCGAGCGCAGGAATTCGAGCGCGTAGCGCAGCCGCTTCGCGTGAATCCGCACGCGATGCCGCGTGCGTACGTCGAGCGTCGTCAGATCAGGCACATTGACGATTTTCCGGTAATTCTTGCGGATTCGTTTCTTCGCAAAGTCGGCGAGAGCAACGGGCGCTTCGTCGGGACGCATCCCGATTCGCGCGAGCCATTCGACGAACGCCAGCGACAGCCGCGCATAGCGCTTCGCATGCAGCGCATGGGCGAGCCTCGTGCGCGCGGCGTGGCGCCTCGCGTCGGCGGCGTCGATGACGGCCTGCCACGACGGGCCGCCCGCGTCCGCTTCGGCGTAGGCCGGAAGCGTCGTATCGGTGAAAACGTCCCAGTCGCGGGCGTCGCCCAGCAAGTCGCCGAACCACTTCAGTTCGGGCGCGATGGTTTCGTTCCATACGGCGTCGACGTCGTCGGGGAAGAGCTTGAGCAGCGTCTTCAGCCGCCGCTGCGCGACGCGCAACTGATGCACGCGCTCGACTTCGAGCGCATGGCGCGCGGCGGCGTCGTTGCCGAACCAATGCATCGCGATCGATGCCGCGATCGTCACAAACGCCTCGCGGGCCGTCGACTCCAGCGGCAAATCGATCTTCGATGCGTGGACTTCCGACGCTTCGGGCGATTCGTCGCCGACAGCCAGCAGAGAGAACGGCGCGGCATCGACCGCTTCGCGCGCCAGGCGGAACACGGTGTCGAGCACGATTTCGTCGTCGCCGGGGGCGGACAGGCACAGCGTCGGGCGTTCGTCGTCTTGCGCGGCAAGCGTAGCCAGCACGTCGCCGATGCGCCATTCGACGCGACGCGACTCGCGCGCAGGGCCGGCATCCAGCGCGATGCCTTTCAGCGCCGAGAGAGCGTGCCCGGAGTCGGCGAGTTCGTCGAGCGTGGCGGAGACGTCGCCCGGGGCGGGCCGCGCGAACTTGCGGCAGCGCGTGAGGCCCGGCAGCACGGGCGCCAGGATTTCAACCGCGTGCAGCGTGCCCGCGCCGTCCTGCGTCTCGATCCAGAGACACCAGCCGCGCGCGTCGCTTTCGAGCTCCTGCAGTACGGCGCGCGCGCGCACCGCTTCGACCTCCGCGAACGACGGCAGCGCCGCCACCGCGCTCGCCAACTGGTCGAACGTTTTTTCCTGCGAGCCCAGCGCCAGTTCCACCCAAGCCGTCATAAAGCCCTCGCACGTTACGCGCGCCGCCCCGCGTCAGATCAGACGATTTCGGGCGCGGCGTGCGGTCATCAAAGCGACACAAAGCGCATGCAACCATGCTGGATCGTCAGCAGTTCAGCCTACCTCGCCACGCCCAATCAAGGACGCATCATGACCGATCTCGCCTTTCCACAATCAAGAGCAGGCCGCTCGCCCGGTCAGCGGCTCGCGCTGCTGCTCTTCGTCATCGTCATCGTGGCGGGCGCGATTTACTGCGTCACGCACCTGTTGAGCGATCTCGAATCCGTGCAGCAGTCGTCGGTGATGCCGTACGTGCTGCTCGGCGTTGCGCTCCTGATCGCGCTCGGTTTCGAATTCGTCAACGGTTTCCACGATACCGCCAACGCCGTCGCCACGGTAATTTATACGCATTCGCTCACGCCGAATCTCGCGGTCGTGTGGTCGGGCGCGTGGAACTTCATCGGCGTCCTGGTTTCGAGCGGCGCCGTCGCGTTCGGCATCCTGCAATTGTTGCCCGTCGAGCTGATCATCGGCGTCGGGTCGTCGCAGGGTTTCGCGATGGTCTTCGCGCTCCTCATCGCCGCGATCATCTGGAATCTCGGCACGTGGGCGCTGGGCCTTCCTTCTTCGAGTTCCCATACGCTGATCGGTTCGGTGATCGGGGTTGGATTGATGAACCAGATGCTGCACGGTACCAACGGCACGTCGGGCGTCGACTGGAGCCAGGCGATGTCGGTCGGCAAGTCGCTGCTGTTCTCGCCGCTGATCGGTTTCGTGGCCGCGGGCTTTTTGCTCTATGTGCTCAAGCTCGTCGTGAAGATTCCCGCGCTCTACAAGGAGCCGGAAAAAAACACGCCGCCGCCGTTCTGGATTCGCTGCCTGCTGATCCTGACGTGCACGGGCGTCTCGTTCGCGCACGGTTCCAATGATGGCCAGAAGGGCATGGGCCTCATCATGCTGATCCTGATCGGTACGGTGCCGACCGCCTACGCGCTCAACAAGGCCGTCACGACCGGCGAGACGCAGACGTTTCTGTCGGTCAGCCACCACGCTTCTGAAACGCTGCAGCGCTACAGCAACGGCGCGGCGCCCGTCGCCGATCCGCGCGCCGACGTCCAGCACTACGTGCAGACGAAGACGCTCGCGCCGAACACGGTCGTCGCGGTGAAGCAGGTGGTCGATCTCATCGATTCGCAGGTGCGCCCGAACGGCTCGATTTCGGCGCTGCCGCAGGGCATCGTCAACAACGTGCGCAACAACATGTACATCGTGTCCGAGGCGCTGCGCCTGATGGAAAAGCAGAAGGCGCCTGCTTTCGCCGCCAACGATGTCGCCGTCCTCGACAATTACAAGCACCAGCTCGACCACGCGACCAAGTTCATCCCGACGTGGGTGAAGGTGGCGGTCGCCGTCGCGCTCGGACTCGGGACGATGGTCGGCTGGAAGCGCATCGTGGTGACGGTCGGCGAGCGCATTGGCAAGACGCATCTGACGTATGGACAAGGCGCGTCGGCGGAACTCGTCGCGATGCTGACGATCGGCGCCGCCGACGTCTACGGCCTGCCGGTAAGTACGACGCACGTGCTGTCGTCGGGCGTCGCGGGAACGATGGCCGCGAACGGCTCCGGCCTGCAATGGCGCACGGTGCGCAGCCTCGCGCTCGCGTGGATTCTGACGCTGCCGGTCTCGATCGCGCTGGCGGGCGGACTCTTCTGGGCGTTCCGCGGCATCTTCTAAAACGCGCTTACAAAAACGCGCGGACGAGTGTGCAACTTTTGCCGACCGCACTCGTTTGCGACGTGACCGCGTCAGTCCTGGCGCGGTCCAGACTCCTTATGGCGCAAGGCTTTCGCATAAGTGGCACGCACTTTGCTCATAGCCTTGTGTCGATCGCAATCCATCAAGGGAATCGCGGCGGCGGGACATCCGCCGCGTGACGCGCCGTTGTCCGACGTGCGCGCAGTGCCCGCCAAATCCTGCGATCTTTGAATAAGGAGAAGTCGAAATGACGATCGGAACCATCTTGCTGATCATCCTGATCCTGATGCTCGTCGGGGCCATTCCGTCGTGGCCGCATAGCCGCAGCTGGGGCTATGGGCCGAGCGGTATCCTCGGTGTCGTGCTGGTCGTGGTGATCGTGCTGCTACTTATGGGACGTTTATAAGAACACTCTGACGCTATCTGCGTTTTGATTTGAACGGTGCTAAGTTTCTGATCTTGGCCCGTTCGATACGACTCGGTTGACGGGCTGCCCTCTGGCCCGTCAACCGTTTTTTTTGGAGACCCACCGATGGACTTGCACCTCGACAACAAGCTCGCGCTCGTATCCGGATCGACGAAGGGAATCG
The DNA here is from genome assembly GCF_001544475.1 of Caballeronia humi. Lineage (GTDB taxonomy): Bacteria > Pseudomonadota > Gammaproteobacteria > Burkholderiales > Burkholderiaceae > Caballeronia > Caballeronia humi. Next base: position 18,422 of record NZ_FCNW02000013.1, on the reverse strand, counting down.
GACACGCGATCGCGGTGAGCCTCGCGCGCGAAGGCGCGCGCGTGATCGTGAACGGTCGCACACAGGCTTCCGTCGACGAAGCGCTCGCGAAACTGCGCGAACAGGTGCCCGGCGCGAAGGCCGAGGGGTTCGCCGGCAACCTTGCGGAGCGCGAGCAGGTGGACGCGATCGTCACGCGCTATCCGGCGGTCGACGTGCTCGTGAACAACCTCGGCATCTTCGATCCGAAACCGTTCGACGAGATCCCCGACGAGGACTGGCAACGCTTTTTCGAGACGAACGTCATGTCGGGCGTGCGGCTCTCGCGCGCGTATCTGCCGAAGATGAAGGAGAAGAACTGGGGGCGCGTGGTGTTCATCAGCAGCGAGAGCGGCGTCCAGATTCCGGTTGAGATGATCCACTACGGCGTGACGAAGACGGCGCAGCTCGGGTTGTCGCGCGGACTCGCCGAGAGTTGCGCGGGCACGGGCGTGACGGTCAATTCGGTGCTGCCGGGGCCGACGCATTCGGACGGGGTCGAGGAAATGGCGCAGAAGATGGGCGGCGGCAAGTCGTTCGCGGAGTTCGAGAAGCATTTTTTCGAGACAGCGCGGGCGAGTTCGCTAATCAAGCGCTTCGCGACGACGGAAGAAGTCGCGAACATGGTGGTTTATGTGTGCTCGGAGGCGTCGTCGGCGACGAACGGGGCGGCGTTGAGGGTCGACGGAGGGGTGGTCAAGTCGGCGTTTTGATTCTCTGCGCGCGACGCTAAAATCGCACCCCGATACAAGAAGGGCGCTCATTCGAGCGCCCTTCTTCATTTTGATCAGCCTTCTTACCGCGCCGGATAACTCACGCGCATCACCAGCCCGTCCGGCCCGATCTTGCGCGGCAATTGCGGGATCGGATCGACGGCCGGATTCGGCTTCGGTGCCTGCTTCACGCGCGGCAAGGCAGGCGTTTGCGCGACCGAAGTCTTATCGGCGACTTTCTTCACCGTCGTCACGTTCTTGCGCTTTTTCTTGGCCTGCACCGGCACGACGTTGCGTGCCTTCGCCTTGCTCTTCGAAGCGGCGCTTGCTTCGGGCGGATTCCAGACTTCGGTGTAGCGTTCGGCCGAAAACGCCGTCGACGATGCCACCAGCAGCAAAACAGTGAGGAATACAGGCTTCAAGACAGTCGCTCCATGAATTTAGTGATCGACAGCGCGCGAGAGTATAGCGTCAAGCGGTTCGTTCCGAGATTTCCAGTTCCTTCAGCGCCGCGTCGAGCCGCGCCAGCGCGCGAGCCACCGACTTGGAACCGCGTTCGAAGACCGGCTCGCCGCGAGTGGCGTCGAATGCCGCCGACACCGCTCGCGTCGCGCGCATGAAGCGTTCGAGCGCTACTGCCTCCGAGGAACCATTGCGAGCATTCATCATTCGATGTGCCTCCGATGTGCTTCTTCTTGCAATTGGACTGTATGAATATACAGTGAAAGCAGGTAGCGGAAAAGCGCGCTCAAAAAACCGTCGCAAAAATGCCAAACGTTTTCGTCCGATCGATTTAAGTCGCGCTTAATTCTCGCTCGCCACACTCATGTCAACAAAATCTGCCGCCGACGCCGGGTCGGCGCTCCCAACGTGAGTGAGGACAGTCATGTCTGCCAAGGCACCGGTAAGGAATCTCGCATCGGAGATGAAGTCTCAGCATGCGCTGACGCTGCGCGAATGCCGCGTCTCCGCGCCCTTCGACCAGCCGTTCGGGCCGCCGTATCGGCTCGTCGAATGGGTGCTGAAGAACGATCCGTGCATCCAGCGCCGCGTCGTTCCGGCCGATTGCACGACCTCGCAGATCGCCGACGTGCTTCGGAGTCACGTCCCCGGCAAGCGCTATGGCCCGGCGGATAACGATTGACCCTATCCGCTTGACAAATCGCTTGACCGAATCCAGATATGGACTATTATAAAAATCAAGTTCCACTGGAGACTAATTGACATGAACAACGCCGCCCGTGTAACTTCAGCGGCTCCCGAAGCGGCGCCGCGTCTCGCGCCCGGCATCGGTGACCTGTCGGCGGCCGGATTGCGCGCTTTCTTCAACATCGCGCGCGACTGGTCGCTTTCCGCCGACGAGCAGATCATCCTCCTGGGCGAGCCGGGCCGGTCCACGTTTTTCAAGTGGAAAGCGCAGCCGCATACCGCGCGCCTCGGCCGCGACACGCTTGAGCGACTATCGCTGATTCTCGGCATCTACAAGGCGCTTCAGATTCTTCTGCCCCAGCCCGAAGCCGCCGATACCTGGATCAAGCGCGCGAACAGCGCCCCGCCGTTCGGCGGACGCGCGGCGCTCGACCGCATGCTGGCGGGCAATGTCAGCGATCTCGTCGCCGTCCGGCAATATCTCGATGCCATGCGAGGCGGATGGGCGTGACAGAAAGGAATGCTGCAAGCACCTGGCGCGAGCTCTGGCCGCCCAACGCACTCGACTGGTCGCCCGCGTATCGCGTGATTCCCACCCGTTTTCCCGCCGTGAACCTGTTCGACCGCGTCGCGTCACCGGACGACTTCGAGGCGCTCTACGCGCTCGAAGCGATGACCAACGACCGCCTGCGCAACGAAGTCGGCGAACTGGATCTCGTGCCGGCCGAGGAGCGCTGTTTCGGCGCGGGCTGCGGCCCGATCATGGCGGCGTTCACGCACTTGAACCCGAGCGGCAGCCGCTTTTCCGATGGCAGCTACGGCGTGTTCTATTGCGCGCGCGAGCGGCGGACGGCGATCGCGGAGACGCGTTATCACTCGGCGCTTTTTCTCGCCGCGACGAACGAAGCGCCGCTGCGGCAGCAGATGCGTTTGTACACAGTGCTGGCGCACGGCGATGTGGTGGATCTTCGCGGAACGTTGCTGGCCGAGGCGTCACTGGACCCGCGCATCCTCGATCCCGACGACTACGGCCCCGGCAAGGCCATCGGCCGCGCGGCGCGCCAGGCGGGGGCGTGGGGAATCGCGTATCCATCGGTGCGGGATGCCGAAGGTGAATGCCTCGCCGCGTTCCGCACGATGCTGCTGCGTGATTGCCGCCATGCCGCGCATCTCGAATACAACTGGAACGGCGAAACCATCGACTACGTGCTGGAGATGAATCAGGTCGGCTGAAGCGCGCTCACCCAATCGCCAGTGCCGTAGGCGAGCGCGTCCGCGCCAGCTTTTTAGTCGCTGGCCGCGCCGCCTTCGGCGCGCTCTTGCGCGCGGCGCTTTCCAGAGCCTGCGCCGCGACATCTTTCCCGCTCCCCTTCAGCGCCCCAGCGCGCGCCTTCCGGCTCGACTTTGCAAGGAGACCGGTCAGTTGTGTGTCCGTCGCCGCCGCGCCGTTCCTGCTCTTGCGCACCGCTTCACGCGCCCGGCGCTTCGCGTCTTTTTCGAGAAAGATCGCAAGTGCGGCTTCGTCGGCTTTCAGGCCGTGCCGGCGCGACGCGGGCATCGCATCCGCAAGTGCGCCCGCCTCGAACGCCTCGATCACCGCCGGATGCACGTAACACTTGCGGCACACGGCGGGCGTGTTGCGCAGCAGTTGCGACACTTCCTTGATCGTCCCGACGACGTGCTTTCTCGCCTCCGTGACGGTTTCCCACGTCAGCCGCCGCAGCGACGCCAGCGCGAACACGCTGCCCGCCCACGTGCGGTAATCCTTCGCGGTGAAATCGGCGCCGGTGATTTCGCGCAGATAGTCGTTGATGTCAGATGAATTGACCGAATGGCGCGCGCCGTCGGCGTCGAGGTACTGGAAGAGGTCCTGCCCCGCGAGATCCATACAGCGCTTGACGATTTTCGCGACGCGCGCATCGTTCACCGATACATCGTGCTCGATGCCGCTCTTGCCGCGAAACTGGAATCTCAGCGTGCCGGCCGTCATCTTCAGATGTTTCTTGCGCAACGTGGTCAGCCCATAAGAGCGATTCTCGCGCGCGTATTCCTCGCTGCCGACCCGGATCAGCGTCGTATCGAGCAGACGGACGACCGTCGCGAGCACCTTGTCGCGCGGCATGCCGTCGAGGGCGAGGTCGCGCGTCACGCGGGCGCGCAACTTCGGCAGCACGGCGCCGAACGCGAGCATGCGCTCGTACTTGGTGGCGTCGCGCGTCTCGCGCCATTGCGGGTGATAGCGATACTGCTTGCGGCCGCGCGCGTCGCGGCCGGTCGCCTGCAAGTGGCCGCGCGAATCGGGGCAGATCCAGACGTCGATATAGGCTGGCGGGATCGCGAGCGCGTTCACGCGGCGGATTTCCGCGGCATCGTCGATGCGTTTGCCTTGCGTGTTGAAGTAGGCGAACGCGCTGTCAATCCACTGGCGCGTGTAGCCGGGGCGCGAATCGTCGACGTAGCGCAGTCCGGGCGGAAGGTCTTCGGGGCAGCCTTGCGGGCCGCCATTACCGGTCGATGTGTCGTGTTGTGCCACTGCGCGCCTCGCCGTCCCGTTTTCGATTTCCGACGAAACGAGCAAGCGACGTGCCGCTATGCCTTTAACGCAGCGCCATCACGGCAGCGTCAGTTCCCGCGCGCCTTCCGACGCCGCCCAGCGTTCTTTCACGGACCAGCGCCGGTCGGTGCCGGCTTCGACGATCGTCAGCCGTCCGTCAGACGAAAACGCGCCGGTATCGATGAAAACCTGCGAGCCGATGTTCTTCACGTTCTTGGTCGGCGTGTGGCCGCAGTACGTGAGCGACAAGCCCTGCTGACGCGCGGGGTCCGCACTGCCGAGCGCGAGGCCGCGGCCCCAGAGCAGCGTGTTGCGCGTCTCGGGGGCGAATTCGGCGACTTCGAGGTCGGCATCGGTGCCGAAGAATTCGGCGTGAAGCACGTTGAAGCGCTCGGCGCCGTCGCCGACGATGCGCACGAGCGGCAGCACCGACAGTCGTGCAGCGAGCGCGGCGAGCTGATCGTCGGCGAGGGTTTCGGCCCACGCGCCGCCGATTCCGTACCACGCCTGGCGGCGCATCCGGCCACTAGCGACCGCGATCAGCGCGTCCTCGTGATTGCCGAGCACGGGGAAGAACCACGGTTTGTCGATGAGATCGATGGCGGCGAGCGAGTCCGTGCCGCGATCGACGAGATCGCCGACGGAGAAAAGCCGGTCGCGCGCGCCGTCGAAGCCTATCTCCTGCAGGAGATAGCGCAACGAATCGACGCAGCCGTGAATGTCGCCGACGACGAAGTCGCGACCCGCACGGTTGGCCGGATGTCGAAGTACGACAGGATGAGTAGGAGCATTCATGGGAATTATCTTAGCTCCGCAAAGGTCAAGCATGTGCGCGCTTGCTCTCTTTCGCAACGCAATTTGAGCGCAACTTTTTTTGCCCGGGCGGAACGGCTCGCAAACGAAGGGATCGGCGGGTAAAAGGCGGGCATCGTCCTCGACAAAATCCGGTCAAGGCGGCAGTTATTGCGCGTTCCCCCGGCAGGCGATTGAAAGGCTCGTAGTCAATAATCAGCGCGCATCGAAATCCCAAGGGCTCGCATGTTTCCGCTTCCGACCGTCTTCCGCTACCGACCGCGCGCGCTGATCGCCCTCGTGATCGGCATCCTTGTCGGGTTCCTCGCGCCGGTCCACGCGTCGCACATCGCGCGCGTGCTTCTCGGCTGGGATACCACCGTGTGGCTCTACCTGATCCTGATCTGGATCAAGATGGCGCGCGCGCATCAGCAGCAGGTTCAGGAACTCGCCGAGCGCGAGGACGAAACGGCCGCCACCGTGCTGCTCGTCGTGAGCCTGGCAGCGCTGGCGAGCATCGTCGCGATTGTGCTGGAGCTGGCGGGACCGAAGCACGTGAGCATCGGCGCGGCCGTGCTGCAGTACACGCTGACCGGCGCGACGATGCTTGGCGCCTGGTTCCTGATCCCGACGATGTTCACGCTCCACTACGCGCGCCACTACTACCAATCCGACGACGACGACACCGCCCTGCTCTTCCCCGATCGTCACCTGCTGCCCGATTACTGGGATTTCCTCTACTTCGCGTTCACGATCGCCGTCGCCTCGCAGACGTCCGACGTCGTGCTGCGTTCCAGGGATGTGCGACGGACGGCGCTCGCGCAATCGGTGCTGTCGTTCTTCTTCAATCTCGCCGTCCTCGGCTTGAGCGTAAACATCGCGGCGAGCCTTGTCGGCGGCTGAGATTTTCTTCCTGCCTTAAACAGGCTGTCACATCGGCTTCATAAACTTTGCAGCAGGCACTGTGTAAAAACGGCGCCCGCCGCCGCATCAGTTTTACACGCCGCACGAGCACGCTTCACGCGCTCCGGCCCCGGCGCATTGCAGCGCCGCAATCTCCCCTTCTAGCGACGCGTGGCATACGCATTGCTCTTCCTATGCGGCCGCATAAAAACAACCTGAAGAAGCGCCGCGAACGTGCGGTCCGAAACACACCGGACGCGCCATCGACGGGCTTCCTCTCTCGCTCCGGGAGCCGAATTTTGTCCTTGAATGTACTGCTTGTCGCTTCAGAAGCCGTCCCGCTCGCCAAAACCGGCGGCCTCGGCGACATGGTTAGTGCCTATGCCGCCGCGCTGCGCGAGGCGGGCGTCGATGCCACCATCCTGATGCCCGCATATCCGGAGGCGATCGCCGCGGCCGTCGGGTTGCACGAGGTCTGCGCGTTGCCGGGCCTGCCCGGCGGCGACGCCGCGTTGCTGCGCGGCCGGATGCCCGACACCGGCGTGCCGCTCCTCCTCGTGCGCTCCGATGCGCTTTATGCGCGCGCCGGCCTCTATCAGGACGAGCAGGGCCGCGACTACACCGACAACGCCGTGCGCTTCGCCGCGCTGTCGGCGGCGGCGGTGCGGATCGCGCAAGGCATCCACGGCGTGAAGACGCCGGACATCGTCCACGCGCACGACTGGCATTCCGGCCTTACGCCGCTGCTCATGAAGCGCGCGGGCGTGAAGGCGAAGAGCGTCTACACGATCCACAACCTTGCGTTTCAGGGCAATTATTCGCTTGCGCTGGGACCGTCGCTCGGCGTACCGGCCGAATGGCTCGTGCCTGCGCTGACGAACCCCGAGAGCATCGAGTTCTACGGTGCGTTGAGTCTGATGAAAGCGGGCATCGTCCACGCCGACCGTGTGACGACCGTCAGCGAGACCTACGCCCGCGAAATCCTCACGCCGCACTTCGGCCATCTGATGGAAGGGGTGCTGCAAAGCTGCGCGGACAAACTCACGGGCGTGATCAACGGCATCGACGAAAAGACATGGAACCCCGCGACCGATCCGCTGATCGCGCGCCACTATTCCTTCGACGACATGCGCGGCAAGCACGCCTGCAAGCGCGCGCTGCAGCAGATGTTCGGTCTCCCCGCCGATCCGTTTGCGCCGCTCATCGCCATCGGCAGCCGGATGACGGGTCAGAAGCTGGCCGATGTCGTCGTCGAGGCAATTCCGGCGCTGCTCGAGCGGCATCCGCGCCTGCAAATCGCGGTGATCGGCAAGGGCGAGGCGTATATCGAAGCTGGCTTCCGGCGGCTCGCGCTCGACTGGCCGGATCGCGTGGGCGTGCGTATCGGCTATGACGAGCGGCGCGCCCACGCGCTGCACGCGGGCGCCGACATCCTCCTGCACGGCAGCCGCTTCGAGCCCTGCGGCCTCACGCAGATCTACGCGATGCGTTACGGCACGGTGCCGGTGGCGTCGCGCGTGGGCGGCTTGGCCGATACGATTGTCGATCACACTTTTCATCAGAACGATGCGCCGACCGGCTTCCTTTTCGACGGCGAAACGGTTCATGATGTGATCGCCGGCGCAACCCGGGCAATCGATGCCTTCATGCGGCCCCAACAATGGCGCACACTTCAACGCAGCGCGATGTCGCGCGGCTACGGCTGGGGCCAGGCCGTCGCGCGGTTCGTCGATCTGTACACGGGCCTGAGCGATGCACGCCCGGCGAAGAGCGCGCTCGGTACGACCCGGCGCGTGGTGGAAACCGTTCAACCGGCGTTCGTGGAAGAGGCAGCCGCCGAAGCGCCACGCGTGGCACGCAGTGCTTGAAAGAAGCACACGCGCTGAAGTAGCCTGAACATCCCGCTGTACCAGAAAGCACCCCAAGAGAAGCCGCTCGACAAGCGGCTCGCGAGAAAACCGCCGGTTTGCATGGCGGGTGCGGCACGCTACATGCTGCTACCCCCCGTGCGACCCTGGCGCCGCACCGAATGGCGCATTGCCCGGAAGCGGTGCGCGCCGCATTCGTGACCTCGGAAAGGTGATCTTCCAGTTGTCTGAGGCTCGTCTGCCGCAGCCATCCGATGTGGATTGGCTCAACGTGCCGCCCGTGAGCGTGATCGCGTCGATTGCCCGCATCCCCGCCACCGCAGGACGACTCTGGAAAAGACGAACGATGGAAAACCATCCCGCCCATCATGCGTACGCGCCGCGTATTTATTTCATCGACCCGCTTCTCGTCGGACCCCTCCCGAAATGGCCCGCTCACTTCGAGCACGCGGCCGCGCTGGGTTTCGACCACATATTGATCGGCTCGCCGTTCGTGCCCGGCGCAAACGGGCACCGGCAGGCCATCTCCGATCATCACCGGCTGCATCCCGTCTTCGAATCCGATGAACCGGCCGCCGCCGGTCTCGCCAAGCTCGCCGATGCCGCGAAAAAGCACGGCCTGACGCTGCTCGTCGATGTCGTGATCGACCGCGTGAGCGCCGACGGTGGCCTCTTTCACGAGAACAAGCACTGGTTCCACCCGTTCGAAAGCGCCGAGGCGCGGCTCGATCCGCGCCACGCGCCGCGCGAGGAAAACGTCGCGCACGCGAATTTCGGTGACGCCGAAGCCGCGCAGCACCTCACCGAATGGTGGGCGCGCGAGCTGTTGCTGCTCGCCGACGCGGGCATCGGCGGATTTCGCTTCGACGCGCCGCACAAGGTGCCCGCGCACGTCTGGCGCCGGCTCGGCGCGGCGGTGCGCGAGCGTCATCCGGAAACGCGCTGGCTTGCGTGGACGGTCGGCATCAGCCGGCACGATCTGCACGGCCTGACCGACGCGGGTTTCGACGCCGTGTTTTCGTCGTCGCGCTGGTGGGATTACCAGAGCGCGTGGCTCGCCGATGAGCACGCGGCGCTCGTGCGCGTCGCGCCGCCAATTTCGTTTCCCGAGGAGCCGTTCGGCACGCGCCTGCTGTCCGACTTGCCCGATACCGGCGACACCGCGCTCGTCGAGCGCGCGTACCAGCGCGCGCTGTACGCGGCCGCCGCGATCGGCACGGGCATCCTCGTGCCGATGGGCTTCGAGTACGGCGTCGGCCTGCCGATGTCGTATCAGTACGGCGTCGCCGCTGAATACGATCGTGCGCAGAGCCAGGCGCGCTTCGATTTGTCGAAGGATGTCGCACGGGCGAATGCTTTGCAGCGCGATACGGGCACGCTCGCGACCACGGGCGAACTGCGCTCGCTGACGGGCGCCGGCACACACTTCGCCGCCCTCGTGCGCGCGAACGGCCCGGACTTGCGCAACGCCAATGCCGCCGCGTTCATCGTCATCAATCCCGATCTCGCGACGCCGGTGCGCGTCGATCCGCTGCATCTGCTCGAAGCGGTGCCGGGCAATTTCACGCGTTTCGCGCCGCTCGGCGATGCAAAAGCCACGCCCGCCCCGCTCGCCGAATTCACGCTCGGCGCGGGCGAAGCGCGCATGTTCCGCGCGAGCGCCGAGCCGTACGTGCTGCTCGCGCAACCGCAGGTCAAGCGCGGCGCGAAGACCGCCGACAAGAAATCGGTCGCCGAGGCGATCACGAATCCACGCGTTGCAATCGAAAGCGTGACGCCGTCCGTCGATCACGGGCGCTTTCCGGCGAAGCGGATCGTCGGCGAGGCAGTCGAAGTGCGCGCGGCGATCTTCGCCGAAGGGCACGACAAGATCGCGGCGGCCGTCCAGTGGCGCGCCGCCGATGAAACCGACTGGCACGAAGCGCCGATGGTCCCCGTCCTGCCGCTCGGCAACGACCTGTGGACGACGCTCATCCCGCTTGATCGCGTGGGAAGGCACGAATTCACCGTGATGGCGTGGCGCGACGACTTCGCGTCACTCGTCGATCACATGCAGAAGAAGCTGAAGGCCGGGCAGACGGTCGAACTGGAACTCGAGGAAGCGCGGCATCTGTTCGCGCTGATGCTGGCCGAGGTGCAGACGGTCGAAGAGGCCGAGAAGGAACCGCTCGATAGCATCGTCAAGGAATTCACGAAAGCGGACGCCGATCGCAGGCTCGAACTCGTGCTCGCCGAGGCTACGGCGAAGGCGGTTGCTGACGCGCGTCACCGGCCGTTCCTGTCGCGCGATCCGGTGATCTATCGCGTCGATGCCGAGCGGGCGGCTGCACGGTTCGCGAGCTGGTACGAGATCTTCCCGCGTTCGATGAGCGACGACGAGAACCGCCACGGCACCTTCGTCGATGTGATCGGCAAGATGCCGCGCATCCGCGACATGGGTTTCGACGTGCTTTATTTCCCGCCGATCAACCCGATCGGCATGGCGAATCGCAAGGGCAAGAACAACTCGCTGACGGCTCAACCGGGCGATGTGGGCAGCCCGTATGCGATCGGCGGCAAGGAAGGCGGACATACGGCGGTGCATCCGGAACTCGGCACGCTCGAGGATTTCCGGCAAATGCTCGACGCCGCGCACGCGCATGGTCTTGAGATCGCGCTCGATTTCGCGGTGCAATGCTCGCCGGACCATCCGTGGCTGAAGGAGCATCCGACGTGGTTCGCGTGGCGTCCCGACGGCACGTTGCGTTACGCCGAGAACCCGCCGAAGAAATATCAGGACATTGTCAATCCCGACTTTTATGCGAAGGACGCGAAGCCCGAATTGTGGGTGTCGCTGCGTGACGTGTTCCTGTTCTGGATCGCGGCGGGCGTGAAGATTTTCCGCGTCGACAATCCGCATACGAAGCCTTTCCCGTTCTGGGAATGGGCGATCAACGACGTGCGTGCGCGTCATCCGGACGTGATGTTCCTCGCCGAAGCGTTCACGCGGCCGCGCGTGATGAACCGGCTGGCGAAGCTCGGGTTCTCGCAGTCGTACACGTACTTCACGTGGCGCGAGACGAAGCGCGATTTCATCGAGTACATGCACGACCTGACGCAGACCGACGCGAAGGAATTCTTCCGTCCGAACTTCTTCGTCAACACGCCGGACATCAATCCGCGCTTCTTGCAGCGCTCGGGGCGAGCGGGTTTCGTGATTCGTGCCGCTCTTGCCGCGACGCTTTCAGGCTTGTGGGGCGTGTACAGCGGCTTCGAGCTTTGCGAAGCGGCGGCGTTGCCGAACAGCGAGGAGTACCTGGATTCCGAGAAGTACCAGTTGCGTGCTTGGGACTGGAACCGGCCGGGCAACATCGTCGGCGAGGTGACGTTGCTCAATCGCATTCGTCGCGCGAATCCTGCGCTGCAGACGCACTTGGGTATCAACTTCCTGCCGGCGCACAATGAGCACATCCTGTTCTTCGAGAAGTCGAATGCGGCGGGGGACAACGTCGTGCTGGTGGCGATCAATCTCGATCCGTTCAACGAGCAAGGCGCGGACGTGGATTTGCCTTGGGCAACGCTCGAACGTTGGGGCGTGAAGGAATGGGATGCTGTCGCCGTCGAGGATCAGGTTACCGGGCAGCGGTTTCAATGGACGGGACGCAGGCAGCACGTTCGACTCGATCCGAATTCCTTGCCGTTCGCTGTTTGGCGGATAGCGCCTGCCTGGGGCTTGCCGAAGCCTTAGCGGTTTATTTTTTTGCTGCGCTTGGGGTGGGGGTGGGGTTGGTTTGGGCCGCTTGAACCGTTTGATGCGCTTGGGCTTCGATGGAACTTGCTTTCTTTTCGGTCTATTTGCTCTGCCCCTGTCCGGGGCGGGACTCACTTTCTTTGCTGCTGCAAAGAAAGTAAGCAAAGAAAGCAGCTTTCAACCGCCAGTGCTAACCAATCCATCACTAGCGTTTGGTTGGGATTGGCGCTGGAGAGTAAGTGTCGCCCTCACGGTGGACCTGGGCTTGGCTCGCGGACCCACTGTGGCAACGAGCGGTACAACGGACAGGTGCAGCAGTCATACATCCATCCTCGCGCTACGCGCTCAGACGCGGGGTGCATTCAGCAGGATCAAGGTAAGGGGTGAGAACATGCAGGAGACGAAAGGCAATCGAAGCAATGGGCTTTTGTGAACCCCACGTCGGAGCGAAGCGAGGACGGAGCCAAACGGAGCGCATACCACTCCGAGGAAGTGTGCGTTGCCGCAGTGGGTCCGCGAGCCAAGCCCAGGTCCACCGTGAGGGCGACACTTACTCTCCAGCGCCAATCCGGTTTTACGCGAGTGATGGACCGTTAGCACTGGCGGTGGGAAGCTGCTTTCTTTGCTTACTTTCTTTGCAGCAGCAAAGAAAGTGAGTCCCGCCCCGGACAGGGGCAGAGCTAATAAACCGCTAAGAAAGCAAGTTCCATCGGAGCACAAGCGCATCAAACGGTATAAAGACCAAGACAACAGCAAAGGGCAAACCAGCCTAAAGCGCCAGCGAAAACAAACATACGGAGCGAAACTGTGAAGCGCAACAAGACATCGACTCTCAGCAACGATCCGCTCTGGTACAAAGACGCGATCATCTACCAGATCCACATCAAGTCCTTCTTCGATGCGAACAACGACGGCATCGGCGATTTCCCCGGCCTGCTGGCGAAGCTCGACTACATCGCGGAACTGGGCGTCGATACGATCTGGCTGCTGCCCTTCTACCCCTCTCCGCGACGCGACGACGGCTACGACATCGCCGACTATCGCAACGTGCATCCGGATTACGGCACGCTCGGCGACGTGAAGCGCTTCATCCAGGAAGCGCACGCGCGCGATATCCGCGTAATCACGGAACTCGTCATCAACCACACGTCCGATCAGCACCCGTGGTTCCAGCGCGCACGGCTGGCGAAGCCCGGCTCGAATCATCGCAACTACTACGTGTGGTCCGATACGGACAAGAAGTACGAAGAGACGCGCATCATCTTCATCGACTCGGAGCCGTCCAACTGGACGCACGATCCGGTCGCGGGACAGTACTACTGGCACCGCTTCTTCAATCACCAGCCCGACCTGAACTTCGATAACCCCGCCGTGCTGAAGGAAGTGTTGCAGGTGATGCGCTTCTGGCTCGACATGGGCATCGACGGGCTGCGGCTCGATGCCGTGCCGTATCTCGTCGAACGCGAAGGCACGAACAACGAGAACCTGCCCGAGACGCACGCAATACTTAAGAAGATCCGCGCGACCATCGACGCCGAGTATCCGAACCGCATGCTGCTCGCCGAAGCGAACCAGTGGCCGGAGGACGTGAAGGAATATTTCGGCGACGAGGACGAATGCCACATGGCATTCCACTTCCCGCTGATGCCGCGCATCTACATGTCGATTGCGAGCGAAGACCGCTTCCCGATCACCGACATCATGCGTCAGACGCCGGACCTCGCCGAGACGAATCAATGGGCGATCTTCCTGCGCAATCACGATGAACTGACGCTCGAAATGGTCACCGATTCGGAGCGTGACTACTTGTGGAACACGTACGCCAGCGATCGCCGCGCGCGCCTGAATCTCGGCATTCGCCGTCGCCTCGCGCCGCTGATGGAACGCGATCGCCGGCGCATCGAACTGATCAACTCGCTGCTGCTTTCGATGCCAGGCACGCCCGTCATCTATTACGGCGACGAACTCGGCATGGGCGACAACATCCACCTCGGCGACCGCGACGGTGTACGCACGCCGATGCAATGGTCGTCGGACAGAAACGGCGGCTTTTCGCGCGCCGATCCCGAGCAGCTCGTGCTGCCACCCGTGATGGGCTCGCTCTACGGCTACGACGCGGTCAACGTCGAATCGCAAAGCCGCGACCCGCATTCGCTGCTCAACTGGACGCGCAAGATGCTCGCCGTGCGCCGCTCGAAGCATGCGTTCGGGCGTGGCACGATCCGCTTCCTGCGTCCGAACAATCGCAAGATTCTCGCTTACCTGCGCGAATTGCCGGGCGAACCAGCGATCCTGTGTGTGGCGAATCTCTCGCGCGCGCCGCAGGCGGTCGAGCTCGATCTGTCGGAATTCGCGGGCTCGGTGCCGCTTGAAATGACCGCGGATTCGCCCTTCCCCGCGATCGGCCAGCTCACGTATCTGTTGACCTTCCCGCCCTACGGCTTCCTCTGGTTCCAGCTTTGCCCGGGCAACCTGCGTCCGGCGTGGAGCCAGGCGCCGTCCGAACAGCTGCCCGAATTCGTCACGATGGTGATCCGCGCGGGTCAAACAGGACCAACGCCCGAGAACGTGCGTTTGCTCGAATCGGAAGTGCTGCCGTCGTATCTGAGCAAGCGGCGCTGGTTTGCTTCGAAGGATCAGAAGCTCAATAGCGTGCGGCTTGCTGCGTTGACGACGATCGAAGGCGCGGGCTTCGCGTTCACTGAAATCGAAGCCGATGTCGGCGATCACACCGAACGCTACGTGCTGCCGCTCGCGATTGCGTGGGGCACCGAGACGACATACCCGCTCTACATGCAGCTCGCGCTCGCGCGCGTGCGCCGCAACCGCAACATCGGGCACCTGACCGATGCGTTCGCCGTACCGCAGTTCACTTACGGCGTGTTGAAGAAGCTGCGCGAGCGCGCCGTCGTGCCGACCGTGCAGAAGAGCGAAATCCGCTTCCTCCCGACCGAGCGTCTCGCCGAACTCGACTTCACGCCCGAAGCGCCGCCCGAAATCCGCTGGCTCGCGGCCGAGCAAAGCAACAGCTCACTCGTGATCGGCGATCGAGTGGTGCTGAAACTCGTGCGGCGGCTGGTGGGCGGGATTCATCCGGAAGCGGAAATGAGCCGCTATCTGACGAAGCTCGGCTACGCGAACACCGGACCGCTCTTCGGCGAAGTGGTGCGCGTCGATCCGCAAAACGTGCCGCACACACTCGCGATTCTGCAAGGCTATATCGAAAACCAGGGCGACGCCTGGAACTACGCGCTCGACTATCTGCGCCGCATCGTCGATGAACTGGCGGTCGCCGTCGATACCGAAGAGCACTCGCCGAATCATCAGAACGAACTGCAAGCGTTCGAAGGCTATCGGTCGATTGCGGGCATCATCGGCAAGCGGCTCGGCGAACTGCACGTCGCGCTCGCCTCGCCGACCGACGACGAAGCGTTCGCGCCGCAACGCGCGACCCAGAAGGACGTCGATGACTGGTTGAGCGGCACGCTCGGCCTCCTCACGACGGCGCTCGACATCATCACGCAGAAAATCGGCGACTTCAACGAGCACGACCGTTTCCTCGCGCAAAGCGTGATCGATCGTCGCGACATGCTGATCGAAGCGGTGAAGAAGCTCGTGCCCGAGAGCACCGATGCGCTGTGCATCCGCATCCACGGCGATTTCCACCTTGGACAAGTGCTGATGGCGCAAGGCGATGCTTACCTGATCGACTTCGAAGGCGAGCCCGCGCGTGCGCTCGACGAACGCCGCCGCAAGACGAGTCCGCTGCGTGACGTGGCTGGCCTGCTGCGTTCGCTTTCGTATGCCAGCGCGGCCGCGCAATCGACGACGGAAAATGCGCCCGCGCAGACCGCCGATCGCAAGCGCGCGCTCTTCGAGCGTCTGCGCGCGCATGCTGAGGAGAGTTTCTTGCTGCAATACAAGGAGGCGGTGGCGCAGTCACCCGAGCCGATCGCGGGCGAGAAGACTTACGCCGCGCTGCTGGATCTTTTCCTGATCGAGAAGGCCGCCTACGAAATCCGCTACGAAGCGGCGAACCGTCCGACGTGGATCGGTCTGCCGTTGCGCGGCCTCGCGTCGCTCGCGAGCCGCCTGCTGGGCGACACGGGCGCGCCGCCCGCGCCCGGCACGCGTCACGTGATCGAAGCAACCAAGGACACCTCCGATGGAACCCAACATGAATAAGCGTACCGATGCGAAAGACCCTGCCGAGGGCCTGCATTCGCTCGACATCGACGCCCTCGTCGAGGCTCGCCATCCCGATCCGTTTTCGAAGCTGGGCATGCACCAGACGGAAGCGGGCCACGTCGTGCGCGTGCTGCTGCCTGGTGCATCGAGCGTGACGGTGATCGACCGCGAAAGCGGCGCGCCGCTCGGCAGCCTGACGAAGATTCACGACGCGGGCCTGTATTCGGGTTTCGTCGATCGACCCGGCGCGTATCGTCTCGCCATCGACTGGCACGGCACGCCGCAGGAAACGCATGATACGTATGCGTTCGGTCCGGTTCTGTCGGAGGATTGGCTGAACAGGCTCGCCAACGCCGATCCGTATGCGGTGCTCGAATGCCTCGGTTCACGGCCCGTCACGCATGAAGGCGTCGCGGGCGTGCGGTTTGCCGTGTGGGCGCCGAATGCGCGGCGCGTGTCGGCGGTCGGCGACTTCAACTCGTGGGACGGACGCCGGCATCCGATGCGTCTGCGGCATAACGCGGGCGTGTGGGAACTCTTCGTGCCGGGACTTGGCGCGGGCACGCGTTACAAGTACGAGATCGTCACGCGCGATGGCCACACACTGCCGCTCAAGGCCGACCCGTGCGCGATGCAGAGCGAAAAGCCGCCGGCGACTGCATCGGTCGTCGCGGACGGCGATGCCATCGACGGCTATCAGTGGACCGACGCCGACTGGATGCAGACACGCGGTGCGAAGCAGACCGCGAGCGCGCCGATCACGATTTATGAAGTGCATGCCGAGTCGTGGCTGCGTGTCGAGGAGGACGGCAATCGAGGGATGAACTGGCACGAGCTTGCCGAGCGGCTGATTCCGTACGCGAAGGGCATGGGCTTCACGCACCTTGAATTCATGCCGATCGCCGAGCATCCATTCGGCGGCTCGTGGGGTTATCAACCGCTCGGGCAGTTTGCGCCGTCCGCGCGTTTCGGCACGCCGGAGCAGTTCGCCGAGTTCGTGAACCGCGCGCACGAGGCGGGGCTGGGCATTATCCTCGACTGGGTGCCCGCGCACTTTCCGAACGATGCGCACGGCCTTGTCCAGTTCGACGGCACGCCGCTGTACGAGCATGCCGATCCGCGCGAGGGGTATCACCAGGACTGGAACACGATGATCTACAACCTCGGCCGCAACGAGGTGAGCGCGTTTCTGGTCGCGTCGGGTCTTGCGTGGCTGAAGCGCTATCACGTCGATGGATTGCGCGTTGACGCGGTGGCTTCCATGCTCTATCGCGACTACTCGCGCAAGGCGGGCGAGTGGGTGCCGAACATGTATGGCGGCCGCGAGAATCTCGAGTCGATTGCGTTTCTCAAGCGGCTGAATCACGAAGTACGGCAGTTCGCGGGCGCGATCACGATCGCCGAGGAATCGACAGCCTGGCCGGGCGTGACGGCGCCGGTTGAGGACGGTGGGCTTGGCTTCGACTTCAAGTGGAACATGGGCTGGATGCACGACACGTTGCACTACATGGAGGAGGACCCGGTTTATCGCCAGTACCATCACCACATGTACACGTTCGGCATGGTGTACGCGTATTCCGAGCGGTTCGTGCTGCCGTTGTCGCATGATGAAGTGGTGCATGGGAAGGGGTCGCTGATCGGCAAGATGCCGGGGGATCGCTGGCAGAAGTTTGCGAACTTGCGGGCGTATCTCGGGTTCATGTGGACGCATCCGGGCAAGAAGCTGTTGTTCATGGGTGGCGAGTTCGGGCAGGTCGCCGAGTTCGATCACGATACGACGCCGCACTGGCATTTGCTCGACGACCCGTTTCATGGCGGCTTGCAAAAGCTCGTGCGCGACTTGAATCGGCTCTATGGCGACGAGCCTGCGCTGCATAAGCTGGATAGCGATCCGCGCGGATTCGACTGGCTTGTTGGCGATGACTCGGCTAACAGCGTTTATGCGTTCCGGCGCACGGATGGCGAGGGTCGTGAACTGGTCGTTGTGTGTAACTTGACGCCGGTGCCTCGGCAGGGTTATCGGATCGGATTGCCTCGCGGCGGACGATGGAGCGAGGTGCTCAACTCCGATGCTTCGATTTACGGCGGATCGAATATGGGCAATGGCGGCGTGATTCACGCGGATGACTTTGCGAGCCATGGGCGGGCGCATTCAGCTGCGTTGACGTTGCCGCCGTTAGCGACGATTGTGCTTCGTGCCGATTGAGGTTTAGTGGGTTCAACCGTTTGATGCGCTTGTGCTCCGATGGAACTTGCTTTCTTAGCGGTCTATTAGCTCTGCCCCTGTCCGGGGCGGGACTCACTTTCTTTGCTGCTGCAAAGAAAGTAAGCAAAGAAAGCAGCTTCCCACCGCCAGTGCTAACGGTCCATCACTCGCATAGGGGAGGGGATTGGCGCTGGAGAGTAAGTGTCGCCCTCACGGTAGAACCCGGCTTGGCTCGCGGACCCACTGTGGCAACGCGCGGTACACCGGACCGGTGCAGCAGTCATACATCCGTCCTCGCGCT
>NZ_FCNW02000012.1 GCF_001544475.1 Caballeronia humi | reverse complement strand
GCGAACGCTCCACTCCATTGAGCATGTGATGTCGTGGTCAATGTGGCGACGCCGACATCAGTACCGTGCCCAGCAGTCCCATTATCGACGACGCGGCGGCGTGCCTCCGGCATATCTACGGCTGTAGTACTAAGGGGTGGGGGTCTCGTCAGTGGCATTTCCAATGCGCGACAACTTGAACTGTCTTTGGTGGCCCAAGGCGAATGCTCGACGACGACGATATGGATGGCCGTAGAACGTCGTCCGGTGGTGTCCGCACGGACTAGTCCTCAGTCAGTTGTTACTTTCGTAGGACGCTCGAAGCTATGGCGCTGACTGGTCCGGTGGCACTCAATTTCCACCATGTTCTCTTTGCTGCGACTAACGGACGACGCGGCGTCCAAGGACATCGGAATGATCGCATCCCGTTGATTCAGTTCTTCGTGTAGGCGCAAGCCGACGTCACTAGCTGAATTCGCCGAGGATTATGCTGTCGGGGACTACCCTGCGACGACAGCGGTTATTACGTCGGACCTTAAAACGGTACTAGATCGATCGCGACGAATCTGAACGCTGGTTGCGAACGCGCGCGATGGCCATCTCATGCCTGTGGAGGCAAGCGCCTCAACGTACTTGAACGGATGCCGATTCGCCGTCTTGCCGGTGAGGCGTCGATGGTTACTAGCCGAGATTCCCAAATGACTTCCTCCTTTCAGTTCATTTCGGCGAAAATGTCGGCTCCCGTCGTCCGTCAGCGGCCGCCGCAAGTCCTGAATTTCCGTCATCAAGGATGCAGTTGAACTTCCATTCCGATAGCGCAAGCTCGGTTGAATTGATAAGCGTATCCGTCGTCGTTTATCGGCCGAACCGTCAACTTCTCGAACGTACACTTAGTACACTGGATGCCGCCCTGGGTCGCTTGTGCGTAGCAGATCAAGCCGTGTCTGCGCCGCTGTATCTTGTCAACAACGGAACGAATGAACGCATGGACTGGTACGAGCTTGCTGGCGAAGCAAGGTTCACGACGGCTGTCATCGAAGGCCAGGGCAACGTCGGCTACGGCCTTGGACACAATCTCGCCATCGAGTGCACATCGAGCCGTTACCACCTGGTCTTAAATCCCGACATCGAACTTGGCTGCGACGCGCTCAGCCACGCGCTCGCATTCATGGAAGCTCATCCGGAGGTCGGTCTCCTTTCGCCGCTGATCCTGGAAGAAGATGGGCACCAGCAATTCCTTTGCCGCCGCTACCCCACCGTCTTCGACCTCTTCGCCCGCGGCTTCCTCCCTGCACGTCTGCGCGCCCCGTTCGCGAACCGTCTCGCCCGCTACGAAATGCGCGACGTAATCGGCGACAAGGAGGTAGTCTGGGACCCGCCCATCGTCAGCGGCTGCTTCATGCTTTTCCGCACCGACGTCCTGAAGAAGCTCGGCGGTTTCGACCCCCGCTATTTCCTCTACTTCGAAGACTACGACCTGAGCCTGCGCACGCACGAGATCGCGCGCGTCGCGTACGTGCCATCAGTGCGCGTACTGCATCACGGCGGCGACGCAGCGCGCAAGGGCTGGACGCACATCAAGCTCTTCGTGACCTCCGCGTACAAGTTTTTCAACCGATTCGGCTGGAAGTGGCTATGACCGGCCGCCGCATCGCGATCACAGGAGCGAACGGTTTCGTCGGAAGGGTGCTGACGCGCGTGCTGATGGAGCAGGGCACGCCGGTCACCGCCATCGCTCGCCCGAACACGACGTGCGAATCGGGCGTGGAAACGAAGCGCATCGAATCGCTCGACTCGATCACCCCCGAAACCTTCGCCGACGCCCAAACCGTAATCCACCTCGCAGCCCGCGTCCACGTGATGCGCGACGCCGACACCAACCCGCTCGCCGCCTTCCGCGCGACGAACGTCGAAGGCTCGCTGCGAGCCGCCGATGCCGCCGTCCGCGCAGGCGCCACGCGTTTCGTCTACGTGAGCAGCATCAAGGCGCTCGCCGAACTGGACTCCGGCCGGCCGCTGAAAGAAACCGACGAACGCCGTCCGCCCGATCCCTACGGCGTCTCGAAAGCCGAAGCCGAAGTGAAACTACTGGAATTCGGCGCGCGCACCGGATTGGAAATCGTGATCGTGCGTCCGCCGCTCGTCTACGGCCCGGACGTGCGCGCCAACTTCCTAAGCCTGATGAACGCGATCGCGAAGGGCTTCCCGCTGCCGATAGGCTCCGTCACGGCGCGACGAAGCCTCTGCTACGTCGACAACCTGGCAAACGCGCTCGCCCTCGCTGCGACACATCTGCGCGCCGCCAGCCAGACCTTCCACGTCACCGATGGCGACGACCCGAGCGTCGCCGATCTCGCGCGCAGCCTCGGCCGCCATCTCGGCAGGCCGGCGCGCCTTGTGCCGGTGCCGGTCGATGTCCTGAAATTCGCCGGCCGGCTGACCGGCAAGACCGCGCAGATCGATCGTCTTACAGGCAGCCTTCGTGTCGATTCGACGCATATTCGAGATGTGCTAGGCTGGCGCCCTCCGGTTTCCCTCGACGCGGGACTTGCCGCCACGGCGCGCTGGTTCCTCGCGACGCGCCGGGGCACGCGCTAAACGAAAAGCCAAAGATCGGCCCAGCCGACACGATCATCCATCACACAAATACTGGGAAATGACCCGCCCGCCGCTGCCGTTCCTGATCGATTCACCGTGGACTTCCGCCGCTGTCGTCGCGGCGCTCGCGCTCGTCGCCTCTGCGCTGATCTTGGCCGTGCTGCTCAAAACAGGCCTCGCGTGGCGCCTCGCCACCGATATCCCAAACGATCGTTCGCTGCACACACGCCCGACGCCGCGCATCGGCGGCTGGGGCATCGTGCCGGTCGCCGTGATCGCGATGCTGATCGTCGCGCCGTCGATGTGGCTCGTCGTCGCGGGCGCCGCTTTTCTCTCCGCGGTCTCGCAGATCGACGACCGTCGCGACCTCCCGGCCAGAGTCCGCTTCGCCGCGCATTTGCTGGCGGTCGCCGTGCTGATCGTGCTGAATCCGGCGCCGGTACCGTGGTGGGCGCTGGCGGCGGTCGGATTCTTGATGCTGTGGCTCGTGAATCTCTACAACTTCATGGACGGCGCCGACGGCCTTGCCGGCGGCATGGCGCTCTTCGGTTTCGGCGGCTACGCGGCGGCGGCGCTCGCCGGACCCGTGCCGCAGATCGATCTCGGCCTTGCCAGCGCGGCCGTTGCGGGCGCGGCGGCGGGTTTTCTGCTCTTCAATTTCCATCCGGCCCGGATTTTTCTTGGCGATTCGGGGTCAATACCCTTAGGCTTTCTGGCAGGCGCGCTCGGCTATTGGGGCTGGCTGAAAGGCACTTGGCCGGTGTGGTTCCCGGCACTCGTCTTTACCCCCTTCATCGCCGATGCGTCGGTGACGTTGTTGAGGCGCCTCATGCGCGGGGAAAAATTTTGGCAGGCGCACCGCGAGCATTACTATCAGCGGATGGTGCGCCTTGGCATGGGCCACGCACGCACGGCTTTGGCGTGGTACTTGCTGATGCTTGCCGGCATAATGCTTGCTAATCTCGCATTAGGGTTTCCTCCAGTCGGACAGTGGTGTGCGGTAGCAGGGTGGGCAATTGTGGTCGCGGCAGCGGGGGCGGTCGTCGATGTTTCATGGCGGCGTCATCAGTCCCTTCCTTCCGAACAACCTTGAGGTCCACGCGGATGAATCGATTTAAAGCTTCATGGCTATCGGCCGGCGCGTTCGCATTCGATCTCTTCGCGGTCGCGGGGACGTGGATCGCAGCCTATGTGATCCGCTTCAACGGCGCGGTGCCGCCCCACTTCCAGTCCAGTGCGCTGCATGCGCTCCTCTGGGTACTCCCCGTCTACGGCGTTCTCTTTCGCGTCTTCGGTCTTTATCGCGGGATGTGGGTCTTCGCGAGCCTGCCTGACCTGATGCGTATCTCGAAAGCGGTCGTCGCGGGCGCGTTAATCGTAATGGTCGGCGCGGTCATGGCGCAGCCGATCCCCATCATTCCTCGCTCGGTTCTCATCGTCGCGCCGATCCTGCTGTTCCTCGCGATGGGCGGCGCGCGCGCGCTTTACCGCGCGACGAAGGAGTTCTACCTGTACGGCGGCCTGGTCGGACAGGGGAAGCCTGTGATCCTGCTCGGCGCCGGCAACGCGGCGGCGAGCCTCGTGCGCGAACTGGCGCGTTCGAGTGAATGGCGTCTCGTCGGTCTCCTGGACGACGATCCTGCCAAGCGCGGCCGCGAAGTTCTAGGACATAAGGTGCTCGGTTCGATCAGCGAACTTCCCCTCTGGGCTGACCAACTGAAAACCGATTACGCGATCATCGCGATTCCGTCGGCATCGGTGGAGGCGCAGCGGCGCGTCGCGACGCTCTGTGTGCGGGCGGGCGTCAAGGCAATGGTCCTCCCGGCGCTCACGCCGCTCACGCAGGGCCAGGCGTTCCTGTCGCGCGTGCGCCAGATCGACCTCGAAGACCTGCTCGGCCGCGAGCCGGTGAAAATCGACATGCCGCACGTCGAAGCGCTGCTACACGGCCGCGTCGCGATGGTGACGGGCGCAGGAGGTTCGATCGGTTCCGAGCTGTGCCGTCAGATTCTGCGGTTTTCACCGGCGCAGCTGGTCGCCTACGATCAGAGCGAATTCGCGATGTACCGGCTCACCGAGGAACTGCACGAGAATTTTTCGGAGCTGTCGGTGATTCCGGTGATCGGCGACGCGAAGGATTCTCTGCTGCTCGACCAGACGATGTCGCGCTTCACGCCGCACATCGTGTTCCACGCGGCCGCGTACAAGCACGTGCCGCTGATGGAAGAGCAGAACGCGTGGCAGGCGGTGCGCAACAATGTGCTCGGCACGCTGCGCGTCGCGCGCGCGGCCATTCGTCATGACGTGCGCCATTTTGTGCTGATTTCCACCGACAAGGCCGTCAACCCGACGAATGTGATGGGTGCCAGCAAACGCCTCGCGGAGATGGCGTGCCAGGCGCTCCAGCAATCGGCTCCGCGCACGCAATTCGAGACGGTGCGCTTCGGCAACGTGCTCGGCAGCGCGGGCAGCGTGATTCCGAAGTTCCAGCAGCAGATCGCAAAGGGCGGACCGGTGACGGTCACGCATCCCGAGATCACGCGTTTCTTCATGACGATTCCGGAAGCGGCGCAACTGGTGCTGCAGGCGTCGAGCATGGGACACGGCGGCGAGATCTTTATCCTCGACATGGGGCAGCCGGTGAAAATCGTCGATCTGGCGCGCGATTTGATTCGACTTTACGGCTTCTCGGAGGAGCAGATCCGGATCGTGTTCACGGGACTGAGACCGGGCGAGAAGCTATACGAAGAACTCCTCGCCGACGATGAAACGACCACGCGCACGCCGCATCCGAAACTGCGGATCGCGCAGGCGCGCGAAGTGCCGGATCATTTCCTTGACGAGCTGCTGCCCTGGTTAATGCAACACCGTGTGTTGCCGGATGAAGAAGTTCGACGCGATCTGCGCCGTTGGGTGCCTGAGTATCAGACGGCGATGCCGCCCACACTTCAGCGTGTCATGTCCAACGCGCGCGTGACGCGGAGAACGGTGGGCTGACTTTCTGCGCCAAATAAAGCGGACGCCGGTGGGTGACTGTGGCCGCGTGGTGTCGCCGCAAAAAGACGCGTTTGCTTCGCCAATGCTGTTTGGCTACCGTCATTCGCCGGGATCGTATGCGATGAACTAGGATCAATTCGCCCAACGCCGAACTGTGCGGCCCGAAGTGGAACCGCGGTGGGTCGGCCCAAACGCTAGACAAGTTCGTCTGCGCATGTTTTGTAAGCAGCCCGTGGCGGAGCGTAGATTAGCGAATCGCGTCGTGCCAAAGTCAGCGCCTCCGGACCAAGCGCGTCGGCTCGGAAGGCGTTGACGGGCGCCTGGGCGACACCTGTTCGACTCACGCCCGGCCTGCAGTGGGCTCCAGTCTGTCCGATGACGCGCGCCGGCCCCCTTCGTCGCCGCGTGCAGGCTCTGCGCGGCGGCTGCACAAGCACACCACAATGCCGACTAATGTCAGTGACCTCCATTTTTCTCGCGTGCATGATCGCCGACGAAGACCGCATTCGAGGTCGTTGGGCGGCGCGCCGACGTCAATGCATGGCCCAGCCGTATACACGGGGCTTCAACTGCCCGGAAGCTCAGCCAGGAGAGACCGATAGCGAATACCGCCGCGGTGATCATATAGACCGCAAGCGGTGCCCCCAGCCAGCCAGCGCGCTTGCACACCCACTCGAGAACATAAACGGGAACGCCGTGCAGCAGGTACAACGAATAGCTCAGCTCACCGATCCACGCAAACAACCGTGAATGGATCTTCCAGACGGTCGCGAGCAGGATGAAGATCCCTAATCCCAGTAGATAGCTCACTGAATTGATGACGTGCTCGTTGTCGTGCTGTATCAATGCAACCGCAAAGGTCAGCAGCGAGATGCTGGCAACTACGCCGGTGACGGCAACGAATGCCGTCTTATACGAACAGTCGACTCGGAACGCGGGCACTCCCGGAAGCGTGAACACCACGCGCCCACGGGGATTGTCGTTCACGTGTCGGAAACACGCGCCCCAAAACATGATTGAAAGGTGGTAAAGCATGCCCTTGTATTGGCCAAGCGCGGTTGGCGGAACAATCTTGAGTGCGGAAGTGATAACAAAAGCACCGCCCAAAGAGACGCAGACAATGCAGAGATCACGCATCCGTTGGATGCCGCCGAGCCAAAATAGTACAAGACAGAGCGCGTAGAAAACCAGTTCGGTTTCGAGCGTCCAATAGTGCCCCATCATCTCGGGATAACCGAGGGCGTCGGGAAGCATCGTCGCGTTTGCAAGCCACGCCGCGGGCTCCATTTGTCTGCCGGCAAGCATCCGATAGGAAAGAAAGCCCAGCGGTATAGAAACCCAAAACGCTGGATAGAGCCGAAAAAAGCGTCGAATCAAGAAGCGGCGCGTTCCTGCACTAATAGGGCCATACAAGCTTTTCGGAATCAATAAGCCGCTCAGCGCAAAGAAAACTACTACACCGATCCGGCCGAAATTCCCATAATGTGGAATGCTATTCAGCCACTGCCCAGATCCCGCGATGTTCGAAAATATTTCCGCATAATGCATCCACATTACGAAAAGGACGGCGACCGCGCGAATCGCGT
Source organism: Caballeronia humi (assembly GCF_001544475.1). Lineage (GTDB taxonomy): Bacteria > Pseudomonadota > Gammaproteobacteria > Burkholderiales > Burkholderiaceae > Caballeronia > Caballeronia humi. Next base: position 138,415 of record NZ_FCNW02000012.1, on the reverse strand, counting down.
CGACGTGAGACATGCGATTTGGCAATACCGGGGATGTTGAATTCAACAGCGCCTCTCCTTCTGTGATGACTTTTATTTCGTTGACCGCTGCCGCGTGCACGCTGACTTTACTCGACGGACTGGCTTTCGGCACCCAGCTGCCTCGATAAATTAAATGGTCAGACATCTACCATTCCGTATCGGTGGCGCAGCGTCTGTTCACTAGCGCACACGAGTAAAGATGCGCGGAAAGGGCTAGTGGAACGCTCGAAGGAAAGCGGCGGTGTTTCGGGGGTCCCCCACACAATCATCGCTTTCGGAGACGGATCGGAAAACTGTACCGATCATTCGATTTCCCGACTCACACGGTTACCTGCTCGCTGGTCGCCGATCATTGATCTGCTATTTTTACCGAAATGCCACGTTAGCAGGCTGCGTTGCTTCGGAATGTTGACTCTTTCATAACTGTCCCTTTTAAAATCGATAATTTTTACCCGGTCGTTACGCTATTTTGCTGTGCATTAGTTGATTCGAAGCAAGAACATATATGCCGTTTCGCTCCGAAATTAGAAAACATATATTTTCATACGATATTAGGTAAGAACGTTTTCCCTAACCCTAAATATTTTACATGTAGTTACATTATTTGGCATAAAAGTACGAATATACTCGGCACCCTCAGCAACCAAAGTCGCATTTACTTATGTCCGCCAAACGTTCAATTCTAATCAAGCAATATTTGCCGAATGATCAGTCAGGTAGCGCAGTAGAATTTCCGCGCCGGAAATTTCTGTCCTTTGCATTGGCTGGAGTCGGCAGCGTTGTGCTCTCCGCGTGCGGCGGCGGCGCTGAAAGTGACCTGTCGGACGCCACGGCAAAGAGTGTTGATACCGCAACCGCGAAGGCCGCAACCACTGGTTCCGCCGACGGCACGATAATCCCGCCGGCGGCCTCCATTACCGACTCGGCTGGGGCTAGCTGGACCCTCGTGGGCGGCGTCGTGAAGAAGAACGGTGCATCCGCCGGCTATACGACTCAAGTGCAAATGCTGCTCTGGAAAAGCGGCAAGATTTATCAACAGAACAGCGCTGGGAACTTCTGGTACTGGAGTGGCAGCGCGTGGGTCGCGACTACAGATCCCCGCACCGCTACTTCGGGCGCGTCGCCGCTTTTTTACGGGGTGAACGGCCACATGGCTTATAACACTGGCATCTACCAGACAATCGGTATCGCAGCGCAAGTAAAATACCTAAAGGATCTCGGCGCCACCAACTATCGGGCGGACGTCGCCAGTGCGGGAATGGCTCAGGTAGTGGCCGACGCGATCAAGGGCCCGTTCGCCGGAAGCGGCATCGCAATTCTGCCCGTGCTCAATCCCAAGTCGAATGGATGGAATCCGACCCTGTCCGAATCGGCTGCGTATACGCTTGGGTACAATCTCGCCGTGGACTGCACAAGACCGCTGAAAGGCCTCGTACAACACATCGAATGCGGAAACGAATTGGATGTGCCTGTGTGTATCAGCGGGAATGGGAGTAGTTCGGCCCATTGGAGTCCCGCCTACTGGCCCGCATTCCGCGGCGTGATTCGCGGCATGATTGCCGGTGTGAAAGCAATCGACCCGACCATCAAGTGCGGCGTCAACGTTGGCATTCCGATGGCATATCGTGCCCTGCAGATGCTGTGGAGCGGCATTTCGCCCAATGGTTCGACCAACGGCGTCGGCGGTGCGCCGCTCATTCGGTGGGACTTCACGACGTATCACTGGTACAAGAGCTCGGGGAACATCCAGCGCGCAGGACCAACGGGATCGGTTGACGTCCTGCAGGTGCTCAAGGACTCGTTCGGGGTGCCGATCTGGCTGACGGAATGGGGCTGGTCCGGGTCAAAGGACACGCCGGACAGCGCGGCTGCGTATGTGAATACTGCATTTGCGCAGTACTTGTCGATAAAGGACAAGTACAACATTCAGTCGGTCATGATGTATTGCGTGATCGACAAAAATTATGGGCTGATCAATGCTGATGGGGTAACGAAGAATCCCGCATACACATCGTTCAAGAAGTTCGTCGCTGCAAATCCTGTTTCGGCCTAGGCAGCGCCGAGTCACGTGCGTCGGCAGAAAAACTCTGCCGACTCTTTTTGCTTCGAGCGACCCAATCGCCAATTCATCTCACTTTGGGCTGAATTGCATTCTCACCGGACCTGTCAGCATTCCTGTGCGCTGAGTCCGGTTAACAAGACTCAGCTAACGGCATTGGTGAATCTCGCGCCGAACAGAATGGTGAACCGGTGCACCGCCTGTCGCAAAGTGCCAGGCGGCATCGCCCAGTCCTTTCCGATGTTGCGCAAGGCCACGTTCTTTGCTGGCCACTTCCTGCGACTGAATCGGAAAAACCGCCTCGATTGCAGTGACAGACCCGGAAGGACACACCGGCGTGTTTCGTACGGCTTGCTGCGCACAATCGTCGACACGCGCGTCAACACGGTACGTGCTGACGGATACGTAGAAATCTGTGCGCTCCGTATGGACGGGCAAGGCGGGTGGTACCGTGCGAAAAGGGCGTGTCAGAAATTTCGTGTGCTGAGATCGCTATAAAAAATCTCAGCTGATGGCGTTGGTGAACCGCTCGCCGAACAGAATGGCTAACTGATTGACGGCGCGCCGCCAGGTGATAGGCGGCATCTTCCAATCCTTTTCGATGTTGCGCAAGGCCAGATACAGCAGCTTGCTGGCGGCTTCGTCAGTGGGGAAGTGACCGCGGTTCTTGACGATCTTGCGCAACTGCATGTGCATGCTTTCGATGGCGTTGGTCGTATATATAATCCGACGCACTTCGGGCGGATAGGCGAAGAACGGGATCACCTGCTCCCATTGACGCTGCCACCTGGCCGCGACGGTAGGGAATTTGCGGCCCCACTCGCTTTGCGCAAAGGCGTCGAGCGCCACGGCCGCCGCCTCGGCCGTGGCGGCCTGATAGATTGGCTTGAGCGCCCCAGCCAACGGCTTGCGGTCTTTCCAGCTCGCCAGATTCAGCGAATTGCGGATCAGATGCACGATGCAGGTCTGGATCTGGGCGGCCGGATAAACCGCTTCGATCGCTTCGGGGAAGTCACGCAAGCCATCGACCACCGCAATCAGGATGTCGTGCAAACCGCGGTTCTTCAGTTCGTTGAGACCTTTAGCCAGAACTTGGCGCCCTCGGTTTGCTCGATCCATAGGCCCAGCACTTCTTTGCGGCCATCGGCGCGGATGCCCAGCGCCAGATAGACCGCCTTGTTCTTGACCGTGCCTTCGTCGCGGATCTTCAGCCGCAACGCGTCAAAGTACACGATCGGATACATCGCCTCGAGCGGGCGTTGCTGCCACTGCTTGACCTCGGCCAGCACCTCGTCAGTGACCCTGGAAATCAGATCGGGCGACACCTCCAACCCGTACAACTCCAGCAGATGGCCCTGGATCTCGCGCACGCTCATGCCGCGCGCGTACATGCTGATGAAATGATCGTCGAATCCCGGCAGCCGGCGCTGGTATTTGCCGACCAACTGCGGCTCGAACGTCGCCTGCCGATCGCGCGGGATATCCAGGTTAACTCGCCATTGGGCGTGATGACCGCCTTCGGGCTCGTGCCATTGCGAAGGTTGCCGGCCTTGCCCTGCCCGACCTCAGCTGTCAGATGATGCGTCAGTTCGGCCGCCAGCATGCGCTCGGCGAGTTGCTTCTTGAGCAGGCCGGCCAAGCCCGATTCGCCGAAAATCGACTCGGCATCCTTGTTCTGCACCTCAGCCAGCAGTTAATCGATCAACTCATCCGGCAACAGCTTCGGCGGGCTTGGTTCCTTGCTCTTCTTTGTCATGTTTGTTGTTTTGGTCATAAAGGAGTTCCTTTCGGTATCGTCTCATGACCTCAATACACAAGAAATCTGACAGGCTCGCGGAAAAACAATTCTTCACGCGACTAGAGACGTCTTGCGAATTCCAAAAGCCGCACGCCACGCGCAGCTAGCACTTCCGCAATTTTTTTTTATGTGTGCGTTACTGAACACATCGCCATTAATTTAGGCGTGAAGGTTAACCGCTTGCAGCACAACGCCTTGGAAGGTTTTTGGCTTTGCGCTGCGCAAATCCGGCGAAAACGGATTTGCTTCGCGTTCAGCGCCCAACTTTTAGACGTGCCAACGCCGCAAGGAATCGTTGTCGCGTGCCGCCACGTGTGATGTACCGGACACCAGTTATCTACCGATCTTGGATAAATGACGATCACTAATGAAATCGCGCAAGCGTATGTTGGTTCCCTTATCGCAGGGGTGCGGCAGGAAGCAAATCTCACGCGCGATGACATGGCAGCGAAAGCGTCGAATGGGATTCGCGCGTCGTTGCTGCAGGATATCGAGCGTGCGAAGAACACTAGCGACGCGAAGATGATCGCAGGGACCGCGATCGTCGCCGTGCGTTCCCTCGCGCGACGCGGAGAAGGACGCCAATCTGTGACGGAGCGCTTCGCTCTGAGGTGCGTCCAGATCGCGGGGGTGATCTTCGATGCCGTGCCGAAGCGGCGCCGCGAGAACCAACGTACGCCTATGCAAGCAAATGCGCCACAGATCGGGAGCCGTAGGACGCCTGGTGTAAAAGCGCGCTCGCCCTTCCCGGACAATCGAAGCCACATGCCGAGTTCGTCGAGAACCGAGCGAACGCCTCTCCCATTTGCGTCGCTTATCCAGTGCCGGCAAGAAGTAGTCCCGATGCCTGCGGTCCTTACCACGCGCTCAGTGCCGTGCCTCAACCTACTCACCCGTGTCCTCGCGTGCGCCGCGCTAATGAGCGCCGCGCATGACGCCGTCGCAGTGGCAGACGGCATGCGCTTGATGAATCCGCCCGGGACGCTCATCATGGATGGCCCGGGCACAAGGAAGATCGTAGTCGAGGTTCCGCAGCAGCGTGGCGCGGCCGGCACGAACGCCGTCGCGACCCTATATCGCTACGACGCCAATGCGCAGCCTGCGAGCACGCCACTGTCCACGTACCAGGCCACGGCGACGGGCGGTCAGATTGCATTCAATGTGGTCATTCCGGGCCCCGGTCTCTACCTGCTCGAGACCAAGCTGGCGGCGGCCGGCGGGGTCGACGGCGACTCGCTGAAGATCACAATGGCGGCGCTCATCCCGGCTCGCGGCGCCTTTCCCGATGCCGGCGTCGTTACCCATTTCGGCCAACGCAAGGGCTCGCCGTCGATCGTCATGCCGCTCATCAAGAAAGCGGGTTTTACCTGGATCCGAGACGAACTGTACTTCGGCGAAGTCGAAAAAAAGCCTGGCACCTTCCTCTTCCCGCCCGATAATGGCGGCTACGGTGACTACGTTGCGCAAGCCGCCAAATTCAGCATCAAGCCGTTGATTGTCCTCGATTATGGCAACGGCAGGGCATATCCGGGGCTCTTCAAGGGACCGCGCGGTTTTCCGATGACTCAGCAGGAACGCGATCTCTTCACGCGCTACGCGCAGAAGGTGGTGGCCTTCTATGGCAAGCATGTCAAGGACTGGGAGATATGGAACGAGCCATCCTTTGCGACGGTCGGCTACGACAACTACGTGGCGTTGTTGAAGCAGGTTTATGTCGCGATCAAGAAGGAAAGCCCGGACGCGAACGTAATTTCATGCGGCGGCGGAGGAGCGGGAGGCGGCCCCGGAGGCGATTGCATCGCCGCGCTCGTCAAGGCGGGCGCACTTGATTATCAGGACGGGTTCAGCATCCATCCCTACATGTCGCCGAACGACCCAGACTCAGGCTATCCTGCGAAGGGCGCGCCGGTCAATCCCGTGAACATTCCCAACGTCTGGCCTCATCTGGCACGTATGGTGCAAGCAACACCCAGGGCGGGCGAGGGACGTTTTAAGCTCTGGATCACCGAGATCGGCTGGCCTTCCAGCCCGCTATCGGCCGGGCTCAGCGAACCGGCACAGGCGGCGAATATCGCGCGTACGTATTTGCTTTCGCGTCGTTATGCCGCGGTTGAATCGGTGTTTTGGTACGACTTTGTCGATGACGGTGTCAATCCGAACGACAAAGAAGCCAACTTCGGACTTTTGCGCGCGGACCTAACTCCCAAGCCGTCTTATGTGGCCGCATCCGTCTTGATGCGAATGCTTGATACGAGAAAATGGGATCATGCGCTGATCGACAAGCGCGACGTGAAGGTCTATCAATACGGCACACGGAGTCCCGTCTACGTCGGATGGCAGGTCGGCGGCAACACGGGCGCTACTCAGGTACAGATCCCACCCGGCCCTTACACGCAGCGCGACTGGCAAGGTGTTACATCGACAGTCGACGTGCCTAGTCAGGGTTTCGAGTGGCAACTGGGAGCGCTGCCAAAGTACTTGATCCCGGTGGGTCGCAACTAAGCATCGTCGCACGAAGAAGCGAAAGACAAATCAACGGCGCCATCTACCCAAGCGCTTAGAGGATTCGAAACGCGTTCGCGTGGCATCGTGAACTGATGCGTCACGCACAGACAACGATGTTTCGAGTCCCGGCGATAGAAAGGCGCGGCTCATTCGCGCTCGCCGTAACCGATTGAAAGCCATGCCAGAAAAACCGTTTGCCGCCTGTTGCATGCGTTCACCTCTGTACGCTGCGAATCGCGGCCAGTAGAGAATCACGTACGCAATTGGCACGAAGGACGTCACGGTCGTCATGCTCACCGTCGATGTAATCAACAGAACCAGCAGCATGACGAATCCGTCGCTCGCGGTAAATGCAACGACTCCGAACAGCAGCAACGCGCTGAATAGTCCCATCTCCGCGACGCTTGCGGGCAGGCCGGCAAATGGTACCCCGGCTATCGCCTCCCCCTGGACAAGGTGGATGTAGGGCAAATACAGGTAGTGCTTGAGGACGTCCTGCGCATTGAGCCCCAGAAGAAGATCTTCAAGCCGCGCGTCGAAGAGAAATGGGTATCCGGCGAAGCGGTGCGCGAACGTCTGGGATCCAAAAAAGGAGTGATCCGCGAGAAAAACGCCGAACATGCTGACTGCGCCCATGAACGCTACCAAGATCACGAGCGGATGGACGGTCCGCAGCGTATGGCGGAACGGATAGAGCGCCGCAAAGATGAAAAGCAGCATCGACGATTTGGAGAATCCGATGAAAAGGCCAAGCAAATAGAGCGCGACCATCTTCTTTTTAACCTTTTCAGTCATCAGGTAGAGGATAAGTGAACTCATTAGCAGCGATGAAAAGAACCCGGCCTCCCTCGAAAACCCGGATACCCGCGCAAAATAAAAAATCTCGAAGAAATTCGTGAATGTCTTGGTTGCGTACTGGCCCCATATCGTCTGCGCGAGCTGCGTCGGTCCCAATTGCCAGGAAAGGCTTCGGTCCGTGTAGTAGAGCGTGAACTGCAACATGGCGAACACGATGTTGATCCCCATCCAATAATGGAGATAGTTAATTCGCCGGTCCATCGTATACATCAGATAGCCGATGCAAATTGCGATCGACAGTACGCGGGCCGCCGCACTTGGCGATCCCAACATGCTCACTGCAATCGCGATCACCAGCGGCCCGCTCCAGCGGCGCACCGTCGCAGAAAGGAACCGCCAGAAATCCGGATCGAAGAATGGGATGACGAGATAAAAGTAAAGGGTGACGCCCGATACCTGCGGATTGAAGATCACGCACGTGAAAAACATGTAGAACAGTACGGAGACAATCCTCGAATACATTCAATTCTCCAGATGGAAACACTTACGCGCGCGGGGGGTTGCCGCTGTTCGGAAATATCGTTTCCGTTGGTTGAATTCGTCTGCAGGTCGTTCTCGCAACGACCAGCTATTGTGCCAAAGGTCGCGGCGCATACCTGAAAGCCTTCGCTGGCACCGGCATGCAGTGCACGCGCCTTACAGTTGCACGTTTGCATGGGGCGTGAAGCACAAAACGGTCCACCTTTGCGCAACGGTAACTCACGATATGTTCACCAACGCACACAAGTAGACAACCCGCGCAAGCGCCAGCTGGCATTTTCGAAAGGGCGGTATTCGGCGAACGCGCGTTCGGGCGATAGTTCAGGCTTGCTACATCGAACGCTGGTCCCGGTTAGCTGCCTGGTCGCAGACACCCGAAGCATGAATGGAACGTCCGAAGTCGACTGCGACCCAATGCTGCAGCCAGAAAAAGAACGTTGCGCGCTCGACGGTGCCCTAACCTTAGCACGTCCGATCCAAATCTCGATGATGCCGGCGTACGCCACCTGCTTTGCGCTTCCGCCTCTACCGGAGAAAACGCAGCGATGTTCGCCGACATGTCAGCTTCCACTTTACCACTGCAAACGGATTTAGCACGACCGGCTGACCTGCAACCGGGTCGATAGTTACCTGCATTTGGCCCATGAACTCGTGGCGCAGTCGCTGGCGAGTACGGTGCGAAGGTCGAATGTGATTGCTGAGTCATTCTCGCGCCACGTTTACGCACTAGAGCGAGCCGATACCGGTTCATCGATTTCTCTGCGCTGTGTATCGTGTTGATAGAACTTCCGGACAATATATACCGGACGCCGCTTCGTTTCGGAATATATACGGCCGACATACTCGCCGATTACGCCAATGCCGACCAACTGCATGCCGCCCAAGAACAGGACCGCGGTAAAGATCGACGCATAGCCGGGCACATCGACTCCTCTGATGACAGTCCGGAGAATCAAGTACGCTGCGAGAACGAACGCGAACGCCGCGGTGAGTCCGCCAATGTAGGTCCACACCCTGAGTGGCAGCGTACTGAAGCTCGTTACTCCTTCCAGTGCAAAGTTCCACAGCTTCCATCCAGAAAATTTCGTGGTACCGGCTGCTCGGGGCTGGCGCACATATTCGATGGACGCCGTCTCGAATCCGATCCACGCGAACAAGCCCTTCATGAACCTATGATTCTCAGGCAGCAGTTTCAGCGCGTCGACGGCCTGCCGCGACATCAGGCGAAAGTCGCCAGCGTTCCCGGGTATCTTGACGTCCGAGATCGCGTTGTGGACTCGGTAGAACCATGATGCGGTGCTGCGTTTCGCGTAACTGTCGGTCAGTCGCTCTGACCGTATCGCAATGACGACGTCGAAGCCGTCGCGCCATTTCTCGATCAGCCGCGGGATGAGATGTGGCGGGTCCTGCAGATCGGCGTCCAACGGAATGACTGCGTCTCCTCTGGCATGGTCGAGCCCTGCCGTCAGGGCAGCTTCCTTTCCAAAGTTGCGTGAAAGGTCGACCACTTTGATTCGTCGGTCGCCGATCGAGTATTTCAACAATTTCTCGAGCGTCAGGTCACGGCTTCCGTCGTTGACACAGACAATTTCATAGTCGGAGTCGGGTACTGCGTCCAATACCGGACGAACCGTGGCGAAAAATTCGTCGATGACGTCCTCTTCGTTATAGAAGGGCACGACGAGCGAAATGATGTCAGGACTCTTGATTTTCACGAAATTCATGGGCAATGTCCCAAGCGGGGTTGAAGCCGTAGATGTCTCACCGAGTGCCCGTCGGCGGGAGCCTCGCCCTTAAGGCCGTCGAAAACGATCGGACAGATCAAGCCGTTTTCCTCCCGCGATCGCTAAAGACGGCGGTCGGAAAATAGCGCGCGACACACAAACCGTAGATCAGCATGACGGCGACCGTATAGCTGACGAATTTCGGCGAAAACATCAACAGCGCAATCGAAAGCGCTATGAACACCAATTCGGTACGCGAGCCTGACGCCGCCCCGCTGAATGCCTGAGGCTCCTCGAGCGTAGTTCCGACGAGTATCAGCAAGGGGATCAGCACTACCACCATATGCACGGACTCGAGCGCTGGCGAGGCCAGTAGCATAGTCGCCGTGGCAAGTGCATAGTCGATGCGAGGGTCTGCATGACGCTTGAATACGAGGTATGCAGCTAGCAAACACACCGCCAACCCAAATACGGTGGAGATCGCCCCCAGCGCCGTCGGCGACATGGATGTGCCGGAGGCCGCGGATAAAGTCTGCAAGGCGCCCTTCAGGGAGCTATTGAACGGTGCGCCACCCAGAAGCGAAAACTGCTTGTTCAGACGCCACAGATCGGCGATGTAGTAACGCAAAATTACGTTCCACCCGAATTGGGCAGCAGTTACAGCCGCTATGACGACCGAGAAGATGATCGTGGAGATCACCGTTCGCCATTCCCGGCGTAGCAACAGTAAGCCGACGATAGCCATCGGCGTTACTTTCACTGCGATCGCGAGTGCGAGGAATAAGCCGGCCGCATAACGGTTGCCGCGTTCGATGCAAAAGAACGTCGCCGCCAGGAGAACGAACAGGAGGGCGTTCGATTGGCCCCAATACATTTCGTCCAACGTGGGACGAAACAGTATCACGATCGCAGCCAACAACACGAAGGCGCCCCGATTTCCGCCGCGGTACGAAAGCTGCAGCGTCAGGATGACGGCGGTCACCATACAGACGGCCGACATGCCAGACCAAATAATCCTCGCCGTCGATACGTCCCAAGAAGCTAGCCATGAAAAGATAATGGCGAACTGCGGAGGGTAGCCGTAGAAATTTATCGCGCTGACGTCGAGCATGCCGATCTCGTGCAGGAACGGGATGACGTGATCGCCGTCGTAGAGGATCCATGCTTCCGACGGGTGATTAATTGCCACCGTAAAGGCGTAGTAGAAGTACTGGAAGTCTCCGACCCAGTCGGGGCCGCGATCGTGAAGGTCTCTCACGAGGTGCGGAATTCTCGCCGCCAGCATACACAGCGCGATCACCAGCAGCACCGCACCGAAAGTTGAATATCTCGCTGTAGACTTGCTTCCAATCGACGCTGTCTTCATGGCAATCCCTAAGGTCAAGGCGGGGCACGCGTCGGACACCGACCCGCGAAGCCGCGCGTAATGTATGGATCGTCCGACCTGCTCAGTGCTCCGACTCCCAGCCTGGGACTGGATACGTTGCTCGGTAGGGCATACCCTGCGTGCCGGCCGGGACGCATCGAATCTGGCCCGGTCGCTCTGTGCACGGCAAAGGCCCTTCGCCGAGCGGCTCCGGGTCCCGTGTACGGCACTTTCGGCCGCAGCGTCGGCTGCTTCCACAGTAGACGTTGCCTGAGATAGTGCCGCCGTTGTACAACGTGATTCCAATCGGCGCTACGCCGAACGACAAAGTTGCACCCACCCCAGCGGCAATCGACTGCTTCATCGTGCCGGAGTTGTGGTGACCAGTGCGGCCCGCCGTCGTTGCAGGTCCCTCAATTCGGGGTGATGTCATCTGACCCGTTGGTGCGATCAGGCGATCAAGCCCTCACTGATGCCGCGAATCACGCCTGAACCGTCATCCCTGTTGAACGAAGCCGCACAACCTCGACCCGGTAGCGATCGCCCTGACCGGAATGCCTCAGTATCCTGCTGTGCCAGCCGGCAAATCGCCGCGAACGACACGGCGTCTGCGGTAGATATTCAGCGAGGACAATTTCTCGCTATGTGGTTTCTCGTACATATCAACATCTGAAGCAAGATTGCAAGGCTGCATTCCACGACGCAAGCTATCAGCGCGCTCCGTATAAAAAGGTTGACGGCTTCAAATTGAAGTGCCACAGACGGGTTCAACGATGAGCGTCCTGGGATTGACTGGTGATGCGAGCGCGTCAGCGAAATAACTACAGTCGGAAAAGGAATGCGAGAGTGGCGGAACCGATTATCGTTTGACTCACTGCAAATGAACACGATTGGCGGGAAGACCGTACGGGTGCGCAGGTCGCCCACTTCCGTTGTATCGCTTGTGCATTTATGGCCTCGGCCAAATAGCGCGCGTGTATCCCCACGTAACTTGGACAGGGTTTTGCCGATGTCGATGGCATAATCGTTAGCCGCGTATTTCTTCGCGATTCGTGGCTAAGGAGTTGCATGTTTACCCTCCCGAAAAAAATTTGCTGGGTCAATCCGCTCAGTGAAGTCTCCGCGTTGACGCATGCGGGTTCGCTTTTGTCGCCAAACGACGAGATTGTCGCGCCTTACGACCTGGAAATGGACGATGCGCTCACATCCGGCTTCCGTCCTCTCTCGATGGTCCAAGGCATCCTCAACGCCGCCACCGCGGCCCTTGCCTCCGACTACGCCCTACACTGCAATTTACATGTCATCAATGGCATGGGCGTGACTCTCGGCGATTCGATTATCGGGCTAACCGCGCTCTTCGCAATCAAAAAGCGCCATCCTTCGCTCGGCATCACATTGTACCGGCCCGCGCGGGCGCCGCGCTATGTTCAGCGCCTCTACGAACTCGCCGCGCCTCCTTTGGGGAAAGTGATCGAACTGCCCGTTGCGCTCGATTCGCTCCCGCCTGGCGACCTGAAGATCGATATCGGCAATCATCTCTTCTGGCCCGCCTTCGCCTCGCTGCCGATGGTCGATTTCTTCCTGTGGGCGCTCGGCGTGCCGCCGTCCGATGTTCCCTCGGCCGACAAGCGCAACCGCTGGCTACAGGCGTTGCCGCTGGTGGCGCACGAGCGCGAACCTTACGTTCTCTTCTGCCCCAACGCGACAACGCCTGTCAGAAGCATCCCGCCGTCGATGCACGCGGAACTCATCGAGCGTCTCTGGCGCGAGTTCGGTTTGCCGGTGGCGGGGTTCGGTGCCGTCGATCATCCGCACTACACCGACGTCACGCCGCTCGCGCCCGATACCGCCGATTTCGTCGCGTGGATCAGGCACGCGCGCTACCTGGTCACCTCCGACACGGCCGCGCTGCACATCGCAGCCGGCTTTGACGTGCCGACGACCGCCTTCTTCACGACGATCCCGCCATCGATGCGCGCGCGCGACTATACGAACTGCCGCGCGGTGAGCGTGCCTTTGCCGGGCCTCGACGGCATCCAGGCAAGCTCGCGCGCGACCGACCTGGCGGCGCTCGAACGCGCCTACGCCATGCTGCTTGCCGGCGAATTCAGCCTGACGCCATGACGCAGGCTGAATGGAAGCGTCGTACTATCGTCGTTGATTCCCGACCATAACCAAACGCGCGCGAAGCCTGCGACGCTCGCGCGCGCCAACAACGGAACTCACGCATGGACCGGTTTCTCGCGATGAAAGTGTTTGCGCGCGTCGTCGAAGCGGGCAGTTTCTCCCGTGCCGCCGATGCGCTGCGCCTGCCGCCCGCCAGCGTCTCGCGCACCGTGCAGGCACTCGAAGCGCATCTGGGCGCGCGCCTCATCAACCGCACCACGCGCAGCATCAGCATCACGGAAGACGGCGAGACCTTTTACGAGCGCTGCGTGCGCGTGCTCGGCGAAGTGGACGACATGGAGTCGGCGGTCTCGCAATCGAAGACCACGCCGAAGGGCAAGGTGCGCGTAAGCCTCCCCGCGCTGATGGCGAAGAGCACGCTGATCCCCGCGTTGCCGGATTTCCTCTTGAGCTATCCCGACATCACCGTCGAGCTGAATCTCACCGACCGGCAGGTCGATCTCGTGGAAGAAGGGCTCGACTGCGTCGTGCGCGTGGGGGCTGTTGTCGACGAAACGCTCGTTGCGAAGCGCATCGGCTGCTATTCGCAGATTACGTGCGCGTCGCCGGCGTATATCGAGAAGTACGGCGAGCCCCAGACGCCTGACGATCTGGAGAATCACCTCGCCGTCGGCTACGTGCTGAACAATAGTCGCGTGCGCAACTGGGAGTTCGTGTCCGGTGGCGAGACGCGCGTGATCGCGATGCGCAATCTCGTCGCCGTCAACGATGCCGATTCGTACTTTGCTTGCGGACTCGAAGGGCTCGGCTTGATCCAGGGATCGAGTTACACGCTCGAACAGCATCTGAAGAGCGGCGCGTTGCGGGAAGTACTGAAGGCGTATCCTTCGTATCCGCGGGTGGTGTCGATTCTGTATGCGGCGAACCGCCATCAGCCGCGGCGGGTGCGCGTGTTTATCGACTGGCTGGCGGCGTTGTATGCGCGCTTGCCTTCCTTGCAAGCCGACAAGGCGTGCAGCGAGTCACGCTGACGTTCCTCAGAAGCCGAGCCGCTGACAAAGCCACGGCGAGTAGTGGACGATGAGCGCCTGGAACGGCGCGCGATGCCCGTAAGCGATCGACGAAACCGCGAGCAGCCCGAGCCCCGCGACGAGCGCGCGCGGCATGCGGCGCGGCTCGCTGAAGAGCCGCTGCAAAAACAGCAGCGCGATCGCGCCGCCGAGCAACCATCCGGCGAGCACTTCGATGGGCGTGTGCGCATCCTCGACAATCCGGCACACGCCGATCGCCGCCGCGAGCAACAGACCGCATGCGGCGCCCAGGCGATGCCACCCGGCACGCGCGCCCGACGCGAGCAGCGCGAGCGAGACGGTCCAGACCGCGGCTGCGAGCATCGTGTGTCCGCTGATCACGCGAAACTGCACCGATTCGAATTCGAGCCCGCAGCCCGCGTAAAGAAACTTCGTGACGCCGACGAGCACCATGCCCGCCGCGAGCGACAACAGCCAGCGCAGCGCAAGATGCTTGCCGGTCACGCGCAGCCAGACCGCGCACGCGAGCGCGAGCGGCAGGAGGAGGCCGGAATCGCCTAGATTGGACAGCCAGGTCGTGTGCGGCATGCGGTACCGTTAGCGAGTGCTCGTCATGGCGCGTCGAGCTTGCGTCGTCCCGCGAGCCGGTATTCGGTCGGCGAGATCGAGAGGCGCTTCCTGAAGATCTTCGCGAGCCCGTCGCCGCTACCCGCGCCGCAGCGCCGCGCGATCTTGTCGACCGGAAGGTCGGTTGCGGCGAGCAGCATGCAACTCGCATCCAGCCGCGCGCGCAGCAGATATTCCGACGGCGTCAGCCCGATCTGCGCCTTGAAGCGGCGCAGGAAATTGCGCTCGCTCATCGCGGCGATGCGCGCCGCATCGGCGATCGTGATCGGCCGCACGTAGTTCTCGCGGATCCAGCGCGCGGCCGCGTCGATCTTCTGGCGCACGCCGCCGCTGTCGGTGTCGTCGAGGACGGTGGCGAGCTTTTGCCACGCGCCCGGAATCGAGCGTTCCGACACTTCGCGCGCGACCGCCGCACCGTAGTCGCGCTTGATGATCGAGAGCGCGGCCGCGATCGGGCCCTTGGGATCGTCGAGCGTCAGCGTCTGTTCGGCGATGACGAGCGAGTTGGCCAGCGCGGACGCCGCCGCAGGCTCCTCGGCGAAATCGAGCGAGCGGTTTTGCAGCGTGAGATTGGCGGCGGCGAGAATCTGCGAGCCTTCGCCGATGGCTTTCACGAACGGAATCTTCGGCGCGACGCGCCCCAAGCGCTTCCTCAGCACGCGATCATGCCGCGCGTGCTGCGCACCTTGACCGCCCGCGATGAAGAGCGCGTCGCAGTCGTTCATCCAGCGGTTTTCGAGGCTCTCGGTCCAGATGCGCATCGAGCAGCTGCTCGCGACGCTGCCGCCATCGCTCGATAGAAAGAGGAGCGAGTAGTTCGGCGCATCGGCGCTTGCCGTGCCGTTCGCGGCCGGTTTGCGAATCTGGTTGGCGAGGGAAAACACTTCCGAGATCGAGCTGACCTCGACCAGTGAGAAATCTTCGAAAATCAGAATCCCGATGCGCTTGGCCATGTCACGCGGCGCAGCATCGGATTCGGGCGAGCGCACGACCTGCAGCCGCCCCATACCATTCCCGTATCCCATCGACAGTCTCCAGCGCGAACCGCTCATCGGGAAGTCTTCCGTATGCGACGCACTATACGCGGGGAGTCACGGACGCCGCCGCGCTAGTCGGAAAATGACGAGGTGTTGGCAGATGGTTTCGATATTCGAGTAATAAGCTGGCCGTTCCAGTGGTCATACGAATTATTGCCTGCCGATGCGACGCATAATCGTCGCGTCGGCCTCGCATGAGAAGGCCGCGACACAATCGACGGGGTGATCAGATGCTCAAGGTGAAGAAGGCCGTATTTCCGGTCGCGGGTCTCGGCACGCGGTTCCTGCCCGCGACGAAGGCGAGTCCAAAGGAGATGCTGCCAATCGTCGACAAGCCGCTGATCCAGTACGCGGTCGAAGAGGCGATCGCCGCCGGCATCACGGAAATGATCTTCGTGACGGGCCGCGGCAAGCGCGCGATCGAAGATCACTTCGACAAATCGTACGAAGTCGAAGCCGAGTTGCAGGCGCGCGGCAAGCAGGCGCTGCTCGACCTCGTGCGCAGCATCAAGCCGAGTCACGTCGATTGTTTCTACGTGCGCCAGGCCGAGCCGCTCGGGCTGGGGCACGCGGTGCTGTGCGCTGAACGGATGATCGGCGAGGAGCCGTTTGCCGTGATGCTCGCCGACGATCTCATCGATGGTCAGCCGCCGGTGCTCGCGCAAATGGTCGAAGTGTTCGATCACTATCACTCCTCGGTGATCGGTGTCGAGGAGATCGACCCAGCCGATTCGCGCTCATATGGCGTGATCGACGGCAAGCCTTGGGCCGATGGACTCTTCAAGCTTTCGCGCGTGGTCGAAAAGCCGGAGCCGGAGGCGGCGCCGTCGAATCTCGGCGTCGTCGGGCGCTACGTGCTGATGCCGCGCATCTTCGAGCATTTGCGCAAGCAAAAGCCCGGCGCGGGCGGCGAGATCCAGTTGACCGATGCGATTCAATCGCTGCTAGCGCACGAACAGGTGCTCGCGCATCGCTTCAAGGGCAAGCGGTTCGATTGCGGCAGCAAGCTCGGCTATCTGAAGGCGACAGTCGAGTTCGCGCTGCGTCACCCGGAAGTGGCGACGCAGTTCGACGCGTATCTGCGCGAACTTTTCGCGGCGCGGTTCGCGGCGGAACACGCGCCGGTGGTGGAAACGAACGGCGTGGCCGCGCCAGCCGCCAACGACGACGATTTGTCGGAAGCGATCGCTTAAGTCGCCTAGCGAAAGTACGCCTTGGTGTTCTCGTGAACGTCTTCGCGCCCGAGCAGTTCGTCGGGCAGCAGCCAGGCGTACTCGCTGTGCTGGTCGAAGCGGCCGATCGGCACGGTGCCGGAAAGGTGTATCGCGTAGGCGAGCACGATGTAGTGCGTCGAGATGCCGGGCGCGCCCGCGAAATTGTCGCCGTAACGGTGCTCGAACACGCCGTAGAGCCGTGACGACGACCGCTCCACGCTCGCGACGCCGAGTTCATCGTTGACGATGCGCGTGAACGCCGCGTCGATCGATTCGTCCTTCTTGATGCGCCCGCCCGGCACGAACCACGTGCCCTGCGCGGGGCGATTGCGCCGCTGTCCCACGAGTACTCGCCGCGTGCCGTCGGTGACGATCAGGTCGATCGAGACGAGTGGCGTGAGCCGGACGACGTCCAGAAAATCCGTCTCGCTAAGCATCTTTGCTCCGCTGTATTTATGTGTGTGTGTCCAGACGTCGGCCTCCCCGGTGCTCCTTTGGCCGCGCCTTCTTGCGTAGGTTATGTGTCCCGATGCCGCGATCGGGTGAACCGAGTGTAACGCGCGTCGAAAGCGAACACCCGTGCCGGGCACTGGCGAAATACGCCGAAAGATCGCTTCGGTGAGACAGGTTTTTTGTGCGCGTAGAATCGTGTTTTATGCGTTTAAGACGCTACTGTGCGGCGTATCCTGCGGGCGTTGTCACATTAGATCGCATGATCTGCGCGTTGTCGGAAACGACGTACACCGGCGATTCGGTGAGCGCCAGCGCCACGCGTCCGTTCCTGTACGGCATCGTGGACGCGTTGCCCATCATGTCGAACACGGTCACGTTGCCGGACTTGCCCGGCGAATCGACTGTCAGGCTGTAGTTCGCCGTGTACGTCGGGCTGAAGCCGCCCGCGCCCGGCCATACCGCGTTCCTGTGCGTCCATAGCGCCGTCACGACCTTGCCGCCATTCAGCCGCTGGAACGCATAGGCATAGACGCCCGTCGGCGTGTCGTTCACGGCCCCGAGCGTCGTCGTCCCGTCGATGAGACGCGTCATCGCCGCGACGCTCATCGCCGCCGGCTTCGGGCTGATTTGCGTCTGGCCGAAACCGCCTTGCGCGTTCACCAGATCGAAGAACACGCCGTAGCCCACTTCCGGCGGATCGGCGGAATAGAACACGAAGCTCACGTCCGCGCCTTCGCCGAGCAGGATCAGGTGCGTGCGCGCGACCACCGCGCCCTGCGCATACAGCACGTTCGCGTTCGGCGTGTTCGGCCCGTACTTCGTGCCGATGTCATAGCTCACACCGGTCTCGGTGACGAAAAGCTTCGCGCCCGGCTTGACGACGTCGGTCATCGTGCGGCGCAACTCGCGCATCGCGCCGGGGAGCGCCTTAGCCGGATCGCCGCTGTCGGCGAAACGCTCGGGCGGATGCGACGGCGACGTGCCGATGTCGTAATACCCATGCGCGCTCACGCCATCCAGGTACTTACCGATGCCGAGTGGCGCGAGGCGCTTCAGCCACGTCGTGTTGGTCGAAAGCTGCGAGAGCGTGAGACCCATGACGACGGCGTTCGGATCGGTCGCGTGGATCGATTCGTGGGTCGCCTTGAACATCGCGACGAGATTCGCGTCGGAATCGCGCCAGGGCAGGCCACCTTCGTAGTCGGGCTCCCAGGTGACCTGATAGTAATTGTTCGTCTGCTGCGGGAAGTAGCGCTTGCGCACCGCGTTCGATTCCTCGCCGACGCGCCGCAGATACGCGCGGTATTGATCGAACGACGCGGGCGCGTAGCTGTGCGTCCGCTCGTGCGTAGGGCTCGCCCAGCCGGGAATGCCGTCGAGCTGGATCAGCCGCAACAGGTCGCCGGGCTTGAAGAACGGCGTGAGGTTGTCGGCGGCGGCGTTGAACGTGTTCGGGCCCTTCGGCTCGGTCATGTACCAGTTGCGGTTGTCGTTGACCCACGTGAGGCCGAGGTTCGGATAGAGCGGCCGATAACCGTCGCCGGAACAGCACGACTCGCCGGGCTTCAGGTAGGCCGCGCCCTGTCCGCCGAAGCGATGCTGGTCCGGATGCACGTAGGTCACGGCGGGCAGCGCGGCGGAGACGTCGGGCAGCACGCCGAACGTCGCGATGCCGGCGGGCCGCGTGCCGCGCGCCATCAGCGCGGACTTTTTCGACGCGAAAGTCGCCGAGATCGCGAAGTAGCCGGCCGTCTGCGTCGTGCAAGACAGCGTATAGGTGCCCGCGCGCGCCGCGACGGGGAAGCGGCCGCTCGCGCGCACGGTATTCCAGGCGTCGCGGATCTGCCAGACGAGCGCATCGGCGGCAGCCGGGCGCACCGTGAACGCGATGCGCACCGGGGCGCCGCGCGCGAACATGCGCGTGCCGTCGCTGCCGGGGGTATCGGCTTCGATCGGATCGCCCGATTCGGTCGCGGGGCCCGGCGCGCCCGGCGCCTTGCAGTCGAGTTGGGGCACGGCGGGTGGCGCGCTTGGCCGCGTGTCCGCATCGGCGACGGGCGCCATCGATGCTGGCCGTGCCCCCGGCCGCGCCGCCGATACCGCCGGGCTCGCGTACCAGCAGCGCTTGTCGGCGCCGGGGGAGGGGTCGTCGAAGGCGGTGTTGTCGCAGACGACCTCGTCCGTGAATTCCTTGACGACGTGCTGGCTCGCCGTGCCGTACATCACGCGCGCCGTCCCGCGCAGCGCGCAGGTTGCGCCTTCGCGCGCGCACGGGAGCCACGTCGTGCCCTCGATCACCATCGATCCCGACGCGGGCGCAGGAGCCGCCGCCTTCTCATCCGACGACGCCCGTTCGCAGCCCTGCATCAAGACCGCCGCGATCAAGAGCGAGATCGCGCGGTACTGTTGCTTTTTTGCGACACTCGGTGAGCACGTTCGACGACGGCGAGAGGGTGGTTTCATAACGTCCGCAACTGGGTTTCACGACACGGCGACGGTCCGGCAAGCGCTTTTTGGCGCCGTGCTACCAAAATGAAACGTTTTTGGGACGCTTTCGCGGAGTGTGCGGTGCGCCACGTTTTTGTCCCGGCCCGTTGGCCACAAGGCTTGGCGGATGCATCCGGACCCCATTCGGTCAACCAAGCAACAACCTGCAAACACGCTCCACACAGCCAATCCAGCATAAGTCAGGCGTTTCGGGGCGGCTAGCCGTTGCGCTGAAGGTTGGCGGACCGGGACAGCCTTCGCGCGTCGCGCGCCGCGCATCCGCCGGGCGCCTGATCCACCCAGAATCCAGCGAGTATCAGGAGTGAAACATGGTCCGATGGTCTGGGCCGGGCTACCGCATATTGCCGGTCCGTTCGACAAATACCAGTAAAAAATACCGTATCACAACATGTCCCCGTTACATCATTCATCGGGGGATTAATCGCTCGTGTGGCGCCGGCGTTATGGCCCTTTGTCATGATTCATATGAAATGCATCAAGACGGATGGCGCTCACGCAGTGCGTCAAATAGCTAATGATTGGCGGACGCATCCGTAGACAAACGAACTGCGTATAGGGGACGAGGAACGCCGTCAGGCAGTGGTGCGGGGCAACATATGCATTCATACAAATCGGACGTGTTATTCACACATATAAAAGCGGTAAACGTTATCCACCGATTAATTCCGACCCCGCTGCCACTCCGATTTTAAAATGACAACCGATTAATATTTAATCGCCCTCTGGCAATTGCGGCGTCAATAAATTGCCTGTCAAAGTTGATTCAGATCGGTAACAAAGGTACCAAAAATGTTGAATCAAAAGAAAGGAGCCGAATCGATTGGACATTTCAATGTTGCATGGATGAATCAGTTTCTAACGTCTGAAGTTCTGCGTGCGCTAGCCCACAAACCCTGATGGGGCTTGGAGCGCCTTGTCCGACAAGGGATTCTCCGAAGCCGAGCCGCCAGAAATTGCAACCGGACTGGAAAGTGCTCTAACCGTTCGGGCGGAGATTGCGTTTGCTTTTTGCGCAATGCCGGCTTGTGGCAGGTCGCTGAATTCGGGGAAGGATTTCAATGTGCGTTCCGCCTCATAGCAGAACAGATTTCCCGGCTTCAGCGCGAAAATCGCAAGCGTAAAAAAGTTTGTCTGTTTATGATTCAAGCCAGCGGACCAATTCCGCCAACATCTCGCTTCCATCGGTCACGCGCAGCCTCCGTCAATTCGGCTACGACGATGATGCACCGCAATGGCAGCGAGCGTTCCACAGGTCGTGGATTACGCAAGCTGCAGAGGATGACCATGCCTTACGCCAATCTCGAACCCGCGGTCATGGGGTGGATACCCACTTCGACCAGAAGCTCGCAGTCCGAGGTGAGACGCATCGCAATCCTGCTGTACGACGGCTTTTCGCTCCTGGGCGCCGGCATCGTCGCCGAGGTCTTCCACATGGCGAACGAGCTGTCGTCGGCGAAGGGCCGGGCCGAGTGCACCTATGACGTGCGCTTCCTGTCGGTCGAAGGCGGCAACGTGGCGTGCTCGTCCTCGGTCCGGGTCTGGACCGACGGGCTCGATGCGCGCCATTACGGCGGCTTCGACGCGCTCTTCGTGGCGGGCGGCAAGGGCGCCGACGACGCGGCAGGCGACGAACGCATCATCGAATGGGTGCGCCGCGTTCATTCGAAGACGACGGTCGTCAAGTCGATCTCCGAGGGCCGCAAGGTGCTGGACGCGGCGGGCATCGGCAACGCGCACGAATCGCATGCGCGCTACGGGTCGAGCTCGATGATCCACGTCGTGCGCGACGAGCAGGCGAGCGAAGCGGGCGACCGCTATGAATCGATGAAGGGCGCGCTATTGATCGTGAAGCGCGACCTGGGACTGGACGTATCGCGAGGCGTGGCCGAACGGCTGATGCCGGGGTCCGCCGCGAAGCTGGTGTCGCTCCTCGGCGACAGTGGCGCGGCGACCGCCGGCGACAAGATCCGGGCGGCGGCGCGCTGGCTGCAGGACAACTGCGAGCGGCCGATTTCCGTGGTCGATGCCGCGCAGGTCGCGGCGATGAGCGAACGCAACTTCCTGCGCCGCTTCAAGATCGAGATGGGCATTACGCCGTCCGACTACCTGTTGCAGGCGCGCCTTGCCGTGACGTGCGCGCTCCTGACGGATTCGGAGCTGCCCGTCGACAAGATCGCGCGCAGGAGCGGCATGGGCAATGGCGACCGGCTCGCCAAGATTTTTCGCAAGCGCCTTCTGATCTCTCCGACCGAGTACCGGATGCAGAGCAGGCGCGATTCGAGCGGCTGAGGCGGCTCAAGGCAATTTCATTTCGCCGGCCGGGAGCGAAACGCACCCGGCGGCACACCGTTTCGAGCGGTATTCAGGCGGAGTTTTTTTCCGCGCAACGCAACATCCAGCAGGCAGGAGCCCGACGATGACGAAACACGATACGCAGGCCAAGGACGCAACCGGTTACGAGGGTGGGGTGGGGGTGGACGCAGCAGGCTCGGCCAGATTGGCCGAGCCATGCCGCTCGCTCGTGCCCGTCATCCTTGCCGGTGGCTCCGGCACGCGTCTGTGGCCGATGTCACGCGAGCAGTTTCCGAAGCAACTGATCGGCGTGGTCGGTCCCGACTCGCTGCTCCAGGCAACCGTCTCCCGCATGAAGGGCTTTCCCGGCGACTGGCAGGTCGCGGCCGAGCCCATCATCGTATGCGGTGAGGAACATCGTTTCACCACTGAAGAGCAAGTCCGTTCGAGCGGCGTGGCGGCGCGCATCATCGTCGAGCCCGCGCGGCGCGACACGGCGCCCGCGCTGACGCTGGCCGCAGCGCTCGCCTGCGCCGATGGCCAGGACGCAATCATCGTCGCGATGCCGGCCGATCACTCGATCGCCGACATCGACGCGCTCCACAGCGCGATCGACATCGCCGCGCGGCATGCGGAAGCGGGCGCCATCGCGACGCTCGGCATCCCGCCGACACGCCCCGACACCGGCTTCGGCTATATCCGCCTCGGCGGCGCGCTGCAAGAAGGCGCGCATCAGATCGACCGCTTCGTCGAGAAGCCGGCCGCCGAACTCGCGGCGCAATACGTCGCCGCCGGCACGTACTGGTGGAACAGCGGCATTTTCGTGGTGCGCGCGAGCGTGTGGCTCGCGGCGCTCGAACGCCTCCAGCCGGAGATGCACGCAGCGTGCGTCGCGGCCGTGAAGGAAGGACGCACGGACGGCGCCTATCTGCGCCCCGATGCAGACGCATTCGGCCGCTCGCCGTCCGATTCGATCGACTACGCGGTGATGGAGCACGTCGGAACGGCGAACGCGCCTTGCGCGGGTGTCGTGGTGCCGCTCGTCGCGGGCTGGTCGGACCTGGGTTCGTGGGACGCCGTCTGGGATGCGATGGAGAAGGACGAATCGGGCAACGTGGCCGCGGGCCGCGTCGTGTTCGAAGGCGCGACGTCGAGTTATGCGCGCTCGGAAGGCGGACGCCTCGTCGCATGCGTGGGGACGACCAACATCATCGTGGTGGAAACGGACGACGCGGTGCTCGTCTGCGACCGCTCGCGCGTGCAGGACATCAAGGGGCTCGTCGCACGCATCCGCGAAGAGCATGCGCCGGAAGCGGAAGCGCATCGCAAGGTGCGCCGGCCGTGGGGCTTCTACGACTCGATCGATCACGGCGACCGCTTCCAGGTGAAGCGCATCGTGGTGACGCCGGGCGCGCGCCTCTCGCTGCAGATGCATCACCACCGCGCGGAACACTGGACCGTCGTGTGCGGCACGGCGCTCGTGACGCGCGGCGAGGAGCAGTTCCTCCTGAGCGAGAACGAATCGACGTACATCCCGCTCGGCGTGACGCATCGGCTTGAAAACCCGGGCAAGGTGCCGCTCGAAATCATCGAAGTGCAGTCGGGCTCGTATCTCGGCGAAGACGACATCGTTCGCTTCGACGATACGTACGGCCGTAGCTGAAGCTAGCTGAATTTACAAAAACGACGGGACACGCAGCACGGCAGGGACACGGAGGAAGCGGCGGTTTGCGGTTCGTCATCGGAAAAGCAGGACGGGGAGAATCAGGATGCGCGATTTACAGGGACTACTGGCGCGGATATTCGACGTCGCAATGATCATCTGCGGCGCTGCTATCGCGTCGCAGATTCGTTTCGACAACATCGAAGCACATCGCTTCTACGTCGCGTTCGTCGCGTTCGCGGCCGCGTTTTCACTCGCGCTGTTTCCGTCGTTCGGCGTGTACGAATCGTGGCGCGGACGCTCGAAGATCGTGCTGGCGAGCCAGGTGTCGCTCGCGTGGCTCATCGTGCAGGCGTGCGCTCTCGTGCTGATGTTCTCGCTGCACCGCCTCGACTACGTGTCGCGGTTGTGGTTCGCCTACTGGACGGCGATGTCGGGCGGCTTGCTGATCGCCGGACGCCTCGTCACGCATGCGGTCCTCGCCCGGATGCGCAACGCCGGCATGAACCTGCATTCGGTCGCGGTCGTGGGCTGCGGGCGGCATTGCGAGTCGATCATTCGCAAGATCGACCGCTCGCCGGCTTCGGGCTTCCGCGCCTCGGCCGTGTGCAACGCGACGCCCGAAGCCGGCCCGATCAACACACGAGTGCCGGTATTCGAAGACATCGTCTCGTTCGTGAACTTCGTGCGCACGCAGAACGTGAACGAAGTCTGGCTCGCGCTGCCGCTGTCACACGAACGCACGATCCTGAAGTACGTCAACGAATTCCGTGACGACCTGGTGAACGTGCGCTTCATCCCCGATGTGCGGAGCCTTGCGCTCTTCGAATCCGGCGTGACGGATTTGCTGGGCGAAACGGCGATCAACCTGGTGGCGTCGCCGCTCTCGCCGAGCGCTCTGCTGCAAAAGGAACTCTTCGACCGCGTGTTCGCGGCCTGTGCGCTCTTTGCCGTCTCGCCGCTCCTGATCTGCATCGCGCTCGCGATCAAGCTCACCTCGCGCGGCCCGGTGTTCTTCAAGCAGCGCCGCAAGGGCGCGGATGGCCGCGTCTTCCAGATTTACAAGTTCCGCTCGATGCGAGTGCATGCCGAGCAGGCCGGGGTGGTTCGTCAGGCAACGCGCAATGATCCGCGCGTCACGCGTGTGGGGGCATTTTTGCGCCGCACGAGCCTCGACGAACTGCCGCAATTCTTCAACGTGCTGCGGGGTGACATGTCCGTCGTTGGTCCGCGTCCGCACGCGCTGGAGCACGATGATCTGTACCAGAAGGTGGTATCGGGATACATCCATCGTTATCGGATCAAACCTGGCATCACCGGCTGGGCACAGATCAATGGCTTTCGGGGCGAAACGGATCGCATCGAAAAAATGGAGGGACGCGTCGCACACGATTTGTATTACCTCGGGAACTGGTCGTTCGGCCTCGACATGAGAATCATCGCCGCAACGATCTTTAAAGGATTACGCCACACCAACGCTTACTGATGCAGGGGACGACCAATGCTCACTCAAAAACAATCAAGTACCACGTCGCTGACCAACAACAACCGTGGCACGTCCGGATTCCGGCTCGGCACACTCGCCGCCGCAGCAGCGCTGTGCACGCTCTTCGCAGGCTGCGGCCTGGCGCCGGGCATGCGCATGACCTCGCCGCCGACGCTGGTTGAAACCAGCAACGACGCCGGCGATCCGGCGACCGAAGTCAACATCCCGATCACGCCGATCGATCTGTCGCTCGTGCGCAAGATGCGTGCGCAGCCGGCGTCGACCGGTCCCGATCCGCTTGCGAGCCTTTACGGCAAGTCGGGTTCCTACGCGCTTGGCGTGGGCGACGTGCTGCAGATCACGGTGTGGGATCACCCTGAACTCGTAGCCGCGCTCGGCCAGCCGAATCCGAACACGCGCACGGCGGACGCCGCGCCCGGTTTCGTCGTCGATGCAGACGGCAACCTGCAGTTCCCGTATGTGACGAAGCCGCTGCACGTCGCCGGCAAGACTGCGGAACAGGTGCAGCGCGAGCTGTACAAGGAACTGTCGAAGGTGTTCGTGAAGCCGCAGATCACGGTGCGTGTCGCATCGTTCCGTTCGTCGCAGGTCTACATCGACGGCGACGTGCGCGCACCGGGCACGCAGACCTTCAACGACATCCCGATGACGCTGACCGAAGCGATCGGCCGTGCGGGCGGCTTCGCGCCGAGCGCCGACCAAAGCCGCGTCACGCTGCTGCGCGATGGCGCCACCTATACGATCAACATGGCGGCCATGACGCAGAAGGGCCGCAGCCCCTCGGACATCGTTCTGAAGCCGGGCGACTCGCTGCGCATCGATTCGCGCGAAGAGAACGGCATCTACGTGATGGGCGAAGTGAACAAGCCCGCCACCGTGATCCCGATGAAGAACGGCAAGCTCACGCTTTCCGACGCGATCTCGCAGGCAGGCAGCTTGAACCAGGAAACGTCGAATCCGAAGGAAACGTACGTGATCCGCAACGGCCAGAGCGACAAGCCGGAGATCTATCGCCTGGATGCGCGCTCGCCGGTTTCGATGCTGCTC
This sequence comes from Caballeronia humi, assembly GCF_001544475.1. GTDB lineage: Bacteria > Pseudomonadota > Gammaproteobacteria > Burkholderiales > Burkholderiaceae > Caballeronia > Caballeronia humi. The sequence continues at coordinate 112,098 of NZ_FCNW02000012.1, read as the reverse complement.
GCCAACAACTTCGAGCTGCAACCGAAGGACGTTGTTTATATCGATAACAGCGGCCTGGTCCGATTCAGCCGCGTGCTTAACCTGCTGTTGCCGGCAATCAATGCTGGTTTGACCGCAGCCATCGTCACGAAGTAAGCCGTTCGCACGGCGCGCGCATTTCGCGCGCGCCGCCCAATGCGCAGTTCAGAACGTAGTTCAGAACGAGTGAGCGACACCATGGCCATGAACTTTGATACACGATATTCGGATGTATCGTCGGGGGACGAGTTACGGTTATCGGACTATCTGGCTGCCGTGCTAGGCAACTGGAAGCTGGTAACGGTTGTCATGTTGGCGGTCATCGCATTGGGAACAGCCTACGCGTTCCTCGCGCCTCCGACGTATCGCGCGGACGCCCTGATTCAAACGGAAGAAAGCAACGCCGGCGGCAATAACAACAACAACGCAAACGCCAACGCAGTCCAGACCGTCTCGCAGATGTTCGACGCCAAGTCGACCACCGCTGCGCAGATCGAACTCCTTCGCTCGCGCCTCGTCGTCGAAGACGCAGTGCGCCGCATGCACCTCGACATCATCGCCACGCCGCGCTACTTTCCGTTCGTCGGCGGCCTCGTTGCGAGCGCGTTCTCAGCGTTCGACAAGCCGATCCCGGCGGGCTACATGTCGCGCTTCGCATGGGGCAACGAGCAGATTCAAGTGCCGCTCTTCGATACACCGAAGGAGCAGTACGAAAAGACTTTCACGCTCGTCGCCGGAGAAAACGGCACCTATGTGCTGAACGATCCCAACGGCATCGCGATCCTGACCGGCAAGGTGGGCCAGGAAGTGTCGGGCACGAGCTCGATCGGTCCCGTGAAGCTGAAGGTCGAGAAGCTTGTCGGCGCTCCCGGCTCGCAATTCGAGTTGCAACGCTTCTCGACGCTCGGCACCATCGACGCGCTTCAAAAGCGCCTCACGGTGACGGAAACCGCGCTGCAATCGGGCATCATCAGCGTGAGCCTCGAAGGTGGCGACAGCAAGCAGGCAGCGGCGATCGTGAACAGCATCGCGCGCCGCTTCACGCAGCAGGACATCGAGAAGCGTTCGCTCGAAGCCGAGCGCACCCTCGCATTCCTCGACCAGCAACTGCCTGAACTGCGCAAGCAACTCGATGCGGCCGAACAGCGCTACAACACGTTCCGCAATCGCCAGGGCACGGTGGATCTCAGCGAGGAAAGCCGTCTGCTGCTGCAACAGATCGTCGATAACAAGACGAAGCTGAGCGACCTGCAACAGCAACGCGCCGAACTGTCGCTGCGCTTCACGGCGAACCATCCTTCGGTGCAGGCGCTCGATGCGCAGATCGCGTCGCTCGCCGGTGCGCAGACGCGTCTCGGCAAGAGCGTGTCCGTGCTGCCCGATACCGAGCAGACCGCGCTGCGCCTCCTGCGCGACGTGCGGGTCAACACCGAGCTCTACACGAACCTGCTCAACAGCGCGCAGCAACTGCGCATCGCGAAGGCGGGGCAGACCGGCAACGTGCGCGTCGTCGACTTCGCCGAAGCAGCCGACGATCCCGTGCGTCCGAAGCGCCTGATCGTGATCCTGATCAGCGCGGGCGTCGGCCTCGTGCTCGGTATACTGGTCGCGTTCGTTCGCAAGGCGCTGTATGGCGGCGTCGAGCGTCCGGAAGACATCGAGCGGCAACTGGGCGTGCGCGTCTTCGCGATCGTGCCGCGCAGCAATACGCAACTGCGCCTGCAACGCAAGGTCGGCCAGCGCACCGAAGGACTGCACGTGCTCGCCGCGCAAGCGCCGGAAGATGCGGCGGTCGAAGGGATTCGCGGGTTGCGCACGTCGCTGCAACTGCAACTGGAAGACGCGCGCAACAACGTGGTGATGCTGACGGGCTCGCGTCCGGAGGCCGGCAAGTCGTTCCTGTCGGTGAACCTCGCGACACTCGTGGCATCGACCCGCAAGCGCGTGCTCCTGATCGACGGTGACATGCGCCGCGGCGACATCCACTCGCATTTTGGCGTGCGTCATTCGCCGGGCCTCTCTGACGTGCTGATGGGCGCGGACGTGTCGAGCGCGATCCTGCGCGACGTGCTGCCGGGCGTCGACCTGATCACGAAGGGCTCGCTGCCGTCGCACCCGTCCGAACTCCTGATGAGCGACCGCCTTGGAGAAGTACTCGAAGAATTGAAACACCTCTACGACCTCGTCATCGTCGACACGCCGCCTGTCCTTGCGGTCACTGATGCCACCGTCATCGGCAAGCATGCCGGCACGAGCTTGCTCGTCGTGCGTCACGGCAAGAATCAAGTGCAGGAAATCGGCGAAACGATGAAGCGCCTCCATCACGGCGGCGTGAACATGAAGGGCGTCCTCCTCACCGACGTCCCGCAATCGAAGATGCTGATGGGCAGTACCTACGCAGGCTATTACGGATACGAAAGCATCTCCGAATAAAGATGCTGGCGGACACAAGTTCGGCGCGTGTCCGGCACGCGCCTTCTCGGCATGGCAAACAGGCGAGGTAGACAATGAACCGCAAAGTGGCTTTGATCACCGGCATCACGGGGCAGGATGGATCGTATCTCGCTGAGTTGCTGCTCGCAAAGGGCTACGAGGTACACGGCATCAAGCGCCGCAGTTCGCTTTTCAACACCGACCGCATCGACCATCTGTATCGCGATCCGCATGATCCGGACCAACGGCTCTTCCTGCACCACGGCGACCTGACCGATTCGACGAGCCTCTTGCGCATCGTCCAGCGCGTGATGCCCGACGAGATCTACAACCTCGCGGCGCAGAGCCACGTAGCGGTGTCGTTCGAGGAGCCGGAATACACGGCGAATGCCGACGGCATCGGCACATTGCGCATCCTCGAAGCGATCCGCATCCTGGGACTTGAAAAGAAGACGCGCTTCTATCAGGCATCGACGTCGGAACTCTATGGTCTCGTGCAGGAAATCCCGCAGCGCGAAACCACGCCGTTCTATCCGCGCAGCCCGTATGCGGTCGCGAAGCTGTATGCGTACTGGATCACGGTGAACTATCGCGAAGCGTATGGCATGTACGCGTGCAACGGCATTCTCTTCAACCACGAGTCGCCGGTGCGCGGCGAGACGTTTGTCACGCGCAAGATCACGCGCGCGATCGCACGCATCGCGGTGGGCATGCAGGACGATCTGTATCTCGGCAACCTGTCAGCGTTGCGCGATTGGGGTCATGCGCGCGACTACGTCGAGATGCAATGGATGATGTTGCAGCAGGAGAAGCCGGAAGACTTCGTGATCGCAACGGGCGTGCAGTACAGCGTGCGCGACTTCGTTCAGCAGGCGGCTCTTGAACTCGGCGTTCACGTGCGCTTCGAAGGCGAGGGCGTGGATGAAGTGGGCATCGTGGATCGCGTCGAAGGCCGCGAAACGAAGCTCGCGCCGGGCCAGGTGATCGTGCGCGTCGATCCGCGCTACTTCCGCCCGACCGAAGTCGAGACGCTCCTCGGCGATCCGACGAAGGCGCACGAGAAGCTCGGCTGGAAGCCGGAGACCTCGTTCTCGTCGCTCGTGAAAGAAATGGTTCGCTCGGACTTCCAGATCGCACGGCGCGACGCGCTCGTCACGCTGGCGGGCTTCAAGGCTCTCGAACATCACGAGTGAAACCATGGACAAGAACGCACGCATCTTCGTGGCGGGGCATCGGGGGATGGTCGGGTCCGCGCTGGTGCGGCGGCTCGCCAGCGCGGGCTACCGCAACATCGTGACGCGCACGCGTGCGCATCTCGACCTGACCGATCAGGGCGGCGTCAACCTGTTCTTCGAGGAAGAGCAAATCGATGTGGTGTTCCTCGCGGCGGCGCGCGTCGGGGGCATCTACGCGAACTCGACGATGCCTGCGTCGTTCATCTACGAGAACCTCGCGATCGAAACGAACGTGATTCACGCGGCATCGCGCTGGAACGTGCCGAAGCTGATTTTCTTCGGCTCGTCCTGCATCTATCCGAAGGCCTGCCCGCAGCCGATCAAGGAGGAGTATCTGCTCACCTCCGCGCTCGAGCCGACCAACGAGGCGTATGCGATTGCGAAGATCGCGGGCCTGAAGATGTGCGAGGCCTACAACCAGCAATACGGCACCAAGTTTGTGTCGCTGATGCCGACGAATCTCTACGGTCCGAACGACAACTACGATCTGCAAAGCAGCCACGTGCTGCCCGCGCTGATCCGTAAAGCGCATGAAGCGAAGCTGCGCGGCGACGGTGCGCTCGAAGTGTGGGGCTCGGGCACGCCGTGCCGCGAGTTCCTGCACGTCGACGATCTCGCCGACGCCGCGACCTTCATGATGGAAAGCGACATCGCCGAAGGCGTGTTCAACGTTGGCGTCGGTCGGGACTCGACGATTCGCGAGTTGGCGCAGACCGTGTGCCGCGTGGTGGGCTTCGAGGGCGAACTCGCGTTCGATGCGAGCAAGCCCGACGGCACGCCGCGCAAGCTGCTCGACGTATCGAAACTGGAGCGGATGGGCTGGAAGGCATCGATCATACTGGAAGACGGCATCGCCGCGACGTATGCGGACTTTCTCGCGCGATATGAAGGGCTTTCGCAGACGGCGGTCGCAGCATGAGCACGCACCTGAACGCGGACGTAAAGCGTCCCACTTCCAGGGAAGCCAAAAAAATGACTTCGTCGGTCACGATCTTTCATAACGTCGTGTGGTCTCGCCACAAGGGCGCGGTGCTCTCCGCGCTGCACAATATCTCGGGGTCCGGTTCGATTCGCTATTCGATGGTGCAGATCGCCGATACGGAGCATGACCGTCTCGGCTTCTCGGATGTCGATTATTCGTTTCACCGCTATCCGATGAAGAAGCTCTACAACGGATGCTATGAAGACGTGCCCACCTGGCGCATGACGGCGCGCCTCACGTGGGAAGTGTTGAAGGCGAAGTCCGATCTCGTCGTGCTGCCGGGTTATCACCGTCCCGAGTACTGGGCGATGATGATCGCGTGCATCGTGACGGGCAAGCGTCGCGCGGTGTTCTGCGATTCGACCGGCCGCGACCGGCCGCGCCGCATGCTGACGTCGATTCCAAAGCGCGTGTTCTTCTCGCTGTGCGATGGCTACTTCGCATTCGGCACGCGCAGCCGCGAGTATCTGATGTCGCTCGGCGCGAAGCAGGACAAGATCTTCATTCCGTGCCAGGCCGCGGCGCTGCCGCGCTCGTTCTCGCCGGAGACGGCGATTGCGGACCGCGTGCACTATCGCAAGGGCGGCGCGCCGGTGTTCGTGTTCGTCGGGCGGCTGTCGGAAGAGAAGGGCATCGGCACGTTGCTCGATGCGTTCGCGGGCGTGAAGCAACTCATTCCCGCGGCGACGCTGCGCATCGTCGGCACAGGTCCGATGGGCGATCAGCTCAAGCAGAAAGCCGTCGATATCGGTCTCTCCGATTCGGTGTATTTCCTCGGCAGCCTGCAGGACGCGCCGCTCTCGCGCGAATATTTCGGCGCTACCTGCATGGTGCTGCCGAGCGTGAGCGAACCGTGGGGTCTCGTCACGAACGAAGCGCTGAGCCACGGCTGCCCGGTCATCGTGAGCGAGAGCTGCGGCTGCGTGCCGGAACTCGTGATCGACGGCGTCAGCGGCTACGCGTTCCCTGCGGGCGACGTGCCGGCGCTGCAACGCACGATGCTCAAAGGTCTCGAAGCATTCGCCGATACCGAGGGTGTCGCGCGGCGCTGTGTCGACGTGATCAACCATTTCGATCCGCCGTCGGCTGCGGCGAACATCGCGCGGGGCTGCGCGCTGATGCTGAATCATTGATTTCCTCTATAGGAGAACACGCGGTACCGCAACACAGAAAGGCCATACGGATGCATTGCCGGTCCGCAGGCGAGCGCTCGATCGTCCCGTATCACGATGCGAGGGCGACGGTGCGACAGTCGGGCGAGGGACCATATGAAAATTCTTATCTACGGGCTCAACTACGCGCCCGAGTTAACGGGAACGGGTAAATACACGGCTGAAATGGCCGAGGCGCTGGCCGCACTCGGTCACGACGTGCGCGTGGTGTGCGCGCCGCCGTATTACCCGGAATGGAAGGTCGCGGAGGGCTTTTCAGGCTGGCGCGGACGTCGCGAGACGCTGCGCGGCGTGCAGCTCTGGCGCGCGCCGTTGTGGGTGCCCAGGCGTCCGAGCGGCCTCAAGCGGATCCTGCATCTCGCCTCGTTCGCGGCGGCGTCGCTGCCCGCGATGATGTCGCATCTGCGCTGGCGTCCGCAGGTCGTGATGACCATCGCCCCGAGCCTCTTGAACGCTCCCGCCGCGCTTGCGATTTCGCGCATCACGGGCGCGCAGTCGTGGCTGCACATCCAGGACTTCGAAGTCGATGCCGCCTTCGATCTCGGCTTGCTCAAAAACGAACGCGCGGGCCGCGCGGCGCTCGCCGTCGAGCGCTGGCTGATGCAGCGCTTCGACGTGGTCTCGTCGATCTCGGAGAAGATGATCGGGCGCGCGGCGAAAAAAGGCGTCGCGATCGCGAAAACGTTTCACCTGCCGAACTGGGTCGATACGACGGCGATCTTCCCGCTCGATCGGCGCAGCGCTTTTCGTCGCGAGCTGAACATCGGCGAGCATACGATGGTCGTGCTCTATTCGGGCAACATGGGCGCGAAGCAAGGGCTCGAAGTGCTAGCCGAGACGGCGGCGCGCATGGCCGATCGCGAGGACATCGTGTTCGTGTTCTGCGGCAACGGCGCGACGAAAGCGCAGTTGCAGACGCGCTGCGCGACGCTGCCCAACGTCCGCTTCCTGTGTCTGCAGCCGCTCGAACGTCTGAACGAACTGCTCAATCTCGCGGACATGCACGTCCTGCCGCAACGCGGCGATGTCGCGGATCTCGTGATGCCTTCGAAGCTGACCGGCATGTTCGCGAGCGCGCGTGCGGTGATCGCGATGGCGCAGCCCGGCACGGAACTCTTCGATGCCGTGACGACGCGCGGTGTCGTTGTGCAGCCGGAGAACGTCGACAGGCTTGCCGAGGCGATCGAGATGCTCGTCGCCGATCCCGAATTGCGCGCGAACTTCGGCGCGGAAGGACGGCGCTTCGCGCAGGAGCGCCTGGCGCCGCTCGCGGTATTCACGCGGCTGGACGAGAAGCTGACGGAACTGGTCGAGACTCAGCCTTCGACGGATGCCGCCGATGCGCGGACCGTCGACGCCGGCGAGCGGCCGTTCGCCAAGGTCAGCGAGCGGCCGGTGATCCTGCGTGTGGAGAAGGTGGACTGACGTTCAGGGCGCTGGCCGTCGGCCAGCGCTTTTCCAATGACGATGTTTCAGGCCGCCGAGCACATGATCGTGCCCATAACGCAACGGCATGTCCCCGCGCCCTCACCAGGGCGACTTGTAAATCTCCCTGGGCTTCGCAGGCGCAGCCGGCTTGCCGCCCGGCGACTGATAGAGCGCTGCCGCGGCACCATCCGGCGTCTGCATCAGTTTCGCATCGCGATTGCGCGCGAGCGGCCGCAATTGCACGCGGCCGCCTTGCGGCACCATGCCGTCCTGCTGCGCGAGCATCTTTTCGGTCGGCGTGGAAGCCTGCGTCGCCTGTGCATTCGCAGTCGCGCCACGTTTGGCCGTAGCCGGTGTGCCGTACGGGTCCGCGTAGGTCCGCGGGCCGCCGAGCATGTCGAGCTCCGCGGCGTTGCCGCCATCGCCGAGCGGGGCCGCCTCCACGCCCTGCGCGCAGAGCAGTGCAGCAGGCAGGCAAAGCGCCGCGATCAGCGGATGAAACGTCGAACGAATCGTGCGTGCCATGTGGTGCTCTCCAGTGCATGCTTGCTTAAATCGATGGTGTCGCCGGGCGGTTTCAGCGCCGGAATGCTTTCACGTCAGACGATGCGCGCGACCCTGAAAACAGCATATTCCGAGTGCCCGGCTGCTACCGCCAAAAGTCTTTCCCGTGCGGCCATTCGTGCTGTAGCGCACGCGGGCTGGCGCACGCTTCGCAGATAATCGGATCACCAAAGGTCGGTTCAAATGACCAATCAGAGGCGACTTGCCCGTCAAGAAACGTCCCTTGAGTACAGTGCTAAAGAGCATTCGCAAGTGCATGAGTCGCGCTACGGCGCGGACCACGGCAATCACGCGGGGATCGGGCAAATGGACAGGGCAATTGGCGAAGATTGCGTCGGCCAGGCAGGCAGCACCGAAAGTGCGCCGCAGAGTCCGAGCGTCGGCGCGCCGGGCAAGGTGATCGATTTGTCGCTCGCCGGCCCCGGCAACTTCGTCGCCCGACGCGGCTTCGTCACCGAACTCGCGTGGTTCTTCCTCGAAGCCTGCATCATCAACAACAAGCTGATCCCGCTCTCGTCCGTGCGCATCGCGCTGCTGCGCGCATTCGGCGCACGCATCGGGCGCAACTGCCGCATGCCGCATCCGGTCCGCGTGAAGGCGCCATGGAATCTCCAAGTCGGCGACAACTGCTGGTTCGGTGTCGATGCATGGATCTACAACCAGACAACGCTTCGCATCGGCTCCAACGTTTGCATCTCGCAAGGCGTGTTTCTCACGACGGGATCGCACGACGTGGCGGGCAACATGGACCTGAAGGTCGCGCCGATCGTCATCGAGGACGGTGTGTGGATCACGTCGAAATGCGTCGTACAGATGGGCGTCACGATCGGCCGCTCGGCCGTCGTCACGCCGATGTCGGTCGTGCACCGGTCGCTCGAAGCGGAAGGCGTGTACGGCGGCAATCCGGTGCGATTCATCAAGAAGCGCTTTACCGCTTGAGAAACTGCGTCGCTGAATGCATCGCTTAAGTGCATGACTCTCAGTTCATAACAAGCAATCACGGATGCAAACCGCGGTCAAAGGACGGGCGCATCCTTGTCGCCATTTCGGGGTGACGGAAGAGACGAATAGCTTGGCTGTACAGGCTGCCAGTTTGGCGGACCAGCCATTTCTTCTGGGCCGAATATTCTTGGGGGACAACGCACGTGGGTTCTCGCTGCCGCGCGCAAGCCACGCTTGTGTCGCATGCATCGCAGGGAACCGATGACGACGTTCGAATCCTGCACGAGTCCTGCCGCGTCGAGCGGTATCGAAGGGACAGTGGCCGGAGTCGGCGTTTCGATTGTGGATCGCGACAGCGGACGGGTTCGATCGAGGGAATCGGTCATGAACCGGGCGAATCGCTGAGCACGAGAGAGAGGGAGCACGGGGCATGTTCATCGACAGCCGAAGAGTAGAAGATCGGGCAGTCATAGAGACCACGGTATGCATCATCGGCGCGGGGGTGGCGGGAATCACGCTCGCCCGCGAAATGGAAAAGCTGGGCATCGACACGTGCATGCTCGAAAGCGGCGGCCTCAAGCCAGATTCCGAGACGCGCGACCTGTATCGCGGTGAAAACGTCGGCGTGCCATATGAGTTCGCCGACGGCTGCCGCAGCCGCTATCTTGGCGGCAGCAGCAACTGCTGGGGCGGCTGGTGCCGTCCGCTAGATTCGTGGGACTTCGACAAGCGCGACTGGGTGAAGGACAGCGGCTGGCCCTTCGGCCTCGACGAATTGCGCCCGTACTACGCGCGCACGCATGCGCTGCTCAAGCTCGGCGAGAACAACTTCGAGCCGGCGTACTGGGAAGCGGCGATTCATCGTAACGATGTGCGGCGCCATCCGTTCCCGAGCGGCAAGGTGCGCGACACGATTTCGCAGTTCAGCCCGCCGGTGCGCTTCGGCAGGGAGTATCGCGAGGATCTGGAAAAGGCGCGGTACGTGCGCGTTTTTTTGCATGCGAACGCTTTGAACATCGACACCGACCGCGCGGCCAGAGAGGTCACGCAGATCGACGTCGGCACGCTCTCCGGGCGACGCTTCTCGATGAAGGCGAAAGTCTTCGTGCTGGCGACGGGCGGCATCGAGAATGCGCGGCTGCTGCTCTCGTCGAACAAGGTGCACGCTGCCGGTCTTGGCAACGGCAACGATCTCGTGGGCCGCTACTTCATGGACCATCCGCGCATCATGTCGGCGAAGGTGAACTTCAGGAAGCAGTGGGCGCGTAACAAGCTCTACGACATCAAGTATCACTACCAGAACACGGCCGTCGCGGCGCACGGGACGTTCATCTCGTCGCAGTTCGCGTTGACGAAGGACGTGCTCGAACGCGAGAAGCTGCTCAACGCGCGCTCGTGGTTCTACTCGGTGTTTCGTGGCGAAAACACGAAGGGCTCGGAAGCGTTGATCCGTTGCAAGCAGGCGCTGCTCGGCAAGGACCAGCCTGGCTGGAACTTCTCGGCGGACGTCTTGCAGATGATGGCGCATCCGGTCGATACCGCGTGCTTCGGTCTTGCGCGGCTATTGCAGCCGCGCCCGCTCATCACCGAGGTGAAGATCCAGACGATCGTCGAAGCCGAGCCGAACCGCGACAGCCGCGTGACGCTTTCGGAGAAGAAGGACAGTCTCGGTCTCAATCGTGTGAAGGTGGACTGGCAGGTGACGGAACTGGTGAAGCGCACGTTCGATCGCACCGTCGCGCTGATCGCCGACGAACTGCAGCGCGGCGGCGTCGCCGATGTGGAGCTCGATGAACCGCTCGAAGGCAAGCCGTGGCCCGCGCAGCTCGAAGGGACGTGGCATCACATGGGCACGACGCGCATGCACGATTCGCCGAAGGAAGGCGTCGTCGACCGGAACTGCAAGGTGCATGGCATGAGCAACTTCTACATTGCCGGCAGCTCGGTGTTTCCGACGGTGGGCGCCAACTTCCCGACCATCACGATCGCCGCGATGACGCTGCGTCTGTCCGAGCACATCGCGTATGCGTTGAAAAGCGGGGAAGTCGGCGCGACGGTGACGCCAATCGGAGCCGCTGAACATCAGCAGCAGGAAGAGCCGCTGCCGTTCGCGGCATCGACGCTGCACATGCCTTCTGATCTGGCGCTGGAGATGGGGAAGAAATAAGCACGAAGAAAAACCCGCCCCGGCGGGTTTTTAGCGCTCGACAGACGCCGTTCGCGGCCGCTCCGCGAACGCGGCGTTTCGATTCAGCGCACCTTGCCGCAGCACGCGCACGAGATCATGCGACATCGCATCGACGGTGAAGCGCTTCGTGAACGTCGCAAGCGCCTGCGTGCGCATCTTCGCGGCATCGGCGGGGTGCATCGTCAGCCAGGCGCGCAGCATGTTGGCCGCACCCTCGACCGTGTCCGTCCCGACGATCCCCGCGCCGTCCGTCTGCACCTCGCGCCAGATGTTGACCTTGTCGGAGATCAGCACCGGCAGCGAGCAGCCGAGCGCCTCCGCCACCGCGATCCCGAAGTTCTCCTGATGCGACGGCAGCGCGAACGCATCGCTCGCATGGAACGCGCCCCACTTCATGTCGCCGCCGAGCATGCCGGTCCACGTGATGCGGTCCGCGATGCCCAGCTTTTCCGCGAGCGTCTGCAATTGCGCTTGCCATTCGCCGCCGTCGGGACCGGCCATCACGAGATGCGCTCTCGGATCGAAATCGCGCACGGAGGCGAACGCTTCGATCAGCAGGTCGCATCCTTTCTTCTCATGAATGCGGCCGAGGAAGAGGATCAGGCGCTTGCCCGCAAGCTGCGGATACTGCGCAAGAAAATGCGCGCGCAATGCAGAGGCGTCGGTGGGCGGCGGATTCGTGCCGAACGCGACGACTTCCTCGTTCGCGCGATAGAGACTGAACGATTCTCGCGCCAGCACGCGCTCTTCCTCTGCGGTGAAGAGCACGCGCTCGGCGTCGCGCAGCACGCGATACTCGGCCCACGGCCAGTAGAGCCATTTCTTCAGATGCTTGAGCGGATATGTGCGCTTGAACCACGGATCGAGCATGCCGTGCGGAAACACGTAGTACGGCACGCCGATACCGCGCAGCGCCTTCCACGTCCCGTAGCTGTGGTACTGCCAGAGACCGTTGACGATCACCGCATCGAAGCGCGACGCGTGTTCGCGCAGCCACGGCACGAGGCGCGGGCACATGCCGTAGTTGCCCTTCGACGGGCCGAGCGCATGCACCGTCAGCGGAAACGTCGCGAGCCAGGGCGCGTGGGGATCGTCGAGGGTCACGACTTCGACTTCGTGCCCCATCGACTTCAGGCTGAGGCCGCTCTGGCGAACGCCCTCGGTGGGGCCGCCCGCGCGAGGGTCGATGGTCGACAGCAGATGGAGGATCTTCATGTGCATGTGCCGGTCAGTCTCTCATCAAGGCGTCGCGCGGGGCCACGTCGTGTCAGGCAAGCGGTGCGAGCGTGCTCGTGCCGGAAGGCGGCTTCTCACGGCCATGATCATGCGTGAGCGACGGCACCGCCGCCGGATGGGGCGGGAGAAGCTCGACGTCGTCGTGTGGATTGTGCGGGCGCATGCCGGGGTCCATGGGGCCGAGGTCGTGGCCGAATATCGGATGGCGCTGCATCGCGGGGTTGCTGGTGGCGCGAAGGCGCATCGCGTGGGCGATGCGTGCGTAGCTTGCGACCAGCAGTCCGAGCGCCACGCCGAACACGAGGCCCGAGAAGCGGTTGCCGAGCGGATTGCCGCCGACCGACGTCGCGGGCAGGGCGGCAAGCACGAGCAGCGCGCGCCCGAGCACCGGGAGATACAGCACGTCGGGCGCGCTGCGTCGCCATGCGCGATACGCCTGCGAGCCGCGCCAGAGTGCGAACAGCACGGCGAGCGGCAGCCCGATGCCGAACAGGATGCCGCCCGCGAACAACTGATAGACCCAGAAGTTATGCCCGGCCGCCCATTCCTTGATCGCGTAGAAATCCTTCGCGCTCATCTGGCCGGCGAGTTCGGGCAGATACGTGGGCGAGTAGCGGTAGTTGTGGCCGTAGCCCATGCCCGCCAGGAGCGACACCGTCGACGACGTCGTCTGGTCGTACTGGTCTTTCATTTCGGCGAGGCGCGTGACGGTCGTCGGATCGCGGCCCGACTCGGTCGCGGACGAGAAAAAGATGCGCTGCGACCAGTGTTCAGCGACGGTCGGGAAAAACGCGGCGGCGGCGAGCGTCATGCCGCCGAGCAGCACGCCGATCATCACGGCGCGCGCGCTCGACTTGATCAGGCTCTTGAGCGAAGGCGACGCGATCCAGGTCGCGAACGCGAACAGCAGCACCGTGCCGACGAGGAGGCTGCGCGTCACGCTCAGCAATTCGATGACGATCGTCACGAGAAAGAGCGCGACCGATACCTTCGTCAGCCGTTTCGCGACGACGAATTCATGCAGCAGCAGCCCCTGCAGGCAGAGGAACGTGACCGACACGATCCGGAAGCGCACGTTCTCGAGGCTGCCGCCCGTTGCCATGCCGTAGGCAAAGCTGAAGAAGAGCGAGACGACCATCGACCAGAACATGATCTTTTCGATCTGTTCGAGGCGGTCCTGATTCCACGGATGGCAGGCGACGAAGTAGCCGAGCAGCATCAGGAGAAAGGGCAGCAGCACGCGCAGATAGTTGCCGAAGTCGTTGCCTTGCAGAACCTGCGTGACCGCGCTGCCGACGATCGTCAGGAGCAGTGCGGCGGTGACGAACTTGCGGAGTTTCGAGCGGCGCGCGAAGTGCGGCGCGATGAGCAACAGCGCGATGCCGCCCGCGATGGCCGGAAGCACGAGGAGAACCTGCAGAACCTTGCTGCCCGTTTCCGCGCCCTTGAAGTCGAGGGCGAGAGGGAACAGGAACATCCACATCCAGAACAGGGCGTACTTGTTGCGCATGTCGATCTCGCTCGTGACTACTGGTCTTTAAGCTCTTCATGGCGACTGCGAAGCCGCTGCGTACCCTCGAAGACCATTGTCGCGCCTCGCGCGCCCGCAGTCACGGCCCTCTCCGGGTACCCCCGTATTTGTGGGTCGAATATAGCAGCGGCATAAGTGCACGCCTTCGCGGCGGCGCCTAAGGACTAGCGTTCGGCGCGAAACGACAGACCCCCATGTGCGCCACGCCACGCATCGTCTCGCGGGTCTGGAGCACACTGCGGGGAAGTGTTGCAGCGCCGACACCCGGCGCGTTCCAATGTCGGCGAACGACCGGATGTTGGCGGATCGAACCGTGATTCCCGGCAGAAGATTCATAGGCCGGAAGAAGGCGCGCAACCAGCGTATTTTCGCGCGTTTATTTCGTATGAACGTGCGTCGTGCCGGGTAAAACCGGCGCGTGTGGCATCCGCTCCACGGCAGCGGGTTCGTCATGTAAAAGGTCCGTTAAAGCGCTGCTTCGAGCGCCATGAGGACCGTGGTCAACGAGACCTTCGCAACGAGGGGGAACGCATGGGCTGGTTCGGCGCTTCACGCACTCAGTCATCCAGGCAGGCACCGGCACCCGGACCGGCCCGCTCGATCGAACTCGATTTCATCCGCGGAATCGCCATCATCGCGGTGATGGGCTATCACTTCCATTCGTACCCGACGGGCAGCGCGATCATCGCGGCGATCGAGATGCCGCTGAAGAGCTTCGGCCATGAAGGCGTGAACCTGTTCTTCACGCTCTCGGGCTTTCTCGTCGGCGGATTGTTGCTGAAGCAATACTCGCAGGATGGTCGTATCGACGCGGGCCGTTTCATCGTCCGGCGGATGTTCAAGATCTGGCCGGCGTACTACGTGCTGATCCTCTTTCATGTATTCGCGGGACGCCATCCGACGAACACGTTCCTCGTGCAGAACTTGACGCACATGCAGAACTACTTCGGATCGTCGATTGCGCAGACCTGGAGTCTTGCCGTCGAGGAGCATTTTTATCTGTTCCTGCCGGTGCTCCTGATCGGCTTCGCAAGGCTCAAGCTGAGGGCTAATGCGATTCTCGGCGTGCTTTTCGCGATCTGCATGCTCGTGCTCGTCGCGCGCAGCGCGGCGGTCGCGAATGGCGACTTGAACGGCACGTTCTTCTATACACAGTACCGCATCGACAGCCTGCTCTTCGGCGTGATGCTCGCCGCGATCTACTGGATGAAGCCCGCCGCATACCAATGGCTCGCCGTGCGCAAGAAGACGCTGATCGCGACGGTGGTGCTGCTCGTCGCGTGGCTCGTATTCGGCACGCGCAGCGTCGCGCTCGACCAGAGCATCGGCTATACGATCCAGGCCATCGGCTTCACCGCGCTCATCGTGCTCACGCTCGAATACTCGGGATCGATTCGCGGTTCGTGGATCTATCGCGGGATCGGCTGGATCGGGCTCTATTCGTACGGTATTTACTTGTGGCATTCGCTCGCGCTCGCGCCCGGCGACATCCTGATTCGCAAGGCATCGGCGATGGGGCTGCCCGCGATTCCTTCTTGGTTCGCCATCATGGCGGCGCAGTTCGCGATCGCGACAATCGTCGGGTATGTGACGACGCGCGCGGTCGAGTTTCCGTTTCTTCGAATTCGCGATGCGCTGTTTCCTGCAAAGCGCAAAGCTCCGATCGAAGTGCCTGCGACGGGGCATGTTTCGTGAGGTGAGTCGTTCTTCCCTGAATGCAAAAAGCGGCGCATGTGCGCCGCTTTTGCGTTTCCAGGGCATCGCTTCAGCCTTCAAATCACCGCCTGCCGCAACGTCTTCTTGAACTGACTGAGCGTATTACGCTCGAGCAAATGCTGCGCACCCGGGGTCGCATGAGGCACGCCTGCGAGCACCACATCGAGCGCGCGATTGATCGATGCCACCGAAAGATCATCGACCATCGGGCCCAGTTCCCCCGTCCTGCAGAACCATCCGATGAGACCATCCGCCGTCGCGATCACGGGCTTGCCGAAGCGATACGCCTGCACGAGCACGCCGCTCATGCCGTAGTGTCCCTTGTAGCCGAGCCACACGACATCGCACGCGGAGAAGAGATCGAGCTCCGCTTCGATCGAGATGAACCTGTCGAGCACGACCGGCGCCGGCACGAGCTTCGCGGTCGCTGCCTTGAGCGACGCGCGCACTTCCTCGTCCTGCGCGCCCGCGATCACGAGCGTCGGCGCTTCCTTCGATGAGGGCCGCGCGGCGAGCGCCGCGGCAAGCTCGAATATCCCCTTGCGGTCGTTGATCGCGCCATAGACGAGCACGTGCTTGCCGCTGCCGAGACCGAGACGCGCCTTCGCGAGTTCGGGCTCGGCGGCACGCGCATCGGGGAACGGGTCGGCAAGATATTCGATCGCGGCAGCCGTCGCCGACGCCTTCAAACCACGATGCCCGATGTCCATCCACCAGCCGGCGAGCGTCGGATCGATGGTGAGGAGCGTTTTCAGACCCCGCGTGCGGATCGCGCGCATGAAGAGTTGCGTCTTCGCGGCGTTGACGAGCGGACGGCGCGGCGCCCTCACGCCCACCTGATCGTGATGAAAATTCGAGCGCATCGTGATGCCGACCCACGGCGTCGCGCCAAACGGCGAGCCGAGAAAGGGCAACGCGAGAAAAAAGTAATCGACGTAAGGCACGACCACCAGCGCGACGCCGCGCCCGCGGCTCGCGACGTCATACGCGTGCCGAAAGTCCTGATGAAAGCGCGCGTAACTGATCGACGACAATCCCCGCCGGCCGCTGCGTTCCGGCGGCGCGACGAGCGCTATCTGCAATTCCGCTCGGTCCTCCGCCTGCAACCGCGCGACGAGCGGATGACTCGCGTTGGAAGGCTCCGTCACGATGACGCAGCGATATCCCGCTTCCATGTAGGCGTTCGCCGCCCACTCGGCGTATCGCCAGCGATGGCCACTGAAGTTCGGCTCGATGATCAGGACGGTGTCGTTTATCATGCGTCGAAAACGTGTCGGAAAAGTGTGAGGTGCGCGCCGTCATGCGCTTCGGCGCGCAGCAAGCGGCATCGAGCCGACGAAACCCAACACTAGCACTGCGGCGCGTGCGGCAAGCGCCAAAGTCGCGTGGTTTTCCGGCGTCAAAAGACAGTGGCAAAGCCCACACGATATGACGTTTCGGGCCGATTTCGACTACGGGTTGGCGTCCATTGTGGTCTTTGCCACGATACCTTTTGCATACTTCGTGGGATAAAGCACGGGCGCTCGATCGCTGCGCCCCTAGTCGCCACCTTGAACGCGTGCCGTAGCCGCCACGAGCGTTAAAACGCTCGCGAGACGCCGCCGCACCGCGGTTTGCAACAGCCAGCAGCGCGGGGAATACCTTGGTGAGATCTGTCCGGCTTTCGTTTCTACCGGCGCGCGCGCGATTCGATCACGATGCGGCGTTTTGGGTACTGCTGCAACAGGTAGTGGTACGGGGGCTGGTCGCGGTCAAGTTTCTCGCCATCGGCCGCATTCTCGGGCCGGAGGCGATCGGCGCGGTCAGCATCGCGCTGCTCGCGGTTGCGATCGCCGAGTCGCTCTCCGATACGGGACTCGCGCAGGCCGTCGTCCAGGGCCACGACGCGCCGACGCACGGCGAACTCGGCGCCGTCTGGACGACGCTCGCCGCGCGCGGCGTGCTGATCGGCGTGCTGCTCGCCGCGCTCGCGCCGTTCATGAGCAGCCAGTTTCATCTGACGGGTTCGATCGGGCTCCTGTTTCTCGCCGCCGTCCTGCCGATTTTGCGCGGCATCGCGTCGCCCGCTTATTTCATCGTGACGCGCCAGCGCGGTTTCCAGAAGCTCGCGGGCGTCGAGACATCGACGGCGTTCGTCGATTGCGCGGTCGGCCTCGCCTGCGCGCTGGCCGGTGCGGGCGCGTACTCGGTGCTGATCGGCCTGCTCGCGGGCGAATTGCTAAAAACTACGCTTACCTGGACCACGATGTCGCCGCGTCCGCCTGTGAGGCTCGCGTTCTCCGGCATCGGACACTACGTGAATTTTAGCCGCTGGATCTGGGCGGGCAGCGTCGTGAATCTTCTGCTGAATCAGTTCGACAAGGTGATCGTCGCCAAACTGCTGGGGCCGCTTCAGCTTGGCGCGTAC
This sequence comes from Caballeronia humi, assembly GCF_001544475.1. Lineage (GTDB taxonomy): Bacteria > Pseudomonadota > Gammaproteobacteria > Burkholderiales > Burkholderiaceae > Caballeronia > Caballeronia humi. The sequence continues at coordinate 94,246 of NZ_FCNW02000012.1, read as the reverse complement.
CAGATGTCGTCGAAACTCGCGCAGATGCTCTTGGCGGACGCCGCCATCGCGATGTCGCAGTACCTCTTTCCGACGTTCTCCGAGCATCATCGACGGGACGTGGAGTCCGCACGGCGCCTGTTCCGGCGTTATCTCGTGCTCGCGGCGATCGGCCTCGCGGTGCTCGTGATCGTGCTGCGGCTCGTCGCGGAGCCGCTCTTCATGTTCGTGCTCGGGCCCGCGTGGCTCAGCGCCGTGCCGCTCTTTCGCATCTTCGTGATCAACATGGCGATCGGCGCGGTGATCGCGGTGCTGGTGTCGTGGCTGCGCGCCGTCGGCTTGCCGAAGGTCGCGACGCACGCGTCCATCATCCAGGCGGTCGTGCTGTGCGTGACCGTGCCCGTTGCGACGCATCTGTGGGGCGTCACCGGCATCGCGTGGGCGATGACGGTGGGGCTCGGGTCGGCGGCGGGGTGGATGCTCTTTCGAATCGTCAGGGAGGCGTGATGCGCATACTGCACCTCGTTCTGGCTCCGCGTCTCTCGGGCGCGGAAGTGCTTGCGAAGGACCTTGCGATCTATCAGCAGCGCGGCGGCGAGACGGTGGGCGTGACCGCGCTCACGCCCCCACACGACGATTTCGTTGCGCTCCAGACCGAACTGGTCGCGAACGGCGTGCAGTGCCTTTTTCCGGAGCGCGTGCACGGGCGTGTCGGCAAGCTATGGAGCCTGTACCGGACGGTCAGGCGCTACCGTGCCGACGTGCTGTTCGCGCACGCGACGATTCCCGCGTTCTACGCGCGCACGTTGCCGCTGAAGGTGCCGGTCGTGTACGTGATGCACTCCGCCACGAACGACTTCGAGAGCCTCATGTTCCGGCGCGTCGAGCGGATGCTGTCGCGGCGCGCGCGGGCGGTGATCGCGGTGTCGCCGTCGAATATCGACGATTATGTGGGCGCGGTCGGCCGCCATCCGTCGATGACGCTGATTCCGAACGGCGTCGACATGGCGCGTTTCGCGCGGCGGCCGCTCGCCGGTATCGACGATATCGATGGCGGCGCGCAGATCGTACAGATCGGGCGCTACACGTCGGTGAAGAACCAGTTGTCGACGGTGCACGCGTTCGAGCGCGTGATCCAGACGGTGCCCGAAGCACGGCTCTTGCTGTGCGGCGTGATCGAAGATCCGGCGTATCACGCGGCGGTGGGCGATCTTGTCGCGAAGCTCGGGTTGTCGGCGCGGGTGAGCCTGCACGGGCCGCGCCCGGATGTCGCGGACCTGTTGCTGGAATCGCGCGTCTTCGCGATGCCGTCGCGCTCGGAAGGGCACAGCATCGCGTTTCTGGAGGCGCTGGCATCGGGCGTGCCGGTGGTCGCGAGCACGATCCGGCCGTTCAGCTTCGCGGCGGATTTTCCGGGCGTCCACCTCTGCGATCCCGACGATACCGCCGCGTACGCGAGCGCGCTCGTGGCGGCGCTGCGCGAGCCGCGTTCGCTGCGTCCGCTCGGCGGGCTGACGCTCGCGGATACGGCCGCGAGGTATCTGGCGGTCGCGCATGAGGTGACGAAAAGGATGCCGCGGGCGGCGGTGGCTTGATCAAAAACCTCCGGGTACCGGAAAGCGGTACGGTCTTACCGCTTTCCGGTACCCGGTCGAAATCAGACGGCGCGTTCGCGCCTCCGAAATGGCCGTTTAGCGGCAGATATCTTGTATCTCGCCTGTTCAACAGAACAGCGGCGCCTTGTCCGTAACCCCCATCCCTGAAACTTTCCCCGGTTTGCGCGACGATGCTGCCTGTGCACGTCGCGAGCGGGCTTGCGCGCGAACGCTCGACCATCGCGCCACCTCCGCCGCACCGTCGCACGTCACACACGCACAGCACACTGACCTTGGCGGCGGCCGAAAAAAGCCGCCGCCGCACAAACCAAGGAGCTTCGCACGATGAGCACGATCCAGACGAAGGACGGCACCGAGATCTATTACAAGGACTGGGGCACCGGCAAGCCGGTGGTTTTCTCGCACGGCTGGCCGCTCGATTCCGACGCGTGGGACCCGCAGATGCTGTTCCTCTCGCAAAAGGGCTATCGCGTGATCGCGCATGACCGGCGTGGCCACGGGCGCTCGGGCCAGCCGTCGGAAGGCAACGAGATGGACACCTACGCCGACGACCTCGCCGCGCTCCTCGACACGCTCGACATCACCGGCGCGACGCTCGTCGGACACTCGACGGGCGGCGGGGAAGTCGCGCACTACATCGGCCGGCATGGCACGAAACGCGTCGCGAAGGCAGTGCTGATCGGCGCCGTGCCGCCGCTGATGCTCAAGACCGAGGCGAATCCCGGCGGCCTGCCGATCGACGTGTTCGATGGCATTCGCGCAGGCGTCACCGCCAATCGCTCGCAGTTCTACAAGGACCTGGCGATGCCGTTCTACGGCTTCAATCGGGATGGCGCGAAGGTGTCGCAGGGCATCATCGATTTGTTCTGGCTCGAAGGGATGCGCGGCGGCATCAAGGGCCATTACGAATGCATCAAGCAGTTCTCGGAGGTCGATTACACCGAGGACCTGAAGAAGTTCGACATCCCCACGCTCTTCCTGCATGGGGACGACGACCAGATCGTGCCGATCCATGCGGCGGCCGAACTGGCATCGAAGATCGTGAAGGGTTCGACGCTGAAGGTGTATCCGGGCGGCCAGCACGGCATGTGCACCGTCGAGGCCGACAAGGTCAACGCGGACTTGCTGGCGTTCCTCGAGTCATAAAGCCACGAACAAGGCCGGCCAGTCCGGCCTTATTTCTTCAGCGGATGCGCTCGGCGAAACACCATCCAGCGCGGCACCTTGAAGCGCACGATGCTGATGTACAGCCACACGTAAGTCGCCGCGAACACGACGACGAAGCAGAACAGATGCACCGTATGGCGCCAGAAGAGCGTCGCGGGAATCACGGCGACGAGGCACAAAAGCCACAGATAAGGCGACGTCAGCGAATTGCGCCGCGTCAGTTCGCGGGCGTTCTGCGCACCGACCGCCCAGCGCATCAGCCGCTTGTAGACGAGCATGTGCAAATGCACGCCATCGGGAATGCCCGGCGAAATGCCGCGAATGAACTTCTTGCGGTAGATCGAGAAGCACGTCTCGAAGATCGGATACATGAAGAGCAGCACCGGGAACCACGCGGAGACGTCGCGATTGCGCATCACGAGCATGATCGCGAGTTCGGCGAGCATGAAGCCGACGAAGTACGCGCCGCCGTCGCCGAGAAAGATCAGGCCAGCCGGAAAATTCCAGATGAAGAAGCCGATCACCGCGCCCATCATGATCAGCGACGCCGACAGCACGATCGGGTCGTGCACCTGGAACGCGACATACGCGAGTGACGCGAACATCATCACCGCGACCATCGATGCGAGGCCGTTGAAGCCGTCGATGATGTTGATCGCGTTTGCGAGCGCCGCGACCGCGAGCACGGTGACGGCGCACGAAATCACCGCATACGAGAGCAGAAAATCGAGCGGCGGCACGCTGATGCGCGTGACCGCGATGTCGAGCAGCGCGTAAGCGAGGGCGGCGGCCGCCATCGTGCAGACGAGGCGCACGAGCGGGCTCACGCGCTTGGTCAAATCTTCGATGAGGCCCGAGAAGAACGCGGGCATGCCGCACGCGATGATCGCGAGGATGCCGGCCGAGACGGCGGGATACGCCCAGTGAAGCTGGATCGCGGAACCGGTGAGCCCGCACAAAATGCCGACACCGCCGATGCGCGGCACCGGCGACGAATGAAATTTCTGCACGCCGGCAAGATCGGTATCGCCGATGAACCCCTCATGCAGATGCGCGAATCGCACGATCAGAAGCGTAACGAGGAGCGAAATCAGAAAAGCAAGCGCGAAACTGAGCATGAAGAATGACCGTTGAAAAAGGGAAGCTCGCGGGCTCGCGCGTGGTGCACGCGCGCCCGCCGGGCCTCAGGCAAAACCGTTCGGATTCTGCGACTGCCAGCGCCAGTGATCGGCGCACATGCGTTCGATGCCGTATTCCGCGCGCCAGCCGATCAGCTTCGCCGCGGCGGCCGGATCGGCGTAGCACGCGCCAACGTCGCCCGGGCGGCGCGCGACGATCTCGTACGGCACGGGCTTGCCCGACGCCGCCTCGAACGCCTTCACGACGTCGAGCACACTGTAGCCCTGGCCCGTGCCCAGATTGACGACGAAGCTGCGGTCGAGCGTCTTCAGCGCATTGATCGCCGCGATATGGCCGCGCGCGAGGTCCACGACGTGGATGTAGTCGCGCACGCCCGTGCCGTCGTGGGTCTCGTAGTCGCTGCCGAAGATGCGCAGGCGCTCCAGCTTGCCGACCGCCACCTGGGCCACGTACGGCATCAGATTGTTCGGCACGCCGGCCGGATCTTCACCGATCAGGCCGCTCTTATGCGCGCCGACCGGATTGAAGTAGCGCAGCGTCGCGATGCGCCACGACGGATCGGAGAGTTCAAGATCGCGCAGCACTTGTTCCGCGATCAGCTTCGACTGGCCGTAGGGATTGGTCGCCGAGAGCGGAAACGATTCGTCGATGGGCACGCTTTGCGGCACGCCGTACACCGTCGCCGACGAGCTGAACACGAAGTTCTTCACGTTGCGTGCGCGCATCGTGTCGAGCACGACGAGCAGGCTGTCGATGTTGTTGCGGTAATACTCGATCGGCTTTGCAACCGATTCGCCCACGGATTTCAACGCCGCGAAGTGGATCGCGCCAGTGATCGGATGGTCGTCGAACACTTTGGCGAGCGCGGCTTCGTCGCGGGCATCGGCTGCGTAGAACGCGAGCTGCTTGCCGGCGATCTTCTGGACCCGTGCAAGCGACTCCGCGTTGCTGTTCACGAGGTTGTCCACCACGACGACGTCGTAGCCGTCGTCGAGCAATTCGACGCAGGTGTGCGAGCCGATGAAGCCGGCGCCGCCGGTGACGAGGATCGTGCCCTTGAGTTGCTTGTTGTCCGTCATGTTTCGAGGTCTCCGGGTGACGCTTGGGTCAGAGTGAAACGCCGGTAATTGCGCGTATTGTGCCTTTATATCGCTCGACGACGGCGTTTTCGTCGAATTCTTGGGCGACCTTGGCGCGGCCCTGCACGCCCATCTCCGCGCGTTGCCGCGCATCGAGCGTGAGCATGCGTTCGAGCTGGTGCGCAAGACTGTCCGCGTTTTTCGCTTCGCACAGAAGCCCCGTCACGCCATCCTCGACCACTTCGCGGCAGCCGGGGACGTCCGTCGCGACGATCGGGCGGCCCATCGCCGAGGCTTCCATCAAGGTGCGCGGCACGCCTTCGCGATAGGAGGGCAACACGACGCAATCGGCGTTTGCAATGTGAGGGCGCACGTCATGCGCCTCGCCGAGGTATTCGATCACATTGTCGCGCTCCCACGCGTCGACTTCCGTGCGGGAGATCGCGCTCGGGTTATCTACGCCGACCGGCCCGAGCAATTGGAAACGTGCGTTCGGATAAATTGCGCGCACACGCCGCGCAGCTTCCACGAATTCCGCGACGCCCTTGTCCCACAGGAGCCGCCCGATCAGGATGAACACGAACGACTCGCGCTCGGGCAACGGTTCGAACGCGTATTCGTCGAGATCGACGCCTTCGCCGTGCAGCAGGCGCGCGCGATCCGGATGCGCGAGCAGATCCTGCCTGGCGAATGCGTCGCGATCGTCGCGGTTGAGGAACCACACTTCGCGCGGAAAGCGAAATGCGAAGCGGTAGAGGCGTTTTGCCACCATCGCCGTACGGCTCTTCTGGATGAAGACGTAGCCGAGCCCGGTCGTCACCGCGATCGACGGCACGCGCGCGAGCCGCGCCGCGATCGACCCGTAGATATTCGGCTTGATCGTGTAGTGAAAGACGACGTGCGGGCGCGTCGCGCGGTATTCGCGGTAGAGCGCGGCGAGCGTCTTCAGGTCCTCGCGCGGATCGGTCCCTTTGGAGGCGACCGGCAACTCGACGCAGCGGCATCCCATCGCGATGAGCGGTTCGAACGTGCGGTCGCGCGGCGCGATGATGGTGACTTCCGCGCCGCGTTCGGTCAGCATCCGCAGCACGCCCCGCCGATACGTGTAGATCGCCCACGCCGTGTTGCAGACGAGGGCGATGCGAAGGCGTTCGGGTTGTGCGGTCATCCGGTATGCGAGAAAGGGGTTAACGGAGCAGTTGCGCCTTCAAACGACGCAACGCGCGATACGGCAGCACGAGATGCGCGACGCTCTTCGCCACGCCGATCCAGTCGGGGAGGTTGCCCGCACGAAAGTAACGCAGTTGCAGGCGCAGCGTTGACAGCACTTGCGTACGGCGTTTCGTGGCGCTGATACCGCCTTCGTTCGACTCGTAATAAAGGCCGAATTCCGGCAGGTTCGCGCAGTCGTGCCGTTGCATCAGGCGCAGGATCAGATCGAGGTCTTCCGCCGCGCGATACTGCGCGCGATAGTTGCCCGCCTCGCGCACGGCATCGACGCGCAGCATCATCGACGGATGCGCGAAGCACGAGCGCATCAGCATCACGCGGCGAATCGCGGCGGGATCGGCGGGCGGCGTGAGGTCGAAAAGCGGTGCGCCTTCGGTGCTCACTACGTGCGTCCACATGCCGAGCGCAGCGACGCGCGGATGCGCCTCCATATACGCGCGCTGTTTCGCGATGCGCTGCGGCGTCGCGAGATCGCCGGCGTCGATGCGTGCCGCGTAGCGGATGCCGCGTGCGGCAAGCGCATCGATGCCCGCGGCCAGCGCGCGCTCGATGCCGCCATTCGCCGGCAGACGCAGGACTTCGATGTCGAGTCCGCGCATCGATGGCGCGACGATCGGCGGCGTGCTGCCGTCATCGACGATCAGCACGCGCACGCTCGATTCCTCGCGGAACGACGCGAGCGTGCGTTCGAGTTCGGCTTGTCCGTTGAACGCGGGAAGCAGGATCGCGACGTCGTTCATGCGCTCAGCCTGTAGCGGATGTAGTAGAGATTGACGCTCGCCGCCGCGAGATAGCCCACCGCCAGGCCAATCAGCGCACCATGTCCGCCGAGGTGCGGAATCGCGATCCAGTCGACGACGAACGCCACCGCGAGCGCGAGCAGCCACTTTGTGAGCAACACGAACTTGGCCTGATATTTCAGCACGACGAGATTGCCGATCGCTTCGATACCCGCCGGGACCGAGAGCCACACTGCCCAGCGGAAAATATCGATCGCGCCTTCGTAATCCGGCCCGAACACGCGCGTGATGATGAAACCCGCGAGCAGGTCGAGCACGATCGCGCCGGCGATCATCAGCGCAGCCGTCATCGCGACGAGTCGGATGATGTTGCGCTTCAGCAACTTCGTGTCCTGCACGCGATAGACGAAGGCCGGCGCGATGGTCTGCGCGAGCATCAGCGCGAGCGTGATCCAGTTTTCGTTCAACTGCTGCGCGGCCGAATAGCGCCCGAGATCGGCGAACGAGATGAAGCGTTCGAGCATCAGGCGATCGAGTTTAAGGAACAGATACATGCACACGAGGCCGATCCAGAACACTGTGCCCGCGCTCGCGAACTGGCGAAAGAGGCGCCCGTCGAACTCCCAGCCGAGCGTGCCGCCGTGGCGCTTTCTGTAGTAATGCAGCAGCAAGCCCGCGATCGCGGCCGCTTCCAGCGCCCACAGCCAGCCGAAGCTCGCGAAACCCGCACTCGCCCGCACGAACGCATAGACGAGCGCGGCCTTTACAAGCGCCGTGAACATGCTCGCCGCGAGTTGCGGCTTGCTGTAGGTCATGCTCTGGAGCCAGGCGTTGATCACGCCGACGAGCGGCTCGCGAAACAGCATCGTCACGGCGAGCCCGGCGAGCATTGCGCCGACGAGCGCATCGAGATGGCCGAACGCGATCCACGCCCACGTCGCGACGAGCGCGAGCACGGACACGGCCATGCGCAACACGAACGCGCTGCCGAGCACCCGGCCGACTTCGCCCGCCGGCCGGTGGACGATGGTCGGCACGAGGATTTCGGCGCCGCACACCCAGGTCATCGGCGCGAGCACGAGCAGCAGCGTGTTCGCGTACTGCCACTTGCCGAACGCGTCGGGGCCGAAATAACGCGCAAGCAGCCCACTGATGACGATCGCGACGACGATCTGCGTCACGCGTTCGAGCCCGAGCCAGACGATATTCGCGAGCGCCTTCGCGACATCGCGATTGCCGATGCGACTCAGCATGCGGGACCGGGCACGCGATGTGCTGGCGTGGTTCGATCACCCGATGCAATGAGCGAGTCGTGGCAGGAAGAATGTGCGTTTGACCGCTCAGGCGCCGCATTTCGTGCATTCGAGGCTAAGGGGCGGCGAGGCATTGGATTAGAATGTTTGCGCAGGAATTTGCTAGGAAACTGCTGAAAGACTGCGATTATAAGTGTGAACGGGATCGCTCCCATCGAAGGCGCGGCCCGGACGCGAAGCTGCTTGGCCCATGCAACATCGTTGCTTTCGAAGTTGCCCGCACGCGTGACGCTCGTTCGCGTGCATGTCCGTCGGTCACGACCTGCAAGCCCGCTGGCTGCATCGCCGAGAATCCATCAACAAATAGACAGGTAGCCATTCCATGAGCCAGTCACAGATTTCCCAATCCATCTTCAAGGCGTACGACATCCGTGGCATCGTCGGCAAGACGGTCGATGCGGACGTCGCGCGCAGCATCGGCCGCGCCTTCGGTAGCGAGATCAGGAAGCAGGGCGGCGACTCCGCCGTCGTCGCGCGCGATGGGCGCCTGTCGGGCCCGGAACTCGTCGGCGCGCTCGCCGACGGCCTGCGACAAGCGGGCGTCGATGTCGTCGATGTCGGCATGGTGCCCACGCCCGTCGGTTATTTCGCCGCGAGCGTGCCGCTGCAATTGCCCTCGGGCGAGCGCCGCGTCGATTCGTGCATCGTCGTGACGGGCAGCCACAATCCGCCGGACTATAACGGTTTCAAGATGGTCCTGCGCGGCGCGGCGATCTACGGCGACCAGATTCAGGAGCTATACAAGCGCATCGTCGACGAGGACTTCACGGAAGGTGAAGGCACGTACACCGAGTACGACATTTCGCAGGTTTATCTGGACCGCATCGTGAGCGACGTAAAGCCGGTGCGCCCGATGAAGATCGTGATCGACACGGGCAACGGCGTCGCGGGCGGGCTCGCGCCGCGTCTTTTCAAGGCGCTCGGCTGCGAACTCGTGGAGTTGTTCACGGACATCGACGGCAACTTCCCGAATCACCACCCGGACCCGGCGCATGCCGAGAACCTGCAGGATGTCATCAAGGCCCTGAAGGAAACCGACGCCGAAATCGGCTTCGCCTTCGACGGCGACGGCGACCGTCTGGGAGTCGTCACGAAAGATGGCGAGATCATCTATCCGGATCGCCAGTTGATGCTGTTCGCGCAGGAAGTGCTGTCGCGCAACAAGGGCGGCCAGATCATCTACGACGTGAAGTGCACGCGTAATCTCGCGAAGTGGGTACGCGACCAGGGCGGCGAACCGGTGATGTGGAAGACCGGCCACTCGCTCGTGAAGGCGAAGCTGCGCGAAACCGGCGCGCCGCTCGCGGGCGAAATGAGCGGCCACGTGTTCTTCAAGGACCGCTGGTACGGCTTCGACGACGGTCTCTACACCGGCGCGCGGATGCTCGAAATCATCTCGCGTGTAGCCGATCCGAGCAAGCTGCTGAACGACCTGCCGAACTCGCTCTCGACGCCCGAACTGCAACTGAAGCTGAACGAAGGCGAGAACTTCGAACTGATCGCGCGCCTGCAGAAATCGGCGAAATTCACCGGCGCCGACGACGTGCTGACCATCGACGGCCTGCGCGTCGAGTATCCGGACGGCTTCGGCCTCGCGCGTTCGTCGAATACGACGCCGGTCGTCGTGATGCGCTTCGAGGCGGACAGCGAGGAAGCGCTCAAGCGCATCCAGGAAGACTTCCGCCGCGTGATTCTCGCGGAGAAGGCGGACGCGAAGCTGCCGTTCTGACCGTTTTAATTGTTCGATGTGAAGAAACGGCGCGGTTCCCCCGGAACCGCGCCGTTTTTTATGGCGCCGCTGCATCCCGGCCGCGCTAAAATCGCCCATCTCATTTTGTCCACGCGCCGCGCCGACGTGCGGCGCTCATCGTCCACAGCGTGCAAAAGATCTTGATTGTCCGGGTGTCGTCGCTTGGCGACGTCGTCCACAACATGCCGGTCATCGCCGACATCCGCCGCCGATACCCCGACGCGCAGATCGACTGGCTGGTCGAGGAGAGTTTCGCGAGTCTCGTCGAACTCGTCGACGGCGTGCGCCGCGCGATTCCGTTTTCCCTGCGCCGCTGGCGCAAGCGCTGGTTTTCGGCCGCGAACTGGGGTGAGATCGGCAAGTTCCGGCGCGAACTGGAAGCGGAGAAGTACGACCTCGTGATCGACTGCCAGGGGCTCATCAAGACGGCGTGGGTGGCGAGCTGGGCGCGCGGGCCGCTCACCGGGCTCGCGAACCGCACCGAAGGCGCGGGCTTCGAATGGCCGGTGCGCTTTTTCTATGACCGGCGCGTGCCCATTGAATCGCGCACGCACGTCGTCGAACGCACGCGGCAGCTCGTTGCGGCGGCGCTTGACCTGCCAGCGCCGCAACCCACCGACGACATCGACTTCGGCCTCGACACGAAGCGCGCCGCGCTGGCGTTGTCGCAGACTGGCCTGAACCTGCCGGTGCCGTATGTCGTATTCGTGCACGCAACTTCCCGCGCCGACAAGCAATGGCCCGACGCCGCGTGGATCGAGCTCGGGCAGTCCTTGGTGCGGCGCGGCGCGTCGATCGTCCTGCCGTGGGGCAGCGAGACCGAACGCGCGACCAGCGAGAAGCTCGCGAAGGAATTCGGCGCGGCGGCGATCGTGCCGCCGAAGCTGTCGCTGCCGGCGGTGGTCGGCCTGATCGACGGCGCGGCGGCGACGGTCGGCGTCGATACCGGCCTCGTGCACATCGCCGCCGCGCTGAAGCGGCCGACGGTCGAGTTGTACAATTTCTCGACCGCCTGGCGCACGGGCGGCTACTGGTCGCCGCAGGTCATCAATCTCGGCCAGGCGAACCATCATCCGACGCTCGCCGAAGTGAAGGCGGCGCTCGCGGGCTTCGGGTTGCTGTGACACGCGGGCACCGCATCGGAGTATCGAAGGCACATGACCGAATCTCAAATCATCGAAGTCGCTTCGTGCGACTGGCAGGGCAAAGACCTCTCCGTGCCGCGTGAGACGCTCGTCGCGGGCGTCGAGCGCGGCAAGGTGCTGTACTTCCCGAATCTGCGCTTCGCCATCGAAGGCGGCGAGAAAGCGCTGCTCGATCCGAAGATCGCCGATCCCAAGCGCAAGAACATCAGCCTGGCGCCGAACGGCGGCGCGCTCGCGGGCGTGCTGGGAGACGCCGTCATGCAGTCGGCGGTGCGTGCGCTGGTCGCGCGCTATCAGGCGAACGCGCGCTCGCTCGTCGACGGGCTTTTCCCCGAATACAACGGCAAGTTGCGCGTCGCGCCGACGAGCCTGCGCCTGCATCAGGTCGAGACGCGCGAAACGTCGTGGCGCAAGGACGACAGCCGCCTGCACGTCGATGCGTTTCCGTCGCGGCCGAACTACGGCGAGCGCATCCTGCGCGTGTTCACGAACGTGAATCCGCACGGCGCGCCGCGTGTGTGGCGCGTGGGCGAACCGTTCGAGGACATGGCGAAGCGCTTCCTGCCGGCGATCAAGCCGCAGATGCCCGGCGCCGCGTGGCTCATGAACCTGCTGCACATCACGAAGACGCCGCGCAGCGACTACGATCACCTGATGCTGCATCTGCATGACGCGATGAAGGCCGACCTCGACTATCAGAAGGCCGCGCCGCAGGAGAAGATGCCGTTTCCGCCGGGCTGCGTGTGGGTGTGCTTCTCCGACCAGACGTCGCACGCGGTGATGTCCGGGCAGTACATGCTCGAGCAGACCTTCTTCCTCCCCGTCGATGCGATGGCGCAGCCCGATTGCGCGCCGCTCGGCATCCTGCAGCGCCTGAAGGGCAGGGCACTCGTTTGAGCGCCGCTCGCCACGTGCGGGGGCGCGCATGCTGAGGCCGATCTATCGCGCGCTATGGTGGATCGTCGCGCCGCTCGCGGTGCTGCGTCTTCTGATCCGCTCGCGTAAGGAGCGCGGGTATCGCGAGCATATCGCCGAGCGTTTTGGCCGCGGCCCCGGGCGGCGCGCCGACGATCTCGCGCCGCTCATCTGGGTGCACGCGGTGTCGGTCGGCGAGACGCGCGCGGCGCAACCGCTGATCGACGCGTTGATGAAAGCGCATCCCGAAGCGCGCATCCTGCTCACGCACATGACGCCGAGCGGCCGCGCGACCGGCGAGCAGCTTTTCGGCGATCGCGTGCTGCGCAGCTATCTCCCCTACGATCTGCCGCATCTCGTGCGGCGCTTTTTGCGCGCATGGCGGCCGACGCTCGGCATCGTCATGGAAACCGAGGTGTGGCCTACGCTCATCGACGAATGCAAGCGCGCCGACATGCCGCTCGTGCTGACGAACGCGCGGATGTCGGAGCGTTCGTACCGGCGCGCGGCGAAATTCGGCAGCGCGACGCGCGAGGTGTTCGGCGGCTTTGCGCGTGTGCTCGCGCAGAGCCCATCGGATGCGGAGCGGCTGACGGCGCTCGGCGCGCGCAATGTCGCCGTGCTCGGCAACCTCAAGTTCGACATGAGCGCACCGCCCGAGCTGGAAGCGCGCGGTCATGCGTGGCGCGCGACGATCGGCGAGCGGCCGGTGTGGGTCGCGGCGAGCACGCGCGAAGGCGAGGAGGTGCTCGTGTTGCAGGCGTTCGCCGCGCTCGACGTGCCGAATGCGCTCCTGATTCTCGTGCCGCGCCATCCGCAACGTTTCGATGAAGTCGCGGCGCTCGTGGCGAGCGTGGGGATGTCGTGCGTGCGGCGTTCGGCGTGGGCGCCGAAGGCGTTGGCGGCGGGATCGGGGGTGGATGCGGCGCGGCCGTTGCCGTCGAGCGTGCAGGTGCTGCTCGGCGATTCGATGGGCGAACTCGGCGCTTACTATGCGGCGGCCGATCTGGCGTTCATCGGCGGGAGTCTGTTGCCGCTCGGCGGGCAGAATCTGATCGAGGCGTGTGCGGAAGGCGTGCCGGTGCTGATCGGGCCGCATACGTTCAACTTCACGCAGGCCACTCAGGATGCGATTGCGGCGGGGGCTGCGCTGCGGGTCGATGATCCGCAAGGGCTTGCGCGGAGTCTTCGCGAGCTGTTCGGCGACAAGCCGCGGCGGCTCGCGATGAGCGCGGCGGCATCGGCGTTCGCGGCGCGGCACAAGGGCGCGACGCAAAGGACGGTGGGAGTGTTGGGAGCGTTGCTGGAAACGCAGGAGGACGCGGCGAAGTGATTCAGGCCGACGCCATCGCCTTGATCCGCCTCGCCAGCATCCCCGACAAACACTCGTCGAGCCGCACATTGCTCGCCTCGATGCCGTAAAACGTCGCGCGTTCATGCGAGCGCTGCTTCAGGCCGTCACGCAGTGCATCGTCGGACAGCACGCGCCAGATTGCATCTGAAAGCGTTGCTTCGTCCCCGACCGGGACGAGCAAACCATAGCGCCCCTCATCCAGCATCTCGCGCGGCCCGGTCGGGCAATCGCTCGCGACCACTGCCTTTCCGAGCGCGAGCGCTTCGAGCAGCACCATCGGCAGGCCCTCGTAGCGCGAACTGAGCACATGCATCCGCGCGCCCGCGATCAGCGGATGCGGATTGTTCCGATACCCCTGAAAATGCACCCGCGCCGCAATGCCGAGCGCTTTCGCGAGCGCTTCGAGTTCGCCGCGATTCGCGCCATCGCCGACGATCACGAGGTCTTCCGCCACAGTCCGCTCGCGCACGAGCCGCGCATACGCGCGCAGCAGCGTGCGATGGTCCTTCTGCACTTCATCGAGCCGCGCGACCGACACGATGTACGGCGCGCTGCAAGGCCGCGCCTCGACGATCGACGCGCGCTCGCGAATCCGCGCGATGTCGATCGCATTCGGCAGCACAAACACGTTGCGCAAGTTGTCACCGAACATCACGGCGGCTTCGTCGGCCATGTGCTGGTTGAGTGCGGCGATGCTGTCATAGCGCGCGAACTGCGTCATCAGCCGCCTGCGCTTGCGCGGCCGCGAACCGAGCCGCGCGTCGAAGCTGAAATGATTGACGCCGAGCCACGCGACATCGAATTCGCCCGCCATGCGGCGCAGGGACATGTCGAAGTCGACGATGATGTGGAAGCGCCGTGCGAGCGCGGCAAGGCGCTCCTTCACGTAGGGCCGCACGACGAGCGTATTGAATACGTCGCGGCCCACGCGGCCGAGCTTCGACAGGCGCTTCGCGTAACGGCGCATCTGGAAGTAGTTGAGCCAGGGCTTGTCGGCGAGGATCTCGATGGGGACGTCGGCGGGGATGAGCGCCTTGAAGCGCGTCTCGTACGCGGGCGACGTGAACATCACCGAGAGCGTGACCGCGAAGCGCTTGCGATCGAAGACGCGCAGCCACGAGATCAGCGCGGACTCGATGCCGCCGTCGCCGAAATCGACGATGTGGAAGAGGACCGGGATGCGCGCACGAGGCGCCGCTGCCGAAGCGGATGACGACGATGCAGCGGATTGCTTCGCCTGATCGTTACGGGTGAGCATGAGAGGCACGGTACGGTTTCTCGCCCGTTGCCAGGCGAGCAATGCGAATTGCGAATCCGCCATGCTACAGCAATCGTTTGGCATGCCGCATAATCGGCCCGCCGTGCTCTCGTGCTCAAGCCGCGAGCAAGCCCTTCTTTTCGATGAAGCGGATCACTTCATCCAGCCCGTCGAGCGCCTTCAGGTTGCACATCACGAACGGCCGCTCGCCGCGCATCTTTTTCGCATCGGAAGCCATCACGTCGAGGTTTGCACCGACATAGGGCGCGAGATCGGTCTTGTTGATCACGAGCAGGTCCGATTTCGTAATTCCCGGGCCGCCCTTGCGCGGAATCTTCTCGCCGCCCGCGACGTCGATCACGTAGATCGTCAGGTCCGACAGTTCCGGGCTGAAGGTCGCCGCCAGATTGTCGCCGCCCGATTCGATGAACACGATGTCGGCATCGGGAAAGCGCGCGATCATCTGGTCGACCGCTTCGAGATTGATCGACGCATCCTCACGGATCGCCGTGTGCGGGCAGCCGCCCGTCTCGACGCCCATGATGCGCTCGGCCGGCAACGCGCCCGCGACGGTCAGGAGGCGCTGGTCCTCCTTCGTGTAAATGTCGTTGGTGATCGCGACGAGGTCGTACTTTTCGCGCATCGCCTTGCACAGCATTTCGAGCAGCGTGGTCTTGCCGGAGCCGACCGGACCTCCGACGCCGACGCGCAACGGCGGCAGTTTCTTGGTTCGGCGATGAGCGGCGGAATAGGCGGGCGTGTTCATGTTCGATGAGTTCTTCAGGAGCGAAAGAGCCGCGAATACTGCGATTCGTGTCGAGCCGACAGAATGCCCAGTTGCGGCGCGAAAGTGTTGATGTGATCGGGCGGAGTCGCGAGCGCGTGCGCGACCGCGCGATCGATCGGATCGCGCAACGCGATGATGATCCGCTGCCCCGCGAGCTGCCCGAGCGGCACGGCCTTAAGCGCCGCGGCCGCCTGATTCTCGACCCAGCCGAAGGCGTAGGCCGCTAATGCCGATTCGGGCGCGATGTCGTGCGCGTGGGCGGCGAACGCGAAGGCGGTCGGCTGCGCGATCGGCTTCAGGGCGTTCAGCGTCGCGCGTCGTTCTGCGTCGCCCCATTCGAGCGACGTACACAACTGCGCGAGCGACCAGCCCATCTGCTGCGTCTCGCGCCGCAGTTCCGCTGATTCGCGGCTCGCGAGGAATTCTTCATCCGCGATGGCGAGCGCGCTAGCTTCATGCATGCGCCAGCGTTGGATCTGATGCGCGAGGAACGGCAATTCGCCGCGCGCGAGCACATGCGTGAGGCCGCTCGCGATCCAGTTGCGCGCGGTATCGCCATCGTGGATCAGGCCGTGTTCGATCGCGGCTTCAAGACCCTGCGAATAACTGAACGCGCCGATCGGCAACGCAGGCGACGCGAGATGCAGCAACGCAGTGAGTTCAGCGATGCGCATGACCGTGGTCGTGTCCGCAAGTCGAATGATCGTGGTCGTGGTCATGACCATGATGTTCATCGAAGACCTTCTGCGCGAGCGCGTAGTCCTCGGTGAAGGTTTCGTCGTGACCATGCTTGTGGCCGCCGCCGTACGCGCCCGTTTCCGGCTGGAACGGCTGCGATGCGTGCTCGACTTGCGCGCCGAGACGCCGCAACATGTCTTCGAGCACCGGATCGGCTTCGAGCTTCAGATGATCCGCGCTCACTTCCACCGGCGTGTGTCGGTTGCCGAGATGGTAGGCGGCACGCGTGAGCGTCAGCGCATCCGGCGCGCGCACGACGAGCACGTCCTGTGCCGCCGCGATCACGCGAACCAGCGCGCCATCATCAGCGACGAGCACGTCGCCATCGCGCAGTACCGAGCCGCGCGGCATCACGAGCGCAACGTCCTCACCCGTGTCGAGCGTTGTGGCGAGGCGGCTCTTGCAGCGCGCATCGAAGGGAAGGGTGAGCGTCGCGGCGCGCTTGATCAGCACGGGCGCGAGCTTCGCGGTGAGACGTTTGTCGATCGTACGCATGGTTCAGAAGAGGAAATAGCGCTGCGCCATTGGCAGCACGGTGGCGGGATCGCAGGTCAGCAACTGGCCGTTCGCGACCACCTGATACGTTTCGGGATCGACGGTGATCGACGGTTGCCACGCGTTGTGGATCATGTCGGCCTTCGTGATCTTGCGGCAATCCTTCACAGGCACGACGTGCTTCGAAAGACCATAGCGATCGGCGATGCGCGCATCCGCCGCCATCTGCGAGACAAACGTGAGCGACGTTTTGCCGAGCGCCCCGCCGCGCGTCGCGAACATCTCGCGATAGTGCACTGGCTGCGGCGTCGGAATCGATGCGTTCGGGTCGCCCATCTGCGCGACCGCGATCATGCCGCCCTTTACGATCATCGCGGGCTTCACGCCGAAGAACGCCGGTTCCCAGAACACGAGGTCGGCCCATTTGCCCGGCTCGATCGATCCGACTTCATGCGCGATGCCGTGTGTGATCGCCGGGTTGATCGTGTACTTCGCGACATAGCGTTTCGCGCGGAAGTTGTCGTTGCGTGCGCTGTCCTCGGGCAATGTGCCGCGCTGCACTTTCATCTTGTGCGCGGTCTGCCAGGTGCGGATCACGACTTCGCCGACACGTCCCATCGCCTGCGAATCGGACGAGAGCATCGAAAGCGCGCCGAGATCGTGCAGGATGTCTTCGGCGGCGATCGTCTCGCGGCGGATGCGCGACTCGGCGAACGCGATGTCTTCCGCAATCGACGGATCGAGGTGATGGCAGACCATCAGCATGTCGAGGTGTTCGTCGAGCGTGTTGATGGTGTAGGGGCGCGTTGGATTCGTCGACGAGGGCAGCACGTTCGATTCGCCGCAGACCTTGATGATGTCCGGCGCATGACCGCCGCCCGCGCCCTCCGTGTGATACGTGTGGATTGTGCGGCCCTTGAACGCGGCGACCGTCGTTTCGACGAAGCCCGCTTCGTTCAATGTATCGGTATGGATGGCGACTTGCGTGTCGGTATCGTCGGCGACCGAGAGGCAGTTGTCGATCGCGGCGGGCGTCGTGCCCCAGTCTTCGTGCAGCTTCAGGCCGATCGCGCCCGCCTTGATTTGCTCGACGAGCGGCGCTGGAAGGCTCGCGTTGCCCTTGCCGAGAAAGCCCAGGTTGACGGGCCAGCCGTCGGCGGCCTGCAGCATGCGTTCGATGTGCCACGGACCCGGCGTGCAGGTGGTCGCGTTCGTGCCGGTGGCGGGGCCGGTGCCGCCGCCGAGCATAGTCGTCACGCCGCTTGCCAGTGCTTCATCGATCTGTTGCGGGCTGATGAAGTGGATGTGCGAATCGATACCGCCCGCCGTCACGATCATGCCTTCGCCCGCGATCACTTCCGTGGCTGCGCCGATCGCGATCGTCACGCCGGGCTGGATGTCGGGATTACCCGCCTTGCCGATGGCGAAGATGCGTCCGCCCTTGATGCCGATGTCGGCTTTCACGATGCCCCAGTGATCGAGGATCAGCGCATTGGTGACGACCGTATCGACGACGTCGTCCGCGACGCGTTGCGACTGGCCCATGCCGTCGCGGATCACTTTGCCGCCGCCGAATTTCACTTCTTCGCCATAGGTGGTGAAGTCGCGTTCGACTTCGATTATGAGGTCGGTGTCGGCGAGACGGACACGGTCGCCGGTGGTCGGGCCGAACATTTCCGCGTAGGCGCGGCGGCCGATGCGTAGCGTCATTGCTTTTTATCCCGATAGAGTCAGAGCGGTCCCATCACGAGACCGTTGAAGCCGTAGACGGCGCGATCGCCCGCGAGCGCGATGAGCTCGACGGTGCGTTCCTGTCCCGGCTCGAAGCGCACGGCGGTGCCCGCTGTGATGTTCAGGCGAAAGCCGCGTGCTTTATCGCGTTCGAAGACGAGCGCTGTGTTGACTTCGTAGAAGTGGTAGTGCGAGCCGACCTGTACGGGGCGGTCGCCGGTATTCGACACGATGACCGATACGGTTTCGCGGCCTGCGTTGAGTTCGTGTTCGCCGTCGTCGATCAGATATTCGCCGGGGATCATGGCGCGGGTTCCTCTTCGATCAGGGGATCGGATGATGGACGGTGACGAGCTTCGTGCCGTCGGGGAAGGTGGCTTCGATCTGGATATCGGAGATCATCTCGGGGACGCCTTCCATGACGTCATCGCGGGTCAGCAAGGTGGTGCCGTAGTGCATTACCTCGGCGACGGTCTTGCCGTCGCGAGCCGCTTCCATCAGCGCGGCTGAGATGAAGGCGACCGCTTCAGGGTAGTTCAGTTTCAAGCCGCGGGCGCGGCGGCGTTCCGCTAGCAGTGCGGCTGTGAAGATCAGTAGCTTGTCTTTTTCTCTGGGGGTGAGTTTCATCGGTCGGTCTTGTTTCGCTTCGCTTTAGGCGGGTTGCGTTACGTTCGTTAAGTTACACCGTTTGATGCGCTCGTGCTTTTGTGGAACTTGCATTCTTAACGGTCTATTAGCTTTGCCCCTGTCCGGGGCGGGACTCACTTTCTTTGCAGCAGTGTATAGACCGGAGACATCGCTGACAGGTGTGCGAGGACATGGTTGACACTTTCGAGCATCGAGATGCCCGGAGCCGACCATGCCGTGGAGCCCGCGAGACACCATGAAGCTTCGTCATGATTTCGTCACCCTTGCCCAGCCCCAGGAGCTGTCCATGACCGAGTTGTGCCAGCGCTTCGGCGTCAGTCGGCAGACCGGCTATAAATGGCTCAAACGCTATCGAGACGAAGGGCCCGAAGCGCTTGCCGATCGCTCTCGTAGACCGCGGAGCAGTCCAGCCAGGAGCGCGCCCGAGATCGAGCAGCGCGTGCTGCAGGTGCGTGCCGAGCATCCCGCCTGGGGCGCGCGCAAGATCAGTCGCCGGCTCGCCGATCTCGGTGTCGCGCCCGCGCCCGTGCCCAGCACTGTGAATTCGATCTTGAAACGCCGCGGCCTCATTGACGAGCAAGCCTCGGCCGATGCCACCGCCTGGCAGCGCTTTGAGCGCGCTCAACCCAACGAGTTGTGGCAGATGGACTTCAAGGGCGACTTCGGCACGCTGAGCGAGGGGCGCTGTTACCCGCTCACGGTGCTCGACGACTGCTCGCGCTTTAACGTGGCGCTGCAAGCCTGCAGTTCGACCCAGACCGAAACGGTACGCGCGCACTTGCAACGCACCTTCGCCCAATACGGGCTGCCGGTGCAGATCAACACCGATAACGGCGCGCCCTGGGGCTCGCCGGGCAAGTCGGGGCAACTGTCGGAGTTGGCGATCTGGTTGATCCGTCTGGGCATTCAGATCAGCTTCAGCCGTCCCTATCATCCTCAGACCAATGGCAAGGACGAGCGCTTTCACCGTTCGCTCAAGGCCGAGGTGCTCAATGGCCGCAGCTTCGTCACGCACACCGAGGTGCAGGCCGGGTTTGATCGCTGGCGCGAGATTTACAACCACCAGCGGCCGCACGAAGGTATCGAGCTGGACACGCCCGGCCGACGTTACCGGCCGAGCCCGCGAGCGATGCCAAGCACGCTGGCACCGGTCGAATACGGCCCCGACGACGAAGTGCTGCGTGTGGGCTGGAACGGCAAGCTGACCTTTCGCGGGCATCGACTGAAGGTATCGAGCGCACTGCACAGGATGGATGTGGCAGCGCGTCCCAGCCCGCGCAAAGCTGACGTCTATGACCTGTATTTCGCTCATCATCGACTCATGACCTTTGACCTGAACCAGCCGGATGCATCAATATGAAAGTGTCAACCATGTCCTCGCACACCTGTCAGCGATGTCTCCGGTCTATACACTGCTGCAAAGAAAGTAAGCAAAGAAAGCAGCTTCCCACCGCCAGTGCTAACGGTCCATCACTCGCATAAGAACGAATTGGCGCTGGAGAGTAAGTGTCGCCCTCACGATGGAACCGGGCTTGGCTCGCGGACCCACTGCGTCAACGCGCACTTCCTCGGAGTGGTATGCACTCCGTTTAGCTCCGTCCTCGCTTCGCTCCGACGTGGGGTTCACAAAAACCATCTTGTGTTTGCGCTCCTCTTGCCTTTATCCCCTGCGCGGTGCACCCCTCGTCTGAGCGCGTAGCGCGAGGACGGATGTATGACCGCTGCACCTGTCCGTTGTACTGCGCGTTGCCACAGTGGGTCCGCGAGCCAAGCCCCTGTCCACCGTGAGGGCGACACTTACTCTCCAGCGCCAATCCCAATCAAAGGCTAGTGGTGGATTGTTAGATTTGGCGGTTGGAAGCTGCTTTCTTTGCTTACTTTCTTTGCAGCAGCAAAGAAAGTGAGTCCCGCCCCGGACAGGGGCAGAGCTAAAAGACCGAAAAGAAAGCAAGTTCCATAGGAGCACGAGCGCATCAAACGGTGTTCACTTAACCCCACCCCACCCCACCCCAGGCCATGAAAACTCATTGAATAAACTTCTGAAGTTCAATCGTGGTCGGCCGTTCAAAAATCTCCTCCGGCGTGCCGCTTTCCCACACACGCCCTTGGTGCATGAATACGACCTTGTTGCTCACCCGTCGCGCGAAGCGCATCTCATGCGTGACCATGATCAGGGTCATCCCGTCGCGCGCGAGGTCTTCCACAACGGCGAGCACCTCACCGACCAGTTCAGGATCGAGCGCCGAAGTAATCTCATCGCAAAGCAGAACGGTAGGCTTCATCGCAAGCGCCCGCGCGATCGCAACGCGCTGCTGTTGACCGCCCGACAGTTGCTCCGGATAAGCATTGAACTTGTCGGCAAGACCAACACGTTCGAGCACTTGTTCGGCAGTCGCGCGAGCCTTCGCCTTGTGCACTTTCTTGACCACCGTCTGCGCGAGCATCACATTTTGCCCAGCCGTCAGATGCGGAAAGAGGTTGTATTGCTGAAACACCATGCCGACTTTCAAGCGCAGCGCACGCAAATCCGCATGGCGCGCATCCATGTGTTCGCCGTCGATTTCGATCGAGCCTTCATCGATGCTCTCAAGGCCGTTCAACGTGCGCAGCAGCGTGCTCTTGCCCGAGCCACTACGTCCGATGATCGCCACGACCTGTCCCGGTTCGACCGAAAAATCGATGCCCTTCAGGACCTGGTTCGATCCAAACTGCTTCTGGAGATTGCGTGTTTCAACGAGCGGCATTCCATTTCCTTTCCAGCGTGCGCGCGTAGCGAGTGAGCGGATAACAAAGCACGAAATAAATCACGGCGACGAGGCCATACACGAGAAACGGCTTGAACGTGGCGTTCGAAATCATCGTGCCGGCCTTGGTGAGTTCGGTGAAGCCGATGATCGAGACGAGCGCCGTGTCCTTCACGGCCTGCACGCCAAAGCCGACCGTCGGACCCACTGCGATGCGCGCGGCCTGAGGCAAAATCACATGACGAAGCTGCTCGAAGTAATTCATCGCGAGACTCGACGACGCTTCCCATTGCCCCTTTGGAACCGCCTCCACGCAGCCGCGCCAGATTTCCGCGAGATAAGCGCTCGTGAAGAGCGTGAGACCGACCGTCGCGGCGATCCACGGCGACACTTCGATGCCAAGCAGCGGCAAGCCGAAGAACACGAGGAACAGTTGCATCAGCAGCGGCGTGCCCTGAAACACTTCGATATAGCCCTTCACGACCGTGCGCAGCAAGCGCGACTTCGATACACGCATCACAAGCAGCGCAAAGCCGACCACACCGCCCGCAATGAACGACACGATCGACAAAACGATCGTCCAGCGCGCGGCGAGCAATAGGTTCGTAAGGATCTGCTCAAAGGTGAATTCGATCATCGCGCGCCTCGCAGATTTCGTGAGAAGAGACGCTTGCCGGCCGAGTTCAGGAGCCAGCGCAAAATGATCGCCATCACGAGATAGGCCGCCGTGATCAAAAAGTACGTTTCGAACGCGCGGAAGTTGCGCGACTGGATGTAGCTTGCCGCATAGGTCAGGTCAGGCACCGAGATCTGCGAGACGACAGCCGAGCCGAGCATCGTAATGACGATCTGGCTCGATAGCGCGGGGAAGACCTTGGCGATCGCCTGCGGCAATACGACGTGCCGGAAGGTCTGTCCGCGCGACATCGCAAGCGATGCCGCCGCTTCCAGATGCCCCTTCGGCACCGCGGCGATTCCCGAGCGGATGATCTCGACCGAATACGCGCCGAGGTTGAGCGTCATCGCGAGAACGGCCGCCGTGTATTCGCCGAGATGCACGCCCAGTGCGGGTAGGCCGAAGAACACGAAGAACAGTTGCACGATGAACGGCGTGTTGCGGATCGCTTCGACATAGCCTCGCACGAGCCCGCGCAGCCATGTGTGCTTGCTGCCGCTGCCCGCCGCACCCGCTACGCCGACGGCGATGCCGAGCGCCGTCGATACAGCGGTGAGGGCGAGCGTCGTTGCGGCGCCGCTCGTGAACATCCCGACGTATTCGCCGAGATCGCCAAATTGAAGTTCATAGGCCATTAAAAGCGTTGCCTTAGTTTATATGCGTGTTAGAGGCTCGCGGGCAGCGGCTGGCCGAACCACTTCTTCGACATCCCTTCGAGCGTGCCGTCCTTCTTAGCCTGCTCGATGGCCGCATCGACCTTCGCGACGAGGCGTGGCTCGTTCTTGTTCATGCCGACGAAGCACGGCGAATTCTTGATGACGAACTTCGCTTCCGGACGGCGCGGCGGGTTCTTCGCGAGAATCGCAGCCGCGACGATGTTGCCCGCCGCGATCAGTTGCACCTGGCCCGAAAGGAACGCGGAGATCGTTGCGTTGTTGTCCTCGAAGCGCTTGATGGTCGCGTTCGGCGCCATCTGCGTGAGCGCGATCTCTTCGAGCGCGCCGCGCGTCGCGCCGACCGTCTTGCCGGTCAGGTCGGCGGGGCCGGCCACCTTGATGTCGGCGGGGCCGAACACGCCCTGAAAATACGGCGCATAAGCGGTCGAGAAATCGACGACCTTCTCGCGCTCAGGCGTCTTGCCGAGCGATGAAATCACGAGATCGACCTTGTTTGTCGTGAGATACGGAATGCGGTTTGCGCTGTTGACCGGCACGAGTTCGAGCTTCACGCCCATCGCCTTGGCGAGGACGCCCGCCATGTCGATGTCATAGCCTTGCGGCTTCATGTCGGCACCGACCGCGCCGAACGGCGGATAGTCTTCCGGCACCGCGACGCGCAGCGTGCCGCTCTTCGCGATCGTATCGACGGCGTCAGCGTGGGCCGCGACCGGTACGAGAGCGAAGAGGGGCACCGCGATGAGGGCGGCCAGAGCCGTGCGGCGCGCGCGGGAAAGCGTGTGATTCATCGATGATCCTGTTATGTGTGTTGCGCGCCTAAGCCTTCTTTGGGCAGGCGCGACCTTGAGCCGGATCACTTAAGCGAGAGTCATGCCATCGCGCCGAGGCTTAGAGCCCGCAAGCCTTGACGTCGTCGTTCAAGCTAACACGCACAAAATCGGGGCGCAATAAAGCGCTGCTTTGGTGCGTGCGTTCAAGTCGTCCAGAGACGCAAAGGCTTCGCATCGATGCCGTGTACGAGCGGGCGCAGACGCATCCAGCAATCGGTGAGCGCACGTTGCAGCGGCTCCATCGAGCGGCTCACGGCGCGCACGATCAGCACGCCGGGCGCCACGCATGAGGCAGCGGCGCGCAGGGTGTCGTCGAAGGGGAGATGCGCGGTGAGCAATTCGGCGAGCGCGTCGTCGCAAGCGGGGCCGATGGCCCAGAGCGTGCCGTAGGCAGGGAACGAAGCAAGACCTTGCGGCGCATCGCGCAACGGATCGTCGGCGGTGAGATGGGTGCGTTCGAACCAGCGCAAGCGGCCGTTGCTCGTCCTGATGCTCGACGTGGCCGCGAGCCTGCCATCGGACCATCGTTCGCCTGAGGACTGACGGCCGAGCTGCATCGCGTCCCAGCCGATGGCGGTGGCGTCGTCGTCGAGGGTCAGCGTGAAGGCGAGCTCTACGTTCGACGATTCGAACACGATGTTGTTCTGCGGCAGCCAGTCGAGCTTCGCGCGCGCGCCGACTCGAATGTCGATGCGCTGCGTCGCGAGCTTGCCGTTCGACTTGTACCACTTGGTGGCGCCAGGTGTCGTGATGACGGCGTGTGTGTTAGCGGCGAGATCGATGTCGATGGCGAGCCGGTCGCCGCCCGCGACGCCGCCCGGCGGATGCACGATCACCGCGTGGCAGTTCGCATCGCCTTCGGGATAAAGCGGCCGTTGCAAACGCAGCGGCCCCTCGTGCCTGCGATGCGTGAGCACCGTGCGCGCGTGTTGCCGCGTGAAGCCGAGTTCGAGGCGGCCGTGCCATTCGTCGGCGGGTTTGAGCGCTGCGTGGGGTGCGTGGTGCATGAATGCGAGGCGTGACGGATGGAGCCGCAATGGTACGGCCGCATTCACACTGCGATCAACTCCCGTACGCCGTGCGCTTCCATGTCGGTGCCTTCGCCGCCCGCGACGATCTCGCCGCGGCTCATGACCCAATAGCGGTCGGCGAGTTCGCGCGCAAAGTCGTAATACTGCTCGACGAGCAGCACCGTCATGCCCATTTCATCGACGAGTTGCCGCAACGTGCGGCCAATGTCCTGGATGATCGATGGCTGGATGCCTTCGGTAGGTTCATCGAGGATCAGCAGTTGCGGTTCGCTCATGAGCGCCCGGCCGATGGCGAGTTGCTGCTGCTGTCCGCCGGAGAGATCGCCGCCACGGCGACTCTTCATGTCGCGCAGGACGGGGAAGAGTTCGTAGATGCGGTCCGGCACTTTCGATGGCGCCTTGCGGCTTGCTGCACCGACCATCAGGTTTTCTTCGACGGTGAGGCGGCCGAAGATATCGCGGCCTTGCGGCACGTACGCCAGGCCGTTCGCTACGCGCTTGTAGGTTGGCATCGAGGAGATCTTGGCGCCGCGCCAGCTGATCGTGCCGCTTTTGGTCGGCACGACGCCCATCAGGCAGCGCAGGAGCGTCGTCTTGCCGACGCCGTTGCGGCCGAGCAGTACTGTCAGCTTTCCGTCGGGCACCGTCATCTTCACATCGCGGAGGATGTGGCTGCCGCCGTAGTACTGGTTAAGGGAATCGACTTCCAGCATGGGTTTGTATCCTGTTTGATGCACTTGCGCGCTAGCGCCCCAAGTACGATTCGATCACCGCTTCATTGCGCTTGACCTCGTCGAGCGTGCCTTCCGCAAGCACGCTTCCTTCGGCCATCACAGTGACCTTGCCGGTCGCTCCGGAAAGCGCGGCAACGAATTCCATATCGTGCTCGACGACCATCATCGAACACGTTCCGCGCAGCTTGTTGAGCAATTCCGCGAGTTCCATCGTCTCGTGATCGGTCATGCCCGCAGCCGGCTCATCGAGTAGCAAAAGGGCAGGCTGCTGCATCAGCAACATCCCGATCTCCAGCCGCTGCTTTTGCCCGTGCGAAAGCTCACCCGCAGCGCGCGTCGCATCATGCTGCAGACGAATCAATTCGAGCGTCTCTTCGATGCGAGCCTGCGCGCTACGATCCAGCCGCGCGCGCAACGAAGCCAACCAGCCCTTATCGGTCTTCATCGCCAGTTCGAGGTTCTCCCACACCGGATGATTTTCGAACACAGTCGGCTTCTGGAACTTGCGCCCGATGCCGGTACGCGCGATGACAGGCTCCGACATGCGCGTCAGGTCCAGCGTCTGCCCGAGGAAAACCTTGCCGCCGTCGGGCCGCGTCTTGCCGGTAATGACGTCCATCATCGTCGTCTTGCCCGCGCCGTTCGGGCCGATCACGCAGCGCAATTCGCCGACGTCGATCGATAACGTCAGCTTGTTCAGCGCGCGAAAGCCATCGAAGGAAACGGTCACGTCCTCGAGATAGAGGATCGTGCCGTGCGATATGTCGATCTCGCCGGGCGCCAGGATATGCCCCAGCCCCGTGATGCCGTTCATGTTGCGTTCACTGACTTCCGGCAAGGGCGGCAAGTCGACGATCAACGCGTTGTGTGCGGTCATTACGCGTGCCCTCCGGTCTTGTTGCGGCGCAGCGCCATGTCGATCAGGCCCATGATTCCCTGCGGCAAGAGAAGTGGCACGAGCGTGAATATCAGCCCAAGGAAGAACAGCCAGTACTCAGGGAAATTCGCCGTGAAAAAACTCTTCGCGCCATTCACCGCGAATGCGCCGACGATCGGTCCGATCAGCGTCCCGCGTCCGCCGACCGCGACCCAGATCGCCATCTCGATCGAGTTCGCCGGCGACATCTCGTTCGGATTGATGATGCCGACCTGCGGCACATACAACGCCCCCGCGATGCCGCACAGCACCGCCGACACGGTCCAGATGAAGAGCTTGTAAGCAAGCGGGCTGTAGCCCAAAAACATCAGCCGCGTCTCGCCGTCGCGCACGCCCGTGACCACGCGCCCGAGCTTCGACGTGACGATCGCACGCGCCGCGATGAACGCGACGACCAGCACCGCGAACGTGATCAGGAAAAGGGCGGTGCGCGTGCCCGGATGCGTGATCGGAAAGCCCGCGATGCGCTTGAAGTCGGTGAAGCCGTTGTTGCCGCCGAAGCCCGTCTCGTTGCGATAGAAGAGCAGCATCGCGGCGAAGGTCATCGCCTGCGTGATGATCGACAAGTACACGCCCTTCACGCGAGAGCGGAACGTGAAGAAGCCGAACACCCACGCGAGAATCCCCGGCACCAGCACGACCAGCGCGAGCGCGTACCAGAGATGCTCGGTGCCTTGCCAGTACCACGGCAGCTTGTGCCAGTCGAGGAACACCATGAAGTCGGGCAGGTCGCTTTGATACGTGCCTTCGCGCCCGATCGAGCGCATGAGGTACATGCCCATCGCATAGCCGCCGAGCGCGAAGAAGAGCGCGTGCCCGAGGCTCAGGATGCCGCAGTAGCCCCACACGAGATCGAGTGCGAGTGCGCCGATCGCGTAGCACATGAGCTTGCCGATCAGCGTCATCGCGTACGCGGAGAGGTGGAACGTGCTCGTCTCCGGCAAGACGAGCGCGGCGATCGGCACGCAGATACCCATCGCGAGAATCAGCGCGACGAGCGCGAGCCAGCCGTTGCGCGGCAAGAGTGCCGCGCGTGGCGGCAGGCCGAGCGCGAAGCCTTCGAGCCGCGCGCGTTCGTCGGGTTGCGGCGCGACGTCGAGGTTCGCGCCGACATCGGTCGAGGAAGCAGTCATTTCAAGCCTCCGCGCTGCGGCCCTTCAGGGCGAACATGCCCTGAGGACGCTTCTGGATGAACAACACGATGAGCACGAGCACCGCGATCTTCGCGAGTACCGCGCCCCAGAACGGCTCGATCGTCTTGCTGATGAGCCCGAGGCCGAAGCCGCCGATGACCGTTCCCGCCAACTGCCCGACGCCGCCGAGCACGACCGCCATGAACGAATCGATGATGTAGCTTTGGCCGAGGTCTGGCCCGACGTTGCCGATCTGCGAGAGCGCGCAGCCGCCGAGTCCCGCGATGCCCGCGCCGAACGCGAACGCATACGAATCGACGCGCGCGGTTTTCACGCCGACGCACGCCGCCATGCGGCGGTTCTGCGTCACGGCGCGCACGAAGAGACCGAGGCGCGTCTTCGTCAGCACGGCCCACGCGATGAACACGACGACAATCGAGAAGCCGAGGATCGTCAGGCGGTTGTACGGGAGAATCAGGTTCTGCATCACGTTGACGCCGCCGCTCATCCACGAGGGGTTCGTCACCTGCACGTTCTGCGCGCCGAAGATCGTGCGCGTCGCCTGGATCAGGATCAGGCTGATGCCGAAAGTCGTGAGCAGCGTTTCGAGCGGGCGTCCGTAGAGATGCTTCAGCACGAGCCGTTCGAGCACGATGCCCACCACCGCCGCCGCCGCGAACGACACCGGCACCGCGAAGAGCGGATACCAGTTGAACGCGGCGGGCGCGTAATGCTGCACGACGTTCTGCACGACATACGTGGCGTACGCGCCGATCATCAGAAACTCGCCGTGCGCCATGTTGATGACGCCGATCAGGCCATACGTGATCGCAAGTCCGAGGGCGGCGAGCAGCAGCACGCTGCCGAGCGACAGACCCGCGAACAGTGTGCCCGCGATCTGGCCGCGCCGCTGGATCGAGTCGAGGTCTGCGATGCCCGCCTGCGCCGCGGCGCGCACGCGTTCATCGGATTCGTTAAACGTGCCGTCCGCTTTCTTCGCGACGATCGGACGCAGCAGTTCATTCATGTCGAGGTCATGCCGGGCCACGACGAGCTGCACCGCTTCGAGGCGATTCTTCGCGTCGGGATCGTGCAGCGCGGTCATCGCCCAGAGCGTGTCGAGGCGCTTCTTCAGATCGGCATCGGTTTCGGCGGCGCGCGCCTTGTCGATGAGCGGCTTCATCGTTGGATCGGGGTTCTTCAGCAACGCGGCGACGGCGTCGCGGCGTTTCGCGACATCGGTGGACGCGAGCTGCAACGCCGACAACGCGCCCGCGACCTTCGCGCGCAGCAGGTTGTTCAGCGTGATCGATTGCGCATCGGGGGCTTCGACGGCCTTGCCGGTCAGGGGGTCCTTGTTGCCGTCGTCGGTCTGCACGAGCACCTGGCCCTTGTCGGTCGCGACGAGCGAGCCGTCCGCGAGCGCGTTGAGCACCGCGATCGAAGGGGTGTCGGCATTGGCGACGAGCTTGTCGATGGCGGCAGCTTTGGCGTCGAAATCGTCGGCGCCGAGCGGGGCGAGATCGTCGGCGGTGAGGGCCGCGAACGCGGCGAGCGGCGCGCAGGCGAGCAACACGGCGCAGAGCGCGCGGCGTGCGGCGCGCGCGAGGGTATTTCCAGGCAAACCGGTCATGATGGCCTTTCAGGTGAGGCTGGGCGTTCTCGTGAAGACGCCGCGCCCGTGCGTGTTGCGTGCAACGATGCAAACATTGCGACGGGCGCGGCGGTAAGGCTTCAGCAGATCAGGCTAAAAACGCGATGCTCACGCCACGCGCGAACGGCGCAGGAAAGCCGGGATCGACGACACGACATCCGGCTTGCCCTGATTGCCGGCGATATACGGGCTCCACGGCTGCGCGCGGATCGCGGTCTTCGTCTTCCACACGACGTTGAACTGCCCGTCGCCGCGAATTTCGCCGATCATCACCGGCTTGTGCAGATGGTGATTGCCGTCCATCGTCAGCGTGAAGCCCGAGGGCGCCGCCATCGTCTGGCCGATCATCGCGACACGCACCTTGTCCACGTCCGTGCTCTTCGCCTTTTCAACGGCCTGCTTCCACATGTGGATGCCGACGAAGGTCGCTTCCATCGGATCGTTCGTTACGCGCTTCGTGCCGCCCGGCAGGTTCTGCGACTTGACCCATTCCGCCCATTCGGTCTCGAACTTCTTGTTGTTCGTGTTCTTCACCGACATGAAGTAGTTCCACGCCGCGAGGTGCCCGACGAGCGGCTTCGTATCGATGCCGCGCAGTTCTTCCTCGCCAACCGAGAACGCGACGACCGGCACGTCGGTCGCTTTCAGGCCCTGGTTGCCCAGTTCCTTGTAGAACGGGACGTTCGAATCGCCGTTGATCGTCGAGACGACCGTCGTCTTGCCGCCCTGGGAGAAAGTCTTGATGTTCGCGACGATGGTCTGATAGTCGCTATGTCCGAACGGTGTGTAGACCTCTTGTATATCCTCATCCTTGACTCCCTTCGAGTGGAGGAAGGCGCGCAGGATCTTGTTGGTCGTGCGCGGGTACACGTAGTCGGTGCCGAGCAGGAAGAAGCGCTTGGCGTTGCCGCCTTCGGCGCCCATCAGGTACTCGACGGCGGGAATCGCCTGCTGGTTCGGCGCGGCGCCCGTGTAGAACACGTTGCGCGACATCTCTTCGCCTTCGTACTGCACCGGGTAGAAGAGAAGACCGTTCAGTTCCTCGAAGACGGGCAGCACCGACTTGCGCGAAACCGAAGTCCAGCAGCCGAACACGACAGCGACCTTGTCCTGCGTCAGAAGCTGGCGTGCCTTCTCGGCGAAGAGCGGCCAGTTGGAGGCCGGATCGACGACGACCGGCTCGAGCTTGCGGCCCATCACGCCGCCGTTCTTGTTGATGTCGGCGATGGTCATGAGGGCGGTGTCTTTCAGCGACGTCTCGGAGATCGCCATCGTGCCCGACAGGGAATGCAGGATGCCGACCTTGATCGGACCGGTATCGGCGGCTTGCGCTTTCGAGATCGGCAGTTGTCCCGCGACCGCAAGCGCGCCGGACATCGAGCCGAATTTCAGGAGACTGCGTCGTTTCATGTGTTTCCCCTTGCCGATATGTTGTGTGAGCCGTAAAGAGCACGTGTTCTGGCTGGCCTTCCCGCCTCAGGCGGACGAGCAGCGCAGTTGTTACTGCAAGGGTTATGCCAATCTGCAATAGATGCTGAATTGGCGGGGCTTTGGCGGGGTTTGGCGAGACTCGGGACGAGATCGCCAGAGGGTGGCGCGGGGTGTTTTGGTGCATCGGCACGAGGCCGTGCTTCATGGAGGTGCGCGGCGGCGCTTCGCTGAGGCTCGACGCCTCGGCTCACACGGGCGGCGAGCCAATGAAAAAGGGCTTCCGCCGTGAGACGGAAGCCCTTTGCCAAGACAGTTGCTTCAGCGGTTCACGGTCCTCGCCGGCACGCTCAGCACGAGCAGCGCGCCGAGGATCAAAAACCCCGCGAGCATATACATCCCGCTCGAATTCGAAGCGGTCGCCTGCTTGAGCCAGCCCACGAGATACGGGCTCAGGAACCCGGCGAGATTGCCGAGCGAGTTGATCATCGCGATCCCTGCCGCCGCGCCCGTGCCCGCGAGAAACGCCGTCGGCAGGCTCCAGAAGAGCGGCAGCGTCGTCAAGATGCCCATCGTCGCGAGCGTGAGGCCGAGCATCGCGAGCGCCGTGTTGTTCGCCCAGATCACCGAGAGCACGAGCCCGATCGACCCGAGCACCGCTGGAATCGCGATGTGCCAGCGCCGCTCGCCGCGCTTGTCCGCGCTCTTTGCGACCACCAGCATGCTGACCACCGCCGCGCCGTACGGAATCGCGGAAAGCAGGCCGATCGAGAGCGCATCGGTCACGCCGGTCGCCTTGATGATCGTCGGCAGCCAGAAGCTCACGCCGTAGAGTCCCATCACGAACGAAAAGTAGATCAGGCTCATGAGCCACACCTTCGGGCTCGAAAAGATCTTGCCGATCGACATGTCTTCCTTCTCGACGTTGTCAGCCGCAATGTTGCGTTCGAGCAGCTCGCGTTCTTCCTGGGTCAGCCACTTCGCCTTCGAGATGCGGTCGTCGAGCATGAAGAACACCACGAGGCCGACCACGATCGACGGAATCCCTTCGAGCAGCAGCAGCCATTGCCAGCCGTGCCAGTTGTTGACGCCATCGAAGGACTTCATGATCCAGCCCGACACCGGGCCGCCGATCAGCCCGGACAGCGCGATCGCCGTCATGAAAAGCGAGGTCATGCGCCCGCGCCGATGCGCCGGATACCAGTAAGTGAGGTACAGGATGATGCCGGGGAAGAAGCCCGCTTCCGCGATGCCGAGGAGGAAGCGCATCACGTAGAACATCGTCGGCGTGGTGATGAACATCGTGAGCGCGGAGATGATGCCCCACGTGATCATGATCCGCGCGATCCACACGCGCGCGCCGACCTTGTGGAGGATCACGTTGCTCGGCACCTCGAAGATGAAATAGCCGAAGAAGAAGATGCCGGCGCCGAAGCCGTAGACGGCGTCCGACAGACCGAGGTCGGTGCTCATCTGCAGCTTCGCGAAGCCGACGTTCACGCGATCCAGATAAGCGACCACATAGCAGATCAGAAGCAGCGGCGAAAGCCGCCACGCGACCTTGCGATACGTGGCTTCCTCGAACGCGGAAGGCGCCCCGGCGCCGGGGCGCTGCAGCGGATTGGCGGTGCTGGCCATGCTGTCTCCTCAAATTTTTATTTAGTCGAAATGGTTTTGTAAAACAAACCCGATGCTGCTGGATTCTAGCCGCTCGGATGGGCGCCAAGCGGCTGTTTTGGATGGGGAAAACACTGATGAGCGAGCGCGGCTGAACTGGTCGAAGAGGCGGCTGATTTGTGCGCCGCAAGCTCGCGTGCCTGCGTACGCGCTCAATGGTGGATCTCTGTAGGAGCAGACCTCCGATGTCGAATCCAAACTGACTGAGGCGTGCAATAATTTCTTCTAACCGAGAGATGTGATGCACACGTGATGGTTAGGCGTCCCCGGGCATTCAGTTAAAGGAATAAGAATGGCGAAAATTGAAGGGATACGAATAAAGAATTTCAGGGCGCTGAAGGACGTGACTATGGGAAAACTGTGGAATAGTCAGTCCGCGTCTCCGTTGTCTGCAATGACGGCCGTGATCGGGAAGAACGGCGTCGGTAAAAGCACGTTCTTTGATGTTTTTGGTTTTCTCTCCGACTGTCTACGGAACGGCGTAGAAGAAGCATGCGATGCAAGGGGGCGAGGAGGCTTTGAAAGACTTCGCTCACAGGGAGCCGAGGGTACCATCGAGTTTGAAATCTATTATAAGGAAGACGGCAACGCTCGCCCCATCACTTATGAAATTACAATTTCGGTGGATAGCGAGCGGCGTCCATATGTGAAGAAAGAACGTCTTCGTCAGCGACGTAAAAATCAATCTCACGGACGCCCTTTCTCATTTCTGATCCTTGAGGAGGGGAAGGGGCTGGTTTGGAAGGGTGACGTGGATGTCAGTCCACTAAACGAAGAGGAAGAAGGTGACATTTTAGAAAGTCTATTGATAGAGTCCCTCGCAGAAGAGAGTTCGAAGACAGAAATAATAGAGCTTGAAGACAAGCGAAGGCTCGGTATTGCAACGTTAGGTTCTCTCAAACAGCACCCAAGAATCTCCGCATTCCGAAGGTTTATTGAAGGCTGGTATTTGAGCTACTTCACTCCTGATGCGGCGCGGAGTCTTCCACTAGCGGGCCCGCAAAAGCACTTGAACATTCATGGGGATAATTTGGGTAATGTAGTCCAATTCATGGAGCGAGAACATCCGAGGAGATTTCAGCAGATACTTCAACGTATTTCGGGGAAAATCCCCGGGGTTGAACGAATCTCGACTGAAAAAACTGCGGATGGGCGACTTCTCATCCAGTTCAATGATAAGGGTTTCAAGGATCCTTTTTTCGCGCAGCAGATTTCGGATGGTACGCTGAAAATTTTCGCCTATTTGCTTTTGCTCGAAGATCCTACGCCTCCTCCTTTTTTATGTATTGAAGAACCTGAAAATGGCTTGTATCACAAACTACTTGAGTCGCTTGCGAAGGAGTTTCGCGACCATGCGACGGGCTTAAAGGGAGGCTCCCAAGTATTTTTGACAACGCATCAACCTTACCTCGTTGATGCTTTGTCGCCCGAAGAAGTTTGGGTTCTAGAGAAGGGGCGCGATGGGTTTTCGCAGATTCGTAGGGCGAGTGATGACCCGGTGATCCGCAGCCTAGTGGAGCAGGAGCTTCCGCTAGGGGGTCTCTGGTACAGCGATTATTTGGATGCGAGGTAAGGATGCATTTTGAAATACTGGTTGAGGATCAATCGGGAAAAAAGGCGTTAGATATACTGGTTCCTAAAATCGTCAAACCCGGTAATACATTTAAGATAATTTCTTATAAGGGGATAGGGCGTATTCCGGGAAACTTGAATGTGGAGAGAGACCCCGCCAAACGTATTTTGTTGGACCAGCTACCGAAATTGCTTAAAGGTTATGGGAACGCGTTTTCAAATTATCCTGTCGAATATCCTGCAACAGTCGTTCTGGTATGCGATCTCGATGAAAAGGAATTGACTACCTTTAAAGCCGAGCTGCATGCCGTGCTTGCTTCTTGTAACCCAGCGCCGATGACGAGGTTTTGTATTGCGATTGAAGAAGGCGAAGCGTGGTTTCTTGGTGACATTGACGCAGTAAAAGCAGCGTATCCCAATGCGAAGGATGCAGTCCTGGCGAGTTATTCAAATGACTCGATTGTCGGCACGTGGGAAGTTCTTGCTAACGCCCTATATAGGGGAGGTGCACACGCCCTCTCCTCACAAGGATGGCAGAAAGTGGGCGCTGAAAAATCAGCTTGGGCCGAACGGATATCTCCGCATATGGACGTGGAAAACAATAATTCGCCTAGCTTCCGCTATTTTCGGGACCAAGTTCGCGAACTGGCCGATGCTCAATGACGCAACCTGCGTTCGAGACAGACGGATCGTGCGGCTAGTGGAACGTTCGCTACGAATATAACGACTCCACTGCCGTCACGCATCAGGAGCTACACGCAGCGGCCGCCGTCGACTTCGAGACTCACGCCGGTGATGAATTCGGCGTCGTCGGAGGCGAGGTAGAGCGCGGCGTTCGCGATGTCCTGCGGCGTCGAGAGGCGCCCGAGCGGGATCGTCGCGAGGAACTTCTGGCGGTTCGCGGGCGTGTCCTCCATGCCCATGAATTCGGACAGGAGACCGGTTTCGCCCATCACCGGATTGATGCAGTTCACCCGGATACGATCCGGCCCGAGCTCGACGGCGAGCGCCTTGCTCGCGATGATTACCGCCGCCTTGCTGCCGTTGTACCAGACGAGGCCCGGCCGCGGCCGCACGCCCGCCGTCGACGCGATGTTGATGAACGCGCCGCCGCCCTGGCGCCGGAAGTAGGGCACGAACTGCTCGACGCTCCAATAGAGGCTCTTCACGTTCACCGCATAGACGCGGTCGAATTCGGCTTCGGTCACTTCCATCACCGGCTTGTTCCGGTGCGTCGTGCCCGCGTTGTTCACGACGACCTGCACGCTGCCGAAGTCTTCGATGGCGGCATCGAAAAGCGTCTTCCAGTCGGCCTGTTTCGTGACGTCGCCAGCGACCGCAATCGCGCGGCCTCCTGAAAGCGCGATCTCGCTCGCCACGCGCTCGGCGGACGCCCCGTTCAGATCGTTCACGACGACGTTCGCCCCTTCGCGCGCGAACGTCTTCGCGATGCCCTCGCCGAAGCCCGATCCGCCGCCCGTGACGATCGTCGTATTGCCTTGCAGTCGCATGTTGTCTCCTTTTTTTAGCCGTGTTTGATTGCGATGGTTTTCAGGACGGTGAAGCCGTAGAGCGCCTCGAAGCCTTTCTCGCGGCCGTGTCCAGAATGCTTGACGCCGCCGAACGGCAGCTCGACGCCACCGCCCGCGCCATAGTTGTTGATGAACACCTGCCCCGAGCGCACGCGGCGCGCGAGGCGCATCTGGCGGCCGCCGTCGCGCGTCCAGATGCCGGCGACGAGGCCGTAGTTCGTGTCGTTGGCGAGGCGCAGGGCGTCGTCTTCGGAGTCGAAGGGCATCGCCGCGAGCACCGGGCCGAACACCTCCTCGCGCGCGAGCCGGTGCGTGCGCGGGACGTCGCGCAACAAGGTCGGCGCCTGATAGAACCCCGCTTCCGGCGCCTCCGACACCACTTCGCCGTGCGCCGCCATCGCGATGCCGTCGTGCTGCGCATCGGAGAGAAAATCCCACACGCGCTGCTGCTGCTTCGCGCTGATGAGCGGCCCGCAGTCGAGATCGAGCTTGCTTGGACCGACCTTCAGCGCCGAAAAGGCTTCGGCGAGCCGCGCGAGCAACGGTTCGTACGCGTCGCGCTCGATCAGCACGCGGCTGCCCGCCGAGCACGTCTGCCCGGCGTTTTGCACGATCGCCGAGACGAGCACCGGCAGGGCAGCGTCGATGTCGGCATCGGCGAAAACGATTTGCGGCGACTTCCCGCCGAGTTCCAGCGTCACGGGGACGTGGTTGTCGGCGGCCATCTTGACGACCGCCGCGCCCGTCGCGGGCGAGCCGGTGAACGAGATGTGGTCGATGCCCGGATGTCGAGCGAGCGCCGCGCCCGCCTCGTAGCCGTAGCCCGTCACGATATTGAGCGTGCCTTCAGGCAGCCCGGCCTCGGCGGCGAGTTCGGCGATGCGCAGGATCGACAGGCACGCGTCCTCGGCCGGCTTCACGACGCACGCATTGCCCGCCGCGAGCGCCGCCGCGACGCTGCGCCCGAAAATCTGCAGCGGATAGTTCCACGGCACGATGTGGCCGGTCACGCCGTGCGGCTCGCGGATCGTGAGCACCGTGTAGCCGGTCTGATAGGGCAGGGTCTCGCCGTGCAGTTTGTCGGCGGCGCCCGCGTAGAACTCGAAGTAGCGCGCGACGCCCGCCGCGTCCGCGTACGCCTGCTTGAGCGGCTTGCCGGTGTCGCGGGCTTCGATCTGCGCGATCTCGTCGTGGCACGCGCCGATCAGCATCGACAGGCGCGCGAGCATGCGCCCGCGGTCCGCGGCGCTCGTGCGGCCCCAGGCGCCGTCGTAGGCGGCGCGCGCGGATTGCACGGCGCGGTCGATGTCGGCGGCGTTGCCGCGCGCGAGCTGCGAGAACACCTGGCCGTCCGACGGATCGACGACTGGGATCGTTTCGCCGACGGCCGGCGCGACCCATCGGTTGCCGATGAAATGCTTCGCTTCGTCCATGCACTGTCTCCTCTATTCCGGTACGCGTTTCGCCGCGCCCGTCTCACCCGATTATCGCGCCATCGGACGAGTCTGAACGCGGGTCTCGATTGGCTATAATGACGCATTCGCGCGGTTTCATGCCGCAGTCTCGGCTGCTCCGGCGCGGCGCGCATCATCCGGCTTCAGAACCTCAACTTTCTCAGAGAGCGCTCATGAGCTTCAATAACGTACCCCCGGGCAAGGATCTTCCGCAGGATTTCAACGTCATCATCGAAATCCCCGCGCAAAGCGATCCCGTCAAATACGAAGCGGACAAGGACATGGGCCTGCTCGTCGTCGACCGCTTCATCGGCACCGGCATGCGCTATCCGGCCAACTACGGCTTCATCCCGCAGACGCTCTCCGGCGACGGCGACCCCGTCGACGTCCTCGTCATTACGCCGTTTCCGCTGCTGGCGGGCTCGGTCGTGCGCGCTCGCGCGCTCGGCATGCTGCAGATGACCGATGAATCGGGCGTCGATGCGAAGCTCGTCGCGGTCTGCCACGACAAGATCTGCCCGATGACAGCGCACATGAAAACGGTCGATGACGTGCCCGAGTATCTGAAGGATCAGATCAAGCACTTTTTCGAGCAGTACAAGGCGCTCGAAAAGGGCAAGTGGGTGAAGGTCGAAGGCTGGGCGGGCGTCGATGCCGCGCACAAGGAGATCACCGACGGTGTCGCGAACTACAAGAAGTAAAAGCAAGCGGGTTTGACGAAGGCCGCGTGCGGATCGAGCACGCGGCCTTTTTCATGCTTGGAAAACTGGCTAGACCTCAGGGTTTTCCTCCGGGACGGAAACCGGCTCCGGCACAGGCATCACGGAATCCAGCGTCCGCATCCCCGCGATCAGCGCGCGCTTTTCGATCGCGCTCAGCCGCTTGACCCAATACTCCGCGCGCGACGCCTCCGATCTCCCCGTCAGCTCGAACGAAGCGAGCACGCGCAGCGGCTTTCGCGAACGCGTATAGCGCGCGCCTTTCCCGTTCGAATGCTTTTCGAAGCGTGCGTCGACATCGGTTGCGATGCCCGTGTAGATGCTGCCATCGGCGCACTCGATCAGGTACAGGAACCACGGCATGGCGTCGTGCGTCGTCTCAAAAACGGTGGTAATTGCCGCGCATTATCGCCGAGAGCACCGCTTTGGGCGAACCAGCGTGACTAGCAAAAGCCAAATAAGCGTTCCCGACACAATCGACGCACTTTTTCGACTTGCGCGAGAATAGCCCCTTTGCGGCGCGCATTTCGTCGATTGCGCGCCATGCATCGATCATTCAGCGGGGACGGCTCTTGAATCGCGACGTCGAAATACATGTGGTCGAAACGCTCGAAGGCGTCTCCTCCGACGACTGGAACCGTCTCGCCGGCGACAATCCGTTCGTGCGGCACGAGTTTCTGTCCACGCTGAAGGACACGCGCTGCGCGATCGCGCGCACCGGCTGGCGCGCGCATCATCTCTTGCTCAGGCGCGGCGGCCAGCTTGCCGGCGCGATGCCGCTCTATTTGAAGTCGCACTCACGCGGCGAATACGTGTTCGACCACGCCTGGGCCGACGCCTTCGAGCGCCACGGCATCCGCTATTACCCGAAGGCGCTGTCCGCCGTGCCGTTTTCGCCGGTGACCGGGCCGCGCCTGATCGCCGCGAACCACGCGGACCGCGTGATGCTCGCGCGTGGTGCAATCGAGCTGACGAAGCGGCTCGAACTGTCGTCGCTGCACGTGTTGTTTGCCCAGCAGCAGGATCTCGAAGCGCTGACGGATGCAGGCTACATGCTGCGCGAAGGCGTCCAGTTTCACTGGGAGAACCTGCCCGGCGACGGCTACGAGAGCTTCGCCGCCTTCCTCGCGACG
This sequence comes from Caballeronia humi, assembly GCF_001544475.1. GTDB lineage: Bacteria > Pseudomonadota > Gammaproteobacteria > Burkholderiales > Burkholderiaceae > Caballeronia > Caballeronia humi. The sequence goes on along the minus strand of NZ_FCNW02000012.1, from coordinate 55,230 downwards.
ATGAGCCACGACAAGCGCAAGAAGGTGAAGCAGGACCGCCGTCATGTGAGCGAGGCGGGCGTGACCTATACGTGGCTGCGCGGCGCTGAGATCGACGGAGCGGCGCTCGATTTCTTCTACTCGTGCTACGAGAACACGTATCGCGAGCACTGGAACCCGCCGTATCTCACGCGCGAGTTCTTCGCCGAGATCCACGCGGCGGCGCCCGAAAGCATTCTGCTCGTGATCGCCGAAGCCGATGGCGAGCACCTTGCGTGCGCGCTCAACATGATCGGCGGCGACGTGATGTATGGGCGATATTGGGGCACGCGCGAGTTCGTGTCGGGGCTGCACTTCGAGACGTGCTACATGCAGGGCATCGAATATTGCATCGAGCACGGGCTCGCGCGGTTCGAGGGCGGCGCACAGGGCGTGCACAAGATGTCGCGGGGGCTATTGCCGACGCCGACGTGGTCCGCGCACTGGATCGCCGATCGGCGTTTTGCGCATGCGATCGGCGAGTTCCTCGATCAGGAAACCGCCGCGATGGAACAACACATCGGCGAACTCGAAGCGCACACGCCGTTCAGGAAGAAAACGTGAGGTCGCACCAATATGGATCGACGTCGTAGCGCTCGATTGACGTGATCGATTGCACCGCGTGGTTGAAGGCATCGCTGGCTCGATGAAAGCCGTCTAGAATCGAATGCATCTGTCAGAGTTCGACGATACCGACCATCCGAAAGACCACCCGAAACGAGGCTAGCCATGAAACGCATCACCGCCATCATCAAACCGTTCAAGCTCGACGAAGTTCGCGAAGCACTGGCCGAAGTCGGCCTCACGGGTCTGACGGTCACGGAAGTGAAGGGCTTCGGCCGCCAGAAAGGCCACACCGAGTTGTATCGTGGCGCGGAATACGTCGTCGATTTCCTGCCGAAGGTGAAGATCGAAGTGGTCGTCGCGAACGACCAGACCGATCAGGTCATCGACGCAATCATCGGCGCGGCGCGCACCGGCAAGATCGGCGACGGCAAGATTTTCGTCGCCGACGTCGAGCGCGTCATCCGTATCCGCACCGGCGAGGAAAACGAAGCCGCGGTCTGACGCGGCGCATTCACGACATTCAGCAGCAGTAAGCGTCTCGCGGCCCCACGCGCGCACCATTGCGGCGCACGTGCGGGCCGCGCTTCGACAGCGCATCGCTCGCCGTGCCCTCGCATCACCATCTCGAATTTTTCAGGAACCGCCGGCTACGCTAAAAGTCGATGCGGTAACATCGCCGTCTCCGTCAACTTTTTGTAAGGATTTGTGAATGCACCACGCGATCGGCTTTATCCAGGATCTGGCGGTGATCATGGCGATCGCGGGCGTCGTGACGGTGCTTTTTCATCGATTGAAGCAGCCGGTCGTGCTGGGGTACATCGTCGCGGGCGTGATCATCGGGCCGTACACGCCGCCGTTCCAGCTGATCCACGACGAAGCCACGATCCAGACGCTCGGCGAGCTCGGCGTGGTCTTCCTGATGTTTTCGCTCGGCCTCGAATTCAGCCTGCGCAAGCTCTTCAAGGTCGGCGCGACGGCGTTCGTCGCGGCGCTCTCCGAGATCGTGCTGATGATCTGGATCGGTTACGAGATCGGCCGCTGGTTCGGCTGGAACTCGATGGATTCGCTGTTTCTCGGCGCCGTGCTCGCCATTTCGTCGACGACGATCATCGTCAAGGCGCTCTCCGAGCTAGGCATGAAGGGCGAGGAGTTCGCGCAACTTATTTTCGGGATATTGATCGTCGAGGATATTCTCGCGATCGCGATGCTCGTGCTGCTCTCCGGCATCGCGCAGACGGGCTCGGTGAGCGCGGGCGTGGCATTCGCGACGCTGGGGCAATTGCTGCTTTTCATGACGGTGTCGCTCGTGGTCGGCATTTTGATCGTGCCGCGCGTGCTCGATTACGTCGCGCGCGCGAAGAGCGACGAAATGCTGCTCGTGACCGTGCTCGGCTTCTGCTTCGGTTTTTGCCTGCTGGTCGTGAAGCTCGACTACAGCATCGCGCTCGGCGCGTTCCTGATCGGCGCGATCATGGCGGAAGCGCGCAGCCTGCATCGCATCGAGCGGGTGATCGCGCCGGTGCGCGACATGTTCTCCGCGATCTTTTTCGTGACGATCGGTTTGCTGCTGAACCCGACCGTGCTGATCGACTACGCGTGGCCGATCGCCGTCATCACGTTCGCGGTCGTGGTCGGCAAGATCGTGTCGTGCGGGCTCGGCACGTTCCTCGCGGGCAAGGACGGACGCACGTCGATGCGCGTCGGCATGAGCGTCGCGCAGATCGGCGAGTTCTCGTTCATCATCGCGTCGCTCGGGTTGTCGCTGAAGGTGACGAGCGGCTTCCTCTATCCGATCGCGGTCGCCGTCTCGGCGCTCACGACGCTCTTCACGCCCTACCTGATCCGCGCGGCCGATCCGATCACGCTGCGCATCGCCCGCTCGATGCCCGCGCCGGTCGCCAACACGTTCGGGCTCTATTCGCAGTGGCTCGCGAGCATCCGCCCGGAGTCCGGCGCGCCGACGATCTTCAGCATGACGCGGCGCATCGTGCTGCAGATTGCGGTGAATCTCGCGCTCGTCGCGGCGATTTTCCTGGGCGCGTCGTATTCCGCGCCTTATGCGACCGAATATCTGTCGCGCTGGCTGCAGACGAACGATGCGCAGCGCGTCGTCTTGTGGAGCGCGGCGCTCGTCGTGTCGATGCCGTTTCTCGTCGCCGTGTACCGCAAGCTCGAATCGCTCGCGCTTTTGCTCGCCGAAGTCAGCGTGCAGCCGGCGAAGGCGGGGCGCTTCACGAGCGCGATCCGCTCGACGATTTCCGGCTTGATTCCGATCGTCGCGATGTTCGGCGTGTTCCTGCTGGTGGCGGCGCTCTCGGGCGCGATCCTGCCGCCGTTCGGCCTGATGATCGCCGTGCTGCTTTGCGCGGCGCTGTTGCTCACGGTATTGTGGCGCTGGTGCGTGAAGATCCACGCGACGATGCAGATCGCGTTGCGCGAGACCTTCGAGGAGCCGCACGACCACTCGTGATCCTTTCCGATACGCGATTCATCCGGTTCCGGCAATAATGTGAGCAATTGTTTGATGGTTTGCCGCGTCCGGACCAGAGGCGGATAATTAACTTCTGTCCATTCTCAAAGCGCACAAAGCGCCTGAAACGGAATGAGCGAAAATAAAACGCCTGACGCCGGAACACCCGGCGAATCATCTTCCAGCGCGGCTGCGGCAGCATCGGCCGGCGCTGACAGCAAAGCCGCTTCGTCCACGACGGCGCCTTCCACTCCCCCGGGTATTTCTGCGGCGGCCGCACCCGGACCGCAGGCGAGCGCCGCCGAGCGCGCATCGACCGACCAGCCCGCGAGCGCATCGAACGTCGAGCCGACCGACAAAGCCGCCGCCCAGCGTGCCGAAGCGCGCGCAGGGCGGGCGTCGGCGGCAAGCGCGACGGCCGCGCAGGAAGCGAGCGTGCGCGCGGGCAATCCGGCGGCGGCGAGGGCGAGCCTCGCCGCGAACATCGAAACCGCTACGGAAGCGGAAGCCGCTCTGAAGGCAGACGAAGTCGAGACGGTCGAGTTCCGCACGACGAGCCTGCCTTCCGATTTCACGTCCACGCCGGATATCACCGCATCGAACCCCCCGCCGATTCCGCCGAACCCTCCGCCCGGCGCGCAGGCGCCGCCCGCGTACCTGAAGCGCACGGATTCGGCGTGGTCGGTGTTTGGCCGCGTGATGGCGGCGCGCGCACGCCAGATCTTTGATCGCGCGGGACAGCGGATCACGCAGCGCACGTTGCGCATCGGCGTATCGGCGCGGATCTTTCACCCGGAGCCGGGCGCGAAGGGCCTGCGCGGCAAGACGCTGCAGTATCTGGAGGAATCGATTGCGCACTGGGTCATGTCGCGCGACGTGCTCGTCTTCATGATTCCGACGGTCGGCCATCAGGGGATGCTGCATCCGAGCAACATCCGTCTGCGCGACTACGCGAAGCATCTCGACGGTCTACTGCTGCAAGGCGGCGCCGATGTTTCGCCGCAGTCGTATGAAGAAGCGGCGACGCGTCCCGAATGGCCCGGCGATCGCGTGCGCGACATGTACGAGCTGGAACTGCTGCACGAGTTCATCGAGTCGGGCAAGCCCGTGCTCGGCGTGTGTCGCGGCTGCCAGTTGATTAACGTCGCGTTCGGCGGCACGCTGTATCAGGACATCGCGACCGATGTCCCGATGGCCGGCGTCCACGTCAACGAGCAGTACGACCAGCATCGCCACTCGATCCGCTTCCCCGACGGCTCGACGCTCGCCAACATGTTCCCGGGACGCCAGGACGCGATCGTCAATTCCATCCACCACCAGGCTGTGCGGACCGTGGGGCGCGATCTGAACATCGAGGCGGTATCGGCGGCGGACGGGATCATCGAGGCGGTGCGGTATCGGCGGGCCCCGTTTGTGGTCGGCGTGCAGTGGCACCCGGAGTTTCATCGGGCGGGCGGCGAGGAACTGCTGGATTGCACGCCGTTGCTCGATACGTTCCTGCGCGTCGCGCGCGAGACGCGGTTCTGATCGTTGCTTTGAAGAACACCGATTGAAATGCAAAAGGCCCGCTGTCTGACAAGCGGGCCTTTTGCATGGTCTTGCGAAGGATGATCAACGTTCCGACGCCGCCCCCAGCGACGGCAAACCGGCTTCGTTCTGATGCTGAAGCTGCTCGACCTGGCGTTGCAAATCGCGCAGCTTGCGCTCGGCGGAAAGCTTGTCTCCCTGCAGCGCAACCGATTCCGCCTGCAATTGCTGCTGACGTTGCGAGACTTCGCTGTCCTGCGCCCGCGCGATCGACAGATCAGCGGAAAGACGCTTCGCCCGATCATCCGACACCGCGATCACGCGTTCGAGCAGCGCCTTCTGCGACTGCAACTGCATGTGGCGGATTTCGCCGTCGGCGAGATCGTAGCTCTTGCGCGCGAACTGCGCGTAGGCGCTCTCGGCGCGCGCATCGTCCTGCGTCTTCACGACGCGCCAGAAGCGCTTGTCCTGAAACAGCGCGACGTAATACACCACCTCCTGCGGATAGAAGAAGAGCGTTGCGCCGTAGCTGCCGTTGTAGGTTGTGCGCAGTTCGGTGAGTTGCTTCGACTGCACCATCTGCTTCAATTCCGCGACGTTGCCTTGCGCTTGGGAAGCGGTTTCTTCGGCGTCATCGTCGGGGGAGAAAATGTGTTTCGATTTCGACGCGGCGGAGGCGTTTGCCGGAAGCGGCGGGGCGAGCAGTTCGAGTGCGTGCGCGGCGGGCGCGAGCGCCCCGCAAAGGGCGATGGCGACGGCAAGCGTCGCGTGCCGCAATTGAGTGGTAGGCGTCATGGGGCGGGAAGCGGAAAAAGTTGGAGAGGCAAATCGGGACGCGCTCTCAAGCCGGTGCCGCAGGGGCGGGCGCGGCTTGCGAGCGCGCGGTGCATCACTTCGTGAAGTCGCCGGGGGCGTCGGTGACGCGCTGCTTCGAAAGCCGCACGTTGCCGCTCGATGATTCGACCGCCCTCGACTGGCCGCGCGGCGAGGGGCGCGCGAGGGAGCTGTTGTCGTCGAGCGTCGGCGAGTGCTGGAGCATGTTGTACATCTCCGCGACGCTCATCCCGTGCTGCGCGGCGGGACGTGCACCCGGCGCCTCGGGCTGACGCGCGACCGCGCGAGCCGGACGGCGATACGTCGTGTTCTGTTCGATGACATCGTCGCTTTCCCACATCGCGACGAGGCGGTCGCTGGCGGCGTCGCGCGTCGAATTCGCCGATGCCGCCGCGCTGCGCCGCTTGCCGCGCAACTCCTCGACGCCCGACTGACGCGACGTGCGCAGCGCTTTCTTCGTGCCACGCGACGTGACGGGATAGATCTCGTCCGCCTTCGACTTTGAACGCTGAGACGCGACGGCCTTCACATCGGCCGATGCAGGCTTCGCGGCGGTACCGGCAGTCGCGGCTACCGCGACGCGCGGAGCTTTCGACTGCACCGTGATATCAACCGGAATCGCCGCGACTGGTTTGCCCGCCTCGACGGTTTTCGCGACCTTCGGAGCGACCGGCTCGTTCGCTGCGGGAAACGCGCTCGCCGTAGCCGGCGCATAGCTTGCGGGCGCGGCGGGCGTTGCCGCTGATGTGGAGGCGGGCGTCGCGGCCTGTGTGAGTTCGGCGCGGCCGCTTTCGTCCTTGCGCGTCGGCCCGACACCGAACATCAGCCACGCGAGCAGTCCTACGCTCGCCAGCGCAATCGCGCCGCCCACGACCTTCCTGTTGTTGTCCTGCCGCCTGACCGGTGCGACCACGCGGGGCCCGTCCGAATCCGCGGCGAAAGGCTCGAATGGCGCTGCGGCCTTCACAGCCGCCGCCGACGTGATCGATGCCGCCGTCGCGCGCGGCATGAACGCCTCGAAGTCCGTGCGCGACAGCTTGTTCCACAGATTGGAGGGCGCGTAGGGATACGGCGAATCGCGCAACGTCAGCGCGCTGACGTAGGCCGTCAGGAGTTTCGCGGCATAGAACGGAACCTCGTACTCCGAGAACGCGGGGCGGGCGTGCGCCGACGCCCATTCGCGACCGAAAGTCACGGCCTGATTGGCAAGCGGATACAAGGTGGGTAAAAGCAAGTCGCCTTGCACGTCGATCATGGGAGCGGTCATGGGTCTTCTCTGTTCCGGATTCACGCGTCGGGGCTGCTTTTGTCGAGCAGCCTGCCCGCAAAAGTCACCTGACGAACCGCCAGACAACGGGTACCAGATGCGGAAAAAGCACCCTGACCGGCGATGAAAGCAACCCGCGATCATACGGAGCAAGGAAGTCGAAAACGATCAGAACCCTCCGAGTTATGCATCGGATCGACAGCCAGCCTTGACAGGGCGCGGAAAAGACAGTAGTGCAAACAAGTGCGTCTATTCGAGCTCGTAGGTATATACGAGAGAGAACAGATCGACGCCGCCCATGCGGTCGTCTTCGCGCACGGCGAAGCGCCATCCACGCGATTCGTAGAAGCCTATCGCGGGCCGATTGTCTTCGAGCACGGACAAGTGCAGGCGACTCGCGCCGCGCTCGCGCGCCCACGCCTTCGCGGCGTCGAGCATCGCGCTGCCGGCGCCCGTACCCCGATAACCCGGCAACGCGTGCAGGTTGTCGACGAGAACACTGCCGCTCGCGTCCGGATTCGCGAGACAGACGAAGCCGACCGGCACCGCGCCCAGTTCGGCAATCAGCGCGATTCCTTCGCCCGCATCGAGTTCCGCCATGCGCTTTTCCCAATGTGCCGCGCGTTCGATGGGCGCTTCTTTGTCGAGGAAGTCGTCGGGGAGGATGCCTCGATACGCCGCCGCCCAGCTCAGCGAGTGCATCCGCGCGATGAGCGCGGTGTCCGCGCGCGTCGCCTTGCGTAATCGTAATGTGGGTTTGTGTTCCGTATGGTCGAAGATAGGCATATGTAAGATGACGTTCAAATCAGGATGAGCGAAATTAGGCGATGTTCGAAGCGACGTATTAAGCCGTCACACGTTAATATTGAGCACTTCGCCGCTTGCGAAAGCCGACGGAAACCCCCCTGTTCCAGCGCCGCATCGGACTTGCCGATGCTTGCCGCCGGGTTTTATCGAGAGAGTCATGTCCACGTCACACCCCGTTCTCCCCAACGAATCCAAGTTCAAGACGGTCTTTCGCGTCGTCAGTGGCAATTTTCTTGAGATGTACGACTTCATGGTCTATGGCTACTACGCCTCGGCCATCGCCAAGACCTATTTTCCCAGCGGCAACGAATTCGCCTCGCTGATGCTTGCGCTCTCCGTGTTCGGCGCCGGCTTCCTGATGCGACCCGTCGGCGCGATCGTGCTCGGCGCCTATATCGACCACCACGGTCGGCGCAAGGGCCTCATTCTCACGCTTACATTAATGGCGATAGGCACGGCCTGCGTTGCGCTCGTGCCAGGCTACGCGACCATCGGCGCGCTCGCACCGATCATCGTGCTCGGCGGGCGCTTGCTGCAAGGCTTCTCGGCGGGTGTCGAGCTCGGCGGCGTGTCGGTGTATCTCTCCGAAATCGCGACGAAGGGCAACAAGGGCTTCTATTGCTCGTGGCAGTCCGGCAGCCAGCAAGTGGCCGTCGTGTTCGCGGCGCTGATCGGCGTGATCATGAACCGGTGGCTCCCCGCCGACCAGATGAGCGCGTGGGGCTGGCGCGTGCCGTTCCTGATCGGCTGCCTGATCGTGCCGTTTCTCTTCATCATTCGCCGGTCGCTGCGCGAAACCGATGAATTCCTCGCGCGCAAACACCGCCCGGACATGCGCGAGATCGCGAAATCGATGGTGCAGAACTGGAACATCGTCATCGCAGGCATGGGCATGGTGATCATGACGACCGTCTCGTTCTACATGATCACCGCCTATACGCCGACGTTCGGCAAGGAAGTGCTGAAGATGTCGGCAATCGACACCCTCGTCGTGACGGTGTGCGTCGGCTTGTCGAACCTCGTGTGGCTGCCGGTGATGGGCGCGCTGTCCGATCGCATTGGGCGACGGCCCGTGTTGCTCTTTTTCACGATTCTCACGATCGTGACGTCGTATCCGGCGGTGCAGTGGCTGGTCGCGGACCCGTCGTTCCTGCGGCTTCTTGGCGTCGAATTGTGGCTCTCGTTTCTGTACGGCAGCTACAACGGCGCGATGGTCGTGGCGCTGACCGAAGTGATGCCGGTCGATGTCCGCACGACGGGCTTTTCGATGGCCTACAGCCTCGCGACGACGATCGGCGGATTTACGCCCGCGATCTCCACTTACCTGATTCACTCGACGGGAAACAAGGCAGCGCCGGGCCTTTGGATGGGGCTTGCCGCGGTCTGCGGCCTGATCGCGACTCTCGTGCTGTATCGCTCGCCTGAGGCACGGAATCAGTACAAGACGGCCTGAACATCGCAGGTCGCAAAAACAAACCCCTCGCTTTGAAAAGACGAGGGGTTTTTTTACGCGTCGCGCACTGCCGCGGCGACCCTGTCCACGACATCCGCCCACGCACCCGCTTCCGATTGCCGGTAAAGCCGCGCCGTCGGATACCACGCGCTCGACGGCGCATCGATGCCCCAGCGCCAGTCGGCGGCGTGCGGCAGCATCAGCCAGAGCGGCTTGCCGAGCGCGCCGGCCAGATGCGCCACCGACGTATCCACCGACACCACGCCATCCAGCCGATCGACGATCGCGCCGGTATCGGCGAAATTTTCGAGACGGCCGTCCAGGCGATGGATCGCTTTCGAGCACGGATGCACGGCGAGCGCGGCGCGTTCGTCGCTCGTCAGCACAGGCTGCAACGCAATCCAGTCGATGCCTTCGATCGCGAAAAGCGGATCGAGCAGGGCGAGCGGGATCGAGCGCGTTTCGCCGGGCTGCAGCCGCCCCGACCACGCGATGCCGATCCGGCGCTTCGCGTGCCCGCCGATCGACCCGCGCCACTTGCGCCGGTACGCCGCCGGGATCACGAGGTAAGGCGTGCGCGCGGGCATCGCGTCCTGCGTCGTCATGCCGAGCGCGAGCGGCAGGCTCAGGAGCGGACAGGAGGCGTCGGCTTTCGGCGTGGCGTCGGCGGCGCTCGTCAGTTCGACGCGCGCCGCACGGGCCGCCGGTTCCAGCAGTGGCAAGAGCGCCGGCTGCACCTGCAGCACGACGCGGCCGGCCAGCTTCGCGGCGTAAGGCGCGAAGCGGACGAACTGCAACGTGTCGCCGAAACCCTGTTCCGCGCGCACGAGGAGCGTGCGGCCGGGCATCGGCTCGCCGCTCCAGCGCGGCACAGGCGGGGCCTTGGCGGCGCCGGGCGTCGCGAGCCGTGCTTCGTATGCGGCAAGGCCACGCGCGTAATCGCCGAGCGCGAGCAGCGCCAGCGCGCGGTTCAGTCGGGCGGCGGGTTCATCGGGCGCGAGGCGCAGCGCCTGATCGAACGCGCGGATCGCCGCCTGATGCGCGCCGAGCGCGAGATGCGCGTTCCCGAGACCCAGCCACGCGACCCCATATTTCGGATCGAGCCCGACCGCCCGCTCGAACTGCGGCAGCGCTTCCTTCTGACGGCCGAGCGTCGCGAGCGCGTGGCCGAGGCCGAAATGCGCGGGCGCGAACTGCGGATGCATGCGGATCATCTTTTGGAGCGCGTCGACGGCTTCCGCCGGCCGGCCGGTCGCATCGAGCAGATTGCCGAGGTTGAAATGCGCGGCGACATAGTTCGGCTCGACTTCGATCGCGATGCGGAACTGTTCGATCGCGCCATCAATGTCGCCGAGTGCGTTCAGCGCCATGCCGAGGTTGTTGTGCGCGCCGGCGTGTCCTGGACGGATCGCGAGCGCGCGGCGGAACGCCTTCGCGGCATCGTCGAAACGGCGCAGCGCCGAGAGCGCGTTGCCGAAGTTGTTCCACGTCGGGGCGTCGTTCGGTTGCAGGCGCAGGGCTTTTTCAAAGGCGTCGGCGGCGTCTTCGTGGCGGCCGGCCGCCGTGTAAGCGTTGCCGAGGTTGTATTGCGCGAGCGGGAAGCCCGGCTGCAGCGTGAGCGCGTTGCGAAAGCGCTCAATGGCGTCGTCGATGCGGCCGAGCGCCTTCAGCGCGTTGCCGAGGTTGAGCTGCAGGCCGGCGTCGGTCGGACGCAGGTCTACCGCGCGACGCACGAGGTCAGCCGCTTCCGCGTGCTGGCCTTGCTGGTGGCGCAGCACGCCGAGCAGATGCAGGGCGTCGACGTGTCGAGGTTCGGCGGCGAGCGCGGCTTGATAGTCGCGTTCCGCTTCGGTCAGGCGGCCGTCACGATGGGCCGCGAAACCGCGGGCGAATACAGTGTCCATGACGGGAAGAAAACGAAAACCCCGCATTTTCCCACACACTCGGGCGACGCCCGCCGAATTGACAGTTCGGCGCTCAAGGAACTAACATGTGAACACCTATTCATATGTTTTCTTTCGACCGCGCATGGCTTCGCTTCCCAACGCTTCCGATGACCGTGTCGTCCCGCTTGCCGATCTGTTTCGCCTCCTCGGCGATCCGACGCGCCTGCGCATCGTGCTCGCGTGCGTCGACGAGAAACGGGCGGTGGGAGCGATCGCGGAGGCGCTCGGGTTGTCGGCGTCGCTCGTCAGCCATCATTTGAGGCTGCTGCGCGCGGCGCGGATCGTGCGCGCGGAGCGGCAGGGCAAGCAGGTCTTCTATCTCGCCGCCGACCGGCATATCAGCGCAATGCTCGGCGAACTGCTGGAACACGTCGCCGAGCCGCAAACCGACTTCAGACCGGACAACGAGTAAATGAATACGCATTCGCACGGGCAGCACCAGCACGAGGATGAGCACGAGCACGGATATGCGCATGAAGAGCATGCGCAGGGTCACGGCCACGCGCACCAAGAGGACTCGCAGGGCCACGGCCACGCGCACGACCACGGCGGCCACGGCCATCACCACCATCACGCGCCGCAGGAAGGCCAGAGCGGCACCTTCGCGCTCGCCGTCGGGCTGAACATGCTGATCGTCGTCGTGCAGGCGGTGTACGGCTTCATCGCCCACTCGACTGCGCTCCTCGCCGACGCCGGCCACAATCTCTCAGACGTGCTAGGCCTCCTGCTCGCGTGGGGTGCGGTCTGGCTCGGCAAGCGCCAGCCGTCGCAGCGCTACACCTTCGGCCTCGGCAGCTCGTCGATTCTCGCGTCGCTCGCGAACGCCGCGCTTTTGCTCTTCGCGTGCGGCGCGATCGTCCTCGAATCGATCCAGCGGCTCCTGAACCCGGCGCCCGTCGCGGGCCTCGACGTATTCATCGTCGCGACGCTCGGGCTGATTGTGAACGGTTTCTCCGCGTGGCTCTTCATGCGCGGCAGCAAGGAAGACCTGAACGTGCGCGGCGCCTTCCTCCACATGGCCGCCGATGCCGCGATCTCCGCCGCCGTCGCGGTGAGCGGGCTCGTGATCCTGTTCTCGGGCTGGAGCTGGATCGATCCGCTGATGAGCCTCGTCGTGGTCTCGGTGATCGTGTACGGCACGTGGGGGCTCGGACGCGACGCGATGCGCCTCGCGATGGCCGCCGTTCCGCCGAGCGTCGACATGACGCGCATCCGGCAATATCTGTCCGATTTACCCGGCGTCGACGACGTGCATGACCTTCACGTCTGGGCCCTCTCCACGACCGAAAACGCGATGACGGCGCACCTCGTCATGCGCGCGGGCCATCCGGGCGATGTGTTTGTCGACGGCATCGTGGAGACCTTGCGCGCCGACTACGCGATGCATCACGCGACGCTGCAAGTGGAGCTCGGCACGACGCATCATCATTGTGCGCTGCACACGCGCGGCTGATTCCGACCGATCTCCCGCCAGCCGAAACCGCGAACGAGCGGCGTACACTGATACGAACGTGACGTATCAGGGAGGAGTGCATGTTTGCCCCAAAGCTGAATCCGCACGACAAGCTCGACGTGGCGCCGGTGCTGATCGTCGGTGCAGGGCCGACGGGCCTCGCCGCCGCCATGAGTCTCGCGCGCGCGCACATTCCGGTTCGGCTCATCGACAAGGCCCGCGCTCCCTCGCCGTATTCGCGTGCGATCGGCATTCAGGCGCGCACGCTCGAACTCTTCGAGCAGCATCGCATCGTCAAGCCGTTTCTTGAAAAGGGGCATCGCGCGCGCGTCGCCAATCTGTACTCGAACGGTCAGCGGCTCGCGCGGCTCGACTTCGATCCGCTGCAGACGCGCTATCCCTATCTTCTTTTTCTCGAACAGTCCGAAACCGAGCGGCTCCTCACCGAGCATCTGGCGAGCTTCGGCGTGTGGATCGAGCGCGGCGTCGAGCTGCACGATTTCTCGCAGGGCGCGGCGGGTGTGCAGGCGTCGCTGCGTCATCCGAACGGACGCGAGGAAACGCTGCGGCCGTCGTACATGATCGCCGCAGATGGTGCGCATAGTCTCGTCCGGCATCGGCTCGATATCGGCTTCACGGGCAAGACCTTCGAGCAGACCTTTCTTCTCGCCGACCTGCAAGTCGATTCCGACTGGGCCGACGATGAGTTCCACATTTTCGCGTCGGGCGAGGGGCTGGCCGCGCTCTTCCCGATGGGCAACGACCGCGCGCGGCTGATCGCGGACCTGCACGTCGCACCCGAATCCGACCACGGCCCGACGCTCGACGACTGCCGCGCGATTGTCGAGCGGCGCGTGCATCATCGCGTGACGCTGTCGAGCATCGGCTGGTCGTCGTACTTTCGGCTCAACAGCCGCATGGTGGACCGGCTGCGCGTCGAGCGCATCTTTCTCGCGGGTGACGCCGCGCACGTCCACAGCCCGGCCGGCGCGCAGGGCATGAACACGGGCATCCAGGAAGCGCTCAACCTCGGCTGGAAGATTGCGCGGATGCTCTCGGGTGGCGCGTCCGACCGTCTGCTTGACACCTATCACGCCGAGCGCCATCCGATCGAGCGCGACGTGCTGCGGCAATCGAGCATGCTCACGCAGATGGCGAGCGCCGAGCACGGCCCGATGAAGCTGATCCGCGATCACGTGATGCCCGCGCTCTCCGCGATCGGCCCGCTGCGCGACGCGATGCGGCGCACGGTGAGCGAGCTGTCGATCCAGTACCGGCGCAGTCCGCTGACGATGGAGCGTCTGCTCGACGGCGGCCCGCGCGCAGGCGAGCGGGCACCGGATGCGCGGGTGCACGTGGTCGATGGGCCGCTCGGGCGCGTGCCGGGCTTTGGCTGTCTTTTCGATCTGCACGATCCCGGGTACTTTTCACTGTTCCTGCTGGTGACTCCCGAAGGCGAGGACGACATCGCGCTCGCGCCCGCGACCATCACGGTGGCGCATGCGATGCGCGACCCCGATCTCGATGGGCTGGGCGTTCAGATGGAGAGGGTGTTACCCAACGCGGTGCGCGTGTGGCGTATCACGGACGTCATGCAGGGCGAGGGCGCGCAGTCGCTCACCGACAACTACGGGCGCACGCGGCCGTCTTTCTATCTCGTGCGGCCGGACGGTTATATCGCGGCGCGGGGACGGGCGCCGTCGGATGTGCACGGGCTTCTGCGCCACTGCGAGACGTGGTTCAGCGCGAACGCGAGCGCCGCCGATGCGGCGCCCGAGCACGAGTACAAGGAAGACTAGGCGGCTGGAGCCTTGGCAGGCGTCAGATCCTGCCGATGCTCGATCAGCGCCTCGTGCACGATCGGCGTCATCGTGGCGCTCACTTCAGGATCATCTAGCGCGTTGAGGATCGCGAGTCGCATGCGCGGCTCCCAGAAGCGGCGAATATGATCGGCGATGCTGTCGGTCGCTTCGTGCTGGTCCGGCAGCGAATCGAAAAAATCGCCGATGCGGTTCGCCATGTCGATCAGGTTGGCTACGTCCATTTTTCTGTCCTATTTCCCTGAGGTCGTGACGAGCGCGCCTTCTTCCGTGCGCATCTCCAACAGGCCGAGCTGCTGCGAGTTGAAGCGCGAGTAGTCCTTCTGCCATTGCGATGGCTGCTCGACCGGCATCACCTGAACTGCCGTCACCTTGTATTCCGGACAGTTGGTCGCCCAGTCGGAGGAGTCGGTGGTAATCACGTTCGCGCCCGATTCGGGGAAGTGGAACGTCGTGTAGACGACGCCCGGCTGCATCCGCTCGGTGATCTTCGCGCGCAACACGGTCTGCCCGGCGCGCGATTCGATGCCAACCCAGTCGCCCGTCTTGATGCCGCGGTCCTCGGCGTCGACCGGATGGAGTTCGAGCCGGTCCTCGTCGTGCCAGCGCGAGTTCTCCGTGCGCCGCGTCTGCGCGCCGACGTTGTACTGCGACAGGATGCGCCCCGTCGTCAGCAGCAGCGGGAACTTGCGCGTGACCTTCTCCGGCGTCGCGACGAACTTCGTGATGACGAATCGCCCCTTGCCGCGCACGAATTCGTCGATGTGCATCGTCGGCGTGCCTTCCGGCGCGGATTCGTTGCACGGCCACTGGATGCTGCCGAGCTCATCGAGCCGCTTGTAGGAGACGCCGTGGAACGTCGGCGTGAGGCGCGCGATCTCGTCCATGATCTGCGACGGATGCGTGTAGCCCATCTCGTAGCCGAGCGCGCGGGCGAGCAGGATCGTGACTTCCCAGTCGGCATAGCCGGCGAGCGGCGGCATGACCTTGCGCACGCGCGAGATGCGGCGCTCGGCGTTCGTGAACGTGCCGTCCTTTTCGAGGAACGTCGCGCCGGGAAGCAGCACGTGCGCGTACTTTGCCGTCTCGTTCAGGAAGATGTCCTGCACGACGATGCACTCCATCGACGACAGCGCGCCCGTCACGTGGTGCGTGTTCGGATCGGACTGGACGATGTCCTCGCCCTGGCAATAGAGGCCCATGAACGTGCCGTGCGACGCGGCATCGAACATGTTCGGAATGCGCAGGCCCGGCTCCGATTGCAGCTTGCAGTCCCACGCTTCCTCGAAGAGGGCGCGCGTGGCGGCGTCGCTGATGTGCCGGTAGCCCGGCAGTTCGTGCGGGAACGAGCCCATGTCGCACGAGCCCTGCACGTTGTTCTGGCCGCGCAGCGGATTCACGCCGACGCCTTCGCGCCCGACGTTGCCCGTCGCCATCGCGAGGTTCGCGATGCCCATCACCATCGTCGAGCCTTGTGCGTGTTCCGTGACGCCGAGGCCGTAGAAGATCGCCGAATTGCCGGGCCGCGCGTAGACCCGCGCGGCTTCGCGCACCAGATGCGCGGGCACGCCGGTGATCGCTTCCATCGCTTCGGGCGAGTTCTCCTCATGCGACACGAAGTCGCGCCATTGGCCGAACGCGCGCGCTTCGCAGCGCTCGGCGACGAACGCTTCGTTGACGAGCCCTTCGGTCACGATCACGTGCGCGATCGCATTGATGATCGCCACATTGGTGCCCGGACGCAGCGCCAGGTGATGCGACGCCTTGATATGCGGGCCGTCGACGATATCGGTGCGGCGCGGATCGATCACGATCAGTTGCGCGCCTTCGCGGATGCGCTTTTTCATGCGCGACGCGAAGACCGGATGGCCGTCGGTCGGATTCGCGCCGATCACGACGATCACGTCCGCTTTCTCGACCGACGCGAACGTCTGTGTGCCCGCCGATTCACCGAGCGTCGTCTTGAGGCCGTAGCCGGTCGGCGAATGGCAGACGCGCGCGCAGGTATCGACGTTGTTGTTGCCGAACGCGGCGCGCACGAGCTTCTGCACGAGGTACGTTTCCTCGTTCGTACAGCGCGACGACGTGATCCCGCCGATCGAATCGCGGCCGTACTTGTCCTGGATGCGGCGGAATTCGCTCGCCGCGTATTTGAGCGCTTCGTCCCATGACACTTCGCGCCACGGATCGGTGATCTTCGCGCGGATCATCGGCTTGGTGATGCGGTCCTTGTGCGTCGCGTAGCCCCACGCGAAGCGGCCCTTCACGCACGCGTGGCCTTCGTTCGCCTGGCCGTTCTTGTTCGGCACCATGCGAACCACCGTGCTGCCCTTCATCTCCGCCTTGAGCGAGCAGCCGACGCCGCAGTATGCGCACGTCGTCACGACCGAATGCTCCGGCTGGCCGAGCATGATGACGGTCTTTTCCTGCAGCGTGGCGGTCGGGCACGCGGCGACGCACGCGCCGCACGACACGCACTCCGATTCCATGAACGGCACGTTCTCGCTCGCGGCGACGCGCGACTCGAAGCCGCGCGCGGCGATCGTCAGCGCGAAGGTGCCTTGCGTTTCCTCGCAGGCGCGCACACAGCGATTGCAGACGATGCACTTCGACGCATCGTAGGTGAAGTACGGGTTCGACTCGTCCTTCTTGTCCTTCAGGTGGTTCTTGCCTTCGTAGCCGTAGCGCACTTCCCGCAGGCCGACGACGCCCGCCATGTCCTGCAGTTCGCAGTCGCCGTTGGCGGGGCAGGTGAGGCAGTCGAGCGGGTGATCGGAGATATAGAGCTCCATCACGTTCTTGCGCAGCGACTGCAGGCGGTCGCTTTGCGTGCGCACCTTCATGCCCGCTTCGACGGGCGTCGTGCACGACGCCGGATAGCCGCGCTTGCCTTCGATCTCGACGAGGCACAGGCGGCACGAGCCGAACGGTTCGAGCGAATCGGTCGCGCAGAGCTTCGGCACGTTGACGCCGGCTTCGATCGCCGCGCGCATCACCGACGTGCCGGCCGGCACCGTGACCGCTTCGCCGTCGATTTCGAGCGTCACGTCGATGTCGGCGTGGCGCAGCGGCGTGCCGTAGTCCGTGAAGTCGAAGGGATCGCCCTTTTGCACCGATGCCGCGCTCTTGCACGCGCAATTTCCGGAGCCGCAGCCGTTGTTCGTGTTGGACATGTCTTTTGTCTCCATTTGGCCAGCGCTTTACTCGCTGGCCCATGCAATCTGGTTGCTATGCCGCTTTCTTGGACGGCGCTTTCGCAAGACCGAAGTCTTCGGGGAAATGGTCGAGCGCCGACAGCACCGGGAAGGGCGTCATGCCGCCCATCGCGCAGAGCGAACCGGACACCATCGTGTCGCACAGGTCTCGCAGCAGCGTGACCTGTTTCGGCGACGTATCGCCCGAGCGGATCTTCGCGATCACCTCGACGCCGCGCGTCGAGCCGATCCGGCACGGCGTGCACTTGCCGCACGATTCGAGCGCGCAGAAATGCATCGCGTACTGGGCAAGGTCGGCGAGGTTCGACGTGTCGTCGTGGACGACAAGGCCGCCGTGGCCCACCACCGCGCCGACTGCCGCGTAGGCTTCGTAGTCGAGCGGAATGTCCCACTGGCTTTCCGGCAGATACGTGCCGAGCGGGCCGCCCACCTGCACCGCGCGCGCCGGCCGGCCGCTCGCCGTGCCGTCGCCGTATTCATAGACGAGTTCGCGCAGCGTCACGCCGAACGCGAGTTCGACGAGACCGCCTTGGCGGATGTTGCCCGCAAGCTGGAACGGCAGCGTGCCGCGCGAGCGTCCCATGCCGAAGTCGCGATAGAACGACGCGCCCTTCGCGAAGATGATCGGCACGGTCGCGAGCGTGATGACGTTGTTGATGACGGTCGGCTTGCCGTACAGGCCGACGAGCGCCGGCACCGGCGGCTTCGCGCGCACGATGCCGCGCTTGCCTTCGAGCGATTCGAGCAGCGCCGTTTCCTCGCCGCAGACGTAAGCGCCCGCGCCTTTCGCCACTTCCAGCTCGAACGCGTGCGACGAGCCGAGCACGCTTTGACCCAGCCAGCCGGCGTCGCGTGCGCGCTCGATCGCGCGGTTGAGCGTCACGATCGAATGCGGATACTCGCTGCGCACGTAGATGTAGCCCTTCGTCGCGCCCGTCACGATGCCCGCGATGATCATCCCTTCGATCAGCACGTACGGATCGCTTTCCATGACGAGGCGGTCGGAGAACGTGCCGGAGTCGCCTTCGTCCGCGTTGCAGACGATGTACTTCTGGTCGCTGAGCGCGCCGCGCACCGTGCGCCACTTGATGCCGGCGGGAAACGCCGCGCCGCCGCGTCCGCGCAGGCCCGATTCGATCAGCGCCTCGCAGGCGGCATCGCCGTTCATGTCGAGCGCGTTTCGCAATCCTTCGATGCCGCCGTTCGCGACGTAATCGTCAATGGAAAGCGGGTCGGTGATGCCGATGCGCGCGAACGTCAGACGCTGCTGCTTCTTCAGGTAAGGCAGTTCGTCGACCACGCCGACGTTTTTCTCATGCGCGGCGCCTTCGATGAAACCGGCGTCGAACAGCGCGGCGACTTCCTCGGCTTCGACATTCGAATAACCGATGCGGCCGTTCGCCGTCTCCACTTCGACGAGCGGTT
The DNA here is from genome assembly GCF_001544475.1 of Caballeronia humi. Taxonomy (GTDB): domain Bacteria; phylum Pseudomonadota; class Gammaproteobacteria; order Burkholderiales; family Burkholderiaceae; genus Caballeronia; species Caballeronia humi. The sequence continues at coordinate 36,428 of NZ_FCNW02000012.1, read as the reverse complement.
CGAGCCAAAGCAACCCGCGCGAACCGTTGCGCACGATCTGGGCGTCGATGCCGCGCGCGGCGGCTTCATCGGCGATGGCGGCCGCGACGGCATCCGCGCCGAGCGCGAGTGCGGACGAATCGCAGGGAACGTAGATGCGTGTCATGCCGTTTCCTCCGTGTTCGTGCTGGCCTGTGCGGCCGCGAAAAGCCGGTCGAACTTCTGCGGCGTGACTTTGGCGTACAGCTCGCCGTTGATCATCATCGACGGCGACAGCGCGCACTGGCCGAGGCAGAACACCGATTCGAGCTCGGTTTCCTCGTGATGGCCGCTGTCGAACTTGCAGCCCGTGTGGCCTTCGACGTGCTGCGCCAGCGCTTCCGTGCCCATGCTGCGACAGGCTTCAGCGCGGCACAACTGCACGGTGACGCGCGCGGGCGGCTCCGACCGGAAATGATGGTAGTAGGTGATGACGCCGTGAACCTCGGCGCGCGAGAGCGACAGCGCTTGCGCCAGATGCGGAACGGTCGCGGGCGGCACGAAGCCGACGTCGTCCTGGATCGCATGCAGGATCGCCATCAGCGTGGCGCCCTGGGTGGCATGGCGGCGCACGAGCTCATCGGGCGCGGGTACAGCTTGCTGCGGGTGTGTCATGGGGCTCCTCCAACGCTCGGTATATGTTTATCGTGTGCATATTAGAGACTTATAATTTGTGCACCGAGCCGATGAAGTGAACAATAGGCGCCGTGATATATCTTGGCAATAGGAACTGGGAGTGCATATGGTCGATGTTCAATGCCGTGCCGAACTCGTGCTGCGTGATGCCGATGGCCGGGAAACCAGTCTCAGCGCGGTTGTGCCGCTTTTGCTGCTCGTTTCCCAGACTGGGAGCATCGCCAATGCCGCGTCCGCTAAGGGTTTGTCCTATCGGCACGCATGGGGCTTGTTGCGCGAAATCGAGGCGCGTCTGGGCGGCGCGCTGATCACGAAATCGCGTGGGCGCGGGTCGGTGCTGTCGGAACTCGGCGAGTCGGTTTTGCGCGCGCAGCGTATTTCCGGCGAACGGCTCGACGCGCCGCTGCAATCGGTCGCGACCGAAGTCGCGCACGAACTGAACCGGCGCCTCGCACGCGAGGCCGCGCAGGTACGCATTCACGCGTCGCACGGCTACGCGGTTGCAACGCTCGTGCGCGCGCTCGGCGTCGAGCGCATCCCCGTCGACATCAAATATCGCGAGAGCGCCGAAGCTGTCAGCGCACTGGCACGCGGCGAGTGCGAACTCGCGGGGTTTCACCTGCCGGTCGGCGAATTCCGTTCGACCTGCGCGCAGATCTACCGGGAGTTCCTCGATCCGGAACGGCATCAGCTCATTCATCTCACGCGCCGCACGCAAGGGCTTTTTCTGCCGAAGGGCAACCCGAAGCACATCGAAGGCTTGCACGACCTCGCACGCGACGACGTGCGCTTCGTCAACCGCCAGCCGGGCTCGGGCACGCGGATGCTGCTGGATCTGTCGCTGAGAAGCATCGGCGTCGATCCGGACCAGATCAATGGCTACGCGACCACCGAACTGACGCACTCGGCGATTGCAGCGTTCGTTGCGAGCGGCATGGCCGACCTGGGCTTCGGCGTGCAGCCCGCGGCGCAGCATTTCGCGCTCGACTTCATCCCGGTGATCGACGAGGACTATTTCTTCGCCTGCGAACGCTCGCGGCTGAACGAAGCGCGGCTCGCGAGCGTGCTCGACGTCCTGAAAAGCGATGCGTTCAACGTGAGCGTCGCGCATCTTGAAGGCTACGATCCGGCGCGCTGCGGCTTGCTGGTCGGCGTGGAGGAGGGCTTGAGCGGTGCGTGAGGCGTAGCGGCTGGCTTTCTCGAAACGAACGGTAAAATTAACGCTTTGCCGGGCGCTGCCCCGCGTCTCAAATTACGTTAACCTAGCGCCTTGCCGTTCACGTCTTAGCGCGACTCGAAACCGCGCCACATCTCGCCATGAAATTGCCTCTTATTGTTTCCACGTGCGCCGCGCTCGTCGCAGGCGTGGTTTATCTTGCTCCGGTCGCTTTCGCGCAAAACTCGCCGGGCGTTCCCGGCGGCGTCCTGCAGGAGCAGTTCCGCCTGAACGAGCACCCGCAAATGCCATTCGCCGCGTCCGCGCCCAGCGACAAATATCAGCAAGGCAAGTCCGCCGCACGCCGCCGCGCCGATAACGGCGATCCGAACGGCTGCAACCTGAAGTGCCCGAAGGACACAGAGTAATTCCCGCCAGCGCGGGTTCACGGTCAACGCGGCCTGAGCCCGCCGCATCCCGCAGACCGGTCGGCTGAAGGGCCACATCACATCGTCCGAGGCGCCCGGAACGGGCGTCAGATGACACCGCGCTTACAGTCCCGGCGACGCGTCCACGAGCCGTCTATGCCATCTCGCGCCCCAATTCAATAAACGCTGCACGGCGACCGAAAAACACTACGAGATGGCGGGCATTTGGTATGACGGGAGGAGTACCTTAAGTCAAGCGTCATCGGTCGGTATCCGATGACAAGCGACTTTTCCTCTTATAAACGATAAAAGAAGCGCGTCGGTTGCCCGGCATCCGCGCACGACACGGCGTCCGGTAGTTGGGGGAGAATGGTCCCAATGCCTGCCGGGCAACGGACGACGCTTCGGAATTGCCGAGGGACTGCATAAATGCGAATTCTCCAGGTCATACTGGCGCCGCGCCTGTCGGGGGCAGAAGTGCTTGTGAAGGGCGTCGCGATTGGCCACCAGCGGGCCGGCCACAGTGTGTGCATCGCATCGCTCCTGCCGCAGCACAGCGACTTCGAGCACATCAGCGACGAACTTCGCACGCACGGCGTGATGTGCCTGTTCCCGAAGAAGAGCCATCGCAAGATCGGCAGGCTGCTGTTCCTCTATCAGGCGATTCGCACGTTCAAGCCCGACATCATCTTCGCGCACGCGACGATTCCCGCCCTCTACGTGCGCGCGCTGCCGACGCGCGTGCCGATCGTCTGGGTGATGCACTCCGGCGCCAACGATTTCTCCAACTACGCGCTGCTGCGCGCCGAGCGTCTGCTGTCCGGCCGCGCGAAAGCGGTGATCGGCGTGTCGCAGAAAAATATCGACGATTACGTGAAAGAGATCGGCACGCATCCGTCGATGATGGTGGTGCCGAACGGCGTCGATATCTCGCGTTTCACCGACGACGTCGCCCCCGTTCCGGTCGCGCACAAGCAGATCGTGCAGGTCGGGCGCTATATCCCCGAAAAAAACCAGTTGCAGACGGTGCATGCGTTCGCGCGCGTCGCCCAAGCCGATCCGGATGCGCGCCTGTTGCTGTGCGGCGTGATCGAGAACCTGGCGTATCACGCGGCCGTGGTCGATCTCGTCGCGAAGCTGGCGCTGCAGGAGCGCGTGGTGATCGACGGGCCGCAGATGAATGTCGCGCAGATTTTGCGGGCGTCGGCGGCGTTCGCGATGCCGTCGAGTTTCGAGGCGCATAGCATCGGATTTCTGGAGGCGCTGGCGTCGGGGATTCCGGTCGTCGCGAATTCGATTCCGTCTTTTGCGTTCGCGAGCAATTTTCCCGGCGTGCAACTGCTTGATACGAACGATGCCGATGCCTACGGCCGCGCGCTGCTCGAATCGCTCTCGGAGCCGCGCGCGACGCGGCCGCTCCACGGGCTCACGCTGCAAAGTACCGCCGACCGCTATCTGGCGATCGCGCGGGAAGTGCTGAATTTGCGGGTGGCGGCGGGTTGAGTTTTTAACGCCGTTATTGCGCCAGCGACCTCAGCCACAGCGACTCCGAATACAACCCCGGCAGATTGCCCCAGATCTGCGCCGGCCCGAGCCTTGTCGGTCCGACAAAGTCGTAGCCCCATAAACTCGGCGCCCCTCCCGTGAAATAGAACTCGCCGAGCGTCGCGTTGGCGCGCTTGAAGAGCATCAGCGTCGCGCGGTCGTTGCGGCGAATGAGCGCGGGCATCGAATCGGACCAGGAGGTGTCGGCGAGCGTCGCGACGCGCACCGGCGCGCCATTCCTGATCTTCCACACGTCGATGCTCGCGCTGTCGCCGCGCGGCTGCAGCACGACGAGATCGTCGATGCCGTCGCCGTCCACGTCGCCCGCTGCTACTTTCACTGCTGATGGCGTGAATTGAGGGTAGGGCGTGCCGCGTTTGGGCGCGCCGAACGCGCCGCCGGTGTTCGCGATCCGCGTGACGGCGAGTGCCGAATTCACGTTTTCGATCGCCAGCAAGCCCGCGCGCGTCGATCCCGCGACGCGCGCCGGCAGAAAACGCGCGGCGGCATCGAGCTGAGGCGCTTCGAGCCAGCGCACCGGCGCGCTCCCGGTCGCATTCGCGTTGCCCGCGAGCATCCACAGGTCGAGGCCAGTATCCGGACGCTTCTGCGCGATCACGACGTCCGCGCGGCCGTCGCCGTTGAAGTCGGCGGCGATATATTGCTGTGCTATCGCGGGCGTCCATACGGCACTCGTCTGATACCAGAGACGCGGCGTATCGAAGCGGCTGCCGGTGCTGCGAAACAACCAGAACGCGGTGCCGCCGTTGCGCGGTGTGACGACCATCAGATCGGCGCGGCCGTCGCCGTCGAAATCCGCGACGAGAAAGCGCGCGCCGTCGAAGCAGAGCGTGTCGGCGCGGCACGTCGGCGCGCTGGCCTCGTGATCGAACGGGACCGCGTTCAGATACCACGGCATCGCGCTCTCGAAACGCGACATCTCCGCGACCCACACGTTGAAGCCCGGTCCGTCCTTGCGGCGCTGGATGTAGACCGTGCTGTCGCGGCCCGCGCCACGGACGTCGCCGTAGAGCGCACCTTCCTCGCGCGTGTCGGTCCATTGCGAGCGCGGCGAGATCGCCCAGCGATATTCGGCGGTCAGGAGCGAACAGCGCCCCACCGATACCGCGCCGTTCACCGCGCCGAGGCAGTGTCCGAGCGGCGTGTAGACGAGCCCGAAATCCCATGGGGTCCAGCGTTGGGCGGCCGCGCTTGGGTCGCAGGCTTCCTCGACGAGACGTCCGTCGCGTTCGGCGATGCACTGGCGCGTCGCCTCATTGACGAGTTGCGCGTCGTTCTTGTCGCCGGGCGTGACGGGGAGCGGCTGCCAGTGCCAGTTCTGCGTGGCGGCGCCTGAGCACGCCGTGAGGCGCGGACTCTTGCCCGCGCCGCCGCCGGAGGCGAGGCACTGGCTCGAATACTCGTTGACGAGCTGGATCGGCTTCGGCTGAAACTCGGCGCCGGGGTCGCCGACGCGCGCGGCGCTCCAGTAGCGGCGCGCGATCCAGTTGCCGTCCCACTGATATTCGCCGAAGACGTGGCCGGCGTCGTTTCCGTCGATCGCGAAATAGCTGCCTACGACGTCGCGCTTCTTCAGCGTCTCGGCGGCGCTCAGGTTTTTCGGCAGGCCGCCGGTCGGATAGGTGACGTGATAGCCGATCGGCAGGTCACGGTTTAGCCCCTGCGCGACGACGCGAGCGATCCGTGCGGCGTAGATGTGGTCCGGATGCTCGATGAAGGGGACCGTGTCCGGATTGAGCGTGTAGAGCTCGGTCGCCGGCGACAGGATCGCGCGCATCGTGGCGATCAGCGCGGCGCGGTCGTAGGTCGTGGCGCCCGTGCCGTCGGCGCTCATCGGATAGGTCGTGAGCGTCTCGCCGCGGTCCCACAGGAGGCCGAGCGGCACCTTGCCGCCGCGCACCGCGCCGCCGGGCAGGCGCAATTCGAGGAGCTTGACCTTCGGCTGCGCTTTCAGCACGAGTTCGTGGACCGGTTTGCCGGCGAAGACGGGGTTGGATTCGACCCATTCGTCGGGCACGCCCGCCATGCGCGCGTAGGCGAGCTTCGTGCCGGTTTCGCGCAGGAGCACGTAGTCGAACTTGGCGCCGTTCGCGCCGCCGATCAGATGCACGACGGTGACGCACCAGCCGGCGTCGAGCTTGTCGCTGATGCCGGGGTTGACGAAGAGGAGGTCGTCGTCGAGATGCGCGACGACGGTGACGAGCGTGCCGGCGCGGCAATCGGCGGTTTCGGCTGCTTTCGCGTGCAGCGGGATCAGCCCCGCGAAGAAGGCGAAGAGGAGCGCGATCGACATCGACTTCACGTGGCGCATGCGTACTCCGTGAACGCTGAATTAGCGCGGCAAAGCGCAAGCGTGCCGACTACGGGCGACACGGTCAGTGCTCAAGCGTACATGTATGACATTTCGACGGAGTGTGTGAAGTTGTCGATCGAAAACGAAAGCCGGTGAGTTACCGGCAAATTCGCGAATCGCTAAAAAATTCCACCGATTCGTCCATAACGACCGCTGGAACGTCGACAAGTTGGCTTCGGCTTATCGATTCCCGCTGCGCGCTTTTTAAAGTTTTTTTGGATTCTGCCGTTAGCCCGATCACGGATCGATCTGCGGATGTTTGGAGATTGAGGGTGACGTGACGAATGTCGGGGCGAAAAACAAAGCTCCGATGTGCTCGTAACGCAATCGGGGCTACGAATCCCGCCGTCTGCGCTGAAGCACGGGGGACCGGCGTGGAGTTTTACTGCAGCAACGCTCGGTTGATAAACCGAGTTACGGTCATAACCGCATTCAGTTTCCGAGTTCGGCTCTCCGCAGCATCTGTCCTGCTCGATAAGTTTTACATCGAGCCCACAACACCTACTACAAAGGAAATCTGAGATGCGCAAATTTTTCAAACTGTTTGTCCGCGATGAGCGCGGCGTCAGCGCGATGGAATACGCTGTCCTCGCGGGTATCGTGGTGATCGCTCTCGGTGGGATGGCGGTCACGTTCAAGGACAGCATCAAAACCATGTATGACGATCTGTTCACGAAGGTAACGACTTCACAGGGAACGTAAGGGTGGGCGGGCGCAATAGCCGTTGCGCCCTTGCATCATCCGCGATCGCGAGATCGGTCAGAGGCATTGGCGTGCGCCGCGGTGGCGCCCTTGGGGGTCGGACTTTCCAAGCCGTCGAAAAACCGCCAGGAACCCCTTTAAGGGGGACTGAAGGTGACGACCCGCGACAGAGTCTGAATGTGAATTGCAGAAAAAAACCCCGAAAGCCAAGGCCATCGGGGTTCAAGTGAGGCAGGTTGAGGGCCTGTGAAACCCCCTGAACACTAATATTGGTGGAGGCGGCGGGAATCGAACCCGCGTCCAGTAGCGCTCTACGACCAGTTCTACATACTTAGTTCTGTCATTTGATTTAGCCATAAAGACGCGGACGAACACGCTTCCTTACAGCGATTCACTAAATTTTCGACCTTGGCGTCGTGACACCGACAAGGCTTAACTGACGTATATGACCTCTCTCGGTATTGCTACCGGTCTTGCGACTCTAGTCCGTCAGTGAACTAGGGAGAGGCAGGCGGCCCTTAGGCTGCCAGTGCGAACGTTTCGTCGTTTGCAGTTACGTTTTTCCCATTGATTAACGAGGTGACGGGTCCTCGGTATGCCCTAGCCGCTTTGCAACCCCTGTCGAAACCAGGTCGCCCCCAAAGCGAAAGTAAATTATCCCACGAAAAGCGCATATGAGGCGCATCGGCGTGCTTTCAATGCGCCCAGCGTAGAGCGTTCTAGCCGATGTCGCGCAGCAACTGCTGCAGTTCGAACGGCGAATCGACGACATGGTTCGCATGCCAGCGGCGCGGCGGAATGTCGTCGCCGCAATAGCCATAGGCCGCCGCGACCGTGATCATGCCCGCAGCGAACCCCGCCTGCACGTCGCGCAGGTCGTCGCCCACGTAGACGATGCGTTCCGGCGCCACGTCGAGCAGTTCGGCCGCGTGCAATAGCGGCGCGGGGTGGGGCTTCGAGTGCGGCGTGGTATCGCCGCACACGAGGCACGCGGCGCGCGTGTCGAGCCCAAGCTGCGCGACAAGCGGTTCCGAATAACGCGTTACCTTGTTCGTCACGATGCCCCAGCGCACGCCTCGCGCATCGAGCTGATCGAGCAATTCGTCGATGCCCGGGAACAGCGTCGTTTCGATGCACAGATCCGCTTCATAGTTGGCAAGGAACTCGTCGCGCATCGCGGGGAAATCGTGATGCTCCGGCCCGATTTCGAACGCGCCGCCGAGCAGCCCGCGCGCGCCCGCCGATGCGAACGGCCGCAGCATCTCAAGCGGCCGCATTTCGAGCCCGCGATCGTGGCGCATCTTGTTGACGGCCGCGACGAGGTCCGGCGCGGTGTCGGCGATGGTGCCGTCGAGGTCGAACAGGACCGCCTGGCAGAGGCCCAGGCGGTCGTCGTCGATGAGCAGTTGCGGCAGCGGAGTAGGGTCGTCCGGCAGGACCGACGGTTTTTGTTCGCTCGTCAGATCGTCTTGGTTCATGGCGTCAGGCTTCGCGGCGGCAAGCCATCAGGTAATTGATGCTGGTGTCGCTGGAAAGGCCGAAGTGCTTGCTGAGCGGCCGGTAGGTGATGCCCTTGATGTCGACCGGCGCTAGCTCGGCTGCGCGCGCGAAGCCCGCTAGCTCCGACGGCTTGATGAAGCGGGCGTAGTCGTGCGTGCCCTTGGGCAGCATCCGCGCGATGTACTCGGCGCCGATCACGGCGAAGAGGTACGCCTTCGGATTGCGGTTCAGCGTGGAGAAGAACACCCAGCCGCCCGGCTTCACGAGCGACGCACACGCCGCGACGGTTCCCGCCGGATTCGGCACGTGTTCGAGCATCTCCATGCAGGTGACGATGTCGTAAGTGCCGGGTTCGCGTGCGGCGAGCGCCTCGGCCGAAATTTCCTCGTACGCGACTTCGACGCCGCTCTCGAGGCTGTGCAGATCGGCGACGCCGAGCGCGCTCGTCGAGAGGTCGATGCCTTTGACAGTCGCGCCGCGCGTTGCCATCGATTCGGAGAGGATGCCGCCGCCGCAGCCGATGTCGAGCACGCGCTTGCCCATCAGATGCGCGTGGGCGTCGATCCAGTCGAGCCGCACGGGATTCAGTTCGTGCAGCGGCTTGAACTCTGCGTTCGGGTCCCACCAGCGATGCGCGAGCTCGCTGAATTTCTGAAGTTCGTGGGGATCGACGTTCGTCATGGTGAAAGCAGCCTTCCTGATGTCGTGATGATTAGCCCCGAGTATATAGGCGCTGGATGGGGCGGGCAAAAGCGGCGGGCGGTGCGCCTGATCGTCGCGCGGGGCATACGGCTACCACGCCGGCGCCGAGACCACGCTCGCCGCGCGGACATAAAAAAACCCCCGCCGAAGCGGGGGTTCGATCCTGCGGTAACTCTTGCGCTATTACTGCGGAGCGCGCGAGGTACCCACAACTTCGACTTCCACGCGACGATCCGGTGCGAGGCAGGCGATGAGTTGCTTGCGGTTCTTCTGGTTGCAACCGGTCGTGACCGGGTTCTTCTTGCCCTTGCCTTCCGTGTAGATACGGTTGGCTTCGATGCCCTTGCTGACCAGGTATGCCTTGACAGCTTGAGCACGACGCAGGGACAGGCGATCGTTGTACTTGTCCGAACCGATGCGGTCGGTGTAGCCGGTAGCGACCACGACTTCCAGGTTCAGGCCGCCGATCTTCGATGCGAGATCGTCGAGCTTTTCCTTACCAGCCGGCTTCAGGACTGCCTTGTCGAAGTCGAACAGAGCGTCAGCTTGGTAGGTGACCTTTTGGCTCACAATAGCGGGCGGCGGAGCGACCGGTGCCGGCGGCGTCGGCGCTTGAGCGACCAGCGCGCCATCGCACTTTGCGTTTGCCGTGGCCGGCGTCCAGAACGCATCGCGCCAGCAAAGCTCGTTCGTGCCGTTCATCCACACGTATTCGCCCGTGCCGTTCACCCAGTTGTCGTTCACGGCTTGTCGCGATGCCGGCACCGACTGTGCCGAAGCCGATGCAGCCATAACTGCGGTAGCTGCAATGAACGCGAGCTTTGAAAGTTTATTCATATTTCTCCTCTCGAAATTGAGATTACCGCAGGTTTACTGCGAGCCTGTTGACAAAGACAAGTCATACATTGCTCGAAGTATAACATTACCGCGGAACAAAACGCGCTGTGTAGACTTCGAGCAGTGTCTAACTTTGTGCGTTGGCATTTTGCCATATCGTTCCCTTGCACCGATAAAAAATATCCCTGCTCCTATAGACCCGCAACCATATGTGGTGCATGAGCAACAAGAAAGGGACAGGAAACGAATGGGATCGTCTAGCGCGCGCGACTCGCGCATTTTGCGTGCCACTTCGCACGTTTTTCAGCGTTTTTTCGCCCGATCGCATGAAGGGGTCCAAACATGTGAGGCGGCATCATAGCCGGTTCACCTGACGAATTCACGTGCTGTCTTGCAGCAATTTGTAAGCGCTTTCCGAGCGGTCTCCGGCGCGCGTCACGTCAGAGGTTTCCGAGCCGCAGTTGACGTGCGCCGAAGGTATGCGGCCGGGATTCCGCCGCTATTCCATTCACCCCTCTGTATACGTACCGCGGCCGGGCGCGGATGTAGCGCATGTTAGAATTATGCGATTCGCCGCGTTTGCGGCGTCGTTTGCAAGCGACAGCAATATGGGTCCCGAAAGCGCCTCTGACGGCCTTCGCGGCGCGCTGTCGCCGCACTGTTCAAGACACGGATAATGGATCAATTCGCCAAAGAGACTCTGCCAATCTCCCTTGAGGAGGAAATGCGCCGTTCGTATCTCGATTACGCGATGAGCGTAATTGTCGGACGGGCGCTTCCCGATGTCCGCGATGGCCTGAAGCCGGTGCATCGTCGCGCGCTGTATTCGATGCACGAGCTGAACAACGACTGGAACCGCGCCTACAAGAAGTCGGCGCGTATCGTCGGCGACGTAATCGGTAAATATCACCCGCACGGCGACGCCTCTGTATACGAGACGATCGTGCGCATGGCGCAGCCGTTTTCGCTGCGCTACATGCTGGTGGACGGGCAGGGCAATTTCGGTTCGGTCGACGGCGACAACGCGGCCGCCATGCGCTACACCGAAATCCGCATGGCGAAGATCGGCCACGAACTGCTCGCGGATATCGACAAGGAAACCGTCGACTTCGGCCCGAACTATGACGGCAGCGAGAACGAGCCGCTCGTTCTCCCGGCGCGCATCCCCAATCTGCTGATCAATGGCTCGGCCGGCATCGCGGTCGGCATGGCGACGAACATTCCGCCGCACAACCTGCGCGAAATCGTCGATGCGTGCCTGCACCTGCTGAACAATCCCGACACCACCGTCGACGAACTGATCGAAATCGTGCCGGCGCCGGATTTCCCGACGGCGGGTGTGATCTACGGCGTCGCCGGCGTGCGCGACGGCTACCGCACGGGGCGTGGCCGCGTCGTGATGCGCGCGACCACGCACTTCGAGGAAATCGACCGCGGCCAGCGCATGGCGATCATCGTCGACGAGATTCCGTACCAGGTGAACAAGCGCACGCTGCTCGAGCGCATCGCCGAACTCGTCAACGAGAAGAAGATCGAGGGCATCTCCGATATTCGCGACGAATCCGACAAGAGCGGCATGCGCGTCGTGATCGAGCTGAAGCGCGGCGAAGTGCCCGAGGTCATTCTCAACAATCTATATAAACAGACGCAGCTTCAGGACACCTTCGGCATGAACATGGTCGCGCTTGTCGACGGCCAGCCCAAGTTGTTGAATCTGAAGGAAATGCTGGAGTGCTTTCTGTCGCATCGGCGGGAAGTGCTCACGCGGCGCACTGTATACGAACTGCGCAAGGCTCGGGATCGGGGCCACATTCTCGAAGGTCTCGCGGTCGCGCTGGCGAACATCGACGACTTCATCGCGATCATCAAGGCCGCGCCCACGCCGCCGATCGCGAAACAGGAGTTGATGAGTCGCTCGTGGGATTCGCAGCTTGTGCGCGAAATGCTCACGCGCACGGAGACGGAAGCGGTCGGCGGGCGCATCGCGTATCGGCCGGAGGGGCTGAACCCGGCGTATGGCCTGCAGGAAGACGGCCAATATAGATTGTCAGACATCCAGGCGCAGGAAATTCTGCAGATGCGTCTGCAGCGCCTGACAGGGCTCGAACAGGACAAGATCGTCAGTGAGTATCGCGAGGTGATGGCGCAGATCGCCGACCTGCTCGATATTCTGGCGCGTCCGGAGCGGATTCGTCAGATCATTGTCGACGAGCTCGGTCAGGTGCGAAACGAATTCGGTGACGAGCGCCGTTCGCGCATCGAAATGAACGCCACGGAACTGAACACCGAAGACCTGATCACGCCGCAGGAAATGGTCGTGACCATGTCGCATACGGGTTACGTGAAGTCGCAGCCGCTGTCGGAATATCGCGCGCAGAAGCGCGGCGGCCGCGGCAAGCAAGCCACGCAGATGAAAGAAGACGACTGGATCGACACGCTCTTCATCGCGAACACGCACGATCACATGCTGTGTTTCTCGAACCGCGGCCGCGTGTACTGGATCAAGGTCTACGAAGTGCCGCAGGGCTCGCGCAACTCGCGCGGCCGGCCGATCGTCAACATGTTCCCGCTGCAGGACGGCGAGAAGATCAACGTCGTGCTGCCGATCAAGGAATTCTCCGCCGACAAATACGTCTTCATGGCGACCGCGCTCGGCACCGTCAAGAAGACGCCGCTCGAAGCGTTCAGCCGGCCGCTGCGAAAGGGCATCATCGCGGTCGGGCTCGATGAAGGCGATTACCTGATCGGCGCGGCCATTACCGACGGCGAACACGATGTCATGCTGTTCTCCGACTCGGGCAAAGCTGTCCGTTTCGACGAAAACGACGTCCGCGGGATGGGCCGCGAAGCCCGCGGCGTGCGCGGCATGCAACTCGAGGACGGCCAGCAGGTCATAGCACTGCTCGTCGCGGGCGGGGAAAACCAGTCGGTGCTGACGGCAACGGAGAACGGCTACGGCAAGCGCACGCCGATCAACGAGTACACGCGTCACGGCCGCGGCACAAAGGGCATGATCGCGATCCAGACGTCGGAGCGTAACGGCAAGGTTGTCGCCGCGACGCTCGTCGAGCCGGAAAGCGAGATCATGCTGATCACCAATTCCGGCGTCCTGATCCGCACCCGTGTTTCCGAGATACGCGAAATGGGGCGCGCAACCCAAGGTGTTACACTCATCAGTCTTGACGAGGGGACGAAGCTCTCGGGACTGCAGCACATCGCCGAAGCGGAAGCTGAGGTCGAGCTGGACGCGGACGTCGAAGATGACGCGAGCGGGAGCGCCGAGACCGGCGATGAGAAGAATGACGACAACGGTGATGCGGTTTAACTGGATGCATGCGCCGTTGCCTGGGTCGCGCTTCTCTTGCGCGACTCGTGTCCTGCTTTCAAAAGCCTGAATGGATCTGGTTGCGCGACCTGCGGCTTGGCCGCCGGGCTCCGCTCGTCAAACGACGAGTGAAGCCGCGAGCGGCGAAACCATGTCGCACGGCTGCGATTGAATACTTTTCAAAGGGAGTAATGATGCAAAAACGATTTAAACAGTGGATGTTGCTGGCTGCTTTCGTACCGACCTTCGCAATGGCCCAGTCGCTGCAAAACCAGGCGCCGAATCAGGCAGCCGCTCCGGCGGCCGCTGCGGCAGCTCCGGTCGACTCCGCGAAGCAGGCAGCCATCAACGATCTGCTGGCAGCAATCGATGCGCAGAAGCTCGTTGGCGCCATCGGCAACAGCGCGCAAATGCAATCGAAGCAACTCGTCCCGGCCATTCTTTCGGATGCGCTTTCCGAGAACAAGTCGCTGAACGACAAGCAGAAGCAAGCCGCCGTTCCGTCGCTGCAGAAGAACGCCGTGCCGAAGCTGGTTGACTCGGCAGGCCAGGTATTCGCAACGGATTCGTTCCGCCAGGACGCGATGAAGGCCCAGTTCGACGCCTACGCGAAGTACTACACGACGGATGAAATCAAGGACCTGACGGCGTTCTACAAGAGCCCGACCGGTCGCAAGTTCATCCAGGTGCAGGATCAGGTTGGCCGCGACGTCGTGAACGGCCTGATGCAGAAGTACATGCCGCAAGCCATCAAGGCGACGCGCACGCAGGCCGACAAGGAAGTGGCCGACGTCAAGCCGGGCAAATAAGCCCGCTGACTCGCCCGTCCCGAGGCCGCCGCACAGCGCCTCTCGGATTGGCGGGTTTTCAGGACGGTGCGATAATGGCTGTTTGCGCGAAAGCGCAAACAGCCATTTCTTTTCCGGGCGCGGTTATCAGTACGAGTGGTTCCTTCCCGCCGCGCCAGGCCATTCGGGGTTCTCAGATGCGCGTGTTCAATTTCTCCGCCGGTCCTGCGGCGATGCCCGAAGAAGTGCTGCGCCAAGCGGCCGACGAAATGCTCGACTGGAACGGCAGCGGCATGAGCGTGATGGAAATGAGCCATCGCGGCGCCGAATTCATGTCGATCCACGAAGCCGCGCTCACCGACCTGCGCGAATTGCTGAACGTGCCGGCATCGCATCGGATTCTGTTTCTGCAGGGCGGCGGGATCGGCGAGAACGCCATCGTGCCGTTGAACCTGCTCGGCACGAAGAAGACCGCCGATTTCATCGTGACCGGTTCGTGGTCGCAGAAGTCGTTCAAGGAAGCGCAGAAATACGGCACGCCGCACATCGCCGCGAACGGCAAGACGGAGCAGGGCTTCACGCACGTGCCGCACATCGCCGAGTGGCATCTTTCCGACGATCCCGCCTACGTGCATCTGTGCACGAACGAAACCATCGACGGCGTCGAGACTTTTGAAATCCCCGATCTCGGCGATATTCCGCTCGTCGCCGATGCTTCGTCGCACATTCTTTCGCGCCCGATGGACGTCGCCAAGTACGGCGTGCTGTTTGGCGGTGCGCAGAAGAACATCGGCATGGCGGGGGTGACCGTCGTGATCGTGCGCGAGGACCTGCTCGACCGCGCGCTGCCGATCTGCCCGTCGGCGTTCGAATGGAAGACGGTCGCCGAGAACAATTCGATGTACAACACGCCGCCCACCTACGCGATCTATATCGCGGGGCTCGTCTTCAAGTGGCTGAAGAAGCAGGGCGGCCTGCCAGCGATCGAGGCGCGCAACGCCGAGAAGGCGAAGCTGCTTTACGACACCATCGATTCGAGCGATTTCTACGTCAACAAGGTGGAGCGCCAGTCGCGTTCGCGCATGAACGTGCCGTTCTTCCTCGCCGACGAATCGCGCAACGCCGATTTCCTGGCCGGCGCGAAATCGCGCGGGCTGCTGCAACTGAAGGGCCACAAGTCCGTAGGCGGCATGCGGGCATCGATCTACAACGCGGTGCCGCTCGAGGGCGTGAAGACGCTCGTCGAATACATGAAGGATTTCGAGCAGGGCCGCGCTTAAGTCGCGTTCTGAGGCGCGCATCGGACGCGCCGCCTTGCACTCCGCACACTGTTTGCCCTCATTTGCCCGCCAGGCAACGCATGGACGACGATCTCAATTCAAAACTGTTACCGCTGCGCGAACGCATCGATGCCATCGATGCGCAACTCATCGCGCTTCTGAACCAGCGCGCCGCGGTGGCGCTGGAAGTCGGCGAGGTGAAAAAGCACTTCAACGCGCCGGTGTTTCGCCCCGAGCGCGAGATGCAGGTGATCCAGCGCCTGCAGGACATGAGCGACGGCCCGCTCGCCGACGATCACATCAGCTCGATCTGGCGCGAAATCATGGCCGCGAGCCGCGCGCTCGAACAAACGATCCGCGCCGCGTATCTCGGCCCGGTCGGCACGTACAGCGAGCAGGCGATGTTCGAATACTTCGGCCATTCGATCGAAGGGCTGCCGTGCCCGTCGATCGACGAAGTGTTCCGCTCGGTCGAGGCGGACGCGGCCGAATTCGGCGTCGTGCCGGTCGAGAATTCGGCGGAAGGCGCGGTGTCGCGCACGCTGGATTTGCTGCTGCAGTCGTCGCTGACGATCGGCGGCGAACTTGCGCTGCCGATTCATCACAATTTGTTGACGGCGTCCGGCAATCTCGACGGCGTGACGCGCGTCTGCGCGCATCCGCAGGCGCTCGCTCAGTGCCAGCGCTGGCTCACGCAGAACGCGCCACATCTGGAGCGCCAGGCTGTATCGAGCAATGCCGAAGCGGCGCGCATGGCGGTGAAGGACCCGACGATCGCGGCGATCGCCGGTGATCGCGCTGCCACGCACTACGGCCTCGGCAACGTCTTTTCACATATCCAGGACGATCCGCACAACCGCACGCGCTTCGTAATGATCGGCAAGCAGCCCACCGGCCCGAGCGGCTATGACCAGACATCGCTGATCGTGTCGGTTGCGAACGAGCCGGGCGCGATGTTCAAGCTGCTCGAACCGCTCGCGAAGCACGGCGTCTCGATGACGCGTTTCGAGTCGCGTCCGGCGCGCGTCGGGACGTGGGAGTACTACTTCTACATCGACCTGGAAGGCCATCGCGACGACGTGTGGGTCGCGGCCGCGCTCACCGAACTCGGTCAGAAGGCGGCGTTCCTGAAAATCCTCGGTTCCTACCCGCGCGCGCGTTGAACCTGCATCCTGCATTCCGCTTGATCGACTGGAGAAAGACATGACATCGCAATTCGGCCCAACGTATGTGCGCGGGATCGCGCCGTACATCGCCGGCAAGCCGATTTCGGAAGTGGCGCGCGAGTTCGGCCTCGATGAAACGACCATCGTGAAACTGGCGTCGAACGAGAATCCGCTCGGCATGCCCGAGTCGGCGAAGCAGGCGATTGCGCTTGCCGTCGCGGAACTGGGGCGCTATCCGGATTCGAACGGCTTCGAGCTGAAGGCCGCCCTGAGCGAGCGCTATGGCGTGCCGCCGGAGTGGATCACGCTCGGCAACGGCAGTAACGACATCCTCGAAATGGCGGCGCACGCGTTCGTGGAGAAGGGTCAGTCGATCGTCTATTCGCAATATTCGTTCGCCGTGTACGCGCTCGCGACGCAAGGTCTCGGCGCGCGGGCGATCGTCGTGCCGGCGGTGGCCTACGGTCACGACCTCGACGCGATGCTCACCGCCATCGAAGACGACACGCGCCTCGTCTTCGTCGCGAATCCGAACAACCCGACCGGTACGTTCATCGACGGCCCGGCGCTCGAGGCGTTCATCGCGAAAGTGCCGCGCCACGTCGCGATCGTGCTCGACGAGGCGTACACGGAGTATTTGTCGCCGGAGTATCGCTACGATTCGATCGACTGGGTCCGGCGCTATCCGAATCTGCTCGTGTCGCGCACGTTTTCGAAGGCGTTCGGGCTGGCGGGCCTGCGCGTAGGCTTTGCGATCGCGCAGCCGGAACTGACCGATTTGCTGAACCGTCTGCGCCAGCCGTTCAATGTGAATTCGCTCGCGCAGGCGGCGGCCGTCGCTGCGCTGAAGGACGCCGCATTTCTGACGGAAAGCGCGTCGGTGAATGCGCAGGGTTATCGGCGCCTGACCGAGGCGTTCGACAAGCTCGGTCTCGAATACGTGCCGTCGTACGGCAATTTCGTGATGGTGCGCGTCGGCGACGACGATAGCGCCGGCGCGCGGGTCAATCTCGAATTACTGAAACAGGGCGTGATCGTGCGGCCGGTCGGCAACTACGGTTTGCCGCAATGGCTGCGCGTGACGATCGGTCTCCCGGCCGAGAACGAAGCCTTCATCGCAGCGCTCGAAAAGACGCTCGCGACTGTCTGAACCCCCGCGCCGAAAGGCGCGCTTCTGGCGAGGCTCCGTGGCTGCGTTCAATTTCAACAAACTGGTAATTTTTGGCGTCGGCCTGATCGGCGGGTCGCTTGCGCGCGCATTGCGCGAAAGGGCGGGGCTCGCGGGCGAGGTCGTGGGGGTCGGGCGGTCAGTGAAAACGATCGAGCGCGCGCTTGAACTCGGCGTGATCGACTCGGCCGCATCGCTCGACGACGACATTGCGCTCGGAAAAGCTCTTGCGGGCGCCGATTTCGTGCTGCTCGCCGCGCCGGTCGCTCAGACCGAGCCGCTGCTCACGCGCATCGCGCCGTTCCTCGATGCATCGACCGTCGTGACGGATGCCGGCAGCACGAAAAGTGACGTCGTTGCGGCGGCGCGCGCGGCGCTCGGCGCCAAGGTCGCGCAGTTCGTGCCCGGGCATCCGATTGCGGGGCGCGAGTCGAGCGGCGTCGATGCCGCGCTGCCCGATCTCTACGTCGGGCGCAACGTCGTGCTCTGTCCGTTGGCCGAGAACCCGGCGCAGGCCGTCGAGCGCGTGGAAGCGATGTGGCTGGCGACGGGCGCGAGCGTCCATCGCATGAGCGAAGCGCAGCACGACCGCGTGTTCGCGGCGGTGAGCCACTTGCCGCACGTGGCGTCGTTCGCGCTCGTCGAGCAGATTCTCGAAGCGCCCGACGCCACGCTCAAGTTCTCATTCGCCGCCGGCGGTTTCCGCGATTTCACGCGGATCGCGGCGTCGAGCCCCGAAATGTGGCGTGACGTCTGCATAGCGAACCGCGCGGCGCTGCTCGCCGAACTCGATGCGTACACGACGGTGCTCGCGCGTTTTCGCGCCGCCATCGACGCTTCGGATGGCGCCGCGCTGGAACAAGCGTTCGCGCGCTCGCGCGTGGCGCGCACCGAATGGCAGGAACGCGGCGGCGCGAAGCCCGGCGAAACCCCTGCGAAATAAGGACTCAATCATGGAATATCTCGATCTCGGACCCTTTTCGCGCGCGTCCGGCACGGTCCGGCTGCCCGGCTCGAAGAGCATTTCGAACCGCGTGCTGCTGCTCGCCGCGCTCGCCGACGGCGAAACCACGATCACCAACCTGCTCGATTCCGACGACACGCGCGTGATGCTTTCCGCCCTGGAAACGCTCGGTGTAGGCGTTCGCAACGACGGCGACCGGTGCGTCGTGACCGGCACGGGCGGCGCGTTCGAATCGAAATCGGCCGAGCTTTTCCTCGGCAACGCGGGCACGGCGGTGCGCCCGCTCACGGCGGCGCTCGCGGTGAACGGCGGCGAGTATCGCGTGCACGGCGTGCCGCGCATGCACGAGCGGCCGATCGGCGATCTGGTCGACGGCTTGCGGCAGATCGGCGCCAGCATCGATTACGAACTGAACGACGGCTTTCCGCCGCTCAAGATTCACCCCGCGCAGATCGCCGTCGATAAACCGATCCGCGTGCGCGGCGACGTGTCGAGCCAGTTCCTCACCGCGCTCCTGATGACGCTGCCGATCGTGAAATCGGCGAGCGGCGCGATTTCGATCGAAGTCGAAGGCGAGCTGATTTCGAAGCCCTACATCGACATCACGATCCGCCTGATGGAGCGCTTCGGCGTGACAGTCGCGCGCGATGGCTGGGCGCGCTTCACCGTGCCGGCGGGCGCGCAGTACCGGTCGCCGGGCACGATCATGGTCGAAGGCGACGCGTCGTCGGCGTCGTATTTCCTCGCGGCGGGCGCGATCGGCGGCGGACCGGTGCGCGTCGAGGGCGTCGGGCGCGCGAGCATCCAGGGCGACGTCGGATTCGCCGACGCGCTGATCCGCATGGGCGCGAACGTCATGATGGGCGATGACTGGATCGAAGTGCGCGGCGTCGAATCCGACGACGGGCGTCTCGCCGCCATCGATATGGACTTCAACCTGATCCCCGACGCCGCAATGACGATCGCCGTCGCCGCGCTTTTCGCTGACGGCAAAACCACGCTGCGCAACATAGCGAGCTGGCGCGTGAAGGAAACCGACCGCATCGCCGCGATGGCGACCGAGCTGCGCAAGGTCGGCGCGACGATCGAGGAGGGCGCGGATTACCTGGTCGTGACGCCGCCCGCCGCGCTCACGCCGAACGCCGCCATCGACACCTACGACGACCACCGCATGGCGATGTGCTTCTCGCTCGTCGCGCTAAGCGGTGTGCCGGTGCGCATCAACGACCCGAAATGCGTCGGCAAGACCTTCCCCGATTACTTCGACCGCTTCGCGACTCTGGCCAAGGCATGACTGAAATGACTGTAACAATGCGCCAGAACGGCCCCGCTCAATGAAACCGACTCGTCCCTTTCATCAAACTCCAGTGATCACCATCGACGGACCGACGGCGTCGGGCAAGGGCACAGTCGCGGCGCTGGTCGCGGCGACGCTCGGTTTCCACCTTCTCGACAGCGGCGCGCTCTACCGCCTGACCGCGCTCGCGAGCATGAGCTACGACATCGACCCGGCGGACGCCGAGGCGCTTGCAAAACTCGTCGGCGCGCTCCACATCACGTTTCGCGAAGGCTGCGCGCAGCTCGACGGCGTCGACGTATCGGCGGAAATCCGCGCGGAAGAGGTCGGCAACCGGGCTTCGGCGATCGCGGTTCATCCCGAAGTCAGGAAGGCGCTGATTGCCCGCCAGCGGGCGTTCCGCAAGCTTCCGGGGCTCGTCGCGGACGGCCGCGACATGGGCACGGTGATCTTTCCCGACGCCCCGCTCAAGGTGTTTCTCACCGCCAGCGTCGAGGCTCGCGCGGCCAGACGGTATAAGCAATTGATACAAAAAGGATTTTCTGCTAATATGGAAGACTTGCTGAGAGATTTGCGTGAACGCGACACGCGCGATACGAATCGCAGCACCGCGCCACTCAAGCCCGCAGCAGACGCGAGAACGCTTGACACATCTGGCTTGTCGGTCGATCAAACGGTCGAACAGATTATCGGCTGGTTCAACGAGATTCGCGTCTAGTTTCAGGTAGTAAAACGCAGTAGCAGTAAAGGCGGGTTGTTTAACCCGCTTGCATGGTGCTCCGTGAGAAACACGGAGCGTGTTCAAACCCTTTAACCCCGCGTGGCTCCCGCTTTTTTTGCCAACTAGCCGTCACTCAACGGCAGGCATCGCGATCAAGCCGTGCAAACCTCGATTTTTATGTCCGACCTGCAAACCTCCACCCCGAATACCGAATCTTTTGCGGCTCTGTTCGAAGAGTCGCTGACCAAGCAGGACATGCGCGCCGGTGAAGTGATCTCCGCCGAAGTCGTGCGTGTCGACCACAACTTCGTGGTCGTCAACGCTGGTCTCAAGTCCGAAGCCTACATTCCGCTCGAAGAATTCCTGAACGACGCGGGCGAGGTCGAAGTGCAGGCGGGCGACTTCGTTTCCGTCGCGATCGACGCGCTGGAAAACGGCTATGGCGACACCATCCTGTCGCGTGACAAGGCGAAGCGCCTCGCTTCGTGGCTGTCGCTGGAAAAGGCCCTCGACAACAACGAACTCGTGACCGGCACGATCACGGGCAAGGTCAAGGGCGGCATGACCGTCATGGTCAACGGCATCCGCGCGTTCCTGCCGGGTTCGCTCGTCGACACGCGTCCCGTCAAGGACACGACGCCGTACGAAGGCAAGACCCTCGAATTCCGCGTGATCAAGCTCGACCGCAAGCGTAACAACGTCGTGTTGTCGCGCCGTGCCGTGATCGAAGCCACTCAAGGCGAAGAGCGCGCAAAGCTGCTCGAGACGCTGAAGGAAGGCGCGATCGTGGAAGGCGTGGTCAAGAACATCACCGACTACGGCGCGTTCGTGGACCTCGGCGGCATCGACGGCCTGCTGCACATCACCGACATCGCATGGCGTCGCGTGCGTCACCCGAGCGAAGTTCTGTCGGTTGGCCAGGAAGTCACCGCGAAGATCCTCAAGTTCGACCAAGAGAAGAACCGCGTCTCGCTCGGCATCAAGCAGCTCGGCGACGATCCGTGGGAAGGCATCTCCCGCCGTTACCCGTCGGGCACGCGCCTGTTCGGCAAGGTCACCAACATCACCGACTACGGCGCATTCGTCGAAGTGGAATCGGGCATCGAAGGCCTGGTTCACGTGTCGGAAATGGACTGGACGAACAAGAACGTTGCACCGTCGAAGGTTGTACAACTCGGTGACGAAGTCGAAGTCATGGTTCTCGAAATCGACGAAGACCGCCGCCGTATCAGCCTCGGCATGAAGCAGTGCAAGCCGAACCCGTGGGACGACTTCAGCCGCAACTTCAAGAAGGGCGACAAGATCAGCGGCGGCATCAAGTCGATCACCGACTTCGGCGTGTTCATCGGTCTGCCTGGCGGCATCGACGGTCTGGTTCACCTCTCGGACCTGTCGTGGAGCGAAACTGGCGAAGAAGCCGTGCGCAAGTACAAGAAGGGCGACGAAGTCGAAGCCGTGGTTCTGGGCATCGACGTCGAGAAGGAACGCATTTCGCTCGGCATCAAGCAACTCGAAGGCGATCCGTTCAGCAACTTTGTCGCGATCAACGACAAGGGCGCAATTGTCGACGGTACGGTGAAGTCGGTGGACGCGAAGGGTGCGGTCATCACGCTGACGGCTGACGTGGAAGGTTACCTCCGCGCGTCGGAAATCGCTCAGGACCGTGTCGAAGACGCTCGTAACGTGCTGAAGGAAGGCGACAAGGTCAATGCGATGATCATCAACATCGACCGCAAGTCGCGTGGCATCAACCTGTCGGTCAAGGCCAAGGATTCGGCTGAACAACAGGAAGCGATTCGCGGTCTGGCAGCATCGGACTCGAACGCCGCTGCTACCGGCACGACCAACCTCGGCGCGCTGCTCAAGGCCAAGCTCGACGGCCAGAACAGCTAAGCCTTAACGGTACCGCTGCAGTATGACCAAATCGGAATTGGTCGCCCAACTGGCGTCGCGTTTTCCGCAACTTGTCCTCAAGGATGCGGATTTCGCGGTGAAGACGATGCTCGATGCGATGTCGGAGGCTTTGGCCAACGGCCATCGCATCGAAATTCGCGGCTTCGGCAGCTTCGGGCTCAATCGTCGTCCGTCGCGCGTCGGGCGCAATCCGAAGTCGGGTGAAAAGGTGCTGGTGCCGGAGAAATTCGTGCCGCACTTCAAGCCGGGCAAGGAATTGCGTGAACGCGTCGACGGCCGCGCAGGCGAGCCGTTGAAAGCATCGGACGATGACGACGACGATCTTTGATCAACGTTCGAATTGACCGGAGCGAAAGACGCAACGTCGTACCAGACGGCAATGACCGGAAAAAGCACCCTCACGGGTGCTTTTTTTTCGCCTGCACTTTTCTCATATGCTTCGCACGAGCACTATCCAATCGATAGGTGCGCGTCTTGCTCACCAGCGCATGTGCGCCGCAGCAACCTCTTACCGCCCGCAACCGCCGCCCTGACGACGATACGCATCATTTACAATACCGGTCACTTTCGGCCCGGCGGCCGTGCCGCGCGGGCTTCACGCGCAGCGCGACATCCGATGCCGTCTGCAACCGCCGTCGAGAGAGTCTCCATGAAATTTTTTGTCTGGCTGATCCGCGTCCTCGTCTTTGTCCTGCTGCTGGTGCTGGCTCTCGCCAACACGCAACCCGCGACGCTCAATTTCCTCGCCGGCTATTTCTGGCAAGCTCCGTTGATCCTGATCGGCCTGGCGTTTTTCGTCGTCGGGTTGCTGGCGGGGCTCGTGTCCGCGCTGCCCGCGATGTTCCGTCTGCGCATGGAGAACGGGCGTTTGAGGCGTGAACTGCGCGTCGCGCGCGAGGCGCCCGTTCCCGTGCAGGAACCGCCGATGCCGCCGCTCATCTGATCCAGCCAGCGCCGGCGCACGTGCAAGCGCGCCCGCATTCACCCCGACTCACCGACTACTCGCATGGATCTAGACTTCTGGTGGCTGCTTGTCGTCCCTGTCGCGTTCGCGCTTGGCTGGATGGCATCCCGCTATGACCTGAAAACGCTGCTCTCCGAAAACGCGAATCTGCCGCGCTCGTACTTTCGCGGCCTCAATTTCCTGCTCAACGAGCAACACGACAAGGCGATCGACGCCTTCATCGAAGTCGCGAAGCTCGACCCTGAAACCATCGAACTGCACTTTGCGCTCGGCAATTTGTTTCGCCGGCGCGGTGAGACGGACCGCGCGATCCGCGTCCACCAGAACCTCCTGAGCCGCGCCGACTTGCCCGTCGCCGAGCGCGATCACGCCCTCTTCGAACTCGGCCAGGATTTCCTCAAGGCCGGCCTGCTGGATCGAGCGGAAGAAACCTTCCGCTCGCTGGAAGCAGGCGAATATGAGCTCGGCGCGCAGCGCGCTTTGCTGACGATCTACGAAATCGAGAAAGACTGGCCGAAGTCGATCGTGACGGCGGAGCGCATCGAGAAGATGGGCGCGCCGTCGCTGGCGAAGGAAGTCGCGCATTTTCACTGCGAACTCGCGCAGGAAGCGCTGCAGCGAAAACAGCCCGACGAAGCCCGCGCCGAGCTGAAACTGGCGCTCGCGGCCAACCCCGACAGCGTGCGCGCGACCATCCTCGCGGGCGACGTCGATGCTGCCGGCGGCGATCTCGTCTCGGCGATCGCTTGCTGGAAACGCGTCGAGGAGCAGAATGCGGCGTATCTGCCGCTCGTCGCCGAGAAGCTGATGGACGCGTACACGAAGCTCGATCGCGCGGAAGACGGCGTCGATCTGCTGACCGGCTACGTGCACCGCTATCCGTCGACCGATCTGCTCGACGTCGCGTTCAAGCACGTCGAGACGCTGCGCGGCCTCGACGCCGCGCACGCGCTCGCGCGCACGCAGATGCAGACGTCGCCGAATCTCGCGGGCATGCTGCGTTTGCTGGAAGCGCAGGAAGCAAGCGCCGAGGAACCGCGCCGCGGTGAACTGCAACTGATGCGCGCGCTCGTCAAGCAGCGCACCAAGAACCTGCCACGCTATACGTGTCAAACTTGTGGCTTCCGCGCCCGTCTTTTCTACTGGCAGTGTCCCGGCTGCAGCGGCTGGGAAACGTATGCGCCGCGCCGCGTCGAGCCCATCACTTCGGCCTGACGGCGCGCGCGGCTAATCGGCAAGCCGGCTGCGCGGGAGGCGAACGGGTCGACGCTGACCCGGCTTCCGGCCATCGCCGGCATCTTCAGAACAACCGGAACGCGTATGAAAATTACCATCGTCGGCACGGGTTACGTCGGTCTGGTGACCGGCGCGTGCCTTGCTGAAATCGGTCACGACGTGTTTTGCGTCGACGTCGATCCCCGCAAGATCGACATCCTCAACAACGGCGGCGTGCCGATCCACGAGCCAGGGCTGCTGGAAATGCTCAGGCGCACGCGCACGGCCGGCCGCATCCAGTTTTCGACCGACGTGAAGGCGAGCGTCGAGCACGGCGAAATCCAGTTCATCGCGGTCGGCACGCCGCCCGACGAAGACGGCTCCGCCGACCTGCAATACGTGCTCGCGGCGGCGCGCAACATCGGCCGGTATTCGAACGGCTTCAAAGTGATCGTCGATAAATCGACGGTGCCGGTCGGCACCGCGCTCCAGGTGCGGCGCGTGGTCGAGGAAGAGTTGACGGCGCGCGGGCTGGAAGCATCGGGCAACCACGGCTTTTCGGTCGTGTCGAATCCGGAGTTCCTGAAGGAAGGCGCGGCGGTCGACGATTTCATGCGCCCCGACCGCATCGTGATCGGCCTGGACGATGACGAAGCCGGCCGCCTCGCGCGCGAGAAAATGAAGCGCCTGTACGCGCCGTTCAACCGCAATCATGAGCGCACGCTGTACATGGACGTGCGCTCGGCGGAATTCACGAAGTACGCGGCGAATGCAATGCTCGCGACGCGCATCTCGTTCATGAACGACCTGTCGAATCTGGCCGATACGGTCGGCGCCGATATCGAGTCGGTGCGCCGGGGAATCGGCTCCGATCCGCGCATCGGCTACGACTTTTTGTATGCGGGCTGCGGCTACGGTGGCTCGTGCTTCCCGAAGGATGTGCAGGCGCTCGTGCAGACGGCGCGTGAAAACGGCCATCGGCTGCGGATTCTGGAAGCGGTCGAGGACGTCAACGACGCGCAAAAGGAAGTGCTCGTCAGCAAGATCGTCAGGCGCATGGGCGAAGACCTGCGCGGGCGCACGTTCGCGGTCTGGGGCCTCGCGTTCAAGCCCAATACCGACGACATGCGCGAAGCGTCGAGCCGGCGCCTGATCGACGCGCTGCTCGCGCGCGGCGCGACGGTGCGTGCGTACGATCCGGTGGCGCTCGAGGAAGCGCAGCGCGTCATCGCGCTCGATCTGGCCAATCGTCCCGACGACATGAAGCGCCTCTCGTTCGTCCACACGCAAAAAGACGCGCTGCCCGGCGCGGATGCGCTCGTGATCGTGACCGAGTGGAAGGAATTCAAGAGCCCCGACTTCGCCCATCTCAAAAGCGAACTGAAAATGCCGGTCGTCTTCGATGGCCGCAACCTGTACGAACCCGAAGCGATGGCGGAACTCGGCATCGACTATTACGCGATAGGACGTCCCCATGTCGAACTCGACGGCGCCGGCTCCAGCCACTAAGCCCGCCCCCATCCCGGTCGTGCCGCGCGCGCGGATTTCGGCGGCGCGCGTATTGGTCGTCGGCGACGTGATGCTCGACCGCTACTGGTTCGGCGACGTCAACCGCATCTCGCCGGAAGCGCCGGTGCCGGTCGTGCATGTGCAGCGCAAGGAAGACCGCCTCGGCGGCGCGGCGAACGTCGCGCGCAACGCGGCGGCGCTCGGCGCGCAGGCGGGGCTGCTCTGCGTGGTGGGCCACGACGAACCGGGCGAGCGCATCGTCGAATTGCTCGGCGAGAGCAAGGTCGCGGGGCACCTCGAACGCGATCCCGAACTGCTCACGACGATCAAGCTGCGCGTGCTGTCGCGCCAGCAGCAGTTGCTGCGCGTCGATTTCGAAAACTCGCCGACGCACGAAGTGCTCGCCGCGTGTCTCGCGCGTTTCGCCGATCTGCTGCCGCAGCACGACGTGATCCTGATGTCGGATTACGCGAAGGGCGGCCTGACGCATGTGACGCAGATGATCGCGGATGCGCGCCGGGCGAACAAGCCGGTGCTGGTCGACCCGAAGGGCGACGACTGGGACCGCTATCGCGGCGCCACGCTGATCACGCCGAACCGCGCGGAGTTGCGCGAGGTCGTCGGGCGCTGGCATTCGGAGGAGGATTTGCACGAACGCGTCGCGAAGCTGCGCGCCGAGTTGCAAATCGACGCGCTGCTGCTCACGCGTTCCGAGGAAGGCATGACGCTCTTTACCGACAACCGCGTGCTGCACACGCAAGCCGACGCGCGCGAGGTCTACGACGTGTCCGGCGCGGGCGACACCGTCATCGCGACGGTCGCGACGATGCTCGGCGCGGGCGTGCCGCTCATCGACTCGATCGCGTATGCCAACCGGGCGGCGGGCATCGTCGTTGGGAAGCTGGGCACGGCGACCGTCGACTACAACGAACTTTTCGCTTGAGAACATCATGACCATCATCGTCACCGGCGCGGCCGGGTTCATCGGCAGCAATATCGTGAAGGCGCTCAACGATCGCGGCGAACATCGCGTGATAGCCGTCGACAACCTGACGCGCGCCGACAAGTTCAAGAATCTCGTCGATTGCGAGATCGACGACTATCTCGATAAAACAGAGTTCGTCGAGCGCTTCAGGCGCGGCGACTTCGGCAAAGTGCGCGCGGTGTTCCACGAAGGTGCCTGTTCGGACACGATGGAAACCGACGGCCGCTACATGATGGACAACAATTTCCGCTACAGCCGCGACGTGATGAACGCGTGTCTGGAACAGGGCGCGCAATTCCTGTACGCCTCGTCGGCAGCGACTTATGGCGGGTCGAGCCAGTTCGTCGAGGACCGCGAGTTCGAAAAACCGCTGAACGTGTACGGCTACTCGAAGTTTCTCTTCGACCAGATCGTGCGACAGACGCTTCCGCAGGCGAAGAGCCAGATCGTCGGGTTCCGCTATTTCAACGTCTACGGGCCGCGAGAGACGCACAAGGCGCGCATGGCGTCGGTGGCGTTCCACAACTTCAACCAGTTCCGCGCCGAGGGCAAGGTCAAGCTCTTCGGCGAGTACAACGGCTACGCGGCGGGCGAGCAGACGCGCGATTTCGTGTCCGTCGAGGACGTGACGAAGGTCAACCTCTTCTTCTTCGATCACCCGGAGAAGTCGGGCATCTTCAATCTCGGCACCGGCCGCGCGCAGCCGTTCAACGACATCGCATCGACCGTCGTGAACACGCTGCGCGCGATCGACGGCGAGGCGACGACGCTGTCGCTCGCCGAACTCGTGCAGCGCGGGCTGATCGAGTACATCCCGTTCCCCGACGCGCTGCGCGGCAAGTACCAGTGCTTCACGCAGGCGGATCAGTCGAAGCTGCGCGCGGCCGGATACGACGCGCCGTTCTTGAGCGTGCAGGAAGGCGTCGACCGCTACGCGCGTTGGCTATTCGGCCAGCTATAAAAGGCTGGCGCGTTTTTTTAAACTGGGTCTCACGGTCAGCGACGGACGCTGGCCGGTTCCTCAAGGTTCTTCAAGGGAGACTCAGATGATCAAAAAAGTAATCGCGGCGTTCGCGCTCGCCCTGTCGGTCGGTTCCGCTTTCGCGGCCGTCGACGTCAACACCGCCAATACCGATGCGCTGCGCGGCATCAAGGGCATCGGTCCGGCAAAAGCCAAAGCCATACTCGACGAGCGCGACGCGCACGGCCCGTTCAAGGACGCCGCCGAAATGAGCAAGCGCGTCAAGGGCATGGGCGGCAAGACGATGGAACGCCTGCAGGCCGAAGGGCTCACCATCGGGCCGGCGAGCAAGACCGCCGCCGCGGCGCACGCGGGCTCCGGCGCGCTCGCGGCCAATGCGGCTACGGCGGCGGCGTCCGCACATCAGCCAGTCGTCGTGAAGAAGTAGACGGGACGCGGCGCATGCGGCCGACGCGCCGGTCAGCGCGTGCGCCGCCCTCCCGATTGGTTACAGGTTCGCGCAAGTGGTATGTGCATGGCTCCTTCGGCCCTCAGTGTGATTTGGCTCCCGTGGTCCTCGCCGCGGGCTTTTTGCTGTAGAGGCGACGACGCAACCCCTGTAGCCGACAGGGGCGGGCGGCAGCGAAAGGACCGCTGGGCTACAATCGGTGGATTCCCCGCATCCCAATATTCACGCATCGGCTGCACTCGCGGCCGCACACAGCACCGCTTATGGCTTACATGACAATCGAAGACACGATCGGCAATACGCCGCTCGTGCAGCTCGTCCGTCTGACGGACGACGACATCCGCGGCCGCAACAACGTCGTTCTCGGCAAGCTGGAAGGCAACAATCCGGCGGGCTCGGTGAAGGACCGTCCGGCGCTCTCGATGATCAAGAAGGCCGAGGAGCGCGGCCGCATCAAGCCCGGCGACACGCTGATCGAAGCGACGAGCGGCAATACCGGCATCGCGCTCGCGATGGCCGCTGCCGTGCGCGGCTACAAGATGGTGTTGCTGATGCCCGAGGACCTCTCCATCGAGCGGCGCCAGAGCATGGCCGCCTACGGCGCGCAGATCGTGCTGACGCCGGTGACAGGCGGCATGGAATACGCACGCGATCTCGCCGACCAGATGCAACGCGAAGGCAAGGGCGTCATCCTCGACCAGTTCGCGAATCCCGACAATCCGCTCGCGCACTATGAGACGACCGGGCCGGAACTGTGGCGGCAGACGGAAGGGCGCATCACGCATTTCGTTTCGGCGATGGGCACGACCGGCACGATCATGGGCGTGTCGCAGTATTTGAAGGAACAGAACGAGAAGATCGAGATCGTCGGGGCGCAGCCGGAAGAGGGTTCGCGTATTCCGGGCATCCGCAAGTGGCCCGAGGCTTATCTTCCGAAGATTTTCGACCGCAGCCGGGTGGATCGCGTGGAGAACGTGAGTCAGGCGGCATCGGAAACGATGGCGCGCCGGATGGCGTCGGTCGAAGGGATTTTCAGCGGGATTTCGTCGGGCGGCGCGTGCGAAGTCGCGTTGCGCATCGCGCGGCAGGTCGAGAACGCGACGATCGTGTTCATCGTCTGCGATCGCGGCGACCGGTATCTCTCGACGGGTGTTTTCCCTGCGTAACGTGTTTCAAAAACAAGGAAGGCCGTTCAAACGAACGGCCTTCTTTTTGATGCGGAATCAGAAAGTCACTGCACCGTCGACGTTCCCGTATCGCCCGCCGCGATGCGCGCCTTGATCGCCTCGCCCAACTGATAGACCGACAGCGCATAAAAGAAGCTTCGGTTATAGCGCGTCAACACGTAGAAGTTCTTCGTGCCGAGCGTGTATTCGGTCGGGCGGCCCGGCGTCGGCAAATCGACGACCGTTACAGGCGTTCCCGCCTCCGACGCCGTATTCAAAGCCGGCTCGTTCAGCAGCATGCCCGCCTTCAGCAACTGCGCGAGCGACCAGTGCGGCTCCGGCGCGCCGTCGGCCGCCGCCTGCGCGATGCCCTGGCTGCCGACATCGCCCGCGATGCGCCACACCACCGGACGCCCGCCCTCCCAGCCGTGCTTGCTCAGGAAATTCGCGACGCTGCCGATCGCGTCGGCCTGGCTCGTGCGCAGGTCGATGCGGCTGTTGCCGTCGTAATCGATCGCGTATTGCACGATGCTGCTCGGCATGAACTGCGGAATGCCGATCGCGCCTGTGTACGAGCCGAGCACCGTTGACGGATCGATCTGCGCGTCGCGCGTCCAGACGAGCAGGTCTTCGAGGTTCTTGCGGAACGTCGCCTGCCGCTCGGCACGATTCGGCGTGTTCGGGTAGTCGAAGGTGAGCGTGGTGAGCGCGTCGAGCGCGCGGAAGTTGCCCATGTAGCGCCCGTAGATCGTCTCTACGCCAATGATGCCGACGATCACCTCCGGCGGCACGCCGTATTGCTCAGACGCACGCTGCAACGTGGCCTGATTCGCGCGCCAGAACTTCACACCGGCGTTGATGCGCACCGGCTCGATGAAACGCGCCTGATACGCGCGCCAGTTCTTCGCGGCGGGCGTCGGCGAGGGCGTCACGAGCTTGACCGCGGTCGTCGAATAGCTGACGCGATTGAAGAGGTCATGCAGCGCGCTTGAATCGAAGTCGTAGCGCGCGACCATGTCGTTGATAAACGCATCGACATTCGGATTTTTCGCGTAGCGCTGCGGCACGATTTCTTCTTCGAAGTCCTGCCCTTGCGGCGTCGCGGTTTGAGGCTGCGACTGTGACTGCGACTGCGCAAAGGCACTGCCGGCGGCGAGGGCGCCGAGAGCACAAACGAGGAAGGCTTTGGAGACGACGGTGGCGAGTGAGTGCGGCTTGAACGCGTGGGGCAAATCAAGCGGAGCAAACTTGAATGTCATAGTGTGCGTGGTTGTGACGATGTGTGGCAGTGCGTCGGGTGTCGGGGCAGTATAACCGACGCCCTTAAGCCCGCATCCTGCCTCGAAACCCTGAATTAACGGCGGCGACGGGAATAAACGGTGTGGTAACTTAACGTCAATCGCGCGGCGTGTGGTCGTGCGTATGACGAAAAGACACGAGACACGCGGTCCGGCGCACACCGGCCGCCGAAAGCCTATGGCGACCGCCTTCTATTCCCACCCCGACTGTCTTCTCCACGACATGGGTCCGTGGCATCCCGAATGCCCGGACCGCCTGAAGGCGATCGAAGACCAGTTGATCGGAAGCCGCATCGACGCGCTGATCGAGCGCGAAGAAGCGCCTCTTGCAAGCGAGATCGACCTTGCGCGCGTGCACACGCAGGCGCACATCGACTTCGTGCGGCAGTGCCAGCCGGCCGAAGGCCGTGCCGAAGTCGATCCCGACACGCTGATGTGCCCGCATTCGTATCAGGCGGCGTTACGCGCGGCGGGCGCCGCCATCGCCGCGACCGATGCCGTGATCGAAGGCCGCTACGACAACGCGTTCTGCAGCGTGCGCCCGCCCGGCCATCACGCCGAACCCGCGCGCGCGATGGGCTTCTGCTTCTTCAACAACATCGCCGTTGCGGCGCGCCACGCGCTGGAAGTACACGGCCTGCAGCGCGTCGCGGTGATCGATTTCGACGTGCATCACGGCAACGGCACGGAAGCCGCGTTCGCGGGCGACCCGCGCGTCCTGATGTGCAGCTTCTTCCAGCATCCGTTCTATCCGTATTCCGGCGCTGACAGCCAGGCGCCGAACATGGTCAACGTGCCGATGCCCGCGCGAACCAAGGGCATGGCCGTGCGCGAGGCGGTGGATTTGCTGTGGCTGCCCCGGCTCGACGCGTTCAAGCCGGAGATGATCTTCGTGTCGGCGGGCTTCGACGCGCATCGCGAGGACGATCTCGGCAACATGGGCCTCGTCGAGGACGATTACACGTGGCTCACGCAGCAGATCCGCGCGGTGGCCGATCGTCACGCGAAGGGGCGCATCGTGAGTTCGCTCGAGGGCGGGTACAACCTGTCGGCGCTCGGGCGCAGCGTCGTCGCGCATGTACGGGCGCTGGCCGATATCTGAGCGGCGCGCCGGCTACGTCCGCGAGCGCTGCAAATCCGCGCGCACGAGCGTCCAGTCGATCAGCGCGCGGATCACGCGATCGCGGTCGAGATCGTTCAGCGTCTCGTGATAGCTGCCCTCCAGCATCAGAAGCGTGCTGTCGGTCGAGCTCGTGGCCGCTTCGAACTCGCGGCTGCCGTCGGGTTCGGTGAGCTTGTCGGCGGTGCCGTGGAAGACGAAGAGCGGCAGTGCGATCGACGCGCGTTTCGTTTCGATGCGCGTCATCGCGGCGAGCAACTGGGCGCCGGTGCGGGCGGGAATCGCGTCGTGATGGACGAGCTGGTCGCGCCGGTTCGCCTCGACGACTCCCGACGCCCGCGACAACAGCGCCGGATCGATCGTCAGCGCCGGGAGGCGCGGGCTGATTGCGCCGATGATTTTCCCCAGCGCGAGTTGCCAGCGCGGCACGTCGCGGCCGGGTTTTAGTGCGGCGCTCGACAGGATCAGCCCCGCGAGTTTGCGCTCCGCCGCCCGCTCGGCGACGTACAGCGCCGCGATCGTTCCGCCCATGCTGTGGCCCATCAGGAAGAGCGGCACGCCTGCCGGCGCGGTCGTCTCGGCGACTTCGACGAGCACGTCGGCGTCGAGCAGGTAGTCGTCAAAACGGTCGATCCACACCCGTGCCCCCGACGAGCGCCCGTGCCCGCGCAAATCCACCGCGATCAATTCGACGCCCGCCGCGTTCAGCGGTTGCGCGAAGGCGTCATAGCGCTGCGCGTGTTCGGCCAGCCCGTGCACCAGCGCGATGCGCGCGAGCGGCTTCCCCACCGCCTGCCAGCGATGCAAAAACAGTTCGACACCCTGACGGGTCTTGACGGTGCTCGTGGAATACATGTCGTTAAATGCCCCGAAGTAATTAGCGGCATGGAAATCATTATTAAAGCGAATGATAAGCGTGCGGTAAAATTTCGGATTAACACTAAGAACATCGACGGCGGCCGGCTGCCCGGGTGCGAACCCCCACGGAGCCGCCGCCGTTTGTATTGACATGATCGAAATACGCAACCTGTCACAGCGCTTCGCCGGACCCCGGGGCTGGGTCGAAGCATTGCATAACGTCAATCTGACGATTCCCGCCGGCGAAGTGTTCGGCATCATCGGGCGAAGCGGCGCTGGCAAAAGCACGCTGGTCCGCACGATCAACCTGCTGACGCGCCCGAGCGAAGGCAGCGTGATCGTCGAGGGGCGCGATCTCACCACGCTTTCTGCTGCCGATTTGCGTGCCGCGCGCCGCGACATCGGCATGATCTTCCAGCACTTCAACCTGCTCTCGTCGCGCACGGTGTTCGACAACGTCGCGCTGCCGCTCGAACTCGCCGGCATGAAGCGCGCCGAGATCGAGGCGACCGTGTTGCCGCTGCTCGACCTCGTCGGCCTGACCACTCAGAAGGACCGCTACCCCGCGCAGATCAGCGGTGGGCAGAAGCAGCGCGTGGGCATCGCGCGGGCGCTGGCGAGCAAGCCGAAAGTGCTGCTGTCCGACGAAGCGACGTCCGCCCTCGATCCCGAAACCACGCGCTCGATCCTCGACCTCCTGCGCAAGATCAACCGCGAACTGGGCCTGACGGTCGTGCTGATCACGCACCAGATGGACGTGATCAAGCAGGTCTGCGACCGCGTCGCCGTGCTCGACGCGGGGCGCGTGGTCGAAGAGGGCAACGTGGTCGATGTGTTCATGCAGCCGCATCACGAAGTCACGCGCGCGCTGATCGGCGATGTAATCGCGCACGAACTCCCGCCCGCGATGAAAAAACGCGTCGCCGAGCGGCTGAAGACGGGCAGCGGCCACTTGCTGCGGCTCGCATTCACGGGCTCGGGCGTCGATCAGCCGATTCTCTCGGAGACGATCCGCCGCTACGAGCTCGATTTCAACATCCTGCACGGACAAATCGACGAGATTCAGGGCCAGGCATTCGGCTCGCTCGCGGTGCTGGCGGGCGGTCAGCCAGTCAAGGTCGCCGAGGCGATCACTTTTTTGCGCGCTCAAGGCGTGGTGGTGGAGGAGCTTTCGTATGTTGAGTGAAATGTTCGACATGTTCGTGCAGTCGTTCTGGGAGACGCTCGTGATGGTCGGCATCTCGGGGCTCGTGGGCGCCGCGATCGGCCTGCCGCTCGGCGTGCTGCTCTATCTCACCGACCGCGACGGCGTCCTGCAGAACCTCGGCGTGAACCGCGTGCTCGGCGGCATCGTCAATGCAGTGCGCTCGACGCCGTTCATCATCCTGCTCGTCGCCGTGATTCCGTTCACGCGGCTCGTGGTCGGTTCGTCGATCGGCACGGCGGCTGCCGTCGTCCCCCTGACGATCGCGGCCGCGCCGTTCATCGCGCGGCTCGTCGAGACGGCGCTGCGCGAAGTCGACCGCGGCCTGATCGAAGCCGCCCAGGCGATGGGCGCGACCACTCGCCAGATCGTGTTCAAGGTGCTGCTGCCGGAATCGTTGCCGGGCGTCGTCGCCGGGCTGACGATCACGTTCGTGTCGCTCGTCGGCTATTCGGCGATGGCGGGCGCGATCGGCGGCGGCGGTCTCGGCGATCTCGGCATCCGCTACGGCTATCAGCGCTTTTTGCCTGAAGTCATGCTTACGGTAGTCGTGATCCTGATCGTGTTCGTGCAGCTCGTGCAGTCGTTCGGTGACTGGCTCGTGCGGCGTCTGAGCCACAAGTAACGTCAATTTTTCTATTAAAAACAAAGGCCAATCCATGCAACGCCGATTCATTCTCAAGTTCGCCGCCGCGCTCTCCGTGGCTACGCTGTTCGCGAGCACCGCCGCTCACGCTGATGAAGCCATCAAGCTCGGCGTCACGGGCGGCCCGCACGCGCAGATCATGGACGTCGTCAAGCAGGTCGCCGCGAAGAACGGGCTGAAGATCACGGTCGTCGAGTTCTCGGATTACGTGCAGCCGAACGCCGCACTCGCTGCCGGCGACCTCGACGCGAACAGCTACCAGCACGCGCCGTATCTTGACGCGCAGGTGAAGGACCGCGGCTACAAGCTGATCAAGGTCGCCGATACGGTCACGTTCCCGATGGGCATCTATTCGAAGAAGGTCAAGTCGCTCGCCGAACTGCAGCCGGGCGCGCGCATCGCGGTGCCGAACGATCCGACCAACGGCGGCCGCGCGCTGCTCCTGCTCCAGAAGCAGGGCCTGCTCAAGCTGCGCGCCGACGCCGGATTGAAGGCGACGCCGCTCGATATCGTCGAGAACCCGAAGAAGCTGAAGATCGTCGAACTCGATGCCGCGCAGATCCCGCGCTCGCTCGGCGACGTCGATGCCGCCGCGATCAACACCAATTTCGCGATGGAAGCGGGCCTGAAACCGAAGTCGGACGCGATCGCGATCGAAGACCCGAAGGGACCGTATTCGAACATCATCGCGATCCGCGCCGCCGACAAGGACAAGCCGTGGGTTGCGAAGCTGGTTGCGGCGTACCACTCGCCGGAAGTGAAGCAGTACATCGAAGGGAAATACGCGGGCGCGGTGATCGCAGCCTGGTAAGTAGCGGGTCGCGATGAACCCGGGTTTCCTTGGATATGATATAGAACGATCGTTCTATATTATCTCAGCCATTGCTGATTGTCTGTCTGCCTGACGGCCGCTCTCGGCCATTCCGCGGTCCGGGGGCGCGTGTCGCTCGTATAATGAGACGTTGGGTTGACGTAATCGTAACTTTGGAGCGTGTGCATGAAAATCCTGGTGCCAGTGAAAAGAGTGGTCGACTACAACGTGAAAGTGCGCGTGAAATCGGACGGCAGCGGCGTCGATATCGCGAACGTGAAGATGTCGATGAACCCGTTCGATGAGATTGCTGTCGAGGAAGCGGTGCGTTTGCGTGAGGCGGGGGTGGCGACTGAGGTTGTTGCGGTCTCGTGCGGCGTGACGCAATGTCAGGAAACGCTGCGTACCGCGATGGCGATTGGCGCGGATCGCGCGATTCTCGTCGAATCGACTGAGGAATTGCAGCCGCTGGCGGTCGCGAAGATTCTGAAGGCGCTGGTGGATAAAGAGCAGCCGCAACTCGTCATCCTCGGCAAGCAAGCGATTGACGACGATTCGAACCAAACCGGTCAGATGCTCGCCGCTTTGGCTGGCCTGCCGCAAGCGACGTTTGCCTCGAAAGTCGTGGTCGCCGATGGCAAAGCCACGGTGTCGCGTGAAGTCGATGGCGGTTCGGAAACGTTGTCGCTGAAACTGCCCGC
>NZ_FCNW02000011.1 GCF_001544475.1 Caballeronia humi | reverse complement strand
CCGCAGCTTCGCTGCATGGGGCCGGAGTAAGCGCTGAATCGCTAACGCCAGCCGACCGCAGCTTCGCTGCATGGGGCTGGAGTAAGCGCTGAATCGCTAACGCCAGCCGACCGCAGCTTCGCTGCATGGGGCTGGAGTAAGCGCTGAATCGCTAACGCCAGCCGACCGCAGCTTCGCTGCATGGGGCTGGAGTAAGCGCTGAATCGCTAACGCCAGCCGACCGCAGCTTCGCTGCATGGGGCCGGAGTAAGCGCTGAATCGCTAACGCCAGCCGACCGCAGCTTCGCTGCATGGGGCCGGAGTAAGCGCTAAAGCGCTAACTCCGGCCGACATAGGAGCATTCATGGGCTTTCTCGCTGGAAAACGAATTCTGCTGACAGGCTTGCTGTCCAACCGCTCAATCGCCTACGGCATCGCCGAAGCCTGCAAACGCGAAGGCGCGGAACTGGCCTTCACCTACGTCGGCGAGCGCTTCAAGGACCGCATCACTGAATTCGCCACCGAATTCGGCAGCGACCTGATCTTCCCCTGCGACGTCGCCGAAGACGCGCAGATCGACGCGCTCTTCGCATCGCTGAAAGAACGGTGGGACACGCTCGACGGCCTCGTGCATTCGATCGGTTTCGCGCCGCGCGAAGCGATCGCAGGCGATTTCCTCGACGGCATGACGCGCGAAAACTTCCGCATCGCCCACGACATCTCCGCGTACAGCTTCCCCGCGCTAGCGAAAGCAGCCGCGCCGATGCTGTCGGCGGATGCTTCGCTGCTCACGCTCAGCTACCTCGGCGCCGAGCGCGCGATCCCCAACTACAACACGATGGGGCTCGCGAAGGCATCGCTCGAAGCGAGCGTGCGGTATCTCGCGGCATCGCTTGGCTCGAAAGGCGTGCGCGTGAACGGCATTTCGGCCGGCCCGATCAAGACGCTCGCGGCAAGCGGCATCAAGGGCTTCGGCAAGATTCTGGAATTCGTCGAGACCAATGCGCCGCTCAAGCGCAATGTCACGACCGAACAGGTTGGCAATGTCGCGGCCTTCTTGCTGTCGGACCTGGCGGCGGGCGTGAGCGCGGAAATCGTGCACGTCGACAGCGGGTTCAATGCGGTCGTCGGCGGGATGGCGGCGGCTGCGGGATAAAACTCGCGTATAGACTAAAAAAACCGTCCCCCCGTAAACAGGGACGGTTTTTTGCTTAATGGTGATGCTTGTCGTGCCCCTTTCCGTGGCCGTGGTGCTTGTCATGCCCATAACCATGTCCATGGCCGTGTCGGCGGTAATAATCGTCGCGGTCCCAATAGCGTCGACCGTCGTAATAACGGTTGCCATGCCAGCCGATCACGACCGGCGGCCGCATGTACACCGGCGCCGGCTGATAGATGACGGGCGGTGGAGGCGGCGCATAGACCGGCTGCGGCACTACGTAGACCGGCGCCGGAATCCCGACGTTGACGCCCACGTGAACATCCGCCGCAAACGCGGCACAACTGGCAAACAGCGCGCCGACTCCCACAAATCGGACAATGAAGTTATTTTTCATGATGAAGCGGCCTCGGTATCTTCTGGTTCGTGTCGAGCCGAAATATAACGGACAGCTTTCAGTCACGTATTTCACGTTTGTAAGTTGTTTCTCGGATCGGCGTAATGTCTGGAGAAAGCTTACCTTTTGTTACATCGGACGAATGCGTTGACGCCGACAAAAAAGCCACGCGATTTGCATCGTGTGGCTTTTTTGTTTCAGCAAGACTGCGCTGCTAAATTCAGTGCCATCCGTTGTGGTGCCCGTTGTCGTGATGTCCGCCATGACCGTGGTCGTAATGATCCGGATGACGGCGATACCAGTCGTCACGATCCCAGTACCGGCGGCCGTCGTAATACCGATCGCCATGCCAGCCGGCCACGATCACCGGCTGTGCCACGTACACCGGCGGGGGCGGCGCGTAGACAACGGGCGGAGGCGGTGGCGCGTAGACCGGCTGCGGCGCGACGTAGACCGGCGCGGGAACCCCGATGTTCACGCCGATATGCACCTGCGCCATGGCCACCCCGGACACGCACAGACTGCCGGCTGCGACGACGCCGGCGAGCAAAGAAGCCTTCGATACCTTGTTCATGTGAAGCCCACCTCGATGGGTTGTTTATTGTGTCGACGCGAATATAGCGGATCGGTCCAGCCGAGGTGTTTCAGGTTGGTAACTCCGTATTACCGTCTTGCGCAATTCGCGACCTTACGTCCAGTAAGGCTCCAGAGGATTTTGCAAAATGCTTGCAGATCGTCCAGACCGGGTTCACGCGCACGCACCTGATTGCTAACATTCCCCTTTCGACGATGACTCCGTCGCGATATGTCACTAAATAGGAATGTTCGTGTGGCGCTTCTCCCGGCTTCTGCCGACCATCGCGCACAGGCGCGCGCAAGCCGCCATCGACATTCTCCATTACCGAAAGGCTCTCAATGAAATTTCACCGTTTCTTCGTCGCGGGTTCAATGTGCGCGATGCTCGCCGGTTGCGCCGGCATGGACCCGAACGCGCTCGTGCAGTCGGGCCAGCTCGCGACGCAGGCCGCCATGCTCACCGACGCCGACGTTCGCTCCCTCTCCGACAAATCCTGCGCGCAGCTCGATAGTGAGAACAAGATCTCGGCGGCGAACAGCACCTACACGCAACGCCTGAACAAGATCGCGGCGCAACTCGGCAACAACATCAACGGCGTGCCGGTCAATTACAAGGTCTACGAGACGAAGGACGTCAACGCGTGGGCGATGGGCAACGGCTGCGTGCGCGTCTACAGCGGCCTCATGGACCTGATGAACGACGACGAAGTGCGCGGTGTCGTCGGGCACGAGATGGGTCACGTCGCGCTCGGCCACACGAAGAAGGCGATGCAGGTCGCGTACGGGACGTCCGCGTTGCGCTCGGTGGCGGCGGCGGGAACGGGGGTGATCGCGAGCTTGTCGGCGTCGCAACTGGGCGATCTGTCGGAAAAGTTTGTCAACGCGCAGTTCTCGCAGCAGCAAGAATCCGCCGCCGACGACTATTCGTTCGACATCCAGAAAAAGAAGGGACTCGACCCGTCGGGGCTCGTCACATCGTTTCAGAAACTCGCGTCGCTCGGCGGCAGCCAGTCGAGCCTGACGATGCTCGATTCACATCCGCCTTCGGCCGCGCGGGCGAAGCATATTCAGGATCGGATTGCGTCGGGAAAGTAATGTGATGCACACGACGGTTTCGCTTAAGCGGGCCGTCGCCGAATGTCCGGGAGACGCTTAGTCCAGCCAAGCTTCGCGTGAAGGGACAAATTATCGCGAGCACAAAACAAAAACCCCGCAGAGCCTAGACTCTGCGGGGTTCCTCTACCATCGCTGGCGGAGACGGAGGGATTCGAACCCTCGATCCAGGTTTTGGCCCAGATGCTCCCTTAGCAGGGGAGTGCCTTCGACCTCTCGGCCACGTCTCCCAAACTTTCGGTCGCGCAGGGAGTCAGCGCGACGAAGCCAAGATAATAGCGGGTTCGAAGGCGCGGGTCAATTTCGCAGACGATTTTTTTCACACGTCAAAACGATCATCGACCAGCACGTCAAAACCCAACGCCATCAAGCCTGATCGAGCTCGAACGCCTTGTGCAGCGCGCGCACGGCGAGCTCGGTGTACTTCTCGTCGATCAGCACCGAGATCTTGATCTCGGAGGTCGAGATCATCTGGATGTTGATGCCCTCCTCCGACAGCGTGCGGAACATCGTGCTCGCGATGCCCACGTGCGAGCGCATGCCGACGCCGACCACCGATACCTTCGACACCTTCGGATCGCCCAGCACGCGCTCGGCCTTCACGTGATCCTTCACCTGCGTGTTGAGGATCTCGGTGGCGCGGTGATAGTCGCCGCGGCCGACTGTGAACGTGAAGTCGGTCTTGCCGTCCACGCTCGTGTTCTGGATGATCATGTCGATGTCGATGTTCGCATCGGCGACCGGCCCGAGGATCTGATACGCGATGCCGGGCTTGTCGGGCACGCCCATCACCGCGATACGCGCTTCGTCACGCTGGAACGCGATGCCCGAAATCACTGCTTTTTCCATGGTCTCGTCTTCTTCAAAAGTAATCAGGGTGCCCGAGTGCATTTCGTCTTCGAGCGGAATCAGCGGGTCGGTCAGGCTGGAGAGCACGCGCGTCTTCACCTGATACTTGCCGGCAAATTCCACCGAGCGGATCTGTAGCACCTTCGAGCCTAAGCTCGCCATTTCCAGCATTTCCTCGAACGTCACGCGGTCGAGCCGGCGCGCTTCTTCCACCACGCGCGGATCGGTCGTATAAACGCCGTCGACGTCGGTGTAGATCAGGCATTCGTCGGCGGCGAGCGCGGCGGCGATCGCAACCGCCGAAGTGTCCGAGCCGCCGCGGCCGAGCGTCGCGATGTGGCCTTCCGGATCGACGCCCTGGAAGCCCGTGATGACGACGACCTTGCCCGCGTCGAGATCGGCGAGCACGCGGCCGCCGTCGATTTCGCTGATGCGCGCCTTCGTGAATGCGCTGTCGGTCTTGATCGGCACTTGCCAGCCGGCGTAGCTGACCGCTTCGAGGCCTTCGGCGTGCAGCGCGATGGCGAGCAACCCCACGCTGACTTGCTCGCCCGTGGAGGCGATCATGTCGAGTTCGCGCGGGTCAGGCTGCGGCGTGATGTCTCTCGCGAGACCGAGCAGGCGATTGGTTTCGCCGGACATCGCCGAGGGCACGACGACCATCTTGTGGCCGGCCTTGTGCCATTTGGCGACGCGCTTGGCGACGTTCTTGATGCGCTCGACGGAGCCCATCGAGGTGCCGCCGTATTTGTGTACGATGAGTGCCATTGTCGTTTTGAACTGGAGGGAAAACCGCGCTGTAGCGCTGCTGGCGTTGCGACCGACGACTTCGGGGTGGCGTTGGACCGGGCAACGGGCGTGAGCGCCGGGGTGAGACGACCAAGCGGATGCCGCTCGCGCGAACTCGTATGAGCTACTGGGCGCGAAAGTGCGATTCAGGCGGCGAAAATCGGGTCTTTTGGACGCAAATGCTGCGAAAAACGCACGGCGGGCAAACGAGTTAACGTACCCGATCGGGCCTCAAAATACAAGTTCCAGTGCGTTTCACGGGCCCATTCAGCGCGGATTTCGCATCACGCAATGAGTAAGTCGGGCCGCCACACGATGCGTCTGGAAGCGTCTGCGTCTCGCGTCGTCAAGGCGTCGCGATTCACGCCGATCAGCGGCACGAACAGCAGCGTCTCGCCGATGAACAGCAACGGCACGTCGCGTTTCCACGCTGGCACACCGCGCTCCTGAAAGAGATTCTTGAGCGTGCGGCCCGGCGTATCGGCGGAGAGTTTCATGCGCTCGCCGCCCGCCCGCGAACGCGCCTGAAGCGGGGCCGAGCGCAACACGCTTTCGGCAATCGCGTCGGTATCGGTGGCGGCGCAGTGCTCGAACACGAACGAGCCGCGCCATTGCGGCAAACGCCACACTTCGTCACCGCGCCATTGCAATTCGACCGCCATCTTCGGGGCGTTTGAGCCTTCGTCGAGATCGGCAGGATCGGCGCTCTCGCCCTGCTCCCAGAAGATCGATCCGCGATATTCGCGCAGGCAATGGCCCGCGTGATCGATGCGCAACGCGTGGCCGTCACGCGCCGCGTGCGCGTCGCGCAACTGGCGCAGCACGTCGGCGATGCGCGCCGTCGATGCCGCAGGCAAGCCGCGCGAACGCATCCAGTAGCGCAGGAGGTTGGTGGCGCGTTCGTCGTTGAGCGTGAGCACCGCGTCGAGCTTGAGCGCGCTCTCTTCCTCACGCGCGCCTCCGAAATCGATGCGGGCGAGTTCATCGAGCAGCCGTTGCGCCGACGCCGCGTGCGACGCCGTACGCGCGAGCGCATCGCGAAATCCGGGAAAGTGCACGGCGAGCACCGGCAACACGTCGTGGCGCAACGCGTTGCGTGCGTAACGCGTATCGACGTTCGATTCGTCGTCGATCCAGTTCAGGTCGCGTTCGTGCGCGTAATGTTCGAGCTGGGCGCGCAGCAGCTTGAGCAGCGGACGCACGCGCGGCACCGACATCGTCCCGTCGATGCGCTCCGGCGCCATCGCCGCGAGTCCCGCAACGCCCGCGCCGCGCAGCAATTGCAGCAGCACGGTCTCGGCCTGATCGTCAGCGTGATGCGCGAGCCATAGTGCGGCTGCGCCGTGTTCATCGCAGAGTTGATCGAGCGCGCGATAACGCGCGTCGCGCGCCGCCGCTTCCAGGCTTTCGCCGTTCGCACGCACCACGTCGACGTTGCGCGCGGCAAAGCGCACGCCGAGCGAATCCGCGAAGGCTTCGCAGTGGGCGGACCAAGCGTCGGCATTCGGGCTGAGTCCGTGGTGCACGTGCAGCGCAACGACGCGCGATGCGCCCGCACAGCGCACGGCCGCATCGAGCAGCACGGTCGAGTCGAGGCCGCCGCTCAGCGCGACTGCAAAGGGTAAATCGGAAGAAGAAGCCGACACGCGATCGAGCGCCGCGCGCACCGCCTCTGTCACGAGGCGGCTGGCGGGGGTGTCGGTGCCGGAGGTCACGGCGTTACGCGGGGCGGCTTCAGGCGCCCGGCAACGTTTCCTTGAACTTGCCGTACGCCATCAGCTTGTCGAAGCGGCGTTCGCGCACGTCCTGCACGCTCATGCCGTGGAACTGGCGCAGCGAATCAGCGAGCGCGCGACGCAGCAGCGCGGCCATGCCCTTCGGATCGCGGTGCGCGCCGCCGAGCGGCTCGTTGACGATTTTATCGATGAGACCGAGCGCCTTCAGCCGATGCGCCGTCAAACCTAGCGCTTCAGCCGCTTCCGGCGCCTTCGCCGCGCTCTTCCAAAGGATCGACGCACAGCCTTCCGGCGAGATCACCGAATAGGTGGAGAACTGCAGCATCAGGACGCTATCGGCCACCGCGATCGCAAGCGCGCCGCCCGAACCGCCTTCGCCGATGATCGTCGTGATGATCGGCGTCTTGAGCTCGGCCATCACATACAGGTTGCGGCCGATCGCCTCCGACTGCCCGCGCTCTTCCGCGCCGATGCCCGGATACGCGCCCGGCGTATCGACGAACGTGAAGATCGGCAAGCCGAATTTCTCCGCGAGACGCATCAGGCGCTCGGCCTTCCGATAGCCTTCCGGACGCGGCATGCCGAAGTTGCGCAGCGCGCGCTCTTTGGTATCGCGGCCCTTCTGATGGCCGAGCACCATGCACGGCTGCCCATTGAAGCGCGCAAGGCCGCCGACGATCGCGAGGTCGTCGGCGAAATTGCGGTCACCGTGGAGTTCGTGGAAATCGGTGAAAAGCTCGCTGACGTAGTCGAGCGTATAGGGGCGCTGCGGATGACGCGCGATCTGCGAAACCTGCCAGGGCGAGAGGTTCGCGTACAGATCTTTTGTGAGCTGCTGGCTCTTCTTCGACAGCCGCTCGATTTCTTCCGAGATATCGACAGCGGAATCATCCTGCACGAAGCGCAACTCTTCGATCTTCGCTTCGAGTTCAGCGATCGGCTGTTCGAAATCCAGAAACGTGGTCTTCATTTTCTTCGAATCCTTGGAGCATCGGGCAGCGCGTATTCTAACCGCGCCTCACCCTATCAAATTCGGGTCGCAACTATCAATTATAAGATAACGATAGCGGCCACGGCATCTTTTGCTTTTAATGATCTGCGGGAATCGGATCCAGACTGCGCCACATGTACCACGTCGCCACTGTACGCCACGGCTC
Source organism: Caballeronia humi (assembly GCF_001544475.1). Classification (GTDB taxonomy): domain Bacteria; phylum Pseudomonadota; class Gammaproteobacteria; order Burkholderiales; family Burkholderiaceae; genus Caballeronia; species Caballeronia humi. The sequence continues at coordinate 146,186 of NZ_FCNW02000011.1, read as the reverse complement.
CCAGTTCGCCGCGACTTCGCGTGCTTCGCTGCGCGTGACCGGCTCGCCGCTGAAGTAGTTCACGCTGATCGCCTGGATGAGGCCCAGGTCGTCGAGCGGCAGTACGTTCGGGCGCGACAGGTTGAAGATGAGGAACATCTCCGCCGTCCACCGACCGATGCCGCGAATCTGCGTCAGTTCGGAAATGACAGCTTCGTCTTCCATCGACGTCCAGGTATCGACGTGCAGCGCGCCCGAGACGAAATGCTGCGCGACATCGAGGATGTATTCCGACTTGCGCTTCGACAATCCGCACGCCTGCAGCTTTTCGTGACCGAGCTTGATGAACTGCTGCGGCAGGAGCTTCGGACACGCCGACTCGACGCGTTCCCAGATGCTCTGCGCGGCACGCACCGAAATCTGCTGGCCGACGACCGAGCGCGCGAGCGTCGTGAACGGATCGTCGCGATTGATGAGATGCACGGGCCCGAACTTCGGGATCAGCTTCTTGAGAATGCGGTCGCGCTTGACGAGGTCGGTGCACGCCTTGTCCCAATAGGCGGGACGCGTGATCTCGGCCTTGAGCCCGGCGATCTGGACGGGGACGGCGGCATCGGCCGTGACGACACGCGACTTGCGCACGACCTCGCCTTCGTGTTGCGGATCGCGCACGAGCGCGGTCGCCGAAGCGGAATCGGCCTCACCGTTGCCCTTCAAGCCCGCACGTTTTCGCGATGCAGGTGCGGGCGCGGACGACGAAGCCTTGCCCGTCCGCGTGACGCCATTGCCGCGCGCGGTGAGCGTTACTTCATCGGTGGCTGCCTTCTTCGCAGTGGTCTTTCTCGTCGCACCATTTCCTGCCTTCGCGGGCGCTTTCGCCTGCGTGCGCCGCGTGCTCTTCGTGACGGGCGCTGCATTTCTTGCGGACGCGGCTCGTTTAGCCGGCGCCTTCCTGGCCGTTGCCATCATGCCTCCTGCCTGGTGAGTCGATTAGAGGGTGTGAATGGCCGCGCTCAGACGCGGCGCCATTCCGTCGACCCACCCGGTTTGTCTTCAAGCGCAACACCGGCCTCAAGCAACTGCGCGCGAATCCGGTCTGCTTCGGCATAGTTCTTCGCCTGCTTCGCGGCGACGCGAGCGGCGATCAAAGTTTCGATCTCGGCGGGCGCGATGCCTGCATCGCCCGTGCCTGCCGCTTGCTGAAGGAACGCGCGCGGCTCACGGCCGAGCAATCCGAGCACACCCGCGAGTTGCTTCAACTGACGCGCGAGCGCCGTGTCGCGCGTGCGGTTCACCTCGCTTGCGAGATCGAACAGCACCGATACCGCGACGGGCGTGTTGAAGTCGTCGTTCATCGCCGACTGGAAGCGCGCTGCGTGCGCCTCGTTCCAGTCTAGCGGTTGCGTGTCCGGCTCTACATCCTTCAGCGCTGTATACAAACGCGTCAGCGCGCCGCGTGCGTCGTCGATATGCACGTCGCTGTAGTTCAGCGGCGAACGATAGTGTGCCCGCGCTATAAAGAAGCGCACGACTTCCGCATCAAATTTTTCAAGCACCTCGCGGATCGTGAAAAAGTTGCCGAGTGACTTCGACATCTTCTCGTTGTCGATCTGCACGTAGCCGTTGTGCATCCAGTAGTTCACGAACTGCTGTCCGGTCGCGGCCTCGCTCTGAGCGATCTCGTTCTCGTGGTGCGGGAATTGCAGGTCCTGCCCGCCGCCGTGGATGTCGAACCGGTCGCCGAGGAGTGTGCAACCCATCGCCGAACATTCGATGTGCCAGCCCGGACGTCCGCGGCCCCACTTCGAATCCCAGCCGGTGTCCTCGGGCTCGCCTGCCTTCGACTGCTTCCACAGCACGAAGTCGAGCGGGTCTTCCTTCGCTTCGTTGGCCGCGACGCGCTCGCCCGCGCGCAGGTCCTCGATCGACTTGCCCGACAGCTTGCCGTAACCCGCGAACTTGCGCACCGCGTAGTTGACGTCGCCGTCCTTGCCCTGGTACGCGTAACCGTTCGCCTCCAGCATGTCGATCATGCCGAGCATCTGCGGGATGAAGTCGGTTGCGCGCGGTTCAAGGTCCGGCCGTGCGACGCCGAGCGCGTCGGCGTCTTCGTGCATCGCGTCGGTGAAGCGTTTCGTGAGCGCCTTGATCGACTCATTGTTCTCGAGCGCGCGGCGAATGATCTTGTCGTCGATATCGGTGACGTTGCGGACGTAGGTCACCTCGTAGCCGAGCGTGCGCAGCCACCGCTGCACGATGTCGAACACGACCATCACGCGCGCATGGCCGATGTGGCAGTAGTCGTACACCGTCATTCCGCAGACATACATGCGCACCTCGCCATCGCGAAGCGGCACGAAAGATTGCTTGTCACGCGCGAGCGTGTTGTAGATGCGCAGTGAATTCATAGAAGACGGTGCGGGTCGGAAAACATCCGTGTGTTGATGTCGCTGGATCACGTGTTGGCACTACCATGCTGGTAAAAGCGGCGCGAAAATCCAGGCACGCGATCCGCGGACATTGCGAGGCGATGACCCTCGAACAACGTGCTTCGGATCACGCATGCCGCCCAAGCAAACAAGAGGCTCACGCTGCGATCAAAACGGAGACGACCACGAGTGGCGTAAAGACAGTCCGGCGTTCGACGGAACGTCCAGACCTTTTGTTAGAATGGGTCGGAGTATAACATCCAGACCTGAGCCTATGAAACCTTCAAGCGGCCGCGCACAAGGCGTTGCCAACCGAGCTGCAAGCCGCGTCGCCACTCGCTTCGCGGGCATCGTCGCAACCGTTTTTTCGAGCGCGATGAGCACTGCAAGTTTCGGTCTCGCCGCGAGTTTTCTGTGCATCGCCACGGCTCACGCGCAGGTGTCGACGGCCACCGCCGACGGCACGCCGCAAATCGATTCCGCCATCGCGCAGAAAGATTATGCCGGCGCGCTAACGCAACTCGACGCGCGTCTTCAGGCGAACCCGCGCGACGTCCAGGCGAAGTTCAAGCGTGCCACGATCCTCGCGCGCCTGAATCGCGACAACGAAGCGATCACCGCATTCACGGAGCTCACGCAGGCCTATCCGGAACTGCCCGAGCCGTACAACAACCTCGCCGCGCTCTACGCCAAGCAAGGCCGCTACGAAGACGCGCGCGTCGCATTGGAAACGGCCACGAAGGCAAACCCGAGCTATGCGCTCGCGTACGACAATCTCGGCGATCTTTATCTGCGGCTCGCGGCCGAGTCTTACAAGCGCGCGCAGTCGCTGGGATCGAAGAGTCCGCTCTCTCGCCAGCGCGTCGCCGACATTCAGAAGATCATCGCGCCGCCGCCCGCGCCCAGGAAAACAGTCGCGCCGGGTGCAGCTACACAAGACTCGTCCTACACGGCGCCGGCCATGACGCTGCCCTCGCCCTACTCGCCGTTCGGCGGCCCGACAGGCCCGTTCCCGACCTCGCCCTACATCGCGCCGAACGCGCAACCGTGACATCGCCCGCCTGTCAGCGCGAGATCAACATGATCGGGCGCGGCAGGTTCGATACGACGTTGGACCCGTTGCAACTCTAACCAGAGGATCGATTCTTCATGAAATTGCTGATGTTGGCGCTCGGCAGCGCCGCACTGATCGCCAACGCTCCCGCGTTCGCTCAAGCTGCACCGCAGGCCGCGCATCCGAGCGTGCTGTTCAAGACCTCGCAAGGCGACATTCGTGTCGAACTCTATCCCGAGAAGGCGCCGAAGACCGTCGCGAACTTTCTCGACTACGTGAAGTCAGGTCAGTACAGCGGCACGATCTTTCATCGCGTGATTCCGGGCTTCATGATCCAGGGCGGCGGATACAGCACGAGCTTCGCCGAGAAGCCCACGCGCGCGCCGATCCCGCTCGAGAGCAAGAACGGCCTGAAGAACGCAGCCGGCACGCTGGCGATGGCGCGCACGAGCGACCCGAACTCGGCCACCGCGCAGTTCTTCATCAATACGGTCGATAATGCGGGTCTAGACTTTCCGAACCCGGACGGCAACGGCTATGCCGTCTTCGGCAAGGTCACGGCGGGCATGGACGTCGTGAAGAAGATCGAAGGCACTCCGACCACCACGCGCGGGCCGATGGCCGACGTGCCGCAAAAGCCAATCGTCATCGAATCGGCGACGGTGGTCTCGAAGTAAGCCGCCTGCGGGCTGCTACGACAAATCAACATACACATCGGAGAAACACATCATGGTCGAACTGCATACGAACCACGGCATCATCAAGATCGAACTGGACAGCGAGAAGGCGCCCAAGTCGGTCGAGAACTTTCTCGCCTACGTGAAGAAGGGCCACTACGACAACACGGTGTTCCATCGCGTGATCGACGGCTTCATGATCCAGGGCGGCGGCTTCGAGCCGGGCATGAAGCAAAAGCCGACCGACGCGCCGATCGACAACGAAGCCAACAACGGCCTGAAGAACGACAAGGGCACGCTCGCGATGGCGCGCACGAACGATCCGCATTCGGCGACCGCGCAGTTCTTCATCAACGTAGGCGACAACGACTTCCTGAACCATTCGTCGCCGACGCCGCAGGGCTGGGGCTACGCCGTGTTCGGCCGCGTGGTCGACGGTCTGGACGTGGTCGAGAAGATCCGCAAGGTCAAGACGGGTTCGAAGGGCTTCCACCAGGACGTCCCGGTTGACGACGTGGTGATCGAGAAGGCCGTCGTCGTCGACTAATGACCGACGTCACGCATCTCGATGCGCAAACAGCGGGGACGGCGAGTGATTCGCGCCCGCTGTTTTTTATTGCCGATCTGCATTTGAGCGACGCGATCCCGCACACGGTCGCAGCGTTCGAGCACTTCGTGACCGTCACGGCAGGCGAGGCCGATTCAGTGTTCATCCTGGGCGACCTGTTCGAATTCTGGGTCGGCGACGACGTGCTCGACGCATCGGTCGATCACGAACGCGCGCGTTTCGCGCGGCGCATGACGAAGCTGATGCATACGCTTTCTGAACGCGGCATCGCGCTCTATGTGATGCACGGCAATCGTGATTTCCTGCTTGGCCGGCGCTTCATGAAGGAAGCCGGCGCGCTGCCGCTGCCCGATCCGTTCGTGATGACGGCGTTCGGCACGCGCATCGTACTCGCGCACGGCGACGCGCTCTGTACCGCCGATCCCGGTTATCAGCGGTTTCGACGTTTCGCGCGCAATTCGCTCGCACAACGCCTCTTTCTAGCGATGCCTTTGAAAACACGCCTCGCGATCGCCGAACGCATGCGCTCGAAAAGCGAAGGCGCGCGCATGATGCCGGTGTCGTCGAAATACGATGTGACGCGCGAGGGCGTCGGGCAATTGTTCGCGTCGAGCGGCACGCATACGATGATCCACGGCCACACGCACCGGCCGGCGCGGCATCGCGAAGCCGACGGCACGCGCTGGGTCATCCCTGACTGGGAACTCGACCACGGCGAGCGGCGCGGCGGTTATCTGCGCATCGACGCCGCGGGCATTCGCGCGCTGCCGCTCGAATAAGCGCAGCGGCTCAACGCCGAGCCGCCTCCCCTTCCATCGCAGCCGACAGCCGCTTCAGGTCGATCAGCGCGGCGCCGTCGATACCGTTCAACGCTTCCAGCCGCGCGCCGAGCTTCTCCAGCGCCACGACGATTTCATCGACGCGCTGCGTCTGCGTCGATGCATGGTCGATCAGGCCGTGGATAGCGAGCGAGACGGGATCGTCAGCGTTCGGTGTGATGCCGTACGCGCAGAAGCCGCTGCTTTCGGACCGGCGCGCCGGATCGGCGGGACGCTCCGTCGCGGGCACCACGATCCGCGCGGGATTGCCGACCGCCGTGCCGCCCGCAGGCACCGGCTTGACGACGACCGCGTTCGAGCCGATCTTCGCCTCCTCGCCGATCGTGAATCCGCCGAGCACCTTTGCGCCCGCGCCGACGATCACGCCGCGTCCGAGCGTCGGATGGCGCTTCGCGCCGCGTGCGAGCGACGTGCCGCCGAGCGTCACGCCCTGATAAATCGTGCAGTCGTCGCCGATTTCCGCCGTCTCGCCGATCACGACGCCCATGCCGTGATCGATGAACACGCGCCGTCCGATCGTCGCGCCCGGATGAATCTCGATGCCGGTCAGGAAGCGCGCAACCTGCGAGACGAAACGTCCGAGCCAGCGCAGATCGCGCGTCCAGCACGCGTGCGAGAGCCTGTGAAGCTGGATCGCGTGGAAGCCCGGATAACACGTGAGCACTTCCCAGGCGCTGCGGGCGGCGGGATCGCGCTCGCGGATGGCGTCGATGTCTTCGCTCAGACGTTTGAACATGTCGATGGCTCGGTGAGTGACGGCAAGGGGGAGGCCGGGGACCGCGTCGATCGGGCTTTAGCACGAAACGCGCAATCCTTATCTTGAATTTTGCCGATTGTAGGACGAGCCCGCCGGTTCTGCTCGATGCCCCCGCTCGCGAAGCGGTCGGGGACATCGAATACGGTTTGCCTCAGTCCTTCTTCACGCGCAGCAGAATATGCTTCGCGACGCCGCGCAGGATGTTCACCTCTTCGCGCTCGAGCCCGGAACGCGCAAAAAGCCGCCGCACGCGCGACATCAGCTTCTTCGGGTTCGCGGGATCGAGAAAATCGAGCGCGATCAACGCGTTTTCGAGATGCGTGTACATCCCTTCGATCTCGTCGCTCGATGCGTTCGTGCCGACGCTTTCGACGTCCGGCAACGTCTCCTGGAACGCGAGCCGCAGCTCGTAAGCCAGCACCTGCACCGCCTGCGACAGGTTCAGCGAGCTGTACGCCGGATTGGCCGGAATGTGCGCAAGCGCGCTACAGCGCTCGACGTCGGCGTTAGAGAGGCCTGTGCGCTCGTTGCCGAACACGAGCGCGATGTCGCCGTGCCGCACGAGTTCGTGCGCCCGCCCGGCGGCCGCGCGCGGCGGAAGTTGCGGCGGCCCGTACTCGCGCTGGCGCGCGGTGAGCGCGACCGACCAGTGCACGCCCGCGAGCGCCTCGGCGAGCGAATCGACGATGACCGCGGACGCGAGCACGTCGTCCGCGCCGCTCGCCATCGCGATTGCTTCCGGCTCGTCGTTTACGTGCGGCACGCGCGGCGCAACGAGCACGAGGCGCGAAAAGCCCATCGTCTTCAGCGCGCGCGCCGCCGCGCCGACGTTGCCGGGGTGGCTCGGCTCGACGAGCACGAAGCGAGTCGACGTGAAACCGCCGCTCAGGTTGGGGGAATCGAGTGAGTCCAAAGCGTGTCCTGCCGATTGATGAACTGAGCCGTCATGGTAGCGCCTCCCACGCCCTGGCTGAATCAGCCGGAAGCAATAGGAGTCGACTGAATCCCGCTAAGACAGTCTTACTTCAGGTAAAATACCGCCTTCGCGCGCCACGAACGCCGTTCTTCGCCGGCCGCCCCGCTCTTCTCCAATTCGTCTTCCGTCGACATTGTCGTTGTCGCCAACTTCCGGTTTGCCGCGCTCCCGCGAGGCGGCGCCGGCCAAAGGATCTCGCTCATGCATCCGATGCTCAATATCGCTGTCAAGGCCGCCCGCCGCGCCGGACAGATCATCAACCGCGCGTCGCTCGACCTGGACCGCATCCAGGTCAGCAAGAAGCAACACAACGATTTCGTGACGGAAGTCGACAAGGCGTCCGAAGCCGCCATCATCGAGACGCTCCACACCGCCTATCCCGATCACTCGATCCTCGCCGAAGAATCCGGCAAGGACGATCGCGAGTCCGAATTCCAGTGGATCATCGACCCGCTCGACGGCACCACGAACTTCATCCACGGCTTCCAGTATTACTGCGTGTCGATCGCGCTTGCGCATAAAGGCATCGTGACGCAAGCAGTCGTCTACGACCCGACGCGCAACGACCTCTTCACCGCATCGCGCGGACGCGGCGCTTATCTGAACGAGCGGCGGATTCGCGTTGGCAAACTTGATCGTCTGGCGGATGCGCTGATCGGCACGGGCTTTCCGTTCCGCGATGGCTCGGGCCTGAAGGACTATATGAGGCTCTTCTCCGAAATGACGCTGTCGTGCGCGGGTTTGCGCCGTCCGGGCGCGGCGGCGCTTGATCTGGCGAACGTCGCGGCGGGCCGCATGGACGGCTTTTTCGAACAAGGCATCCACCCATGGGACGTGGCAGCCGGCAGCCTCATCATCACCGAGGCGGGTGGGCTAGTCGGCAATTACACGGGCGAATCGAATTTCCTGCATGAAAACGAGATCGTCGCAGGCAATCCGAAGGTGTACGCGCAGATGATCAAGATTCTCGATCCGTATTCGAAGACGCGGGAAAACGCGGCTTAATTCCTCGCATGAAAGGGAAAGGCAGCTTCGGCTGCCTTTTTTGCGTTTGGGGAGCGCGCCAGCACGCTGGGAACGTCCGTGCACGCTATTTGCGGCTCCGCTACAGTGCATCTCTTTGCCCGCACCGGCCCGCCCGTCAAGCGCTCTTCCATGAAAAAAGGCTTCTACACGATCATCGCCGCGCAGTTCGTCTCGTCGCTCGCCGACAACGCGCTGCTGATCGCCGCGATCGCGATGCTCACGGTGATCAAATCGGCTTCGTGGATCACGCCGCTTCTGCAAATATTCTTCACGATTTCCTACGTGCTGCTCGCGCCCTTCGTCGGTGCATTCGCCGATGCACTGCAAAAGCGCCACGTCATGTTCATGTCGAATGCGCTCAAGGCGGCGGGCTGCGCGCTGATGATCGCGGGGGTGCATCCGATGATTGCGTATGGCGTCGTTGGCCTCGGTGCCGCCGCCTACTCCCCGGCCAAGTACGGCATCCTCACCGAGCTGCTGCCGCCCAACAAGCTGATCCCGGCAAACGCGTGGCTCGAATCGGCGACGGTCGGCTCGACGATCCTCGGCACCGTGATCGGCGGCGCGCTCGTCAGCCAGTATGTGGAGCGCTGGGTGCCGGGCGCGCATTGGCCGCTCGTGCATACCGCCGCCGATGCCGCGATGACCGCCGTCATGCTGATCTACGCGGCGGCGGCCGTGATCAACATCGGCATCCCGGATACCGGCGCGCGCTATCCGAACCGGCTCGCGGAACCGTCGAAGCTCATCGGCGATTTCTCGCACTGCTTCAAGGTGCTCTGGTCAGACAAGCTCGCGCAGATTGCGCTCTGGGTCACGACGCTGCTCTGGGGCGCGGCTGTCACGCTGCAACTGCTCGTCCTCAAATGGGCCGATGCGAACCTTGGCCTGTCGCTATCGAAAGCGGCGGTGCTGCAAGGCGTGACGGGCGTCGGAATCGCGATCGGCGCGGCGGCGGCCGCCGCGTTGATTCCGCTGCGGCAGTCGCTGAAGGTGCTGCCGATCGGCGTGGTGACGGGCGCGGTCGCCGTCGCGATGGCGTTCTATAACAAGGACCTGTTTCCAGCCACAGCCGGCGTGCATATCGGGCCGCTGTTCGCGCCGGCCTATATCCTCGGGGCGTATCCGCTGATGATCCTGCTCGGCAGCCTGTCGGGCTTTTTCATCGTGCCGATGAACGCGATCCTCCAGCATCGCGGCGCGACGCTGCTCTCCGCCGGACACTCGATCGCCGTGCAGAACTTCAACCAGAACCTCGCCGTGCTCGCGATGCTCGGGTCCTACGCGCTGCTCCTGACGACGCACGTGCCGGTGGAGTGGATCATCGTGATCTTCGGCGTGTTCGTCTGCGCGATGATGTCGCTCGCGATGCGCCGCCACGCGAAAAACGAACGGCAGGTCGATCTGGGCGCGCTCGCCGGCGAATGAGATCGAGGAACGGGACTTGCTGACTGGTGTAATCTCCCCTTGTTGCCCTGCGGGAGGATGCAAAAACAAGCGGGGAACGATGAGGCGGGGCTGAAGTCGTAAATACCGGACGGCTCGTCACGCAACCTTGGCGCCGCGCGCCCAGGTGCCCGAACGAGCCGCGATTTTCTTTTTTTCGGCACGTCAAAAGGAGCAGCAAATGGGATTGTTCACACGTTCGACGCTCGATAGCAAAATCAACGGCGCAGCCGACCTGGGCCAGCGCGCCGTCAGCGGAGCAAGCGATGCGGTCGATAGCGCCAGCAGCCAGTTGCGCAGCCTTCTGGACGATCTGGACAGCTCGATCCGCGACGCCAAGGATCTCGATGCGGACAAGCTCCGCAAGGAATTGCAGGCCAAGCTGAAGACGGTGCGCTCGCAGATGGACGGCGCGGGTTCGGCCGTGACGGCCAGGTTGAACGATGCAGCCGGTTACGCCGACGAATTCGTGCACGACAAGCCGTGGCATACGCTCGGCGCCGTGGCCGGCCTGGCGCTGCTGGTCGGCTTTCTCGCGGGACGTTCTTAAGTAAGTCTCGCCGTTTCTGACCCCGACGCCCGCTGCGAACGACGGTTCGCGGCGGGCGTCGTCGTTTCATCGTTTTGCGTGGGGTTAGCCGATCGGCCGAGGGCGCGGCTTCAGCGCGACGGGTTACACTCTCGCCCTATATGACCGGTTCGTCTGGCAACCGGTTTTCCCGCACCGAACGCACGCAAGATGGGCACTCATACCGCAACCCCCGAATCAGCAGGCGCGCAAGCGGCGGCCGTCGATCTGTCGCACCACACGCCGATGATGCAGCAATATCTCCGCATCAAGTCGGAGCATCCCGGCACGCTCGTTTTCTATCGGATGGGCGATTTTTACGAGCTTTTCTTCGACGATGCGGAAAAAGCCGCGCGTCTGCTGGACCTGACGCTCACGCAGCGCGGCGCATCGGGCGGCAATCCGATCCGGATGGCGGGCATCCCGCATCATTCGTGCGAACAGTACCTCGCGAAGCTGGTGAAGCTCGGCGAATCGGTGGCGATTTGCGAGCAGATCGGCGACCCGGCGACGTCGAAGGGACCGGTCGAGCGCAAGGTCGTGCGCGTCGTCACGCCGGGCACGCTCACCGATGCCGCCCTTCTCTCCGACAAAAGCGATGTCTATCTGCTCGCGCTCTGCCCGTCGCACAACCGGCGCGGCGTGGTGACGAGCGTCGGGCTCGCGTGGCTCAATCTAGCGAGCGGCGCGCTGCGGCTCGCGGAAGTCGCGCCCGAGGAAACCGGCGCGGCGCTCGAGCGCATCCGGCCGGCGGAGACGCTGATCGCCGATTCGATCACCGATATCAACGCGTCGTTCAGCGTGCCGAGCATCGGCGCGACGACACGCGTGCCGGCCTGGCATTTCGATGTCGCGTCGGGCGGCCAACGGCTTTGCGAGCAACTCGACGTCGCGAGCCTCGACGGCTTCGGCGCGCATTCGCTCACCTGCGCATCGGGCGCGGCGGGCGCGCTTTTGCTCTATGCCGCCGCGACGCAAGGGCAGCAATTGCGGCACGTGAGAAGCCTCAAGGTCGAGCACGAGTCCGAATACATCGGGCTCGATCCTGCTACGCGCCGCAATCTCGAACTCACCGAGACGCTGCGCGGCACCGAATCGCCGACGCTCTGTTCGCTCCTCGACACGTGCTGCACGACGATGGGCAGCCGTCTTTTGCGGCATTGGCTGCATCATCCACCGCGCGACGCGTCGATTGCGCGCGCACGGCAACAAGCAATCGGTGCGTTGCTCGAAGCACCGTCGGGCGCGAGTCTCGAAACGCTGCGCGCGGCGTTGCGGCAGATCTCGGACATCGAGCGGATCACGGGACGCCTTGCGCTGCTGTCGGCGCGTCCGCGCGACCTGTCGAGCCTGCGCGATACGTTCGCCGCGCTGCCGAAGCTGCGCGAACTGCTTGTCGCCGTGCGCACGAACGCAGCCGCGCTGGAACGCATCGACGACGCGCTCGAACCGCCGCGCGAATGTCTCGACCTGCTCGTCGCCGCGATCGCACCCGAACCGGCGGCGCTGATCCGCGACGGCGGCGTGATCGCGCGCGGCTACGACGCCGATCTCGACGAACTGCGCGACATCTCGGAAAACTGCGACCAGTTCCTGATCGATCTCGAAACGCGCGAGCGCTCGAGGACCGGCATCGGCAACCTGCGGGTCGAGTACAACAAGGTGCACGGCTTTTATATCGAAGTGACGCGCGGCCAGACCGACAAGGTCCCCGACGACTATCGCCGCCGCCAGACGCTGAAGAACGCCGAGCGCTACATCACGCCGGAACTGAAGGCGTTCGAGGACAAGGCGCTTTCCGCGCAGGAACGCGCGCTCGCCCGCGAGCGCGCGCTGTACGACGCGCTGTTGCAGAATCTGCTGCCCTTCATCGCGGATTGCCAGCGCGTGGCTCAGGCGCTCGCCGAACTCGATCTGCTCGGCGCGTTCGCCGAGCGTGCCCGCGCGCTCGACTGGGTCGCGCCCGAGTTCGCTGCGGACGCCGGCATCGATATCGAGCAGGGGCGGCATCCGGTCGTGGAAGCGCAGGTCGAGCAGTTCATCGCGAACGACTGTTGCCTCGCAACGGAACGCAAGCTGCTGCTCATCACCGGGCCGAACATGGGCGGTAAATCGACGTTCATGCGGCAGACGGCACTGATCGCGTTGATGGCGTATGTCGGCAGCTACGTGCCGGCGAAGCGCGCGCGTTTTGGCGCGCTCGATCGCATCTTCACGCGCATCGGCGCCGCCGACGACCTGGCCGGCGGCCGCTCGACGTTCATGGTCGAGATGACGGAAGCCGCCGCGATCCTGAACGACGCGAGCGCGTCTAGCCTCGTGCTGATGGACGAAATCGGCCGCGGCACCTCGACCTTCGACGGCCTCGCGCTCGCGTGGGCCATCGCGCGGCATCTGCTGTCGCATAACCACTGCTACACGCTCTTCGCCACGCATTATTTCGAATTGACGCAGTTGCCCCACGAGTTCGCGCAGGCGGCGAACGTGCATCTGTCTGCGGTCGAGCACGATCACGGCATCGTCTTTCTGCACGCCGTGAACGAAGGGCCCGCGAACCAGAGTTACGGCTTGCAGGTCGCGCAACTTGCGGGCGTGCCGTCGGCGGTGATTCGCGCGGCGCGTAAGCACCTCGTGCATCTGGAGCAGCAGTCGATCGGCCAGCCGTCGCCGCAGTTCGATCTGTTCGCGGCGTCGCCTTATGCGGAGGATGCCGTGGAACCCACGCCGGCCGCAGCCGCACCGGAGCATCCCGTGCTCGACAAGCTGCGCGCGCTCGATCCTAATGATCTGCGTCCGCGCGACGCGCTCGATCTGCTCTACGAACTGCATGAACTGGCGACGTCCGCGCCGGATGCATCGCGCTAAGGTGACCGCGGCGGCATCGCGTGCGTTGCTCGCCGTGCTGCTCTGCGGCGTGCTTGCGCAACGCCACGCCGCCGCCGACGATACCCCGCTCAAGTTCGCCATCATCGCCGACGCGCTGACGAAGCCCGCCGACGAAGCGCCCGTGCGCCAGATGCTCGATACGATCTCACGCGATCGCGACATCGCGTTCATCGTCTACGACGGCAACATCAAGGGTTCAGCGGAGCCATGCCGCGACAAGATATTCGAAGGGCGCCGCGACTTGCTCGACGCATCGCGCAAGCCGCTCATCGTGGTGCCCGGACAGCACGACTGGACCGACTGCGGACTCGCGCAATCAGGCGCCTACGACCCGGTCGAACGGCTCGACTTCCTGCGGCAACTCTTCTTCGCCGATGCCAACACGCTCGGCGCCGCGCCGCTTTCGGTCACGCGCGAAAGCGAAGTCGCGCGATTTCGCACGTTTCGTGAAAACGTGCGCTGGCAGTCGCAAGGCGTCGCGTTCGTCGGCTTGAACGCGCCGAGTCCGAACAACCACTATCTGACGGCGGGCGGTCGCAACGGCGAGTTCGAGGATCGCGTGATCGCAAACACGTTCTGGCTCGAACACGCGGCCGAATGGGCGCGGCGCGCGGAGCAGCGGGCGCTCGTCGTGATCCTGCAGGGCGATCCCGATTTCACGCGCTACGAACGCCGCGACCGCTTCGCGTGGTTGCGCTTCACGCGTAACAATCCGCCGCGCGATGGCTTCGTCGAATTCAAGCGAAGTCTCGTGAAAATGGCGAACTCGTTCCGTGGCCCGGTGATCGTGATCCACGGTTCGGAAACGGCGCTGCCGGCGGGCTATCGCATCGACCAGCCGCTGCGCGATGAAAAAGGCGCGGTCGTCGCGAATCTGACGCGCATCGCGATCGCGTTCAAAAAGCCGCAAGCGCAATGGCTCGAAGTGCAGACGAATGCCGGATGGCGGCCGCCGTTCAAGGTCGATCTGCGCGATGTGGCGGGACGCAGCAAGACGGTTGAAGCGAACGAGCCGGCGACTGCCGAACCTGCGCCCTCGCCACCGCGCGACGACCTGCCTCCGGCCACGCTCACGCCGATGCCGCCAATCCTCACGCCGCCGCCCGCCCTGCCACCGATCCTGCCGACTCCCGCGTCGGGGGTGCAGAACGGCATATACCGCGCGGCGCCCGCGAGCGCCGCCGTCGAATAAAAAAGGGCGCAGCCGATGCCGCGCCCTTCTCGCTCAATTAGCCCGATGCCTAGTGCAATGTCGGACCCGAATCCTTGCCCGGTGTTTCTTCGGCGTCGTCTTCGTCCTCGTCGAGGATTTCCAGTCCGTCCGCGCCGTGCGCATGTTGATGCTGGATTTCGTCTTCCGTCGCGGTGCGCACTTCCTGCACCGACAGCGCGAAACGCAGCGCCATGCCGGCGAGCGGATGATTGCCGTCGAGCACGACCTTGTCTTCGGCGACATCCGTGACCGTGTAGATCAGCGAATCGACGTCTTCTTCGCCGTCTTCCGGCGTGCCTTCGAACTGCATGCCGACTTCGAGCGGTTCAGGAAAACGGCTGCGCGCCTCGACCTTCACGAGTTCGGGATCGTACTCGCCGAACGCATCGACGGGTTCGAGTTGAAGCTGGGTCTGATAGCCGGCTTCTTGGCCGTCGAGCGCTTCCTCGATCTTGGGGAACGTGCCATCATAGCCGCCGTGCAGATAGACCATCGGCTCGTCGCTTTCCTCGATCAGATTGCCCTGCGCATCCGAGAGCTTGTATGCGACTGATACGACGGTGTCTTTTGCGATTTTCATTGGATTCTCCAAGATACAAGCCTCAATTATACGATGCCAACGCGGCCCCTAGATGCAACCGCCGGCCGGCCCAAAGCGCCGCTGCCGGACGAAGTCACTCCCTTGTTGGGCAACCGGACGCCCGCGCAGTTCATGCGCCGTTATTGGCAGAAAAAGCCGCTTTTGATCCGCCAGGCGATCCCCGATATCGAGGCGCCGCTGACACGCGACGAACTCTTCAACCTCGCTGATCTCGACGATGTCGAGTCGCGCTTGATCACGCACTTTCGCAAGACGTGGGCACTGGAACACGGTCCCTTTGCGCCTGACGAATTGCCGCCGGTGAAAAAGCGCGAGTGGACGCTGCTCGTGCAAGGCGTGAACCTGCACGACGACCGCGCGCACGCGCTGATGAACCGCTTTCGCTTCATTCCCGACGCGCGCCTCGACGACCTCATGATCTCCTACGCCACCGACGGCGGCGGCGTCGGCGCGCATTTCGACTCCTACGACGTCTTCCTGCTGCAGGTGCATGGCAAGCGCCGCTGGCGGATCGGCGCGCAACGCGATCTCACGCTAAATCCGGGACTGCCGTTGAAAGTTTTACAGCATTTCGAGCCGGAAGAAGAATGGGTGCTGGAACCCGGCGACATGCTGTACCTGCCGCCGCACATCGCCCACGATGGCGTGGCCGAAGGCGAATGCATGACGTGCTCGATCGGCTTTCGCGCGCCGTCCGCGCGCGAGCTCACGGGCCAGTTTCTCTACCACCTTGCAGAACGCTCGACCGACGCGGATGCTGCCCCTGCGCTCTATCGCGATCCGAAGCAGGAACCGGTCGCTCATCCGGCGCAGCTTCCCTCGCTGCTCGTCGACCGGGTTGGCGCGATCCTTGCGGATGTGAGTTGGAATGAGAAGGACGTGGCGTCATTCCTCGGATCGTATTTGAGCGAGCCGAAAGCGAACGTGGTCTTCGATCCGCCTAATCGCCCATTGAATGAGCAAAAGTTTGTCGGGCGAATTCAGAAGTCCGGTTTGCGCCTCGATCGAAAGACGATTTTGCTTTACGACAAACGCTCGTATTTCATCAACGGTGAAGCCGGGATATTCGATTCGAAAACCAAAAAATGGCTCGCTGAATTGGCCGATAACCGGCTTTTGGAGGCGAAACGCTTTGTAACACTTGAAGACGATTCGTCAATGACAGCCTTACTGCACGAGTGGTATCGTGCGGGCTGGATTCAGGTCGACGCCTGCGCCTGATGTCATGCGTCTTGCTGTTCCGCAGTGTGAAAATTTGTATGAGAAAGACAACGTATTGGCCCCGCATTTATCGACGGTCAGTACGAAAGTGCATATAATTTCCGCCCAAGCCGTGGAAAGTCTCACACATCCAATAAAATGTGGGTCTCCACAGCGGCCCGGGTCGGTGTTGGAGCACACATTACCGGTACTTTGCGCTGTTGCTTACCTTTAACCATAAAAGGACGTGATCATGAAGAAATCTCTCCTCGTAGCATCCCTGTTGGCTGCTGTTGCTCTTGCTGCATGCAACAAGTCTAGCGATACGGCTGCTCCGAGCGCTGCAAGCGAAGCCCCGGCTGCCTCGGCACCGGCCGCCGCAGCTGCATCGGACGCAAACACGGCTGCATCGAGCGCTTCGGCCGCTGCTAGCGACGCTTCGGCTGCTGCCAGCGACGCTGCTGCTGCTGCTTCGGCTGCTCCGGCATCGGGCGCAAGCCAGTAAGGTTTTGCGTGCGGGTCTCCTCGCGGGACTTGCGTAAAAAAACCGGCTCTCGAGCCGGTTTTTTTACGTCTGAAGCCTACGCAAGATGGCTCATAACGTGAGCCAGTCGAAGCCCTCCGCCTGAGTCGCGACGACTACCTCTGTAGCCGACGCCCCCAGCACCGCCGACAACGCCGCCTGCGCCAGATGCGGCAGATTGTTCTGCTGGCTCAAGTGCGCGGCCACCAGATGCCGCAGTTTCGAACGATCGAGCGCGGCGAGAATGCCTGCTGCAGCATCATTGTTCAGGTGTCCGTGCATCCCGCCGATACGCGCCTTCAGCGACGCCGGATAGCGGCTCGTCGCGAGCATCTGGAGATCGTGATTGGATTCGAGGACCAGCGCATCACAGCCGCTCAAGGTGCTGGTGATGTGCGGTGTCGAAACACCGACATCGGTCAGGACACCGAGACGGCTTGCGCCGTCCGAGAATACGTACTGCAGCGGTTCGCGCGCGTCGTGCGGCACAGTGTACGGCAGCACGCTCAGGTTGCCGATGGCGACGCTCTCGTCGCCCCACAGCACGTGCAGGTCGACCGGAGCCTCGTCGGCACCGACCGCACGCGCCGTGCCCCAGCTCATATGCAACGGAATCGACCACTTGCGCCCGAGCGTCAGCGCGCTACCGATATGGTCCGTGTGCTCATGCGTGATGAGGATCGCGTCGAGATCGTCGATGCGCAGTCCCAGTCGGCCCAGCCTTCGTTCCACTTCTTTCGCTGAAAAACCGCAGTCGAGCAGCACGCGCGTGGTGGTCGTGCCGCACTGCGCCTCGACGAGCAACGCGTTGCCTTCACTGCCGCTGCCGAGACTCGCGAATCGCACGGCCCGTGCTCAGTTCAACTGCGCGTGCAACAGCGACACGATGCGTTGCGCATCCGTCGAGCTATCCAGTTGACCGTTCGCATCGACGACTGCGACCTGCGTCAACGAATCCGCTTTCGGACGCACGTTCACGAGGAACTGGCGCGTCGGCTTCGGCGTGTTGCTGGAGAAAAACTTGCTGAAAAGGCCGTCCTTTTTCAGTTCCTGCATCGAGTCCGAGTAGTGCACGTAATACAGGCCCTTCTCGCGATCGCGGTTGTCGACCGTGAAATTCGTGCGATCGAGCGCGAGGCCCACGCGCAACCACGCGCGATCAAACGGCTCGGCGATGTCGAGCGTCGACGAACTGCCCGACTGCTCCACCGCCACCTTCGCGCCCGCCGGACGCGCTTCGGTGATCAATTGCTTTGCCTGCGCGTCGGTGAGGCCGAACTTCTCCATGATCTTCGCGAGGAACGCGGCCTCGAGCGCCGGATTGCGCGGACGCGCTTCCCAACGCGACGACGTCTTGTCCTGCCCCGTCAGCACTTCTTCCATTGCACTGTGCGTGACGGAGATGTCGGTCGAGCCGTTTGCCGTGCGATCGACCTGCGTGCGGAACATGTCGCGCGTGCCCGACGAATACGCGAAATCGACCAGCTTGCCGATGCTTTTGCGGAACCAGTCGTCGGGAATGTTCGCGCGATTTTCCGCCCAGTCGGTCGTCATGATGCCGGTGGCCGGCGCGTCTGTCTTGAGCGTGAAGCCGTTGTCCGTCCAGAACTCCTGCAACTGCGGCCAGATCTGGTCAGGCGTCCGGCCGTCCACCACGAGGAAGCGGCGGTCGCCGTCGCTCTCGACGTGCATGCCGTACGGGTCTTGCGCCGTCGGCACGCCGAGCGTCGCGTTACCGGCCGGCGTGAGCGCGCGCTCCGTGCCGCCGCCGAGCGAGTTGACCTTCGGCGGCGCGGCGTAGCGCTGGCTGATGTCGGCGGTGGAGAGATCGGACGGGACCGTCAGCGCGGGCGCGGTTTCAGCAGCCTTGTAATTGACGCGGTCAGGCGCGAGCCAGTCGTTGAGCGTATCGCAACCCGAGAGCGCGACGACCGTTGCAAGGCCAAGCGACAGCGCGCTCAGGCGCGTGGCGTGAGTGGAAAATGCGGATCGTTTCATGGGGTCCTTCGTGATGCTGAAAGCGCGTTGCCTGGAGCAGATGCCAAGAACGGGGTCGATAACGAGGTCGGCGAGCGACGGTTGATGACTGGCTGCGTGACGTTCGATGACTTGCGGCGGCACGGTGCGATGCTGTCGGCGCGCCGCCGCGTGTCATCAGGCCAGAAGCCCTGATTCGCGCAACGCATCGCGCACGATGTCGTGATAGCGCGCGTCGAGCGGTGTGAGCGGCAGGCGGATGCCACCTTGCATGCGGCCCATTTCCTGGAGCGCCCACTTCGCCGGAATCGGATTCGATTCGCAGAAAAGCTGCTTGTGGAGTGACAGCAGGCCGAGATGAATCTTGCGCGCGGTGATCGCGTCGCCTTCGAGCGCGGCGCGGCAAAGCTGGCTCATCGCCTTCGGCGCGACGTTCGCCGTCACCGAGATGTTGCCGTGGCCGCCGAGCAGCATCAGTGCGATCGCGGTCGGATCGTCACCGCTGAAAATCGCGAAATTCGCGGGCGCGTGCTTGATCAGGTGCGCGGCGCGGTCGATGTTGCCCGTCGCTTCCTTCACACCGATGATCCCCGGCACGTCCGCGAGACGCAGGATGGTCTCGTTGTTCATGTCGGCCACGGTGCGGCCCGGCACGTTGTACAGAATGACCGGCAGATCGACCGATTCCGCGATCTTCACGAAATGACGATACATGCCTTCCTGCGTCGGCTTGTTGTAATAGGGAACGACCTGGAGCGTGGCGTCGGCGCCGACCTTTTTCGCCGCCTTCGACAATTCGATGGCTTCGGATGTGGAATTGCCGCCCGCGCCCGCGATGATCGGAAAGCGCCCGGCCGTATGCTCAACGGCCGTCTGGACCATCAAAACGTGTTCTTCGACCGAAAGCGTGGCCGACTCGCCGCTCGTCCCCACCACGACGAGACCGTTCGAGCCTTCCGCGACATGCCAGTCGATCAGCTTTCGAAACGCCGGCAGATCGAGACTACCGTCCTCGTGCATCGGTGTGACGATGGCAGGAATGCTGCCGCGGATCTGGATGCCGCCTTGTGTTCCGTTTGTCATGAAACGCTATGAATTTAATGGGTAAACCGCGATTGTAGCGGATTAGTCCACCAACTCGTAACGCGGCGGGTTCAACGCATTGTTACGAATGGTGAGGTGGATTGAAGATGGGTCCGGCTCGCGGACCGCGCAGATTCGCTGCACGTAGGATGCGCGCGGAACGCTCGTGAAACCATCCTGATAAGCGATGATTCGCAGTCGCGCGTGAAACGCGTCGATCAGTTCACCGGGTGTGAGCAGAAACGCCGGATTTGACGGCTTGCCGACCGTTTCGTTGCCCACGGCGAAGGTTTCGTAGATCAGCACGCCGCCGGGCGCGAGGGCATTGGCGAGATGCGGGAAAAGCGGCCGGTGCAGGTAGCGGGTCACGACGATCGCGGCAAACGTCTGATCAGCGGGCAATGGCCACGGCGCGCTTTCGAGATCGGCGGCGAGCGTCCTGATGCGCTCGACACCGGCCATCGAATCGAGCGCTTCGCCATCACGGTCGACGGCGAGCACCGAGTGCCCGCGCGACGCGAACCAGCGCGCATGCCGGCCGCTTCCCGACGCGACATCGAGCACCGCCCCGCCCGCCTCGACAAGATGCGACCATTTGCATACCCACGCGCTCGCCGGATCCGCCATCAGTTGTACGACAGCCCCATCGCCTCGCGCACGTCGCGCATGGTTTCAGTGGCGAACTTGCGGGCCTTGTCGCAGCCGTCGGCGACGATCGCGCGCAACAGCGACGGATCGTCCATATATTTTTGCGCGCGCTCGAGCATCGGCTGCTGCTCGCGCAGGATGCCCTCGATTACCGGCTGCTTGCAATCCAGACACCCGATGCCCGCGGTCCGGCAGCCCTTCTGCACCCACTCGTGCGTTGTTTCGTCGGTATAGGCCAGATGCAGTTGCCATACCGGGCATTTGTCCGGATCGCCCGGGTCGGTACGGCGCACGCGCGCGGGGTCGGTCGGCATCGTGCGGACCTTTTTCGTGATGGTTTCCGCGTCTTCGCGCAGGCCGATCGTGTTGCCATACGACTTCGACATCTTCTGCCCGTCGAGGCCCGGCATGCGCGATTCGGACGTCAGCAAAACCTGCGGCTCGACCAGAATCAGCTTGCGCGCGCCTTCGAGATAGCCGAACAGCCGCTCGCGATCGCTCATCGACAGGCTCTGCGACTCCTGCAGCATCGCGCGCGCCTGTTCGAGCGCTTCGTCGTCGCCTTCCTGCTGGTACGCGACGCGCAATTCGTGATACAGCTTCGCGCGCTTGCCGCCGAGCTTTTTCGCGGCTTCGAGCGCTTTTTCCTCGAAATCCGGCTCCTTGCCGTACAGATAATTGAAGCGACGCGCGATTTCACGCGTCATTTCGACGTGCGGCACCTGATCCTCGCCGACCGGCACGAGCGACGCGCGGTACAGCAGGATGTCGGCGGCCATCAGCACCGGATAGCCGAGAAAACCGTACGTCGAGAGATCCTTTTCGCGCAGCTTTTCGATCTGCTCCTTGTAGGTCGGCACGCGTTCGAGCCAGCCGAGCGGCGTCGCCATGCCGAGCAGCAGCGACAGCTCCGCGTGCTCCGGCACCCGGCTCTGGATGAACAGCGTCGCCTGCGCCGGATCGATGCCGGACGCGAGCCAGTCGATCAGCACTTCCCAGACGTTCTTCTCGATGACTTCGGGCGTTTCGTAGTGCGTCGTCAGCGCGTGCCAGTCGACGACGGCGAAAAAGCACGGGTACTCGGATTGCAGCCGCACCCAGTTTTTCAGCACGCCGTGATAGTGGCCGAGGTGCAGCGTGCCGGTCGGCCGCATGCCTGAGAAGATACGGTCAGGGAACATGGTTTTATAGAAAGAACGAAGCAAAGGGATTCAGGATGGCCGACACCGCCGCATAGCCGACGGTCACGAGCGGGCTCAGCCAGAACCGCGTCAGCACGCCCGTCATGACGAGCGCCATCACGATGAAAAAACCGTAGGGTTCGAGCTTTTGCAGCGCCAGCGACGCGCGGATGGGCAAGAGCGCCATCAGCACGCGACCGCCGTCGAGCGGCGGCAGCGGAAAGAGGTTCAACACGCCGAGCACGAGATTCACGCCGACGCCGGCCGCCGCCATGCGCGTCAAAAACGCTTCTTCGACGTGAAACCCCGCCAGCAGCACCGCGACGATGCCCCAGATCAGCGCCTGCACGAAGTTGCTGCCGGGACCGGCGGCGGCAACCCACAGGCTGCCCCAGCGCGGATTGCGCAAATTACCGAAAGCGACGGGCACGGGCTTCGCGTAGCCGAACATGAACGCGCCGCTGGTCGCGAAATAGAGAACGATTGGTATGACGATGGTGCCGATGGGGTCGATGTGACGCATCGGATTGAGCGAAACGCGGCCGAGCACATAGGCCGTGTTGTCGCCGAGCATGCGCGCCGCGTAACCATGCGCGGCCTCGTGCAGCGTGATCGCGAAGATCACCGGGAGCGCGTAGACCGCGATTGTCTGTATCAGGGAAGAATCCATAGCTCGCTATTGTATCAAGCGTATCAGGCAGTTCAGGCGCCACTCATGGCGGTGGAAGTCACGGTTGCGCGGGGCGAGCGTGGTGGTTTTCGGTTACGTCGGCTGACGGTCGCGAACGCAGATAATGCCTCGGACGGCAAAAGTTCGCGCGCGTTTTTGCAGTTTTTGCACTCAGGCGCCGGCGGTCAGGCCAAACGGCTCCAGGCTGCCGCGTCCCGGTCGCACCAGCACCGGCTCCGCGCCCGTCAAATCGATGACCGTAGACGGCTCCGCCGCGCACGCGCCGGCATCGATCACGAGGTCGATCTGCTTTTCGAGACGCTCGCGGATTTCCTCGGCGTCGTTGAGCGGCTCGGTGTCGGGGGGCAGGATCAGCGTCGACCCGAGGAGCGGCTGGCCGAGCGCTTCGAGCAGCGCGAGCGTGATCGCGTGATCGGGCACGCGCAGCCCGATCGTCTTGCGCGACGGGTGCGACAGCCGCCGCGGCACTTCCTTCGTCGCCTGCAGGACAAAGACGTACGGCCCCGGCGTCACCGATTTGATGAGCCGGTACTGCCGGTTGTCGACCTGCGCGAAATTGGAAAGCTGCGACAGGTCACGCACGACGAGCGACAAAAGCTGCTTCTCGTCGAGTCCGCGAATGCGTCGGATGCGCTCGACGGCGTCCTTGTCGTCGAGATGGCAGGCGAGCGCGTAGCTCGAATCGGTCGGCATGGCGATGACGCCGCCGTCGTTGATGATCTGCACCGCCTGATTGATCAGACGCGGCTGCGGATTGTCCGGATGAATGCGAAAAAATTGAGACATGGCGGCATGATTCTTATGGTTTCGCTTCGCGCGGGACGCGGCGGGACTTTTCTGCGTGCTGTCAGTGCAACGTTCGCGCAAACTCGACGGCGCGGTTCGATTCAGGACACGAGTGGCGAAATGCATGATGTGAACGCCGCCTTGGGGAACCCGTTGCACCTTGCCAGAACCGTGCCAACCGTGCGGCGCCTGCGCGCCGGGTGTGTTCTCAGAGCCAGCGTTCCCAGACCGGCTTGAGGTCGGAAGGCAGCGGCGGGAGCTGGCCGAGGTCGATCCGTCCCTCGCCCGCGCCGTGAAAATCCGAGCCGCGCGACGCGTAAAAACCATAGCGACGCGCGACATCGGCGTACTCGCGATATTGGTCCGGCGTGTGGCTGCCGGTCACGACCTCGATCGCGTTACCGCCCAATTGAATGAATTCGTCGAAGAGCGCGGCGAATTCCGTCTGTGAATAAACGTAGCGGCCGGGATGCGCGATCACGGGTTCGCCGCCCGCCGTCTTGATCCAGCGGATGGCGTCCGGCAGCTTCGCCCATCGATGGCCGATATAACCCGGCTTGCCCTCGCCCAAATAGCGCGCGAACACGTCGGAGGTGGATTGCGCGAGCCCGGCTTCGACCAGATAGCGCGCGAAGTGCGTGCGCGAAATCATCTTCGGATCGGCGACGTAGCGCAGCGCGCCTTCATACGCGTTCGGAATACCCGCCTTCGCGAGCGCCTCGCCGATCGCTTCGCCGCGCGCGGCGCGGCCATCGCGCGTGGCGGCGAGCCCGTCGAGCAGTTCCTGATTCTCCGGATCGACGTTCAGGCCGACGACATGCACCGTGCGCCCCGCCCACGTCACCGAAATCTCGACGCCGCTCAAGTACTGCATGCCAAGCGCCTCAGCCGCGTCACGCGCTTCCCGCTGGCCGCCCAACTGATCGTGGTCGGTGAGCGACCACATGGTCACGCCGTTCGCGTGCGCGCGCGCGGCGACCTCGCCAGGCTGGAGCTGGCCGTCGGACACGGTGGAATGGCAGTGCAGATCAGCGTTCATCGTGACTATTTCGGGATTGACTAACATTCTACTGCAACGCACGTTTCGGGCCGTGTGCCCTGCTACGCGCAAAATTCCGCGATCAGCGCGGCGATCCGCTCCGGCTGGTCGTGGTGCAGCATGTGCCCCGCGCCCTCGACGATTTCCTCGCGCCAGTCGGGAAACGCGGAAAAACGCGCCTTGAATTCGGCGAGCGGAACATCGCCCGCGATCGATGCGAGCGTCGGCGAATGCGCCGCCTCGACGTGCAGCACCTTCGCGCGCACCTGCGACCAGACCGCCATTATTTCGTCCACCCGATACAGCAGCGGACCGCGCAGCTTGTGCGCCGGATCGGCGAGCAGGCGGAAGCGGCCGTCGTCCGTGGGCATCGACCAGTGTTGCGCGAGAAACGTCGCGCGCGCGCGGGCGAGGCGTGGATTCGTGCGGATCAGGCGCTCTGCGACCTCGTCGAGCGTCGCGTAGGTGCGTAATTCGGGCGGTGCGCGCAGGTCGTCGAGCCATTGCGCGATGCGCGCGGGCGATTGCTTCGGATCGGCGGCGGCGAGGCCGAAGCCTTCCAGATCGACCACGCGGCGTACTCGCTGCGGTCTGACCCCGGCATACAGGCCGACCACGTTCGCGCCCATGCTGTGCCCCACCAGGTTCACCTCGCCGTGTGGCGCGTAGTGGTCGAGGATAACGTCGAGGTCCGCCAGGTAGTCGTGGAACCAGTAGTGGCCGCCGCCGCGCCCGGCCACCGGCCACGCCGACAGGCCGAAGCCGCGCGCATCGGGCGCAATGACCTGCCAGCCGTCGCCGAGGGCGTCTACAACGAACTGGAACGACGCCGCCACGTCCATCCAGCCGTGCAGCATGAAGAGCGAGGACGCGTCAGGCGCGCCCCAGCGGCGCACGTGCAGGCGTACGCCGCGCGCATCGATGAAATCGGAATGGGATGGGTGCATCGCTGGTCTCAAAAAGAATGATCGTTCGATTATAGTCAGCGGCGGCGTTTTCGAGACGAATCAGTCGTCGAGGCCGGCGAGCGCGCGAAGTTCGGCTTCGTCGAAACCGGCGTCGCGGCGCGCCTCGAAGTTGAACGGACCGCGTAGTTTTGGCGCGCGATACTGTTCGGCAAGACGTGCGTAGGTGGTGTGCGGGTCAGCGCCGACTGCGTCGCAAAGGTGCCGGAACCAGCGATTGCCGATCAGCACGTGGCCGATTTCGTCGTGCAGGATCACGTCGAGGATCGCGGCGGACGCGTGATCGCCCGCCTGCGCGAGACGCTTGCGGATTGGCGGAGAGGCGTCGAGGCCGCGCGCTTCGAGCGTGCGCGGAACGAGCGCCATGCGTGCGAGGACGTCGTCACGGGTACGTTCGGCCATTTCCCAGAGGCCGTCGTGAGCGGGGAAATCGCCGTAGACGTGGCCGAATTCGCCCAGGCGCGCGCTCAGCAGCGAAAAGTGGCAGGCTTCTTCCGAGGCGACTTTCAACCAATCGAGATAAAAATCATCCGGCATCGATGGAAATCGCCACACGGCGTCGAGCGCCAGATTGATCGCATTGAATTCGATGTGCGCGAGCGCGTGCAGCAGCACGGCGCGCCCCGCTTCGGTCTGCATGCCGCGCCGCTTGAGCGAGCCCGGCTCGACGAGCGGCGGCAGCTCCGGCCGGCCCGGCAGCTCGGCGGGCGCCGTCAGCAGTGCCGCCGGATCGATCGACGCAGCGCCTTCTTGCGCCATCGCGTAAAGCTCGCGGGCGCGCGTGGCTTTGGTCTGCGGTTCGCGCTCGCACAGCACGTCGAGCGCCATCTGGCGCGCGCAACCGGTTTGGAGAGAAACGTTGGACATGGAAGCGATTTCGAACGAAGGACAGGCGGCCCCGGGCCGCGCCCGCAGCGGCGTCCGCACGCAAACGGCTAAAATAGCGTTTTGCGTATCGGATTTCGCCTAAAAGGCACGCCGCCGTCCGGCATTGTAGCCGCTGGGCTCGTCTGCAAACGGCGAGCGCAACCGCACCTAAACCGCTCAGGAGACACAGTTGGCCATCTACAAGCTCGGCGACGAAGCCCCCACCATTCACGAAAGCGTGTTCCTCGCGGACACCGCGACCATCATCGGCCGTGTCACTCTCGAAGAAAACTCGAGCGTCTGGTCCGGCGCGGCGCTGCGCGGCGATAACGAGCCGATCGTGGTCGGCCGGGGCAGCAATGTCCAGGAAGGCGCGATCCTGCACGCGGACCCCGGCTTCCCGCTGACGATCGAGGCGAATGTGACGGTCGGCCATCAGGCGATGCTGCACGGCTGCACGGTCAGGGAAGGCTCGCTGATCGGAATTCAGGCCGTGGTCTTGAATGGTGCGGTGATCGGCCGCAACTGTCTGGTTGGCGCAGGCGCGGTGGTCACGGAAGGCAAGGTTTTTCCCGATAACACGCTGATTCTCGGTTCGCCCGCCAAGGCGATTCGCGAAATCACCGAGGCGGATATCGCCCGCATGCAGTCGGCCACCGCCAGTTACGCGGACCGGCGCGAATACTACAAGGCGCAACTCGTGCGCATCGGCTGACACCCGAGCGCACCGGTTTTGCCGCCGTATCGATCAAGGAAGAGTTGTGAACGACCAGTTGCAGAAATTCATGTTTAACGCGGCGCCAGTACGCGGCGAAATCGTCTCGCTGCGCAACACCTGGCAGGAAGTGCTCACCCGCCGCTCGTATCCGGCGCCGGTGCGCAATGTGCTCGGTGAAATGATGGCGGCGTGCGCGCTCCTGTCGGCGAATCTCAAGTTCAACGGCACGCTCATCATGCAGATCTACGGCGACGGACCGGTCCAGATGCTGGTCGTGCAGTGCCACTCCGATCTGTCCCTGCGCGCGACGGCCAAGCTCGCCGAAGGCGCCGTCATCACCGACGACATGACGCTCCCCGCGCTCCTGAATGAACACGGCCACGGCCGCTGCGTGATCACGCTCGACCCGAATGACAAGCGTCCGGGCCAGCAGCCGTATCAGGGAATCGTGCCGCTATCGGGCGAGCACGGACCGCTCGCGTCGATGGCCGAAGTGCTCGAGCACTACATGCATCATTCCGAGCAGCTCGACACGCGGATGTGGCTCGCCGCGAACACCGATCGTGCGGTCGGCATGCTGCTGCAGAAGCTGCCCGGTGATGGCGGCATCGTGCCTCATCCCGGCGAGCACGACGCCGATACGTGGCAGCGCGTCTGTCATCTCGGCGGGACGCTGTCGAACGAGGAATTGCTGAAGGAAGAGCCTGAAACGGTTTTCCGGCGCCTTTTCTGGCAGGAAAACGTGCAGCATTTCGAGCCGGCGGCGACGCGTTTTCAGTGTTCGTGCTCGCGCGAAAAGGTTGGCGGGATGTTGAAGATGCTCGGCCGCGAGGAAGTGGACAGCGTGATCGCGGAACGCGGCGACGTCGAAGTGCATTGCGAGTTCTGCAACCAGCGCTACGAGTTCGATCCGGTCGACGTTGCGCAACTTTTTGTCGCAAAAGAACTCTCACAAGGAGTGAGCGGCGCGTCTCAACAGCGACATTAAGGCTTGATAGTTAAGGAAAATACGCAAGCGGCCCGCTTTTTGCGGCCAGGATTCGGCGATGCCGGTGCGCTCGTCGCGAGTGTTCCGGCACGATATCATCCGAGTCCTGTTTGGCTGTCCGGCCCGGTGGAGGTCGAAATGAAAAACGCTGTGTTGTTACGTAGTTTGTCCTTGTCAATCGTCTCGGCGACGCTGCTCGCCGGCTGCATGATGGACCCGCCCGGCCCTTCGCCAATCTATAGCCGCTTGCCTTCCGCGCAAACGCAACCGGCCCAGCCGATGACGAAGGAAGAGCAGGATCGCTATAACCAGATCGACCGCCAGGCGCTCGCCGATCAACAGCAAGCCATGGCCGTCGATGCCGCTGCGCAAGCCGCGGCGCAGTATTACCGCGCACCGGTCAGCCTCTATGGCGGTTATTCCACCGGCGGTTGGGGCGGCTCGGGTTGGGGCATCGGCACCGGTTATTCGTGGTGAGCGCCAGGAAATAAAAAAGCGCGGTCAAATGACCGCGCTTTTTTTCGTCCAGACGTTTCGTTTTTCAACCGCCCTGCTTCTTCTTCGCTTCTTCCTTTTCCTTCGTGGCCTTCTTCTCCAGCGCGCGACGCTCTTCTTTCGAACGCGAAACCGGATTCGGCAACACGCGGAACGGCGCCGCCGATACCTGACCCCGCGTCGACGCATTCGCGCCCGGCGCATTCGCTGAGTTGACGGGCGCAGCGGAATTCGGTGCAACGAACTGCACGAACACCTCGCTGTCCTTCATCATGCCCATCTCGTAGCGCGCGCGCTCCTCGACGGCCGCGGTGCCACCTTGCAGATCCTGCACTTCGCCCTGCACGCGTTCGTTGCGCAGCTTAAGGTCGGCGTTTTTCTGGGTCTGCTGCGCGAGTTGTCCCTGCAATTCATGGACGCGCAGCCAACCACCGTGCCCCCACCAAAGCGGATATTGGATCAGCGCCAGCAGGAGAACGAGGACGACAGTAACAAGCCGCATTGATAGAGCCGAAAGAAGCGCCGCCCTGCGTCGGAAAACGCGAGGGCGGCGGGCTGAAAAATTAACTAACGTCCAATTCGGCTAGAGCTTTAGCGCAGGTTGTAGAACGCAGACTTGCCCGGATAGCTTGCGATATCACCGAGATCTTCCTCGATACGCAGCAACTGGTTGTATTTCGAGATGCGGTCGCTGCGCGAGAGCGAACCGGTTTTGATCTGGCCCGCGTTCAGCCCGACCGCGATATCGGCGATCGTCGAATCTTCGGTTTCGCCCGAGCGATGCGAGATCACCGCCGTATAACCCGCGCGCTTCGCCATTTCGATCGCCGCGAAGGTTTCCGTCAGCGTACCGATCTGGTTGATCTTGATCAGGATCGAATTCGCGATGCCCTTGTCGATCCCTTCCTTCAGGATGCGCGTGTTCGTCACGAAGAGATCGTCGCCGACGAGCTGGATCTTCTTCCCGAGCTTGTCGGTGAGAATCTTCCAGCCTTCCCAGTCGCTTTCGTGCATGCCGTCTTCGATCGAGACGATCGGGAATTTGTCGGCGAGCGTCGCCAAGTAATCGGCGAATTCCGTCGACGACAGTTGCAGGCCTTCGCCCGCGAGCTGGTACTTGCCGTCGTGATAGAACTCGCTCGCGGCGCAGTCGAGCGCGAGCAGCACGTCTTCGCCCGCGCGATAACCGGCTTTCTCGATGGCTTGCAGGATCGTCGACAGGCACTCGTCGTTGCTGCCGAAGTTCGGCGCGAAGCCGCCTTCGTCACCCACCGCCGTGCTCATGCCGCGGTCGGAGAGAATCTTCTTCAGCGCGTGGAACACTTCGGCGCCGCAGCGCAGCGCTTCGCGGAAGGTCGGCTGGCTGACCGGAACGATCATGAATTCCTGGATGTCCAGGCTGTTATTCGCGTGCGCGCCGCCGTTGACGATGTTCATCATCGGGACCGGCAGTTGCATCGCGCCCGATCCGCCGAAATAGCGGTAGAGCGGCAGCCCGGCTTCTTCGGCAGCGGCCTTCGCGACCGCCATCGACACGGCCAGCATCGCGTTCGCGCCGAGGCGCGACTTGTTGTCGGTGCCGTCGAGCTCAAGCAGCGTCTTGTCGAGGAACGCCTGCTCCGATGCGTCGAGGCCCATGATCGCTTCGGAGATTTCGGTATTGATGTGCTCGACGGCCTTCAGCACGCCCTTACCGCCATAGCGGTTGCCTTCTTCGTCGCGCAGTTCGATCGCTTCGCGCGATCCGGTCGATGCACCCGACGGCACGGCGGCGCGCCCCATCGTGCCCGATTCGAGCAACACGTCGCATTCGACGGTGGGATTGCCTCGCGAATCGAGAATCTCGCGGCCGATGATATCTACGATAGCACTCATGGTTTCCTCAAGAAATGACGTTGAATTCCTGCTGCCGGGCGCTGTTTCTGCCGGCTTTACTTAAGATATTCAAAGGAAGATCTGGCTGGCCGCTAAAAAAACCGGCCGAACCAATCAGACTCCTTCGACCACCATCAGGTTCATTTGCGCCGCCCCCGCGCGCGCATTCCGCGCCGCTTCGTATTCGGCCGAATGATAAAACGTCTGCGCTGCCTGGAAAGAGGGAAATTCGATGACGACCGTGCGCGAATTGAACGCGCCTTCGAGCGTTTCGCTCTGGCCGCCGCGCACGATGAACGTGCCGCCGTGCGCCTCGACGGCCACACTCGACAGCGGCCGGTACTGGGCGTATTGATCGGGGTTCGTTACTTCCACATTCGCGATGATGTAACCCTTCGCCACTTCGTTCTCCCCCACTCGACGCGCCGCTCGTGCGGCGCTTGTTGTGATGCGGACGGCTTGCCGTCGCCCGCGTTGAATGTGTCAGTTGAAGTCGTTCTCGAGGAACGGGCCGCGCTTCACGGCCTGATCGAGCGCGACGAGCGTTTTGAGCAGCGCTTCCATCCGATGCAGCGGCACTGCGTTCGGGCCGTCGGACTTGGCATTTGCCGGGTCCGGATGCGTTTCCATGAAGAGCCCGGAGATGCCGGTCGCGACCGCCGCGCGCGCCAACACCGGCACGAACTCGCGCTGGCCGCCGGAACTCGTGCCCTGCCCGCCCGGCAGTTGCACCGAGTGAGTCGCATCGAAGACGACGGGCGCAGCCGTCTCGCGCATGATCGCGAGCGAGCGCATGTCCGACACCAGATTGTTATAGCCGAACGACACGCCGCGTTCGCACGCCATGAACCGGTCTTCCGACAGACCCGCTTCGCGAGCGGCGTCGCGCGCCTTGTCGATGACGTTTTTCATGTCGTGCGGCGCGAGGAACTGGCCCTTCTTGATGTTCACGGGCTTGCCCGAACGCGCGCAGGCGTGGATGAAATCCGTCTGACGGCAAAGAAACGCGGGCGTCTGCAGCACATCGACCACTGATGCCACCGCTTCGATTTCATGCTCCGAATGCACGTCGGTGAGGACGGGCAGACCCAGTTGCTTCTTCACTTCGCCGAGGATGCGCAGACCTTCGTCCATGCCGAGCCCGCGAAACGATTTGCCGGAGCTACGATTCGCCTTGTCATACGACGACTTGTAGATGAACGGTACGCCGACCTTCGCGCAGATTTCCTTCAGGCGGCCCGCGACGTCGATCGTCATTTGCTCCGATTCGACGACGCACGTGCCCGCGATCAGGAAAAACGGCTGGTCGAGACCGACTTCGAAATCACACAGTTTCATGCCTGCGCTCCGGCAGTGGCTTTGGCTTCGACGGGCGCCTTCACGCTGTCCGGCGCGTCGCTGTGCGAGCGCGCTGCTTCGACGAACGCCTTGAAGAGCGGATGACCGTCGCGCGGCGTGGACGTGAATTCCGGGTGAAATTGAACGCCGACGAACCACGGATGCATCGATTGCGGCAGTTCCATCATTTCCGGCAGATCCTCGCTCGGGGTACGGGCGCTGATGATAAGGCCGCCCGCTTCGAGTTGGGGCACGAAGCGGTTATTGACTTCATAACGGTGACGATGACGTTCGTTCACATCCGTGCCGTAAATGCGCGACGCCATCGTGCCCGGCTTGATCGGGCACTTTTGCGAACCGAGACGCATCGTACCGCCGAGATCGGATTCCTCGTTGCGCTTTTCGACGCGTCCCGCGCGGTCGTACCACTCGGTGATGAGCGCGACGACCGGGTTCTGCGTGCTTTGGTCGAATTCGGTGCTGTTCGCATCGGAGAGGCCGGCGACGTCGCGTGCGAATTCGATCACGGCCAACTGCATGCCGAGGCAGATGCCGAGGTACGGCGTCTTCGTTTCGCGTGCGTACTGAATCGCCTTGATCTTGCCTTCCGTGCCGCGGCGCCCGAAACCGCCCGGCACCAGCACGGCGTCGAGGTGCTTCAGCCCTTCGACGCCTTCCGTTTCGATCTGCTCGGAATCGATGTACTCGATGTTGACCTTCGTCGACGTGTGGATGGCCGCGTGGCGCAGCGCCTCGATCAGCGACTTGTACGACTCGGTGAGTTCGACGTACTTGCCGACCATGCCGATCGTCACTTCGCTCTTCGGGTTCTCCAGCTTCTCGACGAGCTGCGACCACATGCTCAGGTCAGCCGGCTGCGGCGAGAGCTTCAGCTCTTCGCAGATGATGTCGTCGAGGCCCTGGTCGTGCAGCATCTGCGGAATC
Source organism: Caballeronia humi (assembly GCF_001544475.1). GTDB lineage: Bacteria > Pseudomonadota > Gammaproteobacteria > Burkholderiales > Burkholderiaceae > Caballeronia > Caballeronia humi. The sequence goes on along the minus strand of NZ_FCNW02000011.1, from coordinate 113,848 downwards.
TTGTAGATGCTGTCCACGTCCCACACCGAGATGACCGCGTCTTCCGGCACGTTCGAGAAGAGCGAGATCTTCTGCGATTCGTCGTCAGGAATGGGGCGATCCGCGCGGCACAGGAGCACGTGCGGCGAGATGCCGATCTCGCGCAGCTTTTGGACGCTGTGCTGCGTGGGCTTCGTCTTGAGTTCGCCGGCGGTGGCGATGTACGGCACGAGCGTCAGGTGCACGAAGCACGCGCTGTTGCGCCCGAGGCGCAGGCTCATCTGGCGCGCGGCTTCGAGGAACGGCAGCGATTCGATGTCGCCCACCGTGCCGCCGATCTCGACGATCGCCACGTCCGGCTCGCCGCTCGTCGCCGCTGCGGCGCCGCGTTCGAGGAAAGCCTGGATTTCGTTCGTGATGTGCGGGATGACCTGGACCGTCTTGCCGAGATATTCGCCGCGGCGTTCCTTGCGGATCACCGATTCGTAGATCTGGCCGGTCGTGAAGTTGTTGGCCTTGCGCATCTTCGTGCTGATGAAGCGCTCGTAATGGCCGAGATCCAGATCGGTTTCCGCGCCGTCTTCCGTCACGAACACTTCGCCGTGCTGAAACGGGCTCATCGTGCCGGGGTCGACGTTGATGTAGGGATCGAGCTTGAGGAGGGTGACTTTGAGGCCGCGCGATTCGAGGATCGCGGCGAGGGAAGCGGCGGCAATACCTTTGCCAAGTGAAGAAACTACGCCGCCGGTGACGAATACATATTTGGTCATCGCTAGGTGCTCGCGGGAAAAACGGATTATACCGTAAAGGCGGCCTCCCACCCAGCGCTCGCGCCGCGAGTTTTTGCACTGCAGCGCGGCATTTCAGCGCGTCACGCGGCGTCGCCCGAGAGCGCGTTAAGCATCCGTTGCACTGCGCGCGCGGTGTCGATCGGGCGTTCCATCGGGTACAAATGGCTGCCCTCGATCCACTCGAAATGCTCGCCCGCAATGCGTCGCGTGAGTCCAAGTCCCACTTGCCGCACTTCCTTCGATTGCGTCCCCGCGATGAAACCGACGGGCACTTGCCTGCCGTGCGCGCGGCGCGAGAGGCGCGCGCCGATCGTATGCGGCAGCGTGCGATAGACGAGATACTCGACTTCGCGTTCGAACGCGAGCGAGCGCGCGCCGTTGACGCCTGTCTGCGGGATCGCGTAGTCGATGTAATCCGAAAGCATGCGCTCGTCCCAGCGCGCGAACGCGGGCTTCGAGTGAAAGTGGCGCCAGGCTTCGTCGCGGCTCGCCCAGTGCGTGCGGCGCTTTTTCGTCGCGGCGGCGGGCGAAAGACGCTCGTCGAGACCCGTAAATTGCGACACGCGCAAGAGGCTGCTGCGCCACCCGCCGATCACCGGCGAATCGAGCATCACGACGCCCTTCACCCACTGCGGGCGCTTCATCGCCGCCATCAGTGAGAGGTATCCGCCGAGCGAATGGCCGACGAGCCACACCTTCGGGCGTTCCCCGTCGCGATGATGGCTCGCGATATCGTCGAGCAACTCGTCGACGAGATGCGGCCAGTCGCGCGTGACCGGATAGCGCGGATCGTGGCCGAAGCGCTCGACTGAGCGGATCTCGTAATCGTCGGCGAGTTCGGCGAAGATCGTGCGATACGTCGAGGCGGGGAAGCCGTTCGCGTGGGAGAAATGGATGATGTCTTTCAAGCGGTGTGGCCTCCTTTGTCGATCAGAGTTGGCGCTTACTCCGATCCCATGCGCTTGCTCCGGTCCCATGCAACGCATTTGCAGCAGGCGAGAGTCAGCGCCTGCTTTCGCAGCATGCAACGAAGTTGCCTTTTTGATTCTGTGCGAGTCACTGCGTCACCGCCCCATCCAGTACCGCGCGTGCGTCTGTCGATAGCGTTCGAGCGTAATCGTCGATGACACGTCGACGCGGACGGCGCCGTCGTTGTCGCTTTGCGAGAGTTCGATTGCGCGCAGGCGATAGCGCTCAAGCACAGTCGGATGCGGGTGGTGAAAGCGGTTGCGATAGCCTACCTGAAATACCGCGACGAGCGGCTCGACAGAGTCGAGGAAAGGCTCGGTCGACGACGTCTTGCTACCGTGATGAGGCACCAGCAGGACGTCGGCGCGCAATGCTTTGGCGTCGCGCTTGAGCAGCGTGCGCTCGACGTCGCTTTCGATGTCGGCGGCGAGGAGCGCCGAGCGGCCCGCCGCGCTCGTCACCTTCAATACGCACGACTGCGCGTTCGGCTTGCCTTCGAGCGGCTTGGGATCGGGCCAAAGAATCGCGAATTCCACACCGTCCCACGTCCAGCGCTGGCCCGCCGCGCAGCGCAGCGTCTCCGCCCCGCGCTCGTTCGCTGCTTGCCACAGCGCGTCCTGCGGCGGCAGCGACGCGAGCAGTTGACCCACGTCGATCGCCTGCAATACGGCCGTCGCGCCGCCCGCGTGATCCGAATCAGAATGGCTGATGACGAGCGTATCGATCGCCGGCAGCCCGTCCGCGAAAAGATACGGGACCACGATGCGCTCGCCCGCATGCGTCGATTCGGGACCGGGCCCGGCATCGAAAAGCAACGCGTGGCGCGCGGTCTCGACGACGATCGACGAGCCCTGCCCGATGTCGAGCGCCGTCAGGCGGAAGGCGCCCGGCGGGGGCGCGTGCGGCGCGGGCAGCAGCAATGGCAGCCACGTCAGCGGCGCGGCGAAACGCAGCGGCCAGCCGCGTGGCGCGAGCGCCCATGCCACGCCCACTGCCGCCGCGATCAGCGCGAACGCGCCGGGCTGCGGCAGCCGCCAGAGCGCCCACGCTGGGCCAGCGAGCCAGGTGAGGGCATCGCACATGATCGTGAGCAGATGGTGCGCGAGGCGATAGGCGAAGGCGTCGAGCGGCGCGGGCAGCAGGACGCCAGCAAGCACCACGGGCGTGACAAGGAGGCTGACCCACGGAATCGCTACGGCGTTTGCGAGCGGACCGATCAACGGGATCTGCGAGAACCAGTAGACGGTGAGCGGCGCGAGCGCGATCGTCACGGCGTACTGGACGCGCGTGCTCGACGCGATGGTCCGTCGCAAGCGATAGACGAACCGGCGCCAGAAAGGTAAAGGACGAGGCCCACGACGCGCCGCCGCCAACGCCTCCCCTGCTCTCTGCTGCGTTTCGTACTCGAAGGTGAACGCTTCCTCGCCGTCGTCGGGCCGCTTCGACGCGCGCCGGCCATACGCCGCCATCGCGTAAAGAATCGCCGCGACCGCGCAGAACGACAGCCAGAACCCCGCTGCCGTCAACGCCCACGGATCGGCGAGCAGTACCAACGCGAGCGCCCATGCCAGCACCAGAGACGACGCCATCCGCCGCCCCGTCACCCACGCGATGGCAACAAAACCCAGCATCCACAGCGAGCGCTGCGCCGGCACATTAAAACCCGCGAGGCCCGCGTAGAACGCGGCGAACGCCGCCGCGCCCGCCGCCGCCACTTTCTGCGCCGACACGTACAAGGGCAACAGCGTGCCGCGCCATCGCAGACGCCGCCACGCAAAGCCGATCGATAGCGCCGCCAGCCCCGCGACGAAGCCGATATGCAGCCCCGATATCGCCACGAGATGGCTCGTGCCGGTGGCGCGCATGAGCGTCCAGTCGCTGTCGCTGACGCTGTCCTGCGCGCCCACCGCCAGCGCCACGACGATGCCGCGATGTGCAGCGTCCCCAAGAACGCCTTCGATACGATCACGCAGATGCGCCCGCAGCCGGTCGATCGCGAGCGCGATGCCGATCACATCGCGCGGCAGTCGATGTGCGCGCGTCACATAGCCCGTCGCGCGGATATTGCGGGCGAGCAGCGCGGCTTCCGCGTCACGCGCGCCGAAGTTCGCGTTACCGTGCGCGCGTTTCAACCGCACGCCGAGCGACCAGCGCTGTCCGGCCCACAACTCGGGCGGCGGCGCCTCACCTTCAACTACCAGCCACGACAAACGCACGATGCGCGGAAAATTACGCAACCGCGCATCGTTCGATTCGACTTCGAAGAGAAAGCGCGTGCCGTGGGCGTCGATGGACGGCAGGCCGCGCACGAACCCCGCGACTTCGATCGTGCGTCCTTCGTAGGCCAATGGCAGTTGATCTTGCAGACGCACTTCGGCACGCAACGCCGCGTACGCAAAGCCAAAAGCGAACGCCGCAACGATCAGCGCCACGCGGCGCCATCGGAAGCAGCCGCAAGCTCCGCAAGACAACGCGCACAAAGCGAAGAAGCCCCATCCCGGCAACACGGCCTGCTGCTGCAGGCACCAGACGCCTGCCGCGAAGCCCAGCAAAACCCCACGCACACGCGCGCCCCTCACGTAACGGCGAGCGCATCCACACCGGATGACCGCTTCATCCGATGCCCGCATTCGACACGCAAACGATTATGAGGAGAGAAGCCCGAGACGGGGCAGCGCGGCGTGCGCGTTAGCCGTTGTGCCTACCGAAAGCGTCGCTTCGTCGATGCCACGCAACTCGGCCAGCACCTTCGCGATGCCCGCGACCTGGTCCGGCGCGTTGCGTCCCTTGTAGCACCACGAAGGCGCGATGTCCGGCGCATCGGTTTCGAGGACGATCGCCTCGAGCGGCAATTGCTCCGCGAGCCGGCGAATCTGCCGCGCGCGTTCGAACGTCAGGTTCCCGCCGAAGCCGAGATGCATGCCCTGCGCGATGAACGCCCCGGCCTGCTGGAAACTGCCGTTGAACGCGTGCGCGATGCCGCTTCGCACACCATTGACGCGCAGCCCTTTGAGCACCTTGTCCTGCGATTTGCGCACGTGGCAGATCACGGCCAACTCGAATTCGCGCGCGAGCTTGAGTTGCTCGTTGTAGAAGAATTGCTGGCGGGCGTCATCGAGACCGGGCACGAAATAGTCCAGCCCGATCTCGCCGATACCCACGAACCGCGGATCATCCAGACTCGCCGCGATTTCGTCGCGCAGCACGCGCAGATCGTCGTTTTGCGCGCGCGGCGTGAAAAGTGGATGGATGCCGAGCGCATACGCGCCGCCGTCGATACGATGCGCGAGTTCGCGCACCGTCGCAAAGTTCGCGCGCTCGACGCCCGGAATCACGATACGCGTCACGCCCGACCGCAGCGCCGAAGCCGCGACATCGTCGCGATCGGCGTCGAATTCGGAGGCATCGAGGTGACAGTGCGTATCGATCCACATGGCTTTACACCGGTACCGGCGGCTCTTCGTGCAGCACGCCGTCGCGCAGTCGCATGATGCGGTCGCAGCGCGCCGCGAGATCGGGATCGTGCGTGACGATCACGAAGCTCGTCTCCAGCGTCTGCGACAGTTCCAGCATCAGGTTGAACACCGTGTCCGCCGTGCCGCCGTCGAGGTTGCCGGTGGGTTCGTCGGCGAGCACGCAAGCCGGACGCGTCACGAGCGCCCGCGCGATCGCTACGCGCTGCCGCTCGCCGCCGGACAATTCGCCCGGCCGATGCTTCGCCCGATGGCCGATGCCCACGCGCTCCAGCATCTGCATCGCCTCCCGACGCGCTTCGTCCTCCGACTGGCGGCGGATGCGCAGCGGCATCGCGACGTTGTCGAGCGCGGTGAATTCCGCGAGCAGATGGTGAAACTGATACACGAAACCGAGCGCGCGGTTGCGCAGGTCGTTGCGCTCGCGCTCCTTCAGTTCGGTAAACGGCTTGCCAAGCAGCGAGACGCGACCCGCGCTTGGTTCGTCGAGGCCGCCGAGCACGTGCAGCAGCGTGCTCTTGCCCGAGCCCGACGCCCCGACAATCGCGAGCTTCTCACCGCGAAACACCTGCAACTGCGCGTTGTCGAGCACCTGCACATTGAAGCCGCCCTGCACGAACGTCTTCGAAATCGACGATGCCTCCAGCACGACGTCCTTGTTCACATCACTCATACCGCAGGGCCTCCGCCGGACGAACCTTCGCGCCGCGCCAGCTCGGATAGAGCGTCGCGAGCGACGACAACACAAACGCGATGATGCCGATCTTCGCGACATCGGCGGGGACGAGTTCCGACGGCAGCTCGCTGATGAAGTACACCGAAGGCGGCAGGAACTGCACGCCGATCATGTGCTCGATCATCGGCACGAGCCACGGAATGCTCCACGCGATCAGGCACCCGAGCGTCACGCCGAGCGCCGTGCCGATGAAGCCGATCGTCACGCCCTGCACCACGAAGATCTTCATGATCGAGCCCGGCTGCGCGCCGAGCGTGCGCAGGATCGCGATGTCGGCCTGTTTGTCGGTCACGGTCATCACGAGCGACGACACGAGGTTGAACGCCGCCACCGCGATGATCAGCGTGAGGATGATGAACATCATGCGCTTCTCGATCTGCACGGCGGAGAACCACGTCTTGTTCTGCTGCGTCCAGTCGCGGATGTAGAGATCGCCGGAGAGCATGCGCGCCAGTTGATGCGCGACTTCGGGCGCGCGCTGCATGTCTTTGAGCTTCAGGCGCACGCCGGTCGGCGCGGGCAGGCGGAACAGCGCCTGTGCGTCCTTGATCGAGATGAGCGCGAGCGTCGAGTCATACTCATAGTGCCCCGATTCGAACACGCCGACGACCGTGAACTGCTTCAGGCGCGGCATCATGCCGGCCGGCGTGATCGTGCCTTCGGGCGCGACGAGCGTGATTTTGTCGCCGGTGGTGACACCGAGGTTGGTCGCGAGATCGGCGCCGAGCACGATGCCGAATTCGCCCGGCACGAGGCTCGCGAGCGATCCGGCGCGCATTTCCTTGCCGATATCCGACACCTGCGGCTCGAGCGACGGCTCCACGCCGCGCAGCGCGACGCCGCTCACGGCACCCTGGCGCGTGAGGAGCGCCTGCGCCTCGACGTAGGGTGCCGCTCCGATCACCTCCGGATTGCGGCGCGCTTCCTGCGCGGTGAGTTCCCAGTTGGGCATCGAGCCGGTCGGCGAGAAGATTTCGACGTGCGAGAGCACCGACAGCATGCGGTCACGGACTTCCTTCTGGAAGCCGTTCATGACCGACAGCACCACGATCAGCGCCGCGACGCCGAGCGCGATGCCCGCCATCGACACGAGGGCGATGAACGAGATGAAGCCGTTGCCTGTCGTGCGTTTGCCGGCGCGGGTGTAGCGCCAGCCGATCTGCCATTCGTAGGGTAGTTTCAAGCGAATCCTTTCTTTATTGCAATTCATGCGCGCGAAGCGGCGGCGCGCTCCGAGCGCCCGACGCGAGCTGAGCTTATATACGCACGCGGGCGTCCGTCTACCGAACATCCGCGGCGCGAAAACCGGCCACCGATCAAGCCGGGAGTTTGCCATACATGGGAGGAGCAAGACGAAGCGGCGGCGTGGCCGAAGCATTGGTTCGGGAAGCGGAATATCGGGAAGCAGCAGAATCATTCTCTAAGTCGTTGATAATTATCGAGACAGCACGGTGACTTATTACGAAGATTTCATGACGATCCTCGCTGCGCTGCTTTCTCATCAGAATTTCCCGATCGCAGTCGACAAGCTTTTCGTCGGAATTTCGGTTCGACAAAGCGGAAATACGATCACTGAGCCGGACCGGTCGAAGTGGAACAGGTCGATGAGTGAAATGGTGTCGCATCTGGTCAATTTCCCCGAACTGACTCAGATGCTGTCTTTGCCGTCCCATGCACTCGCGACCGTCCCCTATCAGCAACTCGATCAAGATGTGCGACAGCTTCGCGCTGCGATAGCCGAGCGCAATCAGGTCATCGAACGGCTGGTCGGCTCAACGTCATGGAAACTGACGCGCCCGCTCCGTGCACCGCTCAGACTGCTAAGAGGTGAAGTCAGCATCCGGGATGCGCTGCGCTTTATCTTCTGAGGCAGTGAAAGTGACGCTTGCTGTCGCACGCGTCACTGCTGATAGCCGTACAAAGCACGCCCGACTCTGGTTACGGTGTGTCCGCGAGTTGCATGCGTGCATACCAGACCACCGGCCTTGCCAAGACAGCAACGTGCTTATATAAGCTTGGTGGCTGGGGAACGATATTTCGGGAATGTGTTCTCGGCGCTTAACCTATCATCAGCGGGTGACGATTCATGTTCGAAACAAAGGTCGGCTTCGCAAGCGAAATGGCGGACGAAGGCAGGAAATCCGAAGCCCTTGGCTGGAACGGCGTCAGCAAACCGTCTAACGAAAATCCACACGACGAAACTCTGATCTTCGATATTGGCGTAAATGCCGGGGAAGACACATCGTTCTATCTGGAAAAGGGCTTTCGGGTGGTCGGCGTGGAAGCCAATCCACGCATATTCGCGCAGTTGCAGGTCACGTTCGCTGCCGCCATCGCCGACGACTCTCTTACGCTCCTGAATATCGGCATCTGGAAGGAAGCCTCGACACTGCCCTTCTACGTCAACCTGGACAACGATCATTGGAGTTCGTTCGACCCGGCCTACGGATGTCGCGACAACACGCGTCACGAAATCATCAATGTGCCGTGCTTCACCATCGAATCTCTTGTGAAAAAATTCGGCGTTCCGAGATATTTGAAGGTCGATATCGAGGGTGGAGACAAACTTGTACTCGCTGATTTGGCGAAAATCCGGCATCTCCCTCCTTTCATATCGGTCGAGGAATTCGGCAATCACACGCTCCCTGAATTATTTAAAGCGGGATATCGGCAATTCAAAATCGTCCCTCAGCGAACAAAGGAACAGTCCACGTCCGGGGAGACGCAAAAGGAAGGCTTTCACGTCGAACGAGTATTCACCGGGAAAGATTCAGGCGTGTTCGGACTCGACCTCGCCGGCGACTGGCTGAACTACGATCAAGCGTTGCTCAGATTTCGACAATGCGTTCGTACGGCGGACGGAAAAAGCGCCGGTCCCGCGGATGAGTGGTTCGACGTTCATGCGGCGCTCGGCGAATCATCGATGACGCCACCCTCTTCGATCCGGTGGCTCTGGACATTGGCGCGCAAGCTTCGCGCGAAACTGGAGCAGCAAACACAAACCACCGAGCGGCACCTGCTCGACGCAGATCATCGCGTTCAGCACGCCGAGCAGGCACATGAAGCGACGAAGCGCGCGCTCGAGGATGAGCGGCGCCTTCGCATCGATGCCGAGCACGCTCTCGAAACGGCGCAGCGGATCTGCACTGACGAACAATACCTTCGCACGCAGGCCGAAGAGCAATCGGCGGTCTTGCGGCAAAAACTCCTCGCAGCCAACACGCATATCGCGGATCAGGGAGCGCAGTTGCGCACCGTGCAGTCCGATTTGGCGACAATCCGGTCCTCGCGCACGTGGCGTCTGTTTGCTCCTTATCGGCGCGTACGAGCACGTTTCTCGGCGCGGTGAGGTATGGTTCGACGTTGCATCGCTGAACAAGCCTTCGCTTCAATTCCCGTGAGGAAACGTCCCGGAGGCGGCTGTTAGAATTCGAGGTTCGCCGAGCCGAGTTGTGCGCACATGAAATCCGAGAGAAACGACGACCTGCAATGCCTGAGAGCCATAGCGATTCTGCTGGTGATCATGCAGCACTACCGGAGCAGGCTTCCGACTCCCGACATCTACGCGAAACTGTTTGATCACTTTGCATTTTGGCCTGGAGTCGACATTTTCTTCGCGATTTCGGGTTTCCTGATTTGCCACTCGTTTCTAAGGGACATTCATCAGACGTCCTCGCTGCGCGAAGCATCCATCACATTCTGGGCGCGGCGCTGGGGAAGACTCTTCCCGGCGGTTGCATTCTGGAGCGCAGCTTCAATCTGCATCGCGGCTTTCGTGCCATCCAGCCCGAACGTCGACGTCGGCAAGGTTGCCACTGGCGCTCTCGCTGCAATTTCCGGCATCTCTAACGCGTACTGGGTGCATTGCGTCCAGCTTGGCGGACTGACTTGCGGCAATGCAGATCTGAACGGCGTCACTTGGTCGCTATCGCTCGAATGGCAGTTGTATGCCGTGCTGACGGCGTTGATCTGCCTCATCGGCGCCCGATGGGCGGTTGCCACCATGCTGCTCGCGGCCGCCATCATGTCCCTGTTTCCTGCGCCCAGTTTTTCCGTGATGTGGGCATTCCGCCCTCAGGCGTTCGCACTCGGCGCACTCGCCTTTCTCGCGCTTCGTCAGAGTGACGCGTTGCCGGTGCTGCGCCTGCCGCGTTTTATCGCGACGGTTTTACTCATCGCCGGCGTTTTCGTGTGCATCACTGCCCCGCCACATTTGCCGCAGCCCTTGGTCGTTCCCGTGATCGCAGCGGGCGCGCTGCTGTGCCTGCTGTCAGGGCTGTCAGGGTCCGCTTACTCCGGGTCAGCGATGCTGTCGCCGATGATCTGGATCGGCGAACGCTCCTATTCGATTTACCTCTGCCACCTTCCGATGCTCCTCGTCACAAGGGAAATCATGGTGCGAACGGTAGGTCTGGCCGTCGATATTCCGCACGTGCTGGTCGCGGTGGCAGTGGGCGGGACACTGATCGCCACCTGCGGCGAACTCTCTTTCCGCTTCATCGAAGTGCCCTTTCAGAAGACGGTTCGACAAGCGCTCGTGCGCAGACGCATCTCGCGGCAAAGCGTTTGATTGATTTCGTGCTGGCCGCCTGTCGATTTGAGTTGCGCCTAGCCTGAACTATCGACGCAAACGCCCGCGGTGCTGCATCGCTTACATCGCCTTAACGGCGCGCTTCTCCTGTCGAAGATGCAGGCCGCAGTTCCGGCGGCGACATAAACGCCCGAGGCTCTTCCGCCTCGCTCGAACTGCCCCGCCTTTGCCCTACAATGCGCACCATCATGCCCGTTCACGACCTCCACCTCCTGCTCCCGTTCGCGCTGCCTGCCGCCGCGGACGCCGCGACCGCGCTGCACAACCTCGATACGCCCGCCCTCGAAAAGCTGCTCGCCCGAGCGACGCTCGACGAGCGCGTGATCGGCGAGGATTTTCAGCGCACTTTGCCGCACGAGCGCTGGATCGCGCGCCAGTTCGGCGTGGCGAACGCATCGGCCGAGGCTGCGGCGGACGAGGCACCGCTCGCGCCCTACATGCTCCTCGCCGACGGCGGCACGCCCGGCGATGCGCTCTGGGCCTGCATCGAGCCGGTGCACGTGCGTATCGCGCACGACCATCTGGTGCTGATCGACCCGGCGACGCTCGAAGTCTCCGACGACGAAGCCCGCACGCTTTTCCAGATCGTGAAGCCGCTTATAGAAGATCTGGACGTCGACGTCCAGGCGCCGCGCGCGACGCGCTGGTACGTCAGCGGCGCGAGCCTCGGCACGCTGACGGGCGCGTCACCGCTGCGGGCGAGCGGACGCAACATCGAAATCTGGCTGCCGCACGAAGCGAAGACCGGCCAGCGCTCGCGCGCGTGGATGAAGCTGCAGAACGAAGTGCAGATGGCGTGGTTCGAGCATCCACTGAACGAGTCGCGCGAGGCGCGCGGCCTGCCCGCGATCAACTCGATCTGGCTGCACGGACAAGGCGCGTACCGCACGGTCACAAGCCCGTTCGCCCGCGTGATGTCCGATGCCGCCGCGACGCGCGGCGTCGCGCTCGCCTCCGGTCTTTCTCCCGAGACACCGCCTACGTCGTTCGCGGCGCTGGCGTCGAGCAGCAGCGACACCGGCCGCACGCTCATCGAACTCGATCCATTCTCCGCGCCCTTCATCGAGCAGGACTGGGCGCGCTGGAATGCCTCGCTTCAGCAACTCGAAGCCGACTGGTTCGCGCCCGCCCTCGCCGCCTTGAACGACGGCTCGCTCGGCACGCTGCGCATGACGCTTTGCAGCGACACCGGCTCCGTCACGCTCACCGTCACGCGCGGCACCTTGCGCAAATTCTGGCGCCGCCGTCCGATCGCCGCACTTTTCATCGAATGAACGACAGCATGACTCGAATCATCACCCGCGCCTCTTCCCCCGCCGATGCCGAAGTGCTGATGCGCCACGGCCTGCATCCGGTGATCGCGCGGCTGTACGCGTCGCGTGGCGTGTCGTCGCCGGATGAGATCGAGATCGAGCTGAAGAAACTGCATGCGCCCGTCGGACTGAAAGGCTGCGACGAGGCCGCCGTCGTCCTCGCCGATGCGCTCGCCCAGAAGCGCCGGATGCTGGTCGTCGCCGACTACGACTGCGACGGCGCCACCGCCTGCGCCGTCGCCGTGCGCGGCCTGCGCATGTTCGGCGCGCAAATCGACTATCTCGTGCCGAACCGCTTCGAATACGGCTACGGCCTCACGCCGGAAATCGTCGAACTGGCGGCGCGACGCCCGGCCGGCAAGCCCGAACTGCTGATCACGGTGGACAACGGCATCGCGAGCGTCGACGGCGTTGAAGCGGCGAACGCGCTCGGCATCGACGTGCTCGTCACCGATCATCACCTGCCCGGCGACGAGTTGCCGCCCGCGCGCGCGATCGTCAATCCGAACCAGCCGGGCTGCTCGTTCCCGAGCAAATGCATCGCGGGCGTCGGCGTGATGTTTTACGTGCTGCTTGCACTGCGGGCCGAACTGCGCCGCCGCAACGCCTTCACCGATGCGAACCCCGAGCCGCGCTTGGATGGCCTGCTCGATCTCGTCGCGCTGGGTACGGTCGCGGACGTCGTCAAGCTCGATCCAAACAACCGGATTCTGGTCGCGCAAGGTCTCAAGCGGATTCGTGCGGGACGCATGCAGCCGGGCATCGCCGCGCTCTTTCGCGCAGCCGGCCGCGACGCGCGCGTGGCGTCGGGCTTCGACATGGGTTTCGCGCTCGGGCCGCGCCTGAACGCGGCGGGACGGCTCGCGGACATGTCGCTTGGCATCGAGTGCCTGACGACCGACGACATCGGCCGCGCGTGGGAACTCGCGCAGCAGCTCGATTCGATCAACCGCGAGCGTCGCGAGATCGAAGCGGGCATGCAGCAGCAGGCGCTCGACGAACTGCAATCGATCGATCCCGCCGATTCCGCCACCCTCACGCTCTTCAACCCTGACTGGCACCAGGGCGTGATCGGGATCGTCGCGGGGCGGTTGAAGGAGCGCTTCCATCGGCCGTCGTTCACGTTCGCGCACGCTGACGAAAGTGGCGTGCTGTCGAAGGGATCGGGGCGATCGATCCCTGGTTTTCATCTGCGCGACGCGGTCGATCTGATCTCGAAGCGCGAGCCGGGGATGATCGTCAAGTTCGGCGGCCACGCGATGGCGGCGGGCCTCACGATCGCCACCACGGACATCCCGCGCTTCACGACGGCGTTCGAGAAGATCGGGCGCGAATGGTTGACGGCTGAAGCGCTCTCGCGCGTCGTGGAGACGGACGGCGAACTCGAGGACGCGTATTTCACGCCGCAATTCGTAGAGTTGATCGATGCGGCGGTTTGGGGGCAAGGGTTTCCGGCGCCGGTGTTTTCGGGCGAATTCGACGTGGCGTCGCAGGCTCTGGTGAAGGACAAGCATCTGAAGCTACAGCTCGTACGCGGACGGCAGCGCTTCAACGCGATCTGGTTCAACCACGTCGATACGCTGCCCGCGCGAGCGATGGTGGCATACCGGCTCGTCAGCGATACGTGGAACGGCGTGGCTAGGGTGCAGATGGTCGTGGAGCATGCGGCAGGCTGAGCGCCGCCCTGCCGCCCCGCGCCGCTCCCGCCCGCGCTTCAGAAACATCCGATCGGCTATAATTTCCCCTTTTCATCAAGCCGAAAAGATCGAACATGGAAGCGGAACGTCTCAACTCGATCGAGAACCTTCTCGCCGACCTGCGCCGCCGCGCGGCCGAGCTTCGGGGGTATCTTTGACTACGACGCAAAAGCCCAGCGTCTAGAAGAAGTCAACAAGGTCCTCGAAGACCCGAACGTCTGGAACGACTCCAAGAACGCGCAGGCGCTTGGCCGGGAAAAGAAACTGCTCGACGGCGTCGTCACGACGCTCACCGATCTCGATAACGACCTGCGCGACACGCAGGATCTCTTCGACATGGCCCGCGAAGAAAGCGACGAGGAAACCCTCGTCGCCTGCGAAACAGATACGGCCGCGCTTGAAAAGCGCGTCGAAGACATGGAATTTCGCCGGATGTTCAGCAATCCGGCCGATCCGAACAACTGCTTCATCGATATTCAGGCCGGCGCCGGCGGCACCGAAGCGTGCGACTGGGCTGCGATGCTGCTGCGCCAGTACCTGCGCTACTGCGAGCGCAAGGGCTTCAAGACCGAAGTGCTCGAAGAATCCGAAGGCGACGTCGCGGGCATCAAGAGCGCGACCGTGAAAGTCGAGGGCGAATACGCCTACGGCTATTTGCGCAGCGAAACCGGCGTACACCGGCTCGTGCGCAAGTCACCGTTCGATTCGTCGGGGGGGCGGCATACGTCGTTTTCGTCGGTGTTCGTGTACCCGGAAATCGACGATTCGATCGAAATCGAGATCAATCCCGCCGATATCCGCACGGACACGTATCGCGCGTCCGGCGCGGGCGGCCAGCACATCAACAAGACCGATTCCGCGGTGCGTCTTACGCACGGGCCGACCGGCATCGTCGTGCAGTGCCAGAACGACCGCTCGCAGCACCGCAACCGGGCGGAAGCGATGCAAATGTTGAAGGCGAAGCTCTACGAGTTCGAAATGCGCAAGCGCCAGGTCGAACAGGACAAGCTCGAATCGAGCAAGACGGACGTGGGCTGGGGCCACCAGATCCGCTCCTACGTGCTCGACAACAGCCGCATCAAGGATCTGCGCACCAACGTCGAAATCAGCAACACGAAGGCTGTGCTCGACGGCGATCTCGACGACTTCATCAGCGCCAGCCTGAAACAGGGCGTGTAAGCGCAAGCGGCGCGGCTGATTCAAAGCCGCGCCGCGTCATTTTCAGCAGGCGCACTGCCCGGCTCGCACGCCGCGCCACCGCCCAACCGAATTCAAAGCCAACCAACATGACCGAACCGACCCAGACGAGCGCCGCTCCCGAACTGGAAGAAAACCAGATCGTCGCCGAGCGTCGCGAGAAACTGCGCGCGCTGCGCGAGCAAGGCATCGCGTATCCGAACGATTTCCGTCCGACGCATAAGGCCGCCGCGCTGCAATCCGAATATGCCGAGTCCGACAAGGAAGCGCTCGAAGCCAATCCGCTTCAGGTGGCGCTTGCCGGCCGGATGATGCTGAAGCGCGTGATGGGCAAGGCGAGCTTCGCGACCGTGCAGGACGGCAGCGGCCAGATCCAGTTCTTCATCACGCCGGCGGACGTCGGCGCGGAAGTCTACGACGCGTTCAAGAAGTGGGACCTGGGCGACATCGTCGCGGCGAAAGGCGTGCTGTTTCGCACGAACAAGGGGGAATTGTCGGTGCGTTGCACGGAATTGCGGCTGCTGTCGAAGGCGCTTCGCCCGCTGCCGGACAAGTTCCACGGGCTGGCCGACCAGGAAATGCGCTATCGCCAGCGCTACGTCGATCTGATCGTCACGCCGGAAGCGCGCCAGACGTTCATCGCGCGCACGAAGGCGTTCACGTCGATCCGCAATTTCATGGCGCGCGCGAACTTCATGGAAGTCGAAACGCCAATGCTGCATCCGATTCCCGGCGGCGCGGCGGCCAAGCCCTTCGTCACGCATCACAACGCGCTCGACATGCAGATGTTCCTGCGCATCGCGCCCGAGCTTTACCTGAAGCGGCTGATCGTCGGCGGCTTCGAGCGCGTGTTCGAGATCAACCGCAATTTCCGGAACGAAGGCGTGTCGCCGCGTCACAATCCGGAATTCACGATGATGGAGTTCTACGCCGCGTACACGGATTACCAGTGGCTGATGGACTTCACCGAAGCGCTGATCCGCGAGGCCGCGATCGACGCGCGCGGCACGGCGTCGATTACTTATCAGGGCCGCGAACTCGATCTCGGCAAGCCGTTCCATCGCTTGACGATCGTTCAGGCAATTCAGAAATTCGCGCCGCAGTACACCACCGGGCAACTCGCCGATAGCGCGTTTTTGCGTACGGAACTGAAGAAATTCGGCGTCGATGCGGGACAGCCGCAGTTTCTCAACGCGGGCGTCGGCGCGTTGCAACTCGCACTCTTCGAGGAAACGGCCGAGTCGCAATTGTGGGAGCCGACTTTCATCATCGACTATCCGATCGAGGTGTCGCCGCTGGCGCGCGCGTCGGATACGGTCGACGGCATCACCGAGCGGTTCGAACTGTTCATCACCGGCCGTGAGATCGCGAACGGTTTCTCGGAGCTGAACGATCCGGAAGACCAGGCCGCGCGCTTCCAGAAACAGGTCGACCAGAAAGACGCCGGCGACGAAGAAGCGATGTACTACGACGCCGACTACATCCGCGCACTCGAATACGGCATGCCGCCGACAGGCGGCTGCGGCATCGGTATCGACCGGCTGGTGATGCTGCTCACCGATAGCCCGAGCATCCGCGACGTCATTCTCTTTCCGCATCTGCGTCGCGAAGACTGACGCCGGTTCACCACCGCAAATCAGCGAAAACGCGCGCCCTAGGTGCGCGTTTTTTTTGCAGGGCATTTGTAACTAACGGTAAGACCTCGACGGTTCGCTCAGTCGGCGACGCGCGCAGAACATGCACTGGCATTCATCCTGCTTGTAAATGTAAAACGTAGCGCAGGGACTAGTTACAAAATGAAATGCCTGCCAGATCGTTTTCCCCGACACTACTTACCAACGACATCAAGCCTCGAAACGGAGGTCAAACATGGACAACATCAACGATAAAACGCCGCGTCGCCTGCATCCGCTGGTCGCGACTGCTGCGGGCGCCGTGATCGTCGCGAGCCTCGCCGCGACGGCCGCCATTACCGGCATCTTCCCGAAAGCGTCGAGCACTCTCGCGCAGAATGGGCAGACGCAATCGGCTGCAGTTTCGACTCAGCCCGCGGTCGATCCGAACCTGGCCCAGCAACAGGCAGCGCAGCAGCAAGCGGCGCAACAGCAAGCGGCACAACAGGCCGCCGCGCAGCAGCAAGCCGAACAACAACGCGCGGCCCAGCAAGCCGCAGCACAACAGCAACAACAACTGGCTCAACAAGCGGCTCAACAAGCGCCGCAGCCCTCTTACGCGCAAAAGCCGGCGTACTGCTCGACATGCGGCACGGTCGAAGCCATCAGCGCCGTGCGGCGCGAAGGACACGGCACAGGCATTGGTGCGGTGGGTGGAGCGGTTGCGGGCGGCGTGGTCGGCAATCAATTCGGCAGCGGGCACGGCAGAACCGCGATGACGTTGCTCGGCGCACTCGGTGGCGGTCTCGCGGGCAACTCCGTCGAAAAGCACATTCGCAGCGAAACCGATTACTCGGTGCGCGTTCACATGGAAAACGGCAAGACTCGCTATTTCACCTATCACGAAGCACCGCCGTTTCAACAAGGCCAACGCGTTCGCGTCCAAAATGGCGCGCTTGTCGCGGGATAATCTTTCAATCGAAGCCTGAAAAGCAAAACGGCGATTCCTGAAGGAATCGCCGTTTTGCCGCGTCTTGCTCTACACCTCGCCGCGCAAATCAATAATCCGCATCTTCGATCCACGCAGCCTGGATCGCCTCCAGAATTCTCTCATTCGACGCCTGAGGATCGTCGTCGAAGCCATCCAGTTCAGTGATCCAGCGATGCAAGTCCGTGAAGCGCACATTTTGCGGGTCCACGTCCTGATGCGCATCGGTGAGCGCCATCGCGATGTCCTGCGTGTCTGTCCACTTCATGGGCGTTTCTCCTGTCAGTGATTTTCTTTGGCGTGATTGATGGAGTAGCGCGGGATCTCGACCACCAGATCCTCTTCGGCCGGCACCATCGCCTGACATGATAACCGCGATGTCGGCTCGAGGCCCCAGGCCTTGTCGAGCAGATCATCCTCGTCTTCCTCCGACGGCACCAGCGCGTTGAACCCTTCCCGGATGATCACGTGGCAGGTCGTGCACGCGCACGACTTCTCGCAGGCGTGCTCGATCTCGATACCGTTATCCAGCAGGTTGTCGCAGATGCTTTTCGACAGATCCGCGTCAATCACGGCGCCGTCCGGGCACAGTTCCACATGAGGCAGTACAACGATTTGAGGCATGAGTGTTCCGTAGATTCGATGGTTCGATCAGACGTCGTCGAGCTTGCGGCCCGCGAGCGCGCGGCGAATGCTCTTGTTCATCCGGCGCGCGGCGAACTCGTCGGTGGCGACGGCGAGCGCCTTGGTCGCGGTGTCGATCGCGTCGAGATTGTCCGCGCTCGTGACGGCAGCCAGTTCGGCGACGAGGGCGTCGATTTGCGCGCGTTCGTCGTTGTCGAGGAGTTCGGCGTCGGCTTCCAGCGCCGCCTGGGTCGCGTCCACGAGACGTGTCGCATCGACTTGCGCTTCACGCAACGCGCGGGCGCGCATATCGACTTCGGCCGTCTTGAAGCTCTCTTCGAGCATGCGGGCGACGTCGTCGTCGGCGAGGCCGTAGGACGGCTTCACCACCACCGACGCCTCCACGCCCGATTCCTGTTCACGCGCGAAGACGGACAGCAAACCGTCCGCGTCGACCTGATATGTCACGCGGATGCGCGCCGCGCCCGCCGCCATCGGCGGGATGCCGCGCAGCTCGAAGCGCGCGAGCGACCGGCAATCGGCGACGAGTTCGCGCTCGCCCTGCACGACGTGGATCGCCATCGCGGTCTGGCCGTCCTTGAACGTCGTGAAATCCTGCGCGCGCGCGACGGGAATCGTCGAATTGCGCGGGATGATCTTTTCGGTCAGGCCACCCATCGTTTCGACGCCGAGCGACAGCGGGATCACGTCGAGCAGCAGCCATTCGTCGCCTTCGCCGCGACGGTTTCCCGCGAGCAGGTCGGCCTGGATCGCGGCGCCGAGCGCCACGACCTGATCCGGATCGAGATTCGTGAGCGGCGGCTGGCCGAAATACTGCTCGACCGCGCGCCGGATCACCGGCATGCGCGTCGCGCCGCCGACGAGCACGACGCCCTTGATGTCCGCCGGTGCGACTCTGGCGTCGCGCAGCGCCTTGCGCGTCGGCGTGAGCGTGCGGGCGACGAGCGCGTCGGTGAGCGTCGCGAATTGCGTTTCGGTGATCGTGATGTCGATGTGCTTGCCGTCCGACAGCGTCACGTCGAGGCGCGTTTCGGATGCTTCCGAAAGTGCTTCCTTCGCCGAACGCACACGGTCGAGCAGAAGGCGCACGTCCTCGGCCGTGTTCACCTGGAGACCCGCCTCGGCCACGGCGTGCCGATACAGCACGGCGTCGAAATCGTCGCCGCCGAGCGCGGAATCGCCGCCCGCCGCGAGCACTTCGAAGACGCCCTTGGTGAGCTTCAGAATCGACAGGTCGAAGGTGCCGCCGCCCAGGTCGTACACGGCGTACAGCCCTTCCGACGCGTTATCCAACCCGTAGGCAATCGCCGCCGCGGTCGGTTCGTTGAGAAGTCGCAGCACGTTCAGGCCGGCGAGCCGCGCGGCGTCCTTCGTCGCCTGGCGCTGCGCTTCGTCGAAATAGGCGGGCACCGTGATCACCGCGCCGACGAGATCGTCGCCGAGCGTATCTTCCGCGCGGTAGCGCAGCGTCGCCAGAATCTCCGCCGATACCTCGACCGGGCTCTTCACGCCGTCGATGGTCTGGATCTGCACCATGCCGGGCGCGTCGATGAAGTCGTACGGCGCGTTCTCCGCTCCTTCCACCTCGCTCTTGCCGCGTCCCATGAAGCGCTTGACCGACACGATCGTATTGAGCGGATCGATTGCCGCTTCGTCCTTCGCGATCCGGCCGATCCGCCGCCCGCCCTTCTCGAGATAACGCACAACGGACGGCAGCAGCACGTGGCCGTCCTCGTCGGGCAGAACTTCGGGCACGCTGTTGCGCACGGCGGCGACCAGCGAGTTGGTCGTCCCGAGATCGATGCCGATCGCCACGCGCCGCTGATGCGGCGCGGGCGCCATGCCGGGTTCTGATATTTGCAGTAAAGCCATCGTTGTTTTAGTGGGGGTTATTCGCGCAAGCCGCGCTCACGCGTGTTCGAGCTTTTCGATCTGCGCGCCGGTCTCGCTCGCCACGCGCTCGATGAACATCAACTGGCGCACGGCTTCGCCCGCCGCCTGGTCCGAATGGCTGTCGATCAGCGCCGCGAGCTTGTCGAAGCGGATGCGCTCTTCGTCGCGCAGTTCGTCGAGCAGCGCTTCGAGCGCGCCGAGATTCTTCGCGGCGGCCGCGTCCTCGATGCTCTCGCGCCATTCCATCTGCTGCATCAGGAACGCGGGTTCCATCGCCGTGTTGTTCTCCGCGCCAACATCGACGCCGCGCAGCGCCAGCATGTAGCGCGCGCGCTTCAACGGATCGCGCAGCGTCTGGTATGCCTCGTTCGCGCGCGTCGCCCATTGCATCGCGATGCGGCGCTGCGCGTCACCGGCCGCGGCGAAGCGGTCGGGATGCACCTGCGCCTGCACGGTGCGATAGGCGTCGTCGAGCGTGGGTTGATCGACGGCGTAGACCGGCGGCAGATGGAACAGGTCGAAGTGGCTGTCGTTGAGCGTTGCCATGATTTACCCAGTGAGCCGGATGCTTTAAACGATGCGGGACCACGAAAGAAAAAGGCGGCACATGCCGCCTCTTTGGCCGGTACTCCCGGCGTCAAACGCGAAACGACTCGCCGCAGCCGCACTCGTCTTTCGCGTTCGGATTGTTGAAGCGGAAGCCTTCGTTCAAGCCTTCTCGCGCGAAGTCGAGCTCGGTGCCATCGAGATAGGCGAGGCTCTTCGGATCGATGATGATCTTCACACCCGCCGACTCGAACACCTGGTCTTCCGGCGCGAGTTCATCGACATACTCGAGCTTGTACGCGAGGCCCGAGCAGCCCGTCGTGCGCACGCCCAGACGCAGGCCGACGCCCTTGCCGCGTCGCGCCAGATACTTCTGCACGTGCTGTGCTGCCTTATCCGTCAACGTGATTGCCATAGTCTCTTGTTCTCGCAGCCGCTCGTCCGCCGCTCGCCCCTTTCGGGCTGCGCGGTCGCAAGCTGCGGCCTTGCTTTAAGCATCGATCAAGGGTTTGCCGCCTGGCAGACCCGTCCACTCATTACGCTGCGTGCTGCTTCGCTTCGGCCGATGCCGCTTCCGGAGCCGCCGCGCCGTGACGCTGCTTGTAGTCGGCGACCGCTGCCTTGATCGCGTCTTCCGCGAGGATCGAGCAGTGGATCTTCACCGGCGGCAGCGCCAGTTCTTCGGCGATCTGCGTGTTCTTGATGGTGAGCGCCTGATCCAGCGTCTTGCCCTTCACCCACTCGGTCACGAGCGAGCTGGACGCGATCGCCGAGCCGCAGCCATACGTCTTGAACTTCGCGTCTTCGATGATGCCGTCCGCGCCCACGCGGATCTGCAGCTTCATCACGTCGCCGCAAGCCGGCGCGCCGACCATGCCCGTGCCGACGGTGTCATCGTCCTTGCCGAACGAGCCGACGTTGCGCGGGTTTTCGTAGTGGTCCAGAACCTTGTCGCTGTATGCCATGATTCAAACTCCTTTCGTATTCCGTGTGTGTCTGTCGCGGTCCGGAGCGCTCAGTGCGCGGCCCACTGGATGGACGAGATATCGATGCCGTCCTTGTGCATTTCCCAGAGCGGCGACAAATCGCGCAGCTTCGCAATCTTGCCTTTCAGCAGGTTGATCACGTAGTCGACGTCCTGCTCGGTCGTGAAGCGCCCGACCGTGAAGCGGATCGAGCTGTGCGCGAGTTCGTCGTTGCGGCCGAGCGCGCGCAGAACATATGACGGTTCCAGCGAAGCCGACGTGCAAGCCGATCCCGACGACACCGCCACGTCCTTCACCGCCATGATCAGCGACTCGCCTTCGACGAAGTTGAAGCTGATGTTCAGGTTGTGCGGCACGCGCTGTTCCATGTCGCCGTTGACATAGGTTTCTTCCATGTCCTGCAGGCCCGTCAGCAGCCGGTCGCGCAGCATGCGAACGCGCTCGTTCTCGGTCGCCATTTCCTCGCGCGCGATGCGAAACGCCTCGCCCATCCCGACGATCTGATGCGGCGCGAGCGTGCCCGAGCGCATGCCGCGTTCATGACCGCCACCGTGCATCTGCGCTTCGATACGCACGCGGGGCTTGCGACGCACATACAGCGCGCCGATGCCCTTCGGACCATACGTCTTGTGCGCCGAGAACGACATCAGGTCGACCTTGAGCTTTTGCAGATCGATCGTGATCTTGCCGGTGGCCTGCGCCGCGTCGACGTGAAAAATGATGCCCTTCTCGCGCGTGATCTCACCGATCGCGGCCACGTCCTGAATCACGCCGATCTCGTTGTTCACGTTCATCACCGAAACGAGGATCGTGTCCGGGCGGATCGCCGCCTTGAGCTTGTCCAGGTCGATGAGGCCGTTGTCCTTGACATCCAGATACGTGACTTCAAAGCCTTCGCGTTCCAGTTCGCGGCAGGTATCGAGCACGGCCTTGTGCTCGGTCTTCACCGTGATGACGTGCTTGCCACGGCTTTTGTAGAAGTGCGCGGCGCCCTTGATCGCAAGGTTGTCCGACTCCGTTGCACCCGACGTCCAGATGATTTCGCGCGGATCGCAATTCACCAGCGCCGCGACGTTCTCGCGCGCTTCCTCGACCGCACGCTCCGCGTCCCAGCCGTACTGATGGCTGCGCGACGCCGGATTGCCGAACTGCTCGCGCAGAAACGGAATCATCTTGTCCACCACACGCGGATCGACCGGCGTCGTCGCGCTGTAATCCATGTAAATGGGCAGGTGGGGAAACTCGTTGTTCATCTGTCGCTCCGGATAAATCTGTCAAATGGCGTTGTCGTCGACGCGTGGCGCATGGGCTCGCACCCGAAAAGCGAGCGCGCCGTGTCAGCCCGCCAGGTTGAAAACGGAATTGGGTCCCTTCGGCACGACGCGCGCGGCTTCGACGCCCGCGCTCTCGGTGCGCCGGTCGCGCAGCACCGCCGGCGAGCCTTCGCGCGCGCGCTGCTGATCGACGAGATCCTTCAGCGACACGGAATCGAGATACTCGACCATCTTCTGGTTAAGGGTTGCCCAGAGTTCGTGGGTCATGCAATGGCCGTCGTGCTGCTTCGTGCCTTCGCAGGTGCCCTTGCCGCCGCATTGAGTGGCGTCGATGGGTTCGTCGACCGCGATGATGATGTCCGCCACCGTGACGTTCTCGGCGCGACGCGCGAGGTTGTAACCGCCGCCCGGCCCGCGGACCGATTCGACGATTTCATGACGCCTCAGCTTGCCGAACAACTGTTCGAGATAGGAGAGCGAGATGCGCTGGCGCTGGCTGATGCCGGCCAGCGTCACCGGGCCCTGCTCCTGGCGCAAAGCCAGGTCGATCATCGCCGTGACGGCGAAACGGCCTTTCGTGGTGAGTCTCATAATTGGGGGCTACCGCTAATACTTGAGGATTTTCGTCCAGTATAAATAGCCTACGCTTTTAGTCAAGTATCCATCCCAAAAAATCTATAGGAAGTTACTTAAGGCGCGCCGACGACGCCCTCTAGGCGGCGAGTTGCGTGCGCAGCGCCTTCAGGAGGCCCTCGCAGGCGTCTTCGCACTGGTCGAGTACGCGCTCGAAGCCATCGTCGCCGCCGAAATACGGGTCGACTACCACACGGCTGTCGTCGCGCGTGGCGAACTCCATCAGCAGACGAATTTTGTCGCGATGCTCCGGCGGGCAGATTTCGCCGAGCGCGGCGGCGTTGGCGTCATCCATCGCGATCAGGAGGTCGAAGCGCGCGAAATCGGCGGCGGCGATCTGGCGGCCGCGCAACGACGAGAGATCGTAGCCACGGCGTTTCGCGGCCCGCTGGGCGCGGTCGTCGGGAGGCTGACCGATGTGCCAGTCGCCGGTGCCGGCCGAATCGACGACGATCCGGTCGCCGAGCTTCGCCTCCGCCACCTGGTGCACCATCACCGCCTCCGCGCTCGGCGAGCGGCAGATGTTGCCCAGACAGACGAAGCAAACGGCGATCGAGTTCATTCGGTTGGAAAGGAAGCGGCGTCGGTTGGGCGGGCACTGCGCGGGCCGCGTGCGATCGGGCCCTGCTTGCGGTTGCCGCGAATTATACAAAGAGTCGGAAAAATCTGCCCTGTTCGCCTATGCAGGCTCGCTTAGAGGACGCGTGCCGATGGTGCTTCTCCCGGCTTCGGATTAGCGGGCATCCAGTCGCCGTCCGGCTCGACGTAACCGAACGACACCGCCCGCGCCAGTTCGGCGCTGACGGTCGCGGCAGTCGTCATCTCGCGCGGCGCGGGCGCGGGTTCGGCGGCGTTCATCGCGTGCATGTATGCGGCAAGCGCGATCGGAACGAGGATCGCGATGGGCCAGTAGGTCGCTATTGTCTTTTTCATTGGATACCCCTGCTTCTAGGTCGCGTGGCCAAAGGGAAAGGCGCACCTGTCGACGCTTCGAAGTTTACGGGTTTCCCCGTATCTCATAAATACACCTGTAAGCAAAGGTATGTTGCGTTGGGAACAACAAGCCCTTGCGGCACGGTCGATGCGAAGATAATCCCAACCGACCGTCATAAAGGCTTACAAACTTTTCGCGACACCGCATCCCGGCGGGTGTCTTATTAACCAATCGGTCAACGTTCGTTCCCAAACATCATGAAACTCGCAGTCGCAGGACTTGTTGTCGCGTCGTCGGCCCTACTGGGCGGGTGCGCGGTTTATCCGGACGGCACGCCCGCCTACGGCGGCGGCTATCCGGCCGGTTACGATCCCGGCTATCCCGCGTATGGGTATGGCGCGCCCGCCGTGGTGCAGTCGGGCGTGTATGTCGGCGGAGGAAGCTATTACGGGCCGGGGTATTACGGCGGGCCGCCGCCGCGCCGGTATTGGGATGATGGTCCTGGATATCGTCGTGGCGGCGGGGGTTACTACGGTGGTGACAATTATCACGGCCGTGGCGGCGGCGGGGGTGGAAACGGCGGCGGGAATGGCGGTGGAAATCACGGCGGGCCTCCACCTGGACAGCAAGCAGGCGGTGGCGGTGGCGGCGGACAAGGCGGACCGCAAGCCGGAGGCGGCCGGCCGCCTCCGGTCGCTGTCGGCGGGCCGGCGCCCAGCCGTCCGAATGTCGCGCCGCCTCCTCAGCGTGGCAACAATGGCGGGGGCAATCAAGGCAACGGCGGGAACGGAGGTGGCAGGGGGAACTCGCAGCGTCAGTCGGGCCCCTTCGGCGGCTGACCACGTCGTGTCGAGTGAAAAAAACCGCGTGAGACCCAAAGGTCTCGCGCGGTTTTTCGCATCAGCCGATATGCGACCGGTGCGCCTTGTATAGCTCGCGAAACGTCCTGCCGACCGGCGCGGGGATGTCGCGCGTATTCGTCCAGCCGCCTCCAAGCGGCAGTCGCGAAATCGCCTTCTTGCTGCCGCCCATGCGCTCGAGAACCCGCACGGATAGTTTGGTGAATAGCGCATACCAGTCGGGATGCAGCGCGAGAAATCCCCAAACGGCGAGCGCCACGCGTTCGTTCCGCGGCCGCAAACGCCGCTCCACCTGCTTTTCCCGGAGCTTGCGCAGAAGGTCCGAAAGCGGAATACCCACCGGACACACGCTGTTGCACTCACCGCAGAGCGTCGCGGCCTGCGGCAGATCGAGCGCGCGATCGATGCCGACGTAAGCCGGCGTCAGCACCGATCCCATCGGCCCGGGATAGACCCAACCATAAGCATGTCCGCCGATCTTCTGATACACCGGACAGTGGTTCATGCACGCGCCGCACCGGATGCAGCGCAGCATCTCCTGAAACTCCCCGCCGACGAGCCCGGTACGCCCGCCATCGACGAGCACGAAGTACATATGTTCCGGCCCATCCAGCTCGCCCTCGCCGCGCGGCCCGGTCAGCAGCGAGAAATAGTTCGACATCGTCTGCCCGGTTGCCGAGCGGGGCAAGAGACGCATCGCGGTAGCGAGATCTTCGAGCGTCGGCAGCACCTTTTCGATGCCCGTTACCGCGACGTGCACGCGCGGCATGACCGTACACATGCCTTCATTGCCCTCGTTCGTTACGACCGCTACCGACCCGGTCTCCGCGATCACGAAATTGCCGCCCGTCACGCCCATGTCCGCCGACATGAAGTGCGGCCGCAGCACCTGGCGCGCCTCACGCGTCATGTCGGGGATTTCGGTGAGACGCGGCTTGCCGTGCGTCTTCGCGAAGAGATCGGCGATCTGCTCCTTGTCCTTGTGGACGACGGGCGCAATGATGTGGCTCGGCGGCTCGTTGTCGTTGATCTGGAGGATGTACTCGCCGAGGTCCGTCTCGATCGACTGCACGCCCATCTCGCCGAGCACGCGGTTCAACTGCATCTCTTCCGACACCATCGACTTCGTCTTGATGACCTTTTTCACGACGTGCTTGCGCGCGATGTCCGCGACGAGTCGCGCCGCGTCCTGCGTCGATTCCGCGTAGAGCACCGTCGCGCCGCGGCGAGTAGCCTCGCGCTCGAAGGTTTCGAGCCACACGTCAAGATTTTCGATCGCGCGATCGCGGCGTTCCTTCAGCGCGGCGCGCGTCGCTTCGAAGTCGATCGCGGTGATCGCGCTCGCGCGGGCGCTGACGAATTTCGTCGAGAGTTTCGTGAGGTTCTGCTGCAAACGCTCGTCAGCGAGCTTGCTGCCCGCGCGAGCCTTGAAGTGCATTGTTTGAACTTGCATCGTCGCCGCTCCGGTAGGTCAGGCGTCGCCTGCGAGAACTTGCGCGATGTGCAGCACGCGCGTCGTGGTGTCGCCAGTGCGGCGCAGGCGTCCCTCTATGTTCAGCATGCAGCCGAGATCGCCGAGTACGACGGCGTTCGACCCACTTTCGCGGATGTTCGCGCATTTTTCGTCGACGATAGCGGTCGAGATTGCGCCATATTTCACTGCGAACGTGCCGCCGAAGCCACAGCAGTGCTCGCAGCCTTTCATCTCCGTGACCGGCACGCCAGCCTGCGCGAGCAGCGCGCGCGGCTGCGTCTTGACGCCGAGTTCGCGCAGGCCCGAGCAGGAATCGTGATAGGTAACACCGCCTTCGAACACGCCTGCCTCTAGCTGAACCCTGGCGACCGTGACGAGGAAATCGGTCAGTTCGTAGACGCGCGGCTGCACGCGCGCGTAACGGCTCATCAACTCGGGATCGTCGCGAAAAAGATCGCCGTAATGCGAGCGGATCATCCCTCCGCACGATCCCGACGGCACGACCACGTAATCGAACTGCTCGAATTCGCGCAGCGTCTTTTCGGCGAGATCGCGGGCGAGCGGCCGGTCGCCGGAGTTATAGGCCGGCTGGCCGCAGCACGTCTGCGCAGGCGGCACGATTACTTCGAAGCCCGCCTTCTCGATCAGTTTGATGACGGAAAACCCGATCTCCGGGCGCATCAGGTCGATGAGACAGGTGACGAACAAACCGACTCGCATGGGGATTTTTCTCCTGAATTTCTCGCCGATTATCCGCGATTAACTCGACTGCGCGAGCCTCGCTTGCGAAAAAGGGCCGGAAGCGGCTCAAGTCGAAGCACCCTATCTCAATTTCGCTTTTTTCACATTATGAGATACAATTGCACTTCCGCTGTTTGACGCATCAACCGATTTTCCACGATGAGCGATACGAACCCGGAATCCAAAACCTCCATCCAGGTCATCGAGCGCATGATGCGTCTTCTCGATGCCCTTGCCGCGCACACCGATCCCGTCAGCCTCAAGGAACTCTCGCAGAGCACGGAATTGCATCCGTCGACCGCGCACCGCATCCTGAACGACATGGTGCTGTGCCGGCTCGTCGACCGCTCGGACCCAGGCACGTACCGGCTCGGCATGCGGCTGCTCGAACTCGGCAACCTGGTGAAGGCACGGCTCTCGGTGCGCGAAGCCGCGATGCCGCCGATGCGCGAACTGCACCGGCAGACGGGGCAGACGGTGAACCTGTCGGTGCGTCAGGGCGACGAGATCGTCTATATCGAGCGCGCGTATTCGGAGCGCTCGGGCATGCAGGTCGTGCGGGCGATCGGCGGGCGGGCGCCGCTGCATCTGACCTCGGTGGGCAAGCTCTTTCTCGCCGCCGACGAAGCCTCGCGCGTGCGCGCCTACGCCACGCGCACGGGCCTCTCGGGGCACACGCAGAACAGCATCACCGATCTCGCGAAGCTCGAGCGCGAGTTGACCTTCGTTCGCCAGCAGGCCTGCGCGCGCGATAACGAGGAACTGGAACTGGGCGTGCGCTGCATCGCCGCCGGCATTTACGACGATACGGGGCGGCTCGTGGCGGGACTGTCGCTGTCGGCGCCGGCTGATCGTCTGCAGGACGCGTGGCTCAAGCAGTTGAGCCATACGGCGCTCGAAATTTCGCAGTCGCTCGGGTATCGGCCGGATCAGGGCTCGGATTCACAGCAGCGCTGAAAAGCGTATTCCCAAGAGAAAAGCCGGATTCATCTCACGATGAATCCGGCTTTTTTATGCGCGGTGGCTTAAAACATCAGGCGCCGCCGCCTGCGTCGGCGCTGGTGATGCGCGGCTCGCCGGCTGTATCGAGATACGAGCGGATGCGGCCCGCATCGGCGAAACGCGAATACTTGCCCGACGAATCGAGCAGCACCATCACGACCGGACGGCCGTTGATGTTCGCCTGCATCACGAGGCACTCGCCCGCTTCGTTGATGAAGCCGGTCTTCTGCAGGCCGATATCCCACGTCGGATTGCGGATCAGCGCGTTCGTCGAGCGGTAGGCGATGTTGCGCTTGCCGGTATAGACGTCGTAGCTCGTATCGGTCGAGAAGCGGCGGATCAGCGGGTATTGATACGCCGCGTTGACCATCTTCACGAGGTCGCGCGCGCTCGATACGTTCTGGCTCGTCAAGCCCGTGGAGTTTTCGAAGTGCGTGTCGGTCATGCCGAGCGACTTCGCCTTCGCGTTCATCGCGGCGATGAAGCCGGGGCGGCCGTTCGCGTAATACCGCGACAACGCCGCTGCCGCGCGATTTTCCGACGCCATCAACGCGATATGCAGCATGTCCTCGCGATTCAGCACCGAGCCGACCGCGAGCCGCGAACCTGTGTACTTCTCGTAGTCGCGGTCTTCGTCAGTGACCATGAGTTCGTCGGTGAGCGGCTCGCGCGAATCGAGCACGACCATCGCGGTCATGAGCTTGGTGATCGACGCGATCGGCACGACGGCGCGCGAATTTTTGTCGAAGAGCGTTTCCTGCGTGTTCTGGTCGACGACGTACGCGACACTCGAACGCAGCGCGAGGCTGTCCGCCGTCTCGTGCAGGCCGAACGCCTGGCCGACGGTCGGCGTGCGCGGCTGGTATGCGACCGCGTGCACGGCGCTGCGGCGGTTGTGCGGGTCCATCTTGTAGCTGACGCGGCGTTTGCGCGATGCACGCGGAGCGTCATCGTCGTCGTTCGCGGCGGCTACTTTCGCGGCTTTGGCCGGCGCGGGCGCGCGCAGCTTGGCGGCTTTGGTGCCTTGAGCTTTAGGTGATTCTGCGGTGGAGGGGGTCTTGCTGGCTTTCTTGACCGTGGCTTTCGATTGCGCCGCGGTCTTGGCGAAGGCTTCGCCGGGCATTGCCGCAAAGGAGGTCGCCACGGCGACGGACACCGCGACCGACATCACGGTGCGTAGCGCCACGCCTTGCATCACCTTTAGCGGCGAAAACATTTCGGTTTTCATTAGTGTTCTGTTCTGGGAGCGGCGTGAGAGTACCGCAAGTGTAGTAAAGCTGCGAAATTTAAGCAATATTAAGCACTTATCGACGCTCTTTAAACCGAGTTGTAAGCCTCGATTGCAAAAACACAATAAGGTTCTGGATGTTGATCGTCAAAAACGATCGTGATCCGGAAATTCGTTCGCCGATTTGCGCAGACGCCTTGCGGGCTTTCCAGGCATATCGGCAATTAATTCTGAATCTTGAGAGAAATGTCGACTCTGCGGTTTCCGAAACCGTTTCGCGCGCAATCGATGATTGTCGGAAACGGCTGGAACGCGTGTCGCCGAACGGCAACGGGCGTTTCGACTAAGACGAAATGTTAACGTTCCTTGAACAAGTTTGGTTTACGGCGCCATCCTAAAAAGCCGCGCCGCGTCGGCGGGCACAGGCCGCGGCGGCGAGCTGAATCGTGTGAAGGTGGACTTCGACCGTGTCGTCGATGTCGCGGCCGTAGCCGCCCGCCATCGCTATCGCGACCGGCAGGTTGCGGGCCGCCCCGGCGTCGAACACAAGCTGGTCGCGGCGCCCGAGGCCGTCGAAGCTCAGCGACAGCCGGCCGAGACGGTCGCCCGCGTGCGGATCGGCGCCTGCCAAGTAGATGATCAGCATCGGTTCGACGCGCTCGAACATCGTCGCAAGCGCGCGGGAGAGCGCGTCGGCGTAGGCGTCGTCATCGCAGCCGTCGGGGAGCGCGACGTCGAGATCGCTCGTTTCCTTCGAAAACGGATAGTTCGACTCGCCGTGCAATGACAGCGTGAAGACGCTCGGGTCGTCGCGGAAGATTGACGCCGTGCCGTTGCCCTGGTGCACGTCGAGATCGACGATGGCAATTTGCGCGCGGCCGCCCTGCCCGCACGCGTCGTACTGCATCGCGCGGGCAGCGACGGCGGCGTCGTTGAAGACGCAAAAACCCGCGCCGTGTGCCGCGTACGAATGATGCGTGCCGCCCGCGAGATTTACCGCGAAGCCGTCGATGAGCGCCGCACGGCAGGCGGCGATCGTCGCGCCAACGGACCGTCGCGAGCGCTCCACCATCTCCGGCGACCACGGAAAGCCGATTTCCCGTTGCTCGCGGATATCAAGCGCACCCGTCGCGACCCGTTCGACATAGTCCGCACGATGCACGCGCACGAGTTCGCTATCGCTCGCGATGGGCGCTTCGTGCAGCGCCACACCGCGCAATTCGGCTTCCACTCGCTCCCGCAGCAAACGATATTTCTGCATCGGAAAGCGATGGCCGGCCGGGAGCGGCAACACGAAACGGTCACTATAAAATGCTTTCATCACGTACTGGGCAGGTTCTCAGACGCCCGATCGTAGCATCGGAATAGTCTTGTAATCCTTGTCCCATCTTGGTGCATACGGGTTTTCCCGTATTCGTTCCGAGAGCCCGTCCCCACATATAAGCCTTTGTTTAACAAATAACTTAACGATTTTGTGCACCGCAACAAAAAGCGCTTGACACGCTTAGGAATTTGGCTAAAATAAGCTTCATGTTGCGACGCACCAATCGCACTAGCTTCATCCGGTAGCCGGATTTCCGGCATCCGTCACAAAACCACGACCCGCGCGCTGCTGGGTCGAATTTCAGGAGTGTGATATGACCCTGTTGACCCCCGAACAAATCGCCGCCGCACAAAAAGCTCAATTCGACACGCTCTTCGGCCTGACGAACAAGGCATTCGAAGGCATCGAAAAGCTGGTCGAACTGAACCTGCAAGTCGTGAAGTCGACGCTGGCAGAAAGCCAGGAAAACACGCAACGCGCCCTGTCGGTCAAGGACGCGCAAGAACTGCTGTCGCTGCAAGCCAGCCTGACGCAGCCGGTCGCCGAGAAGGTTCTCTCGTATGGCCGTCACCTGTATGAAATCGCATCGGCCACGCAAGCTGAATTCGCCCGTGTCGCTGAAGCGCAATACGAAGAGCAAAACCGCAAGGTGCAAACGCTCGTCGACAACGTCGCGAAGAACGCACCGGCAGGCTCGGAAACGGCTGTCGCCGTGATGAAGTCGGCAATCACCGCCGCCAACACCACGTACGAAACGGTTCACAAGGCAACGAAGCAAGCTGTTGAAATCGCTGAAAGCAACTTCAACGCAGCCGCTACGGCCGCCACGAAGGCCGCTACGCAAGCGACCGAGCAAGCTACCCGCACCGCCAAGAAGTCGGTTGCCTAAGGTATTTGCCTGAATCTCAGAAAAACCGGCTTCGGCCGGTTTTTTTGTGTCTTCGGACTTCGCTTCATGCGATAAAAAAACGGCGCACCCCCTAAAAGGTGCGCCGTTTTTGCGTTGCCGCGCCGAAACCTTACTTCTTTTTCTGCGGCGGCAGGTCGGTACAAACGCCTTCGTACAGCTCCGCAGCCATGCCGATCGATTCGCCGAGCGTCGGATGCGGGTGGATCGTCTTGCCGATGTCCGTCGCGTCCGCGCCCATTTCGACCGCGAGACACACTTCGCTGATCAGATCGCCCGCGTTCAACCCGACGATCCCGCCGCCGATCACGCGATGCGTCGCTTCGTCGAAGATCAGCTTGGTGAAGCCTTCATCGCGGCCGTTGGCGATCGCGCGACCCGATGCGGCCCACGGGAACACTGCCTTGCCATACTTGATGCCCTGCGCCTTGCACTCGTCTTCGGTCTTGCCGGCCCAGGCCACTTCCGGATCGGTGTAGGCCACCGACGGAATCTGGATCGCATCGAAATACGCCTTCTCGCCGTGCGCCGCTTCAGCCGCGACGTGCGCCTCGTGCACGGCCTTGTGCGCGAGCATCGGCTGGCCGACGAGATCGCCGATCGCGAAGATGTGCGGCACGTTGGTGCGCAACTGCTTGTCGACGTTGATGAACCCGCGCTCCGTCACCGCGACGCCCGCCTTGTCCGCGCCGATCTTGCCGCCGTTCGGGCTGCGTCCAACCGCGACGAGCACGAGGTCGTAGCGCTGCGCTTCGGCCGGTGCCTTCTCGCCTTCGAACGACACGTAGATGCCGTCGTCCTTGGCTTCGGCCTTGGTCGTCTTGGTCTTGAGCATGACGTTCGCGAAGCGCTTCGCGTTGTACTTCTCCCAAACCTTCACGAGATCGCGGTCGGCGCCCGTCATCAAGCCGTCGAGCATTTCGACCACATCGATCTGCGAGCCGAGCGCCGCGTACACCGTCGCCATTTCGAGACCGATAATGCCGCCGCCGATCACGAGCATGCGCTTCGGAATCTGGCGCAGTTCGAGCGCGCCGGTCGAATCGACGACGCGCGGGTCTTCCGGCATGAACGGCAGCTTTACCGCCTGCGACCCCGCCGCGATGATGGCTTTCGCGAACTTCACGACTTTCTTGCCATCGGCGGTGGCGACTTCCAGGTGATTCGGATCGACGAACGTACCGACGCCGTTGACCACCTGCACCTTGCGCGCCTTCGCCATGCCGGCCAGGCCGCCGGTCAGCTTCTTGACGACGCCTTCCTTGAAGCCGCGCAGCTTGTCGAGATCGACCGACGGCGCGCCGAACGTGATGCCGTGGTGTTCGAGCGCTTTCGCTTCATCGAGCACGAGCGCCGTATGCAGCAACGCCTTCGACGGAATACAGCCGACGTTCAGACACACGCCGCCGAGCGTCGCGTAGCGTTCCACGAGCACGGTCTTCATGCCAAGGTCGGCCGAGCGGAACGCGGCGGAATAGCCGCCGGGGCCCGCGCCGAGCACGAGCATGTCGCATTCGAAGTCAGCTGCGCCCGAGTAGCTGCCGGCCTTCGGGGCAGGAGCAGCCGGCGCGGCTGCCGCTTGCGGCGCGGCCTGTTGCGGTTTGGCTTCGGCAGCCGGTGCTGCGCCGCCGCCCGCGCCTTCGAGCGTCAGGATGACGACGCCTTCCGACACGTTGTCGCCGATCTTGACCTTCAGTTCCTTGACGGTGCCGGCCGCAGGCGACGGCACGTCCATCGTGGCCTTGTCGGATTCGAGCGTGACGAGCGACTGCTCTTTCTCGACGGTGTCACCCGGCTTCACGTGGATTTCGATGACCGGGATATCGGAGAAATCGCCGATGTCCGGCACCTTCACGTCCTGCGTGCCACCACCGCCAGCGGGCTTCGCGGCGGGTGCTTCCTTGGGCGCTTCGGCCTTCGGAGCGGGCGCGGCGGCGCCGGCGCCTTCGGTCTCGATCATCGCGATGACCGAACCCTGCGATACTTTGTCACCCGCTTTGACCTTCACTTCCTTGATGGTGCCTGCAACGTCGGCGGGCACTTCCATCGTGGCCTTGTCGGTTTCGAGGGTGATGACGCCTTGTTCTTTTTCGATGGCGTCGCCGGCTTTGATATTGACTTCGATGACATCGACGTCAGTGAAGTCGCCGATATCGGGTACTTTTAGTTCGACGAGACTCATGTTGTCCCCTAAGAATGAAGCGGAGAGAACCGAAGGCCAAACGAAGCGATCGGTTCTGCCGTCGGCAGACGCGCCGTTCTTTGCTCACCTTCCCTGGCCGTAGGCCAAAAAAAGCAAGTGCCGCCCCGCACGAGGGCTAACGTTGAAAGACCGGCGCGAATGCAAGTTCAATGACACGCGTTGCTGGCCGCCGAAGCAGCCAGCCAAGGCGAAAAAATCAAAGAATCACCCGACGGAAATCCGCCAGAATCCCCGACAAATACGCATTGAAGCGCGCAGCTTCCGCCCCGTCGATGACGCGATGGTCATAGGAGAGGGAAAGCGGCAGCGTCAGGCGCGGCACGAACTGCTTGCCGTCCCAGACGGGCTTCATGGCGCCCCGCGACAACCCGAGAATCGCGACTTCCGGCGCGTTGATGATCGGCGTGAAGTTCGTCCCGCCGATCCCGCCGAGCGACGAAATCGAGAAGCATCCGCCTTGCATCTGGTCGGGCTTCAGCTTGCCGTCGCGTGCCGCCTTCGACAGGTCCGCCATTTCCTTGGCGATGTCGAGCAGGCCCTTCTTGTCGCAATCGCGAATGACCGGGACCATCAGGCCATTCGGCGTATCGGCGGCGAAACCAACGTTGTAGTACTGCTTGAACACGAGGTTGTCGCCGTCGAGGCTCGCGTTGAACGTCGGGAACTTCTTGAGCGCCGACACGACCGCCTTGATGACGAACGCGAGCATCGTGATCTTGATGCCGGCCTTCTCGTTTTCCTTGTTCAGCTTCACGCGCAGCGCTTCCAGCTCGGTGATGTCCGCTTCGTCGTTGTTCGTGACGTGCGGGATCATGACCCAGTTGCGATGCAGGTTCGCGCCCGAAATCTTCTTGATGCGCGAAAGCGGCTTCGGCTCGACCGGACCGAACTTCGTGAAGTCGACCTTCGGCCACGGCAGCAGGCCCAACTCGCCGCCGCCACCGCCAGCCGGTGCGGCAGCCGCCGCCGGCGCCTTGCCCTGACCGGACATCACGCCCTTGACGAACGCGGTGATGTCGCCTTGCGTGATGCGTCCCTTCGGACCCGAACCCGTGACGCGCGACACGTCGACGCCCAGTTCGCGCGCGAACTTGCGCACCGACGGCGACGCGTGGCTCGACGTGTGCGTGCCGTCGCCGGCAGGCATTGCGGGCGCTTGAGCGAGCGCGGACGGCGCTTCCTTCTGCGCGGCGGGCTTCGCGGGCGCATCGGACGGAACGGTTTTCGGCTCCTCCTGCTTCGCGGCCGGTGCGGCCGGCGCGGCAGCAGCACCGCCGCCGCCTTCCAGCACGACGATCAGCGTGCCCTCGGAGACCGTGTCGCCGAGCTTGACCTTCAGTTCCTTGACCGTGCCGGCAGCGGGCGATGGCACGTCCATCGTCGCCTTGTCGGATTCGAGCGTGATGAGCGACTGCTCTTTTTCGACCTTGTCGCCGACCTTCACGCCGATCTCGATGACCGGAATGTCCGTGAAATCGCCGATGTCCGGCACTTTCACGTCGATCGTGCCGCCGCCCGACGCGGGGGCCGCAGCAGCCGGAGCAGCAGCAGGCGCCGCATCGGCCTTGGCGGGTGCAGCGGCCGGCGCCGCCGCGGAAGACCCCGCGTTCGCGCCGCCTTCCAGCACGACGATCAGCGTGCCTTCCGACACGTTGTCGCCAATCTTGACCTTCACTTCCTTGACGGTGCCAGCGGCTGAACTGGGCACGTCCATCGTGGCTTTATCGGATTCGAGCGTGACGAGCGACTGCTCCTTCTCGACGGTGTCACCCGCCTTCACATGGATTTCGATGACCGGGATATCGGAGAAATCGCCGATGTCCGGCACTTTGATTTCGATCGCTTGACTCATTATTAGTGTCTCCTGAGTTGCACGGCGCGCCGCTTCGCTTCGAAGCGGCGCGCCGTCACAACGCTCGGGGGCGATGCCTTTAAACGGTCATCGGGTTGGGTTTGGACGGGTCGAGGCTGTACTTCTTGATCGCCTCGCCGACGACCTTGCGGTCGATCGTGCCTTCGTCCGCGAGCGCGTTGAGCGCGGCGAGCGTGACCCAGTAGCGGTCGACTTCGAAGAAATGACGCAGCGCCTCACGCGTGTCCGAGCGGCCGAAGCCATCGGTGCCGAGCACGACGAACTTCTGCGGCACGAACGCACGGATCTGGTCGACGAGCGCGCGGATGTAGTCCGTCGATGCGATCACCGGGCCCGGCGCGTCCTTCAGCAGCTTCGTGACGTGCGCGACCTTCTTCTCTTCGGTCGGATGCAGGAGGTTGTAGCGCTCGACGGCCTGACCTTCGCGGGCCAGTTCCGTGAAGCTCGGCACGCTCCAGAGGTCGGCAGCGACGCCCCAGTCGGTTTTCAGCAACTCAGCGGCGGCGATGACTTCGTTGAAGATCGTGCCCGCGCCCATCAGTTGCACGCGCGGCGCCTTCTTGTCGGCCTCGGCCTTCCTGAACGAGTACATCCCCTTGATGATGTCCGCGGCAACAGACTCGCTTTCCGGGATCGCCGGATGCTCGTAGTTCTCGTTCATCACCGTGATGTAGTAGTACACGTCCTCCTGGTCCGCCACCATGCGGCGCAGGCCGTCCTGCATGATCACGGCGAGTTCGTAGCCGAACGTCGGGTCGTAGCTCACGCAGTTCGGGATCGATGCCGCCCACAGGAGCGAATGGCCGTCTTCGTGCTGCAGGCCTTCGCCGTTCAGCGTCGTGCGTCCCGCCGTGCCGCCGAGCAGGAAGCCGCGCGAACGCATGTCGCCCGCCGCCCACGCCAGATCGCCGATACGCTGGAAGCCGAACATCGAATAGAAGATGTAGAACGGGATCATGATCTCGCCGTGCGTCGAATACGACGTCGCGGCCGCGATCCAGTCACACATCCCGCCGGCTTCGTTGATGCCTTCCTGCAGGATCTGCCCGGTTTCCGACTCGCGATAGAACATGAGCTGGTCGGAATCTTCCGGCACGTACTTCTGGCCTTCCTGATTCCAGATGCCGATCTGGCGGAACAGACCTTCCATGCCGAACGTGCGCGATTCGTCCGGGACGATCGGCACGATGCGCTTGCCGAGCGCCTTGTCCTTCAAGAGGATGTTCAGGACGCGCACGAATGCCATCGTCGTGGAGATTTCACGACCCGGGCCCGTGCCCTTCAGCACCGCGTCGAACGCCGAGAGTTCCGGCACCGGCAGCGATTCCGCCTTCTCGCGACGCGTCGGCAGGTAGCCGCCAAGCGCCTGACGCTGGGCGCGCATGTACTCGAGTTCCTTCGAGCCTTCCTCGAAGGTGAGATACGGCACGTCCTCGATCTTGTCGTCGGCAATCGGCAGCTTGAACTGGTCGCGGAATTTCTTCAGCGTCTCGATCGGCAGCTTCTTCTGCTGGTGGGTGATGTTCATCGCCTGACCGTGCTCGCCCATGCCGTAGCCCTTGATGGTCTTGGCAAGGATGACAGTCGGCGCGTGCGTCGCCTTCTGCGCCTGGTCGTACGCCGCGTAGATCTTGTGCGGATCGTGGCCGCCACGGTTCAGGTTCCAGATGTCTTCATCGGACCAGTCCGAAACGAGCGCCTTCAGTTCCGGCGTGTTGAAGAAGTGCTCGCGAACGAACGCGCCCGACTCCGACTTGTACGTCTGATATTCGCCGTCGACGACTTCCATCATGCGACGCATCAGCGCGCCGGTCTTGTCGCGGGCGAAGAGCGCGTCCCAGCGGCTGCCCCACACCACCTTGATCACGTTCCAGCCCGCGCCACGGAATTCCGATTCCAGTTCCTGGATGATCTTGCCGTTGCCGCGCACCGGGCCGTCGAGACGCTGCAAGTTGCAGTTGATCACGAACACGAGGTTGCCGAGGCGCTCGCGGCCGGCCATGCCGATCGCGCCGAGCGATTCCGGCTCGTCGGTTTCGCCGTCGCCGAGGAACGCCCAGACCTTGCGGCCGGCCGTCTTCGCGATGCCGCGGGCTTCCATGTACTTCATGAAGCGCGCCTGATAGATCGCCATGATCGGGCCGAGGCCCATCGAGACGGTCGGGAACTGCCAGAAATCAGGCATCAGCCACGGATGCGGATACGACGAAATGCCCTCGCCGCCCACTTCCTGGCGGAAGTTGTTCAATTGCTTTTCGGTCAGGCGCCCGAGCAGGAACGCGCGCGAATACACGCCCGGTGACGAGTGGCCCTGCACGAACACGAGGTCGCCGCCGTGATCCTTCGAAGGCGCGTGCCAGAAGTGGTTGAACCCGACGTCGTACAGCGTGGCGGCGGAAGCGAACGAAGCGATGTGGCCGCCGACGTTCGTGTCCTTGCCGGCGCGCAGCACCATCGCGATGGCGTTCCAGCGCGTGTACGAGCGGATGCGGTGTTCGAGGTCCTGGTCGCCCGGAATCTTCGCCTGGTTGGCGACCGGGATCGTGTTGATGTACGGGGTGTTCGCGGAAAAAGGCAGATGTTCGCCATGGACGCGGGCGAACTCGATTTGTTTCTCGATCAGGTAATGCGCGCGATCAGGGCCAACTGCCGAAATCACGCCGTCTAGCGCTTCGAGCCACTCGGCGGTTTCCTGGGGATCGTCGTCGTTGGCATTGGCGACATATTTCAGAACTTCGTCGGGTACAGCGGACATGCTCGTCTCCTGATTTGAGGAACGCTCTATGAACTGACATCACGCGCCAATACGGCGCCGGCCGCGTGCGGCAATTCTAATGAGGGTCCGGACCATCACGCAAGGAATTTTTCAAATCACGATATTGAATCTCATAATACGAAAAATTGCTGCGGCGCACCGTCCGACAAGACTTTTTCGGTAGACGTTTCGCTCCCTTGCGACCATTTGAAGGCTGTTTCCTGTCTTTTTACGCCATTTAACAATCAAACGCTGCGTTACAATTGCCGCCATGTTGACCGATCGGCTTTTCGCACGTTCGGCGAAGTCGTCGCGCAAGCCGACAGACTCGTCGCCGTCCCGCTGGCACCACGGACCGTGGTGGTCGAACTCCTATTTACTCACGCCGCTCATTTCGATCCTGGTCTTTCTGATCGTCATGAGCCTGATCTTGTGGAGTCTCAATCGGCGCGAGCAGCAGCAACAGGAAGACACGCTTTACAGAAACGTCGCGTGGGCCCAGCAGCAGATTCGTCTTTCCATGACGGGAGCGCAAGAACAAATTCAGGCGCTCGCTCGCGACATCGCCACCGGACACGGTGATCCGCAGACTTTCCAGACCTCCTCCACCGACATCATGCAGGGTCATCCCGAGATCCTGTACATGAACTGGTACACGAGCGAGCACAAGCCGCGCTGGCCCAGCACGCCTTTGCCGGTGCTGGGTTCGCGCCTCGCCAAGCCGAACGAAACGCAGATGGACGAAGCCGTCCAGGCCGCCTTCGACGAAGCGCGCACGACCCGCCGCCAGGTCTATTCCCCCCTTCTCTACGACGATCTCGGCAACGGCTACATCACGCTGCAGACGCCGGTTTTTCGCGACCGCGAATTCCTCGGATCGATCGCGGCGGTATTTTCGATCGAAGGAATCCTGAAGCACGACATCCCAAGTGAGCTGTCGGCGAAGTACAAGATTTCGATCACCGATCTCAACAATCGCGAACTCGCCACCACGTCGAGCCGTCCGCGCCTGCCGCGCGACATGTTCTACGACCTGCCACTCGACCCGCCGGGACAAGGCGTTTCGGTGCGCGTGTATTCGTACCCGCAGCTCACGAATTTCACGAACAACACGCTCGTGTGGCTCGTCGCGGGCCTGTCGTGCTTCGTGCTGTGGAGCCTGTGGAGCCTCTGGAAACACACCCGGCAGCGTTTCGAGGCGCAGCAGGCGCTCTACGCCGAAGCGTTTTTCCGCCGCGCGATGGAAAACTCGGTGCTGATCGGCATGCGCGTGCTCGACATGCACGGCCGCATCACGCACGTGAATCCCGCGTTCTGCCGGATGACCGGCTGGGACGAAAACGACCTCGTCGGCAAAACGAAGCCGTTTCCGTACTGGCCGCGCGACGCGTATCCCGAAATGCAGCGCCAGCTCGACATGACGCTGCGCGGCAAGGCGCCCTCGTCCGGCTTCGAACTGCGCGTGCGCCGCAAGGACGGCTCGTTCTTCCACGCGCGGCTCTACGTGTCGCCGCTGATCGACAGCTCGGGGAGGCAGACCGGCTGGATGTCGTCGATGACGGACATCACCGAGCCGAAACGCGCCCGCGAAGAACTCGCCGCCGCGCACGAGCGCTTCACGACCGTCCTCGAAAGCCTTGATGCCGCCGTCTCCGTGCTCGCCGCCGACGAAGCCGAATTGCTCTTTGCGAACCGCTATTACCGGCATCTGTTCGGCATCCGTCCGGACGGTCACCTGCAACTCGCGGGCGCGGGGTTCGACGGCGCACAGACATCGTCGGACACCATCGACATGGTGGATACCTATGCGGGCCTGCCCGCCACCGCGCTCACGGAGAGCTCGGCGGACGCGCAGGAAGTCTATGTCGACGGTATCCAGAAGTGGTTCGAAGTGCGGCGCCAGTACATCCAATGGGTCGACGGCCATCTCGCGCAGATGCAGATCGCGACCGACATCACGCAGCGCAAGCAGGCGCAGGAACTCGCGCATCAGCAGGAAGAAAAGCTCCAGTTCACGAGCCGGCTGATGACGATGGGCGAAATGGCGTCGTCGCTCGCGCACGAGCTGAACCAGCCGCTCGCCGCGATCAACAACTACTGCTCGGGCTGCGTCGCGATGGTGAAATCGGGCCGCATGACGCAGGAAAACCTGCTGCCCGTGCTCGAGAAGACCGCACAGCAGGCCGTGCGCGCCGGGATGATCATCAAGCGCATCCGCGAGTTCGTGAAGCGCAGCGAGCCGAAGCGCCAGGCATCGCGCGTCGCCGATATCGTCGCCGATGCGGTTGGTCTCGCCGAGATCGAGGCGCGGAAGCGCAAGATCCGCATCGTGACGGAAATACGCTCGCGCATGCCCGTGATCTACGTCGATCCGGTGCTGATCGAGCAAGTATTGGTGAACCTGTTGAAAAACGCGGCCGAAGCGATGCATGATGCGAAACCGAACGCCGTCGATCCGGTGATTCGCGTGATCGTGCAGCGCACCGACGGCAACTTCGTGTGCGTAAGCGTCGTGGACCAGGGGCCAGGCGTCGACGAAGCCACCGCCGAGCGCCTCTTCGAGCCGTTCTACAGCACCAAGTCCGACGGCATGGGCATGGGGCTGAACATTTGCCGTTCGATCATCGAATCGCATCGCGGGCGCCTGTGGGTGGTCAATAACGTCGAATCCGACGGCCACATCACGGGCGCCACGTTCCACTGCAGTCTGCCGATTGGAGAGTCCGACAGCCCGAGCAACGGCGGGCAGGACGCTCTCGATGAACACACCAGACAACAAACCGTTACGGGAGAGCTATGAGCAGTCCAGTTACCACCCAGGAAACCGTCTTCGTCGTCGACGATGACGAGGCCGTGCGCGATTCTTTGCGCTGGCTGCTCGAGGCCAATGGCTATCGCGTGCAGTGTTTCGCGAGCGCGGAGACCTATCTCGACGCCTATCTGCCGATCGCGCATTCCGGCGCGATCTCGTGCCTGATCCTCGACGTGCGCATGGCCGGCATGACGGGCCTCGAATTGCAGGAACGCCTGATCGCCGAAAATTCGCTGCTGCCGATCATCTTCGTGACGGGTCACGGCGACGTGCCGATGGCCGTCTCGACCATGAAAAAAGGCGCGATGGACTTCATCGAAAAGCCGTTCGACGAAGCCGAACTGCGCAAGCTCGTGGAGCGCATGCTGGAGAAGGCGCGCAGCGAGAGCACGAGCGTCCAGCAGCAGCGCGCGGCCGCCGAGCGTCTCGGCAAGCTGACGGCGCGCGAGCATCAAGTACTCGAACGGATCATCGCGGGGCGCCTGAACAAGCAGATCGCCGACGATCTCGGCATCAGCATCAAGACCGTGGAAGCGCATCGCGCGAACATCATGGAGAAGCTGAGCGTGAATACCGTCGCCGATCTTCTCAGACTCGCGCTGTCGAACAAGCCGCAGCAGTAAGCCTCTTCGCAACGCACGTTGCACGCGCGCCGGAAGGCCCCAAGGTCCGGCGCGCTTCGTGTTTCTCACCCTCCCGTCAACTCCTCTTTTCCTAGTTCCCGCATTTTCGGAAACGTGATATTTCTGCATTCACGTTGACACGACGTGTCCCCGGCCCTAATTTGGCCGAACCGAAACTTCAGGAACCGGGTCATGCGCAATCAGGCGCCCATTCACGCCTCGTCTTCCCCGGCAAACGTTTCCGTCGCCGATATTGTTTCGCTTGTCACCGGCCGGCGTGCTCTCGTTTCTGCCGTACATGCGCTTTCTTCCGTGGCTTCAAATTTCCCCGCTGCAGCGCAGGCCCGCCCCACTCCCGGCGATGCCCCCGCGAGCGCCCCGTCATCGGCTGTCGCCGCGCGCGACGGCCGGGAGGACCCGATCGTGACTCCAATTCGCTC
The DNA here is from genome assembly GCF_001544475.1 of Caballeronia humi. Lineage (GTDB taxonomy): Bacteria > Pseudomonadota > Gammaproteobacteria > Burkholderiales > Burkholderiaceae > Caballeronia > Caballeronia humi. The sequence goes on along the minus strand of NZ_FCNW02000011.1, from coordinate 71,348 downwards.
ACTCGCCGACGCCCGTCCGGCCTCGCGAGTCCTGCTGCTGTGCGCGGCACTCTGTGCTTCGCCGATGCTCGCGCTTTACGCGCCGCCCGCTTTCGCGCAGACGCAGGCGCAGCCGAGCGCGCCGGCCGCCGCCAAACTCTCGAAGCAGCAGCTCGACTCGTTGACGGCCCCCATCGCGCTCTACCCCGACGCGCTGCTCGCGCAGGTGCTGATGGCGACGACGTATCCGTCGGAAGTGACCGCGGCGGCGGCGTGGTCGAGCTCGCACACGAACGTCAAGGGCGACGACGCGGTGAAGGCCGTCGCCTCGGAGCCGTGGGACCCGAGCGTGCAGTCGCTCGTCGCGTTCCCGCAGGTCCTCGCGACGATGAATTCGAAGCCCGACTGGGTTTCTCAGCTCGGCAACGCGTTCCTAGCGCAGCCGAACGACGTGATGGATTCCGTGCAGCGGCTGAGAAAGCAGGCGCAGCAAGCCGGCAACCTGAAGACGAACGAGCAGCAGAAGGTGATCGTCGAGCAGAGCACGATCCAGATCGTGCCGGCGAATCCGCAAGTCGTGTACGTGCCGACCTATAACCCGACGGTCGTCTACGGCGCGTGGGCGTATCCCGCCTATCCGCCGGTCTACATTCCGCCGCCGGTCGGCTATTACGCCGGCTCGGCGCTGGTCGCCGGGCTCGCGTTCGGCACCGGCATCGCGATCACGAATGCGCTCTGGGGCGGCTTCAACTGGAATTCGCACGACGTCAACGTGAACGTCAATCGGTATAACAACATCAACGTCAACAACCGGCTGAACGCAAACAACACGACAGCGAACTGGAACCGCAACGACCCGCAGTTCAATCGCAACGTCGATCGCAGCAACCGGCAGAACAACATAAATACAGGCAACATCGGCAGCGGAAACCGCGCGCAAGCCGACCAGTTCCGCGGCCGCGAAGACCCGCGCGCGCAGGCGCGGCAGACGCTGGAAACGCGTACCGGGCAGGATGTCACCGGCTCCGCGAGCCAGCGCGTGCAGGACATCAAGCAGGGTGGCGAGCGCGGCAATCGTGGCGGCGGGGCTGGCGGCGCTGGGAGTGCTAACCGCAACGATTTGCAGCAGCGCGCGCAGGGCGTGAATCGCGACAACGCGTTGCGCGGCGCCGGCGACGGCGATGCAGCCCGGCGCGACATGCAGCGCGGCCAGGGAAGCCGCGACCAGCTTGCCAACCGTGGCGGAGGCGGAGGCAATCTCGGAGCGGGCGGTGGCGGACGTGAATTCGGAGGCGGTGGCGGAGGTGGCGGCCGTGAATTCGGCGGTGGAGGCGGTGGAGGCGGCGGCATGCGCGGAGGCGGAGGCGGATTTGGCGGCGGACACGGCGGCGGCATGCGCCGCCGGTAATCCTGTACACGCCTCAAACCCTCGCCCAACCCGATTCAGGAGCCCGTGATGAATCACACATCCGCACACGCCACATCGAAGACACTGCGCGCACGCGCCATTGCGTGGGTCGCAGCGGCTGCATTCGGCGCGTTTTCCGCGCCTGCCATCCACGCACAAGCCGTCTACCCGACGCCCGACGCCGCCGCCGACGCGTTCGCCGACGCCCTCGCCATCAACGACCACGCCGCCTTACGCCACGTGCTCGGCAACGACTATCCGCGCTTCATTCCGACCGACGACATCGGCGAGCAGGACATCTACGACTTCCTCGGCGCGTGGTCGAAGGAGCACAAGATCGTCAACGACGCCGCGCCGCTGGGCGGCGCGGCGCGCGCGCACATCGAGGCGGGCGGGAACGGCTGGACGCTGCCGATCCCGCTCGTGCAGGGATCGAAGGGATGGAAGTTCGACCTGCCCGCCGCGCGCGACGAAATCCTGACGCGGCGCATCGGCCGCAACGAGCGCTCGGTGATGCTCGCGGCGCTCGGCTATGTCGATGCCCAGCGCGATTACCAGAAACAGCAGCAGCACTACGCGCAGCGCTTCGTCAGCGCGCCCGGCAAGCGCGACGGCCTCTACTGGGACAGCGCGCCCGGCGAGCCCGAAAGCCCGCTCGGGCCGCTCGCCGCGACGATGCCGAACCACACGCTCCCCGCTGATGCCTATCACGGCTATCACTACAAGATCCTGACCGCGCAGGGGCCGAGCGCGCAGGGCGGCGCGCAGAACTACATCACCGATGGCGAGATGTCGAAGGGATTCGGCCTCGTCGCGTGGCCGGCGGAATATGGCAAGACCGGCGTGATGACCTTCATCGTCAATCAGGACGGGCAGGTTTATCAGAAGAACCTCGGGCGCTCGACGGCAAAGGCTGCCGCCGCGCTGCGAACCTTCAATCCCGACGATACCTGGCAGCCCGTTTCGCCCTGAATCGCCTGAAGGACACTGAGGCCCCGTAAAGGGGCCTCTTGCAATTCGGCGACCGGCAATCCGCCCGAGGCAGGCAAACCACCCGAAGCGGTATAATTTCGGCCTTCCCCATCAGCGCCTTCCGAAAAGCGCTCCGCATCCGTTCGGACGATTCCGGAAGCGCTTCGCGCGCGCCGCTCAAGGCCGCCGCGCCGCCCCACTTGCCTACTCTCGACCCGACTCACGATGACTGCCCAACTGATCGACGGCACCGCCCTTTCCAAGAAACTTCGCGCCGATGTCGCCACCCGCGCCGCCGCCCTCAATGCACGCGGCCATCAGCCGGGTCTCGCCGTCGTGCTCGTCGGCGACAATCCGGCGAGCGAGGTCTACGTGCGCAACAAGGTGAAGGCGTGTCAGGACAACGGCCTCCATTCGGTGTTCGACCGCTTCCCCGCGACGCTTTCCGAAGCCGATCTCCTCGCGCACATCAACGCGCTGAACCGCAATCCGACGATCCACGGCATTCTCGTGCAGTTGCCGCTGCCGGCGCATATCGACAGCCACAAGGTCATCGAGGCGATCGCGCCCGAAAAAGACGTCGACGGGTTCCACGTCGCGAACGCGGGCGCGCTGCTCACCGGCAAGCCGCTCTTTCGCCCGTGCACGCCGTATGGCGTGATGCAAATGTTCAAGGAATACGAGATTCCGCTTCAGGGCGCGAACGCGGTCGTGATCGGCCGCTCGAACATCGTCGGCAAACCCATGGCGCTCTTGCTGCTCGAAGCCGGCGCGACTGTCACGATCTGTCACAGCAAGACGCGCGATCTGGCCGCCCATACGAGGAACGCGGACGTGGTGGTCGCGGCGGTCGGGCGACGCAATGTGCTGACGGCCGACATGGTCAAGCCGGGCGCCACGGTGATCGACGTCGGCATGAATCGCGACGACGCGGGCAAACTGTGCGGCGACGTCGATTTCGCGGGCGTGCTCGACGTGGCCGGCTTCATCACGCCGGTGCCGGGCGGCGTCGGCCCGATGACGATCACGATGCTGCTCGTCAACACGATCGAAGCCGCCGAGCGCGCTGCGCCTGGCTGAACGCGCTAACGCGGCGAGCGCCTTAAATCGCATCCGTAGGCAGAATCGATTGGAAATTGCCCGCGTCGCCCCAATAATGATTCCCTGACGTTCGCCTGCGATTCATCACTCTGAAATGCGCAGCGAACGACCGAAACAAGGGCGGACCCGCCCCTTTTACACGAGACCGGGAGAGCCATGAGCGACACCACGTTAGCCACGTCAGCAACCCACGCCAACCCGCTGCTCGATTTCTCCGACTTGCCGCGTTTCGGCGAGATCAGACCCGACCACGTCACACCGGCGCTCGACGAACTGCTCGCTGCCGCGAAAGCCGCCGTCGATCACGCGAGCGCGCCCGATACCCCCGCCACCTGGAACGACATCGTCGGATCGGTCGAGAGCGCGTCCGAGCGGCTGTCGCGCGCGTGGGGCGTCGCGGGCCACCTGAACGCCGTCGCCGATACGCCCGAACTGCGCGCCGCCTACGGCGAAAACCTGCCGCGCGTGACGGAATTCTGGGCGAGCGTCGGCCAGAATCTCGCGCTTTACGATAAGTACAAGGCGATCGCCGCGGGTGAGGAATTCGCGGGCCTCTCGAAAGAGCGCAAGAAGATTCTTGAAAATTCGCTGCGCAGCTTCCGCCTCTCCGGCGCCGAACTGCCCGAAGACCGCAAGCCGCGCTTCGCGCAATTGCAGGAAGAACAGGCGGCGCTCTCGAAGGCGTTCTCCGACCACGTTCTCGACGCGACCAACGCGTTCGCCTACATCGTCACGAAGGAAAGCGAGCTGGCGGGTCTGCCTGAAGACGTGATCCAGGCGGCGCGCGAAGCCGCGCAGAAAGACGGCAAGGACGGCTGGAAATTCACGCTGCACTTCCCGTCTTATTTCCCCGTAATGCAGTACGCCGAACACCGGCCGCTGCGCGAAGCGATGTATCGCGCTTACGTGACGCGCGCGTCGGAACTCGGCGAGATGTACGGCAACGGCAAAGCCGAATGGGACAACACGGCGAACGTCGCCGAGCATCTGAAGCTGCGCGCCGAAGAAGCGCACACGCTCGGCTATCAGAATTTCGCGGAAGTGTCGCTGGCGCCGAAGATGGCGGAATCGCCCGCGCAGGTCATCTCGTTCCTCGAAGACCTCGCGAAGCGCGCGCGCCCGCACGCCGAAAACGACTGGATGGAACTGCGCGCGTTCGCCGCGACCGAACTTGGCATGCCCGAGTTGCTGCCGTGGGACGCGACCTTCGCCGCCGAGCGCCTGCGCCAGCAGCGCTATTCGTTCTCGGAAAACGAGGTGAAGCAGTACTTTCCTCAGGAAGCGGTGTTGAAGGGCCTGTTCAAAGTCACCGAGACGCTCTTCGGCGTGTCGATCCGGCGCGACGAAGCGGCAGTCTGGAATCCCGAAGTGCGGTTCTTCCGCGTCGAGAACAAGGATGGCGCGCTGATCGCGCAGTTCTATCTCGACCTCTATGCGCGCGAAGGCAAGCGCGGCGGCGCCTGGATGGACGATGCGCGCTCGCGTCACAAGCTCACGAGCGGCAACGTGCAGACGCCGGTCGCGTATCTGACGTGCAATTTCTCCGCGCCGGTCGGCGGCAAGCCCGCCTGCTTCACGCACGACGAAGTCATCACGCTTTTCCACGAATTCGGTCACGGGCTGCATCACATGCTGACGCGCGTCGATGAAATGGGCGTGTCGGGCATCAACGGCGTCGAATGGGACGCGGTCGAACTGCCGTCGCAGTTCATGGAGAACTTCGCGTGGGAGTGGGACGTGCTGACCGACATGTCCGCCCACGTCGATACCGGCGCCCCGCTGCCGCGCGATCTCTTCGACAAGATGCTCGCCGCGAAGAATTTCCAGAGCGGCCTGGGCACGCTGCGCCAGATCGTGTTCTCGATGTTCGACATGGTGCTGCACACGTCCTACGATCCGGCGCGCGACGAAGGCAAGAGCGTCACCGACGTCGCTCGCGAGATCAACGAGAAGTTCCACGTCGTGCCGCAGGCACCGTTTTCGCGCTGGCCCAACACGTTCAGCCACGTGTTCGCGGGCGGGTATGCCGCCGGGTACTACAGCTACAAGTGGGCGGAAGTGCTGTCGGCGGATGCTTATGCGGCGTTCGAAGAGGCGGCGCAGTCGTCGAATCGATCGGTGCTCGATTCCGAGACCGGCATCCGCTACCGCCGCGAAATTCTGGAAGTGGGCGGCAGCAGGCCCGCGATGGAATCGTTCAAGGCGTTCCGCGGACGCGAGCCGAATATCGACGCGTTGCTGCGCCATAACGGCATGACGGCATGACGGCCCACGCAGTGCATACGCGCTTCGATTGATTGAAGTTTGAGAGCCGTTCCCGCGTGAGCTGGAACGGCTTTTTTGTTCAGCGCTCCAGCCTGAAATTCACCTCGGCGGGCCGCCCTTCGAGCGCAAGACTCGCGCGCACCGACGGCGAGCGGCTCACGACTTCACCGCGCCGGATCACCGCCGTGCGCGCGGCGCGCAGCCGGATCGCCTCGATCGGATCGCGCGCGTCGAGCACCACGCAATCCGCGTTGCAGCCCACTTCGATCCCGTACCCTTCGATGCCGAGAATCCGCGCGGGCGTCGTAGTCACGGCGTCGAATGCGGCGCGCATGCCGTCCACGCCCGTCATCTGCGCGACGTGCAGCCCCATGTGCGCGACTTCGAGCATGTCGCCGGAGCCCAGGCTGTACCACGGGTCCATCACGCAATCATGGCCGAACGCGACATCGATGCCCGCCGCGAGCAGTTCCGGCACGCGCGTCATGCCGCGCCGCTTCGGATATGTCTCGGCGCGGCCCTGCAGCGTAATGTTGATGAGCGGATTCGCGATCGCCGCGACGCCTGACTCGCGCATCAGCGGAATCAGCTTGCTCACGTAGTAGTTGTCCATCGAATGCATCGACGTGAGGTGCGAGCCGGTCACTCGCCCTTGCAGACCGAGCCGATGCGTCTCGGCGGCGAGCGTTTCGATGTGGCGCGACATCGGATCGTCGGTTTCGTCGCAGTGCATGTCCACGCGAAGACCCTTCTCCGCCGCGAATTCGCAGAGCAGCTTCACCGACGCCGCGCCGTCCGCCATCGTGCGCTCGAAGTGCGGAATGCCGCCGACCACATCGACGCCGAGCGCGATCGCGCGCGTCAGGTTTTCAAAAGCGCCCGCACTGCGCAATATGCCGTCCTGCGGAAACGCGACGAGTTGCAGGTCGAGATACGGCTTCACGCGGCGTTTCACTTCGAGCAACGCCTCGACGGCGAGCAAACGCGGATCGCAGACATCGACGTGCGAGCGGATCGCAAGCAGCCCGCGGGCGACGGCCCAGTCGCAGTACTGCATCGCGCGCTCGACCAGCGCCTCCTGCGTCAGGTCCGGCTTCAGTTCACCCCACAACGCGATGCCTTCGAGCAGCGTCCCCGACGCGTTCACGCGCGGCAAGCCGTAGGACAGCGTGGCGTCCATGTGGAAATGCGCATCGACGAAGGGCGCGGTGACGAGCGAACCGTTGGCGTCGATCTCCTCGCGGGCGGTGGCTTCGAGCCGCGGCTCGATCGCGGCGATGCGCCCCGCTTCCATGCCGATGTCGACCAGTTCGCGGGAACGTGCAGTCGCTGCGCGTCGGATGATGAGGTCCATACGATTCCTTGAGCGGTTGGGCTTTTCGGGATGATTGTAGCGGGACAAAATCGCCTGGCTGTCGTGTATGCGCCAGACGGTTATCATTGCCGCCAACGCCTTTTCACTCTTTCGACCCCGCATGAAAATCGCCACCTGGAACGTCAATTCCCTGAAAGTCCGCCAGCAGCACGTCCTCGACTGGCTCCAGTTGAGCCAGTGCGACGTCCTGTGCCTGCAGGAACTCAAGCTCACCGACGACAAATTCCCCCGAGCCGACTTCGAAGCCGCCGGCTACAAAAGCTGGTTCGCCGGCCAGAAGACGTATAACGGCGTCGGCATTCTCGTGCGCGACGGCGTAACGGTCGATGAAGGCAGCGTCGTGCGCAACATCCCCGGCTTCGACGACCCGCAGCAGCGCGTAATCGCCGCGACCATTGACGGCGTGCGGATCGTGTCGGCGTACTTTCCGAACGGGCAGGCCGTCGGCAGCGAGAAATTTGCCTACAAGATGCGCTGGCTGGACGCGCTGCACGACTGGCTCATCGACGAGATGAAGGTGCACCCGAAGCTCGCGCTTCTCGGCGACTACAACATCGCGCCCGAAGACCGCGACGTGCATGATCCGAAAGCGTGGGAGGGCCAGAACCTCGTTTCGCCGGAAGAGCGCGCGCAATTCGTGCGGCTCGTCGGGCTCGGCCTGACCGATTCCTTCCGCCAGTTCGAGCAGCCCGAAAAACTCTTTACGTGGTGGGACTACCGGATGCTCGCGTTCCGCCGCAATGCGGGGCTGCGGATCGATCACATTTTGTTGTCGGCGGAACTTGCTGCGACGTGCTCGGCCTGCGAAGTCGATAAAGTGCCGCGCAAGTGGGAGCAGCCGTCGGATCACGCGCCCGTGATCGCGACGATCGGCTGATTTTTTGAGACGCCCGTCAATCAGGCGTCGAGATGCAGTTCCTGGATCTTGCGTGTGATCGTGTTGCGTCCGATGCCGAGCCGCTCCGCCGCCTCGACCTTGCGGCCGCGCGTGAAATCGAGCGCCTCGCGGATCACGGCTGCCTCGAACCGGCGCGCGAGTTCGTCCATGACATCGGCCGTGTTCTCGCGCAACAGCCGCGCGACTTCCGTGCGCAAACCGTTCTCCCACACGCTGACCGGCACGCCCGGCGGCGCGGCGTTGAGCGTCGCGGGCGCGCTCGACGTGCCGTTAAGCCCGGTGCTTGCGGACACCGCGCCGCTCGTCTCGGAATTCGCCGTGAGCGACGTGCTCTCGCCGGCGTATTCCTGCGTCGGCGTGAGATCGGGCGGCAGGTCCTTCTGCTCGATCGTCTGCGCGGGCGCCATCACCGTCAGCCAGTTGCACAGGTTTTCGAGTTGCCGCACGTTGCCCGGAAACGGCAGCGAAGCAAGATAAGCCAACGCCTCCTCCGAAACGCGTTTCGGCTCGACACCGAGATCGCGCGCGCTTTTCTGCAGGAAGTGACGCGTGAGCAGCGGAATGTCTTCGCTACGTTCGCGCAGCGCGGGCAATCGCAGCCGGATCACGTTGAGCCGGTGATACAAGTCCTCGCGAAACAACCCTTGCCGCACGCGCGATTCCAGATTCTGGTGCGTCGCGGCGATCACGCGGACGTTCGCCTTCAGCGGGTTGTGGCCGCCGACGCGATAAAACTGCCCGTCGGAGAGCACGCGCAACAGCCGCGTCTGCAGGTCGAACGGCATGTCGCCGATTTCGTCGAGAAAGAGCGTGCCGTTCTCCGCCTGCTCGAAGCGACCCTGGCGCATCGCCTGCGCGCCGGTAAACGCGCCGCGCTCGTGCCCGAAAAGTTCGGATTCCAGCAGGTCCTTCGGGATCGCCGCCGTGTTGAGCGCGATGAACGGACCGTTCGCGCGCGGGCTATGTCGGTGCAGCGCGCGGGCGACAAGCTCCTTTCCGGTGCCTGATTCGCCCGTGATGAGCACGGTCGCGGCCGAATGCGACAGACGTCCGATTGCGCGGAACATATCCTGCATCGCCGGCGCCTGGCCGAGCATCTCGGGCGTCTCGGTGACGCGGTCGTCATAGGCCGCTTCGCCGCGCATGCTTTCGTCGACGGCGCGGCGGATCAGCTCCACCGCCTTGTCGACGTCGAAGGGTTTCGCGAGGTACTCGAACGCGCCGCCCTGGAACGCGGCGACGGCGCTGTCGAGGTCCGAGAACGCGGTCATGATGATGACCGGCAGCCCTGGTAGCCGGTCGCGCACGGTTTGCAGCAATTCGAGCCCCGAGCCACCCGGCATGCGGATGTCGGACACGAGCACTTGCGGGCTCTCCTGCTCGAGCGCGGCGAGAGCGTCGCGCACGCCGGAAAAGCTGCGCGTCGCGAAATTCTCGCGTGCCAGGGCTTTTTCGAGCACCCAGCGGATGGATTGGTCGTCGTCTACTATCCAGATCGGCTTCATATCGTTCGGCGAGAAGTCTTCGTGTGGTTCGGTGAGCCCGTCGAAACGGTCAGGCGTCAAAGCATGATTCGGAATGTTGGCTCTGGATAATCAACCTTCGGTCATGGGTCCCAGATTAGTTTCCAAAAGGCAAAAGGATCGTGAACTCGGTGCAGCCCGGCCTGCTCTCCACTTCGATCAGCCCATCGTGCTGCTGCACGAACGACTGCGCGAGCGTGAGGCCGAGTCCGCTGCCGTCTTCCCGGCCCGACACGAGCGGATAAAAGATGCGGTCGCGGATATCGGCGGGGATGCCCGGGCCGTTGTCAGTGATATGCAAGTCCAGTGCCAGTTTGTGCAGGCGCTTGCCGATCGTGACCTTGCGCGCGATGCGCGTGCGCAATTCGATCTTCGCATCGCCCTGCGAAATGCGTTCGCGCAGCGCTTCTGCCGCGTTGCGCACGATGTTCAGCAGCGCCTGGATCAGCTGCTCCTTGTCGCCGCGCAGGTCGGGCACGGAGACGTCATAGTCGCGCTCAATCGTGAGGCCGCGCGGAAACTCCGCGAGGATCACCTGCCGCACGCGCTCGCAGACTTCGTGGATATTCACGTCGCCGACGATGTGCGGATGCCGGTGCGGTTCCAGCAACCGGTCGACGAGCGTCTGCAGCCGGTCCGATTCCTTGATGATGACCTGCGTGTATTCACGCAATTCGTCGCGTTCGCGCGCGCCGAGTTCGAATTCGAGCAGTTGCGCAGCACCTCGAATCCCGCCGAGCGGATTCTTGATCTCGTGCGCGAGATTGCGTATCAGCTGCTTGTTGACCGCGGTCAGGTCGTGAATGCGCTCCTCACGATCACTTTTGAGATGCCGCTCGTTCTCAAAAAGCTCGAGCAGCACGTAGTCCGCCGCACTTTCGAGATACGCGACGACCGCATGCACATGCAGCGGCTCGCGTCCCGCGCGTTCCAGCACGGCGTCGAGATGGGTCGCGTTGAAACGGTTCTCGGCGATCGACGCGATCGTGCTCACGAGCTCCTCAGCGTTGGCGAAGAGTTCGGGCCAGTGCGTTTGCGTGAGCTGTTTGCGCGACATCTCCAGCATCGACTCCGCCGATGGATTCGCATACGCGATCTTCAGGCTGCGCTTGTCGAGGACGAGCACGACGGTCGGCAGCGCTTCGAGCCCCGGCAGCAAGCCGGTGTGCACGAGCTGCGCATCGTCCGATAGCGCATCGGCCTGCGGCTTTCTCGACTTGATCAGATTCTTGAGCACCATCTTTGCGGTGAGGCCTCGCTCGTTGAGTCGGTATCTTGAAATTCAGGCGCGCGCACTTGCGGCGCATTAAAGCGCGGTGATTAAAAAAAGGGACGGCGCGCCGTCCCTTTTCGTCATCCCGCGTGGCTCGCAAAACGGCGCGCTTCACTGGCAGGCCGCCGATGAAGCGTCGCCATCCGGCGTGCTTACAGCGAGTAGTACATTTCGAACTCGATCGGATGCACCGACTGACGGAAGCGTTGCAGCTCGCCCGTCTTCAGTTCGATGTACGCGTCGAGCATCGAATCCGTGAACACGCCACCGCGCGTCAGGAACTCGCGGTCGCCATCCAGCGCGTCGAGCGCTTCGTCGAGGCCGGCACACACGGTCGGGATCTTTGCATCCTCTTCCGGCGGCAGGTCGTACAGGTTCTTGTCGGCCGCTTCGCCCGGGTGGATCTTGTTCTGCACGCCGTCGAGACCGGCCATCATCAGCGCCGAGAAGCACAGGTACGGGTTCGCGAGCGGATCCGGGAAGCGCGTTTCGATACGGCGGCCCTTCGGGTTCGGCACGTGCGGAATGCGGATCGATGCCGAGCGGTTACGCGCCGAGTAGGCGAGCTTGACCGGCGCTTCGAAGTGCGGCACGAGACGCTTGTACGAGTTCGTACCCGGGTTCGTGATCGCGTTCAGCGCGCGTGCATGCTTGATGATCCCGCCGATGTAAAACAGCGCGAATTCCGACAGACCCGCGTAGCCATTGCCCGCGAACAGGTTCACACCGTCCTTCCAGATCGACTGGTGAACGTGCATGCCCGAACCGTTGTCACCGACGACCGGCTTCGGCATGAACGTCGCCGTCTTGCCGTACGTGTGCGCCACGTTGTGGATGATGTACTTCATCTGCTGCAGCCAGTCGGCGCGCTGAACAAGCGTCGAGAACTTCGTGCCGATTTCGTTCTGGCCCTGACCCGCCACTTCGTGGTGGTGCACTTCGACCGGAATGCCGATCTGTTCGAGCAGCAGACACATTTCCGAGCGGATGTCCTGGAACGTGTCCACTGGGGCGACCGGGAAGTAGCCGCCCTTCGTGCCCGGACGGTGGCCCGTATTGCCGCCTTCGAAGTCCATCGCCGACGACCACGGCGCTTCTTCCGAGCCGATCTTGACGAACGTGCCCGATTGATCCGTGCCCCACTTGATCGAGTCGAAAATAAAGAATTCCGGCTCCGGACCGAAGAAGGCCGTGTCGCCGAGGCCCGAGCTCTTCAGGTACGCTTCGGCGCGCTTCGCGAGCGAACGCGGGTCGCGTTCGTAGCCCTTGCCGTCAGCCGGTTCGACGACGTCACACGACAGCACGAGCGTTGATTCTTCGTAGAACGGGTCGATGAAAGCCGTGTCGGCATCCGGCACGAGCAGCATGTCCGACGCTTCGATGCCCTTCCAGCCAGCGATGGAGGAACCGTCGAAAGCGTGGCCGCTTTCAAATTTGTCTTCGTCGAATGCCGATACCGGCACCGATACGTGTTGTTCTTTACCGCGCGTGTCGGTGAAACGGAAATCGACAAACTTGACGTCCTCGTCCTTGACGAGTTGCATGACGTCGGCCACGGATTTACTCATTACCTATCTCCTGATTAACAAAAGTCGGCGAACGGCTTCGCCGCCCCGTACCGATCCGAAAACTATCGGCGTCTAAAAAGCAGCTTCCGTGCCAGGCGCACCATCCTTGCGCCAAGCGATTGAAGCAGCGCGCATTTTCGGTGAAGGATCATTTTGCTCTGCGTCGACGTCTCGAATGAGGCCGCCGTGCATGCACAAAAATAGTGCCTCCTTCCGATACTCTTCTTACGTTAGCACCAAAATTGAGCATCACTCTTTTGTCGCACCAACTTGATGCATAGCGTCACTCCCTTGCTTCTCGACGCTGAGGTGTTTCAAGCGCCAACGCCACGCTAGAATGAATCTTTAAGCTTTCCGGAGACCTGCGTCATGAGCACGCTCGAGCAGTTGTACAGTCAGGCCACGGCCCGTGGCACTGAAAGCCGCTTGCCGTATGCGGGCGCGATCCTGCCCGCCGAGGCGTTCGAACTGTTGCAGCTCGACCCACGCGTAAAGCTCGTCGATGTCCGCACCCGCGCGGAACTCGACTGGGTCGGCCGCCCGGGAATCGACGGCGCGCAGTACGCCCACATCGAATGGATCCGCTACCCGGGCTCGGTTCCGAACGCCGAGTTTATCGAACAACTGCGGCAAGTCGCCACCCCGGATACCCCCGTCCTGTTTCTTTGCCGCAGCGCGGCGCGTTCGAAGCTCGCCGCAGTCGCCGCGCAGAAGGAAGGTTACACGCAGGCGTTCGACCTGCTGGAAGGCTTCGAGGGCGACAAGGACGGCCAAGGTCATCGCAAGACCGTTTCCGGCTGGTGCTTCCGCGGCTTGCCCTGGATCGGCGCTTGACGAGCCAACAAGCCGTCAACTCTGCGTCGCCTCGCTTGGCGGCGCTTCCACTATTTCGCCGCCGAGGGCGTTCACGCCATCGCGCAGCGCCTCGAAGGCCGCATTAGCGCAATCCGGATCGCCCTTCACGCCCAGATCGATGTGCGCGCGCGTGTAAATCGCGCCGCGCGACGCATCGCCCACGCTCGGCAGGCTGAACACACGCACGCCGGGAAAATCCTGTTCGATCGTGACCATCAGCGGCGTGATGCGCGACTCGGGCAGCCCGAACACCAGCACCGACCGCTCGACATAAGGCTTCGCGTGATGCAGATGCGCGTACTTCGTGTCGAGCACCCACTCCATCATCGGCCACGCCATTACCGGGAAACCGGGCACGAAATGATGGTCGGCGACTGAAAAGCCCGGAATTCGGTTGTAGCTGTTCGGAATGATCGACGCGCCCTTCGGAAACGTCCCCATGTTCAGCCGGTGCAGGTTTTCGGGCGATTCAAGATCGATCGGCTTGCCCGCCGCCATCTCGATCACGCGCGCGCGGATCAGTTCCGCGGCTTCCGGATGCAGCTCGAGCGACACGCCGAGCGCTCGCGCGGCGCATTGCCGCGTGTGATCGTCGGGCGTGGCGCCGATCCCGCCAGTCGAAAAGACGACGTCATCCGCGGCGAAGGTGCGCGCGAGCGTCGCGGTAATGCGTTCGGGGTCGTCGCCGATGTACTCAGCCCAGTCGAGCGCGAGGCCGCGCGACGCGAGCAGTTCGATGATTTTCGGCAGATGCTTGTCCGCGCGCCGCCCGGACAGGATCTCGTCGCCGATGATGATTACGCCAAAGCCCATAAAGACCCCTCAGGATTGAAGCGGCACAACGGCCGTGCTCGCCGCCGTCTCGGCCCGCAGGCGCTCGAGCGCGTGCAGGCAGTAGTGCGCGAACCAGAGCTCCGAAAAGACGAGGATGTACGCGTAAATCCAGATCGTCACCGCGGCCACGACCGGAAAGAGCGGCAAAAGCCATACCGACCACGCCCAGAGCATCGTCGGAAGCGAGCTCAGGAGTCCGCTCGCGATGCCGATGCCGAGCAGCGGCCAGCGCGCGCCCTTCACGATCGCGCGGCGCTCGGCGGCGCTGGCGTGCACGGCGAGCGCGTCGTAGGTCATCACGCGGTACGTGAGCCAGCCCCACAGGAGCGGCGGGATCAGCGCGAAGAACGGCGGGATCAGCCACAGCGGCAGCGTCACCACGAGCAGCACGAGGCATACCACCGTCGTGACCACCGAATGGCCGAGGCTGCCGTACCACGAGCCGCCGTGCCGCTCCTCCAGCGTGGCGTATTGCCGGCGCGTGAGCAGTTTGATGACCGACGGCATCGACATCGTCGCGATCAGCAGCAACACGGTCACCACGATCAGCGGAATCGTCATCACGACCACCAGGAACGGCGCGATCACCGAATGCAGCGACGAAAAGCCGAACGAATCGAAGAGCCGGTACATCATCGATGTGAGCGCCCAGCCGTCGAGCCAGCCGCTCGCCGCGCCCGTCAGCGTCTGCCAGAAGTACCACAAAAGCACGCCCCACCCCGCCGTCGCGACGGCGAACGGCATGAAGGTAAGCCAGAGCATCTTGGGGTGAAAGGCGTTCGCGAGCGCGCGCACGAACGAACGCAGCAAGTCATTCATCCGAATCGTCTTGGTAGGGAAATTAAGGAGCAACTTCGTTGCATGGGTGCCAGAGCTAGCCCTGGAGCTCTAGCTCTGGCCGACAAGAATAAACCAGCGAAGCCGGTCCGCGCAGTTGGCCGAATGGCCAATACGCGCCGGATGGAGCCGCACGGGCCCGTGCGGCATGGACATACGTCAGACAGCGGCGGTGTCCGTGTCGGAGTTTTGCCGGCGCGTAACGAGACGCGCGCCGATGCGCTTGAACGCGAGCCAGTGCTGCTCAAAAAAGCCCTCGCCGTAGTTCACGGGCGTCACACCCGGCGCGGCGAGTTGATCACGAATACCAGTCGGCTCCACCTCCCGGTTCCACGACACGCTCCGGAAAAGCATGTCCCACCACGGAAACAGCACGCCGAAGTTGCAGCCGTATTTCGTGCCTTCGTGGCCGAACCCGATCGCGTGATGCCGGCGATGAAACGCCGGGCTCACCAGCAGACGGTCACCGAGCCAGCCGTAGTGAATGCGGATATTCGCGTGCTGCACGCTTTGCATCAGGTTCGTGATCGCCACCAGCACCACGAACTGCGCCGGCTCCACGCCGATCACGAGCGCGATCGACGCGAAAAAGCTCGCCTGAAGGACGTCGTCGAGCAGGTGGTTGCGGTCGTCGGACCAGAGCGACATCTGCTGCTGGCTGTGGTGGACGGCGTGCAACTCCCACCAGATGCCGATCCTGTGTTCCAGCCGGTGATACCAGTAACCGGCGAAATCGAGCACGACGAGATAGATGACGAACGCGACGAGCGGCTGCGTCGTTACGCCAGGCCAGAGATTGTCGATTTCGAGATTGGGCACGCTGTGCAGGCGTAACCAGCTTTGCAGCGAATCGAAGAGCGGCTGGAACGTGAAGAAGAAGAACAGATTCAGGATGCCGAGCTTCACGATCCACGTGTACAGCACGTCCACCCGCACGCCCTTTCGGTGCTCCCACTGCTCCGCCGGCCGCAGCGCCTCGAGCGGGCGCAAGAGCGCGTACATCGCGAGCACTTCCATGACGCCGACGATCACCCAGTAGAGCGCGTCGTAGGTGTCCTCGTCATAGTCCATCAGGCCGACCTTGAACAGGAACGGCTGGATGACGTCGACGTACAGAAGCGTCTGCACCGCCGAAACAAAGTTATCGAGAGACGAAAAAATGAACTGAAACATGGTGCTCCGTGACATGCGCTGCGGGCCTATCCCTATAGGGTAGTACAGACGCGCCTTTCAAAGACCCTTCAAAACCCGAATCACGCGCCGTTCGGTGCCGTCACCGGCGCGCGATTCTGGAAGTAGATGCCGTGCGGCGAGCGGCCCACGGCGATCGTCTGAATCAGCTTGCGATTCGTCAGGTCGATGATGCCGATGTGCTTCGCGAAACGGAACGTAACCCACAGATAGCGTTTGTCGGCGGAAAGTTCCATGTCGTCGGGGCCGGGCATGAGGCCGGTGATGTCGCCGACGTTCGTGAGCGTGTCCTCGTCGATGATGCTGATCGTGCTCGCCACCCGGTTCGACACCGCGACGTGCTTGCCGTCCGCGAGCGAGCGGAAGTTGTGCGCGCCGTTGCCCGTCTTGATCGTCTTCACGATCTTCTGGTTGCGCCAGTCGATGACCGCGACGTAATCCGCGCCCGTCATGCCCACCAGCATGTATTTGTCGCCGGGCGTCATCCAGAGTCCGGCCGGCACCTTGCCGACCTTCATCTTCCACTTGACCGTCTGCGTCGGCAGGTCGATCGCGGCGATCTCGCCCGACACCTGCAGCGAGATGAACGCCGTTTGACTATCCGACGTGAACGCGATGTGGCTCGGCATGACCGCGAGCGGCAGGCGCTTCGCGATGGAAATGTCCTTGCCGTCGTACTTGTAGATGTCGAGGCGGTCGAGGCGCAGGCCGGTCGAGACGAACCACTTGCGGTCCGGCGAGAAACCGATCTGGTACGGGTCCTCGATGTTTTCCATCCAGCGCTGCGTTTTGCCCGTCTTCGGGTCGACGAACATCAGGTTGTTCGACACCGAGTTCGCGACGATCAGCGACGTGCCGTCGGGCGTGGGCATCAGGTGATGCGGTTCCTTGCCGGTGGGCACGGTGCCCACGACCTGGTGCGTGGTTTCGTCGATGAGGCTCAACGTTGCCTCGCCGGAATTCAGCACGATGACGTTGTTGGCGCTCGCTGCGGTGGCCAGGAAGGCGGCGCCGGCGGCGAGCGCCGAGCGAACGAGACGGGAAAGCGGGAAATTGCGCATACATGCTCGGGTGGGAAAACAGGGCGTCATTGTAGAACGTTTGCTCCACGCAAAGCGTTGACGGTGGCCAAGGCGCGAGGGTTTCGGGTACCGAGGGTCGGGACGAATTCGGCGTGCATGTCGGAACACCTTGGACGTATGCGCACTCTCCGTCGGCTCAGGCGCGTTTGTCCATGTCGCGCGGTCGCGTTCGTCTTGCCGATTCGCCATCTCTGCCTTGTCGTATCTGCGGCTTTTCCATTTTTTACAAACACGTTCTCCGTTATGTCGGCAGTGCGCGCTAAAGCCTGCGCCCGGCGCCTGCGCACTGACAAATTTACCTTTATCCAGCGCAAATTAGGAAAAAACGCGTATTGACCGAGCCGAATAAGACCGAACATTCCGCGCGTCAAGGTCTGTGAGGAAGCAACCGTCCAAATCCGAATTTTTCGACGTGGACCGCAGTACCTCGAAGACGGAGGACGTCGTTCGACTTGACGACGTCAATCCGACGGCGACAGATCCGCTCGTTGGCAATTTTTTCAATCTCGCTGGACATTCTCTTTACATGAACAAAATCTTCAAGGCAGTGTGGAACGAATCGTTGGGAACGTGGGTTGCCGCTTCGGAGACGTCGCGCTCGAAAACCAAACGGAACAGCTCACGCGGCAAGCTCGCGATCGTATGCGCGGTCGTGGCCGGCGGCGCGGTGAGCGGGCAGGTGTTTGCCGACAACACGGACTGGACGGTAGGTACAAGTGGTTTGGAATCGCTCGAGGTGGGCACGGCTGCGCGCGCCACCGAGGACTATGCACTTGCCATCGGCACGATAGCGACGGCTTCCGGGAACGCCGCCGTAGCACTGGGTGCGGGCGCAAAAGCCTTGCAAACGTCCAGCGTCGCCATGGGTGACGCAGCTCTTGCGTCAGGGGAAAGTTCGACCGCAGTAGGGGATTCCTCCAAAGCCACGGCGCTCGACGCAACCGCCATGGGCGCGCGCGCGGAAGCATCGGCTACGAAGGCGTCGGCGTTCGGTGCTGATGCGAAGGCGACGGGTACATCGAGTCTCGCTCTCGGCGACGGCGCGCAAGCCAACGGCAATCAATCAGTTGCTGCCGGCATGAATGCCGTGGCGAGTGCTCAGGGCGTGGCTATGGGGTCAAGCTCCGCAGCAGGGGCCGGTGCAACTGCTGCTGGCGATCACGCCAAGGCAACGGGCGAAAACTCCGTCGCAGTCGGAGGATTCTCGACGGCGACAAAACTGGACGCGATCGCCGTCGGTGACAGCGCGGCAGCGACCGGCGAATCGAGCATCGCCGTAGGCGCGGGCGCGGCCGCTTCGGCCGACAACGCGATCGCCGTGGGCAACGGTGCGCAAGCGAAAGGCGCGCAGTCGGTTGCTGCGGGCCTCAATGCGGCAGCGGACGCGCAGGGCGTGGCCGTGGGTTCGAGCTCCGCAGCCGGAGTCGGTGCAACCGCTGCCGGCGATAACGCCAAGGCAACGGGCGCAAGCTCCGTCGCAGTCGGAGAATTCTCGACGGCAACGGGCGAATCGAGCGTCGCAGCGGGCGCGGGCGCGGCCGCGTCGGCTGAGAGCGCGATCGCAGTAGGCGACCGCGCGAAAGCAAATGGCAAGAACAGCTTCGCAGCCGGAACCAACGCCGTTGCAGACAAGACCGACTCCATCGCCATCGGTACTGGAGCGATGGCGGACGTCCAAGGGAAAGCTTCGACCGGTTCCGTCGCGGTCGGCACAGCCGCGACGGCGGCAGGCAAGGGTTCCGTAGCGTTAGGAATGGGCGCGGTGGGCAACGCCAGAGAAGGCGCTATCGCGATCGGCCGCGAGGCGGACGCCCAATTCGACAACGCGGTTGCACTAGGAAATAACGCCTTGGCGAAGGGCGCGAGCGGCACAGCCATCGGCGCCAACGCGCAAGCCAACGCTGGCGCGACAGCCGTCGGCAAGGACGCCAAGGCAAACGGCGGAAGTTCCATCGCGGCAGGCGACGGGTCGCTTGCCGCCAATACGAACAGCATCGCCATCGGCACGGGTACGGCCGCGAGCGGACGTGGAACGATCGCCTTCGGCGAACGCAGCACGGCCGACGGTATAACCGCCGCCGCATTCGGGGTGCGAGCGACTGCAACGGGCGACAACGCCCTCGCAATCGGCACGGCGGCGCAGGCGACGGCGAACAGCGTCGCACTCGGCGCCGGCTCGGTGACGACGATCGGCGCGCGTAGTTCCTACACCGGCTACAACCTGACCGGCACGCAGTCGTCGATGGGCGAAGTGAACGTCGGCAATCGCACGATCAGCGGCGTGGCTCCCGGCCTGAACGACGACGAAGCCGTCAACGTGGCGCAGTTGAAAGGCGTGACGGCCAAGGTCGACGAAGTCGCGACCAGCGTAGACGGCGCGGTGAAG
Organism: Caballeronia humi; assembly: GCF_001544475.1. GTDB lineage: Bacteria > Pseudomonadota > Gammaproteobacteria > Burkholderiales > Burkholderiaceae > Caballeronia > Caballeronia humi. The sequence goes on along the minus strand of NZ_FCNW02000011.1, from coordinate 51,801 downwards.
TACGACCGCAACCCCGACGGCACCGTCAACAAGAATAGCGTCACGCTCGAAGGTGACCCCGCAGCGGGCGGAACGGCGATCCACAACGTTGCCGCCGGCGTGAATGTCACCGACGCCGTGAACCTCGGCCAGTTGAACGACGCCATTGGTCAGGTCAACAACGCCGTGATCAACGCCGCGAACCCGTTCTTCAGCGCGGAAGGCGAGCGCGACACCGAAGGCGCATCGGTCACGGGCACGCATGCCGTGGCGGCGGGGGCGAGTGCCTCAGCGTCCGGCACGGACGCGACAGCCTTCGGCGCACGCGCCTCGGCTTCGGGCGCGGGCGCGACCGCGATCGGCGCGGGCGCGTCCGCCTCCGGCGCGGGTGCGCTTGCCGCCGGTCAGAACGCGGCAGCCTCGGGCAACGGCGCTACGGCGTTCGGCAACGGCGCGCGGGCCTCCGCCGACAATTCCGTGGCACTCGGCCAGAACTCGGTCGCCGATCGCGCGAACTCCGTTTCGGTCGGTACGGCCGGACAGGAACGCCAGATCACCAACGTCGCGGCGGGCACGCGAGGCACGGACGCCGTGAACGTCAACCAGTTGAGCCAGTCGTCGTCGAATACGCTCAAGCAGGCCAACGACTACACCGATTCGAAGTCGGAATCCACCCGCCGCGACGCCTACGCCGGCACGGCGGCGGCGCTGGCTGTCGCGGGTCTGCCGCAAGCCGTCCTGCCGGGTCGAGGCATGGTGGCGATCGGCGGCGGCACGTACGGCGGCCAGTCGGCGGTCGCACTCGGCGTGTCGCAGTTGTCGGATAACGGCATCTGGGCCTACAAGGTCACCGGCACGACGAGCACGCGCGGCGAGTTCGGCGTATCGCTCGGCGCAGGCATGCACTGGTGAGGCGCTGCTGAACGCCCTCACCGGCCTCCTTTGCACAAGGGCAGGCGCGGGATCGGCGCAATTGCCGATCCCGCGCACGGTTCCCGTCAATCATCGGAATTGAACACATGAGCACGATGAAACACACACTCCGCACGCATTTCCGCCGCGCGCCCGCATGGGCCGCCTTCGCTGCAACGCTCGGCGCCGCCGTGCTGCTGCAGGGCTGTGGCACGCGCAGCACGTTGTCCGCAGACGGCATGCACGATCAACTCGTTTTCCCCGGCGCGGATACGCCGACGTGGTTCCGCAACGGCACCTATCCGCTCGTCGAATCGCTGCGCAAGCTGAAGCCCGGCATGACGAAGGAACAGGTTGCCGGGCTGATCGGCCGGCCGCAGTATGACGAAGGCTTTTTCGCCGTACGCGAATGGGACTACCGCGTGAACGTGACGAACGAAGCCGGCGCACCGCAATTCATCTGCCAGTTGAAGGTGCTCTTCAATTCGCACAACGAGGCGCGCAGCTTCTATCGCCAGTGCGGCGGAAATGTCGAAACGCTGCTCGACGGCAAATGGCGCAAGTACGAGCCGCCCGTCGAAGTAACCGTGCCCGTTGCCGCGGCGGCTCCCGAGCGCGCCGCGGCCGAGGCCAGTACGACGGCAGTCGCCGAAGACGCGGTCCGCGTAGTCAACCTCAAGTAAGCACGCGCAGCCCACGCGACAAGGCCGACGTCATGAGCGCCGGCCTTGTCATTTGGAACGCATGAGCGTCCTGCAAGGCGTCACCGCTGCATCGATTCCCACACTTTATGCAGGCGTTTCACCGATATCGGCATCGGCGTGCGCAATTCCTGCGCGAACAGCGACACGCGCAATTCCTCCAGCAGCCATCGATACTCCGCCAGCCGCGCGTCCGCGACGCCACCGCGCTGCGCAATCGCGCGCTGATAGTGTTGCGCGAGCGGCTGCAAGTCAGCGGAAAGACGCACATCGCGCGCCGGATCGGCTTTCAGCTTGTCGATGCGCAGCGCGATGCCCTTCAGATAGCGCGGAAAATGCGCAAGCTGCACATAGGACGTATCGATCACGAAGCGCTTTCCGATCAACGCGTTCAATTGCGCGAGCATGTCGGAATGGGCCGCGCCGAATAACTTCGCCTGCACGAGCTTCTTCTGCACCGATGCGTATTCGCCGAGAATCTGCCCCGTCAGCCGCGCGATTTCCTGCGCGAGAAGCGTCAGACGCCCCTTCCCTTCGTCGCGACGCTTGTGAAAACCGGCGTCGTCGTCGGGGAGCGGGTCTTGCAGGCACGCGCGATCCAGCGCCGTCTCGATAATCTGATCGCGCAAGTCCTCTTGAGTGCCGAGCGCCATGTACTGCAGCGACATCTCGCGCAACCCGCCGAGGTTCTTCTCCAGATACTTGATCGGCTCGCGCAGTTGCAGCCCGAAAAGCCGCCGCAGCCCCGCGCGATGAATCCGCGCCGCTTCCTCCGGCGAATCGAAGACTTCGACGTCGCAATGCGTGCCGCGATCGACGAGCGCCGGATAGCCGAAAAGCGTCTGTCCGCGGCGACGGATTTCGAGCAATTCGGGCAGCTTGCCGAAGTTCCACGTCGTGAGGTTTTCGTAGAGCGCGGTGCTCGACGGATCGCTCGACGGCGTCGCGACCGATGTCTGCGGCGCGGCATCGTCGCCGAGATCGAGCGTCGCGCCCGCCGCGAGCTTCTGGAAATGCTGTTGCGCCTGGCCGCCGAGTTCCGCGCGCAACTGCGCGAGATTGCGTCCCATCGCGAGTTGGCGGCCGTGCTCGTCGATCACCTTGAAGTTCATGAAAAGGTGCGCCGGCAGCGTTTCGAGCTTGAAGTCGGAGCCTTTCATCGCGACTTGCGTCTGCGCGCGAATATCGGCGATCAGCGCTTCGAGCAGGCCGCCCGCGCCGAGCTTCGGCCCGCTGTGCCGGTCGACGAAACCCGCCGCGAACTCGGGCAGCGGCACCACGTGCCGGCGCAGCTTCTGCGGCAGCGACTTCATCAGCAACTGCGCCTTTTCCTTCAGCATGCCGCGCGCGAGCCATTCGGCGCGGCGCGCGTCGACCTGATTCAGGCCGTAGAGCGGCACCGTCAGCGTTACGCCGTCGCGCGGCGAACCGGGCTCGAAGTGATAGGTCAGCGTCATCTCGATGCCGGCCATCGTCATGCGCTTCGGGAACAGGTCGGTCGTGATGCCGGCGGCTTCGTGGCGCATCAGGTCGTCGCGTGAGAGGAAGAGGAGGCGCGTCTTGCCCGCCTTCTCCTCGTCGCGATACCAGCGCTCGAACGCCGCGCCCGTGTAAATGCCCTTGGGCACGAGCGAATCGTAGAATGCGAAGATCAACTCGTCGTCGACGAGCACGTCTTGTCGGCGCGACTTGTGCTCCAGTTGCTCGATATCCGCAACCAGTTTGCGGTTATGCGTAAAAAACGGCAGTTTCGTCTCGAATTCGCCTTCGACGAGAGCCCCGCGGATGAACAATTCCCGAGCGCGCGCCGGGTCCTGCTTGCCGAAACTCACGCGTCGCCGCGCGTAGACGGTCAAGCCGTGCAGCGTCGCGCGCTCGAACGCCGCGACCTGCGCCGCCTTTTTCTCCCAGTGCGGCTCGGAAAGCGAGCGGCGCAACAAATGAGCGCCGACCTGCTCCAGCCATTCGGGCTCGATTTTCGCGATCGTGCGCGCGTAAAGACGGCTCGTCTCGACGAGTTCGCCCGCCATCACCCAGCGTCCCGCCTTTTTGAGAAGCGCGGAGCCCGGCCAGAGATAGAACTTGATGCCGCGCGCGCCGAGGTAATACGGCTCGTCGTCGGCTTTGAGGCCCACGTTGCCGAGAAGCCCTGTCAGCAGGGAGAGATGCACCTGCTCGAAGGTCGCTTCGACTTCGTTCAGCCGCCAGCCATGCTCGCGCACGACCGTCAGCAACTGCGAATGCACGTCGCGCCATTCGCGCAAGCGCAGATGCGACAAAAAGTTCGCGCGGCACACGTCGGTGAGCTGCTTGTTCGACTTCTTGTGCGCGATCGCGTCCTCGAACCACGCCCAGATGCGCGTCCATTGCAGGAACTCGGAACGCTCGTCGACGAACCGGCGATGCGCCTGGTCCGCCTGCTCCTGCGCTTCGATAGGCCGGTCGCGCGGGTCCTGCACGGACAGCGCCGCCGCGATGATGAGCACCTCGCGCAGCGCCTGATGATCGCGCGCGGCGAGAATCATTCGCCCGACGCGCGGGTCGAGCGGCAGGCGCGCGAGTTCGCGGCCGAGCGGCGTAAGCGCGTTGTCGTCATCGACGGCGCCGAGTTCGTTCAGCAACTGATAGCCGTCGGCGACTGCGCGGCCCGGCGGCGGCTCGATGAACGGGAAGGTTTCGATCGCCGTCAGATGCAGCGACTTCATGCGCAAGATGACGGCCGCGAGCGACGAGCGCAGGATTTCGGGGTCGGTAAAGCGCACCCGCGACTGGAAATCGGCTTCTTCGTAGAGACGGATGCACACGCCGTCCGCGACGCGCCCGCAGCGCCCCGCGCGCTGGTTCGCCGCGGCCTGTGACACCGGCTCGACCTGCAACTGCTCGACCTTGTTCCGGTACGAATAGCGCTTGACACGCGCCATCCCCGCATCCACGACGTAGCGGATGCCCGGCACCGTCAGCGACGTCTCCGCGACGTTGGTCGCGAGCACGATGCGACGCGCGTTCGACGGCTTGAATACGCGCTCCTGTTCGGCCGCCGAGAGGCGCGCGAAGAGCGGCAGGATTTCGGTATGCGGCGGATGGTGCTTGCGCAGCGCCTCGGCGGTGTCGCGAATCTCGCGCTCGCCGGGGAGGAACACGAGGACGTCGCCGGGGCCTTCGCGGCAGAGTTCATCGACGGCATCGACGATGGCTTCCATCAGGTCGCGGTCGGTCTCGCGCTGGGTTTTCTGGCGCGGCTCCTTCTGCGGCGTGCCCTGCGCGTTCTTCACGGCGGGGCTGTCTTCCTGCACCGGCCGGTAGCGCACTTCCACCGGGAACATGCGCCCGCTCACTTCGATCACGGGCGCGGGTTTGTCGTCGCTGCCGAAGTGGCGCGCGAAACGGTCGGCGTCGATGGTCGCCGAGGTCACGATCAGCTTCAAATCGGGCCGGCGCGGCAGGATTTCCTTCAAATAGCCGAGCAGGAAATCGATGTTGAGACTGCGCTCGTGCGCCTCGTCGATGATGATCGTGTCGTAGGCCTTGAGCAGCGGGTCGGTTTGCGTTTCGGCGAGCAGGATACCGTCGGTCATCAGCTTGACCGACGCGCCGGGCGAGAGGTTGTCCGTAAAGCGCACCTTGTAGCCGACGACTTCACCGAACGGCGTCCCGAGCTCTTCGGCGATACGCCGTCCCGTCGCCGATGCCGCGATCCGGCGCGGTTGCGTGTGGCCGATCAGGCCCGCGCCCCCGGCGCCCAGGCCGCGCCCGAGCGAGAGACAGATTTTGGGAAGCTGGGTCGTTTTGCCGGAGCCGGTTTCGCCGCTGACGATGACGACCTGATGCGCTGTAATCGCACGCGCGATCTCCTCGCGACGGCCCGAGACCGGGAGCGCTTCAGGGAAGGTTATCGGCGGGATCGGATTTGGCTCGACGACGCGGCGCTCGCGGGGGGTGTCGCGGCGGGGTGTTTGCGCTTCGATACGAGGCGGGCGCGGATCGGCGGAATGTGCGGCATGCTCGCCGCGCGAGCCACGATTTTGCTGGCGCGGCTTGGATTCGCGTTCAATGTTTTGCTCGTCGCCTTGTGCAGCTTGCGTTCGTGCCTCGGAGCGAGTCGCGCGCGCGTCGGAGAGATTGGCGCCGCTTTCGCCGCGCGGGCCACGATTTTCGACACGCGGTTTGGTCTCGCGCTCAGTGCGCTGGTCGTCTCGTCGTGGTGATTCTGCTTGCGCTTCGAAACGCTGGCCGGCAGGCTTCGCGGCGTTCCCGCGTCGCGATTGGTCGGGTTGTAGCGCGTCTACCTGGGTTTCGGAGTGAAGCGGACGCGTGTCCGCGGTCTTCGCAGCATCTTCACGGCGCGGGCTGCGATTGTCCTGACGCGGCGGCTTGGACTCGCGTCCGGCGGGTTCATCGCGCGCTGCGGACACTTGAGGTCTCGCTTGGCGTTGCGCCCTAGGCGGACGATCGGCGGATGCCTGCGCGGCTTGCGCCGTCACGACTTTTTCCTGACGCGGCTTGCTCCCACGCTCATCCCGCGAAACAGACGGCTGCGGTCGCGACTCGCGCTGCGCATTGGGCGCACGATCGCCGGGAGAAGGTTTCGGCGCCTCCGGTGCTTTCGCCGACTCAACGCGCGCTTGCGCGCCCACCCGCGGCTGCGCATCGCGCAAAGACACTTCACTTTCCGTAGATACTGTGCGCGCCCGCCCAGCGTCATCGCGATCAGACGCAGCTGGTGTCGCAGCCCTCCCCGCCGCAAACCGCCGTGCAGCGGCCTCCTTCTTGCTCAGCGCTTTGTCACCACCAGAATCCGCCCGCGCCTCCCCCTCGCGCAGCAGACTTTCACGCAGCTTCTTCAACTGTTCCTGGGGATCGGACTTGCCGGCATCGGCGGGGTGTTTGGAAACATTCGGCATAGCGTCGCATTATAATCCCCGCATGAATTCTCAAACCGACCTCCCCACCGTGCCGTCGCCGGTTGCAGCCGAACCGGACACGCCGAATCAGCACGCCCAGTTCGTCGAATGGATGCGCTCCGTCGCACCGTATATCCATGCGTTTCGCAACAAGACGTTCGTCGTCGCGTTCGGCGGCGAGCTGGTGCAGGAAGGCCGGCTCAACGCGCTCGTGCAGGACGTCGGCCTCTTGCACGCGATGGGCATCCACGTCGTCCTGGTGCACGGCTCGCGCCCGCAGGTCGAAGAGCAATTGAGCCTGCACGGCGTCGAATCGTCGTTTTCGCACGGCCTGCGCATCACCGATGCCCGCGCCCTCGAATCCGCGAAGGAAGCCGCCGGCGAAGTGCGCCTCGACATCGAGGCCGCCATCAGCCAGGGCTTGCCGAATACGCCGATGGCGCACGCGCACATCAGCGTGGTGTCGGGCAATTTCGTGACAGCGCGGCCGGTCGGCATCCTCGATGGCGTCGATTTTCAGCACACGGGCGTCGTGCGGAAGATCGACGGCGATTCGGTCCGTCATTCGCTCGCGAGCAACAAGCTCGTGCTGCTCTCCCCGCTCGGCTTCTCGCCGACGGGCGAAGCGTTCAACCTGTCGATGGAAGATGTGGCCTCGGCGGCGGCGATCGCCCTGCGCGCCGACAAGATCATCTTCCTGACCGAAACGCCGGGTCTCGTCGACGAAAGCGGCGAGTTGGTGCGCGAAATGTCGCTCGACGACGCGTATCGCCTTCATGAAGGCGGCGAGCTACAGGGCGACGCCGCGTTCTACCTGAAGCACACGATCCGCGCGTGCCGCGGCGGCGTGGCGCGGGCGCACATCATCCCTTACGCGCTCGATGGCAGCGTGCTGCTGGAACTCTTCCTGCACGACGGCGTCGGCACGATGATCTCGTACGAGAACCTCGAAAGCCTGCGCGAAGCGACGCCGGACGACGTCGGCGGCATTCTCACGCTGATCGAACCGCTCGAATCGGACGGCACACTCGTGCGGCGCGGGCGTCACCAGATCGAACGCGACATCGACCACTTCTCGGTGATCGAGCACGATGGCGTGCTGTTCGGCTGCGCGGCGCTCTATCCGTACACACAGGAGCGTATCGGCGAGATGGCGTGCCTGACGGTCGCGCCCGAGGCACAAGGCTCCGGCGACGGCGAGCGGCTGCTGAAGCGCATCGAGCAGCGCGCGCGGGCACGCGGCCTGACGCACATTTTCGTGCTGACGACGCGCACCGAACACTGGTTCCTGAAACGCGGCTTCGTGAAGGTGACCGTCGACGATCTGCCGGAAGACCGGCGCCGTCTATATAACTGGCAACGCAAGTCGCTCGTACTGAAAAAGCAGCTTTAACCGATTGCGGCCGTTCGCAAACTAAGACGAATGCCCGATACCCCGATACTGGATTAGGAGAAACACAAGATGGCCCGAATGATTCAATGCGCAAAGCTCGGCAAGGAAGCCGAGGGACTCGATTTTCCGCCGCTGCCGGGCGAACTCGGCAAACGGATTTACGAGACGGTGTCGAAGGAAGCGTGGCAAGGGTGGCTCAAGCAACAGACCATGCTGATCAACGAAAATCGTCTGAACATGGCCGATCCGCGCGCGCGTCAATATCTGCTCAAGCAAACGGAGAAGTATTTCTTCGGCGAAGGCGCAGATACCGCGCAGGGGTACGTCCCGCCGCAGGGCTGAAATTCGCACTCGGTTGCCATCGAAAACCGGTCCTTCAGGGCCGGTTTTTTTACGCCCGCGAACTGTGTTAAGCAGATGCTCACAAATCGCGCGATCGCCCGCCGCATAAGGACTTCAAGACATTTCAAGAAGACCGGCAGACACGTCGGTTTGCGCTTCGTCTGTCATCGTGTTATCATCTTCTTCTTTCGAACAGTAATTCACCTTCATTCACGCGCATGCGTTCTGGTCAAGCAACCTACCGGCACCCTGCGATTCGTGACAGTTTTATACAAAGAGGCGCGTCGGTTTTAGCTGTTTTTCAGCTTCACGCCGGCCTTTTTCGTTCCAAGCCCTCTTCGTCGACGTAGCGGCACACCTCGCACCAGTCTCCGAGTTCGCCGTCCGCTTTCGTCGATTCGCGCTGTTTTCATCGAGTGCACTTTCGCGACCCTCGCCGCGATCCATTGGCTTTGCTTTTTCACATGAATTCGCGAAGCCCCCTGCCCGGGCGACCCGAGCGACATCTGCTTTCCGGCACCGTCGCGAAACTGCACTTTGAAACAGCACTCCCGGCAACACGCGCTCGAACGAGCGCGCCGGTTGCGTCCCTCGCGGACCCCGGCATCGACACGGAGCATTCCCGCCTATGACCGCCTTACACGACGGCCTCTGGAACAAACGCGACCAGCAATCATCCCTCGACATCGATGACATCACCATCGTCGACCAATCGCTTCTGAAACGCGCGGTCGGCGCGATGGCGATCGGCAACGCGATGGAATGGTTCGACTTCGGCGTCTACAGCTATATCGCCGTGACGCTTGGCAAGGTCTTCTTCCCGTCGAGCAATCCGACCGCGCAGTTGCTCGCCACTTTCGGCACATTCGCCGCCGCGTTCCTCGTGCGCCCGCTCGGCGGCATGGTGTTCGGGCCGCTCGGCGACCGCATCGGCCGCAAGCGTGTACTCGCGATGACCATGATCATGATGGCGATCGGCACGTTCTGTATCGGCCTGATCCCGAGCTACGCGACGATCGGCATCTTCGCGCCGATCCTTCTGCTCGTCGCGCGCCTGCTGCAAGGTTTCTCGACCGGCGGCGAGTACGGCGGCGCGGCGACCTTCATCGCCGAATTCTCGCCGGACAAGAAGCGCGGTTTCATGGCGAGCTTTCTGGAATTCGGCACGCTCGTCGGCTACGTGCTCGGCGCCGGTGTGGTCGCAGTGCTGACGGCGACGCTCTCGCAGGAATCGCTGCTGTCGTGGGGCTGGCGCATTCCGTTTCTCGTCGCCGGACCGCTCGGGCTGATCGGGCTCTATATCCGGATGAAGCTCGAAGAAACGCCCGCGTTCCAGCGCGAAGCCGACAAGCGCGAATCCGAAGCGCATGCGACGCCCAAACGCCAGTTCCGCGAAACGCTGGTGCAGCAATGGAAGCCGCTTCTGCTGTGCGTCGGCCTCGTGCTGATCTTCAACGTGACCGACTACATGGCGCTCTCGTACCTGCCGAGCTACCTGTCGGCGACCCTCAAGTTCAACGAGACGCATGGCCTTTTCATCGTGCTCGTCGTGATGGTGCTGATGATGCCGATGACGCTCTTCGCAGGCCATCTCTCCGACAAGATCGGCCGGAAGCCCGTGATGCTGGCGGGTTGTGTGGGCTTGCTGGTACTGTCGATTCCGGCGCTCCAACTGATTCGCATGGGCACGATCGCGCCGATTTTCAGCGGCATGCTGATCCTCGGTGTGATGCTGTCGTGCTTTACCGGCGTGATGCCGTCGACGCTGCCGGCGCTCTTTCCGACAAAGATCCGCTATGGCGCGCTCGCGATCGGCTTCAATGTGTCCGTTTCTCTGTTCGGCGGGACGACGCCGCTCGTCACCGCGTGGCTCGTCGATGCGACCGGCAATCTGATGATGCCCGCGTACTACCTGATGGGCGCGTCGGTGATCGGAATCGTGTCGGTGCTCGCGCTGCACGAGACGGCTCGCAAGCCGCTGAAGGGCTCGCCGCCCGCCGTCGCGACCCGCGCGGAAGCGCATGCTGTGCTGCGCGGTGCGCGCGTGGCGGCCGAAATGGACGACGAGCGCCTGCCTGAAGGCACGGTCCGCGCGTAAGCGTATTTCATCGAAGAAAAGCCGGCGACCACGCCGGCTTTTCTCGTTTTAGTCGAGCAAAGGGACGATGCGGGCGTCGATCTTGCCCCCGCCGATCGTCAGCATGCCGAGCGTGACCGGCAGCGTGAAACGCCGCGGCCCCGCGCTGCCTGGGTTCACGAACAACACGCCGCTGCGGCGTTCGACGAGCGGCTTGTGCGAATGCCCCGTCACGACGACGTCGATGCCGGCAAGGTCGCGCGGCACGTCGGCGATGTCGTGGACGACGAAGATCGTCGCGCCGCCGACAGTGAGCGTCGTCGCTTCGGGGAGTTCGTCGATGCTTGGGCCGGAGTCGTTATTGCCGCGTACGACGGTGAGCGGCGCGAGATCGGCAAGCGCATCGAGGACGGCCGGGCGGCAGATGTCGCCTGCATGGATGATCTGCGCGCAGCCTTCAAGTGCCGCGAGCGCTTCGGGACGCAAAAGGTTGTGCGTATCGGAGATCAAGCCGATGCGGATCGCTGGGGACATGATCTTCAGAGCCGAGAGAACGTCATCTCATTATTGCAGGATTCGCAAGGATGATTCGTCGGATGCGCGGTTAAATCTTCTTAATCATCTACTTACAATGTAATCACTGGCTGCGGACAACGGTGTTCACAGCAAAGAAAAACCATCTGGAGGTAGTTGATCATGAAATCGCTCATTCAAGCCGTCGTCGTTGCCGCTGTTCTCGCGGCTCCCGTCGCTTCGTTCGCTCAGTCGAACGCGCCGCTGACCCGCGCGCAAGTCCGCGCCGAACTGGTCCAGCTCGAAAAGGCCGGCTACAACCCGAACGCCAGCGATCCGGCGTACCCGGCCGACATCCAGGCTGCGCAAGCGCGGGTCGTCGCGCAGAACGACGCGACGCAAACGAGCTATGGAGCTTCGATCAATGGATCGGCGCAGTCGGGCAAGGTCGCCTCGCCGGTGTCGCAAGGGATTTACTTTGGTCAGTAAGCAGGAGCGTCGTGCGGATGAAGGTATCGTCCGCGGCTCCTGAAAACCGGCCCGGTCGCGGCATTGTCGCGACCGGGCCGGTTTTTTGTATTTGAAAGAACCTCCGTCGCCGGAATCCCGGCGGCTTTGCCCAGTTCTCGTCGGAGCACTGGGCTCTTTTTATGTCTATCGCGCGGTGGAGCGGTCGCGGTTTAAAACCACCGAACCACCCGTCCCGACTGGCTCCGCACGGCTCGGCGGCGTTTTGCCGCGCCGACGCGCAATGGTAGAATCGCGTCCGCCCTGCCGGGGTGATGAAATTGGTAAACATAGCGGACTTAAAATCCGCCGCCTAACGGCTTGCCGGTTCAAGTCCGGTCCCCGGCACCATAGTCAGGTTTCGCACAGAATCGAAGCCGCGACCCGGAATCTGTCGTGTGCATTTCGCACCCTTCATTCGTCCCGCCCGGGACACGTCATCGAACACGAGAGCCGCATGACCACTCGATTGCCAATCGTCGCTCTTTCCGCATTGCTCCTTGCGATCACGACCGGCTGTACGAGCGCCTATAAGAATGCCGGCGTCTGCAAGCAAAAGATGATCGCGACGTATCCGGATTCCGAGCCGCCTTTGTCGTTCGATAGAACCGGCGTGGCCCACAAAGGATCGCGTGTGGTGGTCGAGGCAACCTACGGCGCCACGGTCAAGTCGCTTGAGACTAAACCTGTGAAAAACGGCGAGATCAAGACCGTGAAGGCGACTCGAGTGAAACTTCCGGCCGCTGTCGAATGCACGTTCCGGGGCGAAACGCTCGACACCTTCCGGTGGCTCGCGCCGGAAAAATTCGCGCGCGTGTACGACGCCGTGCCGGAAGGCGGCCAGGAATAAGGGCGGCGCGATCCGCTAAACCGCCCGCAGCAACCGCTCGGCGTCTCTCACCGCATCGAATAACGCTTCGATCGCCGTATCGCGATCGAGCAGGCAAACGTGCTCGATGTTGAACGGCAGCGCCTCGACGTCGATGAACCGCACCGTGCCTTCGAAGCAGGCGCGGCCCCGGCCGGTGCGGACCGAAGCGATGTACTGCGGGGTGATGTAAAGCGCAACGGGCGTCATGGAGGCCTCCGCAGCCTGTGACTTCATCGTGCCCAGAGTTTAGGCAAGTCGACCGCGTGCGAGCACCCCCGTCGCGTGGGGAACGCCACCCCCGATTCGCGGACGAGCCTTCTGCAAGACCCAAGCGTCTCCAGTATGATCGGCGGCTCGGCTATCAGGCCGTCAGTGCACCTTCCCCGCCGTCACCCGATCCCGACATGCCCTCATCCTCGCCGGCACCGCACCACCATCCGCACTACTCGCGCGCCACGCTGTGGCTGCTCGCCACGATCGCGGGCGTGTCGGTCGCGAACATCTACTTCAACCAGCCGCTGCTCGAAGACTTCCGCGCGTCGTTTCCCGAGAGCGCGTGGCTGATCGGCGCGGTGCCGGCGGCGACGCAACTCGGCTACGCCCTTGGGATGTTCTTCCTGGCTCCGCTCGGCGACCGCTTCGACCGGCGCCTGCTGATCCTGCTGCAACTCGCGGCGCTCGCCATCGCGCTCGTCGGGGCGGCCGGCGCACCCACCCTCGCCGTGCTGATCGCGGCGAGCTTCACGATCGGCGTCGTCGCGACGATCGCGCAGCAGGCCGTGCCGTTTTCCGCCGAACTCGCGCCGGCCGCCGAACGCGGCCACGCCGTCGGCACGGTGATGAGCGGGCTTCTGCTCGGCATCCTGCTCGCGCGCACGGTGTCGGGGGTCGTCGCGCAGTATTTCGGCTGGCGGGCGGTGTTCGGGGCGTCCGTCGTGGCGACGATCCTGCTTGCCGTTGTCGTCATCACGCGCTTGCCGAAGAGCCGGCCGACCTCGACGCTGCCCTACGGCAAGCTGCTCGTATCGATGTGGCATCTCGTCGCCGAGCATCCGGGGCTGCGCGAGGCGTCACTCACGGGCGGCGCGATGTTCGCGGCGTTCAGCATCTTCTGGTCGGTGCTCACGCTGCTGCTCGCGGGCGAACCTTTCCACATGGGGCCGCAGGCGGCAGGATTGTTCGGGATCGTCGGCGCGGCGGGCGCGCTCGCGGCGCCGCTCGCGGGCAAAACGGCCGACAGGCGCGGACCGCGCGCGGTCATCTCGCTGTCGATCGCGTTGGTTGCGCTGTCGTTCGTGGTGTTTGCGTTCTCGGGACGGAGCATCGCGGGGCTCGTGATCGGCGTGATCGTGCTCGATGTCGGCGTGCAGGCCGCGCAGATCTCGAACCAGACGCGCATCTACGCGCTCGCACCCGAAGCGCGCAGCCGCGTGAACACCGTCTACATGGTCGCGTATTTCATCGGCGGGGCGGCGGGGTCGGCGGTGGCGTCGCTGGCGTGGCATGCGTTCGGATGGACGGGCGTATGTGTCGCGGGTCTGGCCGCAGTCGGGCTCGCTGCGTTGAGCCATCGGCGCGGGCGCGTGGGAGCGGAGTCGCAGCTAGGATGAACGTCAGCCCCGCTCTCTCGCGTAATCATGCAATGCATCAATCACGCGATCAAACTCAAGCGATTTATCGAAGAAATGCTGCACGCCGTATTGCAGACAGCGCTCGCGATACGCAGGCAGCGCGTGATTCGTCAGCACAGCGGCAAACGATGAATTCACGAGTCCTTTTTCCTGCAGATAAGCCAGCACCTCGACGCCTGACCCATGCTTGAGTTGCAGGTCGACGATCACCGCATCGAACGATTCCGACGCCAGCAGCGCAATGGCGTCATCGGGCGAATCGGCGAAAGCGGTTACGCGCAACTGGCCGGACGCATCGATCGCCTCAACCAGACTGCGCCGGATCAGCGGCGAGTCCTCGATCAAAAGCACCCGCAGCGGCCGCCTGGGCGCGCCGGAGCCTGCGTCGTCGATGATCGTCTGATTGCCCACGGCGGGCGCCTCCTGTTAGCCGATCCGTTGTCCCCGCTCCTCCAAGCAACGCGCCGTCGCCGCTACTCGATCAGGCCGTTCTTGATCGCGTAGTACGTAAGGTCGGCGTTGTTCGACAGCCGCATTTTCTCGAGCACCCGCGCCCGATACGTGCTGACCGTCTTCACCGACAGGTGCAGTTCCTCCGCGATTTCGGTCGGAATACGCCCGCCCGCGAGTTTGCAGAAGATCTGGAATTCGCGTTCCGAGAGCGCCTCGTGTGGACGCTCGGACGCGGGTTTCTCGAGTTTATCGGCGAGCGCATCGGCGATGAATTCCGACAGATACCGATGCCCGCGCGCCACCGTGCGGATCGCGCGCACGATCTCGCCGGGCGCCGCGTCCTTGTTCAGATAGCCGTTGGCGCCCGCGCGCAGGAGGTTGATCGCGTACTGGCTCTCCGGAAAGCCCGAGAGCATCAGCACGCCCTGCTCCGGCCGCAACTGCTTGATGACGCGCAACGTATCGATGCCGTTCTTGTCCGGCATCGCGATGTCGAGCAGGACGACGTCGAACGATCCGGCGCGCACGAGCGCGATCGTTTCGTCGCCGGTGGACGCTTCCCCTGCGACTTCCATGTCGGGTTCGTCGGCGACGAACTGCTTGAACCCGCTCCGGACGATCGCATGATCGTCCGCTATCAGCACTCGAATCATCGGCGGCATCCGCGCGGCACACGCATCCTGAAGCGCGAACGGCCCTCAGCCATTGCGGCCTTCGAGCAGGTCGGCCATGTCGTCGGCATGCTCTTCTTCGACCGCCAGGATGTCCTCGAACATACGGCGCGTCGTCACGTCCTTGTCGCCGAGGTAGCGAATGATCTCGCGATACGTATCGATGGCGATGCGCTCGGCGATCAGGTTCTCGCGGATCATGTCGATCAGGTTCGCGCCTTCCTTGTATTCGGAGTGCGAGCGCGACTTGAGGCTGTCCGGCGCGAAGTTCGGCTCGCCGCCCAACTGGACGATGCGCTCGGCGATCGTATCGGCGTGTTCCTGCTCCTCGGCCGCGTGTTCACCGAACTCGGTGGCGACCGCTTCCGAATGGATGCCCTTCGCCATGAAATAGTGGCGCTTGTAGCGCAGCACGCAGACGATTTCCGTCGCGAGCGAGTCGTTCAGCAGCTTCAGCACGACTTCGCGATCGGCGCCGTAGGTCGACGTAACCGCGCCTTCATCCATGTGCTGACGCGCTTCCGCGCGAATTTTTTCGACATCCAGGACAAACGCGTCCTTCGATTGGGCCGGTTCAGCCTTTGCTGCAGACGATTTCGACATTTAGATACTCCTCGAAAGGGATGTTGTGTGGCGGTGTTCAAGCAGCGCTTGTATTCGCGCTCAATCTTCGCCACTCAAGCACGCGGCGTGCCCGGACTCGCTCAGGTCCGAACGACGCCGAGCAGCAACGTGACCGCAAAAACCACGAGAAAAATATAGAACAGGATCTTGGCGATTTCTGCCGCGCCCGTCGCGATGCCTGTGAAGCCGAACACGGCGGCAATGATCGCGATAACGAAGAAAACGGCGGCGTAATGAAGCATGGCGACTCTCCCTATGCCTAAGGTCCGGACCGGCCACTGCCGGCCCTGTCCCGATGAATCCCGGCTCGCGAGTGCCGCTAATCCACGACTTTTTTCGTGATGACGAACCCGAGCACGAGGAACACCACGCACAGGATCAGGAACAGCACGAACAGGAACTTGGCGATGCTCGCGGCGCCCGCCGCGATGCCGGTAAAGCCCAGAAGGCCAGCGACCACGGCCACGATCGCGAAAAACAATGCCCACTTCAACATGATCGACCCCGCTTAAAGTTTGTCTGCCCAGTCCATGTTAGTAGGGCCCGAGGGGCAATACACTCGGGCAGGCGCCTTTTTTGCTGTGGGAATCGACTGACACGCGCTTTCAACCCGCCTGACGCCTTCTCTCCCGCGTCGGCAGCGGCTACCAAGCGAATTACTACAAACGACCGATCGACATGACCAAGGCAATGGCAGCCGCCTCCGCCCAGAGCGCGCCCAAAAAAAAGAGCGCAAACCCCGGCCGCGCGACGCGGTTGAACGACTTCATGCGCCGCTGGAGCTGGGCCGTCGCGATGACGGTCGCAATCGTCATTACGGTGGGCGGCCTCGTGATCCTGGAATCGGGGCGCATGCGCATCGCCGCTGAGTACGAAGTCGCGCTCGACGCGAAAGGCGCGACGACGCAACTGACCGCGCTCGCCGCCGACATCGCCACTCTTACCGCCGACGAGCGCGCCTATGTCCTCGCGCCGCCACCCGCGCGCGCGGCCTACGCGGAACATTTCCGGCAAGCGGCGACGCGCATCCGTCAGACGATCGCCTCGCTCGACGGCTACTACCACCGCAAGGCCGACGACACCGCGCTCGCGAGTTTCGCGCAGGTGAGCGGCGCGGTCGATACGCAGATCGCCGCCGGCATAGCGACGCTCTCCGGCCCGGCGGACACGATCGATCAGGCTCGCGCGCTTGCCTTGAAGCCCCCGGAAGGCGGCGACATCCTCGATACGACGCTCGCCCTCCTGCGCCTGAACGAAGAGCGCCGCGCGCAGCACGCGCTCGATTCGAGCCGCGCCGATCAGCGCATCTCGACCTTCTGCGTCGGCGCGCTGTGTGCGCTGAACATCGTGCTGTTCCTGCTGTTGTTTCGCAATCTCGGCATCCAGCTCGACAAGCAGGATCGCGTGCAGAAGAAGCTCATCACGCAGCAGGAAGAACTCGATCAGCTCGTCTTCGAGCGCACGCGTCAGCTCGAAGCGCTCGCGTGGCATTTGCAATCGGTGAGCGAAAACGAGAAGACCGAACTGGCGCGCGAACTGCACGATGAACTCGGCTCGATTCTTACTGCGAGCAAGATGGACGTTGCGTGGGTCAACAACAAACTGCGGCAAAGCGAACCGGCGATGGTCGAGAAGCTCTCGCGCGCGCTCGCGAACCTCGATCAGGGCATTGCGCTCAAGCGGCGCATCATCGAGGACATGCGCCCGACCGTGCTCGCCAACTTCGGGCTCGTCACTGCGCTGCGCACCCTCGCCGATGAAGCCGCGCAGCGCAACGGCTGGACGCTCGAACTCGCGCTGCCGGAGAACGACGTGAAGCTCGGCGGCGACATTGAGATCGCGCTCTTTCGCGTGGCGCAGGAATCGCTGACGAACGCGGCGAAGTACGCGCGGGCGACGAGCATCGCGATCAATCTGACGCTCGACGACGAACGCGTGTCGCTCAGCATCGCGGATGACGGCGTCGGCATTCGCCCGCAGGATTTGAAGCGCACGCACACGCATGGGCTGCTCGGCATGCGCCAGCGCGTCAGCGCGCGCGGCGGGCGCATCGAGATCGAACCGCGCGAGCCGCACGGCACGAGCATCCGCGCGACGATGCCGCGCGAGCGCAGCACCGATGCGAGCGCCGTGATCCTGCCTGTCGCCTAGGCGTCCATCACGTAGGACGATGCCGACATGAATAGCGGAAGCGGCCGACAAGAAAAACGCGGACGCGCCTACAGCCTGAGCACGATGGTTTTTTTATGATGGTCTCGACCGGTAGTCGATCCGGGCTGATCCAACACGATGCGCGACCCGATTCCAATTACGCATCCAACTTCAAAGGGGAATACTCATGACTCGACTCATCGCTTTGCTGCTGATCGCTGGCACCGCTGCGCTCGCGGGCTGCAACACGGTCTCCGGCGCGGGCCAGGACATCTCGAAGGGCGGTAAAGCCATCACGAATTCGGCCGAGCAAAACAAGTAAAAACCCAGTCGGACCCGGCTGATGTCTTGATGCCGTGAGTTTCCTGTCAGCCCGTCGCTTTTAGCGGCGGGTTTTTTTTGCGTCCCGCTGTTTCGTGCATGTGAAATCGGCGAACTTCGCTTTTGGCAAAGTCCGCCGATTTTCTTTTGGCTAGTGCCTGATGCTTAGTGCTTATCGGGCAATTCGATCGCCGGGGTCTGCATATTACCGCCCTGCAAATGCTCGCTCTCTTTTTCAAGCGAGTTGATGCGCTTGGGGTTATACGGAACTTGCAGCCCAAGCGAAGCTCGGACTCCATCCCCAGGCGCCGGCGTTAAACAAGTCCTCTGCGCCGGTAATCAAACCAAAACGACAATCCAACGCTAAGCAAGATAATGACTGTCGCTATGACGGTCCACCGCGTAATGACTTCGCCGAGCAACAGCGCACCAAGTGCCACTGCCACGATTGGATTTACATACATGCAACTGCTGGCGATGATCGGACTGGTATGTCGAATGAGATACCCATAGGCGACATAAGCCGCCATCGTCCCGATCAGCATCAAATAAAGAAACGAAGCCGCCGGCACCAATCCGATACTTATGATCCGCTCGCCGGAAAACCACGCGACCATCGTCGAAATGGAGCCACCGAGTCCGATCTGCAGGGCGGTCGAAACGAAGAGATCCGACGGCAACTTGAGCCGACCGGCGAGATGCGCGCCGCCGGCCCAAAAAATCGCGCCGCAGAGAATCGCGAGCGATCCAGCCGTCGACCCCGCCGACGTATCGCCGTGATTGAGGAGCGCGATACCGACGAGTCCCAGCCCAACCGCGACCCACTCCCCCTTCGCGATACTGCGCCCGGTGAACGCCGCGATGATCGTCGCAAATAGCGGAACCGTCGCGACCATGACGGCGGCCGTGCCGGTCTCGACCGTGCGCATGCCAAAAGCGAGCATCCCGCTCGACAGCCCGACGAGCAGCGTCCCGACAATCGCCGCATTGCGGATCTCAGCGCCCGAAGGCCAGATCGGCTTCTTGCGTGCCGCGAAAATAAAGAGGCCGATGCCGGCAAAAAGGTTACGCAACCCCGACAGCATCAACGGCGGAAAAGACTCGAGGGACAGATGCACCGCCATATACGTCGAGCCCCAGACGATATAGACGACAGCGAGCGCAAGCGCGACGCGTCCCTTCTGAGTCTGCGGGAGTCGAAACGCAAACCGGTCGGGGAAATTGAGCGGCAGGCTGGGCGGAAACTTCGGCGACGGGAGAGCAGACATTCAACGCTCCGCAGCAGCCGGAAATACAGAAGCGTTGCAACGACGGCAACGCACGAGGAAACGCGCATGCCGCAAAGGCGTCGCGGCAAGACGGGCAAGGCAGGACAACATGACGGAGCGCAGAACACAGAAGGGAGTTCGGCCGGAAAACCGGGCCGCCGCGCGGACGGGAAAGTACTGAAATCGCGGCGTCCGACATTATGCAGTAAGCGCTGTACGCACGCCGCCGGAGTGTCACAAAAGGTTGCCAAGACGCCACGGTGCGGTGTAACGTAGCGGCTGCTAACGCGGGGGTCCTGCGTCGTGCATCGCAATCCACAAAACGGATTGCCCGCGCGGCGTGGGTGAGAAATACCCTTTGAACCTGATCTGGATAATGCCAGCGCAGGGAAGCGTTCGGGTTTCACCGCGCCGGGGTCCTCTCACTCACGCAAGCCAGAAACCCGCAACTCCTTCCGTCTCGTTCCTCCCTGTTTAGCTCCTGAATCAGTCGCCGCCGGACGTTGTCGCGTCCGTCGGCTGGCTGGATAAAACCGTCCCCAGGAGAGACAGCACATGAATGCCAACCCGAAGTTCCTGTCCGCCGATGCCGTCGTCGATGCGGCGGCCGTCGCCCCGTTGCCGAATTCGCGCAAGGTCTACGTGACCGGCTCGCAACCCGACATCCGCGTGCCGATGCGCGAAATCACCCAGTCCGACACGCCCGACAGTTTCGGCGGCGAGAAAAATCCGCCGGTCTACGTCTACGACACCTCGGGCCCGTACACCGATCCCGACGCGACCATCGACATCCGTTCGGGCCTCCCGGCACTCCGCGCCCGCTGGATCGAAGCGCGCGGCGACACGGAGAGCCTGACGGGCCTCTCGAGCGATTTCGGGCGCGAGCGCGCCGCCGATCCCGCCACCGTCGAGTTGCGCTTTCCCGGCCTGCATCGCACGCCACGCCGCGCGGTCGCGGGCAAGAACGTCTCGCAGATGCACTACGCGCGCCAGGGCATCGTCACGCCGGAGATGGAATACATCGCGATCCGCGAGAACCAGCGCCGCGCCGAGTATCTCGAAAGTCTGAAGACGAGCGGCCCGAACGGCGAAAAGCTCGCGAAGATGATGGGCCGCCAGCATCCGGGCCAGGCGTTCGGCGCGACCGCGTTCGGTCCCGACGCATTGCAAGCGATCACGCCCGAATTCGTGCGCGAGGAAGTGGCGCGCGGCCGCGCGATCATCCCGGCGAACATCAATCACCCGGAATCGGAGCCGATGATCATCGGCCGCAACTTCCTCGTGAAGATCAACGCGAACATCGGCAATTCGGCAGTGACGTCCTCCATCGGCGAGGAAGTCGACAAGATGACCTGGGCGATCCGCTGGGGCGGCGACACGGTCATGGACCTCTCGACCGGCAAGCATATTCACGAGACACGTGAGTGGATCATCCGCAATTCGCCGGTGCCGATCGGCACGGTGCCGATCTATCAGGCGCTCGAAAAAGTCAACGGCAAGGCCGAGGACCTGACCTGGGAAATCTTCCGCGACACGCTGATCGAACAGGCGGAACAAGGCGTCGATTACTTCACGATCCACGCCGGTGTGCGTCTGCAATACGTGCCGCTGACGGCGAACCGCATGACGGGCATCGTCTCGCGCGGCGGCTCGATCATGGCGAAGTGGTGTCTCGCGCATCACAAGGAAAGCTTCCTCTACGAGCATTTCGAGGACATCTGCGAAATCATGAAGGCGTATGACGTCAGCTTCTCGCTCGGCGACGGCCTGCGCCCCGGCTCGATCTACGACGCCAACGACGAAGCCCAGCTCGGCGAACTGAAGACGCTCGGCGAGCTCACGCAGATCGCGTGGAAGCACGACGTGCAGGTGATGATCGAAGGCCCCGGGCACGTGCCGATGCAGCTCATCAAGGAGAACATGGACCTGCAGCTCGAATGGTGCGACGAAGCGCCCTTCTACACGCTCGGGCCGCTCACGACCGACATCGCGCCCGGCTACGACCACATCACGTCGGGCATCGGCGCGGCGATGATCGGCTGGTTCGGCACGGCGATGCTCTGCTACGTGACGCCGAAGGAACATCTGGGCCTGCCGAACAAGGACGACGTCAAGACCGGCATCATCACGTACAAGCTCGCCGCGCACGCCGCCGATCTGGCGAAGGGCCATCCGGGCGCGCAGGTGCGGGACAACGCGCTGTCGAAGGCGCGCTTCGAGTTCCGCTGGGAGGACCAGTTCAACCTCGGCCTCGATCCGGACAAAGCGCGCGAATTCCACGACGAAACGCTGCCGAAGGATTCCGCAAAGGTCGCGCATTTCTGTTCGATGTGCGGTCCGCACTTCTGCTCGATGAAGATCACGCAGGACGTGCGCGACTACGCGGCCAAGCAAGGCGTCACCGATACGGAGGCGCTCAAGCAAGGCATGCAGACGAAGGCAATCGAGTTCGTGAAGAGGGGCGCGGAGATTTATCAGCGGACTTGACGCTTCGGTTGGCCGCTGAAGAAATTTACAACGCAAGCTGACAAAACGGCCTGTCGCGCATCGCGCGCGACAGGCCGTTTCTTTTGGCGCGAACGCCCGTGCACAAAGCGCTCCACGCTTCATCCGCAATCTGGCACTTTTCCTGCTTCAACCATGATGAACCGGCAATAAACCTTCCGTCGCTGCAACGCTACTACAACGATCAGCCGCTCAAGCGGCGACCTCGGCCCGGCGCCCGATGGACACCCAAGCCGCTTCAGCCTGGCCGTACCCCTTCATCACGTAATGGAGAGTCAAAATGAAAAATATCAGACAGATCAGCGCCGCTGCACTCGTTGTCGCACTGCTCGGCGGCCTCAGTGCGTGCGACAGCATGACTACGCGGCAACGCGATACCGCGGTTGGCGCGGGCGTCGGCGGCGTGGCGGGGGCGGCGATAGGCGGCAGTGCGCTCTCGACGCTCGGTGGCGCGGCGGTCGGCGGGGTGATCGGAAACCAGGTCGGCAAGTAGGCCGTCGGGGTAATTCGGGGTAACAAAGCGGATCGCGCGGGGTCGCACGATCCGCGCTATCTTTAAAACACATCGACCAATCCGAACTCAGCCGCGAGCCGCCACGCTTTTCCTCAAGCCGCCGACGTTGCGCCGAGCTCTTTTCGCCGACCGTTCGATGCCTCGCACGAACACAGCACGATAGAAGGCAGTTGCACGAAAGGAGCAGCATCATGAATCCGAAACTCACGCTGACGGCTCTCGGGGGCGTCGCGCTGCTGAGCGGATGTTATTACGTCGGCTATCCGGCCTATCCTGCTTATCCGTCTTATCCGGTAGTCGGCGCGGCTTATACGCAGCGGGAATTCGCCGTCGGCACGCAGGAAGCTTCATCGGCCGTGGTCTCGTCTTACACGACGACGCCCGTCGCCGCGCAGTATCCGGTCGCGCAACCGCCCGTGACCTACGCAACATATCCGGCTTATTACCCTGCGTATCCCTACCCTGCTTATCCGGCTTACCCGTATGCGGCGTACCCCGGGTATTACGGATACGGCTATCCGTCGATCTCGGTCGGGTTCGGATACTGGGGCGGCGGTGGCTGCTGCTGGGGTGGACACGGATGGCACGGCGGTGGCGGAGGCTGGCACGGCGGTGGGGGCGGCAACTGGCACGGCGGCGGTTCGGGACACAGCCATTAGCGTCGTGACCTTTACAAAAATTTGGCGTTTTACTGTCAGCGTTTCGTTTCTGTAACGTTTTTTAGCTAATGTGCGAAAAGCGCGGACGGTCACACTCGATGTGGCCGCCGCCCTATCCTTTTCCGACAAGGCTCTGCCATTTTCCGCCTGCGTTCAGGCACGATTTTCGCTATATGTTCTTCCTCATAATGCCGATAAGGCGACGGGCCATTTCCCGAGCGCCAAAGCGGCACCAACCAGCCTGAGGGGACGGAGATGATGGCCTTTGCGTTTTTCCTGCTGTGGATGATTGCTTCCCTTGGCTTGCTGACGGTCTGGGTATTTCGTAGCGCGCCTGCCACCGAGCGCGATACGGCTGAGACGGCCAAGACCTGATTTATCGGCGTTGAAACAAAGCGCCCCGACGTATCCGCCGCTTATGAAATGTATGGTCGCCCTGTTGTCTGCAACCTCGGCCTGTGACATAAAAGGGCTTGCGCAAATGTATTCGGGCTCGAATTGGGAGCGGATCAGAACGCCCGGCCCTCGATGAAAAGCTGCACAAAACTGTCCTCAAAAGCCCTCGTCCTAAAGGGGACTGAATTTCATGTCAGGTCTTAAGTTGAGCCGTGTGCCGTTTGTCTTCATCTCAGGTCAGTGGTCGCAAACGCAGGCGGGAAAGTTGTTCAAACGATAGGCGGTTGCGCCCGGTACTCATGACCCTTGGCCAGAATCGCCCAACCGATCCTGGCCACTTTGTTGCCTGTGCGCAGGCGACAACGTTGCTGTGACGGCGTCGCAGCAGCGCTTGTAGCCCGTGACCGAGCGCATCCGTTCGCCGCTCGGCGTACCGCTGGAATGCCGGGAACGCGTCGCTGCGCAACCACTTATCCGCCGAACACATAGCCGATGCCAGCGCGAACAATAGTACTGTTGCCTCCTGACGTCGATACGCCGGCGTTGAGGTTCAAGTTCCCCTTTTCGTTCCAACGCGACACGCCGATTCCAAGCGCCGCCTGTCCCCGATACGCGGCAATACCGGCGTTGAGCGCGGTGCGGCCGGGCAGATAAGGCGTGACCACATTGAGCGCCGACGCCGCCGCGATACCCTTGCGCGTGTCGCGGTCGAGGTCGCGAATTTGCTGCTGCGCGTTGTTGAAGCGCTGATCGGTGTAACTGGCCGCCTGGGCCACCGAGTTGGTCGACACGCGGTTCAACTGGTCGAGGTTCACCGCATCGGTGCCCGCCGTGCCGGCCGCGACGCTGGTGATCTGCCGCTGTCCGCCTTCCGATCCGACCGACACGCTGTTCGCCCGATTCGCGACCGACCCTGCGCCCAGTGCCACCGAGTTGTCGGCGCTCGCAGTCGCGCCCGCGCCAAACGCCACCGCGTTCTCACCGCTTGCGAGCGCGCTTGCGCCGGCAGCGACCGTATGCGTGCCAGTCGACACCGCCGCATCCCTTGACGCATTACCGTCGGCGCTGAAGAACGCCGTGCTCACGGCGGTTGTGTTCGTGACCTTGCTGATCGCGTTGCTCAACTGCCCGACAGCATTGTTCAACTGTCCAACGTTGACGGCGTCGTTGACAAGCACCCCGCTCGCGACGTTGTGCAGCGTCGAGCCACCCTCGATGCCATTGCCGAGCGTCACGCTCGCGTAGTCGGTCGCGCCGCTAGTGGTTTTGTCGTAGATCAACGTCGCCGTGGCGTTGCCCATGCTGTCGATGAGGCCTGTGCTCTTCAACTGTGCGACATTGACTGCGTCGGTATCGGCCGTACCCGCTTTGACGTTCGTGATCTGGCGCTCTTGTCCCTTCGACCCGACCGACACAGAATTTGCGCGATCCGCCAAGGAGTTGGTTCCGAGTGCGACGGAGTTTCTACCGCTTGCGCGCGCTTCGCCGCCGATAGCGAGTGCATCCGAGCCCAACGCCTGGGCGGCGCCGAGCGTTGAAGTCGTCGAGAGATACTTGAATGCACCTACACTCTGAAGATCGTCGACTATCTTCACGGTCTGGTACAACTGATCGCCGTTTACCGCATCGGTGCTGCCCTCCTTCACGCGACCCGCTGCGACGTTGCGCAGCGCCACGGGAGCCGGCGCCGAGGCGCCGCCGAGTGTGATACTGCCTGAATTTGGACTTCCGTCGGGCAAAGTGTCGTAGACGACAGCCGACAGCGCTGTACCGCCAGCGCCGATCAAACCGTTGCTCTTCAATTGGGATACGTTGACAGCATCTGTATCGGCGACGCCCGACTTCACATTCGAGATGATCGTGCCTTTCGATCCACCGAGCGAAATTCGATCGTTGCTGAGCGTATCGTAGGCGACCACTGCATTCGTCGGGTCGCCGTTCGAATCGAGCGTCAGGCCGGCATTCTTCAGCTGTCGAATGTTGACTGCATCGGTATCTGCCTTGCCTTGCGCGACTTTCGACAGAATGGTCCCAGCGGTACCGCCAAACGTGATTTGATTCTTTTGGGCGTCGACGTAGGAAACCAGCGCGTTGACCGCGTTGCCGCTTGCATCGAGCGTCAAACCGGCGTCCTTCAACTGTCGGACGTTGACCGCGTCACTATCAGCCCTGCCCTTGGCAACATTCGAGAGTAACGTGCCTTTCGCGTCGCCGCGCAAAGTCATTCGCTCTTTATTGATGTCGTCATAGGTGACGAGTGTGTTCGCGGCGTTACCGCTTGAGTCAATGGTGATCCCCGCTTCCCTGAGCTGACTCACATTGACAGCCTCCATGTCCCGGCGGCCTTTTGCCAGATTCGCCAGGCGGGTACCCTGAATCCCGCCATGAAGCGTTATCGTGTGCCGGGTTTCGTCATCGTAAGCGACGAAGGAGTTCATCGTATTGCCGCGAGAATCGACCGCGATCCCCGCAGCCTTCAACTGACCGATATTGACGGCGTCCATCTCCTTCGTGCCCGCCGCGACGTTCGACAAAACCGTTCCCTCTGCGCCGGCGAACGTAACCGCTCTCTGCACCGCGCTGTCGTATGCGACAAATGGGCCGGGCGCTTCAGCACGTGCATCGCCCAATATGCGACTCGACTCGGTGGCGAATATCTGACTCGCACTCCGATCAGCTGCGGCATTTTCCTCACGACGTAGCTCGCCGCCAGTTGTTCGACGCAATGCGACATCATCGAGCGGCCTCAACCGATCGTCTTTGCTATCAACGGCGTCGCCGCCGTTCGCGCGATACGAGTGAATGCTCACGGCGGGCGCAACCAGCCGATTGAGTGAGGTGGAAATCCCGTTCCTCACTGGCGTCCCGAGAGCAAAGGCCGTGCTCGCTTTTGGAGCGACCTCCTGAATAATCTCCATCTTTGGCAGCGTGTTCGAGTGGCCGCCCGCTCGGCTCAAATCCCGTTCGTCAGAAAGCGGACGCTGCAATTGCGAAGAACGCGAGTCCAAAAAGGAAGCAATACGTTCGGATGCCGCCCAGGATGCCTGTAGCTCTTCCGCGTAGACCGCATTCGGCAAACCGAAGATAGTCAGTACCGCAAGCGCCGCTCCGCAAGACGACGCCCCACCCACGTCTTTACAGCTTCTGGCAAGAGCGAGTATCTCCGCGTCAGATCGGGAAACTGACAGTGGCGCCTGCAACGCGCTGGTCTGCTTTATCTTCGTCATTTTTCTTGGTTCTCTCGGTTTTTAGGAAACTTAGTGGGTCGTTGATTTTTGATAGCTATCCTAACCGTGATGAAGGCGCGCCTTCTATTGTCCAAACGGCCAAAACGCCACGGCTGTTTCGCGCCTGCTCGCAGCAGCATGTTTTTGCGACCTACCAACTAGCTAAATTTAGCTTGATAAGGATACTTCAAGCGGGTTGAGTTTTGAACCCAGAAAACTCTTAATGGGACAAAGGGGCATGCTTTGTGACCGACAACCAGCGGGTAACGCATGTCCGCCGATAGCCAAGATCGCCTGCATTGACGTTTGGAAAAAAATCCCGCACGCAGAACTCACAAGATAAAAAGCCGTTCCGATAACCCGGAACGGCTTCTGTCAAATTTCGTGCAACTGTCAATCAACGGCCTAAAAGCCGCCTTACACCCTTCACCCCTTCGCCACCTCGTCCATCTCATCGAAAATCTTTTGCGCCAGATGAAACGCGGAATTTGCCGCCGGCACGCCACAGTAAATCGCTGTCTGCATCAGCACTTCCTTCATCTCGTCGCGCGAGACGCCGTTGTTCTTCGCCGCCCGCAGATGCAGCGCCAGTTCCTCGCTGCGATTCAACGCGACCATCATCGCGATCGTCAGAAGACTGCGCGTATGACGCGGCAAACCCGGCCGCGTCCAGATCTCGCCCCACGCATAGCGCGTGATCAGGTTCTGGAACTCCGTCGTGAGGTCCGTGCGGTTCGCAAGCGACCGGTCCACGTGGGCATCGCCCAGCACCGCGCGGCGCACTTCCAGTCCGGCGTCGTAACGTTCGTCTTCGGTCATGCGTGTTCTCCCAGGAATTGCAGCACGGTGCGGGTGTAATCCGACGACTTCTCGATGTTCGACAAATGCGCTGCGTCGAGCTCCACGTAGCGCGACCCTTCTATGTAGCCAGCCAGTTCGCGGCCCTGCTCCGCCGTCGTCGACAGATCGTGCGTGCCGGCGATCACCAGCACCGGCGCCTTGATCGTCTTCGCTTCGCCGCGCAGGTCGGCGTCGCGGATCGCTTCGCAGTTCGACGCGTAGCCGTCGCCCGAGGTGTGGCGGAACACGTCGCGGATCGGCGCAAGCACGAGCGGCTGGCTCTCAATGAAGCCCGCCGTGAACCAGCGCGGGATGACGGCGTCGGTCAGCGAGACCATGCCGTGGACCTCGCGCGCCTTTGCGGCACGCGGCGTCCAGACGGCGTCCGAGCCGATCAGCGCCGCCGTGTTCGACAGCACCACGCGCTCGAAGCGCTCCGGATGGCGCGCGGCCAGCCCGACGCCGGTCAGCCCGCCCATCGACAGCCCGCAATAGTGCGCGCGCTTGATCTTCAGGACGTCCATCAGGCCGATCACGTCGCCGATCAACTGGTCGATCGTGTACGGGCCCTGCGGCGCGTCGGAGTGGCCGTGGCCGCGCGTGTCATAGCGCAGCACGCGATATTTTTTTGCAAACGCCTCGACTTGCGGCGACCACATCGACATGTCGCTGCCGAGCGAGTTGGACAGCACGAGCCACGGGGCGTCGTCGCCCGCGTCGGCGTCGATGCGATAGTAAATATGGATACCGTTGACGGCGGCGAGAGGCATGGGCGTTTTGCTCCTGATTGGGTTGTCGCGAGGATCACGCGTTCGCGTGATGAAGCTCGAGCGCGGCATCGATGAATGCCTGCGCGCAACCGGCGTAATTCACCGGATCGAGCAAGTGTTGCAACTGATCGGTTGAAAGATGCTGGGTGACGGTGGGCTCGGCTGAGAGCACGTCGAAGAGCGTCCGGCCGCTTGCCACGGCCTCCTTCGACGACTTCTCGACCAGCTTGTGGGCATCCAGCCGGCCGATCCGGTCGCCGAGCGCGAGCATCACGGCCTCGCCGAGCACGAGTCCGCGCGTCGCGTTGAGATTCGCGGCGAGCCGTTCGGTGTTCACTTCGAGGTCCGGCACGATCGACTTCATCTGCGCGAGCGCGCCTGCCGTCAGGCGCGCCAGGTCGGGCAGCGCTTCCCACTCGGCCTGCCAGCCGCCGAGCGCGCGCTCGTGCTCCTGCACCATGCCCGCGAAAATCGTCGCGACGAGGTTGGGCGCGCGCGTCGCGGCCGTGAGCACGGCCGCGCAGCCGACCGGGTTGCGCTTGTGCGGCATCGTCGAGGAGCCGCCTTTGCCCGCCGCGGCCGGTTCCGCGAGTTCGCCGACTTCAGTCTGCATCGACAGCGAGATGTCACGGGCGATCTTGCCGAGCGTGCCGGTCAGCATGCCGAGGCACGCTGCCGCTTCCGCGATGCGGTCGCGCTGCGTGTGCCACGGCAGCGCGGGAAGCGCCAGGCCGAGTTCGTCGGCGAGCGTCTGCGCGACCGGCTGCGCCTTGTCGCGCAGGCTCGCGAGCGTGCCCGCCGCGCCGCCGAACTGCAGCGCGAGCGCGCGCGAGCGCAGCGTTGAAAGACGCTCGCGATGGCGCGTCAGCGCGTCGAGCCATTGCGCGAACTTGAGGCCGAGCGTGACCGGCAGCGCCTGCTGCAACCACGTCCGGCCGATCATCGGCGTGACGCGATGCTTCCTCGCCTGGCCGGCGAGCGCGGCGCAGAGGTCGCGCAGATCGGCGTCGATCAGGTCGAGCGTCGCGCGCAATTGCAGAACCGCGCCCGTATCGATGATGTCCTGGCTCGTCGCGCCCCAATGCACGTATTTGGCGGCTTCGGGGTCGGCGGCCTTGACCACCGCCGTCAATTGCTTGACGAGCGGAATCGCAAGATTGCCGCCTTGCGCCGCGCCCGCCATCAGCGCTTGCGCGTCGATGGTGTCGGCGTTGCAGGCGGCTTCGATCGCGGCGACCGCCGCAGCCGGAATCACGCCGTGCGCGGCCGAGGCCCGCGCAAGCGCGGCCTCGACGTCGAGCATCGCCTGCACGGTGTGACGCGGCGACCAGACGGCGTTCGCCGCTTCGGTCCCGCAGATGAGATCGGTCAGGCGTCCGGTGGCGGCGAACATGGCCTCAGACACGCTCGATTGCGATCGCGATGCCCTGCCCCACGCCGATGCACATCGTGCAGAGCGCGAAGCGGCCGCCGGTGCGTTGCAACTGATAGCTCGCGGTCGTGACGAGGCGCGCGCCGCTCATGCCGAGCGGGTGGCCGAGCGCGATCGCGCCGCCGTTCGGGTTGACGCGGGGATCGTCGTCGGCGACGCCGAGCATGCGCAGAACGGCCAGTCCTTGCGACGCGAACGCTTCGTTCAGTTCGATCACGTCGAACTGGTCGATCGTCATGTTCAAACGCTTCAGAAGTTTCTGAGTCGCGGGCGCCGGGCCGATGCCCATCACGCGCGGCGGCACGCCGGCCGTCGCGAGACCCAGAATGCGCGCACGCGGCACGAGGCCGAACCGCTTCGCGCTGTCTTCGTCAGCGAGCAAAAGCGCGGCCGCGCCGTCGTTCACGCCTGACGCATTGCCCGCCGTCACGCTGCCATCCGGGCGCACGACGCCCTTCAGCTTCGCCAGCGCCTCGATGCTCGTCTCGCGCGGATGCTCGTCCTGCGAAACGACGATCGGATCGCCCTTCTTCTGCGCGATCGTCACCGCGACGATTTCCTGCGCGAACGTGCCGTCGGCCTTCGCGCGCGCCGCCTTCTGCTGGCTGCGCACGGCGAACGCGTCCTGATCGGCGCGGCTTACCTTATAGTCATCCGCGACGTTTTCCGCCGTTTCCGGCATCGAATCGACGCCGTGAAGCTTTTTCATCAGCGGATTGACGAAGCGCCAGCCGATGGTCGTGTCGTAGATGTCGGCCTGACGCGAGAACGCCGAGGTCGCCTTGCCTTGCACAAACGGCGCGCGGCTCATGCTCTCCACGCCGCCCGCGATCAGGAAACTCGCCTCGCCCGACTTGATCGCCCGCGCGGCAATGCCGATCGCGTCCATGCCCGAGC
Source organism: Caballeronia humi (assembly GCF_001544475.1). Lineage (GTDB taxonomy): Bacteria > Pseudomonadota > Gammaproteobacteria > Burkholderiales > Burkholderiaceae > Caballeronia > Caballeronia humi. The sequence goes on along the minus strand of NZ_FCNW02000011.1, from coordinate 21,246 downwards.
CGCACAGGCGGTTCACCGTCGTGCCCGGAATGCCTTCGGGCAAGCCGGCGAGCAACGTCGACATGCGCGCGACGTTGCGATTGTCTTCACCCGCCTGATTCGCGCAGCCGAAAATCACTTCCTCGACGGCGTTCCAGTCGACGTCTTTATTGCGCTCCATCAGCGCGCGCAGCGGCACGGCGCCGAGATCGTCGGCCCGCACCGACGACAGCGCACCGGCATAGCGGCCAATCGGCGTACGAATCGCGTCACACAAAAATGCTTCTTTCATTAGTGTCTCCAGTTATCGGGATCAGGCGGCTTCAGTCAGGGGCGCGTATTGCAGCGGCACCTTGGCGAGCTGCTGGAGTTCCTCGAAGGTCAGCCCCTCGACCATTTCGCGCACGACGAAGCCTTCCGGCGTCACGTCAAACACAGCGAGATCGGTGTACACGCGATTCACGCAGTTGACGCCGGTCACCGGATACGAGCATTCGTCGACGAGCTTGCTTTCGCCCTGCTTCGTCAGCAGTTCCATCATCACGTAGACCTGCTTCGCGCCGATCGCGAGGTCCATCGCGCCGCCGACGGCCGGAATCGCGTCGGGCGCGCCGGTGTGCCAGTTCGCGAGATCGCCTTTCGCCGACACCTGGAACGCGCCGAGCACGCAAAAATCGAGATGGCCGCCGCGCATCATCGCGAACGAATCGGCGTGATGGAAATAGGCACCGCCGGTCAGCAGCGTGACGTGCTGCTTGCCGGCGTTGATGAGTTCGTCGTCTTCCTCGCCTTTCGCGGGCGCCGGGCCCATGCCGAGCAGACCGTTTTCGCTGTGCAGGAAGATTTCACGGTCCGCGGCCAGATGGTTGGCGACGAGCGTCGGGACGCCGATGCCGAGGTTCACGTACGCGCCTTCGGGAATGTCGAGCGCGACGCGCTTCGCCATTTCGTCACGAGTCAGTTTTTTCATGGCTTTTCCTTATCTCTCAGGCTGCGAGTTCGGCTTGATGGACGGCTTGCGGCACTTCGACCACGCGTTGCACGAAGATGCCCGGCGTGACGATGTTCTCGGGATCGAGTTCGCCCAGTTCGACGATCTGCGACACCTGCACGATCGCAGTCTTCGCCGCGCTCGCCATGATCGGCCCGAAGTTGCGCGCAGTTTTACGATAGACCAGATTGCCCCAGCGGTCGCCCTTGAATGCCTTGATCAGCGCGAAATCCGCGTGCAGCGGCGCTTCGAGCACGTACTGCTTGCCGTCTATCAGGCGCGTTTCCTTGCCTTCCGCGAGTTTCGTGCCGAAACCGGTCGGCGTGAAGAATCCGCCGATGCCCGCGCCCGCCGCGCGAATCCGCTCCGCCAGGTTGCCCTGCGGCACGAGTTCGAGCTCGATTTCACCCGCACGGTAAAGCGCATCGAAGATGTGCGAATCCGCCTGGCGCGGGAACGAGCAGATGATCTTGCGCACGCGCTTCGCTTTCAGCAAGGCGGCCAAGCCGGTTTCACCGTTGCCGGCGTTGTTGTTGACGATCGTGAGCTCGCGCGCGCCCTGCTCGATGAGCGCGTCGATCAGTTCGGACGGCATGCCCGCCGTGCCGAAGCCGCCGATCATGATGGTCGCGCCGTCGTTCACATCTTTCACCGCCGACGCCAGCGAGTCGAAAATCTTGTTGATCATGCCGTTCCTCTCTTGTGTCGATGAGAGTTAGCGCTTTAGCGCTTACTCTCGTCCCATGCAGAGCATGTCGGGCACAGTTAGCGCTTTAGCGCTTCCTCTGGCCCCATGCAAGGTGGTTGGTACGAGTACTCCGGATCGGCTTAAGCGATACCGGCGTCGAACCCGGGTTAACCTGCTTGTCTGAAAATGTTCGTCATGCGAACATGGATTCGATTAGCGAACAACGTGATGTTATTACTGCATTCGTTGTCGTGTCAACGAACTACGGGTATTCACCGACTGGCTGGTTCCACTTGGTTCGACTTCATGAAAAAAGATCCGCTCAACTCTTCCGATGCTGACGAAACGTCGCGCCCCGGCGATTCCTACGTGCAATCGTTCGCGCGCGGGCTCGCGGTGATCCGCTCGTTCGACGCAGGCCGTCCCGCGCAGACGCTGACCGAAGTCGCCGCCGCGTCAGGTCTCACGCGCGCGGGCGCCCGGCGCATTCTGCTGACGCTGCAGGCGCTCGGCTACGTCGAAGCCGACGGCCGCCTCTTCCAGCTTACGCCGAAGATCCTCGACCTGGGTTTCGCCTATCTCACGTCGATGCCGTTCTGGAATCTCGCCGAGCCGGTCATGGAGGAACTCGTCGAGCAAGTGCACGAAAGCTGCTCGGCGGCCGTGCTGAACGGCACGGACATCGTCTACGTGCTGCGCGTGCCGACGCACAAGATCATCACGCAAAACCTGTCGATCGGAAGCCGGTTGCCGGCGTTCTGCACGTCGATGGGCCGCATGCTGCTCGCCGCCCTCGACGACGACAAGCTCGACGCCGTCCTCGGCGCCAGCGACCTCACCGCCCGCACGCCGCGCACCGTCATCGACAAGGCGGCGCTGAAGGAAGCGATCGACGTCGTGCGCAGCCAGGGCTGGGCGATCGTGGATCAGGAACTGGAGGAAGGGCTGATTTCGATGTCGGCGCCGATCCGCGACCGGCAGGGGCGCATCATCGCGGCGCTCAATCTCAGCGGGAACGCGCAGCGAAAGAGCGCGAGGCAGATGGTGAAGGCGTATCTCGAACCGTTGCAGGCGGCGGCGGTACGCGTCTCGGAGATGGTCGCGCGGCGCGGATAAACGCCACTATTCGCGATCGCGAATCCGGCGTTACCCTCTATCTCGCCCATCGATAACGCCGCGCGCATGAACGACCTCGATCTGAACCTCATCCCGTATCTCGTCGCCATCGAGGAGACGCGCAACGTGAGCCGCGCCGCCGAGCGGCTTGGCGTGAGCCAGCCGCGCGTGAGCACGGCGCTCGGACGGCTGCGCGAGTATTTCAACGATCCGCTCTTCGTGCGCACGTCGCGCGGCATGGAGCCGACACCGCGCGCGCTCGCGCTCGTGCCCGCCGCGCGCGAGGCGCTGAGCCGTATCGAGCGCGGCCTGCTCGACACGCAGCACTTCGACCCCGCCACCACGAGCGACACCTTTTCGATCGCCCTTTCCGATGTCGGCGAGATCGTCTTTCTGCCGCGCCTGCTGCAAGCGCTTTCGGTCCAGGCGCCGCACGCGAATCTGCGTTCGGTGTCGCTGTCGCACGGCGATGTCGAACGCGGACTCGAAGCCGGCGACGTCGACCTCGCCGTCGGCTATTTCCCCGATCTCTCCGGCAACAATTTTTTCCAGCAACGCCTCTTCTCCCATCGATTCATCTGCCTGATGCGCCGCGATCATCCTTTCGCGAGCGGCCCGCTGACGCTCGAACGGTTTATCGAATGCGGCCACGCCGTCGTGCGCGCTGAGGGACGCAGCCAGGAAATCCTTGAGAATTTTCTCGACAAGCAGCGCATCCGTCGACGCGCCGTGCTGGAAACGCCTCACTTCATGAGCTTGCCGTTCATCCTCTCCCGGACGGACCTCATCGCGACGGTCCCGCACGCGATCGGTTTCGCGTACGTGGCGGAACACGCGTCGATCACGCTCGCCGAACCACCGCTGCCGTTGCCGCGCTTCGATCTGCGGCAGCACTGGCATCGCAAGTTCCACAACGACGCCCGCACGATGTGGTTGCGCGGCGTGGTCGCGTCGCTCTTCAACGACGCGCTCGATGAATGGCCGAAATGATTGCGAGTTGCGGCTAGAATGACCTTTTTATTTCCGGGCAGGAAATGATCGATGGATGCGCTCACCAGCCTGCGCGTGTTTCGCGAGGTCGTCGAGGCGGGAAGTTTCGTGAAGGCCGCCGAACGGCTCGACATTTCGACCGCGATGACGAGCAAGCACGTCGCGAATCTGGAGCGCCAGCTCGGCGTGCGCCTGCTCAACCGGACGACGCGCCACCTGAGCCTGACCGAAGCCGGCAGCGTGTACTTCGAGCAATGCAGTGAGGCGCTCGATATTCTGTCGGCGGCCGAATCCGCGGTTGGCGTGCAGACGGCGCATCCACAGGGCGTGCTCAAGGTGACGGCGCCGGGCTGGTTCGCGACGCGCAAGTTCGCCGATATTCTCGTCGCGTACCGGCAGCGCTATCCGGACGTGCTCGTCGACTTGCGGCTGGAGAACCGCTTCGTCGATCTGGTGGAAGAAGGCTACGACATGGCGCTCCGGGCGACTTCGGAGCCATCGCCGTCGCTGATCGTGCGGCCGCTGTGCAAGGTGCCGTTCGTGCTGTCGGGCGCGCCGGCCTATCTGGAACGGCACGGCAATCCGCGCCATCCTGACGACCTCGCCCGCCATCAAATCATCCTGCCGACTTACACCAATATCGAGATGGTCGAACTCACCGGTCCGGACGGCGCGTTCGCGGTGAAGAACCACGCGGTGCTGAAGACCAACGACACGTCGATGTCGCTGCAGCTTGTGCTCGCGGGCCTCGGGCTCGCGTACTTCCCCGAGTGGATAGTGGCGGCGGAACTGGCGTCGGGCGGGCTCGTGCGCGTGTTGCCGGAGTACGCGGCGTTCGCACCATCGGTTTACGCCGTCTACACGAGCCGCAAATACATGACGACGAAGGTGCGTACCTTCATCGATTTCCTGTCCGAGTCGCTAGCCGACCGGCCTAGTCAATTAGGATAACTCGTATTCAAGCGCGTCCTCCGGCATGTGATGATCCCGCCCGATTTTCGCCTCTTGCGGCGCTTCAAGCGATCGACGGAGGGGACGGCCATCACCCTTTCAACTGCCAAGCGGGCGCGCGATGAATTTTCCCTGGTTTCCACTGTGTCTCAATTTCCTGTTGCTGGGCGCCACGGTATTCATCTGCGACAGGATCAACGCAAGTCAACGCGAGGCGAGATGGAACGGCGCACTGATGTTCGTCGGCTTTTGCCTGCTCGCGATGATTCTCGATCTGCTGTTGACGAGCATATTTGCGTCGGTGCCTGACATGGACCGGATGAACTACGTGACTCTTGCGTCGCGGTCGGCGTGGGCGGAACGCGCTATCGCCTACCTGATTCCGTGCGTGGTGGGCGTGTTCCTCGCGATGCGGTTCCGTCAACGCCAACATCGAAGGGATGATCCGGTGCGAATCAAGACGTCGGACTATACGCACTCGGAACTGTCGGTTTGATGAAGACGACTGTGCTGCGAGTCGATATGCGAAGCGCGATTGCGAAAGTCGCCTGATGGGTTCTCAGCATCAAAGCGGTCTGATATAATTTCGCTCTTTCGGGGCGTAGCGCAGCCTGGTAGCGTACCTGCATGGGGTGCAGGTGGTCGGAGGTTCAAATCCTCTCGCCCCGACCAGAAAATGAGGCCTTACGGACGCAAGTCCGTAAGGCCTTTTGGTTTTTGCGGCGCGTTTTCAGAGCACAAAAAAACGCCGCGACTCACGTCACGGCGTCTCGCATTCATCAGGCCACTCAGATCTGTTTCGCCGCTGACCCGCCAAGCAGATCGATCACCTGCAGGATCTCCTTCCTCAGCGCCTCGACATCAACCGAGGCCTGCGGGGACGCCTCCACCTTCATCTCATCAGCTTCATCGGCCTCGGCGCCATTCGCGCGCCCGTGCGAATCGAGCCGATTGCGCGCGCCGTTGATCGTGAAGCCCTGCTCGTAAAGCAACTCGCGAATACGCCGGATCAGCAGCACTTCATGATGCTGATAATACCGACGATTGCCGCGCCTTTTGACCGGCCGCAACTGCGTGAACTCCTGCTCCCAATAGCGCAGCACATGCGGCTTCACGCCGCATAGCTCGCTGACTTCACCGATCGTGAAGTAGCGCTTGGCCGGGATCGGAGGCAAGACGACTTTTTCCATCGTCAATCAACCATCGTGGTGAGTGTCGCAGAGGCGCTGAATGACGACGAACGGCAGCGCAGTCCGTTCGTCAGCGGCCGAAGCTGGTTTCCGCGCCGGTCTCCACCAGCGCCTTCAACTTCTGACTCGCGTGAAACGTGACAACACGGCGCGCGGCAATCGGAATCGCTTCGCCGGTCTTCGGATTGCGACCCGGGCGCTGCGGTTTGTCACGCAACTGGAAGTTGCCGAAGCCCGACAGCTTCACGCTGTCGCCGCTTTCGAGCGCGTCGCGAATGACCTCGAAGAAGGCTTCGACCATGTCTTTCGCTTCGCGCTTGTTGAGTCCGACGTGGTCGAACAGCATCTCGGCCAGTTCGGCTTTCGTGAGCGTCGGCGTCTCGTTGGACGCCGCGCCATTCGAAGTCGGGATATCTCGGATCATGGCGCTGCGTTGCGCCGAAAGAAGGGCTTCGAAATCACTCGAGTTCATTTGGTTCATATCAGAAAAATGGCGTGACGATTAAGACGGAGGGGCCCATCAAAGGCTATCCGCGCAATCGCGCGCCATGTACTCGAGCCAAGCGATCCACCAGCGTTTTGATGGCCGTTTCGACCGTTTCGTCCTGAAGCGTCCCGCCAGTATCTTGCAACGTTACACGGAAGGCAAGGCTTTTCTCGTGCGCCCCCAAACCACCGGAAGTGCTTGATTTTGGACGAAATTCATCGAATAGCGCAACCCTCGTGACGGTCTTGCAGGCGGGCTCGGAACGAGCGTTTTCGAGCTCGTCGAGGAGTGTCTGGGCCTCGACTTTCTGGTCGACCACGATCGCGATATCACGCCGAACTGGCGGAAATTTCGACACTTCCGCCGGCACCGGCAACGCGCGCGCCATCAACGCGTCAGCTTCGATTTCGAACAGTATCGGAGCCTGAAGAAGATCATATTTTTGCAGCCAGCGCGGATGCAACTCGCCGATCCAGCCGGCCTTGCGTCCATCGATCTCGATACGCGCGCTGCGTCCCGGATGCAGCGCGGGATGCTCGGCCTTCACGAAGCGCGGCACGACCGGCGCAAAGAACGCTTCGATGTCGCCCTTCACGTCGAAGAAATCGACGGGACGCGACTGCGCGCCCCATTGCTCATCGAGCGCCGGCCCATAGGCGAGGCCGCCGATCATCTTCGGCTGCGCGAAGCCTTCGACCGCCAGCTCGCCCGCCTTGATCGACGGATCGTGCAGGAAAACGCGGCCCGCCTCGAACACGCGAATGCGATCAGCGCGACGGTTCAGGTTGTAGCGCAGCACGCTGATCAGGCTGCCGAAGAGCGTCGTGCGCATGACCGACAACTGGCTCGCGATCGGATTGATCAGCTTGACCGGGTTGTCGTTGCCGGCGAAATCCTGCTCCCACTCGGCATCGACGAAACTGAAGTTCACCGTCTCCGAGTAGTCGCGCGCGGCGACCGCGTGGCGGATCGCATGGATCGATCGCTTCGTCTCATTGGTCGGACGCATCTCGCTCGTAGCGACCGGCGGGCGCGCCGGAATCTTCTCGAAACCGTAGATGCGCGCAACTTCCTCGATCAGGTCCTCTTCGATCTCGATGTCGAAGCGATACGCCGGCGGTGTCACGGAGAACGTGTCGCCGTCGCGTTCGAAGGAAAGACCGAGTCGCGTGAAAATCTGTGCGATCTCGTCGACATCGATCGGCACGCCGATGATCCGATGTGCGCGCGAGACGCGCATCGTAACCGGCACACGCGTCGGCAGATTGACGATCTGGTCGTCGACCGGACCGGCCTTTCCGCCACAGATGTCGAGGATCAATTTCGAGATGCGCTCGATATGCTCGACGGTCGTCGAGTAGTCCACGCCACGTTCGAAGCGATGCGCCGCGTCAGTCGAGAAATTGTACTTGCGCGCGCGGCCGCGGATCGCGTCCGGCCACCAGAACGCGGCTTCGAGATAGATGTTGGTCGTGTCGAGCGAGACGGCCGTGCTGTCGCCGCCCATGATGCCGGCGAGGCTTTCGACGTGCCGGTCATCGGCGATCACGCCGACGGTTTCATCGAGTTCGACGGTGTTGCCGTTCAACAGCTTCAGCGATTCGCCCTTGCGGCCCCAGCGCACTTCGATGCCGCCGTGGATCTTGTCGAGATCGAACACGTGCGTCGGACGGCCGAGCTCGAGCATCACGTAATTTGAGATATCGACGAGTGCGGAGATGCTGCGCTGGCCCGAGCGTTCCAGGCGTTCGATCATCCATTGCGGCGTCTTTGCATGGGCGTTCACGCCGCGAATCACGCGGCCGGAGAAGCGGCCGCAGAGGTCCGGCGCGAGGATCTTCACCGGCAGTTTTTCGTCGAGCGTGGCGTGGACCGGCGGCATGTCGAGCGCCTTGAGCGGAGCGCCGGTGATCGCCGCGGTTTCGCGCGCGACGCCGAACACCGACAGGCAATCCGCCTTGTTTGGCGTGAGCTTGATCTCGAAGACAGTGTCGTCGAGATTGAGCGTCTCGCGAATGTCCTGGCCGATCGGCGTATCGGCGGGCAGGATCAGCAGACCACTATGATCTTCGGAGAGCTTCAGTTCACGCGCGGAGCACAGCATGCCCTGGCTCTCGACGCCGCGCAGCGTCGACAGCTTGATCGCGAACGGCACTCCGCCCGCTTCCGCCGCCGGCAACTCGGCGCCGACCAGCGCGACCGGCACCTTGATGCCCGGCGACACGTTCGGCGCGCCGCACACGATGTTGAGCGTCTCGCCCGTGCCGGCATCGACCTGACAGACGTTGAGCTTGTCCGCGTTCGGGTGCTTCGCGACCTCGAGCACCTGCCCGACGACGATCTTCGTGGTCGGTGGCGCGACCGGCTGCAAGCCTTCGACTTCGAGACCGGCCATCGTCAGCGCGTGAGACAGTTCGTCGGTGGAGAGCGTCGGGTCGACGAAACTTCTGAGCCAGGATTCAGGGAATTGCATGTGTGTCTACGTTCGAAATGAGGGGTGTCTGCGCCCGGCTTCGTGCGCACCGGGCATCGTGGGCAATGACCGCTTTAAGCGAATTGCCGCAGGAAACGCAGATCGTTTTCGAAGAAAAGGCGCAGGTCCTGCACGCCGTAACGCAGCATCGTCAGGCGCTCGAGGCCGCTGCCGAACGCAAAGCCGATAAAGCGCTCCGGGTCGAGGCCCATGTTGCGGATGACGGTCGGGTGCACCTGACCGGAGCCCGAAATCTCGAGCCATTTGCCGGCGTTCTTGCCGTGCTCGAACATCATGTCGATCTCCGCCGACGGCTCCGTGAACGGGAAATACGACGGCCGAAAACGCACGAGAATATCGTCGCGCTCGAAAAATTTCTTGAGGAAGTCGGTGTAGACGCCCTTCAGGTCCGCGAAGCTGATGTTCTCTTCGATCCACAAGCCTTCGACCTGGTTGAACATCGGCGAATGCGTGGCGTCGCTGTCCACGCGATACGTGCGGCCCGGCACGATCACCTTGATCGGCGGCTTGTTCATGCGCGCGTAGCGCACCTGCATCGGGCTCGTGTGCGTGCGCAAAAGGAGCGGCCGGCCGTCGGCATCCTTGCCGTCGACGTAGAACGTGTCCTGCATCGAACGCGCCGGATGGTTTTCGGGGCTGTTCAATGCGGTGAAGTTGTACCAGTCGGTTTCGATCTCGGGGCCGTCGGCCACATCAAAACCAATCGTGCTGAAGATCTGCTCGACGCGCTCCCACGTGCGCATCACCGGATGCAGCGTGCCGGCGCCGTTACCGCGCCCGGGCAGCGTCACATCGATGGCTTCGGCCGCGAGACGCTGGTTGAGCAGCACATCGGCGAGCGCCTGACGGCGCGCGTTCAGCGCGGCTTCGACCTTGCCCTTGACGACGTTGATGCGCGCGCCTTCGGTCTTGCGCGTGTCGGGATCGAGCTTGCCGAGGCCTTTGAGCAACTCGGTGAGCGCACCCGACTTGCCGAGAAAGCGCGCCTTCTCGTTTTCGAGCGTGGCGACATCGGACGCGTTTTCGAAGGCGCTTTGCGCGTCGGAGACAATCTGATCCAGGTCCATTGATCCCATCATTTCAACGTCGTAGTTCAACTGCTTAACTGAACGGGCGAACTCGCGTGCAAATCCGCTCGACCAACGAAAACGGGGCTCGGTGAGAGCCCCGTTTTCTGCCGCCGCGTCACCGAAACTACCGGATGTTCGCGACGACTGACCACGCAGTACTAATTTCGCAATTAGGCTGCAACGGCGGCTTTCACCTGCTTGACGATCGCAGCAAAAGCAGCCTTGTCGAACACAGCCATGTCAGCCAGAACCTTGCGGTCGAGTTCGATCTGAGCCTTCTTCAAGCCGTTGATGAACACGCTGTAGGTCATGTCGTGCTGACGCACCGCTGCATTGATACGCGTGATCCACAGTGCGCGGAACACACGCTTCTTGTTGCGACGATCGCGATAGGCGTATTGCCCGGCGCGCATGACCGCTTGCTTGGCGATGCGATAGACGTTATTGCGACGGCCGCGGTAACCCTTGGCCAGCTTGATGACTTTCTTGTGACGGGCCCGTGCGGTAACCCCACGTTTTACTCGAGGCATGTTGCGCTCCTATGAGTTTCGGTTAAGGGTTAGGCGAACGGCAGCATTGCGCGCACGGAGTTCAGATCGGAATCGTGAACAGCCGTGGAGCCACGCAAATGGCGTTTGTTCTTGGTGGTTTTCTTGGTAAGAATGTGGCGCTTGAAGGCCTGACCGCGCTTGACGGTACCGCCCGGACGCACCACGAAGCGCTTTGCAGCACTCTTCTTGGTCTTCATCTTCGGCATGAAACTACTCCAATTATTAGATGGTCATGGGTGTGCGGTTGATCCAGCGATCCTGTCCCGCCCTTCGAAACCCAAGAACCACTTATGTGCGGACGGTTTGAAACCGCCGCATTTTCATGAGTGACGACGCACTTCCGACGTCACCCTGAAACCTGCCCGATGCCGCGCCAGACAAGGCGCGATCCATCGATTACTTCTTTTTCTTCGGCGCCAGAACCATGATCATCTGGCGGCCTTCCATCTTTGGCATCTGCTCGACCTGACCGAATTCGTCGAGGTCCGTCTTTAGACGTTCGAGCATGCGCATGCCGATTTCCTGGTGGGCCATTTCGCGCCCACGGAAACGCAACGTGATTTTCGTCTTGTCGCCGTCTTCGAGGAAACGCGTGAGGTTGCGCAGCTTCACGTTGTAGTCACCGTCATCGGTGCCCGGCCGGAACTTGACTTCCTTGACCTGAACGATCTTCTGCTTGAGTTTCGCCTCGTGCTGCTTCTTCGCTTCCGAGTACTTGAACTTGCCGTAATCCATCAAACGGCAGACAGGCGGGACGGCCTGCGGCGCGATTTCGACGAGATCCACGTCCTGCTGTTCCGACATGCGGAAAGCATCGGCGAGTTTCACGATTCCGAGCGGCTCGTTGTCCACTCCGACCAAGCGCACCTCGGGTGCGGTAATTTCACCGTTGATGCGATGCGACGACTTATCAGTAGCGATGTTACGTTTCCTCTAAAAATTAAAAAACAAGCCGCGCTGCGGGTGGCCTTACTTGAACGAATGCACGTCCTGCTGCAAACGTTCGAGGAATGCGCCGACCGGCATGGAACCCAGATCGACACCGCCACGAGCACGCACGGCTACGGTTTGCGCCTCACGCTCCTTGTCACCGACGACCAGCAAATACGGGATCTTCTGAAGCGTGTGCTCGCGTATTTTATAGCTAATCTTCTCATTGCGCAAATCGCTCTCTACTCTAAGCCCTTGTTTTTGCAACGATTGGGCCACTTCGCGAGCATAATCGGTCTGATTTTCGGCGATATTCAGGACAACCGCCTGCACCGGCGCGAGCCAGGAAGGCATTGCACCGGCGTGGTGCTCGATCAGGATGCCGAGGAAGCGCTCCATCGAGCCGACGATCGCTCGATGCAGCATCACCGGACGCTTGCGGCTGTTGTCCTCCGACACGTACTCCGCGTCGAGGCGCTCCGGCAGCACCATGTCGAGCTGCAGCGTGCCGCATTGCCACGAACGGCCGAGCGCATCCTTGATGTGGTATTCAATCTTCGGACCGTAGAAAGCGCCCTCACCCGGCAATTCTTCCCACTGCAGGTCGCACGCGGTCAGTGCGTCGCGCAGGCCTTGTTCGGCGCGATCCCAGATTTCATCAGTGCCGGCCCGCTGATCCGGACGCAGCGCCAGCTTGATACCGATGTTGTCGAAGCCGAAATCCTTATAGACGCTCATCGCGAGCGTGTTGAAGGAAATCGATTCCGAGATGAACTGATCTTCGGTACAGAAGATGTGAGCGTCGTCCTGGACGAAGCCGCGCACGCGCATCAGTCCGTGCAGCGAACCCGACGGCTCGTTGCGGTGGCACGAACCGAACTCGGCATAACGCAGCGGCAGATCGCGATACGAACGCAGTCCATGATTGAACACCTGCACATGGCCCGGGCAATTCATCGGCTTGATCGCGTAGTCGCGCGTCTCCGACTCGGTCGTGAACATGTTTTCACGATAGTTCTGCCAGTGGCCCGAGGCTTCCCACAGCGAGCGGTCCATGACCATCGGGGTCTTGATTTCAAGATAACCGGCGTCGTTCACGCGACGGCGCATGTATTGCTCGACCTGCTGCCACAGCGACCAACCCTTCGGATGCCAGAACACCATGCCGGGCGCCTCGTCCTGCAGGTGGAAGAAGTCAAGTTGCTTGCCGAGCTTGCGGTGATCGCGCTTCTCGGCTTCTTCGAGCATGTGCAGATAGGCTTCCTGGTCTTCCTTTTTGGTCCACGCGGTGCCGTAAATGCGCTGAAGCTGCTCGTTCTTCGAGTCGCCGCGCCAGTACGCGCCCGCGACCTTCATCAACTTGAAGACCTTCAGCTTGCCGGTCGACGGCACGTGCGGGCCGCGGCACAGATCGGTGAAACCGCCATGTGAGTAGAGCTTGATCTCGTCCGTAGCCGGGATCGATTCGATGATCTCAGCCTTGTACTTCTCGCCGATGCTCTTGAAGTATTCGACCGCTTCGTCACGCGAGACCACGCGGCGCGACACCGGCTCGTCCTTCTTTGCCAGTTCCTGCATGCGCTTTTCGATCTTTTCGAGATCTTCGGGCGTGAAGGGACGGCTGTACGCGAAGTCGTAGTAGAAACCGTTGTCGATAACGGGGCCGATCGTGACCTGAGCTTCCGGGAAGAGATCCTTCACCGCGTACGCAAGCAAGTGCGCCGCGGAATGGCGGACGATGTCGAGGCCGTCGACGTCCTTCTCGGTGACGATGGCCAGCGACGCGTCATGGTCGATCAGCGCCGACGTATCGACGAGTTCCCCGTCCAGGCGGCCGCCGAGCGCAGCCTTGGCGAGACCCGCGCCGATCGAGGCCGCGACTTCGGCGACCGTCACCGGGTGGTCGTACTGTCGGACGGAGCCGTCTGGCAAGCGTATCGAAACCATTTCATTCTCCAGGACGCCGGCGCGCGGCGATCGAGTTCAATCAGCGATGCCCGCGAGACAAACGCGAGGCAAATAAAGCAAATGGGCAAAAAAAATGCGGCCCCACGAATCGAGGGGCCGCATTCACTTTCATACAAACCACAAGGGCGAAAGAGGTCCTCGACTAGCGTCGCTCCGAAGTTGTTTCGGTCAACGTTCGCGGTGCCATCTCTTTGTTCGCCTTTAGCGCCGAGGCGCTTACTGCGGTTTTGAAATCCCGGCGAACCGGTATTTCGCTTTCGTTGGTAGGCTCGATTGGACTCGAACCAACGACCCCCACCATGTCAAGGTGGTGCTCTAACCAGCTGAGCTACGAGCCTGAAGAAACGAAATTATATGGACCGTTTTGAATCTTGGCAAGTGTTTTTATGCAGCGGCTGTGAAAAAGTTCGTCGATACGTTTAACTTCTTCGCGAATACGCTTCAAATTCAAAGTCTTACGCGCGCCCGAAACAGCGCTTTACGCCCGCCGCGAAGCACGAATCACGCCCTGAACCTCGCCGAGCAGCGCGCAGGCGCGCTGAATCTGGGCGGCATTTGACACCTCCACCGTGAACTGCATGTACGCGATGTTGCGTCGGCTCTGGCTTTTCACGCCGATCACGTTGATCTTTTCCCGCGCGAAGACTTCGGAAATGTCGCGCAGCAGGCCCTGACGGTCGCTCGATTCCACCGCGAGATCGACGGGATAGACCGACGAACCGCGCCCGCCCATCACGTCGGCGGACCAAGTGGTGTGCAGTACGCGCTCCGGTGAGCGCTCGGCCATGCGCTTGAACGTCGCGCAGTCGCTGCGGTGAATCGACATGCCCTTGCCGCGCGTGACGAAGCCCGCGATCGGATCGGGCGGCGCCGGGCGGCAGCAGCGCGCGAGCTGCGTCAGCAATGCATCGACGCCGACGACCAGCACGCCCGCCGACGCCCCCTGCGCCACGCTCTGCCCGCTGCTGCGCTTTTCGAACTGCGCGGGCGCCTCGGGTTCGGGCTCGGGCGGCGGCGTGTCCTTGAGCGCGTGCTCGATGTTGCGCAGGCTAAACTCTTCCTTCGCGACCAGCGCGTAGAGCTCATCGGGCGTCTTGAACCCGAGCTTCGCCGCGAGCTGATCGAGATTGACCGACGTCCTGCCTTCGCGTTGCAGCGTCTTTTCGACGATCGCGCGGCCCGCCGTGATGTTCTCTTCGGCCTCGACCGAGTTGAACCACGCGCGCACCTTCTGCCGCGCACGCGCGCTATGCAGATAGCCGAGCTGCGGATTGAGCCAGTCGCGCGACGGGCCGCCCTCCTTCACCGCGACGATCTCCACCGTCTGGCCGTTCTGCAGCGGCGTGTTGAGCGGCACCATCGCCCCGTCGACGCGTGCGCCGCGGCAGCGGTGGCCGAGTTCGCTGTGCAGGTGATAGGCGAAATCGACGGCGGTCGCGCCCTGCGGCAACGCAATCACGCGTGCTTGCGGCGTGAGCACGTAGATGTGGTCGTCGTCGAGCGTGGCGTCGCGCAGTTGCTGCCAGCCGCCGGGCCGCTCGGTGTCCGACACATCGTCTTTCCAGGCGAGCAGTTGCCGCAGCCAGGCGATCTTTTCGTCGTACTTTTCGCTTGCCGTCACCTGCCCGGCGTAGGCGCGCGTACCCGCTTCCTTGTAGCGCCAATGCGCCGCCACGCCGTATTCGGCGAACCGGTGCATCTCCTGGGTGCGGATCTGGACTTCGAACGCGCGGCCGTCGTCGCCGATCACGACCGTGTGCAGCGACTTGTAGCCATTCGGCTTCGGCCGCGAGATGTAGTCGTCGAATTCGCGCGGCACCGGCTGCCACAGGTTGTGCACGATGCCGAGCACGGTGTAGCAATCCTTGATGTCGTCGACGATCACGCGAAACGCGCGCACGTCGTTGAGCTCCGAGAAATCGAGCTCCTTGCCGCGCATCTTCTTCCAGATACTGTAGATATGCTTCGGCCGGCCGCTCACCTCGGCGTTGATGTGCGCCGTCGCGAGTTCGGTCTGCAGCCGCGCGATCGCGCTCGTCACATACGACTCGCGCTCGACGCGCCGCTCATCGAGCAGCTTCGCGATGCGCTTGTAGGTGACGGGGTCCTCGAAGCGGAACGCGAGGTCTTCGAGTTCCCACTTCAGTTGCCAGATGCCCAGGCGGTTCGCGAGGGGCGCATAGATTTCGAGCGTCTCGCGCGGCACGTCGCGCGACGGCTCCAGCTTGTGCGCCGCGTAATAGCGCAGCGACTGCACACGCGACGCGAGCCGGATCAGCACGACGCGGATGTCCTGCGCGAACGCGAGGAACATCTTGCGCAGCGCCTCGACTTGCGCCCGGCGGGCCGCTTGCGCGTCGCGGCCGGTTTCGGGCAGCGCCGCCTGCGTCGCGCGCGAACTGACCGAGCCGAGCCGCGCGAGCTTTCTCACGTCGCTGACGAGCGCCTCCACCTCCGGTCCGAAGCGCTCGGCGATGGCGCGCGATGGATCGTCGAGATGCGGCGCCAGCGTGAAAAGCGCCGCCGCCGCGACCGCCTGCGGATCGATATTGAGCGACTGAACAATACGCGCCGTGCCCACCGCGTGGTCGACGAGCGCCTCGCCGCTCACGAGCCGCGCTTCGCCCGCGTGCTCGCGCACGAACGCGAGCGCATCGTCGAAGGACGGCTCGGGCAACAGTTCGGGGGAAACGGCGGTGTCGGTCATGACTGCGACGTGACTGCTAACGCCTTAGCTGCGCTGCGCCGCCACCACCACAACTTCGACGAGGCACGCCGGATTCGCGAGCTTGGCTTCGACGGTCGCGCGCGGCGGCGTGTTGCCGGCGGCGACCCACGTGTCCCACAGCGCGTTCATCGCGGGGAAATTGGCCATGTCGGAGATGTAGATCTGGACCGACAGCAGGTGCGACTTGTCGCTGTTCGCTTCTTCGAGCAACCGGTCGATGTGGCCGAGCACTTCGCGAGTCTGGCCGGTGATGTCCTGCTCCGTGTCTTCGGCGATCTGGCCCGCCAGATACACCGTGCCGTTATGAATAGCGATCTCGGAAAGACGCGCGCCGACGTGATGACGAGTAACTGCCATGAGTGTCCCTTTTCTGTGGGCGCGCCCGGGATGAGCGCGACACCGAGCCCAATATTATGCCCCGTCCGCCTTGTTTTCGAGAAAGAAGCGCCTGGCGACGTCGATCTGGTCCGGTGACAAAAACGCCGGCGCGTGGCCTACGCCCGGAACCTCGTAACTGCTCGCCGCCTGGCCCCGCGCGACCATTTGCTCAACCGTTTCGCGCGACAGCAAATCCGACGTTTCGCCACGCACGACGAGCACCGGCGCCTTTATCGAGACAAACGAATGCCACAGGAACGCCTCGCCAGCGGCGTTGGTTTCGTCGGTTGCGGCGACAAACGGCAGCGCGATGCCCGGATCGTAGCGGAAGCTCCAGCGGCCTTCGCGCTCGCGCAAGAGCGGCGTGTTGATCGCGGCCCATTCCGCGGCGGTCAGCGGTCCGAAGGTTGCCGCGAGCGCCGCCGCGTGGACGATGCCTTCGTCGAGCGTCGCGAAATCGGTGGGCTTGCCGAGGTATTCGCCGATGCGGTCCAGCGCCACCCGTTCAATATGCGGCCCGACGTCGTTCAACAGGAGCTTGTGGATCGGCGAATTCGGCAGGCCCGCGAACGCCATGCCGATCAGTCCACCCATCGACGTGCCGAACCAGTCGACGGTTTCCACGTTCAGTCGCGCGACGAGCGTCACCATGTCGGCGACGTATTGCGGGATGCCGTAGTACTTCGGGTCGGCGAGCCAGTCGGAGAGGCCGCGCCCCGCGACGTCCGGACACACCACACGGTATTCGCCGCACAGCGCCTCGGCGACCTTGTCGAAATCGCGGCCCGAGCGCGTCAGGCCATGCACGCAGACGAGCACGCGCGGATTGGCCGGATCGCCCCACTCGGTGTACGCCACGCGATGCAGCCCGGCGGGGCTCGCGCACTGCACGTAGCGCTGGCGCGGGCCGAAAGCTTCGGAGGGAGCAGACGTTGCGGCTTCGACGATAGGCGTGGACATTGGATTTCCTCGGATGGAGTCGAATCGATTGTAAACAGATTGCCAGCGGCATTTCGGCCGCTCAAAAAACGTTAGCCGAACGGATAAGGCGTGCAAAAAAAACGGGCGAAGCATCCGCTTCGCCCGTTCTTCGTAGCAAGAATCGCCGCGCTTACTTCACGCCGCTCACATCCAGAGGCGCGCCGGTCTTCTGCTGAATCTCTTCCGCAGTAACGCCAGTCGCCAGTTCGATGACCTTCAGCCCGTTCTCAGTGACATCGATCACGCCCAGATCGGTGATGATCCGGTTCACGACGCCTACGCCCGTCAGCGGCAGCGTGCATTCCTCCAGAATCTTGTGCTGGTCGCCCTTCGCGACGTGCTCCATCAGCACGACCACGCGCTTGACGCCCGCCACGAGATCCATCGCGCCGCCCATGCCCTTGATCATCTTGCCGGGGATCATCCAGTTCGCGAGATCGCCCTTCTTGCTGATCTGCATCGCGCCGAGGATCGCCAGGTTGATATGGCCGCCCCGGATCATCGCGAACGAATCCGCCGACGAAAAGATCGACGAGCCCGGCAGCGTCGTCACAGTCTGCTTGCCGGCGTTGATGAGGTCGGCGTCGACTTCTTCTTCCGTCGGCGACGGTCCGATACCCAGCAGCCCGTTCTCCGACTGCAGCCACACTTCGACGCCCGGGGGCACGAAGTTCGCCACCAGCGTCGGCAGACCGATGCCGAGGTTCACGTAGAAGCCGTCCTGCAGTTCCTGCGCCGCGCGGGCGGCCATCTGATCACGATTCCATGCCATGGTCATTCTCCTTTCGCGCGGACGATGCGTTGTTCGATACGTTTCTCGGGATTCGCGTTCAGCACGATGCGCTGCACGAAGATGCCCGGCGTATGGATCGCGTCCGGATCGAGTTCGCCCGTCTCGACGATTTCCTCGACTTCGACCACGGTAATCTTGCCGGCCATCGCGCACATCGGGTTGAAGTTGCGCGCCGTGCGGCGATAGATCAGGTTGCCCGACTTGTCGGCCTTCCACGCCTTGACGAGCGCGACGTCCGCCGTCAGCGAATGTTCGAGCACGTAGTGGTTTTCACCGAACTGACGCGTTTCCTTGCCGTCCGCGATGATCGTGCCGAAGCCGGTATTCGTGAAGAAAGCGGGGATACCCGAGCCGCCCGCGCGGAGCTTTTCGGCGAGCGTGCCTTGCGGCGTGAATTCGAGTTCGAGTTCGCCGGCGAGGTATTGCCGCTCGAATTCCTTGTTCTCGCCCACGTATGAAGAAATCATCTTCTTGATCTGGCGAGTCTCGAGCAAGAGACCGAGGCCGAAACCATCGACGCCCGCGTTATTGCTGATGCAGGTGATGTCCTTGACGCCCGAGTCGCGCAACGCGGCGATCAGGGCTTCCGGGATGCCGCACAGCCCGAAGCCGCCGACGGCAAATGTCTGACCGTCCTTGACGATGCCATCGAGCGCCTCTTTGGCGCCGGGATAGACCTTGTTCATCTGTTTGTCCCTTCCATGATGTGAACCCACTGTGAATCGGCTTTTTGCCGCTGCACTTCGCTCTCAGCGGCGTTTTGGTGTGTCCAGAGAGTACGACGGCGCGTCGATCCGGCACAATACGCAAAAATACATAAGCAATCGCCGCGCCGTTTTGCGTTTTTCGCTTCTGAAGCGGTATCTCGCGGTTCACCTCATCGAAAATGCCCGAACTGGATTACCAAACAGCGTTCCATCTTGCGCCCGTCGGACTGGTTTTGTCGCGCGAAAGGATCATCGAGGATTGCAACGAGCAGCTTTGCGCGATCTTCGGCGCGCCGCGCGAGGCGTTGATCGGGCAGTCGTTTCAGGTGCTCTATCCATCGTCCGACGAATTCGAGCGGATCGGCGAACGGATCGCCGCGCTGATGGCGGCGCAAGGCAGCTACGCCGACGACCGCATCATGAAGCGTGAAAACGGCGAGCTCTTCTGGTGCCATGTGACCGGCCGTTCGCTCGATCTGGCGGCGCCGCACGCGGCGGGCGTCTGGACGTTCGAGGACTTGAGCGCGACGCGGCGGGTCGCGATCGAACTGACGCCGCGCGAGCGGGAAATCGCCGCGCAGCTCGTGACAGGCAAGACCAGCAAGCAGATCGGCCGGGTGCTGGATATCAGCGCGCGCACTGTCGATATCTATCGCGCGCGGCTGATGAGGAAGTACGAAACGCGTAACGCTACCGAACTGCTGCAGCGCTTGCTGGGAACCTAGAGTGTGGCGGGCGTCGCCGTCTCGATCGTATGGCGCAGCAAGTCGGGAATCGGCACCGATTTGCCCGCCGCGTAGTCGATCCAGACGCATTTCGCGGCGCCCTTCGCGTAGAGCGTAGCGCGATCGTCGGCGCGATAAAGCTCGAAACGCGTGTCGAAACTGCTGCGGCCCGGCTTGCCGACCGACATCCTTCCGATGATGTCGCCCGGATAGTGAAGCTGCTTCAGAAACTCCATCGATGCGTTGACGATCACCGGCCCCTGCCCCTCGCCATTGCCGCCCGCGATGCCGATCTGCTCGAACCACGAGATTCGCACCTGCTCCATGTAGCGAAAATAGACCGTGTTGTTGACGTGCCCGAAGGCGTCCATGTCGCCCCAGCGGATCGGCATCGACATCTCAAAAACCGCGTGGAACCCACTTTCGTCGCTCATTGCTTCTGTCCGTAAATCTCGAAAAAGTCAGAGGGAAAAGCCGTCGTCGGCGGAGATCACCGAGCCGTTGATGAATTGCGATTCGTCGGCGCACAGGAGCAGCAGGAGACCGTCGAGGTCTTCCGGCTTGCCGACGCGGCGGCGCGGCAGCAGCGACATCAGCTTCTGGCCCTGCTCGGTCTTCCAGTGATGGTGGTTGATCTCGGTATCGATATAGCCCGGGCAGATCGCGTTCACGTTGATGCCGTGGCGGCCCCATTCGAGCGCCATCGCCTTCGTCATCTGGACGACGGCGGCCTTGCTCATCGCGTAAAGGCCGATCTGCGGAAACACGCGCAGCCCCGCCACCGACGCCACGTTGATGATCCGGTACCCTGGCTTCGACGTGCTGCTGCCGCGCATGATCATCCGTTTCGCGACTTCCTGCGCGACGAAAAACGCGCCGCGTGTGTTCGTGTCGAAGACAAATTCGAAGTCGGCGGGGGTGACGTCGGTTAGCTTTTGGGTGGTCGAAACACCCGAGTTGTTCACGAGGATGTCGATGGTGCCCGCTTCCGTCTCCGCATGCGCGACGGCGGCCTTGATGCTTTGATAATCCGTGACATCGAGCGAGACGACGTGTGCCGCGCCGCCCGACGCCTCGATTTCGGCGCGCAATTCCTTCAACCGCTCGGTACGGCGGCTCGCAAGCACGACCTTCGCGCCCGCTTGCGACAACACTTGCGCGAAACGCTTGCCCAGCCCGCTGGAGGCGCCGGTGATCAGCGCGACCTTGCCTTCCAGGTTGATCGAACGGCCCATTGTGATTCCCTTTTTGTTCGGTTGATCAAGCCGCAGCTGCCCAAAAATGCAGCACGGCGATTCAATGTTCTGTTACGCTATCACGAAATAGCACGATCGTTCTAATTAAGAGAGGGTTGGTTGCACCCTCCGGAGCCATCGCTGACAATACGCGATCGCTGAAAAAAGCATTCTAACGGTACATAGGAGCATTGCATGACCCCGGAGAGTCTCATCGAGCAGTACGGTCCCCGCGAGTCGATGGAATATGACGTCGTGATCGTTGGCGGTGGCCCGGCTGGACTGTCGGCGGCC
>NZ_FCNW02000010.1 GCF_001544475.1 Caballeronia humi | reverse complement strand
GAAGGAACGGTGCTGAACATCGCGAAGGATTATTCGCACATTCTCGCGCCCGCTACCGCTTACGGTAAGAACATCGCACCGCGCATCGCGGCGCATTTAGATGTCGCGCAAATCAGCGACATCACCGCAGTCGATTCCGCCGATACCTTCGAGCGTCCGATCTATGCCGGTAACGCAATCGCCATCGTCCAATCGAGCGATCCGATCAAGGTGATCACCGTCCGCTCGACGGGGTTCGATCCGGTGGCGGCCGAAGGCGGTAGTGCATCGGTGGAGAAGATCGGAGCGGCGGCGGACGCGGGCATTTCTCAATTCGTGTCGCGCGAACTCACGAAGCTGGATCGTCCGGAACTGACATCGGCGTCGATCATCGTTTCGGGTGGTCGTGGTCTGGGCAACGGCGAAAACTACACGAAAGTTCTGGAACCGCTCGCCGACAAGCTCAACGCGGCGCTTGGCGCATCGCGCGCAGCGGTCGATGCAGGTTTCGTCCCGAACGATTACCAAGTCGGCCAAACCGGCAAGATCGTCGCACCGCAGTTGTACGTTGCTGTCGGCATCTCGGGCGCGATCCAGCACTTGGCCGGGATGAAGGATAGCAAAGTCATCGTCGCGATCAACAAGGACGCGGAAGCGCCGATCTTCGGCGTCGCCGATTACGGCCTCGTCGGCGACCTGTTCACCGTCGTACCGGATCTGGTGAAAGAACTCGGCTGATTCGCCGAAACCGAAACGGCCAGCATGCAGGGCAAAAAAAGGGGCGCGACGATTGTTCGCGCCCTTTGCACATCTGAAGCAGGAGCAGACCATGAGCTACGCCGCACCCGTGAAGGACATGCTGTTCGTCATGAAGGAACTCGCTGATCTGGAGCGCATCGCGGCGCTGCCGGGTTTCGAGGACGCGAATCTCGACACCGCGCAGGCGGTGCTCGACGAAGCCGCGAAGTTCAACGGCGAAGTGCTCGCGCCACTCAATTTCGAAGGCGATAAAAATCCGAGCGCGTGGCGTGACGGCGAAGTCACGACGACGCCCGGTTTCAAGGACGCCTTCCGCCAGTTCAGCGACGGCGGGTGGCAGGGCGTGATGCATCCGGTCGAATACGAAGGTCAGGGCTTGCCGAAGCTGATTGCGACGCCCTGTATCGAAATGCTGAACGCCGCGAACATGTCGTTCGCGCTGTGTCCGCTCTTGACGGACGGCGCGATCGAAGCGCTGCTGACCGCCGGCACCGACGCACAGAAGCAGCTCTACGTGCCGAAACTGATTTCGGGCGAATGGACCGGCACGATGAATCTCACCGAGCCGCAGGCGGGCTCCGACCTCGCCCAGGTCCGCACCCGCGCCGAGCCGCAAGGCGACGGCAGCTACAAGCTCTTCGGCACAAAAATTTTTATCACGTACGGCGAGCACGATCTGGCGAAGAACATCGTCCATCTCGTGCTCGCGCGCACGCCCGATGCGCCCGAAGGCGTGAAAGGCATCTCGTTATTCCTCGTGCCGAAGTTCAACGTCAACGCGGACGGCTCGCTCGGCGATCGCAACGACGTGCAGTGCGTTTCTATCGAGCACAAGCTCGGCATCAAGGCGAGCCCGACCGCCGTCCTGCAATACGGCGACCACGGCGGCGCGGCCGGCTATCTGATCGGCGAGGAGAATCGCGGGCTGGAGTACATGTTCATCATGATGAACGCGGCGCGCTTTGCGGTCGGCATGCAGGGCATCGCAGTGGCGGATCGCGCGTACCAGAAAGCCGTCGCCTACGCGAAGGAGCGCGTGCAAAGCCGCCCGGCCGACGGCTCCGCGAAACAGCCGGTGACGATCATCCACCACCCCGACGTGCGCCGCATGCTCGCCACGATGCGCACGCTGACCGAAGGCGCCCGCTCGCTCGCATACGTGGCGGCGGCGCATTCCGACCTCGCGCGCCATCTTCCGGACGAAAAGGCGCGCGCGAGCCATCAGGCGATCTACGAATTCCTCGTGCCGATCGTGAAGGGCTGGAGCACGGAAATGTCGATCGATGTCGCGAGCCTCGGCGTGCAGATGCACGGCGGGATGGGCTACATCGAGGAGACGGGCGCCGCGCAGTATTACCGCGACGCGCGCATCCTGACGATCTACGAGGGCACGACCGCGATCCAGGCGAACGACCTGATTGGCCGCAAGACCATGCGCGACGGCGGCGCGACCGCGCAGGCGCTGCTCGCGCAAATCGACCAGACGATTGCCGCGCTCGCCGAACGCGAGGGCCAGCCGTTCGCGTCGATGCATCGGCATTTGAGCGCGGGAAGTTTGTCGCTCGCGCGTACGATCGAGTTCGTCGTCGCGAAGGTGAAGAGCGATCCGAACGCCGTGTTCGCCGGCAGCGTGCCGTATCTGAAGCTGGCGGGGATCGTGTTGTCAGGCTGGCAGATGGCGCGGGCGTTGCTCGCGGCGAGCGACAAGCGCGCCGAGGACGAGTCTTTCTACAGCGCCAAGATCGCGACCGCGCAGTTTTTCGCGGAGCATGTGCTGTCGATGGCGCCGGGGATCGAGGCGTCGATCGTCAGCGCGAGCGGCGATCAAGGCATCCTCGCATTGCGCGAAGATCAGTTCTGAAATTTGTGTCGCAGATGTAAAAACGGCGCCCTGTGGGGCGCCGTTTTCGTTCAAGCCTCGCTCAAGCCTTCGCGTAGGACGGTCGCGTATTCACGCGCGTCTCGCCGAAGTAGCGATGCACCGACAAATCGTCCGACTGGATCGCCGGCTGCTTGCCCGACATCAGATCGGCGAGCAACTGGCCTGAACCGCACGACATCGTCCAGCCGAGTGTGCCGTGGCCGGTGTTCAGGAACAGATTCGGCACCTGCGTGCGGCCGACGATCGGTGTGCCGTCCGGTGTCATCGGGCGCAGACCCGTCCAGAACGATGCCTTCGACGTATCGCCGCCGCCGGGGAACAGGTCGTTGACGCACATTTCGAGCGTTTCGCGGCGCGCCTTCTTCAGGCTCTTGTCATAACCGACGATCTCCGCCATCCCGCCGACGCGAATCCGGTCGTCGAAACGCGTGATTGCGATCTTGTAGGTCTCGTCGAGCACGGTCGAAACCGGCGCGCACGCCGCGTTCACGATCGGCGCGGTGATCGAATAGCCCTTCAGCGGATAGACCGGGATCTTGACGAGGTCGCCAAGCAGCGTCTTCGAATACGAGCCGAGCGCGACGACATACGAGTCGCCTTGCACGAGTTCGTTTCCGCATTTGACGCCGGCGATACGGCCGTTAGCCATGGCGAGCGCGTCGATCGACGTGTTGTAGCGGAACTTCACGCCGAGCGCTTCGGCCATCGCGGCCAAGCGCGTGGTGAACTTCTGGCAGTCGCCGGTTTCGTCGTTCGGCAGGCGCAGGCCGCCCGTCAGCTTGTGCGATACGGCGGCGAGCGCCGGTTCTGCCTTGAAGAGTTCAGCGGGCGAGAGGAGCTCGAACGGCACGTTCGCGTCCTTCAGCACGGCGATGTCCTTCGCGGCGCCGTCGAGTTGCTGCTGCGTGCGGAACACCTGCAGCGTGCCGCCCGTGCGGCCTTCGTACTGGATGCCGGTGTCCGCGCGCAGCGCTTGCAGACAATCGCGGCTGTATTCGGCGAGGCGAACCATGCGGCCCTTGTTGACCGTGTAGCGATCCTGCGTGCAGTTCTGCAGCATCTTCCACATCCACTGCAACTGGAACGCCGTGCCGTCGAGGCGGATGGCGAGCGGCGCGTGCTTTTCGAACATCCACTTGACGGCCTTGAGCGGCACGCCCGGCGCCGCCCACGGCGACGCGTATCCGGGCGAAATCTGACCGGCATTGGCGAAGCTCGTTTCGAGGGCGGGGCCGGCTTCGCGGTCGATGACCGTGACTTCGTGACCCGCGCGGGCGAGGTAATAGGCGCTCGTGACGCCGACGACGCCGCTTCCCAGGATGACGATACGCATGAGTTCTCCGTGCTGAATTCGAGATTGTCGTCACTCATGCGCGTTCGAAAGTGGATCGAAGCCGTGATTGACGGTTGGACCAGTGTTATCGACTATACTATTGACAGATCAGTAGTTTTTGTTATTGTTTTTGGTCGATTTTCAGTGGAAAAACATGAGAACGCAGCGTAATCCGGTCCGCGCGCTAGATAAGCTCGATCACAAGATTCTTTCTATCCTTCAACAGGATGGGCGGATCGCAATGAAGGACCTCGCGGAGCGCGTCGGGTTGTCGGTGACGCCTTGTATCGAGCGCGTGAAGCGGATGGAGCGCGACAACGTGATCACCGGCTACTACGCGCGCGTGAACCCGGTCGAACTGGGCGCGGCGCTACTGGTTTTTGTGGAAATTACACTCGATCACAAGAGCGGCAACATGTTCGAGCAGTTCCGCCGCGAAGTGCAGCGCATTCCGGAGGTGCTGGAATGCCACCTGGTTTCCGGTGATTTCGACTATCTGATCAAGGCGCGCATCGGTGAGATGGCCGATTACCGGAAGCTCCTCGGCGACATCCTGTTGCAATTGCCGGGCGCGGTGCAGTCGAAGAGTTACGTAGTGATGGAGGAAATCAAGGAGACGCTGACGATTCCCGTCAACGTCTGATTTCCCCTTTGCGGGCTGCACGTGAGTACTGTATATTTGTACAGTATTTTTGTGTCCACGGCCACCCGCCATGTCCTCAGACGACCGCGAATTTCCCGTCGCTCCGCCGATGCCGCTCAAAGGCCGGGGCGCCGTCACGAACCTGCAAGGACGTTACGAAAAAGACGAGCGCGAACGTATCGACGACGGCTGGCTGCACGCCACAGATAGCGAGGACGACGCGCCGCCCCTGCGCACGCAAGTGTTCGAAGAGCGCGCGAAAAGCATCCTCACGCGCAATTCGTCGCCGGATATTCCGTTTTCGGTGTCGCTGAATCCGTATCGAGGCTGCGAGCACGGCTGCATTTACTGCTTCGCCCGGCCGACGCACAGCTATCTCGGCCTGTCGCCGGGGCTGGATTTCGAAAGCCGCATCTACGCGAAGATCAACGCGGGCGAGTTGCTCGAACGTGAACTCGCGAAGCCTTCGTACCAACCGGAGCCGATCGCGCTCGGCGTCAACACGGACGCTTATCAACCGGTCGAGCGCGATTTGCGGCTGACGCGCCGGGTCATCGAAATCCTGTACGAGCGCGGGCATCCGTTCGCGGCGATCACGAAGTCGTCGCTGATCGAGCGCGACATCGACCTGCTCGCGCCGATGGCCGAGCGCGGCCAAGTGATGGCGGCAGTTACCATCACCACGCTTGACGCCGATATCGCGCGCACTTTGGAGCCGCGCGCGGCAACGCCGTCGCGGCGCCTGCGCACGATCCGCACGCTGAGCGAGGCGGGGATTCAGGTCGGTGTGAGCATCGCGCCGGTGATTCCGTTCGTCACCGAGCAGGACATGGAGCGCGTGCTGGAAGCTTGCGCGGAAGCGGGCGCGACGAGCGCGAGCTATATCGTGCTGCGTCTGCCGTGGGAAGTGGCGCCGCTATTCAAGGACTGGCTCGCCGCGCATTTTCCGGATCGCGCGGACCGCGTGATGAGCCGTGTGCGCGACATGCGCGGCGGCAAGGATTACGACTCGAATTTCGCGACGCGGATGAAAGGCGAGGGACTCTGGGCCGACATGCTGAAGCAACGTTTCCAGAAGGCGACAAAGCGGCTGGGGCTAAACGCCCGACAGCGCGGGATTCTGGATATGTCGGGATTCAGCCGGCCGGAGCGTGAGCAAGCAAAGGCGCCCGCTAGCCCGCAAATGAGGCTGTTCTGACGCCTGCGCTTACTGCGAGAGTTGCTTCGCCGCCTGCACCTGACCTTCGAAATAGGTCTGGAACGTGAGCGCGAGGCCGGTCATGAGCAAAAACGCGCCGATCAGCAGCGAAAACATCACCACGAAGATCACCGTCCATCCCGAACGGCTGTGGCGGCCGGTGTGCGCGTTGAACTGCGCGTCCCACTTCGCGTCGGGGCGCAGCCCATAGGCGATCGCCGACAAAAACGCCGCCAGCAACGACACGGCGCCGGGAAACGCGAGAACCCAGCCGAGCATCGACGCACGCTCGGTAGCGGCGAGCAGCATGTACCCGACGACCCCAAGCGCGATCCCGACGATATGCGCCCAGCCGAACTTGTCGCGCATTCCATATAGATAGAAGCGATGCGCGCCGATGCTGCCGAAGAAGAAGGCGAGCGCGGCGGTCAGCGTTTTCGAGCGGAAGCGCTGGACGGCTGGTTTGCCGGACACATTCGATGCGGGCGGTTGCGTGACAGAGGACGAGGAATTCATCGGCGAAGGCTGGAAAGCGGAGTGAAAAAAGCGACGACACGCTTGACGCCCGCATTCTACGCTGCGCGGAGTCGGCCGGTCTGATGCGGCGGGGTTAAAATGCCGGCCATTTCCCGTCCCGTCGAAGGCGAAGCGCCTCGCGTCGTCGGCACATGTCGCGATTAATCCGGTTAAGTGTTTGTTAAGGCTCCGGTTTCCCGCTATAATCGCGTGTTCTGGTAGTTCCGAACCCCGGTTTTCTAAGGATTTCAGCATGGTCATCATCCGCTTGGCTCGTGGCGGCTCCAAGAAGCGCCCGTTTTACAACATCGTCGCAACCGATTCGCGTAGCCGCCGTGACGGCCGATTCATCGAGCGCGTGGGTTTCTACAACCCCGTCGCGACCAAAGGCGAATCGCTGCGCATCGCGCAAGACCGCCTGACCTACTGGCAAGGCGTTGGCGCGCAACTGTCGCCGACCGTCGAGCGGCTGGTCAAGCAATCGCAACAAGCTCAGCCGGCTGCCTAAGTGAAGTTCGGCGGTGGCGCGCGCTGCAAGCCAGCGCGCAACATCCAGTCGAGATTCGCTGCCGAGGTTCGGTCGAGATTTGCTGAAGGATTCGCCAATGTCCGCGCGTGAAGTGAAGCCAGCGGCGAAGCTGGAAGGCAAAGAGGCTGCCACGTTCGGTGCGTTCGTCCGCAAGCCGGGAGCGCGCCGCGTGGCTGCTGACGTTTCTGGCGGCGAGCAAGCGGGCGTCATCGAGCCGGTCGAAAACCTGCCGGACGATGCAATCGAGGTCGGTGCCGTCGTCGATGCGTATGGCCTGAAGGGCTGGGTCAAGGTCGTGCCGCACGCAAATGCCGGTCGCGGCGGTGACGCGATGCTGGCCGCGAAACGCTGGTGGCTCGTGAAGGGCGCGGATCGCAAGTCGGCGCGTTGCGTGCAGTCGAAGGTGCATAGCGACACGATCGTCGCGCATCTCGCTGGCTGCGGCGACCGCGATGAAGCGCTCGCGCTGCGCGGCCACACGGTGCACGTTTCGCGCAGCGACTTCCCGAAGCTCACCGACGAAGACGAGTTCTACTGGGTCGATCTGATCGGCCTCGATGTCGTGAACGAGGCGGGCGTGGTTTTGGGCCAGGTCGCCGACATGATCGACAACGGCGCGCATTCCATCATGCGCATCGAATATCCGGCGACGTCGAAAGACGGCAAGCCGACCACCGGCGAGCGGCTGATTCCGTTTGTCGGCGTGTATGTGAAGGCGGTGGATCAGGCGGCGAAGAAGATCGTCGTCGACTGGGACGCCGACTATTAAAACCTGTAACGAACGGAGAGAGCGATGCAGTTCGATGTCGTGACGCTCTTTCCCGAGATGTTTCGCGCGCTGACCGACTGGGGCATCACCAGCCGGGCGGTGAAGCAGGAACGGTTCGGTCTGCGTACGTGGAATCCACGCGATTTCACGACCGACAACTACCGGACCATCGACGATCGTCCTTATGGCGGTGGTCCCGGCATGGTGATGCTGGCGCGCCCGCTCGAAGACGCGATTACCGCGGCGAAAGCGGCGCAGGCGCAGCAGGGAATCGCGGGTTCGCGGGTCGTGATGATGTCGCCGCAAGGTGCCACGCTCGACCACGATCGCGTCATGCGATTCGCGCAGGAGCCGGGTCTCATCATGCTGTGCGGGCGATATGAAGCGATCGACCAGCGTCTGATCGACCGCGTCGTCGACGAAGAAGTGAGTCTCGGCGATTTCGTGTTGTCCGGCGGCGAGTTGCCGGCGATGGCCCTGATGGACGCAGTCGTGCGGCAGCTTCCGGGCGTGCTGAACGATTCGCAGTCGGCGGTGCAGGACAGTTTCGTCGACGTGCTGCTCGATTGTCCGCATTACACGCGTCCCGAGGAATACGAAGGCGCGCGCGTTCCCGATGTGCTGCTCGGCGGCCATCACAAGGAAATCGAAGCGTGGCGGCGCCGTGAAGCGCTGAAGAACACGCTGTTGAAGCGCCCCGATCTGATTGCGCGGGCGCGCAGGAACAAGATGTTGAGCCGTGCCGACGAGGTATGGCTCGCAAATCTCGCGAAAGAGGCATCGAAGGCCGACTAGGCCGGCGATCCGGACGTCGCGGGAACCCAGGCGGCGCCGTCCGAAGGAAGGCGCCAGTTGCAAACCCATCCTCTACCGGGGCC
This sequence comes from Caballeronia humi, assembly GCF_001544475.1. GTDB lineage: Bacteria > Pseudomonadota > Gammaproteobacteria > Burkholderiales > Burkholderiaceae > Caballeronia > Caballeronia humi. Next base: position 159,063 of record NZ_FCNW02000010.1, on the reverse strand, counting down.
ACGCAATGCGAGGCACACAACTCCGGCAAGATGGCACAAGGAAACAATCATGAATCTGATTGAAAAACTCGAGCAGGAAGAAATCGCGCGCGCACTCGGCGAAAAGACCATCCCCGAATTCGCTCCCGGCGATACGGTGATCGTCAGCGTCAACGTGGTCGAAGGTACGCGCAAGCGTGTCCAGGCTTACGAAGGCGTCGTGATCGCCAAGCGCAATCGTGGTCTGAACTCGAATTTCATCGTCCGCAAGATTTCGTCGGGCGAAGGCGTCGAGCGTACGTTCCAGACCTACTCGCCGCTGCTCGCGAGCATCGTCGTGAAGCGTCGTGGTGACGTGCGTCGTGCAAAGCTGTACTACCTGCGCGATCGCTCGGGCAAGTCGGCTCGGATCAAGGAAAAGCTGGTCTCGAAGGACCGTGCTGCTTCCAAGGCTTAAGAGTTGCACACCGGAAAAAGCACCCGTTTGGGTGCTTTTTTCTTTGGTGTGTTCAAATTGGTTTTCCGCCTCCCTCCGTTCCCTCTGTGTCCCCAAGCAAGCAATCGACCCCGCGCATCCTCGAGCCTGAACTTCTGCCCGTCGTTTCGACCGGAGACAATCTGCGGCCCGTGCCCCCGGAGCGCTTGACGCCCGAAGGCCTGCGCGCGCGTTTCGCACAGACGCTCGACTGGTCGCAGGAAGCGCCCGAGGCGCGGATCAAGGCGATCGGCGGCGATCCGCGCGTGGCGTCGGTGCTTGTGGCGCTCGTCGTGCGCGAAACGGGGCTGACGGTGCTGCTCACGCAGCGGGCCGATCACCTCTCGGAACACGCGGGACAGATCAGCTTCCCGGGCGGGCGCCGTGAACCCGAAGACGCCGATGCCGCCGCCACCGCCTTGCGCGAATCGCAAGAGGAAGTGGGACTGGCGTCGGAGCACGTCGAGGTGCTCGGCGCGCTGCCTGACTATTTGACGGGCACCGGCTTTCGCGTGACGCCGGTCGTCGCGCTGGTGCATCCGCCGTTCGCGCTCGAGGCCGATACGCTCGAAGTTGCCGACATCTTCGAGGTGCCACTCGCCTGGCTGATGAACCCCGCGAATCACCAGGTGCGCCTCTTCCAGTGGGAAAACGGCGAGCGTCGTTTTTTTGCGATGCCTTACGCCGCCAGTGAAAAGCAGGCTCCGTATTTCATCTGGGGCGCAACGGCCGGCATGTTGCGCAATTTCTACCGCTTCCTCGCGGCGTGACCGCGCGAGGGCAAGCCAGGCGTTATGGTGGCCAATTCGTTAGTGCACTAAACGCGTGTGGCCCTGTGCTATCGTTACGCGAAATTCGTATAACCCGAATGTCTCGGCGCTTCGCATGACTTTTTTCTCTGTATTGCTGGCTCTCATCATCGAGCAGGTGCGCGCGCTCTCGCCGCACAATCCCGTCGCCGCGCTGCTCAAATATCATGCGGAATCCGCCGCGCATGGGTTCGATGCCGGCAAGCAGAAGCACGGCATTCTCGCGTGGCTCGTCGTCGTGCTGCCGTGGACGCTCGCGGTCGGCCTCATCTATTACGTGCTGTTCCGGATCAATTTCGTGCTGGCGTTCCTGTGGAACGTCGTGATCGTGTACTTCACGCTCGGTTTCCGGCAGTTCAGCCACTATTTCACCGATATCCACCTCGCGCTCAATAACGACGACGTTCCGCGCGCCCGCGAAGTGCTCGCGGAGTGGACCGGGCTCGACACCGTCGACATGCCCGTCAGCGAAATCGTGCGCCACACGCTCGTCCATGCGGTCGTGGCGTCGCATCGGCATGTGTTCGGTGTGTTCTTCTGGTTCCTGATCCCGGTCGGGCCGGCTGGCGCGGTGTTCTACCGGATCGCCGAGTATCTCGCGCGGTCGTGGGGCACGCCCAGTGAGGAGCGTTCGGCGCCGTTTTCGTCGTTTGCGCGGAAGGCGTTCTTCTTCATCGACTGGGTGCCGGCGCGGTTGACGTCGCTCGGGTTCGCGATCGTCGGCAACTTCGAGGACGCGATCTATGCGTGGCGCAATCACGCGCGGCAATGGCCGGATGCGAACGAAGGCGTGCTGCTCGCGGCGGGCAGCGGGGCGCTGGGCGCGCGGCTCGCGGGGCCGCTCGCCGAGCCGCTGAGCGTGGAAGCGCTCGCTGTCGGCGATGCGAGCCCGCTGCCCGTCGGCGACGACTGCACACCGCGCACGCTGCAATCGGCCGTCGGGCTCGTGTGGCGCGCGGTGATTCTGTGGATGCTGCTCTTGCTGATGCTCACGATCGCCGTCTGGCTTGCCTGAGCCGCGCTTCAGTCGCTTTCAATCGTTCAGCGGATCGCGCGCCGTTCCGCACTGCCAGCACACGGTGAACTGCGCTTCGAGCACTTCACCGCACTTCGCGCAACGCCAGGGCCGCGCATTCGACGCCGGCCCGTTGCGCGCTCCCTCCAGAATCCGCAAGGCGAGCGTTTCGTCGCGATCGTCGACGATCCATATTTCCGGCGCGCACTGATCCGCCGGAATCTCGCCGAGCGCCCCGTTCAGATAGCGATTGTGTAGTTGACACGGCACCCCCGCCGTCGACAGCACGTTCATCCAATGCTGGGCCGTGATCAGGTTCGGCGCGCGCGTGAGGCGCTTCATGACGAGGCGCCGAGTGTCATCGAACGATCTGGCTGGCTTCGTGCACGAGTTGCGCGTAGAGCGCGTGGCGCTCGGGCGTGATCGCGCCTTCGTCGATGGCTTCGAGGATCGCGCAGCCCGGCTCGTGCAGGTGATGGCAGTTGTAGAAGCGGCATTTGCCGAGATACGGCCGGAAATCGGCGAATGCACGCTCCAGTTGCCCCTCCGACAAATGGTGCAGCCCAAACTCCTGGAACCCCGGCGAATCGATCAGCGACCCGCCGCCCGGCAAAGGGTAAAGACGCGTGAACGTGGTCGTGTGGCGGCCGCTATTGAGCGCCGTGGATATTTCGCGCGTCGCGACTTCCGCGTTCGGCACGAGAATATTCACGAGCGTCGATTTGCCCATGCCCGACTGGCCGAGGAGAAGCGTCGCGCGGTCTTTCAGGCGCGCGTCGAGTTGTGGATGCACGGCGCCCGGCGCGACTTTCGCCGACAATTCGACCACCGTATATCCCAGCCCCCGATACAGCGCGAGCCGCTTCCGCGCGAGCGGCAACGCCGTTTCGACGTCGATCTTGTTCAGCACGATGAGCGGTTCCAGCCCGTGCGCCTCGGCCGCGATCAGCGCGCGGCCGAGCAGGTCTTCGCTGAAATGCGGCTCGGTGGCGAGCACGATGAGCAACTGATCGAGATTTGCCGCGAAGAGCTTCGACTTGAACTGATCAGATCGATAAAGCAGGTTGCGCCGCTCGCCAATCTCGACGATCACACCCTGATCCGCCGACGACTGCTCGTAAATCACGCGATCCCCGACTGCGACTTCGCTGCGCTTGCCGCGCGGGAAGCATTGCAGCATCGCGCTGCCATCGATGGGGGCGACGAGATAGTGCCGTCCGTGCGCCGCGATCACCGTGCCTTCGATCCGCGTACCCGATGCGCGCGACGCCTTCGCCGTGCGCCCCGTCATGCGGCGTGCTGCATCAGGCGGTCGATCCGCTGCGACGCTGGCGGATGCGAATAGTAGAACGCGGTGTAGAGCGGATCGGGCGTGAGCGTCGATGCGTTGTCCTCGTACAGCTTGACGAGCGCATTGACGAGGTCCTTCGGATCGGTCTGGCTGGCGGCGAACGCGTCGGCTTCGAATTCGTGCTTGCGCGAACTGAGGCTGCCGAGCGGCGTGACGAAGAACATGAAAACCGGCAGTGCGAGCATGAAGAGCACCAGCGCGAGGCCGTTGTTGCCGCCGGTGAGCGACGGACGCACGCCGAGGCCTTCGTAGAACCACACCGTCTGCGCGAGCCAGCCGAGCAGCGCGAGCATGACGAGGCTGATCGCGAACATGACGATCAGCAGTTTCAGCACGTGACGTCGCTTGAAATGGCCGAGCTCATGCGCGAGCACGGCCTCGATTTCGCTGCCTGAGAGGCGCGCGAGCAGGGTATCGAAGAAAACGATGCGCTTCGCCGCGCCGAAGCCCGTGAAATACGCATTGCCGTGCGCGGAGCGGCGGCTGCCGTCCATCACGAACAGGCCCTTCGCCGCGAAGCCGGTGCGCGACATCAGGTTTTCGATGCGCGCGCGCAGCGCTTCGTCCTTCAGCGGCTCGAATTTATTGAAAAGCGGCGCAATGAAGGTCGGATAGATGATCATCGCGAGCAACTGGAACGCGACCCAGACCATCCACGTCCAGAGCCACCAGAACGCGCCCGCGCGGTCCATCAGCCAGAGCGTGACGAACAAGAGCGGCAAGCCGACCGCGATGCCGAGCAGCACGCCTTTCACCAGATCGACGAAAAAAAGCTTTTTCGACATCCGGTTGAAGCCAAATTTTTCCTCGATCACGAAATGGCGGATGTAATCGAACGGCAGGTCGATCAGGCTCGTGATCGCGATGACGGATGCCACGAGCGTGATCTGCCCGAGATAGCTGCGCCCCAGCCAGCCGCTGATCGCGAGATCGAGCAGCTGCACGCCGCCAAGCAGCGTCAGCGCGACGAGCACGGCCGCGCTCACGACGACTTCGATCATCGTCAGGCGCGTGCGCTCGACGGTGTAGTCGGCGGCGCGCTGGTGCGCGGTGAGCGCGATCGTGCCGGTGAATTGCTGCGGCACGTCGTTGCGGTTCGCCGCGACGTGGCGGATCTGGCGCGAGGCCAGCCAGAGCTTGGTTCCGACCATCGCGACGAGCGCAACGACGAACACCACGGAGACGACGAGATTGAGATTGGACATCCGAGGATTCCGATTGAACTATGCGAGAATTATAGGTTCTTGGCCGCGCTCGCGCCGGCCGCCGCAGCGGGCTTTTTGCCCGGCGCGACTTTCCAGCGGCGCGGCGCCTACCCCCATCCAGGCTTCCTACATGACCGACATCCTCGACTCTTCCAGCGAACAGACCCTCGCGCGCAGCGACATGAACCTCGTGTGGCTCGACATGGAAATGACGGGGCTCGAACCCGATAACGACCGCATCATCGAAATCGCGGTCGTCGTGACGAATTCGACGCTCGACAAGCTGGTGGAAGGGCCGGTCCTCGCGATTCACCAGAGCGAGGAAGCGCTCGGCAAGATGGACGAGTGGAATCGCAACACGCACGGCCGCTCGGGACTGACGGAGCGCGTGCGCGCCTCGACGGTCGATGAAGCCGAGGCCACGCGGCAGATTCGCGAGTTTCTCGGGCAATACGTGCCGCCGGGCAAGTCGCCGATGTGCGGCAATTCGATCTGCCAGGACCGCCGTTTCATGGCGCGCTGGATGCCGGAACTGGAAGCGTTCTTCCACTATCGCAATCTCGACGTCAGCACGCTGAAGGAACTGTGCCGCCGCTGGCAGCCGGCGATCTACAAGGGCTTTCAGAAGCGAGCGATGCACACCGCGCTCGCCGATATCCACGAATCCATCGACGAACTCAAGTATTACCGCGAGCATTTCCTGATTCCGTCGGCGCCGACGGCTGCTTCGGCTGACGGCGAAGCAGCCGCCTCCTAAGCTTTGGCTGGCCGGATCGCGGTTTTCGGCCGGAACGCGGCCACGACTTCCGGCTGCGTCTCGATATACGGCCCGCCAATCAAATCGATGCAATACGGCACCGCGGCGAAGATGCCGGGCACTCTTGTATTGCCTTCGTCGTCTTTCAGGCCTTCCAGCGTCTCGCGGATCGATTTCGGCTGGCCCGGCAGGTTGATGATCAGCGCGGCGTGATCGGCGGTTTCGCGGATCACGGCCACTTGCCGCGACAGAATCGCCGTCGGCACGAAGTTCAGGCTGATCTGGCGCATCTGCTCGCCGAAGCCTGGCATCGGCTTCGTAGCGACGGCGAGCGTCGCCTCGGGCGTCACGTCGCGGCGCGAAGGGCCAGTGCCTCCGGTCGTCAATACGAGGTCGCATCCGGCCTCATCCACCAGTTCGATGAGCGTCGCGGAAATCGTAGCGGCGTCGTCCTGGATCAGGCGCGTTTCGGTGCGCCACGGCGACGCAAGCGCCTCGCCGAGCCACGTTTCCAGCGACGGAATCCCCTTGTCCTCATACACGCCCGCCGACGCGCGGTCGCTAATCGACACGAGCCCGACGATCAATTCGTCGGGATGATTACGCGTCGGCTTGGTCATCGTCGTCTTCCGGGGCATCGTCGTCTTCCACGCCTGCCGCGTTCTTGATCCACTGGAACAGTTCGCGGAAATAGCGCGGCGGCTTCTGCTGCTCGCGTTCCTTGCGCGCGTTGCGGATCAGCGTGCGGCCTTCCTGCGCATCGACGCCCGGATGCTGGCGGATGAATTCGGTCAGCGCGGCGTCGTCGGCGAGCAGCTTTTCGCGCGTGCGCTCGATCCAGTGCAGCTTCGCCGTCTCGGCGCGATTCACGCCTCGATAGCTGTCGAGCGCGGTGCGCAACGCGGCGGTTTCGTCATCGACGAGCGAGCGCATCACGCGGCCCACGTACTGCACCTGGCGCCGCTTGCCTTCGTGATCGGTGATGCGGCGCGCCTCGCGCACGGCTTCGTCGAGCTTTTCGGGCATCGGCATGCGCTTCAGCGCATCTTTCGGCAGCGCGATGAGCGCCTCGCCCAGTTCCTGCAGCGCGTGCATGTCGCGCTTCAACTGGGATTTGCTGGGACGGTCGTAGCCGTTATCGTCCACGTCCTGCTCGGTGGCGGGCGCGGTTTCGATCGGTTGAATGCGGGTTTTACGGTTCATATCGATATTGTAGCTTGCCCGCCTGCAGGGGTTTTCCCGCGATGCGTCGAACCGCGCGGCCGCCCCGTTCGACGATGGCGAGTGAAGCCGCGCCGACCTTGCTATGATCGCGTGATACGCGAAGCTTGCAGCGACGCAGCAGCGATCCTACGTAACGAGAACCCGCGGGCCACGGTCGGCCCGACTCCCACAGGTCACGAAAAATGGCAGCAGACATGGACGTCAAGCAACGCTTTTTCCCGCACACCCAGGACGAGCTGAAGGAAATTGCGTCCGACATCCTGCGTCACGCGAAGGAACTCGGTGCGACCGATGCGGCCACCGAAATCTCCGAAGGCGACGGTCTTTCCGTCAGCGTGCGTCGCGGCGAAGTCGAGACCATCGAGCACAACCGCGACAAGATGGTCGGCGTCACGGTGTTCATCGGCAAGAAGCGCGGCAACGCGAGCACGGCGGACTTCTCGCGCGAAGCGCTGAAGGACACGGTCGCGGCGGCGTACAACATCGCGCGCTTCACCGCCGAGGACAGCGCCGCCGGTCTCGCTGAAGAGGAATTGCTCGAAAAGTCGCCGCAGGATCTGGATCTCTATCACCCGTGGGCCATCGATGCGGAGGAAGCCGCCGAGATCGCGCGTCGCGCCGAAGCCGCCGCGTTCGACGTCGATCCGCGCATCAAGAATTCGGAAGGCGCGAGCGTGTCGGCGCAGCACTCGCAGTTCGTGCTCGCCACTTCGCGCGGTTTCCTCGCAGGCTATCCGTACTCGCGCCACTACATCGCGTGCGCGCCGATCGCCGGCAGCGGCCGCGACATGCAGCGCGACGACTGGTACACGTCGCGTCGCAGCGCGGCTGATCTGGCGGCGCCGGAAGCCGTCGGACGATACGCGGCCGAACGCGCGCTTTCGCGCATCGGCGCGCGCAGCCTCGATACGCGCAAGTGCCGCGTGTTGTTCGAAGCGCCGCTCGCGGCGGGCATCCTCGGCTCGTTCGTGCAGGCGGTGAGCGGCGGCGCGCTGTATCGCAAGACGACGTTCCTCGTCGACAGCCTCGGCAAGCCGGTGTTCGCACCGCACATCCAGGTGGTCGAGGATCCGCACGTGCGCGGTGGCATGGGCAGCGCGCCGTTCGATGAGGAAGGTGTGCGCACGCAGCATCGCAACGTGGTGGACGACGGCGTCGTGCAGGGCTATTTCCTTTCGACGTATTCGGCGCGCAAGCTCGGCATGAAGACGACCGGCAACGCGGGCGGGTCGCACAATCTGTCGATGCGCAGCTCGCTGACGAAGCCCGAGGACGATTTCGAGGAAATGCTGAAGAAGCTCGGCACTGGCTTGCTCTTGACCGAGCTGATGGGGCAGGGCGTGAACTACGTGACGGGCGATTATTCGCGCGGCGCGTCGGGATTTTGGGTCGAGAACGGCAAGATCCAGTATCCGGTGGAGGAAATCACGGTCGCGAGCACGCTGCAGGAGATGTTCCGGCACATCGAGGCGGTCGGCGCGGACACCGTCGTGCGCGGCAACAAGGAAATCGGCTCGGTGCTGATCGAGAAGATGACGATCGCGGGGCAATAACCCTGCTTCAGTGCCTGTAAAAACCCCCGCTAGCCGGGGGTTTTTTCTTTGGCGCTCGCTCAAGCCTTGCGCCGATACACCACGAACGCGTACTCGAAATCGTTCGGCGCGGCGGCGCGGTGCGTCTCGCGCGATTCCTCGATCCACTGCGACGGATCGATCGCATCGAGCTTTGTGTTGCCTTCGAAGTCGGCATCGATCTCGGTGACGACCAGCTTGTCCGCATGGCCGATGGCATCGCGAAACAACTGCGCGCCGCCGATCACGAACGCCTCGCGCGCTTCGTCCCGCGTGGCGAGGACGAGGGCGTCGTCGAGATTCGTGACGATGTCGCAGCCTTCGTAACGGCGCGCGGCGTCGCGCGACATGACGATGTTGCGACGTCCCGGCAACACCCGGCCGATCGATTCGTGCGTCTTGCGGCCCATGATGATGGGCGAGCCCATCGTCGTGCGCTTGAAGAACGCGAGGTCTTCCGGCAGGCGCCAGGGCAGGTCGTTGTCGCGTCCGATCACGCCATTGCGCGCGCGGGCGACGATCAGGGTCAGCGTCGTCATGTCAGGGGAAGAGGTAGAACCAGGTTGCACCGGCGCCAAGGCCGGCGGCGGGCCCCAATTCTAACCGAGGCGGATTGCGTCCGATCGGCGTTCCGCTGCGTATCTGACGTTGCGCTTTCAGGCGCTGACCCGGCCGGCATCGACGGGAACCGGGACCGGCTGCGGAAGGGGCGTCGGCGTCGGCGCGGGAGCAGGTGCGGGCGTGGGCGCCGTGATCTCGTCCCACAGCGTGATGGTCGCAACACTGGCCGTAACGACACCGGTTTCTATCGCCGTCTCCCGCACGTCAGCCTCGGCGGCCGATTCAACCTCCGACGCAGAGGTGACAGTCAGGCCGGTATTGGCGAAAACGAGAGTTGAATTCGAATCGGGATTTTCGAACGTACGTGCCTTAATACACATTGCTGACTCCGGTGGCATTCTTATTTAGCGAGTTTTATGCCATCACGCTGAAAGCCTTGTCGGAGTTAGGCGTTGCCCAAATTGATGAAGAACGCGAGATAAAAAGCCGGCGAAAACGTTTCACGTCTGAAACGGCACGCCCGAAAGACGCAGAAATGAGTGGAATTGCGTACAGACGGACGTCGTGTTTTTAACGACACGACCGCATTTATTAATCGAATGACGAAATCCCGAAAGCCCCGCCTGATAAGGGATTGAGGCGAACGAGGAGACTTTTTAAGGATATTTGTTTTCCAATTTTCTGCGTTATAGTAGTCTCTCAAAATAGCACAATCAGACAAAAGGTAATGGAGGACACAGGCGTCAAAGTAATTTATGCATTTCGGGGGTCACGGTGTTTGAAATAATTGCATGGTCGTACCGAGTAGCGTGCTTGCGTCGAAGTCTCGATGTACAGAGGGCCTGAACTACGCGACCTTTTCAACTACCGTTGAAGAAAGGATCTGAATAATGGAAGTCGCTCGGCGGCAACTCATTTATGTCACTCGCGATCCAAGCGAGACGCTATGCGCGCGATTCGAGGAGCGCGGATGGCACATTGAAGTCGTGGCGAGCGCGCGAGAGGCGCGCAAGTCGCTGCGCAACGATCTGGCGATCGGCGGCTTGCTCGACCTGTCGAGCCGTTTCGAATCGCATGAACTGGCGGCGTTCGAAGCGTCGCTCACTATGACGAATGTCGGCTGGGTGGCCGCAACGGTCTCCGGCCAATTGGAAGACGCGGCCGTACGCAGGCTGATCCGCGATTACTGTTTCGATTACGTGACGTTGCCGACTTCGAACGACCGCATCGTCGATTCCGTCGGCCACGCGTACGGCATGGTGGCGCTGCACGACGCAGCCTCGAACGACGCCCGCGCGATCGGCGGCGAAGGACGCGCCGAGGGCGAAATGGTGGGCTCGTGCGACGCGATGCTCGCGCTCTTCCGCTCGATCCGCAAGGTCGCCATGACCGACGCGCCCGTCTTCATCTCCGGCGAATCGGGTACGGGCAAGGAACTCACCGCGGTAGCGATCCACGAGCGTTCCGCGCGGCGCGACCAGCCGTTCGTTGCGATCAACTGCGGCGCGATCCCCGCGCATCTGCTGCAATCGGAGCTTTTCGGCTACGAACGTGGCGCATTTACCGGCGCGAACCAGCGCAAGATCGGCCGCGTGGAAGCGGCGAATGGCGGCACGCTTTTCCTCGATGAAATCGGCGATCTGCCGCTTGAAAGCCAGGCGAGCCTGCTGCGCTTCCTGCAGGAGCGCAAGGTCGAACGGCTGGGCGGTCACGGCTCGACGCCGGTGGACGTACGCATCATTTCGGCGACCCACGTCGATATGCAGACGGCGATGATCGAAGGGCGTTTTCGCGCGGACTTGTATCACCGCCTGTGCGTCCTGCAGATCGACGAGCCGCCGCTGCGCGCGCGCGGCAAGGACATCGAGTTGCTCGCGAAACACATGCTCGACCGTTTCAAGAAGGACGCGAGCCGGCGGCTGCGCGGTTTCTCGCCTTGCGCGATTGCCGCGATCCACAACTACGGCTGGCCCGGCAACGTGCGCGAGCTGATCAACCGGGTGCGTCGCGCGATCGTGATGTCGGAAGGGCGGCAGATCACCGCGCGCGATCTCGAACTCGGCGAGTACGTTGAAGTCGCGCCGGTGTCGCTGGCGCAGGCGCGTGAAGCCGCCGAGCGGCAGGCGATCGAACTGGCGCTGCTGCGCCATCGCGGACGCCTCGGCGACGCGGCCCACGAACTCGGCATCTCCCGCGTGACGCTGTATCGGTTGCTGAGCGCGCACGGCATGCGCCATATCGAAGTCGACGCGCCCACGGAGCACGCGACACGCGGCTGAGAGACACCCAAACATTCATCGACGGGCGCCATTCGAGCGCCCGTTTTTTTTATCCCTCGCAATGATCGTCGCGTCCGGCGTGCCTTTCGTGCCCTTGGTAAAATCACGCTCTTATGCTTTTTAATTGAGCGAGCCGCATAGGCGCGTCGAAGGAAATCGAATGAAAAAGTATCTCGAGCTCGTGCGCACGATTCTCGATACCGGCTCGTGGCAGGAAAACCGCACGGGAATCCGCACGATCAGCATGCCCGGCGCGATGCTGCGCTTCGACCTGCAGCAGGGCTTCCCGGCGGTGACGACGAAGAAGCTCGCGTTCAAGTCGGCAATCGGCGAGATGGTGGGTTTTCTGCGCGCATCGAAGAGCGCGGCGGACTTTCGCGCGCTCGGCTGCAAGGTCTGGGACGCCAACGCGAACGAAAACCCGCAGTGGCTCGCGAATCCGTATCGCCAGGGCCCGGACGATCTAGGCGATGTCTACGGCGTGCAGTGGCGCGAGTGGCCGGCGTACAAGGTCATCGACGCGAACGCGGGTGGTGAACAGATCGCCGATGCCACGAATCGCGGCTATCAGGTCGTGACGAGCTTCGTGGAGGGCGGACGCGAGAAGGTGTTGCTGTACAAGGCGATCGACCAGTTGCGTCAGTGCCTCGATACGATCATCGAGAACCCGGCCGACCGGCGCATCCTGTTCCACGCATGGAATCCGGCGAAACTCGACGAAATCGCGCTGCCCGCGTGCCACCTGCTGTATCAGTTCATCCCGAACGTGACGAAGCGGGAGATTTCGCTCTGCCTGTATATCCGCAGCAATGATGTCGGGCTGGGCACGCCGTTCAACCTGACCGAGGGCGCGGCGCTGCTGCATCTGGTCGGGCGGCTGACGGGCTACACGCCGCGCTGGTTTTCGTATTTCATCGGCGATGCGCATATTTACGAGAACCAGCTCGAGATGCTCAACGAGCAGTTGAAGCGCGAGCCGTTCGCGAGCCCGCAGTTGATTTTGTCGGATCGTGTACCTGATTACGCGAAAACAGGCCGCTACGAGCCGGAATGGCTGGAAAAGATCGAGCCGACGGATTTCGCGCTCGAAGGGTATCGGCATCATGAGGCGCTGAAGGCGCCAATGGCGGTTTAAAAGATTTTTTTCATGAAACGCGCGGCTCCAACCGCGCGTTTTGCTTTTATCGATCCGACAAAAACCGTTCGAAATGGCTGCGTCCCGCGGGCGTGACGCGCAGCACGCGGCGTTTGGTCGTCTGTTCCAGCCAGCCATGCGCCGCGCAGCTTTCGAGAAACGCCGCGCCGAGCGCACCGCCGAGATGGGGCCGCCGCTCGCTCCAGTCGATACAGGTGCACGCGAAGCGCCTCCGACGCGCTCGCTGCGCCTTCAAATCGATGCCGAGCTGCGCGAATTCCCGCGCGCCTTCGGGTGTGGGTTCGAGTTGCGTCGGGCCGTTTTGCTCGCGGCCGTCAGCGGCGAGCCAGTGACGCGCGAGCATCCGGTCGAAGATCTGCACGGCGAGTTCGCCCGCCAAGTGGTCATAGCAGGTGCGGGCATAGCGCATCTCCAGCGGCACCGCGCTCGGTGGCCGCTCGGGGGTGCGCTGCGGCGCGCTCGCGTGCGCGAGATTGGCGAGCGCCTCGATGGCCGTCGCGATGTCGGGCGTCGCGATCCGGTAGTAGCGATGCCGGCCGCTCACCTCCATCGCGAGCAGTCCGCCCTCGGTCAGCCGCGCGAGATGGCCGCTCGCCGCCGACGGCGAGAGCCCAGCGATCATCGTCAGCTCGCCGGCGGGGCGCGCGGTGCCATCCATCAGCGACCACAGCATCGCGGCGCGTCCTGGATCGGCGAGCAGTGCGCCGATGCGCGAGAGTCCAGGGAAATGGCGGGCGCGGGGATCGGCGTCATCGTGCGTCATGATGTTTCCTCGGGTTTCATCGTCTCACTTTAGCCGCTCCTGGCATCCGATGTTTCAGCGCGGCCTGAAACGTCGATGCACGCCGTCAGCGGCGACGAGGCTAGAATGGTTGACCCCGTTTATCGATGCCGTTGCAAGGAAATGCATATGTTCAAGGTCATTCTGGCGGCGGGTTGTGCCGCGTTGCTGCTGTGTGGGGGCTGTTCGGGCGTGCCGTCTTCGTCGTCGGGTGATTCGAGCGGGATCACGATGTATGGCACGATCGATCAAGGCGTAACGATCCGCAAGTAGTCGGCGGCGCGCTTCGAGCGGCGCACGAAAGGCGCGCGCTCCTGATGTTTGAAACGCGTTTGGCTGCGCGCGGGGACCTGGCGTGCGCCCCGGCCCTCGGCCTTTTTGCCACGCCTTTCGTGCCCCTATAATCCTTTCACCCCACATCCCACGCGGGCACCGCCCCGCACCGCGAGCCGCCATGAACACGCCCACACAATCGCCCACCGCCGACGCCGTCCCGGCCGACCGCTCCGAAACCACCTTCCGCTTCCTCGCCGAGCCGACTTCGGTCAACTTCGGCGGCAAGGTCCACGGCGGCGCGCTGATGAAGTGGATCGACGAAACCGGCTACGCATGCGCCGCCATGTGGTCGGGACGCTATTGCGTGACGGTGAGCGTCGGCAACATTCGCTTCCGCCGCCCGATTCTCGTCGGCAACCTGGTCGAACTGCGGGCGCGCGTCGTCGCCACGGGGCGCACCAGCATGCACCTGCACATCGCCGTCCACGCGGGCGACCCGAAAGGCGGCACGCTCCAGCAGACGACGGATTGTCTCGTCGTCTTCGTCGCCGTCGATGAAAAAGGGCAGCCGGTGCCGGTCCCCGCGTTCGTCCCGGTGACGGACGAACAAAAGCGCCTCGCGAAATACGCAATGGACGTGAAGGACGCGCTCGACGCGATCGTCGAGTTGAAGCCGGAAGAAGTCGTCGCCGGCAAGATCTAAAAAGCCTAAAAAGCGCCGTCTTTTGCCCTGATTTTGTCAATTTCAGTGGCAAATAGGAGGCTTCTCATTCATCGATCCGTCCCTGGCGGGCATAGTGCAGCGCAATCTTGCTGGCGCGTCTGAACGCCGCGCCGCGAGGATTCACCACTTGAAATCGATGAAGGGAGCAAGCATGAGCTGGGCTGCGGGTTACAACAATTCGGTCGCGTATACGACCGGCTACTATCAGGAACAGAGTCCCACGTGGCTGAAGGCGGCGCTCGTGATGCAGCGCATCGCGCCGCCCGCCGAGGGCCAGTTCACTTACTGCGAACTGGGTTGCGGCCAGGGCCTGACATCGCTGATCCTCGCGGCGACCCATCCGGAAGGCGACTTCTACGCCTGCGACTTCAATCCGCTGCACGTCATCGCGGCGTCCGCGATCCGCAACGACGCGAAGCTGCCGAACCTCACGCTCCTCGAGAACAGCTTCGGCCAGCTCGCCGACGGCGAAGTCGAGCTGCCGATGTTCGATTTCGTGACGCTGCACGGCATCGTGTCGTGGGTGTCGGACGAGACGCGCGCGCAGATCGTGCGGTTTCTCGCGCGTTATCTGAAGCCGGGTGGCGTCGTGCAGATCAGCTACAACGCGAAGACCGCATGCGCGCAGGTGCAGCCGCTGCAGCGCCTCCTGACGATGCATGCGAACAATCGCGGCGAGAACTGGGCGGGCGCGGCCGCTTTCGCGAAGGAACTGGTCGATACGGGCTCGCTGCATTTCCAGCGCAACCCGGACGCGGCCGCGCGCGTGAATTCGTTCGCCACGTCCGATCAGCGCTATCTGGTGCACGAATACATGCACGAGCAGTGGACTCCGTTCCATTTCACCGACATCGCGAACGAACTGACCGACGCCAAGCTCGTGTTCGCGGGCAGCGCGCGCTACGGGCAAATGCAGCCGGTCGCGTGGCTCACGGACGCGCAGGCCGCCGTCGTCGCTGAGATCCGGGACCCGATGTTCGCCGAGGAAGTCCGCGATTACTTCTGCAATCGCTCGTTCCGCTCCGACATCTTCGTGCGCGGCAAGGCGGCGCTCAACGACGTGCGCCTGCGCGAACACGCGAAGCGCATCCATCTGTGGGCCAACGTGAAGGTCGAGTATCAGCCGACGGCCAAGCTCGAGCATGCATCGGTTAATCGCAGCGAGGAAGCGCATCGGCCTCTTTACGACCTGCTGCGCCGAGCGCCGGAAATGACCCTCGACCAGCTCTTCGATGCGCCCGAACTCGCCGGCCACGGCATCGATACGATCATGCAGATCGTGCGTTTTTCGCTGGCCGTCGGCGAGACGTCCCTCCGGTATGGCGACGTGCAGCCGCGCGCGGCCGCCGATCGCCTGAACACGGTGCTCTTGGATCAGGCGGAACGCGGAGAGAAGTGGGACGCGCTGGCGTCGCCCAGGTTCGCGGGCGGTGTGTCGGTCGGCTTGCTGGACCAGTTGCTGATCGCGCCGCTGCGCGCGAAGCGCGACCCGAAGGGCGCGCTGACGAGCGAAATCGACGAAATCGTCATGCACGTCGAGCGTTCGCTGTCGAACACCGGGCTGAATCTGAACGTCGGCGATCGCATTACGCCGCGCGAGGAAATGCCGGCGGCGATTCGCAAGATTCTCGCGGACTCCGGCCCCGCGCTCCTCGCCCTATGCGACGACAACGACTTCTGGCACGGGAAATAAGGCTGCAGTCCAAGAGGCCCGAAGCACCGAAGCGCAGCGGCTCCCAGCCGCTGCGCTTTTTTTTCGCCCGACTTCAGCGCTTGCCGACCATATCTTCCGGCTTCACCCACTCGTCGAACTGCTGCTCGGTAACATAGCCAAGCCCGAGCGCCGATTCCTTCAGCGTCGTGCCTTCCTTGTGCGCCTTTTTCGCGATCTTGGCGGCCTTGTCGTAGCCGATGTGCGGATTGAGCGCCGTCACGAGCATCAGCGATTCGTTCAAGAGGCTCTCGATGCGTTTCCCGTTCGGCTCGATGCCGACCGCGCAATTGTCGTTGAAGCTCTGCGCGCCGTCGGCGAGGAGACGGATCGACTGCAGCACGTTGTGCGCGATCATCGGACGGAAGACGTTCAGCTCGAAATTGCCGCTCGCCCCGCCGAAATTCACCGCGACATCGTTGCCGAACACCTGGCAGCAAAGCATCGTGACGGCTTCCGACTGCGTCGGGTTCACCTTGCCCGGCATGATCGAGCTACCCGGCTCGTTCTCCGGAATCGACAGTTCGCCGAGACCGCAGCGCGGGCCGCTCGCGAGCCAGCGGACGTCGTTCGCGATCTTCATCATGCCCGCCGCGATGGTTTTCAGGGCGCCGTGCGCGGCGACGAGCGCATCGGCGGCGGCCATCACTTCGAACTTGTTCGGCGCGGTTTCGAAGGGCAGGCCGGTCAGCTTGGCGATCGCGCCCGCGACCTTCGCCGCGAATTCCGGATGCGCGTTCAGCCCCGTGCCGACCGCCGTGCCGCCTTGCGCCAGTTGATACAGATGCGGCAGCGTCGCCTCGACGTGGCGAATGCCCTGCTCGAGTTGCGCGACATAGCCGGAAAACTCCTGCCCGAGCGTGAGTGGCGTCGCATCCTGCAAATGCGTGCGACCGATCTTGACAATGTGCTCGAACGCCTTCGATTTCTGGTCGAGCGTATCGCGCAGCGTTTTTAGCGACGGCACCAGATGCTTCACGATCCCGTAGGCCGCAGCAATGTGCATCGCGGTCGGAAACACGTCGTTCGACGATTGCCCGCGATTCACG
Source organism: Caballeronia humi (assembly GCF_001544475.1). Taxonomy (GTDB): domain Bacteria; phylum Pseudomonadota; class Gammaproteobacteria; order Burkholderiales; family Burkholderiaceae; genus Caballeronia; species Caballeronia humi. The sequence goes on along the minus strand of NZ_FCNW02000010.1, from coordinate 142,140 downwards.
TCGTCGTTCGGATGCACGAGGCGCTCTTCACCGCGCTGGCCGCCCATCAGCTCGCTCGCGCGGTTGGCGATCACCTCGTTCAGGTTCATGTTGGTCTGCGTGCCGGAGCCCGTCTGCCAGACTGCGAGCGGGAACTCGTCCGGATGACGGCCGTCGATGATCTCGTCGGCGGCCTCGATGATCGCGCGCGCCTTCTTCTCGTCGAGCACCTTCAGTTCCGCATTCACTTCGGCGGCGGCGCGCTTGATGATCGCGAGCGCGGTGATCAGTTCCGGCGACTGCTTTTCGCTCGAAATCTTGAAATTCTGTAGCGAGCGCTGCGTCTGCGCGCCCCACAGTTTCGCGTTCGGGACGGCGATTTCGCCGAAAGTGTCCTTTTCCAGCCGTACATCGTTTGACGCTTGATCAGACATGGCTTCGAAGCTCCTTCAAAGCTGCTCGTCGACGGGCAGCAAAGTGAAAAGACCGGTCATCGCGTTGCGGTAGAAGCCCGCTTCCGGATCGAAGTTATAGGTGACGGTGCCGATGCGTTCCTCCGTCGTCCAGATGAGCGGAGAAACCGGCGAACCGGTCGACTTCAACCGCGCGAGCTCATCCGGCGACGCCAGCTCGACGCGATAGGCCGATTGTGGCCGCACGCTGCGCTCGAAGAGCAACATGGCTTGTTCCGCAATCGTCTTATTGTGAATCACGAGCGCGAGCTCGGTATTCAGAAGCGCCGAGCGCGGATCGAGATTCATCGAGCCGATCACGAGAATACTCCGATCGATGACGTACGCCTTCGCATGCAGGCTCGCGCGCGACTGCGAACCGAAGAGGCCGGCGGTCGGCTTTCCTTCGCCTTCGCCCTGAATCGCCTTGAATTCGTACAGTTCAACGCCGCTTTTCAGGAGCGGCACGCGATACGGCGCGTAGCCCGACTGGACTGCGACGGCGTCCGTGGCGGCGAGCGAATTGGTCAGCACCGCGACGCGCGCGCCGCGCTGCGTGAGCGCGCTGAGCGCCTTCACGCCGACCTCGTGCGGCACGAAATAGGGCGAAAGGATCAGGAATTCGCTCTTTGCCTCCTTGATCAGGGCGGCCAGACGTTCCATCGGCGGGCTTTTGTAGTCGTCGCTGGGATGTTCGATCTTCGACGGCGAATCGGCTTCGAATTCAGTTGGCGCCCAGATGAGTTCCAGTTGCTCGTGCGCGATCTGCTCCGCGAGCGGCGTGCGGTTCAGCGGCTTCGCGTTGAGCGGATCGGCCTGCGTGCGCCAGTGGTGGCGCAGATCGTCGCGGGTCTTGTCGAGATCGGCGGCATCGAAGGTTTGCTTGTTCAGCGCGCGCAGCGGATAGGCGAGCGCGCTGTTCCAGTAATCGTCGAAGCTCGCCGAGATGCGGTGCGCGACCGGGCCGGCGGTAAAGACGTCGAGATCGCGGAACTGCAGCGTCGGGCTCGCGCTGAAATACTCGTCGCCGAGATTGCGGCCGCCGACGATCGCGATCTGGTTGTCCGCGATCATCGACTTGTTGTGCATCCGGCGCGTGAAATGGCCGAGTTGCGTGAAGATGTTCTGCGTGCGCTGCGCGAAGCTCTGCTGCGCGCTGCCGAACGGGTTGAACACGCGAATCTCGATGTTGTCGTGCGAATTGAGCGCCGCCATGATCTGGTCGATGTCCTTGAAATTCAGGTCGTCGACCAGCATGCGCACCCGCACGCCGCGATCCGCCGCATAAAGCGCGGCGCCGAGCAGCAGCTTGCCGGTGCTGTCCTCGTTGGCGATGTAGTACTGCATGTCGAGCGTCTTCGTCGCCGCGCGGGCGAGCGCGATGCGGGCCTGCAGCGCGTCGGTGCCGCTCGGCAGCAGGCGCACGCCGGATTCGCCCGGATGCGCGGTTTCGAGCGGAGCGAGCGCGGTCTGGAGCGGCGTCGGCGCGGTGGCTTCGAGCGCGTGAGAGACGGGGCGATCGAAGGCAGTAGCGGGCGGGCGCGTCGCGCAGGCTGTGAGCGTGAGCGCGAGAACGGCCGCGGCCGTCGCGCCGAATCGGCTCATGCTGGTTATGTGATCACGCGTTGCCGCATGTACTGAAGATGCTGAACTTCCCCGGCTTTCCAACACGAGCTGTCCTCTTTTTTTATCCGCGCGATGCGTGACACCGATGCGCGGCTTGGAACCTCGCTCATAGCAAGGTTCGTGCTTGATAGGCATCTGGGGATCATTTTATGGGAAATCGTTATGCGAGAAGCGATTTGGGCTTGCGGCAGGATTTCTGATCACGTAATCGATAGACGAATTTTCAATCGTCCGATCATTTCGCTATAGTTTCATGAAAATAGTTTGGATGGCTGATTGAAATCGTTTTGTGCAACCCGGTGGCGATCCCGATTCCACAGCCATCGAATATTGAATGGACGGTGAATGGCGACAGAACTCAAGACGGACGCGTGGCATCGATACATGTTGTATCGGAACGCAGAGCGCTACCTGGCGTTTGAACTTGAAGAGACGCGAAAGATATCGGTCGAAGCCGGCAGGAAATTCACGGCGTCGGCTTATGCGGACGTGTGGGCCAAGGACGCGGAACTAGTCAAGCGCGTGCGCGTCTTCCTCAGCGAGAATTTTCATTGGCACGGCCGGCTCGCCAACAGCGGCACGGATCTCGATGTCGTCGAAACACTGATGGACATGGTGCGCGGCGGTTGTGTCGTCGTGATTCCCGAAAAACCGGTCAGCAACTACGGCCTTGCGCGGGCGCCCCATAACGATGCAACGACGTCGTTCTGGGGCGTCGAGGACTACGATCCACCGCGCTATGCGAGCGTGCAGGAACAGTATGAGGCGCAGCTTGCGGAATGGCAGGCCAACGAGACTCCGTGGGAGGAAATCGAGGCCATGAACGACGAGATTAATGCGAAGTTTATGCACACTGCGGTTCTGGCGGATCCTCTTGGTATGCTGCCTCTCTTCGCCCGCGCGGGTTGGATCAGCAAATACGGTCTTCCTGACTTGTCCAAATGGGAAGAAGACAAAGGAAAAGACGGCGCCGTTTCCCCCTCAACGCTGCTTGGTGATGCGCAGCCGTTCGAGCTGGGTGAAAGCACGTTATCCGACGAAGTGACGGAAATTGCGGCGCGCGGAGTCAGTGAAGCCGACGAAGCCGAGTGTTACCAGCAATTCGAACGGGACATGGACGAGTGCCGGGCGTACAAAAGCGCGATGGGAGGAGGACGTTTCATGGATATGTGTTCGCAGCGAGCCTTTATGGCTTACCAGCAATGTCGAGGTTACTAATGGCCGCCAACAACGAAAAGCGCTGCGTCGTCGTGATGTGGTCGGAAGAAACACAGTCACTGGTGTCGTACACGCTCGATGTGCAGAAGGTGCTGGCGGTCACCGAGCGCTTGTTTCCCCTGGAACTCCCTTTGGCCGACTACGACAACACGATCGACGACGAGTTCGCACGACGATTCGGCAGTGCCACGCTCAACTTGCTGGCCATCTCGAACCCTGAGCTGAAGCCGTATCTCAAGGTGTCGCAGCAAGAAGAACCCGATTGACCCCCAAACGAAAAAAAGCCCGCCATCAAGGCGGGCTCAATACCCCTGTCACTAGAGTCTCAAGGAGGAGACGGCTTAATCCTAGCGCCCGATCGGCGCCGCTCCAACCAAGTATGCGTGCTTTGCTTATCGCGTCGCCTGTACGGCGCTTATGCATTCCGCTGCAACTCGCCCGCGCCTTTCCCGATACCGCTCTCGATCATCCGCCGGCTCATCCGGTGAAAGCGCCACGTCATCAGCGCGGCGACGCTCGCCAGGCCGGCCGCGAGCCCCCACCAAAGGCCCTTCGTGCCCGCCTGGAAGTGGAACGCGAGCACATAGCCCGTCGGAAAGCCGATGCCCCAGTAGCCGAACGCGGCGGCGAGCATCGGAATGCGCGTGTCCTTCAGGCCACGCAGGCAGCCGGAGCCGACCGTCTGCATCCCGTCGACGATCTGGAACACCGCCGCCACGCCCAATAACGAAGTCGCGAGCGCGACGGTCTGGGCGTTCGCGGGATCGTCGAGATGGAGGTACAGGCCGACGATCGCATGCGGCGCCACGATCAGCACCACCCCCGACAGCATCATGAACACGACGCCCAGCCCGATCGCGACAAACCCCGCGTGCCGCGCCGCGACCGGCACGCCTGCGCCGATCCAGTAGCCGACGCGCACGTTCGCCGCCTGGCCGATCGCAAGCGGCACCATGAACGCCACCGACGCCACGTTGAGCGCGATCTGGTGCGCGGCGAGCGGCGCCTCGCCGAGCAGGCCGACGGTCATCCCGGTCGCGAGAAAAAGCGTCGACTCGACACCGTAAGTGATCGCGACCGGCCAGCCGATGCCAAATAGCTCGCCCATCAGCGGCAGGCGCGGGCGCGATGCGACAACGAAATGCCGGTAGCGCGGCCGCAGGTGCAAAAACGCGACGAGCGCCAACGCGATCGCCCAGACGGTGATCGTGGTCGCCGCCGCCGAGCCGAGGAAGCCGTATTTCGGCAGACCGTACGCGCCGTGGATCAGCCCGTAGTTCAAAAAGCCGTTGACGAACACCCCGCCGATCGACACCCACAAGAGCCGCCGCGCCGCGCCGATCGCCGGCAGGAACGCGCGCATCATCCCGATGCCGATCAGGCTGCCCGGCGCGCCCCAGCGCAACACCGCGCAGTATTCGCCGACGTTCCTCGCGAGCGTCGCGGGCTCGTTGAACGCGAGCATCAGTGGCTCGGCGTAGCTCAAAAGCACGAACGCGGGAATCGCGAGCAGGATAGAGAGCACGAGCCCCGTCCAGTAGATATGCGGGACGCGATCGTCGTCGTTGGCACCGCGCGCGTGCGCCACCGACACGCTCACCGACGTCAGCACGCCCTGCAACAGCGTCACGACGACGAAGAACAAATTGGCGCCGAGGCCGCCGGCCGCGAGTGCGTCGGGGCCGAGCGAGCCGAGGAGGATCGTGTCGGTGACGCCCATCGCCATCTGCGACAACTGCGCGATGGCAAGCGGCGCGGCGAGCCGAGCGGTATCGACGGCATGGCGGGACAAGCTGGGCGGCGGCGTGGCCGCGTGCGTGAAGCGGGGTTGCATGTCGGATCGGAGTGAAGACGGCCGCGCAAGCGCGCCGCCGGAGGTAAAGACGCTGGCGGGCGATGGGTCGCCTGCCTGGTTCGCGTGCATCGAAACGTATTGCGGAGCCGTGAACCGAAGACGACTAGCTTATTGCCTGCGCGGCGGCCTGTCGATGCCGGCGCGCTTCAGACCGCCTTCAGAACCTTGATCTTCGATCCGTCGAGCAGGACGGTTTGCCCCGCGCGGATCTTGCACGTCTTGCGCAGTTCGACCTTGCCGTCGACCTTCACGTCGCCCATCGCGACGCGCGCCTTCGCCGAGCCGCCGCTGTCGGCGAGGCCCATCAGCTTGAGCAGGTTGTGCAGTTCGATGAACTCGCCCGTCAGTGTGAATTCGAGTTGCGGCATGGTGGGCGGGGCGCTTTTGACGGCGTCGGTACGTGGAAGGGCGCCCATCATAAACCACGCGGGCACACGGCGTGCTGTAGCCAACGGGCGGACAGAAACGCGTCGCTGTCGCCGATGTCGGCAAATGTAGCCAAGTGAAACGGTCGGTAACAATGACTGATTATGGCGAACCCGTTTGGCGGCTAGCGGGTCTGACCGTGTGATCGATGCATTCTGGTCGTTCATTTCATCAATCGAAGAAGTCGGGCAGGCACGGGGTTTATCCGCTTCGCCCGAGAGCAACCAAGAGAGGAATAACTCATGAAGAAGATTCAAACGCTGCTGATTGGCTCCACTTTCGCTGCAATCGCTACGACGTCCGCCTTCGCGCAGACCGCTCAACCCGTGGACGGTGGCGCTCAGATGTCCGCGCAAGTACAAGGACAGCCGGGCGTGACGCCGCCGTCGCAAAATCTGGTCGCGCCGGCGCCGACCGATCCGCTCGTTCAGAAGCGCAATGCGAATGCTGCGGCGAACGCGGAATATAGCGCGTCGAAGAAGGCGTCCAAGCAGGAACTGAAGGCGACCAGTCAGCAGGCCAAGGCGCAGTACAAGGAAGAAGTGCGCAACGCCAAGATCAACCGCAAGGCGGACAAGGATGCCGCCAAGGCCGAACTGAACGCGGCCGAACCGGCCACGCCGAAGGACTCCGGCCTGCAGCATTAAGCCGGGCCGGGAAGGAGCAGCGGTCGCCGCAATCCGGCGGCCGCGCCACGAATAACACGATACATGGGACTGGGTAGGCGCCCAGCGCCGACTCCGCCCAACACGGGAGAACTACATGACGACCACATCCAGACTTTGCGCCGCGCTTCTGGCCGGCGTATCGCGACGGCCGCGACGGCATCGTTTGCACAGACAGCCGATCCCGCGCCGATGACGCACGCCGACAAAAAGGCCGCGAAGAAGCAGGACGAAGCCAACAAGGACGCCGCCGTCGCGCAGGCGAAGGCCGACAAGAAGAAGACCGAATCGCAATCGGAGGCGAACGAAGCCGCCGCCGATGCCAACCTCAAGAACGCGAAGAAAGCGCAGTAAAGCGGCGAAAGCGTTCGATCTGAACCGGAGGCCCCGCGCGCGGGGCCTCGTTATTTTCGGGCACTTGCGTGCGCGGGTTGTATGGATATACAGTGTGCGTCACTCCCGCCCGCCCACTTTTTTACATCCGTGCTCACCGAAACCCCCACCGCCGATCCCGCCGTCGCGTCCTACCTGGCGAAGCTCAACGACGCGCAGCGGGAGGCAGTCGAGTTCGGCACCGAGGCGCCGGGCGCGCCGGGCGGTCCGCTGCTGGTAATCGCGGGCGCGGGGTCAGGCAAGACGAATACGCTGGCGCATCGCGTCGCGCATCTGCTGGTGAAGGGCGCCGATCCGCATCGAATCCTGCTGCTGACGTTTTCGCGCCGCGCCGCGCTCGAAATGACGCGTCGCGTGTCACGCATCGCAATCGGCGCGCTCGGCAGCAAGAGCGCGATCGCGCAAGGGCTCACGTGGTCGGGCACGTTTCACGGCGTCGGCGCGCGGTTGTTGCGCGATTACGCGGATCTCGTCGGCTTGTCGCCGTCGTTTACGATCAACGACCGCGAAGATTCCGCTGATCTGATGAACCTCGTGCGGCACGAACTCGGGCTGTCGTCGAAAGAGAAGCGCTTCCCCGCGAAATCGACGTGTTTCGCGATCTACTCGCGCGTCGTGAACACGGGCGCGTCGCTCGCGACCGTGCTCGATCAGGCGTTTCCGTGGTGCCGCGAGTGGGAGGCCGACCTGCGCCGCCTCTTCGCCGCGTACGTCGCCGCGAAACAGTCGCAAAGCGTGCTGGACTACGACGACTTGCTGCTCTACTGGTCGCATCTGGCCGCGGAGCCGGGCATCGCCGCCGATCTGTCGAGCCGCTTCGATCACGTCCTCGTCGACGAATATCAGGACACGAACCGATTGCAGGCGTCCATTCTCCTTTCGATGAAGCCGGACGGGCGCGGCCTGACCGTCGTCGGCGACGATGCGCAGTCGATCTATTCGTTTCGCGGCGCGACCGTGCGCAACATCCTCGATTTTCCGGGTCACTTCGATCCGCCCGCGCGCAGCGTGACGCTCGAGCGCAATTACCGCTCGACGCAACCGATTCTGGAGGCTTCGAATGCGGTGATCGGGCTCGCGACCGAGCGTTTCACGAAGAATCTCTGGACCGACAAGGCGTGCGCGCAGAAGCCGCGCGTAGTCTCCGTAGCGGACGAGGCCGATCAGGCGCGCTACGTCGTCGAAAAGGTACTGGAGGCGCGCGAGGCGGGCATGACGCTCAAGTCGCAGGCCGTGCTGTTTCGCACGTCGAGTCACAGCGCAACGCTCGAAATCGAACTCACTCGGCGCAACATTCCGTTCGTGAAATTCGGCGGGCTGAAGTTTCTCGATTCGGTGCATGTGAAGGACGTGCTCGCCGTGCTGCGCTGGGCGGAAAATCCGCGCGATCGTGTCGCGGGGTTTCGGGTCGTGCAATTGCTGCCGGGCATCGGGCCGGCGATCGCGGGGCGTGTGCTCGATGAGGTGTCGCGCGGCGAGGCGCCGAAAGCGCTCGCATCGTTCGCGGCGCCCGCGCGGGCGAGCGAGGACTGGCCGCAGTTCGTCGCGCTGATGGCGAAGGTGTGCGGGCGCGATACAGGTTGGCCCGCTGAATTCGAGATGATCCGGCGCTGGTACGAGCCGCATCTGGAGCGCAATCACGAGGACGCCGCGATCCGTCACGGCGATGTGCTGCAGATGGAAAGCATCGCGTCGACGTATCCGACGCGCGAGCGCTTTCTCACCGAACTGACGCTCGATCCGCCCGACGCGACGAGCGACGAGTCCGGCGTGCCGCTTATCGATGAGGATTACCTGATTCTCTCGACGATTCATTCCGCGAAAGGGCAGGAATGGCGCAATGTTTTCGTGCTCAACGGCGTCGACGGGTGTATTCCATCGGATTTGGGCACAGGCAGCGACGAGGAAATCGACGAAGAGCGTCGGCTTTTATATGTCGCGATGACGCGGGCGAAAGAGGATTTGCACGTCATCACGCCGCAGCGGTTCTACGTTCACAACCAGACACATCTGGGCGACCGGCATGTCTGGGCGTCGCGCACGCGCTTCATTCCGGCGCAGTTGATGGACAGGTTCGAAGCGGCAGCGTGGCCGGTGGTGCCGGTCGCCGCCGCGCCGACGGCAGCGGGGCTGGCGGCCGCGGCCAAAGCGAAGATCGATATCGCGGCCAGGTTGAAGGGGATGTGGGATTAAGCGCCCACTTTAACCTCACCGCTGCGCCGGACGCGAAGCCCGCGGGGCCTTCGCGACCGGCGCAAACACGCTCCTCAGCCAGTTGGCGAACCGCGTGAACCCATCGTAAGGTTCCTCGACGAAAAGCTCGGGCTTCAGCGACCGCAGATATTCCAGCACCTGCTGCGCCTCCTGCTTCTGAATCGACCCGTGAAAAATCCCCAGCCGCAGCAAACACCGCAGCTCGCCCAGCTTCTCCCGCGCCGTCGATCCCACGCTGTGCTCCACCGCGATCTTCGTCTCATAAACACGCTGGCGCAGTGAATCGGCGAGACGCCACGCCGGCGTCTGCATCTTCTCCTCGACTTCGCGGATATCCATCGCCGCCGACTTGATCTGCGACGCGAGCACGTCGATCTGCGACGCATCGCCGTTCGCCTCGGTCACGATCGCGGTCGCCCATGCGCGCGACTGCTTGATCAGGTCGTCGGCCGTCCAGTCGGAACGGATCGCGAAACTGAAGCCGTGCTCAGCCGCCTGCCGGATCAGGATCTCGACGACGTCCGGAAACTCCTTGTCGAGCGCGCGCTTCGCCCAGGCGTACTGGCCGTGCGTCAGCATGCGCTGCACGGCTTGCTCGGTGAGCGGCGTCGGGTTGTCGAGGAGCTTCGCGCGCAGGAAGTCCTCGAACGACGGCGTGATGAACTGCGGATCGATCTTGAGCGACAGCCGCGTGAACGACTCGAAGTCGCGATGCAGTGCAGCGATCGTTTCGTCGCGCAGCGAAAGGGTGATTTGACGCATGATGGTTCCCGGTTCCGCGCTCAGACCGTGCTGATGGCGGGAGTGCAGTCGGCCGCGCCGCGAGGGCGAAGCCATTCGACTCTTATAACGGCGCGCGGGCCGGGAACTTGAGGGGATTCGGGCGCGGCTTCAGGTGACTGTTCAGGCCACCACGACCAGTTGCCAGAAGAAAAACACCGCGAGCGACACGGCGATCGTCAGCAACGGCCGGCGCGTCGCGAAGCACACCCCGATCGCGACGATCGCCGCGACCAGTTGCGGATTGCGCCACGTCAGTTCGGCACCGTTGCCGTGCGGCGACACGGTCATCGGGACGATGATTGCAGTGAGTACCGTCACGGGCACGAAGGAGAGCGCGGTGCGCACGAGCGGCGGGAACGCGAGCTTGTCGCCGAAAACGAAAACGGCCGCGCGGATCAAATAGGTCACGAGTGCCATGCCGAGGATAAGCAGGACGTAGCTCGAAGACAGCGTGTGCGCCAGTGTATTCATCGCGTGCCTCCTTGCGCATGCTGATTGCGCGGACGGCTTTCGATCAGCGTCAGCGCCGTTCCCACCGCGACGCCGACGAGCACCGCCGCCAGCAGCCCGAGCTTGTACGGCCAGCCCTGCCACGCGAACGACAGCACGCCCGCCGCCAGCGATGCCGCCACGAACCGCAGCGCGACGAGCTGCGGCACGACGATCGCGATGAACGTCGCGACCATCGCGAAATCGAGTCCGAGTGACTGTAGCCCCGGAAATGCGGAGCCAAAAACGAGTCCGAGCACCGTCCACAGTTGCCAGTTCAGGTACATCGCTAGGCCGGAGCCGAAGAAGTAGTACGGACCGGTCTCGCCCGGCGGACGTTTCTGGTAATGCGCATAGGCGACGGCGAAAACCTCGTCGGTCATCAGCGCGCCCAGCGTCCAGCGCCAGCGCGCGGGCAGGTGCGAGACGTACGGCGCGAGCGTCGCGGAGTAGAGGATGTGGCGCAGGTTGACAATGAGCGTCGTCGCCCAGATGACGGCGAAGCTCGCATGGCCCGCGATCAACCCGACCGCGATGAACTGCGCCGAGCCCGCGAAGACGGCCAGCGACATCAACTGGCCGTGCCACGGGCTCAACGGGCTGGCGGTCACGAGCGTGCCGTAGATGACGCCGAACGGCGCGGCGCCGATCATCATCGGGAGCGTGTCGCGGGCGCCGGCGGCGAATTCGCTTAAACGGTTGCCGGGTGATTTCAAGATGTCCTCCTTTGGCAGCGAGGATAGGGCGCAACGGCGGGCGGGCGCTTGTACGTTCTTGCGGTCGCGCGGCGCGTGAAACTTTACCGCCAGCGGCCCGGCGGCACGCCGAACGCACGCTTGAAATGCCGCGTGAAATGGCTCTGATCGGTGAAACCGCTCGCGGCCGCGACCTCAGTCACCGAGACGCCCGCGCGCAACGCGCCGAGCGAGCGCGTGAGCCGCATCTGGTTGCGCCACGCGTGCGGCGCGAGACCCGTCTCGCGCGTGAAAAGTCGCGCCGCATGAAACGTCGACAAGCCGACGCTCGCCGCGAGTTCCGCGAGCGTGACGGGCGCGGTGAGATCGTCCGTGAGACGCGCTTTCATCGCTTCGGCGCGCACCGCGTCGCTGCCGATTTGCCTGACCGATGGCCGCTCGCTCGCGTGCCGCGCGAGCAGTGTCGAAAGTGCGTCGAGCAGCGCGGTCTCGGCGGCGAGCGGATCGCCGCCGGCTTCGAGCGCGCGGTGCGCCAAAGCCAGGCGCCGCGCGAGATCGCCGTCGCGAATGATCTCGGCGGGGAACCACGGCAGCGGCTCGGCGCGCCCCGAGACTTCGCTCGCGATCGACTGCACGAACTCCACCGGCAGATAGAACACGCGATACCGCCAGCCCGCATCGACCGCCCGCGCGCCCGTATGCAGCTCGCCGGGATTGATGACCGGCACCGAGCCGGCCTCCGCGACATAGTGCGAGCCACGATAGTCGTAGCACTCGGCACCCGCTTCGATCACGGGAACGGTGTACGCGTCGTGCCAGTGCGGCGTGAACGAGTGGTCGTGATACTCGGCGGTCAGCATGTCCGCGCCGGGCGCGAGCGGGGAGCGCCAGTAGCGTGCGGAATCGCTGAATCGGTTGACGGTCATGGGAAAGCGCGGCGTTTTTTTGAGATCGAACGAATGATCTTACACGCCGCGCCCTTTTCAGCGGCTGCCTGCAACGCGCGCCGTCATTTGACGGGGATCGTTGTGCCTTCGGGCACCGGAACGGCGGTCACGCTGTTTTTCGCGCTGCCGGTCGTGATCCGGTCGCTATAGGTCAGATAGACGAGCGTGTTGCGCTTCGCATCGACGATCCGCACGACGTGCAGCGTCTTGAAGATGAACGACATGCGATCGCTGAAGACATCGGCTTTCTGCTTGAGCGGCTCGGCGATCTTGATCGGCGCGACCTGACGGCACGCAATCGACGCTTCCGTCGGATCTTCGGCGATGCCGAGCGTGCCCTTCACGCCGCCCGTGCGCGCCCGCGACACGTAGCACGTCACCCCGGCGACGAGCGGATCGTCGTACGCCTCGACGCTCACGCGATCCGAGCCGGTGAAGCGGAAATTCGTATTGACGCTCGCGATTTCCTCCGCTTGCGCGCAAGGCGCAACAAAGGTGGCGAGCACACTGAGCAAAGCGGCGAAGCTGAGAGCGCGTTTCATCGGATTCCCTCGGGAAAAAGAAAAGGCGTCGTATTGTAACGACGCCTTTTGCGATGACGCGCTTCTTGCAACGCGTTCAATGAAAAATCAAATACAGGATCACGAGGACGATAACCGGTACGCCAAGCAGCCAGCCGAGAAGATAGGGCATTTGATGTTCCTCCATTCGTTTTCTGATTAGACGGCTTCAGTATCGAGTGAGAGCTTTCTTGGCGGTAGTCGAGGCTGTCCGAAACGCGTGTAGGTGTAGTCCTATGCGGGGCAATCGCCATGCTTTGCTCATACAGAACGCGCCGTCCTGATCGGCCGCTCGCGATACAGCGTCTGCACGTAATCGAGATGCGCGCCCGCTGCCTCACGGGCGAGTTCGGGATCGCGCGCGACGATCGCATCGAAGATCGCGCGATGCTGGGCGAGCAGGTTCGCTTCGACTTCGTCGTCGTAATCGACCAGCCGGTGCGACGTCAGCATCGATTCGCGGATCAGCTCGTGCAGCCCATGCATCACGTGCGCAAGCGCGACGTTGTGCGTGGCATCGGCGATGGCGAGATGGAACGCCGCGTCTTTTTCCGCGATGCGCGTGCGCTTCGGCTCGGCGGCGGCGGACTGGAGCGCATCGAAGGCATCCGCGATGCGTTGCAGGTCCGCGTCGGTGGCACGCTCGGCGGCATAGGCCGTCGAGAGCGTTTCGAGCCCGCGCCGCAGTTCGAGCACGTCGGCGGACGCGTTCGGATGCTGCTGAAGGAGGGCAGCGAGCGGATCGGAGACGAGCGGCGCCGTCACGTCCGATACGATGAACCCGCCGCGCGCGACCGCCCGGATGAAGCCGTCGGATTCAAGCCGGATCAGTGCTTCGCGCAGCGACGGCCGTGACACGTTCAACTGCTCGGCAAGCTCCCGCTCGGCGGGCAGGCGCTGGCCGGGCAAGAGCGCGCCGCTCGAAATCAGCGACCGGATCTGGCCGGAGACGACATCGGACAGGCGCACGCGCGAATAGGAATGGACGGGCTGGAAGGTCATCGATTGGACGAAGCTGGCGGATTTCCCTAGTTTGACACGAAAGAACACAATCTTTAAAGTCTTGGTCAGACCAAGCTGACCAAAGGCGTCGCGAGGCGCGTTCCCCACATATGAAAGTTGCCCTGTTCGTCCCCTGTTTCATCGATGCCTTCTATCCCGAAGTGGGCATCGCCACGCTCGAATTGCTCGAACGGCTGGGCCTCGACGTCGATTACCCGCAGGAACAGACCTGCTGCGGCCAGCCGATGGCGAACAGCGGCGCGCAGAAGGAAGCGGCCGGCGCCGAGCGCGTGTTCGCCCGCAATTTCGCGGATTACGACTACATCGTCGGGCCGTCGGCGAGTTGCGTGCACCACGTTCGCGAGCATTTCAACGCCATCGAGCAGACCGCCGCCGTGCGCAAGGTGCGGGCGAGCGCATTCGAACTGACCGAATTCCTGCACGACGTGCTGCAAGTGCGCGAGTTTCCGTGGGCCGAATTTCCGCATCGCGTGGGGCTGCACAACAGTTGCAGCGCGGTGCGGCATCTGCGCGAGGCGTCGGCATCGGAGATCGCGCAGACGCCGTTTTCCAAGCCGCGCGCGCTCCTGGAACGCGTGAAAGGCATCGAATTCGTCTCGCCTGCCCGGCCCGACGAATGCTGCGGATTTGGCGGCACGTTTTCCGTGACTGAGGAGGCGGTCTCGGTGAGGATGGGGCAGGACAAGGTGCGCGACCACGTCGGCGCGGGCGCGCAGTACATCGTGTCCGGCGACATGTCGTGTCTCATGCACCAGCAAGGCTGCGCCGAGCGCCTGAAACTCGACGCGCGCTTCATCCACATCGCGCAGATTCTCAACGGAGCACGCGGATGACCAAGACCGTGCGGATCGATCACGCGAAAGCGGCGGGCGCGTTCCTGCAAAAGGAGGATCACGTCGCGTTCCACGACAAGCGTCTCTGGGACCTGCGCATGAAGCGCGATGCGCAGGCGCATGGCATCGCCGAATGGGAGACGCTGCGCGATCTGGCGTCGGGGATCAAGGAGCACACGCTCTCGCATCTCGCCGACTACATCGAACAATTTGCGACACAGGCGGAGAAGAACGGCGTTGTCGTGCATTTCGCGGCGGATGCCGAGGAGCACAACGCGATCGTGCACAGGCTGATGAGCGAGCGCGGCATGACGACGCTCGTCAAGAGCAAGTCGATGCTCACCGACGAATGCAAGATGCGCGAATTCCTGGAGCCGCGCGGTATCACGGTGATGGAAACCGATCTCGGCGAGCGCATCCAGCAACTCGATCATCAGGACCCGAGCCATATGGTCGTGCCGGCGGTCCACAAGCTGCGCGCGGACGTCGCCGAACTCTTCGGACGCACGATCGGCACCGATCCGGCCAACAGCGACATCCACTATCTCGCCGAAAGCCAGCGCATGCATACGCGGCCGTATTTCGTGCGCGAGCAGACGGCGGGCATGACCGGCTGCAACTTCGCCGTGGCGGAGACGGGGACGGTCGTCGTCTGCACGAACGAGGGCAACGCGGATTTGTCTGCGAACGTGCCGCCGCTGCATATCGCGTCGATCGGCATCGAAAAGCTGATTCCGAGGGTGTCCGATCTCGGCGTATTCGTGCGGATGCTGTCGCGAAGCGCGCTCGGCTCGCCGATCACGCAGTACACGTCGCACTTTCGCGCGCCGCGTCCCGGCACCGAGATGCACTACATCCTCGTCGATCACGGCCGCTCCGAGCGCCTCGCGATGGACGATTTCTGGTACTCGCTCAAGTGCATCCGCTGCGGCGCTTGCATGAATACGTGCCCGGTGTATCGAAGGAGCGGCGGTTTGTCGTACGGCGGGACGTATTCGGGCCCAATCGGCGCGATCATCAATCCGACGTTTGACCTCAAGCGCTACAGCAGCCTGCCGTTCGCCTCGACGATGAACGGCAGTTGCACGAGCGTGTGTCCCGTGCGCGTGAATATCCACGAGCAGATCTACAAATGGCGCGAGGTGATCGCCGAGCGCCACGAAGTGCCGTTCGTAAAGAAGGAAGTGCTCAAGATGGCGGGGCGGCTGCTCGCGAGTCCGACCTTGTATCGCGCGACGGTGGCATCGCTCGGCGGTGCGCTGAAACGCTTGCCGAACTTCGTGCTCTACAACCCGCTGAATATCTGGGGGCGCCAGCGCGATCTGCCTGACGCGCCCGCCGAAACTTTCCATGAGTGGTATCGCAAAAACCGGAAGCAACCGAAATGACGACTCGCGACGCTTTTCTCTCGAAGATCCGCGCAGCGCAGCCCGGGCCGCGCCCGCTTCCCGACGTGCCGCTGTTCACCGTGCCGGACGGCGATCGCCGCGAGCGATTCACCGCTGCGCTCGCGCTGATGGGCGGCACGTGCGTTGAGGCTGAGCGTCTCGACGACGTGCGCGCGCTCTTGGCCGAGCGCTTCGGGCCGGAAGCGGTGGTGGCATCGGCGGTCGACGGGATCGAGGGCACTCGCGCGCTCGCGGCCGACACGCCGCCGGCCTCGCTGCAGGATGTTGATGTAGGCGTGGTGCGCGGGCGGTTCGGCGTTGCGGAGACGGGATCGGTGTGGTTCAGCGAAGCCGAGTACATCGTCAATTCGATCGGCTATCTCGTGCAGCATCTCGTCGTGCTGCTCGATCCGGCGCAACTCGTCGATGGCTTGCAGGAGGTGTATCGACGAGACGATTTTCAGTCGGCGCGCTATGCGGTGCTCGTGACCGGGCCGTCCGCGACAGCCGATATCGAAGGCGTATTGATTCGTGGCGCGCAGGGCGTGCGGTCGTTGACGGTTGTTTGGCTGGCGTAGAGCAGTCATTGACGATCCACGCTTTCAACCATTCGCCGACGAAACTCGAAGCGCAATTCAGGCCGCCAGCCCGATTACCGAATGGGTTCGTCGAGGTGCCGCGCACATCTGCCTGAAGGGCGGAAGGCGTAAAACGCGAGCAGAAAAGCAAAAAGCCCAATCTTTCGATTGGGCTTTTTGCTTCGAATCTTTTTGGCTCCCCGACCTGGGCTCGAACCAGGGACCTACGGATTAACAGTCCGGCGCTCTACCAACTGAGCTATCGGGGAACATCTGCAGCACAGAAATGAAATTATATGGAGCGTTTTCTACCCTGTCAACACCCCGCGTTCATCTCGATATCATTTTTTTGACCGGATTACGCGGCGCGCGGACGGCCTCGATCAGCGTTCCAGCAGGTCGAGCTTTTCCTTCACGTCCTTGAATTCGTCGGCTTCGGGAAGCGGCGCTTTCGTCTTCGTGATGCTCGGCCAGCCGCGCGCGAGTTCGGCATTCAGGTCGGTGAAATGCTGCTGGTCGCCGGGGACGTCTTCTTCGGCATAGATGGCGTTCACAGGGCATTCGGCCACGCACACGGCGCAGTCGATGCACTCGTCCGGATCGATCGCGAGAAAGTTGGGACCTTCGCGGAAGCAATCCACCGGGCACACGTCGACGCAATCGGTATAGCGGCACTTGATGCAGCTTTCGGTCACAACGTGAGTCATTCAGGCTCCTGCATGCGGAATTCGTGGGGGCGGCGGCGGTGCGGCTACATGGGCCGTGAACCGGGTTTTGCAAAGGTTCATACGCTTCGCGCGCCAAAACCAATATTGTAGCGTACCGCTCAATTTCAGCGCGAGCCTTAGCCCGTGGGCTTTATATCGTTTCGTGATTTCTTTATGGGATACGACGGCCCGCCGATCGCGCTCCGTGACGGCGCCCGCATTCGGGTAACATGAGACGCAGAAGGCCCGGCGGTGCGCCCCGTTACGCGTTGGCCGCGTTTCATCGATGTTCCGACCAAAACCATGATCATCAATTCGCTGCTCGATACCGATCTGTACAAGTTCACGATGATGCAGGTCGTCCTGCATCATTTCCCGGCGGCGAACGTCGAGTACAAGTTCCGGTGCCGCACGCCCAACGTGGATCTCGTGCCGTATATCGACGAGATTCGCGACGAAGTGCGTCAGCTCTGCAACCTGCGCTTTCGGGAAGAAGAACTCGATTACCTGCGGCGGATGCGCTTCATCAAGAGCGATTTCATCGATTTCCTCGCCATTTTTCACCTGAACGAAAGATCGATCACGATCGCGCCGTCGGCGAAGAAGAACGGCGAGATCGACATCGTGATCGAAGGGCCGTGGCTGCACACGATCCTCTTCGAGATCCCGGTGCTCGCGATCGTCAACGAGGTCTATTTCCGCAATACGCAGGGCAAGCCCGATTACGCGATCGGACGCGAGCGTCTGCGCGACAAGATCAAGCTGCTCGCCACACCGCCCGAATTTTCCGACTGCAAGATCGCCGACTACGGCACGCGCCGCCGTTTCTCGAAGCAGTGGCACGAGGAAGTCGCGCTCACGCTGAAGGAAGGCCTCGGCGCGCAGTTCGCGGGCACGAGCAACGTCTTCTACGCGATGAAACACGGCTTGCGTCCGCTCGGCACGATGGCACACGAATACCTGCAGGCGTGCCAGGCGCTCGGCCCGCGTCTGCGCGACTCGCAGACCTTCGGCTTCGAAATGTGGGCGAAGGAATATCGCGGCGACCTGGGCATCGCGCTGTCGGACGTCTACGGCATGCGGGCGTTCCTGCGCGACTTCGACATGTACTTCTGCAAGCTCTTCGACGGCGCCCGCCACGATTCCGGCGATCCGTTCGACTGGGGCGAGCGCCTCATCAAACACTATGAAGAGAACCGCTGCGACCCGCGCACGAAGGTGCTCGTGTTTTCCGACGCGCTCGACATCCCGAAAGTCCTGCAACTCTACGAACGCTTTCGCGGGCGGTGCCAGCTCGCGTTCGGCGTCGGCACGAACCTGACGAACGACCTCGGCTACCAGCCGCTGCAGATCGTCATCAAGATGGTTCGCTGCAACGGCCAGCCGGTCGCCAAGCTCTCCGATTCACCGGGCAAGAACATGTGCGACGACAAGGCGTATCTCGCCTATCTGCGGCAGGTGTTCGGCATCGAGCAACCGGTGGAGGAAGAGTTGCTTTAGCCGCTCGGCAGAGGGCTTGCCGCAGGGACCGCTGGCTATAATCGTGTCCACATCGACGAAGGCCAACGAGGACAGCAACATGGATACATCGGCTGCTCGCCGGAACATTCTCGCGAGGATTCGCAGCGCTCAGGGCCGGCCGGCCGCGCCCACGGACGCCGAGCGCGCCGCCGCCGAAGACTACCTCGCGCGCCATCCGACGGGGCCGCGTCCCGAGTTGCCGTCGACGCCGGCGGAACTCGTCGCGCGCTTCACGCTCGAGGCCGAGCGCCTTTCGACGACCGTGGCCGAAGTGAATGCGCTGAACGACGCGCCCGCCGAAGCGCATCGCTATCTTCAATCGTTGAACCTGGGCATCGATGCCGTCGCGTGGCTGTCGCTCGGCGATCTTCCTTGGAGCGCCGCGGGTCTCGACGTGCAACTGCGCAAGCCCGCCGACGCCGATCTCGTCGGCATCACCGGATGCTTTTGCGCAACGGCCGAAACCGGTTCGCTCGTGCTGCTCTCGGGGCCCGAGACGCCTGCGTCGGGCGCGCTCTTGCCGCAGACGCACGTCGCGATCGTGCCGGCATCGCGCATCGTCGCGGCGCACGAGGACGCGTTCGCGCTGATGCGTGCCGAGCGGGGCGAGTTGCCGCGCGCCGTCAATTTCGTGTCGGGGCCGTCGCGTACCGGCGATATCGAACAGACCATCGTGCTTGGCGCTCATGGGCCGTATCGCGTGCATGTGATCATCGTGCGCGGGGCGTGAGCACGATGCGGCGTTTGCTCTCCGGCGGCGCGCTCGCTGCGCTGCCGATCGGCGCATCGGCGGCGACGCTCGACGGCGCCACGCTCTCCGCGCTGTGGAGCATCCCGTTCGCGGGCATCCTGCTTTCGATCGCTGTCTTTCCGCTCGTCGCGCCGGCGTTCTGGCATCACCATTTCGGCAAAGTTTCGGCAGCGTGGGCGGTCGTGTTCCTCGTTCCGTTCGCCCTGGCGTTCGGCGCGGGCACGGCCTTCGGCGCGTTCGTCCACGCGATGCTCGAAGAATATCTGCCCTTCATCATTCTGCTGGCCACGCTCTATACCGTGGCGGGCGGCATCTGCGTGCGCGGCAACCTGCACGGCTCGCCGCGTCTGAACACGGGCCTGCTCGCGCTCGGCACCGCGCTCGCGAGCATCATGGGCACGACCGGCGCGGCGATGCTGCTGATCCGGCCGCTCCTGCGTGCGAACGACAACCGCAAGCACGTCGTTCACGTCGTCGTGTTCTTCATCTTCCTGGTGGCGAACGCGGGCGGGTCGCTGTCGCCGCTCGGCGATCCGCCGTTGTTTCTCGGCTTCCTGAACGGAGTCAGTTTTTTCTGGACGACGGTCCATCTCGCGCTGCCAATGCTCTTCATCTGCGCCGTGCTGCTCGCGCTCTTCTACGCGCTCGACAGCTACTATTTCCGCATGAAGGAAGAGGCGCGCGCCGCGTTCCTCGATCCGACGCCCGACACGCCGCCGCTCGGCATCGACGGCAAGGTCAATTTCGTGCTGCTTGCTGCCGTGATCGGGCTCGTGCTGATGAGCGGCATCTGGAAGCCGGGCATCCAGTTCGACGTGTTCGGCACGCACGTCGCGCTTCAGAACCTAGTGCGCGATGTGCTGCTCGTCGCGGTGGCGCTTGCGTCGCTCGTGCTCACACCGAAGAGCGCGCGGGCGGGCAACGCGTTCAACTGGGCGCCGATCGAGGAAGTCGCGAAACTCTTCGCGGCGATCTTCATCACGATCGCGCCGGTTATCACGATCCTGCGCGCGGGCGAAGCGGGCGCATTCGCGGGCATCGTGCATCTGGTGACGGACGCCGAAGGCAAGCCGATTGACATCGCGTACTTCTGGGCGACGGGCCTGCTCTCGTCGTTCCTCGACAACGCGCCGACCTACCTCGTGTTCTTCAACCTGGCGGGCGGCGACGCACAAACGCTGATGACGACCGGCGCCTCGACGCTCGCCGCGATCTCGGCGGGCGCCGTCTTCATGGGCGCGAACAGTTACATCGGCAACGCGCCGAATTTCATGGTGAAGGCGATCGCCGAGTCGCGCGGCGTCCGCATGCCGGGCTTTTTCGCCTATCTCGGCTGGGCGGCGGTCGTGCTCTTGCCGATTTTTATCGTCACCGGCTGGTTTTTTTTCTAGGAGCAATCGATGAAGAAGGTTTTCGTTTCGCGCCCCATCTTCCCCGACGTGATCGAACGGCTGAAGCAGTATTTCGAAGTCGATGCCCACGACGGCCCCGCGCTCCCCGCCGACAAGATCGCCGAGCGTCTCGCCGACAAGGACGGCGCGTTCATCGCGGGCGACCCCGTCGGCGCGAAGGCGATCGAAGGCGCGCCGAACCTGAAGGTGGTGTCGAACATGGCGGTCGGCTACAACAATTTCGACATGCAGGCGTTCAACGCGCACGGCGTGCTCGGCACCAACACGCCCGACGTGCTGAACGAAACCACTGCCGACTTCGGCTGGGCGCTGATGATGGCGACCGCGCGCCGCATTACCGAATCCGAGCATTACCTGCGCGCCGGCAAGTGGCAGGAATGGTCGTACGACGCGTTCACCGGCTCCGACATCCACGGCTCGACGCTCGGCGTGATCGGCATGGGACGCATCGGGCAGGCGCTGGCACGGCGCGCGCGCGGATTCAACATGCGTGTGATCTATCACAACCGCTCGCGTGTCGCGCCGGAGATCGAGACGGAACTGAACGCGGAATACGCGTCGAAGGAAGACCTGCTCAAGCGCGCCGATCACGTCGTGCTCGTCGTGCCCTACAGCCGCGAGAGTCATCACACGATCGGCGCGACGGAACTCACGCTGATGAAGCCGAGCGCGACGCTGACCAACATCGCGCGCGGCGGAATCGTCGACGATGCGGCGTTGATCGACGCGCTGCGGCGCGGTCAGATCGCGGCCGCCGGACTCGACGTGTTCGAAGGCGAGCCGAATTTCAATCGCGATTTCCTGACGCTCACGAATGTCGTGCTCACGCCGCACATTGCGAGCGCGAGCGAAGCGACGCGCCGCGCGATGGCGAACCTCGCCGCCGACAACCTGATCGCCGGTTTGGGCGAAGGTCCGCGCGCTGGCAATCCCCCGAATCCAATCAACCCGGACGTTCTCAAGAAATGACAATGCTGTTACCCGGCGCGGTCGCGTTGCTCGCGATTGCGCTTCTGATTGCCCTCATCGTGTTGTTCGCGCTGGTGCGTCGCCACGCGCGCGACGATGTCGAGCAGGAATTTAGCGCGCTGACCGATCGCATCAACGACATGGGCGAAGCGCATGCCCGCGCGCAGGAACGGCTCGAACGCGGCCTGCGCGGCGACATCACCGAGAGTTCGCGCGCGTCGCGCACCGAGGCGAGCAGCGGCTTCGCGCAATTCCAGCAGACGCTCGCGACGCAGCTCGCCAGCATGGCGACGGTGCAGAACGCGCAGATCGATGGGTTTTCGCAGCAACTCGTGAAGCTCACGGAGAGCAACGCGCTGCAACTCCAGCACGCGCGCGACGAGCAGGGCAACGCGCTCAAGCGCTTCGGCGACGCGCTGACGCTGCAGCTCGCGCAACTCTCGGAGACGAACGACCGGCGCCTCGGCGAAGTGCGCGAGACGCTCGAAGCGCGGCTGAAGGACATCGAGTCGAACAACGCGGCGAAGCTGGAGGAAATGCGCCGCACCGTCGATGAAAAACTCCACGCGACGCTAGAACAGCGGCTCGGTGAATCGTTCAAGCTCGTGTCGGACCGGCTGGAGCAGGTGCATCGCGGACTCGGCGAGATGCAGACGCTCGCGGCCGGCGTCGGCGATCTGAAGAAGGTGCTGACGAATGTGAAGACGCGCGGCACCTGGGGTGAAGTGCAGCTCGAATCGCTGCTCGAACAGGTGCTCACGCCCGATCAGTACGCAAAAAACGTCGCGACGATTCCGAAGAGCAACGAACGCGTCGAGTTTGCGATCAAGCTTCCCGGGCGCCACGACGCGCCGGGCACGGCCGGCAGCATCGCGACGCCGGTGTGGCTGCCGATCGACGCGAAGTTTCCGCGCGAGGATTACGAGCGCCTGATCGATGCGCAGGAGCGCGCGGACGTGGTCGCGGTGGAGGAAGCGTCGCGCGCGCTGGAAGGGCGCGTGCGCGCGGAGGCGAAGGCGATCGCGGAGAAGTACGTCGCGCCGCCGCACACGACCGATTTCGCGCTGCTTTTCCTGCCGACCGAAGGCTTGTATGCCGAAATCCTGCGTCGGCCGGGCCTGACCGATCTTTTACAGCGCGAGTACCGCGTGAGCATCGCCGGGCCGACGACGCTGACCGCGTTGCTCAACAGCCTGCAGATGGGGTTCAGGACGCTCGCGATCGAGAAGCGCTCGAGCGAGGTTTGGCAGGTGCTCGGCGCAGTGAAAACGGAGTTCCGCAAATTCGGCGATGTGCTCGCGAACACGAAACGCCAGCTCGAAACCGTGACGCGCTCGATCGAAGCGGCGGAGACGCGCACGCGTCAGATGAGCAAGAAGCTGCGCGACGTGGAGGCGTTGCCGGGTGAGCAGGCGGCGGGGTTGCTCGGGGCGTCGCCGGGGGACGATCCCGACGAGGCGTGAGCTTCAGCTTTGGTGCGCCAGCTTGTCGAGCGACTCGCCGGTGATGCGCACGATGCGCCAGTCGGGCAGCACGGTCGCGCCCATCTTTTCGTAGAAATCGATGGCCGGCTGGTTCCAGTCGAGCACCGACCACTCGAAACGGCCGCACTGGCGTTCGATCGCGAGAGCCGCCAGCGTGCGCAGCATCTTGGTGCCGAGGCCGCTGCCGCGCAATGTCGGGCGCACGTACAGGTCTTCGAGATAGAGGCCGCGCTTGCCGAGGAATGTCGAGTAGTTGTGAAAAAAGAGCGCATAACCGACGATCTGGCCGCTTTCTTCCGCAACGAGCGCTTCCGCCGCCGGACGCGCGCCGAACAGTGCGTCGCGCACGCCGTCTTCGGTCGCGATGAAGAGGTGCGTGAGTTTCTCGAACTCGGCGAGCTCCCTCATCAATCCGAAGATCGCGCTGATATCGGCGGGTTTGGCGGCGCGGATCGACGTGCTCATCACGCCTCCTCCGGCGCGTCGGACAGCACGATCTCGATGCCGCCGAAGCGCGACGCCACCCAGTTGTACGCGTGGCACGCGATCCACAGCAGCACGAAGCCGAGGATAGCGTTGAGCAGGAGCGCGCTCGTCACCGTGCTGAGCTCGACGGAACCGAAGCGGAAGAACGCGACCAGCACGCCGATCAGCACGATCGGCACGCTGAACGTCAGGTACACGAGGATCAGCGCCTTGGCCGTCTGACCCGGCGCGATGAAGGAAATCTGCTTTTTCATTGAAGGAAAATCCCCTGCTGTCGATGTATCAAATGCGTTGCTGCGTGGTTCAGATCAGTCCGGCAAACGGCACGATGCGGACTTCGTCGCCCGCGTCGATGTCGCCGCGCTCGTGCTCGAGCACGATGAAACAGTTCGCTTCGCTCATCGAACTCAGCACGCCCGAGCCTTGCGGGCCCGTCGTCACGACGGTGAAGCGCCCGTCGTCGCCGCGCCTCGCGACGCCGCGCTGGAATTCGGTGCGGCCCGCGCGTTTCTTCAGCGGCTCGGTGCTCACGGCTTCGATCACCGGTAGCGCCTCGCGCGCTGCGCCCGACATCGCGAGCAACGCCTCGCGCACGATGAAGTAGAACGTCGCCATCACCGCGACCGGGTTGCCGGGCAAGCCGAAGAAGAGCGCCGATTCGCCGTCGCCCGGGCGCGGACCGGACCACAGCCGGCCGAAGGCGAGCGGCCGGCCGGGGCGCATCGCGATCTTCCAGAACGCGACGTCGCCGAGCGAATTCATCAGCTCGCGCGTGAAATCGGCATCGCCGACGGAGACTCCGCCCGAGCTGATGACGACGTCGGCCACTTCGGTCGCGCGGCGCAGTGCGATCTCGAGCGAGGCGCGATCGTCGCGGACGATGCCCAGATCGACCGGCTCGACGTTTAGTCGCCGCAGCATCGCATAAAGCGTGTAGCGATTGCTGTCGTAGACGCAGCCGGGCGCGAGCGTCTCGCCGACCGAGCGCAACTCGTCGCCGGTCGAAAAGAACGCGACCCGCAGACGCCGCCGCACCGCGACTTCCGCGATCCCAAGCGACGCCAGCAAGCCGAGGTCCGACGCGCGCACGATGCGTCCCGCGCGAAGCGCCGGCCGGCCTTTCGCGAGATCTTCTCCCGCGAGGCGGCGGTTTTGTCCCTGACGCAGCGCGCTCGCCGCGAAGCGAATCGCGTCGCCTTCGCGCTTGACGAACTCTTGAGGCACGACCGTGTCGCAGCCGGGCGGAATCAGCGCGCCCGTCATGATGCGCACGCATTGCGCGGCGCCCAACGCATTCGCGTACGGCTGACCCGCGAGCGCCGTGCCGATCACCGTCAGTTCGACTTCCCCCGCGCTTTCGAGCTTCGCGCCCGCGAACGCATAGCCGTCCATCGCGGAATTGTCGTGCGCAGGCACGTCGATCGGTGAAATCACGTCCTCGGCCAGCACGCGATCGAGCGCATCGAAGAGGCTCACGCGCTCGGCCGGCGCCGGTCCCCGAGGCGCGGCCCACTGGCGCACGATTTCCTGCGCCGCGCTGACGGGCAGGGCGTTCGGATCGTAATGAGCGACGCAATCGGGAAATGGCCTGGACGTGGTCATGAATCGGGAGGGTCGCGACTGAAGTCGGGCGATTGGATCGGGTGTCTCGCGACGCCGGTTGTGCTGGACGCGGGCGGGTCGGGAGGAGAAGGCGCTCGGTGAAAACCGGTTCCACTGGAGCCGAAGACTACCGGCGTTCCAGTTCGGCGAGCTGCTGCAAATCATTGACATTGTAAAACGCGTGCACATTCGCGAACGCCACTTCCACCGTCCTGTGGCGCGCGTACCACGCGCGGACCTTGCGCTCGCCCGCACGCAGACTGGCTTCCAGGTCATCGGCGAGCGACACGCGCAAGAGCGCGAACACGGGATGCAGATCGCGCCGGCCGTTCGTTTCGACGACTACGGTCGCGATATCGGCGTCGTGCGCGGCGAGGGCATGGGCCAGCGTTTGCGCCAGGTTTTCGTCGAGGAAGGGCGCGTCGCAGGGCGCGGTCAGCACATACCCGGTCGGCGCGGCGCGCATCGCGGCGACGATGCCGGCGAGCGGGCCGGGGAAATCGGGCAGCGTATCGGTGACGACTTTCGCGCCGAACGGCTCGCCGAGGCACGCGTACTCATCGATGCTGCGATTCGCGCTGATCAGCATCGCGGCGGCCTGGGGCGCGAGGCGCCGCAGCACGTGGAGCGCGAGCGGCGCGCCGTCGAACGGCTGCATGCCCTTGTCGATGCCGCCCATGCGCGAACCGCGTCCGCCAGCGAGCACGACGCCCGTGATGTTCTCGCGGCCGACGCGCGAATCGGTTACGTCAACCACTTCAGCCGCCGATGTACGACATCTCGACGCGCGGCGCGTCGCGGTCGGCGGCGGGCAGCGCGTTGCTGCCGCGCAGTTGCGAATAACGGTCGGTGCGCTGTTCCCAAATGCGCGCGACGGCGGTCGCGATGGTTTCGTCGCTCGCCCCGTTTCGCATCAGGCCGCGCAGGTCGTGACCGTAGCTCGCGAAGAGGCAGAGGTAGAGCTTGCCTTCTGTCGACAGCCGCGCTCGCGTACAGGTGCCGCAAAACGCGCGCGTCACGCTGGAGATCACGCCGATTTCGCCGCTGCCGTCCGCGTAGCCCCAGCGCTGCGCCGTTTCGGCGGCCGAGTGCGCTTCGAGCGGCGCGAGCGGAAAGTGCCGGGCGATGCGCGCGACGACCTCCGCGGAGGGCAGCACTTCGCTCATGTTCCAGCCGTTCGACGCGCCCACGTCCATGTATTCGATGAACCGCAGCACGGTGCCGCTGCCCTTGAAGTGGCGCGCCATCGGCAGGATTTCGCCGTCGTTCGTGCCGCGCTTGACCACCATGTTGACCTTGAGCGGCGCGAGGCCGGCGGCGTGCGCGGCATCGATGCCTTCGAGCACGTCCGCGACGGCGAAGTCGGCGTCGTTCATGCGGCGGAAGAGTGGGTCGTCGAGGGCGTCGAGGCTGACCGTCACGCGCGACAGGCCCGCATCCTTCAGCGACCGCGCCTTGCGCGCGAGGATCGAGCCGTTGGTGGTGAGTGTGATGTCGAGCGGACGGCCCTCCGGGGTATGCAAAAGCGCCAGCCGCTCGATCAGAAATTCGATGTTCTTGCGCAGCAGCGGCTCGCCGCCCGTCAGCCGGATCTTCTCAACGCCATGCGCGACGAAAATCCG
This sequence comes from Caballeronia humi, assembly GCF_001544475.1. Lineage (GTDB taxonomy): Bacteria > Pseudomonadota > Gammaproteobacteria > Burkholderiales > Burkholderiaceae > Caballeronia > Caballeronia humi. Next base: position 115,462 of record NZ_FCNW02000010.1, on the reverse strand, counting down.
TGCGATCCGCTCGATTTCCTCGAACGACAACAGCGCGGCGTGCGGCAGGAACTGGTAGTCCTTGTCGAAGACTTCGCGCGGCATGCAGTACACACAGCGGAAATTGCAGCGATCCGTGACCGAAATGCGCAGGTCGCGCAGCGGCCGCGCGAGAGTGTCGGTGAGCAGGCCCGACGGCGCCGTCGCGATGCCGGAAAAATCCGGGATCGTGCTGACATCGGCAACGGGAATGATGCGTCGGGACATGGCGGTCGTTATAGATATGTGTGCGGGCTGCAATGACTATTTTAGCCGGATGCGGACGGCGGGGCGCTTATACCTTTCGGTAGGTCTGTCCTGCCTATTCTTGACCTATTCCCACGAAAAAAGCGCCACGCGGCGTGAGCCGGTGGCGCTTCGTCGTACCACTTCGATCCTGCTGACGCGCTTAGTGCGCGTCCTTGCCCGTTTCGACTTGCTGCATCGGCGCGGCGTCGAGCGGCGGGAGCGGCTTGCGCTCACGCGGCGCGCGCTTCGGCGCTTCGACTTGCTCGGCGGCGGCGCTGGCTGCGCGCAGTTTGTCGGCGTCGGTGTTCACCCATACGAGGCCGGCCGTTTCAAGCATCGGCTTCAGAGCGTCTTCCTTCAGCGGGGTCGGCTGGATCGGCGTCTGCGTGGGCGCGGGAACGGGGACAGTTGCCACCGGTTCGAACGCCTTCACCGGCTCCGATTCGACCGGGGCCGATTCGGTCGCCTGCGTCACGACCTGCTCAGCGACGATGTCCGACTCGGGCGTCGCGGCGACCGCAGCCGTCTTCAGCGGTTCTGCCTCGACTGCCGGCTCGGCTGCGACAGGCGCTTCCACTTGCACAGCCGGCATTTCGACCGCTTCCGCCGCTTGTTCCACTGCCTTCGGTGCTTCCTGCTCGACCGGAGCAAACGGATCGACCGGCTTCGTTTCAGCGACCTTCGGCTCTGCACCGAACGGGTTCTCGACCGGCTGAGGCGCAGCGGGCTTCGCGAACAGATCGGGCGTCGGCGCGGCGACTTCCGGCGTCGGCTCGACCGGCGGCGTTTCTGCCGGAGCGGTCTCGACCGGTTGCACCGGCTTCGATTCCACAGGTTGCACTGCTTCCGCGCGGATCTCCTCGCGCAGCTCCGTCACGCTGAAAACAGCAGCCGCTGTGGCGACCGGCACTGCGGCGACAGCCGCTTCCACCGGTGCAACCGGACGCGTTTCGCGCCGTTCGCCCGCTTCCTGCGACGACCCCGTATCAAACACGCCCGCTTGCGCCGGCATGCTTTCAGCCGAGCCTTCGCTTTCTGCGACATCGGCCGCGTGGTTCACGCCTTCCTCGTCGCGCTCGCGACGTCCACCGCGACGGCCCCTGCGACGGCGACGGCGTTCTTCGCCGTCACGCGCTGCGGCGGCCTGATCAGCGGGCGAGAGCGTCGGATCGATGCCTTCAATCTGCGCATCCGCGTTGGCCTGCGCGGTTTCGACGATATCCGATGCCGCCGTTTCGCCCTGCGTCAGTGCTTCGGCGGCTTCCGGCTGCGGCTTACGGCGTTCACCGCGCTCCGGCCGCTCGCGACGCTCCTGGCGTTCTGCGGCTTCCGGACGTTCGGCGCGCTCGCCACGTTCACGAGTCTCACGCGGTTCACGGCCTTCACGCGGTTCGCGCGGCTCGCGAGATTCACGCGGCTCACGGACCTCACGCGGTTCACGCGGCTCGCGAGTTTCACGCGGCTCACGACCTTCACGTGCCTCGCGCGGCTCACGGCCCGGACGCGCTTCACGCGGTTCCCGTTCTTCGCGACGGCCACCCGGACGGCCACCCGCGCTCGCGCCATTGGCACCCGCCGGCGCGCCATCACGGGCAGCAGCGCCACCCCGGCGATTCCGATTCCGATCCCCGCCCGGACGCTCGCCGCGTTCCGTGCGCTCGCCTCGCTCGCGCACGGGCCGCGCAGGCGGCGTCGCTTCGACAGGAGCCGGTGCCGGCTTCACTTCGGGCTGCATGCCGAACAGGTTCTTCAACCAGCCGATGAAGCCGCCCGCAGCCGGAGCTGCCGCTGCGACAGGGGCCGCTGCCGGAGCCTCGGCCGGAGCCGGCTTGACCGGTGCGCTCGGCGCCGGGGAAGCCGGCGTGATGCCCTTGACCGCCGCTTCCTGCTTCGGCTTCACTTCTTCGGTGCGCTTGCTGTAGCCCGTCTCGGATTCCATCTCGGTCGCGGCTTCCACGGCCATCTTCCACGAGGCGCGCGGGTCGTCGAGACGCGCGTCGTCGTGCCGCAGGCGTTCGAGCTTGTAATGCGGCGTCTCGAGATGCTTGTTCGGGATCAACACGACGTTGACCTTGAAGCGCGACTCGATCTTGTTGATTTCCGAGCGCTTTTCGTTCAGCAAGAAGGCAGTCACCTCGACCGGCACCTGGCAATGGATCGCCGCGGTGTTTTCCTTCATCGCTTCTTCCTGAATGATCCGAAGCACTTGCAGCGCGGACGATTCCGTATCGCGAATGTGACCCGTGCCGTTACAGCGCGGGCAGGTCACGTGGCTGCCTTCGGAGAGCGCCGGACGCAGCCGCTGACGCGACAGTTCCATCAACCCGAAGCGCGAAATCTTGCCCATCTGGACGCGCGCGCGGTCGTGCTTGAGCGCATCTTTCAGGCGCTGCTCGACTTCACGCTGGCTCTTGGCCGATTCCATGTCGATGAAATCGATCACGATCAGCCCGCCCAGATCGCGCAGACGCAACTGGCGCGCGACTTCGTCGGCGGCTTCGAGGTTCGTGCGCGTGGCCGTTTCCTCGATGTCCGCGCCCTTGGTCGAGCGAGCCGAGTTCACGTCGATGGCGACCAGCGCCTCCGTGTGGTCGATCACGATCGCGCCGCCCGACGGCAGCGGTACCGTGCGCGAGTACGCGGTTTCAATCTGATGCTCGATCTGGAAGCGCGAGAAAAGCGGCACGTCGTCGTGATAGCGCTTCACCTTCGAGAGGTTGTCGGGCATCACGATGTCCATGAAGGCGCGCGCCTGATCATGGATTTCGGTCGTATCGATGAGAATTTCGCCGATATCCGGCTGGAAATAGTCGCGAATCGCGCGAATGACGAGGCTCGATTCGAGATAAATCAGCATCGGCGTACCCGCGACGCCGCTCTGCGACGCCGCTTCGATCGCGCGCCACAGTTGCATCAGATAGTTCAGGTCCCACTGCAGTTCTTCAGCCGAACGGCCGATGCCCGCCGTGCGCGCGATGATGCTCATGCCGTCGGGCAGGTCGAGCTGCGCCATGGTTTCGCGCAGTTCCTGCCGCTCGTCGCCTTCGATCCGGCGCGACACGCCGCCGCCGCGCGGGTTGTTCGGCATCAGGACAAGATAGCGTCCGGCGAGCGAGATGAACGTGGTGAGGGCCGCGCCCTTGTTGCCGCGCTCTTCCTTTTCGACCTGGACGATCAGTTCCTGGCCTTCGCGCAACGCGTCCTGGATGCGGGCGGAGCGCATGTCGACGCCGTCACGGAAATACTGGCGGGCGACTTCCTTGAATGGCAGAAAACCGTGGCGGTCTTCGCCGTAGTTGACGAAACAGGCCTCGAGCGAGGGCTCGATGCGGGTGACGACTCCCTTGTAGATATTGCCTTTGCGCTGTTCGCGCCCGGCGGTTTCGATGTCGATGTCGATGAGTTTTTGCCCATCGACGATGGCGACGCGCAGCTCTTCCTGCTGCGTCGCATTAAACAGCATGCGTTTCATTGAACGGCTCCAGAGCGGCTCTGCCGTCCCTCATTCAGCGAATTCGCGCGGTTGTCAGGCGCGCAAAGCGGGAGGGCGGGCATGCCGCGCTTATTGTGTGTGTTGTCACAAAGCACGCTGGAGCGGGAGTTCTGGCGGGGAGAATTGCCTGGAGAGAGACTTCGGCCACGCGACGAAACGCGCCGCGGCCAAGCCCTGGGGGCACATGCGAAAACGGCTTCGACACGCCGTGAATCAGACGCGGCTCGCCTCGACGGCACGGTGGGTGACCGCGCGCGTCCGTGACGACCAGACGCGCCGGACCGCCGGGCGCGAAAAGAGCCGTGTTCCTCCTGATGCGGCTTCGCCGCTGGCGGTCCGCGCGAAAACGGCGCGAATACTCAGTGACCGACGACGTCGAAGCAGCGGCCAGGCCGCGGCGACAGATCGTGGGCGTCGAAAGCTCCCGGCGACCTGCCTTGGGTGTCTCGCCTCATTTGCGACGGTCTTCGCGCTTCGCACGTTTCAGCGCAGCAGCGTTTCCCGTCGACGTTGTTCGCAATCAGCGAGCTTCGATTTTCCGTCCGCTCGATACCTCTGGATACCCGAGCCGGGTAGGAATGGCCTCCGGTTTTAGACCGGACACCTCGCCTCTCGCCAATAAAATTCTTGTACCAAAAATCCGTTACCGATCAGCGATCGACCCGACCGAACGCGCCTGTGGGCGCCGTCCCTGCCACGCGATATCGCCGTGCGTGCAACTCGTTGCTCGTTTCGCGGGTGAGCAACGGACCCTGGGCGCAAGTAAAATGATGGTTTATCGCTTGCACCTGTACAGTCTGATAAATCGCGACGAAGTTTTTTCGTCTTTTCAGATTGCTCGCAAATTATATTCATAATGAATGAGTTAGGCAAAACATCCCAGAAAAAGGTCGCAAGCGAGCAGGTCTCGATGATCGAAATCGATGAAGGCTCGGCCGGCCAGCGAATCGACAATTTCCTCCTGCGCGTCTGCAAGGGCGTACCCAAGAGCCATATCTACCGGATTTTGCGCAGCGGCGAAGTGCGCGTGAACAAGGGCCGCATCGATGCGGCGTACCGCCTCGAACTGGGCGATCTCGTGCGCGTACCGCCGATTCGCGTCGCGCAGCCGGATGAAACGCACGTTTCGTCGAACGCGCCCGCCGCCGAATTCCCGATCCTCTTCGAGGACGACCACCTGATCGTCATAGACAAACCGTCCGGCGTCGCCGTGCATGGCGGCAGCGGCGTGGCGTTCGGCGTCATCGAACAACTGCGCAATGCGCGTCCGCACGCGAAGTTTCTTGAACTCGTGCATCGGCTGGATCGCGAGACGTCCGGCGTGCTGATGCTCGCGAAAAAGCGCTCGGCGCTCGTGAACCTGCACGAGCAGATTCGCGAAAACCGCATCGACAAGCGCTATTACGCGGTCGGTCACGGCGACTGGGCGAGCGACTGGGGCCGCCGGCGCATCGTGAAGGCGCCGCTGCACAAATACGTAGCGGGCGACGGGGAACGGCGCGTGCGTATCCAGGAAGACGGGCTGCCGTCTCACACGGTGTTCAACCTGATCGAGCGCTGGGATGAATACGCGTGGGTCGAGGCGGAACTCAAGACGGGGCGCACGCATCAGATCCGCGTTCATATGGCGAGCATTGGCCTGCCGATTGCCGGCGACGCCAAGTACGGTGACTTCGCGCTGAACAAGGATCTGGCGCGGCCGAACGCGAAACCGTCGCTCAAACGCATGTTTTTGCACGCATATCGGCTGAAATTGACCCATCCGGCGACCGGTGACGTGCTTCAGCTCGACGCGCCGCTTCCCGCCGAATGCAAACGCTTTATCGACCAACTCAAGCAGCTTTCGAACGAGACCCAATAAATGGCGCGGCAGCAATTCGATCTGATCGTCTTCGACTGGGACGGTACGCTGATGGATTCCACGGCGCACATCACGCGCAGCATCCAGGCCGCGTGCCGCGATCTGGGGCTGCCGGTGCCCTCCAACGAGGCGGCGAGCTATGTGATCGGCCTCGGTCTCCGGGACGCGCTGGAAATCGCAGCGCCTACGCTCGATCCCGTCGATTACCCGCGTCTCGCCGAGCGCTATCGTTTCCACTATCTGGTGAAGGACCAGCAGACCGAACTCTTCGACGGCGTGCGCGGCATGCTTCAGGAACTGCGCGACGAGGGCTATCTGCTGGGCGTCGCGACCGGGAAAAGCCGCGTGGGCTTGAACCGCGCGCTCGACCAGTCACGGCTCACGAGCCTTTTCGACGGCACGCGCTGCGCCGACGAAACCTTCTCCAAGCCGCATCCCGCAATGCTGCACGAACTCACGCGTGAACTGGGGCAGGATCTCGGCCGAACGGTAATGGTCGGCGACACGACGCACGATCTGCAAATGGCCATCAACGCGGGCGCGGCGGGCATCGGCGTGGGCTACGGCGCCCATCCTGCGGATTCGCTCGTGGCGCTCCAGCCGAAATTCTGCGCCGATAGCGTCGCGTCGCTCCTCGGCTGGCTGCGGGAGCACGCATGAGCGACGGGGCGGTCCGGATCTGCGCGGCGGACGATCTCGTCGACGGCGGGATGGGCGTGCGCCGCGATGCCGTCGAAAAGTCGGGCGGGGAATCGGTCGTGTTTTTCGTTCGGTATGAAGGCAAGCCGTACGGCTATCTCAACCGCTGCGCGCACGTCTCGATGGAACTCGACTGGAATGAGGGCCAGTTCTTCGAAAGCTCGGGCCTATACTTGATGTGCGCCACCCACGGCGCGATCTACGAGCCGGACACCGGCAAATGCGTCGGCGGCCCGTGCCGCGGCGCGCGCCTGCGGCCGGTGCAGGTCGAGGAGCGCGACACGCCGGAAGGCCGCGCCGTCTTCTGGGTCCCGGACGACGCGTTGCGCCCCGCCTGATTCCTTCCTTCATCCCTCATACTCCAAAAGCAGACCCCGCATGTCCGATCAATTCCCGAACGATCCTTCCGATTCGAAACGCCCGCCGCCTGCTGAGAACTGGGAGCGCGCCGCGCTTGAGCGCATCGCGCTCGCGGCGATCACCGAGCAACGCGCCGCGCGGCGCTGGCGCATCTTCTTCCGCTTCGTGGCGCTGGGACTGGCGCCGCTGGTGGTCTGGGGGCTGTTCGACTTCACCGGCGAAAAGGTGTCGAAGACCACGCGCCACACCGCTCTAGTCGAACTGGAAGGCGAAATCGCCGCGAACAGCAACGCGAGCGCCGACAACATCAACGCGGCTCTGCAAAGCGCGTTCGAGGACGATGCCACCGCCGGCGTGATCCTGCGCGTAAACAGCCCGGGCGGGTCGCCGGTGCAGGCGGGCATCATCTATCGCGAAATCAGGCGCTTGCGGGCGAAATATCCGTCGAAGCCGCTGTATGTGGTCGTCGACGACATGTGCGCATCCGGCGGCTATTACGTCGCGGCGGCGGCGGACAAGATTTATGTCGACAAGGCGAGCATCGTCGGCTCGATCGGCGTGCTGATGGACGGCTTCGGCTTCACGGGGCTGATGGAAAAGCTCGGCATCCAGCGTCGAATTCACACATCGGGTGAAAACAAGGGCGCATTCGATCCGTTTTCGCCGGAAACACCGCAAATGACGGCGCACGCGCAGGAAATGCTCGACCAGATCCATACGCAGTTCATCGACGCTGTGAAACAAGGGCGCGGCGCGCGTCTCAAAAACGATCCGGAGTTGTTCACCGGCATGTTCTGGACGGGCGAAAAGGGCGTGGCGCTGGGTCTCGCAGACGGCTTCGGCGACGCCGATTACGTCGCGCGCGAGGTGATCAAGCAGCCGGATATCGTCGATTACACGCAAAAGGAGAGCATCGGCGAGCGCGTGGTGCGCAAGTTCGGGGCGGCGGTGGGCAATGCCGCCGTCCACACGATGATGCTCAACGGGAAAATGCAGTTGCGGTGATTTTTTACGGTTGGTGCTTAAAAACAGCTTAACCGCGGAATCGACCATGGGTTGTCATCGGCCCGTCGAGTTGCGCGGCGAGCGGCGTCAATCTCCGAGCCTTACGACCGGCGCGAATTTCACGCGCCGAGCAGCAGAAAAATCGCCGGCCGCTTGTGCAAATCAGGCGCCGGCTTTTTTTTCCACTCCGCGACCGTCCGCGTGACGATCGTTTCGGCGGGCAACGTCAGATCGACGGCCACGCACACGAGCGTCGATGGCGCGCAGGTAGCGATCAGCGTGTCGAGCAGCGCGCGGTTGCGATACGGCGTCTCGATGAAAATTTGCGTCTGATTGGCCTTGCGCGAGGTCTGCTCCAACTCGCGCAACCGCTTCGCGCGCTCGCCTGGATCGACTGGCAGGTAACCGTTGAACGCGAAACTCTGTCCGTTCATGCCCGACGCCATCAGTGCAAGCAAAATCGAACTCGGCCCGACGAAAGGCACCACCTTGACCCCGCGCTCATGCGCGCAGCGCACGAGCAGCGCGCCCGGATCGGCGACGGCGGGGCAGCCCGCCTCCGACACGAGACCCGCGTCCGTGCCCGCGAGGATCGGCGCGAGCAGCTTTTCGATTTCGCCGGGCGGCGTGTTCACGTTCAACTCGCGCACCTCGATTTCCTGAATTGGCCGCTCGGTGCCGACTTTTTTCAGGAACGCGCGCGTCGTCTTGGCGTTTTCGCCTATGTAATAAGAGAGGGCGGCGGCGCGCGCGCGGACCGGCTCGGGCAGGACTTCGGCGAGCGCGGCGGCGTCGCCGTCACCGAGCGTATTCGGGATCAGGTACAGGACGCCGCTCATCGCGCCTCCAGCAAGGGAAAGCCGGCGCGACGCAACATGCGCGACAGTTCGATCAGCGGCAGGCCGACGAGCGCGGTCGGATCGCTCGAATCGATCGCTTCGAGCAGCGTGATGCCTAAGCCCTCGGATTTGGCGCTCCCGGCGACATCGTAAGGCGTCTCGGCGCGCACATAGGCTTCGATTTCGGCATCCGACAGATCGCGGAACTGCACCCGCGTGACGATATCCGCCGATTGGACGTCGTCTGTTCGGCTATCGAAAAGGCATAGGGCGCTGTGAAAATCGACGCTGCGTCCGCGCATCGCCTGCAATTGCGTGACCGCTTTCGTGTGCGTGCCGGGCTTGCCGATCTGCCGGCCGTCGAACGTTGCGACCTGATCCGAGCCGATCACGAGCGCGCCCGGTGCTTTCGCTGCGGCCGCGCGTGCCTTCGCGATCGACAGCCGGACGGCCGTCGCTTCGGGCGTCTCGCCGTCGAGCGGCGTTTCGTCGATGTGGGGCGCGATCACATCGAAGGGAATGCGCAGGCGTTCGAGCAATTCGCGGCGATAGCGCGAACTCGACGCAAGAACGAGGCGCGGCGGGCTGTTTGAGGCAACGGGCATGAGAAAAGTCGACCGGAAAGCGGTGGCAAGAAGGGGCGGCAGCAGCCGTCCCTTAAGTGTTTGACGCGTAACGACAAAACCGATATAGTTTTGGGCTTTTCATCGGTATGTATCGCTGTCAAGCAAAGTTGCAAGCAGAGCTGTAGGCAAAACCGGCAGTCGTGAATCCGCGAGCAGAAATGCGGGCAAACCACACCAGCCGGAGCGCAGCGCGCAGTGCATACTGACGAATCCTTGGCACATGCAGGAAGCGCACATGACTCAAAATCCTGGCAAACCTGCGAGCCCCGCCGATCTGCGCGCGCTCGACATCTTCGAATTCGCACAGAGCGGCAGGCAGGCGGCCGGCGCCGTGCGCGTCTCGCAACTGCCGCGCATGTTAAACGAAGTCCCGGCGGAAGCGCCAGACCGCGACTCCGTGTTCACCTGGCAGGGCGAAGGCTCCACGCAGCCCGAGCTTCAGGACGACGGTGTGGAAGCGCCGCAGCCTTATTTGCGGCTCGCCGTGCACGGTTCGGTGTGGATCGAGTGTCAGCGCTGCCTTTCGCCGTATTCGCAGCATCTCGATGTCGATGCAACCTATCGCATCGTCAAGACGGAAGAGGAAGCCGACGAGTTTCCGCTCGACGACGATGAAGTCGAAGTGATTGTTGGCTCGCGCCAGTTCGATCTCGTCGACTTGATCGAAGAGGAGTTGTTGCTGTCCTTGCCGCTCGTGCCCAAGCACGAGGCGTGTCCTGAAGTGCATGAGAGCCTGGTTTCAGGCGCCGAAGGCATCGAAGGCGAGCCCGACGAGGACAATGGCGAAGGCGCAGCGGGTGACGAACCCGCGCGGCCCAACCCGTTTGCCGCGCTCGAAAAGCTCAAGCAGGGCGGCCCCGGCGACAAGAAGCATTAAATCAGTTGGCGCGACGCGCATTTGGCACCGTGACTGGCCTCTGGGCCTTGGGTCGCCGGCATGTCGAGCTGTGTTAGAATTCGCAAAATTTTTCTGGAGTTATCATGGCAGTTCAGCAAAACAAGAAATCGCCGTCGAAGCGCGGCATGCATCGTTCGCACGACCACCTCACCGCAGCGCCGCTGGGCGTCGAGCCGAGCACGGGTGAAGTGCATCTGCGTCACCACGTGAGCCCGAACGGCTACTATCGTGGCAAGAAAGTCATCAAGACGAAGAACGACTAAGCGTACGACGCTTGCTGCGTCTCGCGTCACCGTCTTGAATTACGGTCGCTCGCGCTTGACATTTCCTCGGTACGACAAGAAGGCGGCATTTCACTGCCGCTTTTTTGTGCCTGAAATTCGTCGCACTCCATGACTGTAAAGATCACCATCGACTGCATGGGAGGCGACCACGGCCCGGCCGTGACGGTTCCCGCTGCCGTCAATTTCGTGCGTTCGCATCCGGACGCACATCTGCTGCTCGTGGGCATCGAACCCGCGATCCGCGCGCAACTCAAGAAAAGCAAGGCTGTCGACGAACCGCGCCTGACGGTCGTTCCCGCGAGCGAAGTCGTCGCGATGGACGATCCGGTCGAGGTCGCGCTGCGCAGGAAAAAAGATTCGTCGATGCGCGTCGCGCTGAATCTCGTCAAGGAAGGCGAGGCTCAGACCTGCATCTCCGCCGGCAACACCGGCGCGCTGATGGCGGTTTCCCGATACGTCCTGAAAACGCTCGCCGGCATCGAGCGGCCGGCGATCGCCTTCGCAATGCCGAGCCAGCGCGGCTACACCACCGTGCTCGATCTCGGCGCGAACGTCGATTGCGAACCGCAGCATCTCTTGCAATTCGCCGAGATGGGCCACGCGCTCGTGTCCGCGATAGAAGGACGCGAGCGGCCGACCATCGGCTTGCTCAACATCGGCGAAGAAGTCATCAAGGGCAACGAAACCATCAAGCGCGCGGGCGAATTGCTGCGCGCGAGCACACTCAACTTCTACGGCAACGTGGAAGGCAACGACATCTATAAAGGTACGACGGATGTCGTCGTGTGCGACGGTTTCGTCGGCAATGTCGCGCTGAAGACGTCGGAAGGGCTCGCGAAGATGCTCACCGACATGATCAAGGAAGAGTTCGGCCGCTCATTCGCAACGAAGCTGATGGCGCTCGTCGCGATGCCGGTGCTCAAGCGCTTCAAGCGGCGCGTCGACCCGGCGCAGTACAACGGCGCCGCGTTGCTCGGCCTGCGCGGGCTCGTCATCAAGAGCCACGGATCGGCCGAGGCCTACGGGTTTGAGTGGGCCATCAAACGCGGGTATGATGCCGTCAAAAATGGCGTGCTCGAACGCCTCGTGCGCGCGATGGACGAAAACGCCGCGCCCATGCGGCAGGCCGCGCTCGAAGCCGGCCGCGCGAACGGCATTACCGGATCTGACGCGGTTCAGCCGCTGCAGGACGGCGTCGCCGCGAGCCGCACCAATCCGCCCCCGCCGGGCGAGCCCGGCGCCGCGCTACCCTCGAAGGCATAATGGCTCAATCCAATCTCTACTCACGCGTGCTCGGCACGGGCAGCTACCTGCCGGCGGACCGCGTCACGAATCAGGATCTGGCAGACCGTCTCGCGAAGCAGGGCGTCGAGACGAGCGACGAATGGATCGTGGCGCGCACCGGCATCCACGCCCGGCACTTCGCCGCCGCCGACCAGACCACGAGCGACCTCGCGCTGTTCGCCTCGAATAACGCGATCGAAGCCGCGGGCGTCGATCCGCAGTCGATCGATCTGATCATTGTCGCCACCTCCACGCCGGATTTCGTGTTTCCGAGTACGGCGTGCCTGCTGCAGAACAAGCTCGGCATCAAGAACAACGGCGCGGCGTTCGACGTTCAGGCGGTCTGCTCGGGCTTCGCCTACGCCGTCGCGATCGCCGATAGCCTGATTCGCAGCGGCGCGCATCGCACGGCGCTGATCGTCGGCGCGGAAACCTTCTCGCGCATTCTCGATTTCAACGACCGCACGACCTGCGTGCTGTTCGGCGACGGCGCGGGCGCCATCGTCATGCAGGCCTCCGACGAACCGGGCGTACTCGCGAGCGCGCTTCACGCCGACGGCAGCTATTCCGACATCCTCTGCACGCCGGGCAACGTGAACGGCGGCGTGGTCGCGGGCAGCGCGTTCCTGCACATGGACGGCCAGGCGGTCTTCAAACTCGCCGTCAACGTGCTGGAAAAAGTCGCGGTCGAAGCGCTCGAAAAGGCCCAACTCACCGCCGAAGACATCGATTGGCTGATCCCCCATCAGGCCAACATCCGCATCATGCAGAGCACGTGCCGGAAGCTGCGCCTGCCGCAGGAGCGCATGGTCGTGACGGTCGGTGAGCACGGCAATACGTCGGCGGCGTCGATTCCGCTGGCGCTCGACGTCGCCGTGCGCGACGGCCGCATCAAGCGCGGCCAGAACGTGTTGATCGAAGGCGTCGGCGGCGGCTTCACCTGGGGCGCGTCGGTTTTCCGCTACTGAGCGAAACTGACCGAAGCGGAGCGCCATCGCGCGCTCCCTGTCGCGCCCGCTTCAGCCTTCCCAATTCATCGAGGACGATATGAAATTTGCGTTCGTTTTTCCCGGGCAGGGTTCGCAAACGGTCGGCATGCTCAACGCATTCGCCGATCACGCCGTGGTACGCGAGACCGTCCAGCAGGCGTCCGACGCGCTCGGCCAGGATCTCGCGAAGCTGATCGCGGAAGGCCCGGCGGAAGAACTCAATCTCACGACCAACACGCAACCCGTCATGCTGACGGCCGCCTACGCGATCTATCGCGTGTGGGAGCAGGAAGCGGGCGTGAAACCGGCGATCGTCGCAGGCCATAGCCTCGGCGAGTACACGGCGCTGGTCGCGGCCGGCGCGCTCGATTTCGCCGACGCCGTCCCGCTCGTGCGCTTTCGCGCGCAGGCGATGCAAAACGCGGTGCCGGTGGGCGTCGGCGGCATGGCGGCGATTCTCGGCCTCGACGACGACACTGTGCGCGCGGTCTGCGCGGAAGCCTCATCGGCGGGTGTCGTCGAGGCGGTCAATTTCAATGCGCCCGCGCAGGTCGTGATCGCGGGCGCAAAGGCGGGCGTCGAGAAGGCGTGCGAAATCGCCAAGGCGAAAGGCGCGAAACGCGCGCTGCCGCTGCCGGTGTCGGCGCCGTTCCATTCGTCGCTGCTCAAGCCCGCGTCGGACCAGTTGCGCGACTATCTCGCGAAAGTCGACGTGAAGGCGCCCCAGATTCCGCTGATCAATAACGTCGATGTCGCGATCGTCTCCGATCCAGCCGCGATCAAGGACGCGCTCGTGCGCCAGGCGGCCGGCCCCGTGCGCTGGGTCGAATGCGTGCAGGCGATGGCGCGCGACGGCGTTACGCACGTGATCGAATGCGGCCCGGGCAAGGTGCTCGGGGGCTTGACGAAGCGGATCGACGGCTCGCTCGTCGGCACGTCGGTTTTCGATCCGGCGTCGCTCGACGAAGCGCGCAAGTTGCTCACGGCGTAACCCCAGAAGGACAACGACATGAACTTGGACAAGCAGGTAGCCATCGTCACGGGCGCATCGCGTGGCATCGGGCGCGCGATCGCGCTGGAACTCGCGCGCCAGGGCGCGACCGTGATCGGCACGGCGACGAGCGAAAGCGGCGCGGCGGGCATCACCGAAGCCTTCGGGCAAGCGGGCCTGAAAGGACGCGGCGCGGTGCTGAACGTAAACGACGCAGCCGCCGCCGACGCCTTTATCGACGCGACCGTGAAGGAATTCGGCGGGCTCTACGTGCTGGTGAACAACGCGGGCATCACGAAGGACCAGCTCGCGATGCGCATGAAGGACGAGGAATTCGACGCCGTCATCGATACGAACCTGCGCGCCGTGTTCCGCCTCTCGCGCGCGGTGCTACGCCCGATGATGAAGGCGCGCGGCGGACGGATCATCAATATCACGTCGGTGGTCGGCTCGTCGGGCAATCCGGGGCAGGCGAACTACGCAGCCGCCAAGGCGGGCGTCGCGGGCATGACGCGCGCGCTGGCACGCGAGATCGGCAGCCGCGGGATCACGGTGAACTGCATCGCGCCGGGTTTCATCGATACCGATATGACGAAGGTCCTGCCCGAAGAACAGCGCGCGGCACTGACCGCGCAGATACCACTCGGCCGACTGGGCAGCCCCGACGATATCGCGCATGCTGTGGCTTTCCTCGCGTCGCCATTCGCGGGTTATATCACCGGCACCACGCTGCACGTGAATGGCGGCATGTACATGTAATAGGCGTTCGTTTAATATGCGCGCCGCGGGCGGCGCGCAAAATGCTTGCGGGCATCGCGCTGGCCCCGGATTTGCGCTGTAATGAAGAAGTCGATGGATCGCGCGTGACCGGCCTCGCGCTTGGTTGCACGCGGTGAAAGCATGAACTCGAAGTGCCGCTTTTTACAGTTGCAAACCTGATAAAATGCGCGCACTCGCAACTTTGAACCTAATTTCCCTCGGAGGGCTGCATGGACAATATCGAACAGCGCGTGAAGAAGATCGTCGCCGAACAACTGGGCGTCGCCGAAGCTGAAATCAAGAACGAAGCTTCGTTCGTCAACGATCTGGGCGCTGACTCGCTCGACACCGTCGAACTGGTGATGGCACTGGAAGACGAATTCGGCATGGAAATCCCCGATGAAGAAGCCGAGAAGATCACGACGGTTCAGCAAGCGATCGACTACGCTCGCGCGAACGTCAAGGCCTAAGGGCCGGACGCGCCAGCGACCTTTCGCACTCGAGCTTGACGCTCTGTCGCGACCGAGACCGATATAACAGCCACAGGGCTAACAGGGCAGTTTCCTGTGGCCGCTGTGGCTTTCGCATTTTTGTCATCTATGGATAAGGGGTTACCGTGAGCCGTCGTCGAGTCGTTGTTACAGGCCTTGGGCTGATTTCGCCTGTTGGCAATACCGTTGCCGACGGCTGGGCCAATTTGCTGGCGGGCAAATCCGGCATTGCCGAGATCACGAAGTTCGACGCGTCGAACTTCTCCACCCGCTTCGCCGGCGAAGTGAAGGGCTTCAATGTCGAGGAATACATGCCCGGCAAGGAAGCGCGCCATATGGATACCTTTATCCATTACGGCATCGCAGCGGGCGTGCAGGCGATGCAGGACAGCGGCCTCGAGATCACCGAGGAAAACTCGGAGCGCGTTGGCGTGGTCGTGGGTTCGGGCATCGGTGGCCTGCCGATGATCGAAGTCACGCAGACGGAGCTGCTCAACCGCGGTCCGCGCCGCATCTCGCCATTCTTCGTGCCGGCGTCGATCATCAACATGATCAGCGGGCATCTGTCGATCCGCTTCGGCCTGAAAGGCCCGAATCTCGCGATCGTCACTGCGTGCACGACGGGCCTGCATTGCATCGGCGAGGCCTCGCGCCTGATCGAATACGGCGACGCCGACGTGATGATCGCGGGCGGCTCGGAAGCCACTGTGTCGCCGCTTGGCGTCGGCGGGTTCGCCGCGGCGCGCGCACTCTCGCAGCGCAACGACGATCCCGCGACGGCGAGCCGTCCGTGGGACAAGGATCGCGACGGCTTCGTGCTCGGTGAAGGCGCGGGCGTGATGGTGCTCGAAGAGTACGAGCACGCGAAGGCGCGCGGCGCGAAGATCTACGCCGAAGTGTCGGGCTACGGCATGAGCGGCGACGCGTACCACATGACCGCGCCGCCCGAAGACGGCGACGGTGGCCGCCGCAGCATGATCAACGCAATGAAGAACGCGAAGGTCAATCCGGACGAAGTGAACTACCTGAACGCGCACGGCACCTCGACGCCGCTCGGCGACATCGCCGAAACCACCGGCATCAAGCGCGCGTTCGGCGATCACGCGAAGAGCATGGTCGTGAATTCCACGAAGTCGATGACCGGGCACTTGCTCGGCGGCGCGGGCGGGCTGGAATCGGTGTTCACCGTGCTGGCGATCCACCATCAGGTATCGCCGCCGACCATCAACATCTTCAACCAGGACCCGGCCTGCGACCTGGACTACTGCGCGAACACCGCGCGGGAGATGAAGATCGACGTGGCGCTGAAAAACTCGTTCGGCTTCGGCGGAACGAACGGCACGCTCGTTTTCAAGCGTCACTGAGCGGCTGGCGCTCGGCATCGTCGGGGGGAAGGCTTTGCCGGGCGCATTCGACCACCACGACACCTTTGCGATTCGTCCGTCGCGGATGCTGTTTGGCGCGACGCTCGGCTTTATCGGTGTGGCGGTCGCGGCGGTTTTTCAGTGCGTCGCGGCCAGATCGGGGTTTTTCGATGGCGGCGTCGTCGCATTGACCTGCGTCGTTGCATTGGGCGCTTGTGCTCGCTCGTGGCAGCGCAAGCAGCCGGTCAAGTTCCGGCTCGCCTCCGATGGCCTCACCACATGGGATCGCACTGGCATGGCGCAGAATCGGCGAATCTCAGGCTGCGCACAGTGGAGTGACCGTCTGCTCGCCCTGACCCTGCTTTCGGCCGACGGACGTGCGAGCCATCTCCTCGTCGCCGCCGATGCCGTCGAGCGCGGCGTCTTCCGGGAACTCGCCGTGCGGGCCCGGCGCGGCGCCCAGGCCTATCTGTAAAGACTGTAACGGCTCATGAGCACCGGAAGTGGTGCATCGGCGGGAACGCTACAATAGCCGTCCGCGTAGCACCCCCAAAGTTAACGGATTTCCCAGGTGAGCGAAAAAGAAATCGACCAGGCTCTGGTCGAACGCGTGCAGAAAGGCGACAAGGCAGCGTTCGAGCTACTGGTTGCCAAATACCACCGCAAGATCATTCGACTGATCTCGCGCCTCGTGCGGGACCCCGCCGAGGTCGAGGACGTCGCCCAGGACGCCTTTATCAAGGCTTACCGCGCGTTGCCGCAATTTCGCGGCGAATCGGCGTTTTATACGTGGCTTTACCGGATTGCGGTCAACACCGCGAAGAACTACCTTGCCACGCAGGGCCGTCGCGCCCCAACTTCTACCGAAGCTGACGCAGAAGAAGCGGAAACTTTCTCCGACGCGGACCAACTAAGGGATATCAACACGCCTGAATCGATGTTGATGAGCAAGCAGATCGCACAGACGGTCAATGCTGCGATGGCGGTTTTACCGGAAGAACTGCGCACCGCCATAACCCTTCGAGAGATCGAGGGACTGAGCTACGAGGAAATCGCCGAAATGATGAATTGTCCGATCGGGACCGTCAGATCGAGAATTTTCCGTGCTCGCGAAGCCATTGCGGCAAAATTGCGTCCGTTGTTGGACACTCCTGAAGGCAAGCGCTGGTAAGCGGCGAGAATGCGCGGGACAGGGACGCAATATCTGGGTTAGTTGGTGTCACTACGGGGTGTAGTCAAGATGGGGAGCATCATGGGGTCGGTCTCGATGCAATCGCAAGCGGGCTCGCGCAGCGAGCGTATGTCGGCGTTCGTTGACGGGGAATCGCTCGACGAGCTTGGGAACATCAGTCAGTTTCTGGCGGATTTTAAGAATCAGGACCGCGCGCAGTGGTCGGAATACCACCTGATCGGCGACGCGCTGCGTTCCGACGATCTGGCGGTTAGTCCCGCCACCAGTAGCGCGTTCATGGCGGCGTTCACGCAGCGCTTCGAATCCGAAGCGCACGTGTTCGCGCCCGCCGCGCTGCCAGCAGCGGCGGCGAAGCGCCAGGGCGTCATGCGCCGGCGCGTCATGCCGGCGTTCGCGGTCGCGGCTGCTGCGGCCACGCTCACGTGGATCGTCGTTCCGCAGTTGCAGGGCGTCGATAGCCGCGGCGGCGCGCAGGTCGCGAGCGTTTCGACCGATTCGATGCAGCGCGTGGCGATGGCGTCGATTCCGGCTGCCACGGCGCGCCCGGTGTTGACCGAAGCGAACATCATCCGTGATGCGAGCCTCGACCAGTATCTTGAAGCGCATCAACAGTTCTCGCAGCAGCCCGTCGTGCCCGGCTCGATGCCTCTGATTCGCGCAGCCGCCATCTCGCAAGGCCAATAATCGATGCAGAGATTGCGGTTGAACAAAACAGCGTATTGGGGGCGGCTGCCGGCATTGATGTTCTGTGCAGCCGCGTTGTTGACCGCAGCATCCGGTGCTTTCGCGCAAGGCGACGATCCCGTCGCCGCGCGGCGTGCCGCAGCGGAATTGCTCAACCGCATCCATCTCGCGGCTCAGCAGCAGAATTACGAGGGCACGTTCGTTTATCAGCGTGGCGCGACGGTGCAATCGTCGCGGATCACGCACGCGGCGGCGCGCGGCGACGGCGAGTACGAGTCGCTCGAAAGCCTTGACGGCAAGCCGCGCAAAATGCTCCGCCACGACGACGACATGTTCACGTTCGTTCCCGAGCGGCATTTGTGCGTGGTCGAAAAGCGGCAGAACAAGGATTCGTTCCCGGCGCTGCTCGCCACGAGCGGCGATCAGGTGCTCTCCGTCTATGAGCCGAAAATGCTCGGCACGGACCGCGTCGCGGGCCTGGACAGCCAGGTCATCGAGCTCGATCCCAAAGATTCTTATCGTTTCGCCTACAAACTCTGGGCCGATGCCAAGACCGGCTTGCTTCTGCGCGCGCAGACGCTCGATCCGGACGGCCAGGTGCTCGAGCAGCTATCGTTTTCACAGGTGCGCATCGGCGGCCCGGTCGACAAGACCGCGATCGCAAACGGCATCCGGAACACGTCGGGCTGGACGATCGTACGTCCGCCGGTCCAGCCGGTCGATATGGAAGCGCAGGGCTGGCAGTTGACTCCGAATATCGCCGGATTCAAGAAGATTCGCGAACTGCGCCGTCCGATGGCGTCGCGCGAAGAAGGCCAGCCGCCGATTCCCGTCGATCAGGCCGTGTTCTCCGATGGTCTCGCCGCCATCTCGATTTTCGTCGAGCCGGTTGAGAAGAATTCTCGCAAGGAAGGCGCGGGAAATACCGGCGCCACGCACGTGCTCGTAAAGCGCCGCGGGGATTTCTGGATTACTTTGCTTGGCGAAGTGCCGCAAGCCACGTTGCAGCAATTTGCTTCTGCCATAGAATACAAGCCTTCCAAGTAATCCCTCGGCCCTCTTGATATGAGCAATTCCTCGCTGCGCAAGTTTTTCGCGGCTGCGGCGCTTGCCGTGTGTCTGCCGTTCGTTTCTAGCGCGGCTGTCGCGGCAACACCTGTAGTGAACTTGCCCGATTTCACGACCCTCGTCGATAAAGTGGGGCCGTCGGTCGTCAATATTCGCACGACCTCGCGCGTTGGCACGAGCAGCGATCTGCGCGGCCTGCCGCCCGGCCTCGACGAAGGCGACATGTCCGAGTTCTTCCGGCGCTTCTTCGGCATTCCGATGCCGGGCCAGCCGGGCGCGCCCCGTGGCGGTGGCGGCGGCGGTGGTGGCGGTGGAAGCGACGGCGGCAAAGGCGGCGGCGGACGCGGCGCGCTGCCCGACGACAGCCAGGACAACTCCGAGCAAAGCAGCGGCGTCGGCTCCGGCTTCATCCTCTCGACGGACGGCTACGTGATGACGAACGCCCACGTCGTCGACGATGCAGACACCATCTACGTCACGCTCACCGACAAGCGCGAATTCAAGGCGCGGCTCGTCGGCGTCGACGAACGCACGGACGTCGCGGTCGTGAAGATCAACGCGTCGAACCTGCCGGCGATCACCATCGGCGATTCGAACAAGGTACGCGTCGGCGAATGGGTGCTGGCGATTGGCTCGCCGTTCGGGCTCGACAACACGGTGACGGCCGGCATCGTCAGCGCGAAAGGGCGCGATACGGGCGATTACCTGCCGTTCATCCAGACCGACGTCGCGGTGAACCCGGGCAACTCGGGCGGCCCGCTCATCAACATGGCGGGCGAGGTGATCGGCATCAACTCGCAGATTTATAGCCGCACCGGTGGTTTCATGGGCATCTCGTTCGCGATTCCGATCGACGAGGCGATGCGCGTCGCCGATCAGCTGAAGACGGTCGGCAAGGTCGTGCGCGGCCGGATCGCGGTGGCGATCGGCGAGGTGACGAAGGACGTCGCCGATTCGCTCGGCCTGCCGAAGGCGCAGGGCGCGCTGGTGTCGAGCGTGGAAGCGGGCGGCCCGGCCGACAAGGCGGGCATCCAGCCGGGCGACATCATCCTGAAATACAACGGGCACGACGTCCAGACCGCGACGGACCTGCCGCGCATGGTCGGCGACACGAAACCCGGCTCGAAGGCGACGATCACCGTGTGGCGCAAGGGCCAGACGCGCGACCTGCCGATCACCATCGCCGAGATGCAGCCGGACAAGGTCGCGAAGACCGAGCAGAAGAAGGCGCCGGTGCCGAAGGAACGCGCGAGCAACGCGCTCGGCATGGCCGTCAGCGACATCTCCGCCGAGCAGAAAAAGGCGCTGAAGCTGACGAACGGCGTGATGGTGGACGCGGTGGAAGGGCCGGCGGCGCGCGCGGGCTTCCAGAAGGGCGACATCGTCCTGCGCATCGGCGACACGGACATTACGAGCGCGAAGCAGTTCGAGGCCGTCGCGCAGAACGTCGATGCGAGCAAGATGGTCGCCGTCCTCGTGCGGCGCGGCGACAATACGCAGTTCGTGCCGCTGCGTCCGCGCGCGCAGCCGCAAAAGTAAGCGCGAGATGGCATCGTTCACGCTCTACGGGCGCGCGTGGTGCCACCTCTGCGACGACATGAAGGCCGAACTCGAACCGCTCGCGGCAGAGTTCGGCGCGGACATCGAGTGGATCGACATCGACACGGATGCCACGCTCGAAGCCCGCTACGACGAGCGCGTGCCGGTGCTGGTGCTCGACGGCACGGAGCTGTGCCACTACCGTCTGGACGCCCCGCGCGTGCGCGCGGCGCTCGAAGCGCGCGCCGCGTCATCCTGAAAAAGCGCCCGCCCCGGGCCCCGGCCGCAAAAAACGCCGGGCAGACCCCGTTTCGGCTAAAATGCTGGGGTTTGTGCGACACGCACGCTCGTGTCCGTCAGCCCTCGTTACGGGCATCGACCTCGTCGGCGAAAGCTGACCATTGGTTGGCACCTTGTGGCCAACAACTTGTAGAGAAGCGAAACCCGGTTGGGCATATTGGGTTTCGCCGCAGGCGAAACTTCGGTATGTCGTTCAGTGCCGAGAATCGCATTGTAATTACCTGATTACCGTCAGGTACCGCCCAGTCAGCGGCTTCATCCCCGCCGACTAGGCGGATTGATGTTTGCAAGTCCCGCGCGTCATGCAACGGATTCGCTACGCGATACGAGCGAAAGCTCGGTGTGTCATTGTTCGACCCGCTCCTGCTTTCTGGGCGCGGATAGTGAACCTGCTATGCGACTAGCAGTAGCCTAGGAGGACATGCGTCACTGGTAACGGTGGGGTGTGAAGCTCTTCTGACAATGTAGCCCCCGGAAGGTCGGGTGGACGAGAATCGTGAGGTTTTCGTCCAGCGGTCCCTAGTAGCGTGGGACCTAGGCGCTAGGCTGGCTGATATGGTTAATGTAAGTGAACTGCTGATAAACATCGTTAGCATTGTAGTGCCAAAGCTACTGGGCACTGACCAAAATGGTAAGCGGCCGGTTCTCCCGTTGGACCCTCGGGACACGTCGTCGAAGCGCCGCCGGTGAAAAGGCAGAACCTAAGTCAGTCATGTGACACGCTGGGAACGTGGTAAGCCCGTATTTTCGCCGGTGCTGATTGGCTGGCAGGCGGACCGTAAGGAACGCTGTTGATTGTGCGGGTATGGGACGACGGAAAAAGCGAATGCCGGGCGTTAATGGTCCGGATAGGGGTTGGGACATCACCCCACGTGAAAGCGGGCAGACTTCCGTCTGGTCTACCGTCGCAAGATGGCTGACTGACCCTTGGTAATTTGGTGAGGTACGGATGCATGCGTCCGTACTGAGTGCAATTGTTGTTCCCCAGCGGGGCGTATCTGCCCCGCTGGGGGAGATGCGTCTTCTGCTTGGGGACTTTTCCAAGTAGGAGAGCAGCATGAAAGTATCTGGTCGAAAGACTGGATCTGCGCTTTCCCACGCGCCGGACAACTGGTACGCCGTCGATTGGCGTCGGGTTGAACGGAACGTGAGGGGAATGCAGATTCGAATTGCGAAGGCGACGCGGGAAGGCAAATGGCGCAGGGTGAAAGCCCTGCAACGGATGTTGACTCGCACGTTGTCCGCCAAGCTGTACGCGGTACGACGTGTTACACAGAACCAGGGTGCGCGAACGGCGGGAGTCGATCGCGAGCTATGGGATTCGCCTGAGAGCCGACGGCTTGCCGTCGGCAGGTTGAAGCGGCGCGGATACAAGCCTTTGCCTTTACGGAGGGTTTTTATCCCCAAGGCCAATGGAAAGGAACGCCCGCTGGGCATTCCGACCATGTTGGACAGGGCGATGCAAGCTCTGTACTTGCTGGCCTTGGAGCCCGTGGCAGAGTCGGCGAGCGATCCGAACTCCTATGGATTCAGACAAAACCGCTCGACGGCCGATGCCATGGCCCAGATACGCGTTTGCATGTCCCAAAAGGATTCGTCCCAATGGGTGCTGGAAGCGGATATCAAAGGCTGCTTCGATTACCTCAGCCACACTTGGATGGAACGCAATGTCCCGATGGACACGGTGATCCTCCGGAAATGGCTAAAAGCTGGTCTGATTTACAAAGGCGAGTTGCAGGCGACCGAGGCCGGAGCGCCGCAAGGGGGCATCATTTCCCCGACGCTGGCAAATGTGACGCTGAACGGGCTGGAACGAGAACTGGAGAAGCACCTCGGTGCCAAATTCGGGATCGCGAAGGCCAAGAAGTTGAAAGTCAATGTGGTGCGATACGCTGACGACTTTGTGATCACGGGCGTCTCGAAAGAGGTCCTAGAGAACGAGGTCCGACCTTGGGTTGAAGCATTCCTTGCAGTTCGGGGATTGCAGCTATCGGAGGAGAAAACGCACATAACCCACATTGACCAAGGCTTTGACTTCCTTGGGTGGAATTTCCGGAAGTACTCGGGAAAGATGCTCATGAAACCGAGCAAGAAGAGCGTGAAAACGTTCTATCGCAAGGTGGCGGAAGCGATTAGCGGGAACAAGACGGTGAAGCAGGAGGACCTGATCCGTCTGCTGAATCCGATGTTACGTGGGTGGGCGGAATATCATCACCGCGTATCTGCCAAGCGGACGTTCAGCCGTATGGAGCATCTAGTTCATCAGAGGCTCTGGCGGTGGGCCAAGCGCCGGCACCCGCAGAAGGGCGCGGACTGGGTTCGAAAGAAGTATTTTCACTCGGTTGGCGAACGGAATTGGGTGTTCGGTGTTCCCGTAGTCAACGAAGATGGCAGTCGGCGGCTGCTTGAGCTGTACTCGCTCAGCGGGACGGCAATCAAGTATCCGACGAAGATTAAAGGGGAATACAACCCCTTTGACCCGCAGTGGGAGCAGTATGGTGAACAATTGCGACAGAAGCGCATGTGGGAACGCGTGCGCCATCGGAAGCAGTTGGGCAAGTTGTTCATGTCGCAGAGCGGACTTTGTGCCTTTTGCGGCTGCGCTCTGACCTTGGAAACAGGTTGGCACGACCACCATCTGGTGTACCGGATGCATGGCGGTACCGACGCGCTGTCCAACAGAGTGTTGCTCCATCCGTACTGTCACCAGCAAGTGCACGCTGGGAATCTGGTGGTAACTAAGCCGGTCCCCGGGTAGGCGGGGCTTAGATGTAGGCTTGAGCTGTATGCGGGGAAACTCGCACGTACAGTTCTTAGGGGGCCCTTCTTCCGCAAGGAAGAGGGGCTACCCTACTCCCCCTATTTTCAAGGCGTGTCCCGCGTTTCGTCAGGGCGCGCCTTTTTTGCTTGATCGGCACTGAATGAATCATATTCGCAACTTTTCGATCATTGCGCACATCGACCACGGGAAATCGACCCTGGCCGACCGCATCATCCAGTTGTGCGGCGGCTTGTCCGACCGTGAAATGGAAGCGCAGGTTCTCGATTCGATGGATCTCGAGCGTGAACGCGGCATCACCATCAAGGCGCAGACCGCGGCGCTCACCTACAAGGCCCGCGACGGCCAGATCTACAACCTCAACCTGATCGATACCCCGGGCCACGTCGACTTCTCGTACGAAGTCAGCCGGTCGCTCTCAGCGTGCGAAGGCGCGCTGCTCGTCGTCGACGCCAGCCAGGGCGTCGAGGCGCAGACCGTCGCCAATTGCTACACGGCAATTGAACTCGGCGTCGAAGTCGTGCCGGTGCTGAACAAGATCGACTTGCCGGCGGCCAATCCCGAAAGCGCGATCGAGGAAATCGAGGACGTAATCGGCATTCACGCCACCGACGCCACGCGCGTCAGCGCGAAGACCGGCTTCGGCGTCGAGGACGTGCTCGAAGCGCTGATCGCGAAGGTGCCGCCGCCGAAGGGCGACCCGGACGCGCCGCTGCAGGCGCTGATCATCGATTCGTGGTTCGACAACTACGTCGGCGTCGTGATGCTCGTGCGCATCAAGAACGGCACGCTGCGCCCGAAGGACAAAATCAAGATGATGGCGACCGGCGCGCAGTATCCGGTCGAGCATCTCGGCGTGTTCGCGCCGAAGGCGACAAATTTGGCTTCGCTGTCGGCCGGGCAGGTGGGCTTCATCATCGCGGGCATCAAGGAATTGCAGGCCGCGAAGGTCGGCGACACCGTCACGCTCGCCGCGAAGCCCGCGCCCGAACCGCTGCCGGGCTTCAAGGAAGTGAAGCCGCAGGTGTTCGCGGGGCTCTATCCCGTCGAGGCGAACCAGTACGACGCGCTGCGCGAATCGCTTGAAAAGCTGAAGCTGAACGACGCCTCGCTGCAGTACGAGCCGGAAGTGTCGCAGGCGCTTGGCTTCGGGTTCCGCTGCGGGTTCCTCGGGCTCTTGCACATGGAAATCGTGCAGGAGCGACTGGAGCGCGAATTCGACATGGACCTCATCACAACCGCGCCGACCGTGGTCTACGAGGTCTTCCAGCGCGACGGCACGACGATCCAGGTCGAGAATCCGGCGAAGATGCCGGAGCCTCCGAAGATCGAGGAAGTACGCGAGCCGATCGTCACGGTGAACCTGTACATGCCGCAGGAGTACGTCGGCTCGGTCATCACGCTCTGCACTAACAAGCGCGGCCAGCAGATCAACATGCAGTACCACGGCCGTCAGGTGCAACTGACCTACGAAATCCCGATGGCGGAAATCGTGCTCGACTTCTTCGACCGGCTGAAGTCCACGTCGCGCGGCTATGCGTCGATGGATTACGAGTTCAAGGAATACCGCGCGGCGGACGTCGTCAAGGTCGACATGCTGATCAACGGCGACAAGGTCGATGCGCTGTCGGTTATCGTGCACCGCTCGCAGAGCCAGCATCGCGGGCGCGAAGTGGCGTCGAAGATGCGCGAACTGATCCCGCGCCAGATGTACGACGTGGCGATCCAGGCGACGATCGGCGCGAACATCATCGCGCGCGAGAACATCAAGGCGCTGCGCAAGAACGTGCTGGCGAAGTGCTACGGCGGCGACATCTCGCGGAAAAAGAAACTCCTCGAGAAACAGAAAGCGGGCAAGAAGCGGATGAAGCAGGTTGGCTCGGTCGAGATTCCGCAGGAGGCGTTCCTCGCCATCCTGCGCGTCGACGACTGACGGCGGCGCTCACGCCGCCGCTCGCCAGAAAACGATAACAACCGGAAAAGATTGATGAATTTTGCGTTGATTCTTTTGATCCTCGTCGTCTTGACAGGGATCGCATGGGTGCTGGACAAGCTGGTGTTTCAGCCGCAACGGCGCCGCGCCGCCGACGCCGCAGTCGCGGAATTCGACCGGCAGCAGGAACGCATCGGCGAGCGCTTTGCCGATGAAAACGCCGCGCAGACGCGCGCGCGCCTGCGTGACGACAAACTGCGGCAACCGTGGTGGCTGGAATACACGGCGAGCTTTTTCCCCGTGATTCTGGTGGTGTTCGTCGTGCGCTCGTTCGTGGTCGAGCCGTTCAAGATTCCGTCGGGATCGATGGTGCCGACGCTGCTGGTCGGCGACTTCATCCTGGTCAACAAGTACCAATACGGCCTGCGTCTGCCGATCATCAACACGAAGCTGACCGACGGCAAGCCGCTCACGCGCGGCGATGTAGTCGTGTTCCGCTATCCGAAGGACGAATCGGTCGACTACATCAAGCGCGTGATCGGCCTGCCGGGCGATACCGTCGCGTACGAGAACAAGAAGCTGACGATCAACGGCAAGCCTGTGCCCGAGACGCAGCAGCCGGATTACTTCGACGACGAACGCATCGGCTACGCGAAGCAGTTCGTCGAAGACCTCGACGGCCGCAGGAACGCGATCCTCAACAATCCGCAAGTGCCGCCGTTCGTCATCGGCGCGGATGATTTCCCGTATCGCGACAACTGCGTCTACAACGCGCAGGGCGTCACGTGCAAAGTGCCGGCGGGCCACTACTTCATGATGGGCGACAACCGCGACAACAGCGCCGACAGCCGCTACTGGGGCTTCGTACCGGACAAGAACATCGTCGGACGCGCGTTTTTCATCTGGATGAACTTCAGCAATCTGAAGCGCATCGGCTCGTTCCAGTGACACTCGCTTGAAACGAGACGCGCCGCATCACCAGCGGCGCGTTTCGCCCGATATCCGTGCTTCGAAACTGCGTGAAGAAGCGCAGCTAAAGTCTCTACGCCGCGCAGTTTCCTGTGCGCTTTTCCCGGCGGCCGGCCGGATTCGCCTCTCCGGCGCCCGCGTTATACTCTGTCCATGCCCTCAACTCCGTTGGAAAGCCGGCTGCGGTATGAATTTCGCAATGCGGAATTGCTGCGCCAGGCGATGACCCACCGCAGTCACAGTGCCACGCACAACGAACGGCTTGAATTTCTTGGCGATTCCGTTCTAAATTGCGTGGTGGCTGCGCTTTTGTTCCAACGATTCGCAAAACTCGACGAAGGCGATCTTTCCCGCGTTCGCGCCAATCTCGTCAAACAGCAGTCGCTTTATGAGATCGCGCAGGCGCTGAACGTGTCGGAAGCACTCCGGCTGGGCGAAGGCGAACTGCGCAGCGGCGGTTTTCGCCGTCCGTCGATCCTGGCGGACACACTTGAAGCGATCTTCGGCGCGGTCTTCCTCGACGGCGGTTTCGACGCCGCGCATACGGTCATCAAGCGTCTCTACACGCCGATTCTCGATCACATCGATCCACGCACGATCGGCAAGGACGCGAAGACGCTGCTCCAGGAATATCTGCAAGGCCACAAGATCGCGCTGCCGACTTATACCGTCGTCGCAACGCATGGCGCCGCGCACAATCAGCAATTCGAAGTCGAATGCACGGTGCCGAAGCTCGACGTGAAGGTGTCCGGCTCCGGCGCGAGCCGTCGCGCGGCCGAGCAGGCGGCGGCGAAGAAAGCGCTCGACGACGTGATGGCCGCCGCGCCCGCGCTCGCCGTCAAGCCGAAGCGCAAGGGCGCGCGCGCAGCGAAGCACGCCGAGGCGGAAGTCGTGCCGGGCGTCACCGGCGTGCAGACGGCGCTCGATTTGCGCTCCCCTGACAAGAAGGAGCGGCAGCGCGTCGCCGATGCAGCGCCGGTCGCGGTGATTCGCGCGGCGCACGCGGAGCCGTCGGCGGGATCGTATGCTGGTGGGGAGAAGTCCGAGCGGCATACGATTCATCGGGCGGAGAAGGGCGGCGAGGCTCCGGCCAACGCCGAAAAGACGCCCGAAAGCACCGAACCGCAGCAGAACCACGACGAACAGCACCAGGTCGCGCGCGCCGCCGATACCGGCCGCTGACGCGCCATCCCGAGTCCCGGCGCCCCAGCGCGCCTCACGAACCTGCCGCACCGCACATCACTATGAACGCTCCCACTCCCTCTGGTTTCCGCTGCGGCATGGTCGCAATCGTCGGCAGGCCCAATGTCGGCAAGTCGACGCTGATGAACGCGCTCGTCGGCCAGAAGGTCAGCATCACATCGCGCAAGGCGCAGACGACGCGCCACCGCATTACCGGCATCCATACGCTCGAAGACGCGCAGTACATCTTCGTCGATACCCCCGGTTTCCAGACGCGTCACAGCGGCGCGCTGAACCGCTCGCTGAATCGCGCGGTGACCTCGACGCTCAGTTCCGTCGATGCGATCCTGTTCGTGATCGAAGCCGGCCGCTTCGGCCCGGACGACCAGAAAGTGCTCGACCTGATCCCGAAAGGCACGCCCACGCTGCTGATCGCGAACAAGCTCGATCACGTGAGCGACAAGAGCACGCTCTACCCCTTCATGCAGAAGACGAGCGCGCTGCACGAGTTCAAGGAAATCGTGCCGATGTCGGCGAAAAACGTCGACGACATCAAGCGGCTGATGGACGTCGTGAAGCCGTATCTGCCCGAAGGCGAGCCGATCTACGGCGAAGACGACCTGACCGATCGCAGCGAGCGCTTCCTTGCCGCCGAAATCCTGCGCGAAAAGGTGTTCCGCTGGACCGGCGACGAACTGCCGTACACGAGCACGGTGCTGATCGACAAATTCGAAACGGAAGGGCGCCTGCGCCGCATCTTCGCGACGATTCTGGTCGAACGCGATACCCACAAGGCGATGATCATCGGCCAGAAGGGCGCAAAGCTCAAGCAGATCAGCACCGAAGCGCGGCTCGACATGGAAAGGCTGTTCGACGGCCCCGTCTATCTCGAAACCTTCATCAAGGTGAAGAGCGGCTGGGCGGACAACGAAGCTGGATTGCGCGCGTATGGGTACGAATGACGCGTGGATGACCCGCAGCCCCGACACCGACCCGACCGAACGGCTCGACGACGACAACTTCGACGCCGGGCCGTTGCCCGCTGCGCCTAAAAAGCGACGTGCTTCTTCCTCCGCGGAAGCTCCCGCGGCGAAGCGCCCGCGCGCCGCGCCGCGTTCCGATTTCCGCATCGCCGAGCAGCCCGGCTTTGTGCTGCACAGCTATCCGTATCGTGAGACGAGTCTCGTCATCGACGTGTTTTCGCGCGACTACGGCCGGATCGCGCTCGTCGCGAAAGGCGCGAAGCGTCCGCATTCCGCGCTGCGCGGCGTGCTGCAAACGTTCCAGCCGCTCGGCCTTTCGTGGACCGGCAAGGGCGAAGTCCGCACGCTGACGACGGCGGAATGGGTCGGCGGCATGCTGCCCCTCGCGGGCGATGCGCTCCTCTGTGGCTTCTACGTCAACGAGCTGCTCGTCAAATTTTGTGCGCGCGAAGATGCGCATCCTGCGCTCTTCAACCACTACGTGCTGACGCTCTCGCGCCTCGCCCACGACGAACCGCCCGTGCAGGTGCTGCGTTCGTTCGAACGCGTGCTCCTGCGCGAAACCGGCTACGCAATGGCGCTGAACCGGACGATCACGCGCCAGCCGGTAGTCACCGATCGTAAATATGTGTTCGATCCCGAGCGCGGCGTGCGCGAGGCGTCGGACGAACTGCCGTCGCAATGGCCGGTGATCGCCGGCCAGACGCTCCTCGACATGGAGCAGGACGACTACAGCCGCCCGCAAACGGCGGCGCAAAGCAAGACGCTGATGCGTTTTCTGCTCAACGTCTATCTGGGCGGTACGCCGCTCGCCACCCGTCAGATCCTGATCGACCTGCAAAATCTATGAGCTGCTTTCTGTCGTCATCGTCGAATGTGATCGATCTCGGCGTGAACATCGACCACGTCGCCACGCTGCGCAACGCGCGCGGCACGAAGTATCCCGATCCGATCCGCGCCGCGCTCGCTGCCGAGGAAGCCGGCGCGGACGTCATCACGCTTCATCTGCGCGAGGACCGCCGCCACATCGTCGATGCGGACGTGCGCACGCTGAGGCCGCTCCTGAAAACGCGCATGAACCTCGAATGCGCGGTGACAAAGGAGATGCTCGACATTGCGTGCGAGGTGAAGCCGCACGATGTCTGTCTCGTGCCCGAAAAACGCCAGGAACTGACGACTGAAGGCGGCCTCGACGTCGCCGGACAGTTCGAGGCGGTGAAGGCCGCCTGCCGGCAACTCGCCGATGCGGGCGCGCGCGTCTCGCTTTTCATCGACGCCGACGAAACGCAGATCCGCGCCGCGCACGAAGCGGGCGCGCCGGTCATCGAGCTGCACACCGGCCGCTACGCCGAGGCGCACGACGAAGCCGAGCAGCAGCGCGAGTTCGAACGGGTCGCGAAAAGCGTCGATTTCGGCAATTCGCTCGGGCTGAAGGTGAACGCGGGCCACGGCCTGCATTACACGAACGTCCAGCCGATCGCGGCGCTCGAAGGCATCGTCGAGCTGAACATCGGCCACGCGATCGTCGCGCATGCGATCTTCGCCGGCTGGGACAACGCCGTGCGCGAGATGAAGGCGATCATGGTCGCGTCGCGTCTCGCGGCGTCCCGCTGACCGGGCCGCGCCATGGCGATCTACGGAATCGGCACCGACGTCGTGCAGGTGAGCCGCGTCGCGGCCGTCATGGAGCGCACGAAAGGGCGCTTCGCCGAAAAAGTGCTCGGCGCCGACGAACTGCGCATCTATCACGCGCGCCGCGCCCGCTCGGAAGTGCGCGGCCTCGCGTTCCTCGCGACGCGGTTTTCCGCGAAAGAAGCGTTTTCCAAGGCGATCGGTCTCGGCATGCGCTGGCCGATGACCTGGCGCGCGCTGCAGACGCTCAACGAAGCGAGCGGCAAGCCGGTCGTCGTGGCATCGGGCGAACTGGCCGAATGGCTCGACGCGCGCGGCATCACGGCGAAAGTCACCGTCAGCGACGAGCGTGATTACGCGGTGTCGTTCGTGATCGCCGAAACTCCCGACTTACCCTAAAAAGAACCCTGATTTGGACTCAATGAAACGCACTCCCGGACCCGTCATGCTCGACGTGATCGGCACCACGCTGACCGACGCCGACATCCGCCGCATCACCCATCCGATGACGGGCGGCATCATCCTGTTCGCGCGCCATTTCACGGACCGCGCGCAGCTCGTGGCGCTCACCGACGCGATCCGCGCCGTGCGCGACGACATCCTGATCGCCGTCGATCATGAAGGCGGGCGCGTGCAGCGTTTCCGCACCGACGGCTTCACCGTGCTGCCCGCGCCGGGCACGCTCGGCGAGCTGTGGGACCACGACGTTCTGCTCGCGACGAAAACGGCGACTGCGTTCGGCTACGTGCTCGCCGCCGAACTGCGCGCGTGCGGCATCGACATGAGCTTCACGCCGGTACTCGACCTGAACTACGGACAGTCGAAGGTGATCGGCGATCGTGCGCTGCACAGCGATCCGCGCGTCGTCGCGACGCTCGCGAAGAACCTGAATCACGGCTTGCTGCTCGCGGGCATGGCGAACTGCGGCAAGCACTTTCCGGGGCACGGGTTTGCGTCGGCGGATTCGCACGTCGCGCTGCCCACCGACGACCGCCCGCTCGACGAAATCCTCGCCGCCGACGTCAAGCCGTACGACTGGCTCGGCATGGCGCTCGCGTCGGTGATTCCGGCGCATGTGATCTACACGCAGGTCGACGAGAAGCCGGCCGGGTTCTCGCGCGTGTGGCTGCAGGACATCCTGCGCGGCCGGCTCGGCTTCGCGGGCGCGATCTTCAGCGACGATCTCTCGATGGAAGCGGCGCGCGCCGGCGGCACGCTGACCGAAGCGGCGACGGCCGCGCTCACGGCGGGCTGCGACATGGTCCTGATCTGCAATCAGCCGGAGGAAGCGGAAAAAGTGCTGGAGCAGTTGCGATTCACGCAGTCCAAGGCGTCGGTGCATCGTCTCAAAAAGATGCGCCCGCGCGGGAAGGCGACGAGCTGGAGCAAGCTGCAATCGCAGGTGCAGTATCAGCAGGCGAAAGCTTTGTTGAAAAGCGCCTTGGGCTGAACTTCTGGCCGTTCGAAAACAAAACGCCACGGCATTGCTGCAGTGGCGTTTTTTCTGAGCCGCTGGCTTTCTAAGGCTCCAGCTTCATCCGCTGCAACTTGTTATAAAGCGTCTTCGGGCTGATGCCGAGCAGCGTCGCCGCCCTATGCCGCGTCCCGCCGACCGCTTCGAGCGTTGCGCGAATCAGCATGTCCTCGACGTCCGCGAGCGCCGTGCCAACGGTCACCTGCACGCTGCTGCCGTTCAGCCCGCGCCCGTTCGGGCCGCCTTGCTCGTCGATGCGCAGCGTCTCGATCACGTCGCCCGACGCGTGGTACGCGCGCCGCACGCGTTCACGCAGTTCGCGCACGTTCCCCGGCCACTCGTTCGCGAGACATTCGCGGATGAACGCCGGGCTGATGCGCTTCGGCGACCCGCTCGTCACTCCGACGATATGGTTCTCGCGATTGAGCTCGTCGACGAATTGTTCGGCGAAGAGGGCGGCGTCGTCGTCGCGCTCGCGCAGAGGCGGCAGCGCAATCGACGATGCGTTCAGCCGCAGGTAAAGATCCTCCCGCAACGCGCCATCGGTGACGGCTTGACGCACCGGCGTGCGCGTCGCGGCAATCAGGCGGAAGTCGGTCATGATCCGGTTGCTCCCGCCGACGCGCATGAACGTCTGCGAATCAAGCGCGCGCAGCAGCGCTTCCTGTTGCGCGTTGGGCAGCGCGTCGATCTGTTCGAGAAAGAGCGTGCCGCCGCCCGATTGTTCGAGAAGGCCCGGTTCGCGGTTCTCCGCACCCGCGAACGCGCCGCGTTCATGGCCGAACAGCAGGCTTTCCATCGTGCGCTGGCCGGAATCGCGCGCGGCGGCGCAGTCGAACGCCACGAACGGACCCTTGCGACGGCGGCTCAGTTCATGCAGCGTGCGCGCTGCGATCTTCTTGCCGGTACCGGGTTCGCCGCAGATCAAAACGGCGGCTTCGGTCGGCGCGGTTTGCTCGATCAGGTCGTAGACGTGCTGGATCGAACTGCTGCGGCCGAGCATCGGCCCGAAATGGCCGAGGTCGC
This sequence comes from Caballeronia humi, assembly GCF_001544475.1. Taxonomy (GTDB): domain Bacteria; phylum Pseudomonadota; class Gammaproteobacteria; order Burkholderiales; family Burkholderiaceae; genus Caballeronia; species Caballeronia humi. Next base: position 82,491 of record NZ_FCNW02000010.1, on the reverse strand, counting down.
GCAGCGTCGTGCGCAGTGCCTGCACTTCCTCGGTCAGTTCGTAGGGACGCGGTATTCGCGCGAGCAGGCTGCGCAAGCGCGGAATGTTCACCGGCTTGAGCAAATAGTCCCAGATGCCGTGCCGCAAGCCTTCGATCGCGCTTTCGACCGTCGCGTTGCCGGTCATCACGATGACGGGCAGCGCGCCATCGGGCGCGTGCGCGGGCAGGCTCGGCAGGAGATCGAGGCCGCTGCCGTCGGGCAGGTTCAGGTCTATCAGCACCACGTCGGGAATGAAGCGCGTGAGCGCGGCGCGCGCCTCGGCGAGCGTCGTGGCGGTATCGACGGAAAAACCGTCTGCCGCCAGGATCGCGGACAGGCCGGAAAGGCTATTGGGATCGTCTTCGACAATCAGGGCGTGTGGCATGGCGGACACAACGTATCAAATGGTCTGTAATTCGCTCGAGGCCCGGCGCCCGTACTGGGCAGCCGGCAGCCGTACGCAATTGCCGATGGCGGCGCGTGCGATGCTGCGAGCGGTCGACGCCGCTCCGGTCTCCTGCGTCCTTGCGCTTCCCTTACTGCGGTTTCACGTGCAGATCGTTCTTGACGGATTGCACGCCCGACACGCTTCGCGTCACGGCGACCGCCTTTTGGATCTGCACCTCCGAATTCACGAATCCCGACAACTGAACCGCCCCGCGATACGTTTCGACGCTGACGGCAAGTGACTTCAGGCCGGGATCAGCGAGCAATGCCGTTTTGACCTGGGCGGTGATCGCGCTGTCGGAAGCGTATTCGCCAGCGGATTCGCTCGTCGGCGTCGATGAGCACCCGGCGGTGATCGCGAACGCAGGCGCGATGAGCGCGACGGCGATCAGAAGCCGGACGGCAACGGTATTGTGTTTGGACATGGTTCGTTGTCGAGTGGAGACCCACCCTTACAGCAGAATTCATGCCAATGGCACTTTTCGAACAAAAGACCTGTTTTCGCTGGCTGCTCCATGACAATATCGCCATCTTTATGAGATTGAGCCGGTAAAGTTTGCCTGAAGATGTCAAAAACTTCACGCAAAAGAAAAAGCGCCCATAAAGGGCGCTTTTATTCGTGGCGTCGCGGAGACATTTCCCGACGTGGCCGGCGCGCGATGCGCCCGCCCGTGCTGCGGCGCGCGTTTTTACGCGCGGCTGCGGTACTCGTTGGTCCGCGTGTCGATTTCGATCTTGTCGCCGATATTGCAGAAGAGCGGCACTTGCAGTTCGAGGCCGGTGTTCATCTTCGCGGTCTTGAGCACCTTCCCCGACGACGTGTCGCCCTTGACGGCAGGTTCCGTGTAGATGATTTCGCGCACGAGCGTGGTCGGCAGTTCGACCGAAATTGCCTTGTCGTTGTAGAACACGACTTCGCACGGCATGCCATCTTCGAGATAGAGCAGCGCGTCGCCCATCATTTCGGCTTCGACTTCGTACTGGTTGTAATCGGCGTCCATGAACACGTACATCGGGTCGGCGAAGTACGAATAGCTTACTTCCTTGCGGTCGAGCTGGACGACGTCGAATTTGTCGTCGGCCTTGTAGACCGACTCCATGTTCGCCGCCGACAGCAGGTTGCGGAACTTCATCTTCACGACGGCCGAGTTGCGGCCCGACTTGTTGTATTCGGCCTTCTGCACGACCATGGCATCGCTGCCGATCATCACGACGTTGCCAACGCGGAGTTCTTGTGCGGTCTTCATATCTAAAACAGTCCTGTGGTTTCTATCTTCAAACGCCCGCTTCAATGGGCGGACGCCAGCAAAATCTAGACGGCGTTCAACCTTGATTTCGGGCTATGTCTGATGACGCAGCCAGTGGTTCGAGGGTGTCAGCCGTGGGATAACCGCTTATTTTAACTGAGTTTTTGGCTGATCGGCCACATTTGCAGACAAGTTCCCGGCGACGCTGGCGGCCAGATTTGCCGCCAGATTGCCGACGGCGGCAAGCTCCAGTGCCCAATCGGCGGCACGCGCTTCCAGCAGCGTGCGATGCCGCCAGAAATCCGCCCAGTCCGGCGATCCGGCCCCGTTCCACGCATGCCAGAAGCGCGCCACGGAGTCGCGGGCCGTGTCGGGCAGGCCGTCCGCGTAGTGGGCGAGGGCGGCATCGAGTTTGGGGAGATGCGCGTCGTCGGCTTGCGGGTAGATGTGCCAGACGAACGGCTTCTGCGCCCATTGCGCGCGCACGAACGAATCCTCGCCGCGCACGAAATTGACATCGGATGCCCAGAGCAACGCGTCGAATCGCGGCTGCTCGACGAAACCCAGCGCATGCGCGCGCAACGATCCGCGGCCCGCGGTCGCGCCGGCGGCGAAATGCGGCAGGCCGAAGCCGCGCGCGATCGCGCCCGAAATGCGGCCTTCGGGCACGAGCAGCACGACCGGCGACGGCGCGTTCTGCCACTGCGCGAGCAATTTGTCGATCGCGGGATTCTCGTAGGAGAACAGCGAGACGACCGTGCTGTCGGTGGACGGCGCCGGAACGCCGACACGCTCCTGCCACCATGCGTCGCGATCGAAGGCCAGCCGGTCGCGGTCGAGGTCGCGTTCTTTCAACACGCCGCCGGTCTTCGGACCGAGGCCGGGGAAGAAAAACGTCTTGACGAGCGGATAGCGCGGATGCGGCGACGGCCTGAGGTGAAAATCCGCGACCCAGTCTTCCGCGCTCAAATACTCCAGGTTGATCCACGCCGGTCGCCGCCCGCGCTCGGCCATCGCCGCGACGTAGACATGCGGCAGTTCGCAACCGAACGCCTCGATCACGACATCAGCGATTTCCAGCGTCTCGCCCGCATGCGACGGCTCGTGCCAGTGCTCGATCACGACGCCCGCCGCCTCCTGCCTGGGGCGTCCCGCATCGATGTCGCGGCAGAGCGCGTGAAACGCCTTCAGGTCGTCGACGAAAAGGCGCACCTGCCAGCCGTGCTCCGCCGCGAGCTGGCGCGCGAGCCGCCAGCAGACGCCGATGTCGCCGAAGTTGTCGATGACCTCGCAGAAAATGTCGCAGGCGATTTCCGGAGCGGGCGATGCGTTGATCATGGACATGGACGCCTTGCGCGGCGAGAGCGCCGCGGAATGATCTAAACTGGCGATTCTAGGACAGTGCTGATTGCTTTACAGCACCGCGCGTCCGGCATCCGCACCCATCCGCTGCATTCTTCTGCATGACAGACACCGACGTTTTCGATCCCAGGAAGATTCTCGCCCAGTTGCCCCACCTGCCCGGCGTGTACCGCTACTACGACGCCGAGGGCGCCGTGCTGTACGTCGGCAAGGCGCGCAACCTGAAGAAACGCGTATCGAGCTATTTCACGAAGACGCTCCATTCGCCGCGCATCGCGATGATGGTGACGCGTATCCGCAAGATCGAGACGACCGTCACGCGCTCCGAAGCCGAAGCGCTTTTGCTTGAGAATAATCTAATCAAGGCTCTGACGCCGCGCTACAACATCCTCTTCCGCGACGACAAGTCTTATCCATATCTGAAGCTGACGGGCCATCAGTTTCCGCGCATGGCGTATTACCGCGGGGCTGTCGATAAAAAGAACCAGTATTTCGGACCGTTTCCGAGTGCGTGGGCGGTGCGCGAGAGCATCCAGATCCTGCAGCGCGTGTTCCAGTTGCGCACTTGCGAGGACTCGGTTTTCACGAACCGCACGCGGCCGTGCCTGCTGCATCAGATCGGGCGCTGCACGGCGCCGTGTGTCGGGCTGGTAAGCGAGGAGGATTACGCCCGCGACGTCGCGAACGCGTCGCGCTTTCTGCTCGGGCGGCAGAGCGAAGTAATGAAGGAGCTTGAGCAGAAGATGCACGGGTTCGCCGCCGAGCTGAAGTTCGAGCAGGCGGCGGCGGTGCGCAACCAGATGAGTTCGCTGTCGACGGTGCTGCATCAGCAGGCGATCGAAGTCGGCGGCGATAACGACGTCGATATCCTTGCGGTGGTCGCCTTGGGCGGCAAAATCTGCGTGAACCTCGCGATGGTGCGCGGCGGGCGGCACCTCGGCGACAAGGCGTATTTCCCGACGCATGTCGAAGCGGCACTCGGACTCGGGGATGCGGTAGGCGAGGATGACGAGGGGGAGTTGATCGAAGGGATCGCGCCGATCGTGGTGGAGGAGGTGGGGGCGGAGGAAGCGCTTGCCGGTGCTGACGACGGGATCGGCGCGGACGCGGCGGTTGGGGCGGGTGCCGAGCCACTTTCTACCGTGGGCGAGGAGGTTCGCGCAGCGGCGACGGCGGACCAGCTTGACGCGGTGCATTCGGGCGCGGAGATTTCCGGCGCCGACGAGGACGTCGGCACTGGAGCCGCATCGCGGCACCTTATTTCCACACGCGCCGACAAAGCGTTTTCCACCGCCGCCGGGGACGCTCGCCCGGAAACTGCGGCTGACAATATTCCCGACTCCGCCGACGCCGGCCCGGAACCCACACTCCCCGCCCGCGAAGGCGCCCTCGAATCCGAAGTGCTCGAAGCATTCATCGCGCAGCACTACATCGGCAATCGCGTACCGCCGGTACTGGTCGTGAGCCACGCGCCCGCGAGCCGCGAACTCGTCGATCTGCTGATCGAGCAGGCCGGCCACAAGGTCACGCTGCTGCGCCAGCCGCAGGGCCAGAAGCGCGTGTGGCTCTCGATGGCCGAGCAGAACGCGAAACTCGCGCTCGCGCGTCTGCTGTCCGAACAGGGTTCGCAGCAAGCCCGTACGCGCTCGCTCGCAGACACGTTGAGCCTGGAAATGGACGACCTCGCGCAACTGCGCATCGAGTGTTTCGACATCAGCCACACGATGGGCGAGGCGACGCAGGCGTCGTGCGTCGTCTATCACCGGCACAAGATGCAGTCGGGCGAGTACCGTCGCTACAACATCACCGGCATCACCCCCGGCGACGATTACGCCGCGATGCGTCAGGTCCTCACGCGCCGCTACGAGAAGATGCTCGCGCAAGCCGCCGCCAACGCTGCCGACGAAGCCACGACGCTCCAGCCCGAAGACGCCGCCGATCCCAACGTCACGCCGGACGCGGCCGAACCCGTCGCGGCGGGCGGCCTGTTGCCGAATATCGTCCTGATCGACGGCGGCAAAGGGCAGGTCGAAATCGCGCGGCAAGTGTTCGCGGAACTGGGACTCGATCGCGGGATGCTGGTCGGCGTCGCGAAGGGCGAGGGGCGCAAGGTCGGGCTGGAGACGTTGATCTTCGCCGACGGCCGGGCGCCGCTCGAACTCGGCAAGGAGAGCGCGGCGCTGATGCTCGTGGCGCAGATCCGCGACGAAGCGCACCGCTTCGCGATCACCGGCATGCGCGCAAAGCGCGCGAAGACGCGGCAGACGTCGCGGCTGGAGGAGCTGGAAGGCGTTGGGGCGAAGCGGCGGCAGCGGCTGTTGTCGCGTTTCGGCGGACTGCGCGGCGTACAGGCGGCGAGCGTCGAGGATCTGGCGAGCGTCGAAGGGATTTCGCTTGCACTCGCCGAGCAGATTTATCGGCAGTTGCATTGAGGTGGGGCGAACCGCAGTGCGCCGCGCAGCCTGGCGCCCGCCCCTCGCCTTGTGACATGAGGGTCGACGCGGCACAATGGCACCTCCCTCACACGATGCCTCGCCTCAGCCGATGCCGTTCAACCTCCCGATTTTCCTGACGTGGCTGCGAATCGTGCTGATTCCGCTTGTCGTGGGCATCTTCTACTTGCCGGACGTGATGATGAGCCCGGAGCATCGCAATCTGCTCGCGATGATCATCTTCGTGCTCGCCGCCCTCACCGACTGGTTCGACGGCTTTCTCGCGCGCAAGCTCAACCAGACGTCGTCGTTCGGCGCGTTCCTCGATCCCGTCGCCGACAAGCTGATGGTCACCGCAGCGCTGCTCGTCCTCGTGCAACTGATGCGCCTGAACGCGGTGATCGCGCTTGTCATAGTCGGTCGCGAGATCACGATTTCGGCGCTACGCGAATGGATGGCGCAGATCGGCGCGTCGAAGAGCGTCGCCGTGAACTCGCTCGGCAAGTTCAAGACCGTCTGCCAGATGGTCGCCATTCCAATGCTGCTTTTCTACGGGCAGTTGCGGATCGCGGGCACGCAGTGGGTGATCGATACGCGCGTCTGGGGCCTATTGCTCATCTACGTCGCGGCCTTCCTGACGGTGTGGTCGATGCTCTATTACATGAAGCTCGCGTGGCCGCAAATCCGCGAGCGGGGCGGGATGCTATAAATTGCGTCGCAGAGTGAAAGGGCGCATACAAAACTATTGACAGGGCTTCAGGGCTTCTACATAATCTCGTTTCTGTCGAGTGAGCGCTGAAACGAAGCGCACGCAAGGCGGAAAAGTAGTGAATGCGGGAGTAGCTCAGTTGGTAGAGCGCAACCTTGCCAAGGTTGAGGTCGCGAGTTCGAGCCTCGTCTCCCGCTCCAGGTTTTGAAGCCGTCGGTGTATGGCGCATCGGTGGCACGGCAGGAAATGCAGGACAATGCGGGAGTAGCTCAGTTGGTAGAGCGCAACCTTGCCAAGGTTGAGGTCGCGAGTTCGAGCCTCGTCTCCCGCTCCAATCAAAGGGGAAGCTAGGCTTCCCTTTTTGTTTGGTGGACCGGCCGAATGCTTCTGAACGTCGGCCGACACCAGACACCGCTTACGGCGCGATAGCAAAGCGGTTATGCAGCGGCCTGCAAAGCCGTTTAGACCGGTTCGACTCCGGTTCGCGCCTCCAGTAAGAGAAAAAGCCCTGACTTGTCAGGGCTTTTTCTTTTTGCGCGTCCGGTGCGTGCTTCGCATCGCCAACATCGCGGCATAATTGCAGACTTTCTCATCGGCGGGGCGCGATGATGCCGCCCGGCCCGCGATCAAACATGACCGACCACCTCTCTCGTTTCGACTGGCGCTGGAAACACTTCAACGATCTCTCGGCCATGGAGGTCTACGACATGCTCGCGGCGCGCAGCGCCGTGTTCATCGTCGAGCAGGACTGTCTCTACAACGATATCGACGGGCTCGACATCGACGCGTGGCATTTGCTGGTGTACGGCGAGGGCGACAAGCGTCCCGAACTCGCAGCCTATCTGCGCGTGCTTTTGCCGGGTCAGTGGGATCGCTCGGAAACGGATATACGCATCGGCCGGGTGCTGACGACGGCCGGTTATCGTGGCCTGAAGCTCGGTAACGCGATGCTCGAGCGCGTGCTCGGGCAGATCGTCGCGCAATGGCCGCAGCAGCCGATTCGTCTGCACGCACAGGCGCACCTGCAGAAGTTCTACGGGGCGTTCGGCTTCGAGCCGATCTCCGATGTCCATGATGAGGACGGCATCCTGCATGTCTGGATGCGGCGTTCGTAGGCCGTTGCCGAGACTCTTCGCCCCCTCAATCCGCGCCCTCATCGCTGCCTCGCGCCCGGAACAAAAAACCCCATTCTGACTCGATCAGATGAGGCGGCGCTGAAGTCGTATCGCAAAAAAACGGCTTCAGCACTGTCAGGGTGCATCATCGCGATGATGCTCGCGTATCAAGACGCTATAACGGACACGCGCAAAAGCAAACCCACCTTCGCGACTGAACGATCGCCCGCCCGCATCTCGAAATCCCCATCGCTCGCGGTAAGATGCGCAAACTTTTCCGGTCATCTCCGGTGCAAAGGCAACCATCGATGCAAGCTCTCCCTCGCACACTCTCCCTCGCCGATACCGCGTTCTTCTTCGACTTCGACGGCACGCTCGTCGAGCTTGCGCCGACGCCCGATGGCATCGTCGTGCCGCGCGTCGTGCCCGACCTTCTGACGACGCTCCGGCGCGCGACGAACGGCGCCGTCGCGGTGGTATCGGGGCGGGGCATCGACAGCATCGACACGTACCTCGCGATTCCCGATCTGCCGATCGCGGGCCTGCACGGCGCCGAGCGGCGCGATTCGAACGGCGACGTGCAGCGCATCGGCTTCAACGACGAGCGGTTGCTCCGCATGGAGCATATCCTCGAAGACGTGGTCAGCCGCCATCCCGGGATGCTGCTCGAAATCAAGGGCGCGGCGCTCGCGCTGCACTACCGCAATGCGCCGGATCGCGAGCCGGCCGCGCGCGAGGCCACCGAGCGGCTCGTGCGCGAATACGCCGATGCCTACGTGCTGCAGCCCGGCAAGATGGTCTACGAGATCAAGCCGAAGGACGTCGACAAGGGCCGCGCGGTGCGCGCGTTCCTGAGCGAGCCGCCGTTCACGGGCCGCCGGCCGGTGTTCGTCGGCGACGATCTGACCGACGAAAAGGGCTTCGCGGTCGTCAACGAAACCGGCGGGCTGTCGATCAAGGTCGGCGCCGGCGATACGATCGCGCACGCGCGCATCGAGTCGGTGCCGGCGTTTCTCGACTGGCTCCAGCAAATCGCGGGCGACGCGGAGCCGCGCGCGTGAGCCGTCTGATCATCGTGTCGAACCGCGTCGCGCCGATTTCCGAAGGCGGCCCGGCGGCGGGCGGGCTCGCGGTCGGCGTCTACGATGCGCTCAAGGAAACCGGCGGCATGTGGTTCGGCTGGAGCGGCGACGTGGTGTCGGCGCCGCCGGAGGGCATCACGCTGGAAGAGCGCGGGCCGGTGACCTTCGCGACGATCGGCCTCGTGCGACGCGATTACGACCAGTATTACCGCGGCTTTTCGAACGCGACGCTCTGGCCCGCGTTCCACTACCGGCCGGACCTGATCCAGTTCGACCGCCACGAATTCGACGGCTATTGCCGTGTGAACCGCTGGCTCGCGCAACAGCTCGCGCCGCTCCTGAAGCCCGACGATGTGATCTGGGTCCACGACTATCACCTGATTCCGTTCGCGCAGGCGCTGCGCGAAATCGGCGTGACGAACCGGATCGGATTTTTCCTGCACATTCCATTTCCGGCGTCGCAGATTCTGCTGTCCGTGCCGCGTCATCGCGAACTCGCCGAGGCGCTCTGTTCCTTCGATCTGCTCGGTTTTCAGACCGCGCCCGATCTGCGCGCTTTTTGCGATTACATTGAGTGCGAGGCGAACGGGTCGATCGAGCGTCACGCGTCGAAACCGTGTGAAATCAGCGCGTTCGGCAAGACCTTGAAGGCGGCGGCGTATCCGATCGGTGTCTATCCGGACGAGATAGCCGCGCTCGCGAAGGACGGCGAAAGCGGCCGTGACGTGCGCACCGTCAAGGCGACGCTGCATCAGCGCAAGCTCGTGATGAGCGTCGACCGGCTCGATTATTCGAAGGGCCTCGTGGAGCGTTTTCGCGCGTTCGAGCGGCTGATCGAGCACGCGCCGCAGCAGCGCAACAACGTGTCGTTCCTGCAGATCGCGCCGCCGACGCGCTCCGATGTCGATGCGTATCGCGACATCCGTTTGCAACTCGAAGCCGAATCGGGACGGATCAACGGCCGTTACGCCGAACTCGACTGGACGCCGATCCGCTATATCCACCGCCAGTACGAGCGGCCGGTGCTTGCGGCGCTGTTTCGCGAATCGCACGTCGGGTTCGTCACGCCGTTGCGCGACGGAATGAACCTGGTGGCGAAGGAATATGTGTCGGCGCAGGACCCGGCCGATCCCGGCGTGCTCGTGCTGTCGCAGTTCGCGGGCGCGGCGCGTGAGCTGAACGGGGCGCTGATCGTCAACCCGCTCGACATCGACGGCATGGCTGACGCCCTGGCAACCGCGCTCGCGATGCCTCTCGCGGATCGGCAGGCGCGTTATCGGGAAATGTTCGATTCGCTGCGGGAGAACAACGTGTCCGTGTGGCGGGACAACTTCATGCGGGATCTGCGGGACTGAGCTGCAAAAAACGGGGCGTCGAGGGCCCCGTTTCGCTTCAGGCCGGCTGCGTCGGCGCAACGACCGCCGGCAGCTTGCCATGCTGCTTTGACAGCAATTCGCGATACAAGCCCGGCCGGTCGCGCAATTCCTGCGGCGAACCGTCGTCGATGACCTTGCCCGAACTCATCACGATGATCCGGTCGAAATTCTGCAGCGTCGACAGCCGGTGCGCGATCGCGACCACCGTGCGGCCGACCATCAGCCGGTCGAGCGCCTGCTGGATCGCTTCCTCCGACGAACTGTCGAGCGCGGAAGTCGCTTCGTCGAGCAGCAGGATCGGCGCGTTCTTCAGGATGGCGCGCGCGATCGCGATTCGCTGGCGTTGTCCGCCGGAGAGCTTCACGCCCCGGTCGCCGACGATCGTATCGAAACCTTCCGGCATCGCCTCGATGAAATCGGTGCAGCGGGCCTCGCGGGCCGCCGCGAGCACTTCCTCGCGGCTCGCTTCCGGCCGCCCGTACGCGATGTTCTCGTAAACCGTGCGGTGAAAGAGCGAAATATCCTGCGGCACGAGCGCGATCGACTGGCGCAGGCTGTCCTGCGTGATCGACGAAATATCCTGCCCGTCGACCCGGATCACGCCGCCCTGCGGTTCGTAGAAACGCTGCAACAGCGCGAGCACGGTCGATTTGCCCGCGCCCGACTTGCCGATCAGCCCGACGCGCTGGCCCGGTTCGATATGCAGGTGGAAGTTGTCGAGGATCGGCCGGCGGCGCGGATACGCGAACGTCACGCCTTCGAAATCCACGCGTCCGCCCTGCGACACGAGCTCGGTCGCGTCCGAACGGTCCGGCATGCCGTGCGGCTCGAGCAGCGTCTGGACGGCTTCGGACAGCCGCGCGACGTGCTGCGTTACGTCGACGAGCGCGACGGCCAGATCGCGCGTGCCATGCAAAATCGTGAAACCGAGCGAGCTGACGAGCACGATGTCGCCCGAAGTAGCGCGGCCCAGCGACCACAGCCACAGCGCCCAGCCGAGCAGCCCCGCCGACAGAATCGCCGTCACAACCGCGTGGAACAGCCGCAGCTTTTCGAGATACAGCAGGCTCTGCTGGCGCGCGACCATTTCGGCCTTGACCGTCGAGCCGAAGCGCTTTTGCTCGCGAAACGTCATGCCGAAGGCGCGCACGAGCGCCATGTTGCCGATCACGTCGACGAGTTCGCCATCGACCGATGCCGCCTTCGACGCAAAATTGTGGTGCCGCGCCGAGCCGCGCTTGGCGAGCCGGTAGAGGATGAACGCGAGGATCGCGGAGGCGGTCATCAGGCCAGCCGCCATCAGCGGATTGACGCTCGTGATCATCACGATCGCGCCGAGCACCGCGATGCACGGCGGCAAAACGTTCCACGCCATCACGTTTTCGGACGTGTAGATCGCGTTCGACGTCGCGGTGATGCGGCTCGCGAGCATTCCCGGCTGCTTCTCGGAGAAGTAGGTCGGCGAGTGTCCGCTCAGGTACTGGAAGAGGTCACGCCGCAAGTCGCCCGTCACGGTGACGAACGCGTGCGCGCCGACCCAGCCGCCCACGCGCCACAGCATGTTGTCGGCGGCGATCAGCCCGACCAGGATCATGAATGCGCCCCACAGGGGGCCCGGATGTCCGCGGCCCTGGCCAAGCACGTCGATCAGATGCTTGATCGCGTACTGCGAGGCGAGGGCGCAACCGACCGCGAGGAACACGCTCGTGAGAACCGTGGCGTGGGCGATCGGATGACGGCGGATGTAACGGAGCAGGAACGCCAGCGGACGATGCGCATAGCTCGCCAGCTTTTCGTTGTGCGCGTTACGTTGGGAGACGGTGAGTTGGTCCAATTGGTCGTTTTTGGTCGTAGATCGGTTGAGCTCGTAGTGCGCCTGAGTCTGGTGTCGCCGTCGTCTTGAAAAAGCGGCGCGGCGCCGGCATGCGATCCCTGGCTGAATTGTAGCCAGTTATGAGATGGGTCGAAGCGGCCAAATCGCCGTGTTGCGATGCTTTCGCCTTCCGCCGGGTATGAAACGCGATACCCGCGGCGCTCGGCGGGCGCATTGTAAGCAATGCGGGTCAGAATGCGGCCCTGCACCGGGTGACTCAGCGTCGAACGAGCGGCGCAGCACAACGCGGGCCCGCTGCCGGTTGCCGGACCGGCGCGTCAAGAGGAGATGAGGGCGAGAGGCCTGCGGCCCGCCGCCCGCGCGAACATTCGACCTCCAATGTAGAACAGCCTTAATAAACAGGGGTTTGCAAAGTGTTTCCCCTTTGTAACAAGGTAAATAAGTTGAAATGGGTACGCGGTGGACGTGTAAAAACCTCCATACTTTGCGTCGGGTTTCCACCTAGATTTTTTGACAGGTTTTTGTAGGTTCCGGTCAACCCTGCCGCCACTTACGCGTTTATTGCAGGTGCGCGGCGAATTTAGAGATGGAATCGAACTTGCTCTAGTCTGCCAATCCGCACGAAACCTGGTGATCAGCGAACTCACGCTTTTTCACTCGAGCAACAGACACACCGCTGTTTTCCAGCGTGAACTTCCGCCCGAGCCGAGCGATTCGCTTCCGATACTTCGACACGACACGTAGTCCTTAGCCTGAATTTTTATTAGGAGTTTCCGATATGCGAATCGCTCAAATCGCGCCCCTTCACGAAGCCGTTCCGCCGAAACTGTATGGCGGCACGGAACGCGTGGTGTCCTACCTGACCGAAGCTCTGGTCGATGCCGGACATGACGTCACGCTCTTCGCGAGCGGTGATTCGCAAACGTCGGCCAAGCTCGAAGCGTTCTGGCCGCAGGCGCTGCGCCTCGACCCGACCATCCGCGACACGATGGCGCCGCACATGCTGCTGCTCGAAGAAGTCCGCCGCCGCGCCGACGAGTTCGACGTGCTGCACTTCCACATCGACTACTACCCGTTTTCGCTGTTCGCGCGCCAGCCGGTGCCGTTCCTGACGACGCTCCACGGCCGTCTCGACCTGCCCGAACTGCAGCCGATCTTCAACACGTTCAGCGACGTGCCGGTCGTTTCGATCTCGGACAACCAGCGTCAGCCGCTGCCGCAGGCAAACTGGCTGTCGACCGTGTATCACGGCCTGCCGGAAAACCTGCTGAAGCCGATTCCGAACGTCGAACCGGGCTATCTCGCGTTCCTCGGCCGCATTTCGCCGGAAAAACGTGTCGACCGCGCGATCCGCATCGCGCAAGCCGCGGGCATGAAGATCAAGATCGCGGCGAAGCTCGACAAGGCCGACCGCGCCTATTACGAAGAGCAGATCAAGCCGCTGTTCGCACTGCCGCACGTCGAATACATCGGCGAAATCAACGAGCAGCAGAAGACTGAATTCCTCGGCAACGCGCATGCGCTGTTGTTCCCGATAGACTGGCCGGAGCCGTTTGGCCTGGTGATGATCGAGGCGATGGCTTGCGGCACGCCGGTGATCGCGTTCAATCGCGGTTCGGTGCCTGAAGTGATCGAGAACGGCGTGTCGGGCTTCGTGGTTGAAGACGAACTGAGCGCGATCGCGGCGGTCAAGCGCCTCGACACGCTGCCGCGCGCCAAGGTGCGCAAGGCGTTCGAAACGCGCTTCTCGTCGAAGGTGATGGCAGAGCGCTATGTCCAGTCGTATGAAGAACTGCTGCGGCAGAAGCGCCGCACCGTGCTGCGCGAAGTCAACGCGAAGTAAAAGCCGGTTGCTTTGACCGCAACAACGCCCCGTGCGCCGTCTGGCGCCGGGGCGTTGTCACAATCGGACGCTCTGCGTGCGGAATACCGCGTGCGCGCACGAAATCGAAAGTTGATGCGGCAATCTTCATATAATGTCCGGGCTCGCGCAAAGCGGGCCGGATCGTCCCCTTCGACGGCCGATTGCCGCGCATCTGGCGCGCGGTCCGCATGAATCGTGGACAGGAGCGAATGTTTTGGCGAGAACGAAGCACACCAGCGCGAGCCCGGCACCGGGCGCCGGCACCGTCTTCGCGCTGCGGGCGATCGGACTGGTGCTCGCCGCGCGCTGGATCTTTTCGATGTCGCAGATGGGGTATCTGTCGTCATTGCGCGCGATGACTTCTTCGCCTTGGGCCTGCGTCAATCTGGTGCTTCTTTTCCTGCTGATTTTTGTGCCCGGCGCGCGAGCGCGTGCCGATCGGCCGCTGCATCCGTTGCCGCAGTGGCTGCGGCAGGCCCTGCGGTTTCTTGCGCTGCTGAGCTTCGGGTTCGCGGTATTTTCCGTCGGATTATTCACGTGGCAGGCCGGCTGGCGGCGCGCGGTGCATGCGCTTGGCGAGTCGAACGGCTGGCTTGCTGTGGCGCCTGCGTTGTATGCGGTCGTGATGTGGATTTGCCGGCCGCGCGCGCTTTGGCGCACGAATATCGCCGCGCGGCGCTTCGCGATCGGCCGGTACGCGATTTCGCTCGATCCACTGACGCGCACCGCCGTCGTCTGGGCCGAAAGCCGCAAGCTCGGGCAGTATGACGCGCGGGAGTTGTCGGTGAAGTGGCCGCCGTCCGGCGATGCGGTTTATGCCGTGCCTGCGCCGTCGCTTGCGCCCGCGCGGCGGCGCGGCTGGCGGGGCTTGTTACCGAATCGACCGAAGATGGAATTGCTGTGGGATTCGCCGGCCGCGGCCGGTCACAATCGCACGACGGTGTTCCGCGCGCCGCTCGTCACCGAGGGCGACCGGAGCGCCGCGCGCGCGCTCGACAGCACGTTGCGACAGGTCAATGCGGGTGCGCCGCCGGTACCGCTCATCACTTTCGATGGCGGTCGGGTCGCCTAGCTTCGTCGATTTCGCGTAGTCATGCAGTCCACGTCTTTCTTGTCGAACGCAGGGAGGAAAGCATGCTGATACGTTGGTTGCTCGCAGCGATTCATCTGCTCGCATTCGGTTTCGCGCTGGCGTCGGTGCTGGCGCGAGCGCGGGCTTTGCGACGCCTCGATGCGTCGAATTCGGTGCACGCCAACGCGGTGGTTCTGCGCGATGTCTTTCGCGCCGACAGCATGTGGGGCGTCACGGCGCTTTTTCTCCTGATTAGCGGCCTGATGCGCGCTTTCGGCGGATTTGAAAAGGGCGGTTCTTACTATCTGCATGAGCCGCTGTTCCATCTCAAGATGACGGCGCTGGCGCTGATTGTCGCCATCGAAATCTCGCCGATGATGGCGCTGATCCGCTGGCGCGTCGCGGCGGGACACGGCGGGGCGATCGATCTGGGGCGCGCGCGGCGCTTTGCCTGGATGAGTGATCTGGAAGCGGGGTTGGTGATCGTGATGGTGGTTGCGGCGAGCGGGATGGCGCGGGGGGTTTGGGCGGGGTAGGGGAGAAAAAGAAAAAACCCCGACGCCTTTCGGCACCGGGGTTTTCCGGCAAGCGTTCCGGACTGAAAACGCTTGCCTCTATCGTGGTGGGTAGTACTGGGATCGAACCAGTGACCCCTGCCGTGTGAAGGCAGTGCTCTACCGCTGAGCTAACCACCCGAAGAAACGAAATTATGTCAGAGATATTCGACTTCGTAAAGCGATTGATTAAAGCATTGCACGAATTTATGCGGCTGCCTCGGCATTTTCCACCACGGGTTCGGCGCGCCACACGCTCGTGCCTTTGACGGCTTTATCGAGATCGTTGAGCACGGTGTCGTGGGCGCTCAGTTCCTCGGCCGATGCTGTGATCACCAGCAAATCGAGATCATCGAGCGCGATACGCGGCGAAAGCGTTGCACCGGCCGCCGGCACGTCGCCGAGCATATCGATGACGAGGCTTTCCTGGCCGCGCGTCATCGACAGATAGACTTCCGCCAGCAACTCCGAGTCGAGCAGCGCGCCGTGCAATGTGCGGTGCGCGTTGCTCACGCCGAAGCGGTCGCACAGCGCGTCGAGCGAATTGCGTTTGCCGGGGAACATCTGCTTCGCCTGCACGAGCGTGTCGATCACGCCGCCGCAGCATTCCGTCACGCGCGGCATCCCGAGCATCCCGAATTCGACGTCCAGAAAGCCAATGTCGAACGGCGCGTTATGAATGATCAGCTCGGCATCCGCGAGAAATTCGCGCAGCTCTGAGGCGATTTCCCCGAACTTCGGCTTGTCGCTGAGGAATTCCGTCGTCAGGCCGTGGACGGCGAGCGCGCCCGGATCGCTGTCGCGGCCCGGGTTGATGTAGAAGTGCAGGTTGTTGCCGGTGAGCCGTCGATTGATCAGCTCGACGCAGCCGATTTCGATGATGCGATCGCCCGTGCGGGCATTGAGGCCGGTAGTTTCGGTATCGAGTACGAGTTGGCGCATTGGTTTATTGAATAGTTAGCTGTCGGCGAGCGATGTCACGCCGCGATTCGCGAGCGCATCGGCGCGTTCGTTTTCCGGGTGGCCGGCGTGGCCCTTGACCCAGCGCCATTCGATCTGATGCTGCACGACGAGCGCGTCGAGCCGCTTCCAGAGATCGGCGTTCTTGACGGGCGTCTTCGCGGCCGTCATCCAGTTCTTCTTTTTCCAGCCGTGAATCCATTCGCTGATGCCTTTTTGCACATATTGCGAATCGGTGTGGATCACGGCGTGGACCGGTCGCTTCAACGCCTCGAGCGCGGCGATCACGGCCATCAGTTCCATGCGGTTGTTCGTGGTGGCGGGCTCGCCGCCGAACAATTCCTTTTCCTGCGTGCCGAAGCGCAGCAGGGCGCCCCAGCCACCGGGGCCGGGATTTCCCTTGCAGGCGCCGTCGGTATAGATGTCGATTACCTTTGCGGAGTCTGAAGTCATCAATGCTCGTTGCGAGTGTGCGGTGCCGCGACCGGAGCGAGCCCCGGCGCGAGTGCGGGTTTTTTCAGCTTGCGCGGGCCGATCAGGCGCATGCCGCGCACGCGCTTGATCGCCGTGATCATGTAGGCGGCGCCGAAGATCGGCCACCAGCGGTCGCCGGCTGCTTCCATGAACTGATACCGTTGCAGCCATTTTTCAGCGACGAGCGGCGGACGATAGCAGCCGAAGCGCCCGCGTTCAAGGTCGAATCCGAGCAGCTTGATCCAGTCCTTGATCCGCGTGAATGCGATCATGTCGTGCGCATCTGGCACGAACGGCCGCCCGGCAACCTTCCCGAACGATTGCCGCGCGCCCCAGAGGCTCAGCGAATTGAAGCCGAGGATGATCAACTGGCCTTCGGGCATCAGTACGCGCTCGGCTTCGCGCAACAGCCGATGCGGATCGCTCGTGAATTCGAGCGTATGCGGCAGTACGAGCAGATCGACGCTCTGCGCCTCGAACGGCAGATCGAGCAGGTCGCACCAGACGGTGCTGCGTCCCGCCGGCGCGTGCAATCCGCGACTGGCCGACGGCAGCGACGCGACGCCCGGCCGCGGATTCGCAGGCGGATACGTATAAGGCGCGCTGGCGCCGCTCGCGGGATCGAGGACGATCGCGCGGCCGGTCATGCGGTTCTCGCGCAGCGCGTCGAGTTGCGGCATGCCGAGTTGCAGCGCGTGGTAGCCGAAGATGTCGGACACCACGCGATCGAGCTGCGCCTGCTCCCAGTCGAGGACATAGCGTCCGGGCGCGGAGCCGGTCCAGGCGGGCCAGTCTATAATCGATCGGTCAGACATGTTCGGAATTGCCGCCTTGAAGAGCTCGCTATGAAAACGCTTGAGTACGTGCCGGTGCCGGCTTTCGAAGACAACTACATCTGGCTCGTGTCGGACGGCAGCGACGCCGTGGTCGTCGATCCCGGCGACGCCGCGCCCGTCGAGGCCTATCTCGCGAAACGCGGCTGGAAGCTGACCGCTATTTTACTCACGCACCATCATCACGACCACGTCGGCGGCGTCGAAGACCTGCTCGTTAGCCGTTCGGCCGAGCGCGCGAACGGCGCGATTCCCGTCTACGGCCCGGCCGGCGAGCGAATCGACCACCTGACGCAGCGCCTGAAACAGGGCGACCGGGTGAGCATCGGGAGTCCGGCGCTCGACTTCTCCGTGATCGACGTCCCCGGCCACACCGCTGGCCACATCGCTTATTTTCAGGAACTCGATCCGCGCGGCACGCCGCATCTATTCTGCGGCGATACGCTTTTCGCGAGCGGCTGCGGTCGCCTGTTCGAAGGCACGCCGCAACAGATGCTGACCTCTCTCGATGCCCTCGCCGCGCTTCCCGAGAATACGCAGGTTCACTGCGCCCACGAATATACGCTCTCGAACATCCGCTTCGCGCGCGCCTGCGAACCGGCCAACGACGCGCTCGCCCGCTGGCAAGACGACGCCCAAGCCATGCGTGCAGCCGGCCAACCGACGCTGCCAACGACCATCGGCCACGAGAAATCGGTGAACCCGTTCTTGCGCGTCGACGAAGCCGACATCCAGGCGACACTCGCTGCTCACTACAACCACCCGGTCACCGATCGTCTCGAAGCGTTTCGCCTGATGCGCGGCTGGAAAGATAAGTTCCGCTAACCCCAGCGAACTGGAAGCGAACTTCATCCGAAACGTTGGAAACGTCGCCAGAGGCTGGATTTTGCTGGCTTTTCCGTCTTTTATATTGACGACGGCTGTACGCTTCCGTACCATCGGCTCCAAATTTCCAAGCATATTTTTTGGAATCCCGAGACGTTCATGCGACAGATTCTTAGTGCGCTACTCGTCCTCACGCTAGCCGCATGTGCCAGCCAAGGACCGACAGCGCCCAATTCCCTTTCTTCACTGCCTTCCGCTTCGAAACAGCAAGCCGTAGCCGACACGATCCGACGAACCGCCGCCGCCAAGGAAACCATCAACGTCGACAAGACGTCGGTCGATTCGCTCGCGGGCCGCGACGCCGATCTGTGGGGCCGGATTCGCGGCGGCTTCCAGATTCCCGATCTGCAAAGCGACCTCGTCGACATGCAGGTGTCCTGGTACGCGCAGCGTCCGGACTACGTCGAACGCATGACCGGGCGCTCTCAGAAATATCTGTATCACATCGTCGAAGAGCTTGAGCAACGGCACATGCCGACCGAGCTCGCGCTGCTTCCGTTCATCGAATCGGCGTTCAATCCGCAGGCGCTTTCCGTCGCGAAGGCGGCCGGGATGTGGCAGTTCGTGCCGGGCACCGGCCGCGACTACAAGCTGAAGCAAAACATGTGGCAGGACGACCGGCGCGACGTGCTGGCCTCGACCAGCGCGGCGCTCGACTACCTCACGCGCCTGCACGACATGTTCGGCGACTGGCATCTCGCGCTCGCCGCGTACAACTGGGGCGAGGGCAACGTGCAGCGCGCGATCGCGCGTAATGAAGCGGCGGGATTGCCGACCGACTACGAAAGCCTGCGCATGCCCAATGAGACGCGCAACTACGTGCCGAAGCTGCAGGCGGTCAAGAACATCGTCGCGAATCCGCAGATGTACGGCTTGACGCTTCCGGAAATTCCGAATCACCCTTATTTTGTGACGGTCACCACGGCGCGCGACATCGACGTGACGATGGCGTCGAAGCTCGCCGGCATGCCGATGGAGGAATTCCGCTCGCTGAATCCGTCGTTTTCGAAGCCGGTGATTCTCGGCGCGACGAACCCGCAGATTTTGCTGCCCTTCGACAACGCCACCGCGTTCCAGCGCAACCTCAAGACGTATAACGGGGCGCTATCGTCGTGGACGACTTATACCGTCACCGAGCGCTCGCGCCCGGCCGCGATCGCGGAGAAGATCGGCGTCGATGCCGACACGCTGATGTCGGTCAACCGCATTCCCGCGGGCATGCGTCTGAAACCGGGCTCGACGATCGTCGTGCCGCGCAACGACGATGACGACGAAGACATCAGCGCCGACGTCGCCGAAAGCGCCGTGTTGTCGGTCGAGCCGGACGTGCCCGACACGCGCCGCATGGTGATCCGCGTGCGCCGCCAGCAATCGATCGAGACGTTTGCCGATCGTTACGACGTGTCGGTCGCGCAGGTGCGGGCATGGAACCGCACGCGTCGCGACGCGATCATGCCGGGTCAGGTGATGGTGCTGCACGTGCCGTACGGACGCGCGGTGCCGGCCGAGCCGGGTCCGGTGCGTGTACAGACCGTGTCGGCGTCAAGCCGCAACCGGGGCGGCGTGACGAAGATCGGCACGAGCGCGCCGGAATCGAAATCGTCGCGCGGGGGGAAATCGGCTGGGACGGCTTCAGCCAAGGTGACGAAAGTGTCTTCCAAGAGCGAGCCCAAGGCCGCGGCGCCTGCGCCCAAAACGGCGACCGCGAAGACCAAGAAGAAATAGCCCGCGCGCGATGCCTTTATCCCACGCCGTCACCAAGGTGACGGCGTTTTCAATTGGTCGCGCAGATAAACTCCCGCTTTAAAGCCAAATTAAGCGCCTGCACCGAATGACGCCCTCCGTTTGTCTGCGTGTCTTTTTCCTGTTCGCCGCCGGTTACTTCGTCTCGTACGTGTTCCGGGGCGTCAATCTCGGCTTCGCGCCGCTCATCACGCACGATCTCGGCCTCTCCGCCGCCGACCTCGGCCTGCTCACCTCGCTCTACTTCATCGGTTTCGCGGCCGCGCAGATTCCCGTCGGCGTGCTGCTCGATCACTTCGGCCCGCGCCGTGTCACTGGCGGCATGCTGGTTTTCGCGGCGCTCGGCATCTGGGTGTTCGGCATGGCGCACGGGCTCGCCGGCATGATGGCGGGGCGGCTCCTGATCGGCGTGGGCGTTTCGGTGTGCCTGAGCGCGGCGTTCAAGGCGTCCGCGCAGTATTTCCCCGTCGCGCGGCTGCCGCTCGTCAACGGCCTGACGATGGCGATGGGCGGACTCGGCGGCGTCGTCGTCGGTTCGCCGCTGGCTTCGCTTCTGGCCGTCGCGAGCTGGCGCGGCGTGTGCGCGGGGCTCGGCGTGTTCACGCTCGTCGTCGCCGGCGCGATTCTGCTGTTCGCGCCCGAGAAACGCGACGCGCATCATCAGGCCGACATCGTCACGCAGTTCAAGGGCACTTGGCACATCCTGCGCAGCGCGGCGTTCTGGAAGATCGCGTCGTTTTCCGTCGTGACCCAAGGCGTCTTCTACGCGATGCAGTCGCTCTGGATCCGACCCTATCTGCTCGACGTGATGGGCCTCAACGCGAGCCACGCGGCGGCGCTCGTCTCGGTGCTCGGCTTCGCGATGATGGCGGGCTGCATCGGCTTCGGCGCGGCGGCGCGCAGCCTGGAGCGACGGGGCGTCCCGGTGTACGCGTTCTGCGGCATCGGCATGGGGCTTTTCGTCCTGGTGCAACTGCTGATGGTGTTTCGCGCGCCGCTGCCGCCGGCCGCGCTGCTCGCCGCTTATGGCATCTTCGGTGGCACCGGCATCCTGAGCTACGCCGTCCTCGCCGAATACTTTCCGTCGCACATGATCGGGCGGACCAACACGACGCTCACGCTTGTCATCTTCGTGCTGATCTTCGGCTTCCAGGTGGGAATCGGCGGCGTGCTTTCGCAGTGGCCGATCGAGGATGGACATTACCCCGCCGCCGCGCATCTGACCGCATGGGGCGTGCTGATTGCGCTGCAAATCGCGAGCGCGATCTGGTACGTCCTCCCGAGCCGCGTGTTGCAGAAGACCGGGCGTGCCGTCTCGTAATCGGATGCATGCGCCGTCCGGGCAAGTCCCGAGGCGTTCCTGGAACGCCTCTTGCATTGCGTGAGTCTCAAAATTTGGCGGAAAGGGCGGTTCCGCGCTATAATTCGAAGGTTTGAGCACATCAACCCGCACCCTAGCGCCTACCTCCCACATACCGTTCATCCGCCGCGCCTTGTAGCACGCGCCGCATGCCGCCGACCCTCTGCGCCGACTGTCCCGCTCCATGCGGAAAAAGACCGGGCCAGCCACGCCGCGAACCATGCGCCCCGTCACAAATCACGCGATGCGGGTCTGCGCGCGCCACCAAACAGGCTGCGCGCAACCCCCAGAAGTCGGACAGACAGGTCGGCAACAGGGTGTTCCCCAAGGAGCCTCCCGTGTTGCCGTCATTTTCCCCAGCACTTCTCGCACTCGCCGACGGCACGGTCTTTCGTGGTCATTCGATCGGCGCCACCGGTTCGACGATCGGCGAAGTGGTGTTCAACACCGCGATCACCGGCTATCAAGAGATCCTCACCGATCCGAGCTACGCCCGCCAGATTGTCACGCTGACCTATCCGCACATCGGCAACGTCGGCGTGAATGCCGAGGATGTCGAAGCCACCAAAGTCCATGCCGCCGGCCTGATCATCCGTGACCTGCCGGTGCTCGCGTCCAATTTCCGCTCCGAGCAATCGCTTGGCGATTATCTGAAGGCGCAAGGCGTCGTCGCGATCGCGGGCATCGATACGCGCAAGCTCACGCGCATCCTGCGCGACAAGGGCGCGCAGAACGGCTGCATCCTCGCCGGTCCGACCGACGAAGCGAAAGCGCTCGAACTCGCGCGCTCGTTCCCGGGTCTCGCGGGCATGGATCTCGCGAAAGTCGTATCGACGAAGGAAAGCTACGACTGGACGCAAACCGAATGGCGGCTCGAGTCCGGCTACGGCAAGCAGGAAGCGCCGAAGTACCGCGTCGTCGCGTTCGACTACGGCGTGAAGCACAACATCCTGCGCATGCTCGCCGAGCGCGGCTGCCACGTCACCGTGCTGCCGGCCGAAGCCACCGCCGCCGACGCCCTCGCGCTCAACCCCGACGGCGTGTTCCTCTCGAACGGCCCCGGCGACCCGGAACCGTGCGACTACGCGATCCGCGCGACGCGTGAATTCATCGAGCGCGGCATTCCGACGTTCGGCATCTGCCTCGGCCACCAGATCATGGGTCTCGCCGTCGGCGCGAAGACGATGAAGATGAAGACCGGCCACCACGGCGCGAACCATCCAGTGAAGGATCTCGAAGACGGGCGCGTCGTGATCACGTCGCAGAACCACGGCTTCGCCGTCGATGCCGCGACGCTCCCCGCGAACGCGAAGGTCACGCACGTTTCTCTCTTCGACGGCACGCTGCAAGGCTTCGCGCTTACCGACAAGCCCGCGTTCTGCTTCCAGGGCCATCCGGAAGCGTCGCCGGGACCGAACGACATCGCGTATCTGTTCGACCGCTTCGTCAAGCTGATGGAAACGCAGAAAGTCGCAGCGTAAATAGCACGCAAAGCACGCAACAGAACCACATTACCGAGAGCAGTTATGCCGAAGCGGACAGACATCAAGAGCATCCTCATCATCGGCGCGGGACCGATCATCATCGGCCAGGCGTGCGAGTTCGACTATTCGGGCGCGCAGGCGTGCAAGGCGCTGCGTGAAGAAGGCTACAAGGTCATTCTCGTCAACAGCAACCCCGCGACGATCATGACCGACCCGAACACGGCCGATGTCACCTACATCGAGCCGATTTCGTGGGAAGTGGTCGAGCGGATCATCGCCAAGGAGCGCCCGGACGCGATCCTCCCGACGATGGGCGGCCAGACCGCGCTCAATTGCGCGCTCGATCTTTTCCATCACGGCGTGCTGGAAAAGTACAAGGTCGAGTTGATTGGCGCGTCGCCGGAAGCCATCGACAAGGCCGAAGACCGCCAGAAGTTCAAGGACGCGATGACGAAGATCGGCCTCGGGTCGGCGAAGTCGGGCATCGCGCATTCGATGGAAGAAGCGCTGCAGGTGCAGGCCATTATCGCGGCGCAAACCGGCAGCGGCGGCTATCCGACCGTCATCCGTCCCTCGTTCACACTGGGCGGCTCGGGCGGCGGAATCGCGTACAACAAGGAAGAGTTCGAGGAAATCTGCCGTCGCGGGCTCGATCTTTCGCCGACGCGCGAATTGCTGATCGAAGAGTCGCTGCTCGGCTGGAAAGAATACGAGATGGAAGTGGTCCGCGACACCAAGGACAACTGCATCATCGTCTGCTCGATCGAAAACCTCGACCCGATGGGCGTGCATACGGGCGATTCGATCACGGTCGCCCCGGCGCAGACGCTTACCGACAAGGAATACCAGATCCTGCGCAACGCGTCGCTCGCGGTGCTGCGCGAGATCGGCGTCGATACCGGCGGCTCGAACGTCCAGTTCGCGATCAACCCGAACGACGGCCGCATGGTCGTGATCGAAATGAATCCGCGCGTGTCGCGTTCGTCGGCGCTGGCATCGAAGGCGACAGGCTTCCCGATCGCGAAGGTCGCGGCGAAGCTGGCCGTCGGTTACACGCTCGACGAACTCAAGAACGAAATCACCGGCGGACAGACGCCGGCCTCGTTCGAACCGACGATCGACTACGTCGTCACGAAGATTCCGCGTTTCGCGTTCGAGAAGTTCCGCGAAGCCGATTCGCGCCTGACGACGCAGATGAAGTCGGTCGGCGAAGTGATGGCGATCGGCCGCACGTTCCAGGAGTCGTTCCAGAAGGCGCTGCGCGGGCTGGAAGTCGGCGTCGACGGTCTCGACGAAAAGACCACCAGCCGCGACGAAGCGATCCGCGAGATCGGCGAGCCGGGCCCGGACCGTATCTGGTTCCTCGGCGATGCGTTCCGTTTGGGCCTCACGGCGCAGGAAATCTTCGAGGAAACGTCGATCGACCCGTGGTTCCTCGCGCAGATCGAACAGATCATTCTCAAGGAAAAGGCGCTGCAAGGCCGCACGCTTGAGAGTCTTTCGAAGGAAGAACTGCTCTATCTGAAGCAGAGCGGGTTTTCCGATCGCAGACTGGCGAAGCTCACCGGCTCGAATCAGACCGCCGTGCGCCGCCGCCGTCACGAATTGAAGGTGCGCCCGGTCTACAAACGCGTGGACACCTGCGCCGCCGAATTCGCGACGAAAACCGCCTACATGTACTCGACCTACGAGGACGAGTGCGAAGCGAATCCCACGGACAAAAAGAAGATCATGGTGCTGGGCGGCGGCCCGAACCGGATCGGGCAGGGCATCGAGTTCGACTACTGCTGCGTGCACGCGGCGCTCGCGATGCGCGAGGACGGCTATGAAACCATCATGGTCAACTGCAATCCGGAGACAGTCTCCACCGACTACGACACGTCCGACCGCCTGTATTTCGAGTCGCTGACGCTCGAAGACGTGCTCGAAATCGTCGATCTGGAGAAGCCGGTTGGCGTGATCGTGCAGTACGGCGGGCAGACGCCGCTCAAGCTCGCGCTCGATCTGGAAGCGAACGGCGTGCCGATCGTCGGCACGTCGCCGGACATGATCGACGCCGCCGAAGACCGCGAGCGCTTCCAGAAGCTGCTGCAGGACCTGAACCTGCGCCAGCCGCCGAACCGCACGGCGCGCGCCGAGGACGAAGCGCTGAAGCTCGCCGAGGAAATCGGCTATCCGCTCGTCGTGCGTCCGTCGTACGTGCTGGGCGGGCGCGCGATGGAAATCGTCCACGAGCCGCGCGATCTCGAACGCTACATGCGCGAGGCCGTGAAAGTATCGAACGATTCGCCGGTGCTGCTCGACCGCTTCCTGAACGACGCGATCGAATGCGACGTCGATTGCATTTCCGATGGCGAAGCGGTGTTCATCGGCGGCGTGATGGAGCACATCGAGCAGGCGGGCGTGCACTCGGGCGATTCGGCCTGTTCGCTGCCGCCGTACTCGCTGTCGCAGGAAACTGTCGACGAGCTGAAGCGCCAGACCGGGGCGATGGCGAAGGCGCTCAACGTGATCGGCCTGATGAACGTGCAGTTCGCGATCCAGCAAGTGCCGCAGGAAGACGGCTCGAAGAAGGATGTCATCTACGTGCTGGAAGTGAACCCGCGTGCGTCGCGGACGGTGCCGTACGTGTCGAAGGCGACCGGCCTGCCGCTCGCCAAGATCGCCGCGCGCGCGATGGTCGGCCAGAAGCTTGCAGAGCAGGGCGTCACGAAGGAGGTGATTCCGCCGTATTTCAGCGTCAAGGAAGCGGTGTTCCCGTTCGTCAAGTTCCCGGCGGTCGATCCGGTGCTCGGACCCGAAATGCGCTCGACGGGCGAAGTGATGGGTGTCGGCCGCACGTTCGGCGAGGCGCTTTTCAAGTCGCAACTCGCGGCGGGCTCGCGCCTGCCGGAGTCCGGCACGGTGCTTCTGACCGTGATGGACGCCGACAAGCCGAAGGCGGTCGAAGTCGCGAGCATGCTGCACGAGCTCGGCTATCCGATCGCCGCGACCAAGGGCACGGCCGCCGCGATCCAGGCGGCGGGCATCCCGGTGAAGGTCGTGAACAAGGTGAAGGACGGCCGTCCGCACATCGTCGACATGATCAAGAACGGCGAGATCGCGCTCGTCTTCACGACCGTCGACGAAACGCGCGCCGCAATTGCCGATTCGCGCTCGATCCGCATGAGCGCGCAGGCCAACAAGGTCACGTACTACACGACGATGTCGGGCGCGCGGGCGGCGGTCGAGGGGCTGCGTTATCTGAAGGACCTGGAAGTCTATGATTTACAAGGTCTGCATGCTCGCCTAAACTAAGGCCTCGATTATTGGTTTTTGGCTTCATGGGCCGCGGTTAAGCGGCGTCTCCCTTCTTACCGGGAGATGCACTTAACCGCGGTAATTTTTTTACGGCTGTTTTTTGTTCTTCGAGTTGTTTATGAGCACAGTTCCATTGACGAAGCGCGGCGCAGAACTCCTGCGCGCGGAATTGCAACGCCTGAAATCGGTCGAGCGGCCGGCGGTCGTGAATTCGATCGCGGAAGCGCGGGCTCAGGGCGATCTGTCGGAAAACGCCGAGTACGACGCCGCGAAGGAAAAGCAGGGCTTCATCGAGGGCCGCATCGCCGAACTCGAGTCGAAGCTGGCCGCGGCACAGGTCATCGATCCGACCACCGTCGAAGCGGATGGCCGCGTGGTGTTCGGCGCGACGGTCGAACTGGAGGACCTGGAGTCAGGCAAGCCGGTGAAGTACCAGATTGTCGGCGACGACGAAGCCGACATCGACCACGGCCTCGTGTCGATCAGCTCGCCGATCGCGCGGGCGCTGATCGGCAAGACCGATGGCGATATCGCGTCGGTGCAGGCGCCGGGCGGCGCGCGTGAATACGAAGTCATCTCCGTCAAGTACGTCTGATGGCACATCGACTCTTCCGGATCGTATCGATGGCGTGGGTCGGCAGCTTGCTGAGCCTTGGCTTTATCGCCGCGCCGGTGCTTTTTTCGATGCTCGATCGCGCGTCGGCGGGATCGGTAGCGGCGCAGATCTTCCGCATCGAAGCGATGCTGGGCGTGGTGTGCGCGCTGATTCTGCTGTTGATCGCCAATCGCATGGTGCGCGGCGGTTTCGCCGACTACAAGCGCGTGCGGTGGATCGTCGCAGTGATGCTGCTGTGTGTGCTGATCGGCTATTTCGGCCTGCAGCCGTTCATGAATTCGCTGCGCGTGGCAGCGCAAGAAGCGGGGACGGATCTCGCTAGTTCGCCGTACGCCAAGCAGTTTGGCATGTTGCATGGCGTGTCGAGCGCGTTTTATGTCGTCGAGAGCCTGCTGGGTGTGCTGCTTGTGTGGCGGTTGCCGGGACCGTCATCGTCCGGGCCGGTTGTGGCGCGGGGACAATCCGCCGCAGTCGCGGCGCGGCGCGCGCGTCGCTGATGCTGCCGGCGCCCGGAATGTTCGGGCGCCACGTCTTTCCGGGCGCTGCCCGAAATCAACGCCTTATTTCGACGTCTGATGCTGGCGCTTGGCGCTCGTCTGGCGCTTTTTCGCGCGCTTGACGTTGCCGCCAGCCGTCACGCGCTCGTTGCCGCGCACCAGCAGCTTTTCCTTTTTCGGCTTGCGAACGGTGGGCGCGTCGCGAGTGATCTTCACCGCCTTGACGATGCGCGGCGCGCGACCCTTCGTCGTCGGTTCCGCGGCGGCTTCGCGGGCGCTCGGCATCGTGGAGCGGCGGCCGGATGCTTTCAGCGGCGTCGTATCTTCGGGCCTCCAGATCACGAGCAGCTTGCCGATATGCTGAACAGGCGCGGCTTTCAAGTGATCGCAGATCTCCTCGTACATCGCAACGCGCGCGTCGCGTTCGTCGCCGAACACACGGATCTTGATGAGCTGATGAGCGCCGAGGTGGACTTCGATTTCGGCCAGCACGGCTTCGGTCAGCCCTTCAGCGCCGACGAGAACGACGGGCTTGAGCGCGTGGGCCTGCGAGCGCAGATCGGCACGTTGGGCGGGAGAGAGTTTGAGGGCGGGCATGTGAAGTAACGGACTCGACTAATATATGAGAGGTGCTGAAGCGCAAAAAGGACGAAAGGCGTTGCGCGGGGCTGCGGCTCGTATCGACGACGCTGGCGCCGACAGTATGAAGGGCCAATAAAGGGCCAGTCACAGCGCGGAGTCAGGGCTTCCCCGACAAAGCCAGCCGCGAGACGAAAGACTCGTCGCAAGGCGGCAGAGGAATAACAAAACTTTGCTCACTGCCGGGCAACAAGTGCCCGCAAACACCGATACCGGCGACGCGTAGAACCGCCGGCCGGCCGAATAAGACGCGTATTATCCGCTAAAAGCATTGCTTGATGCAGCAACTTGTTGCAGCAGATCAGGCAGCACCAAATCATTATCAATGGCAAAAAACCGCTTCAATCATTCGTGGTTGCATGACCACATCAACGACCCCTACGTGAAACTCGCGCAGCGGGAGGGCTATCGCGCGCGCGCCGCCTACAAACTCAAGGAAATCGACGAGCAGGACAAGCTGATCCGCCCGGGCCAGATCATCGTCGATCTCGGCTCGACACCGGGAAGCTGGAGCCAGTACGTGCGCAACAAGCTTGCGCAGGGGGCAAAGCGCGACCAGCAGCGCGAGGGCGGCATCGACGGCACGATCATCGCGCTCGATCTCCTGCCAATGGCGCCGATCGCCGACGTCACCTTCATCCAGGGCGACTTCCGCGAGGATTCGGTGCTCGATCAGCTCAGGGAATTGGTCGGCGAGCGTCAAGTGGACCTTGTAATCTCGGACATGGCCCCCAACCTGTCGGGGGTGGCAAGTGCCGATGCGGCGCGGATGGAGCATTTATGCGATCTCGCGCTGGAATTCTCACAGAATCACCTGAAACCGGAGGGCGCGTTGCTGGTCAAGTGCTTTCATGGCAGCGGTTACAGCCAGGTCGTCGAGAAATTCAAGCACCAGTTCAAAATCGTCGCGCCGCGCAAGCCGAAGGCGTCGCGCGACAAATCGTCTGAAACGTTTATCTTGGGTAGGCAGTTGAAGCGCCCCGCGTAAGGTCAGCCTCGTCGGAAGTGGCAAAAAAACGCCGATTACCGCCGAATGCGCCTGAAAAAAGGCCTCCATCGCTATTTGCGTGGTAGAGAATGCTTATGGCAGGGGCTAGCGGACTGGATTAGAATGGTTTAGGTGGTGCCGCAAGGTGTATGTAGGCGCCCGTCTATGATTAGGAGTGGTGCTTTGAACAACAATATGTTCTCTAAGGCGGCAGTGTGGCTCGTGATCGCACTGGTGCTGTTCACGGTGTTCAAGCAGTTCGATAAGCCCCGCGTCCAGGAAGGTGTGTCGTATTCGCAGTTCATGGACGACGCGAAGAGCGGCAAGGTCAAGACCGTGACCGTTCAGGGCCGCAATTTGACGGTCACTCCGGCAGACGGCCAGAAGTACCAGATCGTGTCCCCCGGCGACATCTGGATGGTCGGCGATCTGATGAAATACGGCGTCCAGGTCAGCGGCAAGGCCGACGACGAACCCAATGCGCTCGTATCGGCACTGTATTACCTCGGACCGACGATCCTGATCATCGGCTTCTGGTTCTACATGATGCGGCAGATGCAGGGGGGCGGCAAAGGCGGAGCCTTCTCGTTCGGCAAGTCGCGAGCGCGGCTGATCGACGAGAACAACAACGCAATCAATTTCACCGATGTCGCGGGCTGTGACGAAGCGAAAGAAGAAGTGTCGGAACTCGTCGACTTCCTGCGCGATCCGCAGAAATTCCAGAAGCTGGGCGGCCGGATTCCACGCGGCGTGCTGCTGGTCGGGCCTCCGGGCACGGGTAAGACGCTGCTCGCGCGCGCCATCGCTGGCGAAGCGAAGGTGCCGTTCTTCAGCATCTCGGGTTCGGACTTCGTCGAAATGTTCGTCGGCGTGGGCGCGGCTCGTGTGCGCGACATGTTCGAGCAGGCGAAGAAGCATGCGCCGTGTATCGTGTTCATCGACGAAATCGACGCGGTCGGTCGTCATCGCGGCGCTGGCATGGGCGGCGGTAACGATGAACGCGAGCAGACGCTGAACCAGATGCTTGTGGAGATGGACGGCTTCGAAGCGAATTCCGGCGTGATCGTGATCGCCGCGACCAACCGCTCCGACGTGCTGGACAAGGCGCTCCTGCGTCCGGGCCGTTTCGACCGCCAAGTGTACGTCGGTCTGCCGGACATCCGGGGCCGCGAGCACATCATGAAGGTGCACCTGCGCAAGGTTCCGATTTCGAACGACGTCGATGCATCGGTCATCGCGCGTGGGACGCCGGGTTTCTCAGGCGCCGATCTCGCGAATCTCGTGAACGAAGCTGCACTGTTCGCAGCGCGTCGTGGCAAGCGGATCGTCGAAATGCAGGACTTCGAGGACGCGAAGGACAAGATTTTTATGGGTCCGGAGCGCAAGTCGGCTGTGATGCGCGAGGAAGAGCGTCGCAATACGGCGTACCACGAGTCGGGTCACGCGGTGGTCGCGAAGCTGTTGCCGCATGCCGATCCGGTGCACAAGGTCACGATCATGCCGCGTGGCTGGGCGCTCGGCGTGACCTGGCAGTTGCCGGAGCATGACCGTGTGAACCTGTATCGCGACAAGATGCTGGAGGAAATCGCAATCCTGTTTGGTGGCCGCGCAGCGGAAGAAGTGTTCCTGAACTCGATGTCGACGGGTGCTTCGAACGACTTCGAGCGCGCGACCAAGATGGCGCGTGACATGGTGACGCGTTACGGCATGTCCGACGTGCTCGGCACGATGGTCTATGTCGATACCGAGCAGGACGGCATGTTCGGAAAGCTTGCATCGAAGACGGTGTCGGAAGCGACGCAGCAGAAGGTCGACGCTGAAATCCGCCGCATCCTCGACGAGCAATACGGGCTCGCCCGCAAGCTGCTCGAAGATCACCGGGACAACGTCGAAGCGATGACGAAGGCGCTGCTCGAATGGGAAACCATCGACGCGGACCAGATCAGCGACATCATGGCGGGCCGTCCGCCGCGGCCGCCGAAGAATCTGCCGCCGCCGTCGGGCGATACGCCGAGCAGCGGCAACAGCGGCACCGAAGTGAAGCCGGGCAACGCCACCGCGCCGGCCTGAGTTTTACTCGATCCGTTCAAGGGCTGGTGTGTTCGACACACCGGCCCTTTTTCTTTGATCGGCCTGCTGGTGCCTTGCCAGTGCGCGAACTTCCCAACTCAGTCTCCAGTCGAATCGTTGACTTCATCCAATTTGCAATCTTCGGCGCCGTCTCGACTTCAGTGCGGCCGCTTCACGCTGACTTTCGAGCGTCCGCTCGTGATGGGCATTCTGAATGTCACGCCGGATTCGTTTTCCGATGGCGGCCAGTTCCTGTCACGCGATGATGCGATCAAGCGCGCCGGGCAGATGCTCGCCGATGGCGCCGACATGATCGATATCGGCGGCGAATCGACGCGTCCCGGCTCGCTGCCCGTGCCGCTCGACGAAGAGTTGCGGCGCGTGATTCCCATCGTCGAGGCGTTGCGGTCGATGAACGTGCCGCTGTCCGTCGATACGTACAAGCCAGAGGTGATGCGCGCGGCGCTCGACGCCGGCGCGGACATGATCAACGACGTCTGGGGCTTCCGTCAGGACGGTGCAATCGAAGCCGTCAAGAACAGCAATTGCGGTCTCTGCGTGATGCACATGCTCGGCGAGCCGCGGACGATGCAGGCCGAGGAGCCGGTGTATCGGAATGTCGTCGAGGATGTGCGGGACTTTTTCGCCGATCGCGTCGATGCGTTGTCGAAGGCCGGCATTGCGTCCGAGCGGATCTGTCTCGATCCCGGCTACGGCTTCGGCAAAACCGAGGAGCACAATTTCGCGCTGCTCGCGCATCTCGACAAAACCCGTCCCGTCGCGACGGACTTTCCGCTGCTCGTCGGGATGTCGCGCAAGTCGATGCTCGGCGCCGTTACCGGCCGCAAGAAGGGCGAGCGGCTGGCGGCGGGCATCGCGGCGGCGGTCTGCGCGGCGGAGCGGGGCGCGGTGATCGTGCGGGTTCACGACGTCGCGCCGATCCTCGATGGTCTGAAGGTTTGGCAGGCAACGAAAGCCGCTGGCCAAAGCAGGCATCATTAACACTTATAAACAGCGGATTGCAGCGCGGGCGTGCGCGCCGTCCACGGTTTCAACAACACATGCGGGCGCACGACACGCGCATCCACGTCCGCGGGGGTAATAAACTAATGGCACGTCGATATTTTGGAACGGATGGGATTCGCGGGAAGGTCGGTGAAGCGCCGATCACGCCCGATTTCGTGCTGCGGCTTGGCTATGCGGCGGGCAAAGTGCTCGCGGGCGCCGATCGCTGGCAGAAAAAGGGCAGCCGTCCGACCGTGTTGATCGGCAAGGACACGCGGGTGTCGGGCTACATGCTCGAAGCCGCGCTGGAAGCGGGTTTCTCGGCGGCGGGCGTCGACGTGATGCTGGCCGGCCCGATGCCGACGCCCGGCATCGCTTACCTGACGCGTGCGCTGCGGCTTGCGGCGGGCGTCGTGATCAGCGCGTCGCACAATCCGTACTACGACAACGGCATCAAATTTTTCTCCGCTGACGGCAACAAGCTGCCCGACGACGTCGAACTCCAGATCGAAGCGCAACTCGAAGAGCCGCTCGCATGCGCGCCGTCGGAGCGGCTCGGCAAGGCGCGTCGGCTCGATGACGCTGGTGGCCGCTATGTCGAGTTCTGCAAGAGCACGTTCCCGGCGAGTTTCGACCTGCGCGGCCTGCGGATCGTGCTCGATTGCGCGCACGGCGCCGCGTACGACGTCGCGCCGAACGTGTTCCACGAACTCGGCGCAGAAGTGATCCCGATCGGCATTTCGCCGAACGGCTTCAACATCAACGACGGTGTCGGCGCCACCGCGCCCGACGCGCTCGTGAACGCCGTGCTCGAACATCGCGCGGATATCGGCATCGCGCTCGATGGCGACGCCGACCGCCTGCAAGTCGTCGATTCGGCGGGCCGTCTCTACAACGGCGACGAACTGCTCTACGTGCTGGTCAAGGACCGCATGGCGACCGACGGCAAGGTGGACGGCGCCGTCGGCACGCTGATGACGAACATGGCCGTCGAAGTGGCGCTGAAGGAAGCGGGTGTGCAGTTCGTGCGAGCGAACGTCGGCGACCGCTACGTGCTGGAGAAGCTGCGCGAGAACGGCTGGCAGCTCGGCGCGGAAGGCTCGGGACACATTCTGTCGCTGGATCGGCATTCCACGGGCGACGGCATCGTGTCCGCGCTGCTCGTGCTCGCCGCGATGCAGCGTAGCGGCAAGTCGCTCGCGGATCAGCTCGACGGCGTGACGCTGTTCCCGCAGAAGCTGATCAACGTTCGCATGAGTCCGGGCGCGAACTGGAAAGAAAGCGACGCGATTGCCAAGGCGATCAGCGGTGCCGAGCGTGCGCTCGAAGGGCACGGACGCGTCCTGATTCGCGCGTCGGGCACGGAGCCGGTGCTGCGCGTGATGGTCGAGGCCGCAGCCGAACGGGACGCGGTTCGTCACGCGGAAACGATTGCGCAGGTCGTAAAAGACGCGACTTCCTAAGTATCAGGCGAGCACACAAAAAGCCGCTGCGGAGCGATCCGCAGCGGCTTTTTTGCTTTTCCTCAACGGCTTTCATGCCGTAAGCGCACTGACACGCGAGCTTCACGAAGAGTCATATTACTGTCACAGACTGTGCCTATGCTTCGCCTTGTCGTGTCATTCGCTTACAACCTGGAGGTCTCATGAAATTGATGCAAACCGCGCTGGCTGGCGTAATCGGCGCACTCGTCGCCATCTCCGCGCAAGCAGCCGATATTACCGGCGCGGGCAGCACGTTCGCAGCACCGATCTACACGAAGTGGGCCGACGCCTACCAGAAGACCGGCGGCGGCAAGGTGAACTATCAGGGCATCGGTTCGTCGGGCGGGATCAAGCAGATCATCGCGAAAACGGTCGATTTCGCAGGCTCCGACGCGCCGCTGAAGGACGACGAGCTTGAAAAGCAAGGGCTTTTCCAGTTCCCGACGGTGGTCGGCGGCGTGGTGCCGGTGATCAACGTGCCGGGCGTGAAGGCGGGTGAAGTGACGCTGTCGGGCGAAGTGCTCGGCGACATCTATCTCGGCAAGATCAAGAAGTGGAACGACCCGGCGATCGCCGCGCTCAACCCGAAGGTCAAGCTGCCGGACACGGACATCGCCGTGGTCCGCCGTGCCGACGGTTCGGGCACGAGCTTCATCTGGACGAACTACCTGTCGAAGGTGAACCCGGAGTGGAAGTCGAAGATCGGTGAAGGCTCGACCGTCAACTGGCCGACGGGCACGGGCGGCAAGGGCAACGACGGCGTCGCGGCTTTCGTGCAGCGTCTGCCGGGCGCGATCGGCTATGTGGAATGGGCCTACGCCAAGCAGAACAAGATGACCTACGTCGGCCTGAAGAATGCCGCCGGTACGGTCGTGCAGCCGAAGACGGAGACGTTCAAGGCCGCCGCCGCGGGCGCGGACTGGTCGAAGTCGTTCTACCAGATCCTGACGAACGAATCGGGCAAGGACGCATGGCCGGTCGTCGGCGCGACCTTCGTGCTGCTGCACTCGACGCAGGAAAAGGCGCCGCAAGGCACCGAAACCCTGAAATTCTTCGACTGGGCGTTCAAGAACGGCAATCAGGCAGCAAACGATCTGGATTACATCTCGCTGCCGGATTCGGTGGTCGCGGAAATCCGCTCGCAGTGGAAGGCGAAGGTGAAGGACGGGTCGGGCAAGGCGGTTGCGCAATAAACGCGCGATACGCATGTCCTAAAACGTCCTAAGCTGATGAGGCAGGACAAAAGCAGTAAGTTTCGCCGCGCGGCATGTGCCGCGCGGCCCGACCCAAGGTTCCCATGTCGGACATCAATCTAGCCTCGACACCCCCCGGAAGTCATACGCAACGCGCGCCGAGCCGTCTCGGCGACATCATTTTCGGCGGCGTGACACTGCTCGCGGCCGTCGTCACCTTGCTTTTGCTCGGCGGCATCATCGTTTCGCTGATTTATGCGTCGCTGCCGACCATCCAGAAATTCGGTTTCAGCTTCCTCTGGCGCGGCGAGTGGGACCCTAACACCGACAGCTTTGGCGCGCTCGTGCCGATCTACGGCACCATCGCGACCTCGATCATCGCGCTCCTGATCGCCGTGCCGGTGAGCTTCGGCATCGCGCTCTTCCTGACGGAACTGTCGCCGGCGTGGCTGCGCCGCCCGCTCGGCGTCGCAATCGAACTGCTCGCGGCAATTCCGTCGATCGTCTACGGCATGTGGGGCCTGCTCGTCTTCGCCCCGATCTTCGCGGCTTATTTCGAAAAGCCGCTCGGGCGTCTGCTCGGCGATGTGTGGCTCATCGGCCGCTTCTTTCAGGGGCCGCCGATCGGCATCGGCATCCTGTGCGCGGGCGTCATCCTCGCGATCATGATCATCCCGTACATCGCGGCCGTGATGCGCGACGTGTTCGAAGTCACGCCGGTGCTGCTGAAGGAATCGGCGTACGGCATTGGCTGCACGACCTGGGAAGTGATGTGGAAGATCGTGCTGCCGTACACACGTACCGGCGTGATCGGCGGCGTGATGCTCGGCCTCGGCCGCGCGCTCGGTGAAACGATGGCGGTCACGTTCGTGATCGGCAACACGAACCTGCTCGACAACGTGTCGCTCTTCTCGCCGGGCAACAGCATCACGTCGGCGCTCGCGAACGAATTCGCCGAAGCGAGCCCCGGCCTGCACACGTCCGCGTTGATGGAACTCGGCCTGATTCTCTTCGTGATCACGTTCTTCGTGCTCGCGCTCTCTAAGCTGATGCTGCTTCGCCTCGAAAAAGGGGAGGGCGCCAAGTGAGCCAGCCCGCATTCATCGAAAATGACGCGTCGGATGCGACGCGCATCAAACTGCAGCGCCGCCGCCGCGGCAAGAACGCGATCGCGCTGACGATGTCCCTCGCGGCGATGGCCTTCGGCCTCTTGTGGCTCGTGTGGATTCTCTTCACGACGCTGAAGCTCGGCATCGGCGGCCTGTCGATCGATCTTTTCACGCAGTCGACGCCTCCGCCGAACACCGACGGCGGCGGTCTCGCGAACGCCATCGTTGGCAGCCTGATGCTCGTCGTGCTCGCGACGTTCCTCGGCACGCCGCTCGGCATTCTCGCGGGCGTGTATCTGGCGGAATACGGCCAGAAGAAATGGCTCGCGAGCGTCACACGCTTCATCAACGACATTTTGCTGTCGGCGCCGTCGATCGTGATCGGCTTGTTCGTCTACGCGCTCGTCGTCGCGAAGATGGGGCGCTTTTCCGGCTGGGCCGGCGTGATCGCGTTGGCGCTCCTGCAGATTCCGATCGTGATCCGCACGACCGAGAACATGCTGAAGCTCGTGCCGAACGCGCTGCGCGAAGCGGCGTTCGCGCTCGGCACGCCGAAGTGGAAGATGGTGATGTCGATCACGCTGAAGGCGTCAGTCGGCGGGATCGTGACGGGCGTGCTGCTGGCGGTCGCGCGCATCGCCGGCGAAACCGCGCCGCTCCTCTTCACGGCGCTGTCGAACCAGTTCTTCTCGTGGGACATGAACCAGCCGGTCGCGAATTTGCCGGTCACGATCTACAAGTTCGCGATGAGCCCGTTCCCGCAGTGGCAAGCACTCGCGTGGGCCGGCGTATTCCTGATTACGCTCGGCGTGCTGGGTCTGAATATCCTTGCACGCACGATCATTTCAAAGAAATAGAGGCGGAGTGATTCCATGAACATGGTCACCAGTGGTGTCAGCCACCTGAACGCAAACGCGGTCGACGAGAAGACTGCGGCGCCGGTCGAGCGCGGCCCGGTGCCCGGCAGCTTCAAGCCGACGCACAGCGCAAAACCCGCCGATTCGATGAAGCCGAAGATCGAAGTCAACGATCTCAACTTCTTCTACGGCAAGTATCACGCGCTGAAGAACATCAACCTGCGCATTCCCGAGAAGAAGGTGACGGCGTTCATCGGCCCGTCGGGATGCGGCAAGTCCACGCTCCTGCGCACGTTCAACAAGATGTACGCGCTCTATCCGGAGCAGCGCGCCGAAGGCGAGATCCTGATGGACGGCGAGAACCTGCTGGACACGCGCCGCGACATTTCGCTGCTTCGCGCGCGCGTCGGCATGGTGTTCCAGAAGCCGACGCCGTTTCCGATGTCGATCTACGACAACATCGCGTTCGGCGTAAAGATGTTCGAGCAACTGTCGCGTTCGGAGATGGACGATCGCGTCGAATGGGCGCTGACGAAGGCCGCGCTCTGGAACGAAGTGAAGGACAAGCTGCAGCAAAGCGGCTATGGATTGTCGGGCGGGCAGCAGCAGCGCCTGTGCATCGCGCGCGGCATCGCGATCCGGCCCGAAGTGCTGTTGCTCGACGAACCGTGCTCCGCGCTCGATCCTATTTCGACGGGCCGCATCGAAGAACTGATCGCCGAACTGAAGAACGACTACACGGTCGTGATCGTCACGCACAACATGCAACAGGCGGCGCGCTGCTCGGACTACACTGCATATATGTACCTCGGCGAGCTGATCGAATTCGGAGACACCGAAAAGATCTTCATCAAGCCCGGCCGCAAGGAAACGGAAGACTACATTACCGGGCGGTTCGGCTAAGCCGCCGGAGAGAGAACGGGATTACAGGAGCAATACATGTCCGATAAACATCTGTCGAGCCAGTTCGATGCCGATCTCAACGCGGTATCGTCGAAAGTGCTGGAAATGGGCGGGCTCGTCGAGTCGCAGATCATCCACGCGATGCAGGCGCTCAACACGTTCGACATTGCCGTCGCCGACCAGGTGATCGCGGCCGAAGTGCGATTGAACACGATGGAAGTCGAGATCGACGAGGAGTGCAGCAACATCATCGCGCGCCGGCAGCCCGCCGCGCGCGACCTGCGCCTCCTGATGGCGATCTCGAAGACGATCACGAACCTCGAACGCGCCGGCGACGAAGCCGAGAAGATCGCGAAGCGCGTGAAGCGCATCAGCGAAGACGGCGCGGGCCGTACGGTGAACATCGCGGAGATCAAGCTCTCGGGCGAGATGGCGGTAACGATCCTGCGCCGTGCGCTCGATGCGTTCGCGCGCCTCGACACCGTCGCGGCCGCGCAGATCGTGCGCGACGACAAGGCGATCGACGAGGAATTCCGCGCGTTCGTCCGGAAGCTCATCACGTACATGATGGAAGACCCGCGCACGATTTCGGCGGGGCTCGACTATCTGTTCATCGCGAAGGCGGTCGAGCGGATCGGCGACCATGCGAAGAACATCGCCGAGTTCATCATCTACATCGTGAAGGGAACCGACGTGCGCCATGTGTCGCGCGACCAGCTCGAACGCGAAGCGCTCAGCTAATTTCACTTCAAGCAAAAAGGTCACAGAGGTGCCGATGCCCAGCAGTATCCTCGTCATCGAAGACGAACCCGCGATTTCCGAACTGATCTCGGTGAATCTGCAACACGCGGGACATTGCCCGATCCGCGCCTACAACGCGGAGCAGGCGCAGAACCTGATCAGCGATGTCCTGCCCGATCTCGTGCTGCTCGACTGGATGCTGCCGGGCAAGTCCGGCATCACGTTCGCTCGCGAGTTGCGCAACAACGAGCGCACGAAGCACATTCCGATCATCATGCTGACCGCGCGCGGCGACGAGCAGGACAAGGTGCTCGGCCTCGAAATCGGCGCCGACGACTACGTCACGAAACCCTTCTCGCCGAAGGAACTGATGGCGCGCATCAAGGCGGTGCTGCGCCGCCGGGCGCCGCAGTTGACGGAAGACGTGGTTGCGATCAACGGCTTGCGCCTCGATCCGGCGACGCATCGCGTGGCCGCGAGCCACTCGGGCAACGATATCAAGCTCGATCTCGGCCCGACCGAATTCCGGCTATTGCATTTCTTCATGACGCATCCGGAGCGTGTACATAGCCGCACGCAACTGCTGGATCAGGTGTGGGGCGATCACGTGTTCGTGGAGGAGCGGACCGTCGACGTGCATATCAAGCGCCTGCGCGCCGCGCTCAAGCCGGCGGGCTGCGATGCTATGATCGAAACAGTGCGTGGCAGCGGCTACCGGCTTGCCCGGAGCGCCTGACCCGCCGCCGGTCCCCACTCCTTCTTTCGCCGATCCATGAACATCATCTGGACGCGTTCGATCGTGTCCCTGGCGCTGCTCGCGGCGCTGAGTGCGCTCATCGGCGCTTTCCTCGGCGTGCGCGTGGCGCTCGCGTTCGCGGTCGTCGTGCTCGTCGTGCAGAGCTTCATCAGCACGTTTCATACGCAGCGTCTGTGGCGTCTGCTCGATGCGCCCGTCTACGGCGAAGTGCCGAGCGCGCTTGGCATCTGGGGCGAAATCTATTACCGGCTGCACAAGCTCGCGAAGCGCTGGCACGCGCAGGTGCGTCAGGTCGAGCAGCAGCATTCGCGCTTCATCCAGGCGATCCAGGCATCGCCGAACGGCGTCGCCATGCTCGACGACCGTGATCAGATCGAGTGGTGCAACGCGATCGCCGAGACGCACTTCGGGCTCGA
This sequence comes from Caballeronia humi, assembly GCF_001544475.1. Taxonomy (GTDB): domain Bacteria; phylum Pseudomonadota; class Gammaproteobacteria; order Burkholderiales; family Burkholderiaceae; genus Caballeronia; species Caballeronia humi. The sequence continues at coordinate 43,062 of NZ_FCNW02000010.1, read as the reverse complement.
TGCGAAGCGCGATCTGCGCCAGCATGTGACGCATCTCGTGCGTCAGCCGGAGTTCGTGCGTTATCTGAACTCGCACCATTACGAAGAGATGCTCGTGATGCGCGGGATGGGCGTGCGGCGGCACTACACGCTATCGGTGCAGGTGTTTCCTTATGGCGAGAATCGCAAGCTGATTCTGACGCAGGACATTACCGAGCTTGAGCGCACCGATTCAATGCGGCGTGATTTCGTCGCGAATGTATCGCACGAACTGAAGACGCCGCTGACGGTGCTGTCGGGCTTTCTGGAAACGATGCGCGAGTTGCCGCTCGATGAAGCGGATCGCGCGCGTTACCTCGAAATGATGGACCAGCAGGCTTCGCGGATGCAGAACATCGTGCGCGATCTGCTCGTGCTCGCAAATCTCGAAGGCGATATGCGTCCGCCCAGCGATGATCTGCTCGATATGCGCGCGGTCCTGCGTCATCTCGAAGATGATGCCAACAATCTTTCGGGCGGGCGGCACCGGATTACGTTTAACGCTGATGAGGCGTTGACGGTCGCAGGCGCGGAGACGGAGATCGTGAGTGCGCTCGGGAATCTCGTCACCAATGCGATTCGCTATACGCCAGACGGCGGGACGATCGATGTCGTCTGGCAGCGAGTGAAGGATCGCGCAGTGTTCTCGGTGCGGGACAGCGGGCTGGGCATTCCTGCGGAGCATATTCCGCGCTTGACCGAGCGGTTTTATCGCGTGGATCGCAGCCGCTCACGCGACACGGGCGGCACGGGACTGGGGCTTGCCATCGTCAAGCATGTGCTGCAGCGGCATCATGCCGAGCTTGACGTCAAAAGCGAGGAAGGACGGGGAAGTACGTTCATCGTGCGCTTTCCCGCTGCGCGCACTGCTTTGAGGAAATCGATAGCGGTTTGAATTCCGCTGGCGCTTCTTAAAAATAGCGCCAGCACCTTCAAGAACAAAACTTGGCGAGCAGCCCCAACTGCGCATTGCGCATCGATTTCCCCGGCCGGCGGCGCTTGTAATGTCCATCGCTCTGCATGAGCCATGCCGCCTGATTGTCACCGAGAAACACCGATAATCCTTCGGCAATCACGCGCCGCTTGAGCCGACGATCACGCACCGGAAACGCCACTTCGACACGCCGGAAGAAGTTGCGATCCATCCAGTCCGCGCTCGACAGATAAACGTCCTCTCGCCCATTCGCATAAAAATAGAAGATCCGATGATGCTCGAGAAACCGCCCGACGATCGATCGCACGGTGATGTTTTCCGATAGATCTTCAACGCCGGGCTTCAAGGAACACACTCCGCGCACGATCAAATCGATCTTCACCCCCGCCTGCGACGCCTCGTAAAGCGCGGCAATTACCGAAGGCTCCAGCAAGGCATTCATCTTTGCCACGATGCGCGCCTTGCGCCCGGCCCGCGCATGATCGGCCTCGGCGCGAATGCCATCGATCAGCCGCGCGTGCAGCGTAAACGGCGACTGCCAGATCTGGTGCAGCGCGATCTCCCCGCCGATGCCCGTCAGTTGCTGGAACACGTGATGCACGTCCTCGCATAGCTCCTGGTCGGACGTCATCATGCCAAAGTCGGTATAAAGACGCGCCGTGCGCGGATGATAGTTCCCCGTGCCCAGATGCACATAGCGCTTCAACACCATCTTCCCGCCGACCGACACGCGCCGCACGATCAGCATCATCTTCGCGTGGCACTTGTGGCCGACCACGCCGTACACCACGTGCGCGCCCACCGCTTCGAGCTGCGCGGCCCAGTTGATGTTCGTCTCCTCATCGAAGCGCGCGAGCAACTCGACGACCACCGTCACTTCCTTGCCGTTGCGCGCGGCCTGCATGAGCGCGTCCATCAATGGGGAGTCAGTGCCGGTGCGATAGATCGTCTGCTTGATCGCGACGACCTGCGGGTCCTTCGCCGCCTGCAGCAACAACTCGAGCACCGGCTGAAAACTCTCGTACGGATGATGCAGCAGGATGTCGCCCTGATCGATCGCATCGAAGAGATTCGCGGCGCTCGCGATCGTCTTCGGGATCGCCGGAATGTGCGGCACGAACTTCAGGTCCGGCCGGTCCACCATCTCGGGCAACTGCATCAACCGCACGAGATTCACAGGCCCGTTCACGCGATAGCAGTCGCGCTCGTTCAACTGGCTCTCGTCGAGCAGGCGCCGGATCATGTGCGGCGGCGTCTCCGCCGACACTTCCAGCCGTACCGCATTGCCCAGATGCCGCGCGGGCAATTCGCCCTGCAACGCGACGCGCAGATTCGTGATTTCGTCTTCGTCGACGAACAGTTCGCTATTGCGCGTGATGCGAAACTGGTTGCAGCTTCGCACGTTCAGATGCGGAAACAGCTCGGCGACGAAGTGCTGCATCAGCGAACTCAGCAGCACGAAGCCGTGTGGATACCCCGACAGCGCCTCGGGCATCCGCACGAGGCGAGGCAACGCACGCGGCGCTTGCACGATGCCCATCATCGCCTGACGGCCGAACGCGTCCTTGCCCTCCAGCTCGACGACGAAGTTCAGGCTCTTGTTCAACACGCGCGGAAACGGATGCGCGGGGTCGAGCCCGATCGGCGTCAGGACGGGCAGCAGTTCATCCTGGAAGTAAGCGCGCGCCCAGGCGGTCTGCTGCTGCGACCAGCCGTCGGCGCCATGAAAGAAGATGCCTTCGCTTTCGAGCGCGGGCAGCACGATTTCGTGCAGCATCGCGTATTGCTGGCGCACGAGCCGGTGCGTGCGCTCGACGACGAGGTCGTACACGTGCTGCAGCGACATGCCGTCGGGCGAAAGCGAGCCGGGGTTGTCGCGCATCTGTTCCTGCAGGCCTGCCATGCGGACTTCGAAGAACTCGTCGAGATTGCTGCTGGTGATGCAGATGAAACGGAGCCGCTCGAGAAGAGGGACGGCGGTGTCGGCGGCTTGCGCGAGCACGCGCTCGTTGAATCCCAGTATGCCCAGTTCGCGGTTGAAAAGCGGATAGCGTATGGACATCGGCGAGGAGCGGTGGGGGTCGATCGGGAGGGCAAACGGAGGCTCGGATACTCTCACAGTAAGATTAAATTTTCGTGACAGTTCCAGTGTCACAAATTCTACGCAGATTGGGAATAGCGTCGCGAGAGGAGCGGCCGCGTAGCGGTGCGGCCGGGCGCGCTTGCTTTAGAATTGGTGCGGCGCCGCGATGCGGTTTTTTGCGGTCCCTTTCTTACGAATCCTGGACAACCGATGGTCACTCACCCGCATCTTCTCGCCGCCGTAGACCTGGGTTCGAACAGCTTCCGGCTGATCGTCGGGCGCGTCGAGGAAACCGACGCCGGCAGCCAGATCTATCAGGTCGATGCGCTGCGCGAGCCGGTGCGCCTGGGCGCGGGCCTGTCGCGCGACAAATATCTCGACCGCGCGTCGCAACTGCGTGGCTGGGATGCGCTCAAGCGCTTCGGCGAACGGTTGCGCGATTTTCATCCGGACCACGTGCGCGCCGTCGCAACCAATACGCTGCGCGTTGCAAAAAACGCGAACGAATTCATCGCCGAGGCGGAAAGCGCGCTCGGCTTCCCGATCGAAGTGATCGCGGGCCGCGAGGAAGCGCGGCTCATCTATGCGGGCGCCGCGCATTCCGTGCCTGCGAGCGCGGGCAAGCGCCTCGTGGTGGACATCGGCGGCGGCTCGACGGAATTCATCATCGGCTCGCATTACACGCCGATCCACATGGAAAGCCTCTACATCGGCTGCGTGAGCCACAGCCGGCAGTTTTTCGCGGCGGGCAACGTCGACGAATACACGATGCGCCAGGCCGAACTCGCCGCCAAGCGCGAAATCCAGATCATTTCGAGCGAATACAAGCACACGGGCTGGGACCAGGCGATCGGTTCGTCGGGAACGGCGCGCGCGCTGGCGGAACTCGTCGAGGCGAACGGTTTCAACGATCCGCACATCACGCATGGCATCTCGCGCGGCGGCCTGGAGCGCCTGAAACGCGCCTTGATCAAGGCGGAGAACGTGAACCGGCTGAAACTCATCGCGCTGAAGCCGGACCGCATTCCTGTCTTGGCGGGCGGTTTGTCGATCATGCTCGGCGTGTTCGAGGAGCTGGGCATCGATTACGTCGATACGACGGACGGCGCGCTGCGTCTCGGCGTGCTCTACGACCTGCTCGGGCGCTCGCAGCATCAGGACATGCGCACGGTGACGGTGGAGGGCTTCAAGCGGCGCTATGCCGTCGATGCCGCGCAGTCCGATCGCATCGCCGAACTGGCGATCAGCTTCTACGATCAGCTCGACGAACCCGACGACGAGCGCCGCGAGGAGAACCGCATGTTCCTCGCGTGGTCGGCGGCGCTGCACGAGATCGGGCTGTCGATCGCGCACAGCGCGTATCACAAGCACTCGGCGTATATCGCGAGTCACGCGGACATGCCCGGCTTCTCGCGCACCGATCAGGCGCGGCTCGCGGCGCTCGTGCTCGGCCACGCGGGCAAACTCGGCAAGCTCGCGCACGCACGCGATGTCGACTGGACGCTGCTGTTTTGTCTGCGGCTCGCGGCGCTGTTGTGCCGCCGCCGCACCGATGCCGGCTTGCCGGCCATTCGCGTGAAGCAGGCGGGCAGCGGCTTCGACGTGCGCCTGCCGAACGACTGGGTCGCCAACAATCCGCTCACCGATTACAGCCTCGTGCAGGAAGCGGCGGAGTGGGAGAAGATCGGGCGGCCGTATCGGGTTGTCTATACGGACGATTGAGCGGGATCGATGGAATCGAAAGCCCTGCCGCGTGCGAGCGCGGCAGGGCTTTTTATCGCCCATCAGCTCATGAAGTGGCGCGCGTAGCGAGCGTTGATGTCGGACAGGCGGAACAGCGTGAGGAAATCGGCCGTGTTGAAATCCGGGTCCCACGCGGGCGCGCCGCAAATCTTGGCACCGAGCCGCAAATAGCCCTTCACCAGCGGCGGCGGGCTCACCTCGGCGCCGGTGCGCAATTCCTCGACCGGCAGCGGCGTATGCGGGAACGCGCGGTATTCGGGGGCGGTCAGCGAATCGCCTTGCAGCGAGCAATAGAGGTTTGCCGCGTAATGCCCGCCATCGATCATGCCGACGCTCGCGCAGCCGAGCATCGTCTCGTAGCCGTTCTGCTTCATGTAGGCGGCGAGCCCGCCCCACAGCGACATGATGACGGCGCCGTTGCGATAGTCGGGATGCACACACGAGCGGCCCACTTCCACGAGCTTCGGCCGCAAGTGCGCAAGACGCGACACGTCGAATTCGCTTTCCGCATAGAGCCGCCCGATGCGCGCCGCCTGATGCGGCGGCAAAACGCGATACGTGCCGACCACTCTGAGCGTTTCGAGATCGCGCACGAGCAGGTGATCGCAGAAGGCGTCGAATCGATCGACGTCGAGGCCGGCCGGGCCTGACAGGCGCGCGCCCATTTCGTCGGAGAACACGCGATAGCGCAGGCGTTGCGCCTCGCGCAGTTCGCCCTCGGAGCGGGCCCACGCGACTTGCAGACGATGCTGTCCGGTAACCGTTTCCGCCGCGCGCGGAAGACGGCGGCGCGAGTCGTGCAGAAGCGTCGGGCGCGCTTTGGATGATGAATCTTGCATTGGCGTTCCTCGGTGGGATTCTCTTGAATCCCCGCCAATGTAGTAATCGCGCGTGACGCTCGCATGGCGTGCACGTGACGCTTCGATGAAATGGCTACAGGAGGTCCGGATTCGTCACGGCGCGCAGGACGATCTGGTCGACGCCGCGCGCGCGTTGCTGGAACCACCAGATGCCGGCCTTCTTTACGGACCACTCCGCTTCCTGCCCGCTAAGGAGCAACGCGGCGACGCGGCCGATCGTCGGCTGATGGCCGACCACGATGACCGTCTCCGCGATGCCCTCGGGCCAGCCCGCGGCATCGAGTACGGCCTGCGCGCTCTTGCCGGGCGCGAGTTGCTCGACCACGCGATAGCGGTCGCCGAACGCCTCGGCGGTCTGGATCGTGCGCGTCGCGGGGCTGACGATGAAGACGGCGTCATCGTCGATGCGCGCCTTGAGCCACTTCGCGACCGCCTGCGCCTGCTTGCGTCCGCGCGGCGTGAGTTGCCGCACGAGATCGCTTGCGGCGTGGTCTTCGGCTTCGGCGTGGCGCCAGAGAATGAGGTTCATCGAGTGTCTCCGTGAGTTCGAATTGCGTTCGACAATACTTCGACCGTGGGTTGCATCGCGCGTGCCAATTCCTTCGACACTTTTCATTGCGCGTGGTGCGGGAAAACGCTATCATCTGCGGCTTGTCGGAGCGTAGCGCAGCCTGGTAGCGCATCTGATTTGGGATCAGAGGGTCGAAGGTTCGAATCCTTTCGCTCCGACCACCGTACATGAAGGGGTTACAAGTTTCGGCTTGCAACCCCTTTGTCTTTTCAGGCCGACTTCCGGACATCCCATGCCGCGTATCGTTTTCATTGCTGCCCTCGCGCTCACGCTCGCCGCTTGCGCCGATTCATCGTCGACTCAGAAGCACAAGCCGCCGCAGGACCCGCCAGACTATAAGGGCGTTCCCACGGATACGCGCCCGCCGGCCATGCTGAATGCGCCGGAGCAGTCGAAGTAAGCGGTTTTTTTGATCTTGTAGCGCCGCAAAAGGCGAAGCCCCGACGCGGGCACATCGGGGCTTCTGACCCGCACTAACTGTTCGCGCAGAGAATGAGCGGGCTGAAAACGATCATAGTAGCGAGGGCGGCGCGGGGTTGTATGCGCTTGTATCGGAGCGTAACGAGTTGATAGCAGCACAGTGAATCGCGTTCAAGGCGTGCCGCGTAAAAAATGCCCTGTAACCGCGAGCGACATCCCGTATCAGCGAAATTATTGCCGCGCCGTTATGATCGGAGCATTCGTCGTCTTAGCTTCGATCATGATTCTGCTGTGGATTTGCCTCGCCGTTTGTCCCGTCGCAATCGCGTTGCTCATCGCGTTCGCGGCGCATATCGATCCGCTATCAGGCCGCTGGCGCTCCGCGCGCTGGCGCGCAAGACGCGCGCCGAACGCATCCGTCATTGCTTGCAGCGAATCACCATCGAGCGGTTCTTGATGTTCGCGCCGAAAATCCCGCCTACCGTTCCGCCTGTGGTCGCGCCCCCGTCGGTGTCCTTCGACACGACTTCGTAGCCGTACGCGCCGCACGTCTCGCCTGCCTTTTTGTAACACTCCGCCCAGCTCGTGCTCGCATCGCCGCCGCTGCAGTTGATGGCGAAACCGGTATCGCCCGAGGGCAGGTAGGTCATCGTCGACGTATTCGCGCAGCCGCCGAGCGCCGCGACGGCGCCCAGCGCCGCAAGGCACGCAGCTCGGTTCATCATCTTCATCAATTCTTTCCTCATGACTTCAGTGTTAGCGCGGCGGCAGGTAGCGCGACGGATCGGTTGAACGGCCCAGATAGCGCAGCTCGAAATGCAGCATCACGCGATTCGAGTCCGTATCGCCCATTTCCGCGATTTGCTGCCCCTGCGTGACCGTCTGGCCTTCCTTCACCAGGAGCGCGCGGTTGTGCGCGTAGGCGGTCAGGTATTCCGAATCGTGCTTGACGATCAGCATGTTGCCGTAGCCGCGCAGGCCGTTGCCCGCGTAGACGACCGTGCCGCCCGCCGCCGCGACGATCTTCGTGCCCGGCGCATTGCCGATGTCGATGCCCTTCGACGTCTTGCCGTCGAAACCGCGGATCAAATCGCCCTGCGCCGGCCAGATCAGCGAGACGGCGGGCGCCTTCGCGGGCGCGGGATCGGGCGCGGTGTCACGATTCGCCGATGCAGCAGGAGCCGGCGCCGTCCGCAATCCGCCGGTCGATGCGGCTGCCGTGCCCGCGGGGGGCGCGACGCGCAAAACCTGTCCGACTTCGATCGAATCGGCGTTCGGCAGGCTGTTCCAGCGCGTGATGTTCTGCACCGAGGTCCGGTTCGCCCGCGCGATCTTCGAAACCGTGTCGCCCTGTTCCACGCGATAGAAACCCGGCCCGACCGGCGCCGAGCCGCAAGCGGCGAGCACTGCGGCCAGCGAGGCGCAGAGGAGCCGTCGAATTCTTGTTGCCAACTTTAAACCTCGCGAAGCGCCGCCACGTGCAAAGGTGCGCGGCGGTCCAAACATCGGATTTTAACGTCATCGACTATCCGGACGCGAAAAGCCGGCGCGCCGCGTTCAGTCGAGGGGCGATACGGAGAGCCTGAGCGACGCCGCTTCCGTCTTCCCCGGCGCGAGCCAGCGCAGGCCGCGCCCGTTGTGGATCGCGTCCGGCAGGCCGATCCACGGCTCGACGCAGTAGAAATCCGAGGTATCCGCTTCGGTCCAGGTGGTCACCGCGTACCACGGCACCGAGTCCGGCTGGTCCAGCTCGAAGCTCACCACGCGCCTCAGCCCCGGCATGAAGACCCGCACCGGCTGGTCGGACGGGCCCGTAAAGCAATGAAACCGGTCGACGATGCCCGGATCGTCGAGCGTGTAGCGCGGCGCGCCCGGCTGCGCCTCGCTGATCGAGCCGTCGTCGAGCTGATGACGGCGCTCCGTGCGTGGCAGTTCCACGCTGCTGATCGCGCGCTGATCGTGCGGCAAGTGGAAGTAGAAATGATGGCCCGCGTAGTACGGCAGCGCGATTTCGCCCGGATTCGATGTGGTCAGTTCGACTTCGAGCGTCGTGGCATCGACGAGCCGGTAGGCTGCCTCGAAGCGGAACGCGAACGGATATCCCGCGCGGGTCGCGTCGCCATCGACGAGCGTCATGCGCAGGCCGTGGCCGTCCGCGTCCTTCGTGCAGGTGAAGGGCAGGTTGCGGGCGAAGCCGTGCGTCGGCAGCGCGTGGATCTTGCCGTCGGGATCGCGCCACCTGCCGATCTCGCCGTCGACGAAATGGCGGCCCAGAAACGGAAAGAGCAGCGGATTGCCGCCGCGGATTTTCGCGAACTGCGACCAGTCGGGCGACGCCGGCCAGTGGATTACCGGCTCGCCGCCGACCTGCCACGTCATGAGCCGGCCACCCGCGCTGGGCGCAAGCGAGATCGAGGCGCCGTCGCGCGTGATGTCGGTGATGTCTACGTCGGATGACATGATGGGGCGCTCCGGGAGGCGTATTGACGGCGGGGTGGTGGCAACAGACTCGCAGATTCTGCCCTGCTTTTTGGTACGGGGAAACCCTTTGGGGGAAATCGCGACTGACGCCCGCGCGCGCGATGTGTTGTTATTCAACCCTGTGTTGGCAACCAGACAGAGCGAGGAGAAGGAATGGATTTGGCGATGACAATGGCTCTGGCGATGTTCGGTCTCTTCGGCGCGAGCACACTGGTTTTCCTCTATAAGCTGTGACGCGCGAAATCGTCGCTCGGCGCGGCTGAAAGCGCGCCCACGCTTTCGATTTCATTCGTTCTTGCTTACCTCGATATTTGTTTGGCCGACGTTTGACTGTCGGTTCATCCCGCTTGCCTTAAACGCTTGGCGCCCGATTTCGCCACCGGCATAATCGGTCCGGTTTCGCGCGCCGTGCCGTTTCAAATCCCCTCGTAACGTCAATCCGGTCGAACTCCCGCAGTCCCGATCGATGGCAAACGCACGACGCGTCCTCCCCGTAACGATAAAAGGATCGACGCGTGACTTTGTGGTTTCTGGTTTTTCTTAGCGTCCTGCAGGGCGTGACCGAGCTGTTTCCGGTCAGCAGCCTTGGACATACGCTGCTCGTGCCCGGCCTGATGGGCATGCATATCGACAAGCACGCGCCGCAATTGCTGCCGTTCCTGGTCGCGCTGCATCTCGGCACCGCGTTCGCGCTCCTCTGGTATTTCCGGCGGCGCTGGATCGAGCTGATCGGCGGGTGGTTCACTTCGCTCGGCGGCCGGCGCAACGAGCACGGCCACATGATGTGGGCGCTGATCATCGGCACGATTCCGACGGGCATCGTCGGCTTGCTGCTCGAAAAGCGGCTGGAAGCGATTTTTCACGACCTGCGGATCGTTGCGGCGGCGCTGATGGTGAACGGCGTGCTGCTGTGGTTCGGCGACCGTCTGCAACGCACCCGCGCGACCCGCACGCCGGAAAGCCTCACGTTCAAGCAGGCGTTTCTGGTGGGTCTCGCGCAGATCGGCGCGCTCGTGCCCGGTTTTTCGCGTAGCGGGCTGACGATGATCGCGGGCGTCGGCGCGGGGCTCACGGCCGAGAAGGCGGCGGAGTTTTCGTTCCTCCTGGGCACACCGATCATTTTCGCGGCGGGCGTGCTGGAGTTGCCGAAGCTCTTCCACGCGCCCGGCCAACTGGGCGATGCGCTGCTCGGCGGGGTGCTGACCGGCATCGCGGCTTATCTGAGCATCCGCTTCCTGATGCACTACTTCGAGGGGCGCGGACGGCTGGCGTCGTTCGGCGTGTATTGCGTGATCGCGGGGGCGCTGTGCCTCGGCTGGTTCATGCTGCATCCGCAACCGGTTTGATCGTCATCTCGATGGCGCTCCGGCGCCGTCGATGAGGTAAAATCCTCGCTCTCTTGCGACGCGGCAGTAGCTCAGCTGGATAGAGCATCGGCCTTCTAAGCCGAGGGGCGGGGGTTCGAGTCCCTCCTGCCGTGCCAGAGACTTCTTCAAGCTTCTTCCAACGCTGTAGTCCGCGTCACCTTCTCCGCATTTCCCCGCATCGCCCGCTCGTAGCTGCGCGGCGCAAACACCAAGGTCAATCCGGTCATCGCGACGACGCTCGTCGCGAGCATGGTCCACGACAGCGAAAAACCGCCCGTCACGTCGCGCACGATGCCCGCGACGATCGGCGCCACCGCCGCGATCACGAACCCCACGCCCTGCACGAATGCGACGAGCCGCGCGGCGAGCCTCGGGTCGTCGGTGTGATCGAGCGTGAGGACGAGCGTCAGCGCGAACACGCCGCCAAGCCCGCCGCCCAGCAACGCGACGATGACGATGGGCGCCGCCATCGGCGCGACGAGCAGTGCGGCGAAGCCCGCCAGTTGCGCGACGAGGCCTGCAGCAAGCCACGGCCGGCGGTCGCGAAAGCGCGCGGCGGCCATCGGCAGCAGCAACGCCGACGATGCCTGGAACACCGTCATGATCGCGAGCAGCGCGCCGCTTGCCGTCACGCTGCGCCCGAGCTGCTGGTAGTAAGCCGGCAGCCACGCGACGAGGCACGTGTAGCCGCCGTTCACCAGCCCGAAGTAGACGCCGAGCGCCCACGCGCGGCGGTTGAGAAAGAGCGTCGGGTGGCTGCCAGCCGCGCCGGAACGCTGCGTCGCGTGTACGCTCTGACCGCGCGTCAGCAAGCGCCACGACACGAGCGCGACCAGCGCGGGCAGCGCCCAAACCGCGAGCCCTGCGTGCCACGAGAAGCGGGCGGCGACGCCCGGCGTGATGCTCGCGCCGAGTCCGCCGCCCGCCATGATCGATGCCGAATAGAGGCCCATCGCGAACGGCAGGCGCGCGGCAAAGCGCGTCTTCATGACGCCCGGCAACAGCGCCTGAATCACCGCGACGCCCACGCCCGCGACCGCCGCGCTCGCGATCAACACGCTGCCGCTGTCGATGAATAGCCGCGACCCGCACGCGATCACAATCGCGACGAGCCCCGCCGCCACGCCGCGCGCCTCGCCAACGAGCCGCGCGAGCGCGCTCGCACCGAACGCGCAGACGCCCATCGCGACGACCGGCAGCCCGGTGAGCAGCGACGCGTCATGAAATGTGAGCCCGGTCGATTCGAGGATCACGCCGGCGAGCGGGCTGATCGACGTGAGGAGCGGCCGCAGGTTGAGCCCGATCGCGACGATAACGACGAGCCACGCAAGATTGGAGCGTGATTTCATCGCACGAAATCCGCTGCGATGACGACGCCGTTCGCCATCACGAGGCGGCGCGCCGGCCGCGACGTGATCGCGTGCGCGACGGTCTCGGCATCGACGAGCACGAGGTCCGCACGCGCGCCGGGCGCAAGGCCATATCGATCGAAATCGCAGCCGCGCGCGCCTTCGGTCGTGACGCAGGCGAGGGCGGTCGCGAGGTCGTCGTCGCGGCGCAGGTCGTAGCGCATTGCGATCAGCATTGCGCGTTCGAGCATGTCGGGCGAGCCGTAGGGCGTCCACGCGTCGCGGATGCCGTCGTTGCCGCCGAAGAGCGTGACGCCCGCCGCTTGCGCCGCGCGCAGCGGCGGAACGGGCGTGGAGGCGGGCGCGGTCGTCAGGAGCGCCACGCCCGCGCGCGCGATTCGTTCGAGCAGCGCGTCGCGTTTCGGCGCGGCCAGTTCGCCAAGACAGAACGCGTGGCTCACGACGACGCGCCCGCCGAATCCATGCGCCTCGACGCGATCGAGCAGCAGGGCGAACGTGAACGCGCCGAGTTCGCCGGGCTCGTGCAGATGAATGTCGATCGGCTTCTGGTGTTTCGTCGCGAGCGCGAAGGTGATGTCGAGCGACGCGGCCGGATCGCCGTCGATCGCGGCGGGATCGAGCGCGCCTAGCACGTCGGCGCCGGCTGCGAGCGCGGCGTCGAGCAATTCGGGCGTGCCCGGACGGCCGGTCACGCCCGACTGCGGGAACGCGACGATCTGCATGTCGAGCACGTCTTTCAGCGCATCGCGCGTGGCGAGGACGCCGTCGAGATGCCGCAGGCCCGCGTCGGTATCGATGTCGACGTGCGTGCGCAGACGCGTCGTGCCCGCGCGCAGGAACGCGAGCGCGAGCGCACGGGAGGCGCGCGCCGCGTCGTGGCCGCTCGCCGCGCGCCAGCGCCGCTCGTTCTCGATGCGATCGACGAGACGCGGTCCCACTTCGTTGCGATACCACGGCATGCCCCACGTGGTCTTGTCGAGATGCGTGTGGCCTTCGACGAAACCCGGCAAGAGCAGCGCGCCCTCGCCATCGATGACGGTGTCGCCGCTCGCCGGCGGCGCGCTCCCATGCGGCGCGAGCGCGGCAATCGTGCCGTCGATCACCTGCACGTCGACCGATGCCGCGCCGAGCGGCCGCACGTTTCTGATCCAGACAGACGATTTCATATGATGCAATCCCTCGGTGTTTGGTTGACCATTCTAGCTAATTTTGGTTAACCATCGACGAGAGAGTAACTCAGCCGATACAATGAGAACCGTCCAAATACGGCGTATAACAAGCGCTTTTACTCCTCCATGTCCTCGCCCGAGCAGCTTCCCATCGACGAACGCATTCACGCCGCGCTCACTTCAGCGCTGCTTCAGGGCAAGCTTGCGCCGGGCGCGCAACTCGTCGAACGCGATCTTGCCGCCGCGTTCGACTGCACGCGCGGCACGATCCGCAAGGTGCTGGCGCGGCTCGGCTTCGAGGGAAAAGTCGTGCTGGAGGCGAATCGCGGGGCGTTCGTGCCTTCACCATCGGAAGGCGATATCCGCGCGGTGTATCGCGCACGGCAACTGGTGGAGGCGGGGATCGTCGTGACGCTGTGCGGCGCGCTCACCGGGCAGCAAAAGCGCCGTCTGCGAGCGCATGTGAAAAGCGAGGAGCGGGCGTCGAAGGCCGGTAAGGTCGAGGATTGCGTGCGGCTCGCTGGCCAGTTTCACCTGCTGCTCGTGGAACTGGCCGGCGCGCCGGAACTGCATGCTTTCTTCGCGCAACTCGTCGCGAAGACTGAGCTTTACAAGGCGCTCTTCGATCCATCTAAGGCGTCTATCTGCGCATCGGACGATCACACGCAACTCATCGAAGCGCTCGAATCAGGCGATTCCGACGCCGCGCTCGCCTCCATGCGCGAGCATTTGAAGGAACTGGAAGAGCGCGTCGTCGCGCGGGCGAGCGCGCGCGGCGGCGCGGATCTCGTGTCGCTCTTCAGCGGCGCCTGAACGTCAGGCTTAATTCGCCGTCGCCGTCCGCGCAGGCGTGTCGTCACGCCAGACGTTGTCCTTCACCACGACCTGCTTCGGAATCAGCTTCGCCTGATAGAACGCATCGGCGACGGTCTGCTGCGTCGCGATGATCCTGTCGTCGATCGGCGTGGCGGCGTACGGCACGCGGCGCACCCATTTCTCGACCGTCGCCGTATCCAGCCCGACCTTCGGCGCGAGCAGCGCGGCGGTCTCGGCCGGATGCGCGCCGACCCACAGCCCGCCCGCCCGCAACTGCTCGATCAGAGCGCGCACCGCCTGCGGATTGTTCTGCGCGAATCCGCGCGTCGCTTCGTAGAAGTTGAATGGTTTCGGCAGGCCCGCGTAGTCGGCGAGCGTGCGCACTTTCAACGCCTGCTGCGCCGACGCGTAGTACGGGTCCCACACGATCCACGCATCGACGTCGCTGCTTTCGAACGCGGCGCGCGCATCGGCGGGCGGCAGGTAGACGGGCTTGATGTCGTCGAACTTGAGACCCGCCTTCTTCAGCACCTGGAGCAGCAGGAAATTGGAACTCGATCCCTTCTGCAACGCGATCCGCTTGCCCTTCAGGTCGGCAAGCGAGCGCACGGGAGAATCGGCCTTGACGAAGATCGCCTCGTTGCTCTCGGCACCCGGCTCCGCGCCGACATAAACGAAGTTCACGCCCGCGGCCTGCGCGAAGACGGGCGGCGGCGCACCGGTATAACCGAAGTCGACGCTGCCGCTATTGAGCGCTTCGAGCAGTTGCGGCCCGGCGGGGAACTCGAACCACGACACGCTGTAGCCGAGCGGCTTGAGCTTCTGCTCGATCGTGCCCTGCGCCTTGAGAATCGCCAGCAGCCCGGCCTTCTGGTAACCGATGCGGACCTGCTTGTTCTCGGCGAGCGCCGACGTGGAAGAGGCGGCGAACGCGACGAGCGCTGCCGCCGAAAGAATCTGGCGAAGAGTGTGTTTCATGACGACCGTTATGTTCGATGGAAAGACGTGATTCCGTCGAACATAACGGCGCGTAAGCTTCGCGTCGACCAAGCGATCGAGCGAAGCTTTTCACGCGGCGCGTAATATCGAAAGTGACTACTGCGAGAAGTCGAGCGCGTTCGTCAGGTCGCCCATCGGCTTGCCGCCGTTGGCGACGAGCGCGGCATCGCGTGCGGCGAGACCGGGCAGCGTCGGCAGCGAGAAGCGATGCGTGATGAGGCGCAGGATCGAAGTCGTGTCGTATTGCGTGTGATCGACGAAACCCTTCTTCGCGTACGGCGAAATCACGAGCGCCGGAATGCGCGAGCCCGGACCCCAGCGATCGCCCTTCGGCGGGCCGACGTGATCCCAGAAGCCGCCGTTTTCATCGTAGGTTACGACGACGACCATGTTCTTCCACTGCGGGCTCTTCTGCAGATGCGCGATCAGATCGGCGATGTGCGCGTCGCCCGAAGCGACATCCGTGTAACCCGCGTGTTCGTTCAGGTTGCCCTGCGGCTTGTAGAACGCCACTTGCGGTAGCGTGCCGGCATTGATCGCCGCGATGAACCCGGCGCCGTCGGTGCCGCCGTCGAGCAGATGCTGCGCGCGGTTCGCCGTACCCGGCGCGAGATCGGCGAAGTAGTTGAACGGCTGGTGATGCGTCTGGAAGTTCGGCACCGAATTCGTCGAGCCGTAGATCTTCGTCGGATCGGTGAGTGCCGCGCCCCACGAGCCGCCGTACCACGCCCACGACACACCCGCGTTGTTCAGCAAGTCGCCGATGTGTTGCTGCGTTTGCGGCGGCAGCGTCGTCGCCACTGAAGGATCGGCATACGCGGGATCGCCGCCCGTTGCCGCCTTGTTGCCGCTCGGCTGATACGGCGGCTGCATCGTGTTGATCGCGAAGAAGTCGGGCGTGAGGTTGCCGGAATTCACGAACTTCGGGATGCCGGCAAGCGCCGACGCGGGCGAGTTCGACGCGACTTTCAGCGAGACGCCATCGGTATCGACGGCGGAAATCGAGCTGGCCGCCGGGCTCTTGTCCGCGTTCGGGTAGACCGGCGTGCACGCGCACGCGAGCCACTGGTGATTCAGGAACGAGCCGCCGAACGCGCCCATGAAGAAGTTGTCGGCGAGCGTGTATTGCTGCGCGATCTTGTAGAGCGGCAGCTTGTCGGCGTTCGTGTTGTAGTGGCCCATCACGAGGCCGCCCGAATCAGCCCACGCGGCGAACTTGTCGTTCTTGCCGCCGTCGATCTGCATCTGGTTCTCGTAGAAGCGGTGATACAGGTCGCGCGTCGTGACCGAGAGCGTCGTATTGAAACCGGCGGGATCGTCGATCGCGAATGGTCCGTTCGGCAGGTTGACCGTCATCGCCTCGGTGACGGCCGGCGTGATGCCCTTCGCCGTCAGTCCGCCCCAGACAGCGGGCAGGGTGGCGAGCACGCTGCCGTTGCGGTCGAGCTGCTGGTAGTTTGCCGTCGCGACGTTCTGCAGGCCGTTCGCGCCGGGGAAATTGCCGTACAGGTTGTCGAAGCTGCGGTTCTCCGCATAGATCACGACGACGTTCTTCACCGACGACAGATCCGCATGCGTGCTGCCATTGCCGCCGCACGCGTAGAGGCCGAATGCGAGCAGCGCCGCGAGGGGCGTTGCGCACACGAGTTTCTTGTTCATTGAATGGTCTCTGATGTTGGGGAGCCGGCGCTCGCCGGAGCGCGCGGAAGCGCTGCCGTACGTGGCCGGCGCGCAAGTGTCGCAAGCGCGTTTGACGTGGCCGTGTAATAACGCTTTCGGATGCGTAAGGTCGTGCGGCCTTTTCGCGGTGACATGTAATCGACATCTTCGCGTCATACGCTTCGGCTTCTTTTCATTCGCCTGTCCGCTTATGTCCCCGATGCGTTTGTCTTTCTCCCTCATCGCAGCTGCGCTGGCGGCGATCGTATTGAGCGGTTGCGATTCGCACGCGGCCAACCCGCCACCCGTTCACGAGACGGCGACCGCGTCGCCGCAGGCGCAATCGCGGGCCCAGGTCTTCGCCGCGGTGAAGGAGATGACGTCTGTCGGTGCGAAGCTGTTCTCCGATCCGTCGCTCTCGGGATCGGGCAAGCTCGCGTGCGCGTCGTGCCACAGCCCGAGTCACGCGTTCGGGCCGCCGAATGCGCTATCAGTGCAATTCGGGGGCAGTGACATGCATCGGCCGGGCTTTCGCGCGGTGCCGTCGCTCACGTATTTGCAGGCGGTGCCCGCGTTCAGCGAGCATTTTCACGACTCCGATGATGAAGGCGACGAAAGCGTCGATGCCGGGCCGACTGGCGGCCTCACGTGGGACGGACGCGTCGATCATGGCGCGGACCAGGCGCGGATTCCGTTGCTGTCGTCGTTCGAAATGGGCAGCTCGCCCGCGAAGGTAGCGGCAGCGGTAAAGGCGGCGCCCTACGCGGACGACTTCCGCCGCGCGTTCGGCACTAGCGTCTTCGATAGCGACGACAAGACTTTCGCCGCCGTGCTGCGCGCGCTCGAAGCGTTCGAGCAGGAGCCGAAGAAGTTCTACCCGTACACGAGCAAGTTCGACGCTTTTCTCGCAGGCAAGGCGACGCTGACCACGGCGGAGATGCATGGTCTGGAACTCTTCAACGATGAACGGAAGGGCAATTGTGCTGCGTGCCACATCAGCCAGCGCGCAAAAGACGGCACGCCGCCGCAGTTCAGTGACTTCGGCCTGATCGCGATCGGCGTGCCGCGCAACCGCGCGCTGCCGATCAACAAGGACGCGCGTTTTCACGACCTGGGCGCCTGCGGCCCGGAGCGGACGGATCTGAAGGGACGCGACGAATTCTGCGGATTATTCCGCACGCCGTCGCTGCGCAACGTCGCGCTGCGCAAGACCTTCTTTCATAACGGGATCTACCACTCGCTCGAGGACGTGGTGCGGTTCTATGTCGAGCGGGATACGAATCCGGAGAAGTTCTATCCGGTATCGAAGGGCGTGGCGCAGAAGTTCGACGACTTGCCGAAGCGTTACTGGGCCAACGTGAACATGGAGCCGCCGTTTGATCGCAAACGCGGCGAGAAGCCGGCGTTGAATGAGGCGGAGATCAGAGATGTCGTCGCGTTTCTGAACACGCTGACGGATGGGTACGAGCCGGCGGCGAAGGCGCCGGCCAAGACAGCAGAGAACTAAGCCGTAGCAAGCAAACGGCAGAGCAGCACGAGCGCGACGAACGACGCGAGCAAAAGCGTCATGCCGCTCCACGCGACGACGCGCGGCCAGTCGCAGACGTCGTCCTGCTGCTTCCAGACCGGTCCGCGCGCGAGCACCCGGTCGACGAGAAGGACGGCACCGGGAATACCCGCCGCGCACGCCACGCTGACGATCGAGAGCAGCCAGTAAATAGTGGGCGACTGGGGGGAAAACAGAAGTTCGGACATGATCGGATGAGCGGAGAAAGGACAATCCCGTCATGCTAGACATGCCCGGATGAGCGGGCCATTGGACCAATCTTAAAATTCCCCCGATACGTTCTGATAAGACTCTCATAAGCGTCCGACGGCCGTCCGGCGGCGCTTGCGGACAGCGCCTCATGCTATTCTCGTCGGACCCGGCCGCGCTCCGGTTTGCTTCGCGCGCGGCCATCGAATTCGACCTTGAGGAGGATGTTCCATGCCGATGCAATCCCGTGCGTTCACCCGTCGCTGTGTCCAGTCGGTGGTGGCTGTCGCGCTCGTCGCCGGGACGGCGGCCGCATTCGCCGCGAACCTCGGCTTTCTCAACGACACCCCGATCAGTTACATGAAGCAGCGAGACCTGCAGGCGCTCAACAAGGCGGCGAGCGCGGCGCTCGAAAGCAACAAGAACGGCGAGTCGTCGGACTGGAACAACCAGGGCACGGGCAATCCGGTATCGATCAAAGGCACCGTGACGCCGCACGAATCCTTCGAGGAAGGCGGGCGCACCTGCCGCAAGGTGACGCTCGTCGCGGTCGCGAAGGGGCAGACTCAAAGCTGGACGCCCACCGCCTGCAAGCCGAGCGGCGGCGGCAAATGGCAACTGAAGAAGCAATGATGGCGGCGCGCGGCGTGAGCCGGAGTGAACGCGGATGACCGGTCGTACCGTCTCGTGCGGCGTCGTCATCTTGAACGCGCAGGGCGACGTGCTGCTCTGCCACGCGACCGAAACCTCGCACTGGGACGTGCCCAAAGGCCAGGCCGATCCCGGCGAGGAACCGGTCGAAGCGGCGTTGCGTGAGCTCGTCGAGGAGACGGGCATCGTGCTGCCCGCCGCGCGCCTGAAAGACCTCGGGCGCTTCCTGTATCGCCGCGACAAGGATTTGCACCTGTTCGCCGTGCGCGTGACCGAAGAAGAAGTGCAGCTCGATAAATGCGTCTGCGAATCCTATTTCCCGCGCCGCGGCGACGGTACGATGATTCCGGAAATGGATGCCTACCGCTGGGTCAGCCCCGCTGAAGTCGACGAATTCGCGAGCCGCAGCCTAGCGCGACTCTTCCAGACGACGCTCTCGCTCGCCGATCTCCACGCAGCCCTCGATTAATCGAGCGTGCGGTCGTTCGGATTGGCGAAGAGCGCTTTCATCTCCGCCGACATCGGGAACTGCAGATTGATGCCGTCCGGCGGGATCGGCTGCATGAACCAGGTGTCGTAGAGCTTCGCGGCTTCGCCCGAGCGCTGCATGTTGGCGATCACGTCGTCGACGATGCGCTTGAACACCGGGTCGCCCTTGCGCATCATGCAGCCATAGGTTTCGAACGCGAGCGGCGCGCCCGTCACGATGTAATCGCGCCGCGCAGCGCCTTCCTGCGCGATCTTGCCGTAGAGCAGCGGATCGTCCATCACGAACGCGACCGCGCGGTCGGTTTTCAGTGCCTGGAATGCCTCTGCGTGATCGCGCGCGCTGATGATGCGCAGATTCAGCTTCTTCTCACGCGACATTTCTCGCAGCATGCGCTCGTCCGATGTGCCGGCGGTCGTCGAGACGGTCTTGTTGGCGAGATCGGCATAGTCCGTGATACCGGACTTGCGCTTCACCGCCATGCGGATGCCGTACTGAAAGAAGCTGTTCGAAAACGCGACGAGCGGGTCGCGCTCGGCGATATGCGCGGTCGAGCCGCATTCCAGATCGACCTGATTGTTGACGACGAACGAAATCCGGTTCGCCGAAGTCACGAGCACGGTCTTGACGGCAAGATTGGGGAGCTTCAGGCGCTTCTTGATGTCGTCGACGATCTTGAGCGCGATGTCGTGCGAATAGCCGATCGGTTGCTGCTGGCGGTCGAGATACGAAAAAGGCACCGACGATTCGCGCACGCCTAGCACGATCGCGCCGTTCTCGACGATCTTGCGGAGCGTGGCGGACGGCGGCAACTGGTCGACGGCGGTCTGCGCCGAGGCGATCTCTCCCGCTGAATGAGCGGTCGTGACGGCGCACAGCAAGGCGGCGGCGATCCAGCGAATGCGGCTAAGCGGGGGAGCATGCTGCGATTTCATGGTGTCCTCGCTCGTTGCGGCAGGGTGCGGCTTACGGCGCTTCTATGAAAAGTGAAAACGTGCGCGGACCCGGAAGTCAGCGCACGAGGCGCTTTGCAAGCAAAACGCGCCACCCGTCAGGCGGGTTTGCCCCAACTGTCACGCAGGCTGACGATCCGGTTGAACACCGGCTTGCCCGGCTGCGAATCGAGGCGGTCCGCGACGAAATAGCCGTGACGCTCGAACTGGAAGCGGTCTTCGGCTGCGGCATCGCGTGCGCTCGGTTCGAGGAACGCGTTCACGATGCGCTTCGAATCCGGATTGAGCGCGTCCAGAAACTCCGCGCCGCCCGCGCCCGGCTGCGGTTCCTTGAAGAGGCGGTCGTAGAGACGCACTTCGGCCGCGTACGCGTGCTCGGCGCTGACCCAGTGGATCGTGCCCTTCACCTTGTAGCCGTTCGCGCCTTCCGTGCCGGATTTGCTGTCGGGGAAGTAGTTGCAGTGGACGGCGGTCACGTTGCCGTTTTCGTCCTTGTCCGCGCCCGTGCATTCGACGACGAAGCCGTACTTCAGACGCACCTTGTTGCCCGGAAACAGCCGGAAATACCCCTTCGGCGGCGTTTCCTGGAAGTCCTCGCGCTCGATCCACAGTTCGCGCGAGAACGGGAACGTGCGCGTGCCGCGCTCCGGATGATGCGGATGCACCGGCGCGCTGCAATTCTCGCTCGTGCCTTCGGGATAATTGTCGATGATGAGCTTGAGCGGATCGAGCACCGCGATCGCGCGTGGCGCCTTGGCGTCGAGATCGTCGCGCAGTGAGCCTTCCAGCACGCTCATGTCGATCCACGAATCGACCTTCGTTACGCCGATGCGGTCCGCCATCAGGCGGATGCTCTCCGGCGTGAAGCCGCGCCGGCGCACGCCGACGATGGTCGGCATGCGCGGATCATCCCAGCCGTCGACGTGATTTTCCTGCACGAGTTGCAGCAGCTTGCGCTTGCTGGTGATCGCGTAGGTCAGGTTCAGGCGCGAAAACTCGATTTGCTGCGGCAGCGGGCGCGTAAAGACGCCGTCGTCCGCGAGTTGCGCGAGGAACCAGTCGTAGAGCGGGCGGTGATCCTCGAATTCGAGCGTGCAGAGCGAATGCGTGATGTTTTCGAGCGCGTCCGACACGCAGTGCGTGTAGTCGTACATCGGGTAGATGCACCACGTGTCGCCCGTGCGGTAGTGATGCGCGAAGCGGATGCGATAAATGACCGGGTCGCGCATGTTGAAATTCGGCGACGCCATGTCGATCTTCGCGCGCAGCACGTGCTCGCCTTCCTGGAACTCGCCCGCCTTCATGCGGCGGAAGAGGTCGAGGTTTTCTTCAGGCGAGCGGTCGCGGAACGGCGAATTCGTGCCGGCTTCGGTGGCGGAGCCGCGATTCGCGCGGATTTCCTCCGCCGACTGGCTGTCGACATACGCCTGGCCGCGCTGGATCAGCGTTTCAGCGAAATCGTAGAGCTTGTCGTAATAGTCGCTCGCGAAGTAAAGGTGCTCCTCGCCGTTCTTGTTCCAGTCGTAGCCGAGCCATTTCACGGCGTCGATGATCGATTCCACGTACTCGACGCTTTCCTTCTCCGGATTGGTGTCGTCGAAACGCAGATGGCAGACGCCGCCGTAGTCGCGCGCGATGCCGAAATTCACGCAGATGCTCTTCGCGTGGCCAATGTGCAGATAGCCGTTCGGCTCAGGCGGGAAGCGCGTCTCCACCCGCTGCGACCATTTGCCGTTGCGATTGTCTTCGTCGATGATGTTGCGGATGAAATTGGATACCGCCGGGGCGTCGTTGCGATCGGTGTTCATGCGAAAAAAGAGAGCGGACGAGGGCGCCAGACGTTCCGAAGCGTTCGGAAGCGTGCAAAAAGCGTTCGAAAAGACCTGATTTATCTGTCGATTCTACCTTAGGCGCCGCCCGGCGATGGCCACACCGGGACTTTTGTCACTCGGACATTGCCTGTATGTCCCGGTGTGTTGCGAATACCCGTCGAAAATGGGGGCGCGGGACGGTGGATGCAAGGCGCGCGGGCTTTGCGAAGCGGTTTGGCGGTTCTTCACAGGATTTGTTTCGGGCGTAACGGGACGTAAATCGAGTTGTTGGTGTTCGAGCGCGACCCGTAAGATTCACTCGCCTTTCGGGGCCATCGATTAAAACAAGGAACGTACCGACATGAACAAGATCGCCTACACGACCATCAAGCTCGCCGCTGCCGGCGCCCTCATCGCTAGTCTTGCCGCGTGCTCCGGGATGAGCCGCCAGCAGGCGCACGCCGCCATCGGCGCGGGCGCGGGCGGCGCGCTCGGCTATGTGCTCACCGGCGGCCCGATCGGCACGATCGCCGGGGCGGCCGCGGGCGGGCTGATCGGCGCGGGCACGCGTTAAAAAGCGCAAACGCGAGCGGACAGACGCTCATATCACCTTCGATTCCCGTAACCGCGCGATCCGCGCATCGTCGTAATCCAGCAGGTCGCGCAGTACGCTGTCCGTGTGTTCGCCGAGCATCGGCGGATGCAGGCGCGCTTCGGGCGGCGTCGCGCTCATGCGGATCGGACTCTTGACCAGCTTCACGTTCGCGCCCGTCGGATGTGGCAACTCGACCTGCATCCCGCGCGCGATCACCTGCGGGTCCTCGAACACCTCGCCGAGATCGTTGATCGGTCCGCACGGCACGCCCGCCGCTTCCAGCGACGCCAGCCATTCGTGCTTGCCGCGCTCGCGCACCATCGTGGAGAGGACGGGCACGAGCGTGTCGCGGTTGCGCACGCGCGACGGGTTCGTCGAGAAGCGCGGATCGTCGGCGAGGTCCGGTCGGCCGCCCGCATCGACGAACTTGCGGAACTGGCCGTCGTTGCCCACCGCGACGATGATCCAGCCGTCGCTGGTCTGGAACGTCTGATAGGGCACGATGTTCGGATGCGCGTTGCCCCAGCGCACCGGCGGCTGGCCGCTCGCGAGGAAATTCGTGTTCATGTTCGCGAGCATGGCGACCTGCACGTCGAGGAGCGCCATGTCGACGTACTGCCCTTCGCCCGTGCGGTCGCGGTGCGCGAGGGCCGCCATCACGCCGATCGTCGCGTACATGCCGGTCATCAGGTCCGCGATCGCGACGCCCGCTTTTTGCGGCCCGCCGCCCGGCTGGCCGTCGCGCTCGCCGGTGATGCTCATGAAGCCGCCGATTCCCTGAATGATGAAGTCGTAGCCCGCGCGTGTCGCGTACGGGCCGGTCTGCCCAAATCCCGTCACCGAGCAGTAGACGAGGTCTGGCTTCACCGTTTTCAGCGACTCGTAGTCGAGCCCGTATTTCTTCAACTGGCCGACCTTGTAGTTCTCCAGCACGACATCGCTTTGCGCCGCCAGTTCACGGACGATGCGCTGGCCGTCGGCCGTCGCGATATCGACCGTCACCGAGCGCTTGTTGCGGTTCGCGGCGAGGTAGTAGGCGGCTTCGTGCGTGTCTTCGCCCGCAGGCGTCTTGAGGTAGGGCGGGCCCCAGTGACGGGTGTCGTCGCCGGTTTCGGGGCGTTCGATCTTGATGACGTCGGCGCCGAAATCGGCGAAGGTCTGCGCGCACCAGGGGCCCGCGAGCACGCGGGTCAGGTCCAGTACGCGGATGTGGCTGAGTGCTCCCATGCGGTTTTTCTGTCTCCGTGTAGGGCGGATTCTGGCTTCGGCACCGGATTCCGCGTTTTGGAGCATGGTAAGGCATTCGGCGGGCCCCGCGCACCGCCGCCGAGGCTTTAACGCGGCGCGGTCACGACGATGTACTGCGTCTGCGATCCGACGATCTGCGGCTGATACCACGTACTGCCGCATTGCTGGTAAGCCACGTTGCCGACCAGGACCGGCGCGCAGCCCGAAGGCAGCGAGCGCGTGATCGACCCGACGACGGCCGCCGTCAAACCGACGGTTGCAGTCACCGCGGCGGCGGTCGCGACCGGGTGATAGTCGTCGCGACCGTGAACGTCGACATCGACGTTGCGATTCACGTTCACGTTGTGGCGCGAGTTGTCGACACGGACATTGTTCACGCGGGCATCGCGATCGTGGCCCCGGACTTCGGCGCTGGCGTTCATTGCGATGGCGAGGGTGGCTGTGCTCAGGGCGAGCGTCATCAGGAGGCGGTTTGTCATGCTGGAATCGATGGTTCTCTTGGCTTGAGATGCCTTGCGGCGCGGGTGGAGCGCGGCGTTTTCAGCCGCGACATGTGTCCCTTTTTTGGGGGCGATGCAATCTCTCACGCGCGCCTGAACGGGTCAATTTTCGAGATGCCATGCATCAACGTTTCACAATTCGCGACGCCGACCGCACTGCCGCCGACCCTCACGCGCCGCCCGAACCGCGCCGCGTCTGGCGTTCAGCGATCCCGTATAATCAATGACCACCTTTGCCCGCGCGTTCTCACCCGGCGCGCGGCAAAACCGACACAGCAGGCGACGTGAGCCAAGCCCTCGCCGCCAGTCCGACGCCTCACAAAACAGCAGACCGCCCCAGTACGCCATGAAAGCTGCCGAAATCCGCGAGAAATTCCTGAGGTTCTTCGAATCGAAGGGCCATACGATCGTCCGTTCGTCGAGCCTAGTGCCCGGTAACGACCCGACACTGCTCTTCACCAATTCGGGCATGGTCCAGTTCAAGGACGTGTTCCTCGGCGCCGAGTCGCGCCCGTACGCGCGCGCCACCACCGCGCAGCGCAGCGTGCGCGCGGGCGGCAAGCACAACGACCTCGAAAACGTCGGCTACACGGCGCGGCATCACACGTTTTTCGAGATGCTCGGCAACTTCTCGTTCGGCGACTATTTCAAGCGCGACGCGATCCACTACTGCTGGGAATTGCTGACGAAGGTCTACCAGCTTCCCGCCGACAAGCTCACCGTCACGGTCTATCAGGAAGACGACGAGGCCTACGGCATCTGGGAAAAGGAAATCGGCGTACCGGCGGCGCGCATCATCCGCATCGGCGACAACAAGGGCGCGCGCTACGCCTCCGACAACTTCTGGCAGATGGCCGACACCGGCCCGTGCGGCCCGTGCTCGGAAGTCTTCTACGACCACGGTCCGGAAATCTGGGGCGGTCCGCCCGGATCGCCGGAGGAAGACGGCGACCGCTTCATCGAGATCTGGAATCTCGTGTTCATGCAGTTCAACCGCGACGCGCAGGGCACCATGACGCCGCTGCCGAAGCAATGCGTCGATACGGGCATGGGGCTGGAGCGGCTCGCGGCGGTGCTGCAGCACGTCCACAGCAATTACGAGATCGATCTTTTTCAGACGCTCATCAAGGCAGCGGGCCGCGAAACCGATACCGCTGACCTCGAGAACAACTCGCTCAAGGTGATCGCCGACCATATCCGCGCGTGTTCCTTCCTGATCGTCGATGGCGTGATTCCCGGCAACGAAGGCCGCGGCTACGTGCTGCGCCGGATCGTGCGCCGCGCGATCCGCCACGGCTACAAGCTCGGCCGCAAGGGCGGGTTCTTCCACAAGCTCGTGCCGGACCTCGTCGAGGAAATGGGCGCGGCTTATCCCGAATTGAAGGATGCGCAGTCGCGCGTCACTGATGTTCTCCGCCAGGAAGAGGAGCGCTTTTTCGAGACGATCGAGCACGGCATGTCGATCCTCGAAGGCGAGCTTGCGGCGCTGGAAAAGAAAGGCTCGAAGACGCTCGATGGCGAACTCGCGTTCAAGCTGCACGACACCTACGGCTTCCCGCTCGATCTGACGGCGGACGTGTGTCGTGAGCGCGGCATCACCGTCGACGAACCCGCCTTCGACGACGCGATGGCGCGCCAGCGCGATCAGGCCCGCGCGGCCGGCAAGTTCAAGATCGCGACAGGCCTCGAATACTCGGGCGCGAAGACCACATTCCACGGCTACGAAAAAGAAATCTTCGACGACGCCAGGGTCGTCGCGGTGTATGTCGAAGGTGCGTCGGTGCAGGAGGCCAAAGCCGGCCAGCAAGCCGTCGTCGTGCTCGATCACACGCCGTTCTACGCCGAATCCGGCGGTCAGGCGGGCGATCAGGGCGTGCTCGCGAACGCGAGCGTGCGCTTCGCCGTCCTCGACACGCTGAAGGTGCAGGCCGATGTCGTCGGGCATCACGGCTCGGTGGAGCAGGGCACGCTCAAGGTCGGCGACGTCGTGAAGGCCGAGATCGACGCCATCCGCCGCGCCCGCACCGCGCGCAACCACTCCGCGACGCACCTGATGCACAAGGCGCTGCGCGAAGTGCTCGGCGGCCACGTGCAGCAGAAAGGCTCGCTCGTCGATGCCGACAAGACGCGCTTCGACTTCGCGCACAACGCACCGATGACCGACGACCAGATCCGCCGCGTCGAGGCCATCGTGAACGAGGAAGTGCTCGCGAACGCGCCGGGCATCGTGCGCGTGATGCCTTACGACGAAGCCGTGAAAGGCGGCGCGATGGCGCTCTTCGGCGAAAAATACGGCGACACCGTGCGCGTGCTCGACCTCGGCTTCTCGCGCGAACTCTGTGGCGGCACGCACGTGCATCGCACGGGCGATATCGGCTTCTTCAAGATCGTGATGGAAGGCGGCGTGGCGGCGGGCATTCGCCGCGTCGAGGCGATCACCGGCGACAACGCCGTGCGCTTCGTGCAGGAACTCGATTCGCGCATCAACGCGGCGGCAGCCGTGCTGAAAGCGCAGCCGTCGGAGCTGACGCAGCGCATCGCGCAGGTGCAGGAGCACGTGAAGTCGCTGGAGAAAGAGCTCGGCGCGCTGAAGTCGAAGCTCGCATCGAGCCAGGGCGACGAACTCGTGTCGCAGGCGGTCAATGTGAGCGGCGTGCAGGTGCTCGCCGCGCAACTCGATGGCGCCGACGTCAAGACGCTGCGCGAAACCGTCGACAAGCTGAAGGGCAAGCTGAAGAGCGCGGCGATCGTGCTGGCTTCCGTCGATGGCGGGAAGGTCAGCCTGATCGCGGGCGTGACAGCGGATGCATCGAAGAAGGTGAAGGCAGGCGAACTCGTGAACTTCGTCGCGCAGCAGGTGGGCGGCAAGGGCGGCGGCCGGCCCGACATGGCGCAGGCAGGCGGCACGGAGCCGGCGAATCTGGCGGCGGCGCTGGCGGGTGTCACCGGCTGGGTGCAGCAGCAGCTTTGACGCTACGGGCGTCCGTTACGGGCGCCGTGCTTGAGAAAACCTGCTTCGTTTCGACGGAGCAGGTTTTTTTATGTCCTTGCAAAACGCCAACAGGTACGCGCCGTGCGGATACCAAGTCACCTCAACCAATAAACAGGGACCCTCGATGAACATCAAACTTGCCTCTCTAGCCCTTGCATCGACGATGCTGATCGCAACCGGCGCCGTGCAGGCGAAGGGCTGTATCGAAGGCGCGGCCGTCGGTGGCGTGGCGGGACACGTGGCCGGCAAGCACGGCGCGGTCGGCGCAGCGGGCGGCTGCGCCATCGGCCATCACGAAGCGAGCAAGAAGGACAAAGCGCAGAAAGATGCCGCCGCGAGCCAGCCGGCGGCGAAGTAGGGGCTCAACGGCGGGGCCGATGCCGCATCGCCACTCCAACCAGCCCCACACTTCCACCCGCCAGCGCCGCAACCGCCAGCCACAGCGCGATCGAAAACGATCCGGTGTGCGCGGCGATCGGCGCGGCGACGAGCGGCCCCGCGATCTGTCCAAGGCCGTAGGCCGCCGTCGCGTAACCCATCAGCCCGGCGGCGCGCTCGCCGCGTAGCCGCCGCGCTTCGCGCATCGCGAAAAGCGTGATCGCGGTGAACGGCAAGCCGATCAGCAAGCTGCCGACGGCGAAGCCGACCGTCGTCGGAGAGACGATCCCCGATGCGATTCCCGCCGCCTGCAGCACGTAGCAGCCGGCGAGAAGCGTGCGATTGTCCCAAGCGTTCGGCAGGCGTGCGGCAATCAGCGCACCCACGATCAGCGCCGCGCCGAACATCGGCCAGAACAGGTCGGGCCAGGGCGATCCCGGCAATGCGTGTCGCGCGATGACGGGCAGGAAGGTTGCCGTGATGATGTAGCCGAACCCCGGCAGGGCGTAAAGGAACACGAGCCACGCGGCCTGTGCTCGATGCGCTGTGACCAGTACGAAAGCGCTCGCACCGGCTTGAGACACAGGCTTCCCCGCAACGCCGGAGGCCCTCCCGAAAATTCCCCAAACGAACGCGCCGGCCACCGCCGATAACACCGCGAACCCGATCCACGCCACGTTCGCACCGAGCGCTCCGGCCGCTCCTCCGAGCAACCCCGTCACGACGATCCCCACACCCGGCCCCGTGTAGATCACGCCGCTCCAGCCGTGCGCGCCGAGTTCGGCGAGCCGCCGCAAGCCCCACTGCGACGCGAACACGAACGTCCACGCGCTCACCACGCCTCCGGCGAACCGCACGATCGCCCAGAGCCAGAACGCATCGGTGACGCCCATCGCGAAGGTCAGGACGACTGTCGCGACGAGGCCGCCGCGCACCATCTTCGCGGGATCGGCGGAAATGGCCGCGCATGAAAGCGCGCCGACGAAGTAGCCTGCGTAGTTGAACGACGCGAGCCAGCCGCCGTGACGGATATCGATGGCCCCGCTCGCGAGCATCATCGGCAGGAGCGGCGTGAACGCGAAGCGCCCGACGCCGAGCGCGACCGCCAGCACGACGGCGCAGCCGAGCGCGGCATCGCGTGCGGGATGACGGACGGAGAGGCGAAGCGGCAGCAAGGCGGACATTTTTAGCGCACCAGGAAGAACTGAAGCCCATGCTAACTTGACCGATCCATCCTGAAAAATGAATAATCGAGATTGAATGGATCACCAGGAGAGATTCAAATGGATCTCGCAGCGCTTCATATTTTTCGCACGGTCGTGCGTGAAAACGGCGTGACGCGCGCGGCGGCGAAGCTGAACCGCGTGCAGTCGAACGTGACGACGCGCATCAAGCAACTCGAAGAGCAACTCGGCGCCGAGCTTTTCACGCGCGACGGTCGCCGACTCGTGCTGACGCCCGCCGGCGAGACGCTTTTGCCCTACGCCGAGCGCCTGCTCGCGCTCGCGGACGAAGCGCGCCATGCGATCGCGGAAAACCGTCCGCGCGGGCGTCTGCGGCTCGGGACGATGGAAAGCACCGCCGCGAGCCGTCTGCCGCGCGCGCTCGCGCAGTATCACCAGAATTGGCCCGAGGTGACGCTCGAACTCGTGACCGGCGTGACGCGTGACCTGATCGAGAGCGTGCGCAATTTCGAAGTCGATGCCGCGCTCGTCGCGAAGGCGCCCGGCGCGCAAACCACGCCCTCCGATACCTTCGATTACGTGCCGGTCTTTCACGAGGAACTCGTGATGCTGACGCCGCGCGGGCATCGGCCGATCGCGAGCGCGCGCGATATCGCGCTGTCGACTCTGGTCGCATTCGAGCGCGGCTGCGAGTACCGCGCGTATGCGGAACGATGGTACGAGCGCGACGGAGTGCGGCCGGCGCGCGTGCTCGAACTCGGCTCATACCACGCGATCATCGCGTGCGTGGCGGCGGGCGCGGGCGTCGCGGTCGCGCCGCGCGCGGTGCTCAGCAGCACGCCGAGCGAGGGCGTCGCGGTGCATGCGCTGCCGTCGATCGGCATCATCGATACGCTGCTCGTCTGGCGGCGCGGGCACTTCTCGGCGGCGCTCAACGTGCTGCGTGAGATGCTGCTCGCGGATGCGGCGGCGCTCGATGCTACCGAAGAAACTCAGCCATCCCGCGCGTTGATTTAGCACGGGCTAAAATGGCCCGCACTACCGACCCACCACGTGACCCCAAGAAAAGCCGCATGCAACATTTCGCCTCCGACAACTACGCCGGCATCTGCCCCGAAGCGCTCGCCGCGCTGATCGACGCCAACAACAGCGGCCACGAGCCGTCCTACGGCGAGGATTCGTGGACGCAGCAAGTCTGCGACCGCATCCGCGACCTGTTCCAGACCGACTGCGAAGTCTTCTTCGTATTTAACGGCACGGCGGCGAATTCCCTCGCGCTGGCGTCGCTCTGCCAGTCGTATCACTCGGTCATCTGCCACGAACTCGCGCACGTCGAAACCGACGAATGCGGCGGCCCGGAATTCTTCTCCGGTGGCTCCAAACTTCTTACTGCGACCGGCGCAAACGGCAAGCTGACGCCCGACGCGATCGAAGCGGTCGTCACGCGCCGCGCCGACATCCACTATCCGAAGCCGAAGGTCGTCACGCTCACGCAATCGACGGAAGTCGGCACCGTGTATACCGTCGAGGAAGTGCGCGCGATCGCGGCGATCGCCAAACGGCGGCATCTGACGGTGCATATGGACGGCGCGCGCTTCGCGAACGCGGTGGCGGCGCTCGACGTGCATCCGTCGGAGATCACGTGGCGCGCGGGCGTCGACGTGCTGTGCTTCGGCGGCACGAAGAACGGCTTGCCGGTGGGCGAGGCGGTCGTGTTCTTCGACAAGGCGCTCGCCGCCGATTTCGCGTATCGCCTGAAGCAGGCCGGGCAGCTCGCCTCGAAGATGCGCTTCATCTCGGCGCCATGGCTCGGTCTGCTCGATAACGACGTCTGGTTGCGCAACGCGCGCCACGCGAACGCGATGGCGCGCCTGATGGCCGAGCGCCTCGCCGGACTCCCCGGCGTGAAGGTGCTGTTCGAAACGCAAGCGAACGCGGTGTTCGCGGAGCTGCCGCAACATGTGGCGCTCGCGCTGCGCAACAAGGGCTGGAAGTTCTACCAGTTCATCGGCTCGGGCGGCTGCCGGCTGATGTGCGCATGGGATACGAAGCGCGAGACCGTCGAGCAATTCACCGACGAAATCCGCACGCTCTGCGCGGCTTGAAACGATGACCAGGCCCCTTCCGACAACCCGCGCCGACTATCCGCACTTCCTCGCGATCCCGACGCGCTGGTCCGATAACGACGTCTACGGCCATGTGAACAACGTCGTGTACTACAGCTACTTCGATACGGTCGTGAACGAGTATCTGATGCGCACCGGCGTGCTCGATTTCGAGCATGGCGCGACGATCGGCCTGGTCGTCGATACGCATTGCAAATACTTCGTGTCGATCGCGTTTCCCGAGCGCATCGAGGCAGGCCTGCGCGTGACGAGACTCGGGACGACAAGCGTGCGCTACGAAGTCGCGATCTTCCGCGAGGGCGTGAACGAAGCGGCGGCGCACGGGCATTTCGTGCACGTGTACGTCGATCGCGTGACGCGCCGGCCGGTCGCGTTGCCCGACGCGCTGCGCGCCGCGCTCGAACCGCTGGCGAACGCCTGAGCGTGCAGTCGTTCGTTCAGTGGTTCGCCCCGAGCCTGCTCAACGGCGTGAGCGTGGGGCTGCTGCTGTTCATGCTGTCGGCGGGGCTGACGCTGATTTTCAGCATGCTCGGCGTGCTTAACTTTGCGCACGCGAGTTTCTACATGCTCGGCGCGTACACGGGTTACGCGCTCGCCGCGCACGGCGGATTCTGGTTCGCATTGATCGCGGCGCCCTTGATCGTAGGTATCTTGGGCGCGCTGTTCGAGCGCTTCCTCTTGCGCCGCGTTCATGCGCGCGGCGCGCTCGCCGAACTGCTGCTGACGTTCGGCGCGGCGTATCTGATCGCTGAAGCGGTGAAGCTCGTCTGGGGATTGGCGCCGCTCGCGGCATCGATTCCTTCCTTGCTCGATGGTCCGCTCTTCACGCTCTATGGCGCAGCGTTCCCGCGATATCGCGCGTTCATGATGGCGTTATCGATCGCGATGCTCGTCGCGTTGTACGCGGTGCTGCGCGTCTCGAAGACAGGGCTCATCGTGCGCGCCGCGCTCACGCATCCTTCGACCGTCGAGACGCTGGGCCATGACGTGCCGCGCGTCTTCACGATGGTGTTTGCCGTCGGCACAGCGCTCGCTGCGCTGGCCGGTGTGATCGGCGCACCGCTCTCGGTGATCGAACCGTCGATGGCCGATGCGATGGGGCCGATCGTATTCGTCGTCGTGGTGATTGGCGGATTGGGGTCGCTCGGTGGCGCGCTCGTGGCATCGCTCTTGATCGGCTTTGTGCAGACGTTTGCGGTCGCGAGTTCGGCGTCGGTGGGCAGCATCGCGGCGATGTTGGGGGCTTCGGTGCCCAAGGTGTGGGCGTCGCTGACGGTGGCACAGATCGCGCCCGTGCTGCCTTATTTGCTGCTCGTCGCGATGCTGAGCGTGCGGCCGCGCGGACTCTTCGGCGAGCGTGGCGACGATGCGTAGATCGCTCGTGCCGTGGCTCGTGCTGATCGCGGCGCTGGGCGTTCCGGTGTGCTTCTCGTCGCAAAGCTGGCTCTTCGCGTACCTTGCGCAAACCGCGACGATGATCGTCTTCGCGCTCTCCTACAACCTCCTGCTCGGCGAGACGGGACTGCTCTCGTTGGGCCACGCCGCGTATGCGGGCCTCGGCGCGTTCGCCGCGGCGCACGCATTCAATCGATACGACGTGCCGCTGCCGCTTTTGCCGCTTGCAGGCGGCGCGGCGGGTGCGCTCGCGGGCGTGCTGTTCGGCTTCGTCTCGACGCGCCGCGCGGGCACCACCTACGCGATGATCACGCTCGGCATCGGCGAACTGGTCGCGGCGAGCGTGTGGCTCGTGCCGGGCTGGTTCGGCGGGGAGGGCGGTGTTCCGATCGATCGCGCGAGCGGTGTGCGCGTTTTCGCGTGGACGTTCGGCCCCGCGCGCGAAGCGTACGCGCTGATCGCGGCGTGGTGCGTGATCGCGTGCATCGCGATGTTCCTGTTCTCCCGCACGCCGACGGTTCGCCTCGCGAATGCTGTGCGCGACAACGCCGTGCGCGTCGCGGCGATCGGCTTTGATCCGCGGCGCGTGCGCTTCACGATGTCCGTCGTGTCGGCGTTCTTCGCGGGCGTCGCGGGCGTGCTGGGTTTGATCAACGTCGAGCTGGCATCGGCGGAAGGCGTCGGCTTGGCGCGCTCGGGGAGCGTGCTGATCGCGACGGTGATCGGCGGGACGTCGTCGTTCTTCGGGCCGGTGTTGGGCGCTGCGGTGCTGACGTTCTTCAGCGTCGCGGTTGCAAGCGTGTCGCCGGCTTGGATGATGTATCTCGGGGTTTTCTTCGTGTTTGTCGTCGTGGCCGCGCCCGATGGTATTGGCCGGCGCGCTTCGCCTCTTGCGGTTCTCGCAGCGCTGGCGTGGGTGCTCGCCATCGTCATCGCGAGCGAAGTCGCCTACGCGATGCAGTTCGCAACCAGCGGCGACGGTCTCGCGCATCTCGGGGCCTTCGCTCTAAATGGTAGAACGTGGATGCCGTGGCTCCTTGCTTCGATCAGCGCTCTGGTCGCTGCGTTCCTGACGCGGCTTGCACGATGACCGTCGCGCTCGAACTTCATCAAATCACGAAGCGCTTCGGCGCAACGGAGATTTTGCGCCGCGTCGATCTGTCGATTGAACAGGGCGAGCGTCACGCGTTGATCGGCCCGAACGGCGCGGGCAAATCGACGCTCTTCGATCTCGTCTCCGGCCGCACGCGAGCGAGTGAGGGACGCGTCGTCCTGAACGGCATCGACATCTCGCGGAAGCCTCCATACCGCATCGCGCGCTGCGGACTCGCGCGCAGTTTCCAGACGACACGCGTGTTCGCGGGTCTCTCCGTCTTCGATAATCTGCGCTGCGCGGCGTCATCGCGTTTTATTGATCGATGGCTGCGTCCGCGCGTGATTGACCAGCGCGCGCACACGATCCTCGATGCGATTGGCCTCAACAAGCGCGCCAATGAACTTGCCGCGAGCCTCAGCTACGCGGAACAACGCGCGCTCGATCTTGGCATCGCGCTCGCGACGGACGCATCGACCTTGCTCCTCGACGAACCGACCGCCGGCATGAATCGCGCGGAAGCTGCGCGCGCACTAGACCTGATCCGCGCAACGACCGAAGGCCGCACGTTGCTGATCGTCGAGCACGACATGGAAGCGGTCTTCGCGCTTGCCGACCGCATCTCCGTGCTCGTGCGCGGCCGCGTGATCGCGACCGGGACGCCCGCGCAGATTCGCGCGGACGCACGCGTGCGCGAAGCGTATCTCGGCGATGGGAAGGTGCCGCAATGAGCTTGCCGCTGCTCGACATCGAGGGCTTGCATGCGTGGTACGGTGCGAGTCACGTGCTGCACGGAGTAACGCTATCGATCGCTGATGGCGAAGTGCTCGCGTTGAGCGGACGCAACGGCTCGGGCCGCTCGACGCTCGCCAAGGCGATCATGGGACTCGTGCGCGCGGAGGGAAGCATGCGGTTTTTGGGCCGCGCGATCGTGGGCATGCGGCCGTTCCGCATCGCGCGTCTGGGCGTCGGCTACGTGCCCGAACAACGCGACATCTTTCCGACGCTGACCGTCCGCGAAAACCTCATGCTCGGCGAGCGTTCACGCACGGTGCGCTTCACGCTCGACGACGCCATGAGCCTCTTTCCCGTGCTGAGTGAACGGGCATCGGTGAGCGCGGGCGCGCTGTCCGGCGGCGAACAGCAGATGCTCGCCTTGGCGAGAACGCTCGTCGGCGATCCGCGACTCGTGATCATCGATGAACCCGCCGAAGGACTCGCCCCGCAAGTGGTCACGCAACTTACCGAATGCCTCGCGACATTGAAGCAACGCGGCGTCGCGATGCTGCTGATCGAACAGCGCATGACGATCGCGCGTGCGTTGGCGAATCGCGTCGCGGTGATGGGCCACGGCGCGATCGTCTTCGACGGCAGCTTCGACGCGCTCGCCAACGACGCGCGCATCATGAACGACTGGCTCTCGATCGGTTAGCCCTTGCTGTCGCGCTCGAAGATCCATTCGTGCTTCGGATCGTTCTTGAAGTGCCACGTCCTTTTGTTGCCCGCCATCACGTTCAGATAATAGTTGTCGTAGCCATATGGAACGACGACCGGGTGATAGCCGCGAGGCACCATCACGATGTCGTGATTTTCGACGGCCATCGTTTCGTCGAGATCGCGTTCATCCGTATAGACGCGCTGGAACGCGAACCCCTGCGGCGGATTCAATCGATGATAGTAAGTCTCTTCGAGCGAACTCTCGATGGGCACGTTGTCCTTGTCGTGCTTGTGCGGCGGATAGCTCGAAGCATGTCCGCCGGGTGTCCTCACTTCGACCACGAGCAAGCCCTCCGCCGGCTCCGTCTGCGGAAGAATATCGCATACATATCGCGTATTCGCGCCTTTGCCGCGCGTCGAGCGCGCCATCTGCGAAGGCTCGATGAGACGCGGCGGATACTTTCCGGTCGCAGGCGCACTCGCGACGCCGATCTCGCTCTCGCGATCCGCGCGCACGATCGCGGCGAGCTTCGGCGGCAGGTAGAGCGCATACGGCGCCGTGTCCTCGAACACGCTGTCGCGCTTGCCGATCGACTCCCAGCGCTGATCGCCTGCTTCGACCGTTACCGTGCCCGTCAGCACGACGATGCACACCTCGCGCTCCGCTTCATAGATATGGACGAGATCGCCGCCATCCAGACGATACGCCGCGAAGCCGACATGCTTCCAGCCGGCCGATTCCGGTGTCACGCGCGCGATCGTCTGGTCCTCGCGCGATGCCTTGACTAGCAGACTCATGCTGCCTCCTCAATGTTAGCGTCGACCAAAGCCCGCAGCGTGCGATAGCCTTTCTCGGCATACGCATAGCTCGGCGCGATGACCGGGTCCTGTTCGGCTTCCACGACGAGCCAGCCACGATAGCCGTGGCTTTTTAGCCGCGCGATGATCGAGGCGAAGTCGATCGTGCCGTCGCCGGGCACGGTGAACGCGCCGTTGATCACCGCTTCGAGGAAGCTCCAGTTGCGGTTGCGTGCAAGCCGGATGATCTCGGGCCGCACGTCCTTGCAATGCACGTGGCACACGCGGGCGATGTGCTTGTCAAGCACCGTCAGCGGATCGCCGCCCGCGAACGTGATGTGACCCGCATCGAAAAGCAGGCCGACGTAGTCGCTCGTCAGGCGCATCAGGCGATCGACGTCAGCAGGCGTTTCGACATATGCGCCCATGTGATGATGGTACGCCACACGCACGCCTCGCGAGAGCGTGTACGCGGCGAACGTGTTCAGGCGCTCGGCGTACTCGCGCCAGCGCGCATCGGAGAAGAAGCGCGGACGCTGATAGAGCGGCTGCGGCGCGCCCTGGATCGAGTTCGCGACTTCGCCATAGACCATGACCGTCGCGCCATTCTTTGCAAGCAGATCGAGATGCGGCCCGACGGCGGCGATCTCGTCCTCCGCGCTGCGTTCCGCGAGCCGTCCCGAGTACCAGCCCGACACGAGCGCGAGGTCGTATTGCGCAAGCAGCGTCTTCAGCGCCTGCGGCTCGCGGGGAAATTTGTTGCCCAGTTCGAAGCCTTCGTAGCCGATGCGCCGTCCCTCCGTCAGCGCGACATCGAGCGGCGTTTCGCCGCCGAGCGACGGCAGGTCGTCGTTCATCCACGACAGCGGGTTGATGCCGATGCGTACATCGAAAGTCGTCATTGAAGTTTTCCTTATTGGCTCGTGCTCGTCGAGCGGGCCGTGAGCGCGCGTTCGTAGTCCGCGCGCGCGTCGCGCACTGCCTCGCGTTCCGACACTTCCGGCACTGCGACTTCCCACCACCAGCCGCCTTCCTCGGTGGGTCGAGCGGGATCGGTATCGATGCTGATCAGGTAGCTGCGATCGGCGGCGCGTGCGCGCTGCATCGCGGCTTCGAGTTCGCCGATGTTCGCAACGTGTTCCGCCACCGCGCCGAGCGAGCGCGCATGCATCGCGAAGTCGATCGCGGGTGCGCCTTGCGGGCCTTGCTTGCAATCGTCGATGAGGTTGTTGAACGGCGCGCCGCCGCATGCCTGCTGCAAGCGGTTAATGCAACCGTAGCCGCGATTGTCGAGCAGCACGACGATCAGCTTCGCGCCGAGCATCACCGAGGTGGCGAGTTCGCTGTTCATCATCAGGTAGCTGCCGTCGCCGACGATCACGATCACCTCGCGATCCGGTTTCGCGAGCTTGGCTCCAAGGCCGCCCGCGATCTCGTAGCCCATGCACGAGTAGCCGTATTCGACGTGATACCCGCCGGGCGTGCTCGTGCGCCAGAGCTTCTGCAAATCAGCGGGCAGCGTCCCGGCCGCGCACACGACGATGTCGTTTTGAGCCGAGAGCGCATTCGAGCGCTGCACCGCGCCGATCACGTCGGCTTCGCGCGGCAAGAGGCCTTCGTGCGGTGGCATGTGCGTCACGCTCGCGACCGCTGTGCGCCAGTCGTCGGCGAGATGATGCACGCGCGTCGTCCATTGCGGCGCGGCACGCCAGTCGCCGAGTGCGTGGCTCAACGCATCGAGCGCGAGTGCCGCATCGGATTCGACGGCGAGGCTGTTTTGCTTCAGCGCATCGAACGCGTTCGCGTTGATGCCGATGAGACGCGCTTCAGCGAAGAGCGTGTTCGAACCCGTCGTGAAGTCCTGTAGACGCGTGCCGACGGCGAGCACGCAATCGGCTGCATTGGCGAGCTCGTTAGCCGACGACGACCCTGTCACGCCGATTCCGCCGACATTCAACGGATGATCCCAAGGCAATGCGCTCTTGCCGGCCTGAGTCTCGGCTACCGGGATGCCGTGGCGTTCCGCAAACGTGCACAGCGCATTCGTCGCTTCGCCATAGAGCACGCCGCCGCCAGACACGATGACGGGTTCACGCGACTCGCGCAACGCAGCGGCCGCCTGCTCGATTTCATGCGCGACGGGCGCGGGCGCATGAAACGGCACGACGCGCGGCTCGAAGAACGAAGCGGGGTAGTCGTAGGCCATCGCCTGCACGTCTTGCGGCAGTGCGAGCGTGACGGGGCCGCACAGAGCAGCATCGGTCAGCACGCGAATCGCGCGCGGCAACGCGCTCAGCAACTGCGCCGGGTGCACGATGCGGTCGAAGTAACGCGAGACGGGTTTCAGCGCATCGTTCGCGGAGACGCCGCCGTCGTGCGCATCCTCGACTTGCTGCAACACCGGATCGGGCGCGCGCGAGACGAAGATGTCGCCGGGCAGGAGCAGCACCGGCAAGCGGTTCACATGCGCGAGCGCCGCAGCGGTGACGAGGTTCGTCGCGCCCGGCCCGATCGACGTCGTGACCGCCATCATGCGTCTGCGGAAATTCGCTTTCGCGTAGGCGATCGCGCTGTGCGCCATCGCCTGCTCGTTGTGCGCGCGATAGGTCGGGAGCGCCTCGCGATGCTGATACAGGGCCTCGCCGATCCCCGCGACGTTGCCGTGGCCGAAGATCGCGAAGACGCCGCCGAAAAGCGCTTCGCCCGATGCCGTGCGTTGCGCAGCGAGATAGCGCACGAGCGCTTGCGCTGTGGTGAGACGTACCGTACCCATGACGGCGTGCTCCGGTGTCGTATGCATTGCGCGCTGGTTCATGCTGCCTGCTCCTGTTTCACCGCCACGCCGGCCCCGGCGCGCGCGTTGCGCCAGGCATCGATCAGCGTTTCGAACGTGCCACGCACGCGTGCGATGAGTTCGTCGTCGTCGATCTGGTTCGCCAGCCACGCATGACTCGGTTCATGAAAGATCGTGCGCCCGACCGTAAAGCCGCGACATGTGCTCGACGCGGCCGCCGCCTTGAAGCCGTCGCAAAGCTGATCGACCGCCGCCGACAGGCCCAGCAGCACGACACCCCGGCAAGCCGGATCGCGCTCGGCGATCAGCGCATCGACCGCGTGCCATTGCTGCGCGCTCATCGGCTCGAGCTTCCACCATTCCGGATAGATGCCGAGGTTGTAGAGCCGCTTCAATGCACGATAAACCGTATCGTCCGCGACTGCAGGGCCGTTCTTCGGCACGATCACTTCGAGCAGCAACTCGTGTCCGCTCGTCTGCACCGCGTCGTAGAGCGCGCGGATCTGCGCTTCCTGTTCGAGCCGCAATTCGTGCGGATGATCGGGATGATATTGAACGAGGCACTTCGCCACATGCTCGCGCGGCCATTCGATCAGCGTCGTTCCGATCGAGCGGCCGTGATCGAAGACGAGTGGCAGCGAACCCGGCAGTTCCACCGGCCGGCCGATCCACCAGCCGCGTCCAGTCGCCGCGTTCAACGCATCCTGTCCATACCGATCGTCGATCAACACGCCGATACGGCCTTCGAGCCCAAGCTGCTTTTCCGTCTGCGCGACCGCTTCCACGAAGAGGCCTTTGAGCTTCGCGATGCGTGTTTCATC
This sequence comes from Caballeronia humi, assembly GCF_001544475.1. Taxonomy (GTDB): domain Bacteria; phylum Pseudomonadota; class Gammaproteobacteria; order Burkholderiales; family Burkholderiaceae; genus Caballeronia; species Caballeronia humi. The sequence goes on along the minus strand of NZ_FCNW02000010.1, from coordinate 3,553 downwards.
GGCACCGGTCTGCTGCGCGAGATCGAAGAACTGGTTGCGATGATCGAACGCGAAGCCAAGCACTTCGTCCCATTGCTTGCGATTCGGGCTTACACGATGCAGGCGCGCGAGCGTCGCATCGAGATCGGGGCGGCGCATGCGGACCGGGTCTTTCCTCGCGGCATCGAGGAAGTAGTCGAGCTCGGCGGGCGTGGGCATCGCAGGCGCGCAGCCGTGCCGCGATACGACCAGCGCGCCGCTCGCATTCGCCGTGCGCGCGCACGCTTCGAGCGGTTCGTCGCGCAGCCATCCGGAGAGAAAGCCCGACGCGAACGCATCGCCCGCGCCGAGCACGTTGAGCACTTCCACTTCGACGCCGCCATGAATCGGCGCATCGTCGATCGATGCGGGCACCGCGCCTTCGATGATCGAGCACCCGAGCGGCCCGCGCTTGACGACGAGCGTCGCGCTCGTCACCGCGCGCACCATCGTGAGCGCGTCGATCAACTGATCCTTGCCGCCCGCGATGCGAAACTCCTCCTCCGTGCCGATCACGAGATCGATCAGCGGCAGGATGCGCTGCAAATGCGCGGTGACGCCTTCGTTCGCGATGAAGCGCGTCTCGCCATCGGCCTTGCTCGTGAGGCCCCACAGCACCGGCCGATAGTCGATGTCGAGAATCGTGCGCACCTGATTGCGGCGCGCGAAGTCGAGTGCACGTCGGCTCGTGCGGTTCACTTGCTCGGTCGAGAAGTGCGTGCCGGTGATCAGCAGCGCTTTCGACGAAGCGATATACGCCTCGTCGAAATCGTCTTCATCGACGGCCATGTCCGCGCAATTCTCGCGATAGAACACGAGCGGAAACGTATCGCGATCCTCGATGCCGAGCAGCACGAGCGCGGTCAGCCGCTCGCGATCGATGCGCACGTGGCTCACGTCGCAGCCTTCACGTTCGAGCGTCTCGGTGAGAAAGCGCCCCATGTGATCGTTGCCGACGCGCGCGAGCATCGACGATTTCAGACCGAGCCGCGCGCATCCGAACGCGATGTTCGCCGACGATCCGCCGAGGTACTTCGCGAAGCTCGACACGTCTTCGAGCCGCGCGCCGACCTGCTGCGCGTACAGGTCGACGGCGAGGCGGCCCAGGCACACGATGTCGCGCGTGCGGCCCGGGGCAAAACGGGATTTCACTGGCATGTTGTCGTCCTCAGATCGTCGCGCCTTCGAGCTCGCCGATCATCTTCTGCATTTCGGCACCGCCCGCCATCATGTCGAGCACTTCGTTCTTGCTGATCGTGTCCTTCGTGAACGTACCCATCGATTTGCCGCGATTGAGCAGCGTGAACGAATCGCCGATCGGATACGCGTGGTGCACGTTGTGCGTGATGAAGATCACCGAGATGCCCTTGGCACGCGCCGTATGGATCAGCCGCAGCACGTTGAAGCTCTGCTTGACGCCGAGCGCGGCGGTCGGCTCGTCGAGGATCAGCACGCGTGCGCCGAAATGGATCGCCCGCGCGATCGCGAGACATTGCTTTTCGCCGCCGGACATCGTGCCGATCGGCTGATGCGGGTCGCGCACGTTGATGCCCATCTCGGCGAGCTTGCCGCGCGAGGTATCGGCGGCGAGGTCGAGGTCCATCACGTTGAAGAGGCCAAAGAGCTTTTTCTGCGGCTCGCGTCCCATGAAGAAATTGCGTGCGACCGAGAGCAGCGGCACGAGCGCGAGATCCTGGTACACGGTCGCGATGCCGAGGTCGAGCGCTTCTTTCGGCGACTCGAAATGCACCGGCTTGCCGTCGACCAGATATTCGCCGGAGGAGGGCGTATGCACGCCGGCCAGCGTTTTGATGAGCGTGGATTTGCCCGCGCCGTTGTCGCCGAGGAGGCAATGCACTTCGCCGCGTTTCAAGCGTAGCGTGACGCCGTTCAGTGCGATGACCTTGCCGAAAAACTTGCTGACGTTTTCGAGCGCGAGGATGATGTCGTCGTTCATGATCGTTGTCCGCTCATTGAGCCTGTGATACGCGACGGCGCACGTAGTGATTGAAGAGCACGGCGAGCAGCAGCATCACGCCGAGGAACACGCGGAACCAGTCCGAGCTCACATTCGTATAGGTGATGCCGATCTGCACGACGCCGAAGATCAGCGCGCCGAAGCACGCACCGATCACCGAGCCATAACCGCCTGTCAGCAGCGTCCCGCCGATGACTGCCGCGATGATCGCTTCGAATTCCTTCTGCAAGCCGCGATCCGCCGCCGCCGAACCGATGTCGCACACTTGCAGCACAGCGAAGAGACAGGAGCAGAACGCGGTCAAGACGAAGAGAGAAATCTTTACGCGCTTGACCGGCACGCCGACGTTCTTCGCCGCATTCGCGTCACCGCCGACCGCGAGAATCCAGTTGCCGTAGCGTGTCTTCGCGAGGATGAACGCGCTGACCGCCGCGAGCGCGAACCACCAGAGGATGACTTTCGGAATGCCCGGCACGAGCGGCTGACCGTTATCGAGCAGCGAGCCGATCCCCATATGCGCGAGCCACGTAAAGAAGCCGTGCAGCGCGACGCCATGAAACAGCGCGTTCGTGATCCAGTCGTTCTGTGCAAGGTCGCCGACGCCGGAGATGATCGTGCGGTCCGCGAACATGATGGAGAGCGCGAGCGTCAGGCCGCGCAGGATGAAGAGAAACGCAAGCGTGACGATGAATGACGGCAGCCGCGTCTTCATCACGAGATAGCCGTTCAGTGCGCCGAGCAGCATCGATGCGGCGAACGCAAAGACGATCGCGACCCAGATCGGCCAGTGGAAGTACACCGAGGGGAGCGCGACCATCATCCCGGAGAAGCCGATCATCGAACCGATCGACAGGTCGAATTCGCCCGCGATCATCAGCAAGCACGCGCCCACTGCGAGCAGCCCGAGGTAGGCGGCGACCTGCGACCAGTTCATCACGCCGTCGAGATTGAACATGCCTGACGATCCGGCGCCGAAGCCGAACACGGCGAACACGAGCACCGTCCCCGAGATCGCGGCGAATTCCGGCCGGTTCAGCAGATGCCCGAACCACGATTCGCGGCGCACGCGTTCGTCGGATGGCTTCGCCTTGTCTTCCGCGTCGGCGGATTCCGGTGGCTCTGCGTGTCGAGGATAGTGCTTGCCGGCTACGCCCATGATCGCTCCTTTAATGCTCGGTTTTGTGTTTCAGGTGTTCAACACCGTTTGATGTTTGATGCTGGTGCGCAACGCGGTGTTTGTTTGAACCGGTTGATGCGCTCGTGCTCACTCGCCTTCTTTGCACAAGGTTTGACGCTGGCGCTTGGGGTGGTCGTTTGTCTTGTTTCAACCGTTTGATGCGCTTGTGCTTCTATGGAACTTGCTTTCTTTTTGGTCTATTAGCTCTGCCCCTGTCCGGGGCGGGACTCACTTTCTTTGCTGCTGCAAAGAAAGTAAGCAAAGAAAGCAGCTTCCCACCGCCAAAACTAACAATCCACCACAAGCGTTTGATTGGGATTGGCGCTGGAGAGTAAGTGTCGCCCTCACGATGGAACCGGGCTTGGCTCGCGGACCCACTG
>NZ_FCNW02000009.1 GCF_001544475.1 Caballeronia humi | reverse complement strand
CGCGTGGCGGAAGCGCTGGAATACGGCATGGTCGGCATCAATACCGGTTTGATTTCGAACGAAGTCGCGCCGTTTGGTGGTGTGAAGCAATCGGGTTTAGGCCGCGAAGGCTCGCATTACGGCATCGATGATTATGTCGTCATCAAGTATTTGTGTATGGCGGTCTGATTCGCCAATAAAAACGGCCTGGCGATAAATCGCCAGGCCGTTTTTCTATTTTGGCTTCACTTCAACCGCAGCCGCTGAAACGAATACCGCGTGGATGGTATCGCCGGGTTTAATCCCTTTGGTATCGACGTCGTGTGGAATATCGAACGTATCGGTACGCCACGGGCCGCGCAGCGTAATCGTGCCGTTCTTGCGGTTGATGCTCTGAACGGTCGCGAGAATCTCGACTTGCCGCGCCGATTCGAATCCCGACGCTCCCGAAGCCGGCGCATAAACCGACGTATCGACGCGCTTGCGAATTCCCTTGTCGGCGCCGGATGCTTTCTCTGCGGTCACGAGCAGCGCGTTCTGGTAAAGCACATCGACCTGATCGCCGACCTTCAACTGATCGAAATTGTTGACCTCATTGCTGACTACTGCCGTCGTCACGACGCCTTTCGCGCCGCGTAATGTCAATGTGCGCGTGGCGGCATCGATACCGATGATTTGCGCCTGCAAATGAACCGGCTGCGCGGCGCCAGCGATTTTCTGCGCCGATTTTGCAAGCGAATCGTTCTGAGCGTAAGCGAAAATCGGAATAGCCGATGCCGCGATAATCAGCGCCGCACTCCATCTTGCTTTCATTCGATATCTCCAGAGAATTGACGCGCGGAAGCAATTTATACCGCGCGCATTTACCTGCTGTCCACCCCGCCGGCGCGCAGTCTTAAGCGAACCGGTAGAATCGGCTACGTCTCCGGCGCGGCGTCACGCCGCCCGCCTTTTCCTCCTTCAGGCGCTCTATGCGACGCTCCGCGTTTTTTCTTCGCGTCATCGGTATCGGCATTCTGTTTCACCTTTACGTCGGCATGCGGCTGATTCCGGCGATGCCAGTCGGCGCCCCGCTTCGCTGGCTCGCGGCCCTTGTGCTCGTCGCATCGATCCTGCTGATTCCGCTCGGCATGTCCGCGCGCACGATCGAACAGCAGCCGCTCTCCGATCGCCTCGCCTGGATCGGCCTGCTCGCGATGGGATTTTTCTCATCGCTGCTCGTGCTGACTTTCGCGCGCGACGTGGCGCTGCTCGTGATCCACCTCGTCGACTGGGCGCGCGGCGCGGCGGTCGGCTCGCCCGCGTTCACCGCCTGGAGCGCGCTGGCCGTGCCGGGACTGGCGATGCTGTCGTCGTCGGTCGGGTTTTACAACGCGCGGCGGCGGGCGCCCGTCGTCACCGTCGATGTGCCGATCGACAACCTGCCCGCCGCGCTGAACGGCTTCACGATCGTACAGATCAGCGATATCCACGTCGGGCCGACCATCAAGCGTCACTACGTGGAGCGGATCGTCGCGGCGGTCAACGGGCTCCAGCCCGATTTGATCGCGGTAACGGGCGATGTAGTCGATGGCGCCGTGCCGCATCTCGCCGATCACACGCGGCCGCTCGGCGAACTGAGCGCGCGGCACGGCGCGTTTCTCGTGACGGGCAACCACGAGTACTACTCGGGCGCCGAAAAGTGGATCGCGGAGTTCCGTCGGCTCGGCCTGACGGTGCTGATGAACCAGCACGTCGTGCTCGAACACGACGGCGCGCGCGCGATCATCGCGGGCGTGACCGATTACAACGCGGGCAGCTTCGACCCATCGCACCAGAGCGATCCGGCGGCGGCGCTCCGCGGAGCTCCCGCCGATGCCACCGTGCGCGTCCTGCTTGCGCACCAGCCGCGCAGCGCGCCGGCGGCGGCGGACGCCGGTTTCACGCTGCAACTCTCCGGGCACACGCACGGCGGGCAGTTCTTTCCGTGGAACTTCTTCGTGCGTCTGCAACAGCCGTTCGTCTCTGGCCTCGACAAGCTCGGCGGACTCTGGGTCTACACGAGTCGCGGAACCGGCTATTGGGGCCCGCCAAAGCGGCTTGGAGCGCCATCGGAGATAACGCGCCTGCGTCTGGTGGCGGGTTCGGGCGGATAGGAGGAAAAAGCGAGGCGGCCATCCGGATTGCGCCGGATGGCCTGGGGAGAACGACGGGAATTCGCTGAGGTACAACTCTATCCCGCGTTCCGCGCTCGGGGAAAGCGCGTCGTCCGGCGGACCTCAAAGGGCCCTTGCTGCCCACCGGACATCCGTCGGCTGGCAGATGGGGGAACTGCCAATCAATGGAAGCGAGACGTTACCGAAGCGCAGACCCCGGCGATACACGAAAACTCCGACAAATCCGAACGGCGCGTCGGAAGATTACGCGCCGGCTTGCGCGCCGAGATCGACGGAAACGCGCGAACCGGCCTTCATCGCCGATGCCTTCGCTGCATCGCTGGCCTGCACGGACATTTCCGCGCCCTGAGCATCCTTGAGCGTCACGACGCCGGTTTTATCGTCCGCGCTGACAATTTGCGCGATGCGCGCGGCTTGTTCGCCGTCACCCAGCACCGTCAGGTGGATGCGGCGCGTCGTCGTGCCGAACACGCGCTGGCCGCTTTGCAGCTTGTCGAGATTCGGGACGTTCGCGCCGACTTCGAGCGTGGCGGTGCCGCCCTGTGCGTCCTCGATCGTGACGATGCGCTTGGCCGCGTCGACCGATTTCACCGTGCCCGAGACCTGCATCGACGCTTGGCCGTCGAGCGTGGCGGCACCAGGTGCGGCATTAGCGGCGAACGATGCGGCAGCGAGAATAGCGGCGGACGAAAGATGCGAAAGGGATTTGATGTTCATGATATTGCTCCGGCTGACTTGAGGAATTTCTCGCAGCGATCATTTAGATCGGGGTAAAAATCGCGAAAGAAACGAGTCTGTTTTTCGAGATAACCCTTGTCAACCAATTCGGTTTCTTTCCGCGATTCCTTATTTTCGAGACAACCGCATTAATCGCTGATATTCAGCGATTTGACGCGGGGCATTATCAGCTCAATCTAAAAGCGATTAATCCGTATTGAATTGCTGCACGTCCGGTTCACCGTGCTCCGTGTTTTCCCCTACGCCTTCGACGTTGACATTGGCACCCGCGGACACGACACTGCATGCAACTGTGATCACAGGTCACACATCGCATAGCAAGGAGTTGTCGGTGGGAATTCGTTCGGTCCAGCACGCCATGCCCGCGCTCGAAGTCGTCGCGCACGAGACGATGGCGGGCAAGGTATACCAGCAATTGCGTGAAGCGATCATGAGCGGCCGCTTCGCGCCCGGCCAGGCACTCAGCCTGCGCGGGGTCGCGGAAGCCGTCGGCTCGTCGACGATGCCGGTACGCGGCGCGCTCACGCGTTTGCAGGCGGAAGGCGCGCTCGTCGACGGGCCGGGCCGCGCGCTGATGGTGCCGCCGATGACCTTCGATTTGATCGAGGAACTGCGCGACGTGCGCATCGCACTGGAAGGCTGCGTTGCCGAGCGCGCGGCCTCGCGGATGACCGATGCGCGCCTCGCCGCCGTCCAGCGAATCTACGACTCGATGAGCGCTTACGTCGAAGCAGGAGATTCCGCCGCCTACCTGCGCGCCAATTTCGCGTTCCATACGAGCATCTACACGCACGGCGCGAGCGACATCACGCTCGCCACGATCCAGAACATGTGGATGCGAATCGGGCCGTTCCTGAACATGGTCGCGCCTGACATCCCGCACATGCGGCGCTCGATGGCCGCGCACCGGCGCATCGTCGATGCGCTCTGGCGCCGCGACGGCGGGCAAGCGCGCGCCGGCATCGCGCAGGACATCGGCGACGCGGCGGAGGATTTGAGCGAGCGCCTTCGTGCGCCCGTCGAGAAAGTCGCTGCAGCATCTTAAAAACAATCACTGGAGAAACATCGGATGGATATGAAAGCACTCGAACTTCTCGCGCCACGCGCTGGCTTGCGCGTTTTGATCACCGGCGGCGCGTCGGGCATCGGCCTCGCGATCGCGAAGGCGTTCTTGTCGACGGGCGCGCGCGTGCATGTCTGCGACATCGACGGCAAGGCGATCGACACCCTCTCCACCGCGACGCCCGGCATCACCGGCACGCGGGCCAACGTCGCCGACCAAGCCGACGTCGCGCGCGTCTTCGACGATGTCGATCGCGAACTCGGCGGCCTCGACGTGCTGATCAACAACGCGGGCATCGCCGGTCCGACGGGTGGCATCGACGAAATCGAGGCGTCTGACTGGGAAAAAACCGTCGACATCAACCTGAATAGCCATTTCCAGTTCACGCGGCGCGCCGTGCCGAAGCTGCGTCAAGCGGCGGACGGCGGCGTGATCGTGTTCATTTCCTCGGTGGCCGGGCGGCTCGGATACGGCTTTCGCACGCCCTATTCGGCGACCAAATGGGCGGTCGTCGGGCTGGCCAAGAGCCTCGCGATCGAGCTCGGTCCGGACAACATCCGCGTGAACGCCGTGCAGCCGGGCATCGTAAAGGGACCGCGCATGGAAGGTGTGATCGCCGCGCGCGCGAAGCAACTCGGCATCAGCTACGAAGACATGGAAGCGCGTTATCTCGAAAAGATTTCGCTGCGCCGCATGGTCACGCAAGAAGAAGTGGCGGCGAGCGTGCTGTTCCTCGCCTCGCCCGCCGGCAGCGCGATTTCGGGACAGGCGCTGTCGGTCTGCGGCAACGTCGAAACCCTCTGATAGACAGGTCACGGACACAACTCATGGCAACCACTCGCAAAGTCATCATCACCTGCGCCCCGACGGGCGCGATCCACACGCCGTCGATGTCACCGCATCTGCCGGTCACGCCCGATCAGATCGCAGACGCCGCGCTCGCAGCCGCCAAGGAAGGCGCCGCGATCCTGCACCTGCACGCGCGCGATCCCGAAAACGGCCGTCCGACGCAAGATCCGGCCGTTTTCGAGCGCTTTCTGCCGCGCGTGAAGGCCGGAACCGACGCCGTCATCAACTTGACGACGGGCGGCAGCCCGCACATGACGGTCGCCGAGCGGCTGAAGCCCGCGCATTATTTCCAGCCGGAAGTGGCGTCGCTGAACATGGGGTCGATGAACTTCGGCCTCTATCCGATGCTCGACCGCTTCAAGGAGTTCAAGCACGACTGGGAACGCAAGCATCTCGCGAACAGCCGCGACCTCGTCTTCAAGAACACGTTCGCCGACATCGAATACATCCTGACGTCGTGCGGCGCGAACGGCACGCGCTTCGAGTTCGAGTGCTACGACATCTCGCATCTCTATAACCTCGCGCATTTCGTCGACCGCGGGCTCGCGAAGGCGCCGTTCTTCGTGCAGAGCGTGTTCGGGCTGCTCGGCGGCATCGGCGGGCATCCGGAAGACCTCGCGCACATGAAACGCACCGCCGATCGCCTGTTCGGCGACGACTTCGTCTGGTCGATCCTCGGCGCCGGGCGCAACCAGATTCCGCTCGCGACGCTCGGCGTCGCGCAAGGGTCGAATGTGCGCGTGGGGCTAGAAGATTCGCTGTGGATCGCGCCGGGCAAGCTCGCCGAATCGAGCGCGGCGCAGGTTCGCAAGATCCGCCAGGTGATCGAAGGGCTGTCGCTGGAAGTGGCGACGCCGCAGGAAGCCCGCGCGATGCTCGCGTTGAAAGGCGGCGACAACGTCGCGTTCTGATTCCGCCACCGCATCTATCTCAAATCATTAAAAAATCCGGAGACAAACGACATGCAGGCAACGAACACAAAGCGCACCGGCCATTCGCGCCGATGAAACGCGCAAACGGGCTGCGGCCCGCCCTCACCTAACCGTTTCGGCTCCGCGCGGCCGCCCCGCCGCCGCGCACCTTCTGGAGTAACCATGTCAACGCACAACGCGCCAACGCAGCAATCGTCGCTGAACAAGCTATTGATCAGGAAGCTGATGCCGCTTCTCGTGATCGTCTACGTGATCAGTTTTCTCGACCGCACGAATATCGCGCTCGCGAAGGCATCGATGGGTATCGACCTCGGCATGTCGTCGGCTGCCTACGGGCTCGGCGCCGGCCTCTTCTTCCTGACCTACGCGCTGTTCGAGATTCCGAGCAACCTCGTGATGCACAAGGTCGGTGCGCGCTTCTGGATCACGCGGATCATGATCACGTGGGGCCTGCTCTCGATCGGCATGGCCTTCGTGCGCGGCGAAACGTCGTTCTACGTGATGCGGCTCTTGCTCGGCGCAGCGGAAGCGGGCCTGTTTCCGGGCGTGATGCTGTATCTGACCTACTGGTTCGGCCGCGAGGAGCGCGCCCGGGCGACGGGTTATTTCCTGCTCGGCGTATGTATCGCGAATATCGTCGGCGGGCCGCTCGGCGGCGCGCTGCTCGAACTCGACGGGGCCCTCGGCTTTCACGGTTGGCAGTGGCTCTTCGTGATCGAAGGGCTGCCGGCGGTGCTGCTCGCCTATGTGGTCTGGAAGGTGTTGCCGGATCGTCCGACGAAAGCGTCATGGCTGCCGCGCGCCGAAGCCGAAGCGCTGGAAAAGCGTCTCGCCGCCGAGCAGGACAGCCGCAGCGGCGGCCGTTCCGCGCATTCGTTCCGTACGTGTCTGCGTGACCGTCAGGTCTGGCTCGCGATCTTCGTGTATTTCTGTCACCAGCTGACGATCTACACCACGATCTTCTTTTTGCCAGGAATCATCGGGAAGTCGGGGCATTTTTCGCCGTTCGCGATCGGGCTTTTGAGCGCCACGCCCTGGCTCGCAGCCGCAGTCGGCGCCGCGACGCTGCCGCGCTTCGCAAGCGACTCCGTGAAGAGCCGCCGGATTCTCGTCGGCGGATTGGTGGTGATGGCCTCGGGCCTCCTGATCGCCGCTTATTCGACGCCCGCGATCGGCCTGCTCGGCGTGAGCCTGTCGGCGTCGATGTTCTTCGTCGTGCAGTCGATCATCTTCACGTTTCCCTCGTCGCGCTTGTCCGGCAGCGCGCTCGCGGGCGGCCTCGGGCTGGTCAATTCGTGCGGTCTGCTCGGCGGATTCGTCGGACCGACGGTCATGGGCCTGATCGAGCAATCGACCGGACGCGCGATGAACGGACTCGTCGCGCTGGCTGTCGCGTTGGTCATCGCCGCGGTGTGCAGCCTGCGCCTGCGGCACGGCGCGGAAGAACGTCAGACGACGGTGGGAACGGCGGCGGCGCGCGAAGCGGTCTGATTCAAACCAGCGCCGCGATCACCTGCTCCGTCGAGCGAATGCGCCCGATGCGCGGAAACACATAGCGGAACGTGGATTCGTGCGTATCGGCGTGCAGGTCGCTCATCGCGTCCTCGACAAAAATCTGTTGATAGCCGTGCTCGAAGGCCGCGCGCGCCGTCGATTCGACACCGACATGTGTCGCGATGCCGCCGAGCACGATCGTCTCGATGCCGCGCCGGCGCAGTTGCAGATCGAGTTCGGTGCCGAAGAACGCGCCCCACTGGCGCTTCGTGATCAGGACATCCGACGCCTGCGCGCCGATCTCCGGGCACAGGTCGGTCCAGCCGGCAGGTTCGGCGGCGGGCTGAGTCTGGCCGGTGTCGGTGATCGGCCGCAAACCACCGGGCGCGCCGGGGAACGCTACTTTCACCAGCACGACGAGCGCATCGAGCGCGCGGAAACGGTCGGCGAGCGTGCGCGCGTTGGCGAGGACGTCGGCGGCGCTGTTCGGCTGCACTGGCAATGCGGCGATGCCCGCCTGCAAGTCGATCAGCACGAGCGCGGTAGAACGGCTTTCGAGCCTGAAATCGTCGATAGTCATTTGAATCGTTCCGTGACCGTGAATCAAACCGCCGTCGGCACAAACGTCATCGCGACGCCGTTCATGCAGTAGCGCAGACCGGTGGGTTTCGGGCCGTCGTCGAAGACGTGGCCAAGGTGGCCGCCGCAGCGCCGGCAGTGCACTTCGTTGCGCTCCATGCCGAACGACGCGTCCGTGCGCGTGGCGACGGCGCCGTCGAGCGGCTGCCAGAAGCTCGGCCAGCCAGTGCCGCTCTCGAACTTCGTCCTGGACGAAAAGAGGTCCAGCCCGCACCCCGCGCACGCGAAGAGGCCCGCGCGATGTTCGTCGTTGAGTGGGCTCGTGAACGGCCGCTCCGTGTTTTCCTGGCGCAGCACCTTGTATTGCGCGGGCGTCAGCAGCTTGCGCCACTCGGACTCGCTGCGCGTGATTTCGTATGACGTGGCGGCGGACGTCTGCGCGGACGCCGATCCCACCCCGCGCCACGACGCCGTGCCGCCCGCCACGGTCGCCGCGAGCGCTCCGAGGAAACTGCGTTTGGTGCCTTTCATGATGGTCACCCGAAAGATTCGCCAATCCATATTAGACGCGCCAGGATGCCTGGTTACTATGCTTTGAGCCGATAACCCGTCCGAAAGATCCACGCGGCGATGCCCGTGAACACGCCGAGAAACACGAGCGTCATCGCGAGACTCACGCCGACGCTCACGTCCGCGAGTCCGTAGAAGCTCCAGCGGAAGCCGCTGATCAGATACACAACCGGGTTGAACAGCGCGACCGCCTTCCAGAACGGCGGCAGGATGTTGATCGAGTAGAAGCTGCCGCCGAGGAATGTCAGCGGCGTGACGATCAGAAGCGGGATCACCTGCAGCTTCTCGAAGCCGTCGGCCCAGATGCCAATGATGAACCCGAGCAGGCTGAACGTCACCGACGTGAGCAGCAGGAACACGATCATCCAGACCGGATGATCGATGCGAAGCGGCACGAAAAGGCGCGCGGTCACGAGGATGATGAGGCCGAGCACGACCGATTTCGTCGCCGCCGCGCCCACGTAGCTCACGACGATCTCCAGATGAGAGATCGGCGCGGAAAGCAGCTCATAGATGGTCCCGGTGAACTTCGGAAAGTAGATGCCGAACGATGCGTTCGAGATGCTCTGCGTCAGGAGCGACAGCATCACGAGCCCCGGCACGATGAACGCGCCGTAGCTGATGCCTTCGACTTCCGGAATGCGCGAGCCGATCGCGGCACCGAACACGACAAAATAAAGCGACGTCGAAATCACCGGCGACACGATGCTCTGCATCAGCGTGCGCGCCGTGCGTGCCATTTCGAAGCGGTAGATCGCGCGCACTGCGTGGAGGTTCATGCGGTCTCCCTGACCAGACTCACGAAAATGTCTTCGAGCGAGCTTTGCGTCGTCTGAAGATCCTTGAACTTGACGCCGGCTTCATCGATATGGCGCAACAGCGCGATGATGCGGCCCGGTTCGTCGTGGGCGTCGTAGGTGTAGATCAGCTCGGTCTTGTCGGCTGAGAGTTCCATGCCGTACTGTTCGAGCGCGGCGGGCACATGGTCGAGCGCGTGATCGAGTTGCAGCGTGAGCTTCTTCTGGCCGAGCTTGCGCATCAGTTCCGCTTTCTCTTCGACCAGGATGATCTCGCCGCCGTTGATCACGCCGATGCGATCAGCCATCTCCTCTGCTTCCTCGATGTAGTGCGTCGTCAGGATGATCGTCACGCCGCTTGCCTGCAGCGAGCGCACGAGCTGCCACATGTCGCGCCGCAATTCGACGTCGACGCCAGCGGTGGGTTCGTCGAGAAAGAGGATGTCGGGTTCGTGCGAGAGCGCCTTCGCGATCAGCACGCGCCGCTTCATGCCGCCCGAGAGCGTGATGATCTTGTTGTCCTTCTTGCCCCACAGCGAAAGCGACTTGAGCACCTTCTCGATGTGCGCCGGGTTCGGCGGCTTGCCGAAGAGGCCGCGGCTGAACGAGACGGTCGCCCAGACGGTTTCGAAGGCGTCGGTGGTGAGTTCCTGCGGCACGAGGCCGATCATCGCGCGGGCAGCGCGGTAGTCCGTCAGGATGTCGTGGCCGTCAACGACGACGCTTCCCTCGCTCGGGTTGACGATCCCGCAAATCGTGCTGATGAGCGTCGTCTTGCCCGCGCCGTTCGGGCCGAGCAGCGCGAAGATTTCGCCGCGCCTGATCTCGAGGTCGATGCCTTTCAGCGCCTGAAAGCCGGACGCGTACGTCTTGCCGAGCTTCGATACGGTGATGATTGTTTGCATGGCGTGGACAATATCAGATACCGTCGAAATCGGCTCGACCGGCCGGGCCGCCTGTCACAATGACGCGGTGCAACAGCCGATGCAGCCAACAGGAGCCGAGAGCCATGCTGTTCGAACAGATCGAAACCGCCTGCATCAACGATGCGGACGTGCCGTGGGTGCCGTTCACGCCGTACAGCGACGAGGTGTTCGTCAAGTATTTCAAGCTCGACCCGATTCGCGGCGAAGTCATCGCGCTGCTGAAAGCGCCCGCCACCGGCGAGATGCCGATCCATCATCACACCGGCACGGTGATCGTCTACACGGTGCAGGGGCGGTGGAAATATCGCGAGCACGACTGGATCGCGGACAAGGGCAGCATCGTGTATGAGGTGGCGGGATCGAGCCACACGCCGCAAGCGCTTCCCGGCGACGAGGATATCGTCACGCTCAACATCATCCAGGGCGAACTGCTCTTCATGAACGAGCGCAACGAGGTGATCGCAATCGAGAACTGGCGCAGCGGCTGGGATCGCTACGCGGCGTATTGCGCGACTAACGGCATCGAGCCGCGCGATCTGACGGCGTTTCGTTGAGCCTTTCGACGCGGGTGTATGACAAAATAGGCCACGCTCCCGGCTCGCTAAAACCCTTTTGAACCCGCTTTCCGCCACCGTTCCCATCTCGGTCGTCAACGGCTTTCTGTCGGGCGCCGACCGTCGCGCCATCGCGCGACTCGCCGAGCGCTCGGGCATCCCGCACGAACTGCTGCGCGAACCGGCCGCGCGCGTGACGCAGGAACAGTTCTCGACGCTCTATCGCCTGCTCGCGATGGAACTCGATGATGAAATGCCCGGCATCTTCAGCCGGCCGCTGCGCAACGGCACGCTGAAATACCTGTGCCTGAGCCTGCTGGACGCATCGAAACTCGAAATCGCGCTGCATCGTTTCGGGCAGTTCTTTCACCTGATCCTCGACGACTTTCGCCTGCAATCGCAACGCGACGGCGCGCTCGGCTATGTCGAAATGATCGCGATTCCGGATGGACCGAAGGTCAGCAAGCTGGGGCGCGTCCTGATGCTCAAGCTCGTGCACGGCGTGGCGTCGTGGCTCGTCGGACAGAAGATTCCGCTCGCGGAAGTCGATTTCGATTTCGCGCGTCCACCGCAAGCGGGCGATCACGCCGATCTCTTTCCCGGCCCCGTGCGTTTCGGCTGCGAGACGACGCGTATTCGTTTCGATGCCGCGTATCTCGACATGCCGATCCGCCAGCGCAAGCCCGACCTGAAGAAGTTTCTTGCGCGCGCGCCGGAAGACTGGATCTTCGTCTCGTTCGCCGAGCAGATGACTTCTCACCGCGTGCGGCAATACATGGCCGAGCGGCTGCCGGGGACGCCGACCGTCGATGCCGTCGCGCAGGATCTGCACCACTCCGTGCGCACGCTGTGCCGTCGGCTAGCGGCCGAGGGCACGACGTTTCAGGCGATCAAGGACGAAGTGCGGCGCGATATCGCGATTCAGCGGCTCACGCGCTCGGGCGACGCGATTGCGGAGATCGCGTACGACGTAGGGTTCGATAACCCTACCGCGTTTCACCGGGCGTTCCGGCACTGGACGGGAAGCACGCCGAATGCGTACCGGAAGACCACCTGAGGGTTTGCACGGAAGCGGCGTGATTTGTCAATCAAAGGGCAGATTCGGATACCTGCGATAGCGAGGTAAGGCGCTACGATGGGTCATTCGCATTTTGCACCGCGCGAAAGCGTTGCGCGGACCCCATACGGAGACAGACAAAGATGACCTACGCCGCGCCGCTGAAAGACATGTTGTTCGTGATCGACGAACTCGCCAACATCGCCAACGTCGCCACGTTGCCGGGCTTCGAGGACGCCACGCTCGAAACCGCCCAAGCCGTGCTCGACGAAGCCGCGAAGTTCAACGGCGAGGTTCTGGCGCCACTGAACATCGAAGGCGACAAGCATCCGAGCACATGGCACGACGGCGTTGTCACGACGACCGCCGGCTTCAAGGACGCGTTCCGCCAGTTCGGCGAAGGCGGCTGGCAAGGCGTGATGCATCCGTCCGAATTCGGCGGACAGGCGCTGCCGAAGCTCATCGCCACGCCGTGCATCGAAATGCTGAACAGCGCGAACCTGTCCTTCGCTTTGTGTCCGCTTTTGACGGACGGCGCGATCGAAGCGCTCCTGACCGCCGGTTCCGACAACCTGAAAGCGCGCTATCTGCCGAAGCTCATCGAAGGCAAATGGACCGGCACGATGAACCTCACCGAGCCGCAAGCCGGTTCCGATCTCGCGCTCGTGCGCACGCGCGCCGAGCCGCAAGGCGACGGCACGTACAAGGTGTTCGGCACGAAGATCTTCATCACGTACGGCGAGCACGACATGGCGGAGAACATCGTCCATCTCGTGCTGGCGCGCACGCCGGATGCACCCGAAGGCGTCAAGGGCATCTCGCTCTTTCTCGTGCCGAAGTTCATGGTGAACGAAGACGGTTCGCCCGGCGCGCGCAACGACGTGCATTGCGTCTCGATCGAACACAAGCTCGGCATCAAGGCGAGCCCGACCGCCGTCCTGCAATTCGGCGATCACGGCGGCGCGACCGGTTACCTGATCGGCGAGGAGAATCGCGGCCTCGAATACATGTTCATCATGATGAACGCGGCACGTTTCGCGGTCGGCGTGCAGGGCATCGCGGTGTCGGAGCGTGCGTATCAACTCGCCGCCGCCTACGCGAAAGAGCGCGTGCAGAGCCGTCCCGTCGACGGCTCCGCCAAGCAGTCGGTCGCGATCATCCACCATCCGGATGTGCGCCGCATGCTCATGACGATGCGTGCGCTGACCGAAGGCGCGCGCGCCCTCGCCTACGTCGCGGCCGCGCATTCGGACATCGCGCACCATTCCGACGATGCCGCCACGCGCGCCGACCACGCGGCGATCTACGAATACCTCGTGCCGGTCGTGAAAGGCTGGAGCACGGAGATGTCGATCGATGTCGCGAGCCTCGGCGTGCAGGTGCATGGCGGCATGGGCTTCATCGAGGAGACGGGCGCCGCGCAGCACTATCGCGATGCGCGCATCCTGACGATCTACGAAGGCACGACCGCGATCCAGGCCAACGACCTGATCGGCCGCAAGACGGTGCGCGACGGCGGCGCGGCGGCCCGCGCGGTCCTTGCGCAAATCGACGCGACGCTCGCCGCGCTGAAGCAGCACGACGGCGCCGCCTTCGACGCAATGCACAGCCGCCTGCAAGCGGGACGGGCCGCGCTCGCGAATGTCGTCGATTTCGTGCTGCAGAACACGAAGAGCGATCCGAACGCCGTGTTCACGGGCAGCGTCGCGTACCTGAAGCTCGCGGGCATCGTGCTGTCGGGCTGGCAAATGGCGCGCGCGATGATCGCCGCGACGCAAAAGCACGCCGCCGACCCGTCGTTTTACGACGCGAAGATCACCACCGCGCATTTCTTCGCCGATCACATCCTGCCCCAGGCCGTCGCACTGGAGGCGTCGATCGTCAGCGCGAAGGGCAACCGGAGCGTCCTTGCGCTGGACGTCGACCAGTTCTGAATTTGCGCTGGTTACAATGACCGACCAAATTCAACCGGGCAGACAGGAGCAATGCAAATGAAGATCGAAACCGTCGGCATCGTCGGCGCAGGAACGATGGGCAACGGCATCGCGCAGATCGCGGCGGTCGCGGGCCTCAAGACCATCATGATCGACGTCACCGATGCCGCGCTCGCGAAGGGCGTCGCGACGCTCACCGGCAGCCTTGCGCGCCTCGTCTCGAAGGACAAGCTCGATGCCGCCACGCGCGACGCCGCGCTCGCGCGCATCGAAACGTCGACGGATTACCAGCGCCTGGCCGCCGCCGACATCGTGATCGAAGCGGCCACCGAGAACGCCGATCTCAAGATCCGCATCCTGAAGCAGATCGAAGCCGTCGTGCGGGCCGAGGCGATCATCGCGTCGAATACGTCGTCGATTTCGATCACTGCGCTCGGCGCCACGCTCGACAAGTCCGAGCGCTTCATCGGCATGCACTTCTTCAACCCGGTGCCGCTGTTGCCGCTCGTCGAAGTGATTCGCGGCGTGCAGACGAGCGACGACACCGCCGCAAGCGTGCGCGAACTGACCGAAAAGCTCGGCAAATCGCCGATTGGCGTGAAGAATTCGCCGGGCTTCGTCGTCAACCGCATCCTCGTGCCGATGATCAACGAGGCGTTCTTCGTGCTGCAGGAAGGCGTCGCGACGGCCGAGGAAATCGATGAGGGCATGAAGCTCGGCGCGAATCATCCGATCGGGCCGCTCGCGTTGGCCGATCTGGTCGGGCTGGACGTGTGCCTCTCGGTGATGGACGTGTTCCTGAAGGACTTCGGCGATTCGAAATATCGCGCGTGTCCGCTGTTGCGCGAACTCGTCGCGGCGGGGCATCTCGGGCGCAAGACCAAGCGCGGCGTGTACCGGTACGACTGAACGGCCGCATGATCGCCGAAGATCACAACTACTACCACGCCACCGTCCGCGACAAGGCCATCTATAACCCACTCGCGGGCCGTGTCGATACGAAGGTGTGCATCGTCGGCGGCGGATTTGCGGGCGCCAACACGGCGCTCGGGCTCGCGGAACGCGGCGTGCGGGACGTCGTGCTGCTGGAGTCGCATTACATCGGACGCGGGGCGTCGGGCAGGAACGGCGGCTTCGTGTTCGGCGGCTTCTCGCTCGGCGAGGAGACGTTGCTCGCCGAACTTGGCGCCGACAAGGCGCGTGCGTTGTACGTGGGGACGGTCGCCTCGGTGGAACTGATCCGCGAGCGGATCGCGCGTCACGCGATCGAATGCAGCATGGAGGACAGCGGCGTCATCCTCGCGAACTGGTTCCGCAACGACGCCGCGATGCTGCGCCGTCAGCGCATCCTGAAGGACGCGTTCGGCATCGAGTGGGAATACCTCGACCGCGCGCGGATGCGCGAGCGCATCCACAGTGAGCGCTATTACTCCGGGCTGTTCGAGCCCAACGCGCTGCATTTCCATCCGCTCGACTATCTGCGGTATCGCGCGCGTCGCTGAGGCGCGCGGCGTGCGGCTCTACGAGGCGTCGCCAGTGACATCGCTCACGCGCGACGGCGCAGGATGGATCGTCACGACCGCCACCGGCAGCGTGCACGCCGAACATGTCGTGCTGTCGTGCGGCGGCTATCTCGCTGGCCTGCGACGCGAGATCGACGCGAGCATCCTGCCTATCGCCACCTACATCCTCGTGACGGAGCCGCTCGGCGCGCGTCTCGCCGATTGCTTCGGCACGCGCGCCGCGATCTACGACACGCGCTTCGCCTTCGACTATTACCGGCCGCTCACCGATACACGCATCCTCTGGGGCGGGCGAATTTCAGTGCTCGACCGCTCGCCCGCGCAGGTGAAGGCGCTCCTGACCAAGGATCTGCAGAAGGTGTTCCCGTCGCTGGCGGGCGTTCGTGTCGACTACGCGTGGTCGGGACTCATGAGCTACGCGCGCCATCAGATGCCGCAGATCGGTCAAAGCGAGCCGAACCTGTGGTTCGCGCAGGGCTTCGGCGGCCACGGCGTCGCACCGACGACGCTCGCCGGCGAGACCCTCGCGTCGGCCATCGCGGAAGGCGGCGACGGCTGGAAGCAGTTCAGCCGCTTTGGTCTGGCCTCTGCGTACAAACCGGCGGGACTGCTCGCGGCGCAGTTGAGCTATTCGCGGGCGCAACTGAAAGACCGCTACAACGAATTCATCGAAGGAATTTTCTAGACGACGCGGCGCTGCTCGCGGTGGTGGACGCACCCTGGCCTTTCGCCGTAGCATTCTCCCGGTAAACCCGTTCGATGGAGTCGAACATGTTGTCCGAGGAAGAACTGGCGCTGCTCGATGCGATCCGCGAAACCGGCAGTCTCTCGCGCGCCGCCGCACGCCTGGGCAAAGCGCCGTCGACGGTCTCGCACGCCGCCCGCCAGCTCGAAACCCGCTTCGACGCTCTTTTGTTCGACCGCCGCCGCTATCGGCTGCAACTGACGCCCGCCGGGCATCTGCTCGCGGAGGAAGCGGCGCGCCTGATGCTCGACGTCTCGCGGATGACGCAGCGCGTGCGCCAGATCGCAAGCGGCTGGGAAGACCGGCTGTGGATCGTCTCCGATGAAATCCTCGAATTCGATACGCTCCTGCCCGTCATCCGCGCCTTCGATGCGCTCGATTCCGGCGTCACGTTGCGCTTCACGCACGAGGTGCTGAGCGGCACCTGGGAAGCCTTGCGCGACGGCCGCGCGGACCTGATCGTCGGCGCGACCAACGAGCCGCCTGCGATCCCCGGCCTGCGCTGGTTCGAACTCGGCGTGATGGAATGGGTGTTCGCGGTGTCGCCGCGCCATCCGCTCGTATCCGTCGACGGTCCGCTCAGGCGCGAGCAGATCCTCGCGCACCGGGCGGTCGTGGTGGCGGATTCGTCGCGGATGTCGGCGGGACGCGCGTACGGGCTGCTCGGCGGACAGGCCGCGCTCGCCGTGCCCAACATGCGCGCCAAGATACTCGCGCAGCGGCAAGGGCTCGGGATCGGCTGGCTGCCGCGGCATCGGGTTGCATCGCTCATGAAAAGCGGCGAATTGATCGAAAAGCCGACCGCCGATCCGCGCGAACCGAACACGCTGTATGTCGCGTGGCGCGGCGACCATGAAGGCCGCGCGCTGCAATGGTGGCTCGAACAGTTCCGGGAGCCGCGGCTCGCCAGGCTGCTCGTCGAAGGGCTTGCCGTCGCGCCATGAGTGAGAAGCCGACCGACGCCGCCCCGCCCTGGCTGAAAATCGCGCCAGCTCTCTTCCTGCTGCTGTGGTCGAGCGGATTTGTCTTCCTGAAGCTCGGCCTCGCCTACGCCGATCCACTGACGTTCCTCGCGCTGCGCTACGCGTGCGTGGTCGCGATTCTCGCCGTGCCGTTCGTCGCGATGCGTCCGCCGCTGCCCGCGAGCCGCGCCGGCTGGCTCCATATCGCGATGGTCGGCCTGCTGATTCAGGCGGGGTATTTCGCGTTCACTTACCTGAGTCTGAAGGCGGGCAGCACGCCTGCGGAAGTCGCGCTGATCACGTCGCAGCAGCCGATTCTGATCGGCCTGCTCGCGCCGGCGATCGCGGGAGAGCGCGTCGATGCGGTGCGCTGGGCGGGGCTCGCGCTCGGCGTGGCGGGCGCGGGGATCGTCATCCTCGCCCGCTCGACGGTGCATCCGGGCGCGCCAATCGGCATCCTGTTCGCGGTGCTCGCGCTCCTTTCGATGACCGCAGGCACGCTCTACGAGAAGCGCTTCGGCGAAGCAGCGCATCCGGTGACGGCCAATCTCGTGCAGTACGCAGTCGGTCTCGCGGTCTCGGCGCCGCTCGCCGTCCTGCTCGAACCGATGCACATCGTCTGGAGCGGCGGCCTCTTCGCCTCGCTCGCTTATCTCGTGCTGGCGAATTCGATCGTCGCGATCTCGCTCTATCTCGCCATGATCCGCTACGGCGAGGCATCGCGCGTGTCGGCGCTGTTCTTTCTCGTGCCGCCGTCGACGGCGGTGATCGCGTTCCTCCTGCTCGGCGAGCCGATTCCGCCGCTCGCCTGGGCCGGCATGGCGCTCGCGGCGATCGGCATCCTGCTGGTGATGCGCAGCGGTTCGGGCGCGCGCCGGTAGATTTCAGTGGCCGGAGAGCAATAACGCGGCGTGCGTCGAGCCGGTCTGCTCGGCGATGTCCTTCGCCGTCAGCCCGCGATCGTCGCGCAGGTCGCGGTTCGCGCCGCGTTCGAGCAGCAGCGAAACGGTCTGCGTCTGGTCGTAGCCGGCGGCCCACATCAGCGCCGTGAGGTGATTGCGGTAGGCCGCGTTCACGTCGATGCCCGCGTCGAGCAGTTGCCGCACCACGGCCGTATGCCCTTTCCCCGCTGCATATTCGATCGCCGTCTTGCCGATGCGGTCGGCGGCGTTCGCGTCGGCGTGATGCGCGATGAGGAGCGCGACGATTTCCTCGTTGCCGTCGAACGCGGCGGCCATCAGCGGCGTGACGCCCTGCACGTCGGCCTGGCTGACGTTCGCGCCGCGCTCGATCAGCATGCGCGCCATCGGCGTCATGCCCTTCTTGCACGCGCTGATGAGCGCCGTGTCGCCGATGCGGTTGCGTGAATCGATCGCCGCGCCCTGTTCCAGCGCCCGCGTGACGCCCGCCTGATCGCTCGCACGCACGGCGTCGAGCAGTTGCGCGTTCACGCCGAAGGCATCCTGCGCCGCCGATGCCCCGCTCGCGGCCAGCAGCGCGAACGCCGCCGCACATCCGATACGCCTGATCGTCATGTCGTGGTCATTGCAGATTGGCGACGTAATTCGCCAGATTTTCGATATCGGCGTCGGACAGCGTCTTGGTGACGCTCGTCATGCTGCCCGCGTCGTTCGTGCGGCGGCGGGCGCGGAAATCCCCGAGCTGCTTGACGATGTACTGATATTGCTGCCCCGCCACGCGCGGAATCTCGTTTTGTCCGGTGAAGCCGCCGAGGTGGCACATCGTGCACAGCACTTCCTCGGATTTCTTGCGGCCCGCGTCGACTTTCACCGGATCGGCGTTGAACGCGATCGGCGCGGGTTTTTGCGCGGCGAAATAATCGGCGAGATCGTGCATGTCGTCGGGCGAAAGGTTCGCCGCCATCGGACTCATCTGCGGATCGGTGCGGCGGCCCGCCTTGAAATCGCGCAATTCGAGATAGAGATAGCGCGCGGTCTGCCCGGCGAGGACCGGATAGTCGGGATTCGTCGAATTGCCCATTGCGCCGTGGCACGCCGTGCAGACGACGGCTTTTGTCTTGCCCGCTTCGGCGTCGGCGCGCGCGGCGAGCGGCAGCGCGGCGAGCGAAGCAAGCGCCGCCGCGAGCAAAAGATTGATTCCCCGCATCCGGCGAGCGTCCCGGCGGCTCAAGGCAGCGCGAACACGAGCACGGCGTTGCCGCGCTTGAAATCGAGTTGCGTGTTGCCGCCCGCCGCCACCGCGACGTACTGCTTGCCGTGCACGGTATACGACACCGCCGGCGCGTTCACCCCGGCGCCGCACTGGTATTCCCAGAGTTTTTTGCCGGTCGCGGCATCGAATGCGCGGAAGAGACCATTGCCTTCGCCGTTGAAGACGAGGCCACCCGCAGTGGCGAGCACGCCGCCGATCAGCGGCTGCTCGGTCTTGAAGCCCCACGCGATCTTTCCGGTATCGACGTTTACCGCGACCAGCCGCCCCCATTGCTGCTCGGACGCGATCACCTTGAACGCGCCGCCGAGCCACAATTTGCCGCCGGGATAGGCGACATCCTCGACCTGATACGTCATCGGCTGATGCAGGTTCGCCGCGTAGGCCATGTGCGTTTTCGGGCTGTAGGCCATCGGCGACCATTCGACGCCGCCGTTCGCGCCCGGCAGCATGCGCGCGCCGTCCGGCGTGGGCAGCGTCCAGACGCCCTCCTGCGGGATCATCGCTTCAGATATGCGGATCAGCCGGCCGTCGCGCCTGTCGTGCACATAGACGTAGCCGCTCTTGCCGCCGTGGATCACGCCGGGGATCGTCTGACCGTTCTTGTCGCGGACATCGACCAGGATCGGCGGGCTCGCGGCGTCGAGGTCCCAGACGTCGTGCGCGATGTACTGGTAATGCCACTTGTACTTGCCGGTGTCGAGATCGATCGCGACGAGCGAATCCGTGTAGAGATTGTCGCCGGGGCGAATCGCGCCATACAGGTCCGGCGACGGATTGCCCACGACAAAAAACACCGTGTGCGTCTGCCGGTCGACGGCGGGCGCCATCCACACGCCGCCGCCGAGCGTGCGATAGAAATCGCCGCCCTTCGACGCGAGTTGCTGCTTCTCCGCCGCGATATCACGCTTCATGTTGCGGCCGACCGCGTCGTTTTCAGCCCAGACGCCTTCCTGGCCGGTTTCGGGGATCGTGTAGAAGGTCCAGAGCAGATCGCCCGTGTTCGCGTTGAAGGCCTTCACGAAGCCGCGAATCCCGTATTCGCCGCCGTTGGTGCCGATCAGCACCTTGCCGTCCACGACAACCGGCGCCATCGTCTCCGAATAGCCGAGTTCGGGATCGGCGATCTGCGTTTGCCACAGCAGGCGCCCGGTCTTCGCATCGAGCGCGACGAGTTTCGAATCGAGCGTGCCCATGAAAAGGCGGTCGCCGGCAATCGCCACGCCGCGGTTGTTCGGGCCGCAGCAGAACGTCGTGACCGGCCCCATGCGGTGTTTGTAATGCCAGAATTCCTTGCCGGTGACGGCATCGATCGCGTAGACGTGGTTGTAGGACGTCGTCAGGAACATCACGCCGTTCGAGACGATCGGCGCCGTTTCCATCGATTCCATGACGGCCGTCTGGAAGATGAAAGCGGGCCGCAGCTTCGACACGTTCGACGTATTGATCTGCGTGCTCGGCGCGTAGCGCGTTTCCGCATACGAGCCGTTCGAATGCAGCCAGGACGCGGGATCGTTCGCGGCGCTGTCGAGCTGCGGCTGCGTGACGGGACGCAGCACGTCGGGCACCGGGGAACCTTGCGTGGTCACCGCGTTCTGTATTTCATCGGCGGCGGGAACGGCGGCGCTCCACATCAGCGTGCCGCAGATCAACAGTGGGACGAGATTGGTACGGGACCCGGCCATGACAGTCTCCCGATATTTATTGTTGTAAGGCGGTTGATTGAGCAAGATGCTTCCCGCGATCCGCTCGGCTAGAGAATAGGCAATTTGAAACGGCTTTGCCAAAATTACTAATGCTCCGACTTAAAACCCGAACGGTGAAAGGCTTCTGTCGGCCGCAGTGCAATTCCCGTGATTTTGAGTAGTATGGATTGATGGTGTGAGCATCCCGCTTCCGCCGGGAGCATGCGTCCCGTAGTGCACAATGCGCTACTCCACTACAAGGGAATCCAAATTGAATCCACGCCAGCCGGTCGACATCGCCCGCATTCTGCTGATCATCGCGATCCTTTCCGCGCTGACGATCGGCAGCCTTTATGTCCTGCGACCGTTCCTGCCGGGCCTGATCTGGGCAACGACGATCGTCGTCGCCACCTGGCCGATGATGAAAGCGATCCAGCGGCGCTGCGGCAATCGCCGCTGGCTCGCCACGACGATCATGATCCTGATCCTGCTGATCGTGATCGTGCTGCCGCTCTACCAGGCGATTTCCACGCTCGCCCTGCACGGCGGCGAGATCATGGCGGCGATCAAGGGCCTGCCGTCCTACGCGCTGCCTCCGCCGCCGTCGTGGATCCACGACGTCCCGGTGGCCGGCGCGCGCATCGCACGCGAATGGCAGACGCTTTCCGACGCCGGCCCCGGCGGCCTGCTCGCGAAGATCGAACCGTACGTGACGATCGCCGCGCGCTGGATGCTCGGGCACGCGGCGGTCGTCGGCGTGTTCGTGATCCACATGTTCATCACGGTGATCATCGCGGGCATCCTGTACATGCAGGGCGAACAGGCGGCGGCGTTCGTCACGCGCTTCGCCACGCGCATCGCGGGCCTGCGCGGCGCGGAAGCGATCAAGCTGGCGGGGCTCTCGATCCGCGCGGTGGCGCTCGGCATCGTCGTGACGGCGGTGACGCAGTCGGCGTTGGGCGGTATCGGCTTGTGGATCGCGGGCGTGCCGGCGGCGGGGATTCTGACCGCGGTGATGCTGATGTTCTGCCTCGCGCAGATCGGGCCGCTGCTGCCTTTGCTCGGCAGCGTCGCGTGGCTCTTCTGGCACGACGCAACGATCGCCGCAAGCCTCCTGCTCGTGTGGTCCGTCATGATCGCGATGCTCGACAACGTGCTGCGGCCGCTTCTGATCAAGCGCGGCGTGAACCTTTCGATGCTGCTGATCCTGTCCGGCGTGCTGGGCGGCATGTTCGCGTTCGGCATCGTCGGGCTGTTCATCGGGCCGGTGATCCTAGCCGTGACCTCGACGCTGCTCAACGCGTGGATCAACGAGCAACCACCCCTGCCGCAGGTCGTCGATACGACCGCGCCCACCCGCGAGGCCGTGACGCAAGCCCACCATCCGAGGGATGCTTGACGGCGTAGTTTTTCGCTAACGATCGCGTCGATTTAAGACGTATCGTATGGACGCAAATGCGCGACGATTGCCGCAGATCGCGACGTGTTGCATTCACGCCTGCATAGAATATTTAGGATGGCGTACTCCATTACAATACGCGCCTTGAATATTTGCCCGTTCGCGGGCGCGGGGGAATTGCCATGTCTTTGCTCGACGTGGACTCCATCGATTACATCGGCGTCAACATCCTCCACAAAATCGTCCACGTCGGTATTTTCGACGATCTCGACTGGAACGACGAAGCCACGCATTTCGCGTTGCTGACGAAGAAAATCGATCGGTATACACAGTACATTCGTTCCGGCCAGTTGCTGGCCGGCTATCCCAACGTGCGCGGTTTCGACATCGTTTTCGAGTACGTCGCCACGCGGCCGATGACGCAGTCGGCGGCGCGTTTCTGGAAGACCCGCGAACAGATCATCCGGATGTCGGGGTTCGAGGTGCGCAGCCGGACGATGGACGTTCGGCCGGCGCTGGGATTGCTCGAGCCGGAGGGTTTATCGGCGCCGGCGGATGACAAAGTCGATGCGGCGCCACTGTTGCTCGCCCTGCCCGACGATGAAGACGACACCTCCGCGATGCTTTTCGCTGCGGCATGTTGCATCGATATGAGGGAGGATTTGCGGGATTGGAAGCGACTCTCGAACATGCCTTACGAAGGGTTCGACACGAGCGACATCCCCGAACTGGGCGATAATTTCTTCGAGCGAGCCGAGTTGCGCGTGCCGCCGAAGCAGGCCGAGACGTTCAAAGCATAAATCGGCGTCGTGCGAAAAAGACAAGCGGCCAGCCCTCCGGGCTCGGCCGATTTTTTACGCGCGTCGTTACCTCACGCTGCCGAGCGCCGACGTAGCCACCGCCGGCACCGAAATCCCGTTGGTCTTCGCGTACTGCACTGCCTGCGACAGCGTCGACACGAGCGATTGCAACTGCCCCGGCGCCGCCTGCGCGATATAGGTCGCCGCCTGCGCCGTCGCGGGGTTCGATCCCGCCTGCAGCAGCGACGACATGCTCATCGTGTTGCTCACCGCGCCGAGATCCGACTGCAGCCCCGCGTACTGGCTCACGCCCTTGCCGAGCGACGCCAGCCCCTCGCTGAAAGCCTGCTTGCTCGCACCCGTCGGCGCGGGCGCCGACGCGCGGTTCGCGAACGCCTGCATCAGCGACTGCGACACGCTCTGCTGCGTCCCGCCCATCTGCGACAACACGCTCGCGCTCGGCAGACCGCTGGCACCGCCGGAGCCGCCCGCCAGCAACCCCGCCGCCGATTGCGCCTGACTCGCGACACCCGTCATCCCCATCGACGATGCGAGCGTCGACTGTCCGCTCAGCACCTGCTGATTTGCGCCGAGGTAGTTCTGCACGAGCGAGTTCAGCGCCGAAGGCTCCGCCGCGCCGTTCGCAGCGGTCTCCGCTTTACCGCTGCCGAAGCCGAATCGCTGCAGATTGAGCTGCGCGTACGATGCAGCGGGCGCGATGAGCGCCGCCGCGGCCAGCATTGCGATCCAGGATGCGCGTTTCGCCATGTTCGGAATCTCCCTTTGATTTGTCCGATGATCGATCGAGCCCTTTTGACCAGCAGTCATTTCAGCGGTTCGTCCCGTTTACATTTGCTTGCGAATTACTTCAGTTCATTGCAGCCAAGGTCCGCGAGCGGATGCATCTCTCGCCGCCAGGGCGACGCCAGAAAGTGCTGCACGCGCTCGGCGCGGACTTCGGCGAGCGTGGCGGGCGCCCAGCGCGGCCGCTGGTCCTTGTCGACGATCAGCGCGCGCACGCCTTCCAGGAAATCGCCATCGCTGATCGCGCGGTACACGATCCCCATTTCCATCCGGAAACAGTCCGCGAGCGACATGTGGCGACCACGCAGGAGCGCGCGGTGCGTGACTTCGAGCATCGTCGGGGAGTGTGCCTTGAGCGCGGCGAGCGTCGCGGCGCCGAATTCCGTCGATGTGTCGCCCGCGAGGCTCGACACGACGCGCTCTACCCCGCCGCCCGGCGCGCCGCCGAAATGGCGCCGGATCTGGGCGCGATGCGCGTCGAGCGGCGCGTCGCGTTCGATGTTGGCGGGCGGCACGAACACGCGCCGCAGCGCGTCGAGCGGCTTATCCCAGGAGAGCGCTTCGATCCGCTGCATGAAATCGCGCAGCCAGGCCGACGGCACGCAGACGTCCGCGAGTCCGTACGCGAGCGCATCCGCACCGCCGAGCATCGCGCCCGTGAGACCGGCGTAAAGCTCGACGTCGAGCGGCATCCGGCGCATGAAATACGTCGCGCCGACGTCGGGCAGCATGCCGATGCGCGTTTCCGGCATCGCCATCTTCGTGCGCTCGGTGACGACGCGCAGCGCCGCGCCCTGCGCGAGCCCCATTCCGCCGCCGAGCACGATGCCATCCATCAGCGCGACGACCGGTTTCGGAAAGTGATGAATCGCGTAATCGAGCCGGTATTCGTCGATGAAAAACGGCAGCCACGGCGTGTCGTTGCGTGCGGCATCGTAGAGCGCGCGGATGTCGCCGCCCGCGCAGAACGCCTTCTCGCCCGCGCCGCGCAGCACGACCGCGGCGATGGCGTCGTCGTTGCGGCAGCGCTCGAAGGCGTCGGCGAGCAGCACGATCATTTCATGCGACAGCGCATTCAACGCGCGCGGCCGGTTGAGCGTCACGATCGCCACCCGGTTGACAATCTCGAAGCCGATGACCGGTTCGTCCTGAACCACGCTTTGCGTGCTCATCGCGTGCTCCACCGGGCGAAATCGGTGCTCGCGATGAAGAATTTCGGGCCGCGGCCGGTGATCAAATTCGCGGGGACCTTCAAATTTTTAATCGTCTGTTGCAAATTCAGCAGGCGGTCGGACGTGAACGCATTCGCCTCGCCTTTGCTTTCGATCATGGGGTCCATCCTCAGTCGGCTTTCGCGCTCTGGCGCAACTCCGGAAAATCCTCTTCCCAGAACTCGAATTCACCGCGCGCCGCGCCTTCCGCCCGCGCCGCTTCCTGACGCCGCAAATCAACCCGTCGGATTTTTCCCGAAATCGTCTTAGGCAATTCTGCGAATTCGATGCGCCGGATGCGCTTGTACGGCGCGAGCCGTTCGCGCGAAAACGCAAACACGCTGCGCGCGAGTTCCGGCCCGATCGTAAAACCGTGCCGCAGCGTGACAAACGCCTTCGGCACGCAAAGCCGCAGCGCGTCGGGGCTCGGCACGACAGCCGCCTCGGCGATCGCCTCGTGCTCGATCAGCACGCTTTCCAGCTCGAACGGGCTCAGCCGATAATCGGACGACTTGAACACGTCGTCGGCGCGGCCGATGTAGGTGAAATAGCCGTCCGGCGTGCGTGCGGCCACGTCGGAGGTGCGGTAATGGCCGTCGCGCATCGCGGTCGCGGTCGCGGCGGGGTTGTCGGCGTAACCGGTCATCAGGCCGAGCGGCGGTTCGTCGACGGGCAGCGCGATTTCGCCTTCGTCGGCGGGATGGCCGTCGGGATCGAGCAGCGTCACGCGGTAGCCGGGCAAAGGCCGCCCCATCGATCCCGGCACGAGACGCTGGCCCGGTGAATTCGCGATTTGCGCGGTGGTCTCGGTCTGGCCGTAGCCGTCGCGGATCGGCACGCCCCACGCGGCCTGCACGCGCTCGACGACCTCGGGATTGAGCGGCTCGCCCGCGCCGACGATCTCGCGCAGCTTCACCGCGTACGATTTCAGCGGCTCCTGCACGAGCATGCGCCAGACGGTCGGCGGCGCGCAGAGCGTCGTGACTTCGTGGCGCACGAGAATCTCCAGCGTGCGTGCGGCGTCGAAACGGCTGAAGTTGTAGATGAACACGCAGGCGAGCGCGTTCCACGGCGCGAAAAAACAGCTCCACGCGTGTTTCGCCCAGCCGGGCGAACTGATGTTCCAGTGGACGTCGCCGGGTTGCAGGCCGATCCAGTACATCGTCGACAAATGGCCGACCGGATAACTCTGGTGCGTATGCGAGACGAGTTTCGGCTTCGATGTCGTGCCGGAGGTGAAGTACAGCAGGTACGGATCAGCGGCGTTCGTTTCGGCTTCCGCAACAAAATCGGGCGACGCTTCGTAAGCCGCACCGAACGGAAGCCAGCCTGCGCGCTCGCCGCCCACCGCGATGCAGAGCGACGGCACCGCGACGTCGTCGAACTTCTGCAATTCGTTTCCATCGACGATCACATGCTGCACACGCCCGTGCGCGATACGGTCACGCAGATCGGCGCTCGCGAGTTGCGTCGTCGCGGGCAGCACGACCGCGCCGAGCTTCATCGCGCCAAGCATCGTGTCCCACAGTTCGACGCGGTTCGGCAGCATCAGCAGGATGCGGTCGCCGCGCGCGACGCCCAGGCGCTTCAAATGATTCGCCACGCGCGCCGAGCGCTCGCTCATCTGCGCGAACGAGTAGCGCGTTTCGGTGCCGCTTTCGTCGACGATCGCGAGCGCGGGCGCGTCGTTGCCGCGCGCCATCGGATCGAAGTAATCGAGCGCCCAGTTGAAGCGATCGAGCACCGGCCAGCGGAAATCGCGGTACGCGGTGTCGTAGTCGGTGCGGTGGCGCAGCAGGAAATCTCTCGCGTCGATAAAAGCGTCGGCCGGGTTCATCGTGTCTCCAGTCGTTTTTTTGGGATGACTACAGTTGCCGAGCGATCACCATCCGCTGCACTTCGCTCGTGCCCTCGTAAATCTGCGTGATGCGTGCATCGCGATAGTGCCGCTCAACCGGATAGTCCTGCAGATAGCCATAGCCACCGTGAATCTGGATGGCGTCGGAGCAGACACGCTCGGCCATTTCGGACGCATACAGCTTCGCCTGCGACGCCTCCGACAGGCAGGGAATGCCTTCGGTCCGCATGCGCGCCGCATGCAAGATGAGCAGGCGGGCGGCGTTGATCTGCGTCTGCATGTCAGCGAGCATGTTCGCGACCGCCTGATGCTCGTGAATCGGCCGGCCGAACTGCACGCGCTCGTGCGAATAGGCGCGCGCCGCGTCGAAGGCCGCGCGCGCGATGCCGAGCGCCTGCGCCGCGATGCCGATGCGCCCGCCCTCCAGGTTCGACAGCGCGATCTTCAGCCCCTCGCCGCGCGCGCCGAGCAGGTTCGCGGCGGGGATCGCGCAGTCGTCGAAGGTGATCGGGCACGTGTCGGACGCACGGATGCCCAGCTTGTGCTCCGGCGGGCCGACGTTGAAGCCGGGCGTGTCGGTCGGGACGATGAATGCCGAGATGCCCTTCTTGCCAAGGTCCGGATCGGTGACGGCGAACACGATCGCAAGACCTGCGCGCGCGCCGTTCGTCACGAACTGCTTGCTGCCGGAGAGCACCCACTGACCGTCACGCTCGACGGCGCGCGTGCGCAGGTTGTTTGCTTCGGAGCCCGCCTGCGGCTCGGTCAGACAGAACGCGCCGATCACCTCGCCGCTCGCCAGTTTCGGCAGAAAGTCAGCTTTTTGCGCGTCGGTGCCGAATTTCAGGATCGGTCCGCAGCCGACCGAGTTGTGCACGCTCATCAGCGTCGCGCACGAGGCGCAGCCTGCCGCGATTTCCTCCATCGCGAGCGCATAAGCCGTGTAGTCGCTGTAGGTGCCGCCGAGTTCCGCCGGCACGATCATGCCGAGCAGGCCGAGTTCGCCGAGCTGGCGGATCACGGCGTCGGGGATTCTGGCTTCGCGGTCCCACTGCGCGGCGTTCGGCGCGAGCACTTCGCCCGCGAATTCGCGAGCGGCGTCGCGGATCATGCGCTGCTCTTCGGTGAGGAAACTGTCGATCATGGTGGGCTCTGGGAATGGGGCAGGATGTGCTTCGGAGCTGGGTTACACTTTCGGCCCGAGGCTCGGCGGCCGCGCGGAATCAAGGCATTGCGACCGAGTCTAGGCAATCGCGGCACATTAGCCCAGCCCCAAAACGATCACGCTATCTGAGCGCTTTCGCCACCTAGTGACAACCCCAACGCACAAACCCGCGCGCGAACGCGGATCGATCTCGGTGAGCCTCGTCGAAGAGGCGCTGCGCTGCGCGGAAGCTGGCGGCATCGCGCGCGAGACGCTCCTCGCCGCCGCCGACATCGCGCCCGCCATGCTCGACTCGCCGCGCGCGCGGGTGTCGCCGGCGCAGTACGGCAAGCTCTGGAACGCCACCGCCGACGCCCTCGACGACGAATTTTTCGGCCAGGACCGCCATCCGATGCGGCGCGGCAGCTTCGTGCTGCTCTGTCACGCGGCGCTGAGTTCACGCGACGGCGCGCAGGCGGCGAAGCGCATCGCGAACTTCCTGCGCCTCGTGCTCGACGATTTGAGCTTCGAACCCGATATCGATACGACGCGCGTGCGCATCCGCTTGCGCGACCGTCGCGAGCCGAAAAGCATGTTCGCGTACGCGACGGCGTTCATCCTGATTTACGGCGTGCTGTGCTGGCTGGTCGGACGGCGGATTCCGGTGCTCACCGCGCATTTGCGCTGTCCGGAGCCGCCCGCGAGCGACGAATACCGCCTGATGTTCTGCGACGACCTGTACTTCGACCAGGCCGCGTCGTATGTCGATCTTTCGCCGGAATGCGCGGCGCTGCCGGTCGTGCAGACGGTGTCATCGCTGAAATCGTTCTTGCGCGGCGCGCCGGCGAATTTCCTCGTCAAGTACCGCAATCCCGATTCGCTCGCGGCCCGCGTGCGGCGGCGCCTGCGCCAGCTTCCGCCCGCCGACTGGCCCGACAGCGACCACGTCGCCGCCGCGCTGAACATGGCCGAGGCGACGCTGCGCCGCCATCTGAAGCAGGAAGGCGTGACGTATCAGGCGATCAAGGACGGCTTGCGGCGCGACCTCGCAATCTCGCGTCTCGCCGACACGAACCAGACAATCGCCGAAATCGCCGATGCGCTCGGTTTCGCCGAGCCGAGCGCGTTCCGGCGCGCGTTTCGCAAGTGGACAGGTGTGCGGCCGGCCGATTACCGGCGCTCGGAATCGGCCTAAGAGCCCGAAGCCGCTGCTATAGTGAATCTCCCCCGGTTCCAAGGAGCGCACCATGACGAAGCCCAAAACGGAAGCCCCGGCAGAAGACGCGCCGCTCAGCGAAGAAGAACGCCTCGACGAAGCGCTGGAAGAGAGCTTCCCCGCGAGCGATCCGATCGCGGTCCATCCCGAGCCTGAAGAAAAGCCAGCGAAGAATTGAGGAATCAGCCCTCGTCGGTGCTGGCGAGGAGCGCCGCCAGTTTCTCAACGTGCTGCAGCAGCAGTTTCTTGTGCTTGTCGATCTGCTCGAGCCGCCCGGAGAGGTCGGCCTTGGCGGCATCGCCCAGTTTGTCCGAGGCGAGCAGTTCCTCCGCTTTCGGCGACATCCCGTCGAGCTGAAGCAGCGCCAGTTGCCGCTCCAGCCGCCGCAAGTCCTGCAACAGCAAGTCCCGGTTGCGCCTGAACACCAGATCCCGCCGATGCGACTCCGCCTGCTGCAACGCCTGGTCGGCGATGCGGCGGGTGGCTTCCGTCTGCGATAAAAGCGGCTCCGGTCCGCGCAGCACCGGGCGCTTCGGCGCCGGGTGCGCCGTGCCGCGAAATACAGCGACGGGCGATTCCTCATCGAGCGCGCGCTGCGCCTCGGCCGGGATATCGGCGCGCCCGCGCCGTTCGTCCATCCAGTGCGGCGGGAGACCCGTGACCGTCTCCACGCCCCGCACGAATTCCTCGCTGAAATCGCGCCGGCCCGCCACGATCAGCTTCATGTGCGACGGCGAGAACGTCATCATCCGCGCAAGCCGCGACGCGCCGCCGGGCGAACCCGTCAGCACGTTCAGATTCGCCTGCCATACGTGATACAGCGCTTCGTCGAAATCTTCCATGGGCTAGTCTCCAAGCAGACGGACGCGCTCAAGTGCGCTATTCGCTTCGTTCGCTGGCCGTGACCGCGCGAGAGCCGTGTCCAGTTCAGGCCCGCGCGCCGCGTGCGGGCTCTTCGTTTCACCGCAATCTTAACGTCATCTCGAAATCAATCGATTCACATGTTCCGCTTTTCGCGCGGCAACAACAACGTCGGCTGCAAAACAAAACGCACGGCGCGAAGGCCGTGCGTTTTTCAGTGCATCACATGCGTCGATCGAACCCGGTTCACGGCTCGTTGCGCAGGTAGCCTTCCTTGCTCGGATCGCGCATGCGCATCGAAACGATCAGCGAGATCGCGCACATCACCGTGACGTACCAGTAGAACGTCGATTCGCTGCCGATCGACTTCATGTACAGCGCGACGTATTCCGCCGAGCCGCCGAACACCGCGTTCGCAACCGCGTACGACAGCCCGACGCCGAGCGCGCGCACTTCCGGCGGGAACATCTCCGCCTTGATGAGGCCGCTGATCGACGTATAGAAGCTGACGATCGCGAGCGCGATGATCACGAACACGAACGCCATCACGGGGCTCGTCACGTCCTTGAGCGCGTGCAGCAGCGGCACCGTGCAGAGCGTGGCGAGCGCGCCGAAGCAAAGCATCGACTGGCGGCGGCCGACGCGGTCCGATAGCGCGCCGAACACCGGCTGCAAGATCATGTAGACGAAAAGCGCCGCCGTCATTACGTTGCTGGCGGTCTTCGCTTCCATGTGCGCCGTGTTGACGAGGTACTTCTGCATGTAAGTCGTGAACGTGTAGAAGATCAGCGAGCCGCCGGCCGTGAAGCCGACCACCGTCATGAACGCGCGCTTGTGCAGCATCAGGCCGCGCAGCGTGCCGGCTTCCTTGCGCTGGCGCGACTCGGCGGTCGTCGTTTCATCGAGCGATTTCCGCAGATAGAGCGAGACCAGCGCCGCGCACGCGCCGATGAAGAACGGAATGCGCCAGCCCCAGGCCTTCAGTTCATCGACCGAGAGAAACAGTTGCAGCACGACCAGCACGAGCAGCGCCGCAAGCTGCCCGCCGATCAGCGTCACGTACTGGAACGACGCGAAGAAGCCGCGCCGCCCTTTCAGCGCCACTTCGCTCATATAGGTGGCGCTCGTGCCGTATTCGCCGCCCACCGACAAGCCCTGGAACAGCCGCGCCAGCAAGAGGAAGAACGGCGCCCATGCACCGATGCTTGCGTAGGTCGGCAGGAAGCAGATCACGAGCGAGCCGCCGCACATCATCAGCACGGAGATCATCATCGCGTTGCGGCGGCCGTGCTTGTCGGCGATGCGGCCGAACAGCCAGCCGCCGATCGGACGCATCAGGAAGCCCGCCGCGAAAACGCCGGCCGTGTTGAGCAACTGCGTGGTGGAGTTGCCGCTCGGGAAGAACGCGGCCGAGAAATAGAGCGCGAGGAACGAGTAAATATAGAAGTCGAACCACTCGACGAGATTCCCCGACGAGGCGCCGACGATCGCCATGACGCGCCGCCGGGTGTCTGCTGCCTGTGAAAGTGTAAGGTCGGCCATGTAGGTCTGTTTCCTGTTGTTGCTTGTTTGAATGGCGGCGGGCAGGCCGTTATCGGTGCCGGTCGCGGGACTGATTCGACCGCTCGGGCCGCTCTGCTGGCGTTCGCGCGGAAGTTTATACGACGATCGGCGGAAAAGCTTAACCGCCGCAACGTGGCTACGTAGTTACCCCTAGGACAAACTTTATCGATTTTTTATCGATAAAGTGTCGCGTCGAGATTCGCGGCATCTTACATTTCCCTGTTTGAAAACGACGAGGCGCTCATGACCAACCAAACCCCCATCGCCCTGGACGGCACGCTTGCATCGAAGTTCGCGCGCGTCGCGCTTGGACACCTGACACGCGAATATCCGAACAAACTGGATCACGTCATGGCGAGCGCCGACGACGTGCAAGGCCCGCGCGCGCTACATCCGATCTTTTACGGCAGCTACGACTGGCATTCCTGCGTGCACGGGTACTGGCTGATCGCGCGGCTGTTCGATCAATTTCCACAACTACCGGAAGCGGAGCAGATTCGCACGCTGATCGACGCGCATGTGACGGAGGCGAACGTTGCGGCGGAGGTCGCGTACCTGGAGCGCCCCGCCGCGCGCGGCTTCGAGCGTCCGTACGGCTGGGCGTGGCTGCTGGCGCTCGCAGGCCAGTTTCATTCGATGGATTCCGACGAAGGCCACCGCTGGGCCAACACGCTGCAACCGCTCGCCGATGCGTTCGTCGCGCGTTTCGTCGAATTCCTGCCGAAGTCGACGTATCCGCTGCGCGTCGGGACGCATTTCAATATGGCGTTCGCGTTGTCGCTTTCGATCGGCTACGCGCGCCAGACGCGCGATACGGCGTTCGAAGGGCTGATTATCGAGACGGCTAAGCGCTGGTATCTGCACGACGAGGCCTGCCAGGCGTGGGAGCCGGCGGGCGACGAGTTTCTGTCGCCGTCGCTGATGGAGGCGGAATTGATGCGGCGCGTGCTGCCTGAGAGCGAGTTCATCGGCTGGTTCGACCGCTTTTTGCCAAAGCTCGCCGCGCGCGAACCGGCGACGCTCTTCGTGCCCGCGACCGTCACTGATCGCAGCGACGGCAAACTCGCCCATCTCGACGGATTGAATTTGAGTCGCGCGTGGTGTCAGCGGTCGATCGCGCGGGCGCTGCCGGCGGGAGATGCGCGCGTCGCGTTGCTCGAAGCCGCTGCGGACGAGCATCTGGCTTCGGGGATCGCGCACGTCGCGGGGGATTACATGGGGGAGCATTGGCTCGCGACGTTTGCTTTATTGGCGCTTGAGGCGTGACTTTTCAGCCGCCCTTGACGCCCTGCGTATTGACGTAAACCGCATACAGCCCGTGGCTCGCGGTCATGAACAGCCGGTTGCGATGCCGCCCGCCGAAGCACACATTCGCGCAGCGCTCGGGCAGCGCGATATGCCCGATCGCCTCGCCTTGCGGCGTGAAGATGCGCACACCGTCGAGTTCGTCGGTGCCCATGCCCCAACCGCACCACAAATTCCCGTGCACATCGACGCGAAACCCGTCCGGCGTGCCCGCGCCCGCGTCGATCAGTTCGCGGCAGTTTTCAAGCGCCCGCCCGCCGTCTGCGACATCGAACGCGTAGATCTTGCGCGGCGTCGCCCGCGATTCGACGACGTACAGCACCGATTCGTCCGGTGAGAACGCCAAACCGTTCGGGCCGATGAAATCGTCGGTCATCAGGGTCACTTCGCCGCTCTGCCCGTCGATGCGGTACACGGCGGGCTTCAGTTGCGGCGCCTTCTGCTCGCCTTCGTAGAACCCGTCGATGCCGAACGTCGGGTCGCTGAACCAGATCGATCCATCCGATTTCACGACGACGTCGTTCGGCGAATTCAGCGGCTTGCCCTCGAACCGGTCCGCGAGAACGGTGATCGAACCGTCGTATTCGGTGCGCGTGACGCGCCGCGTCAGGTGCTCGCACGACACGAGCCGCCCTTCGCGGTCGCGCGTGTGGCCGTTCGCATTGTTCGACGGCTGGCGGAACGTGCCGACTTCGCCCGTCGCTTCGTCCCAGCGGAGGATGCGGTTGTTCGGAATGTCGCTCCACAGCAGATAGCGGCCGTCGCCGAACCAGACCGGGCCTTCCGACCAGCGCGCGCCCTCATAAAGACATTCCACCGATGCCGAAGCAATCCGCAGCGCATTGAACCGCGGATCGAGCACACGCACGGCAGGATCGGGGTAGCGGCGTTCCATTTCTTGTCTCCTTATATTCGCAGTAAGCCGCTATCGTAATTAATTGGGGCCGAGTTCGCCGTCCCGCAGGCGCCAGAGGTTCAGCGGATTGTCGTCGGCGAGCGACTGCGGCAGCAACGCCGCCGGCAAATCCTGGTAGCACACCGGGCGCAGGAAGCGCTCGATCGCCAGCGCGCCGACTGAAGTCGATCGGCTGTCGGAAGTCGCCGGGTACGGCCCGCCGTGGACCATCGCGTACGACACCTCGACGCCCGTCGGGAAACCGTTCGCGAGAATGCGCCCGGCCTTGCGTTCGAGCACCGGAATCAGGCGCTTCGCGAGCGGAAAATCGTCGCTTTCGAGATGAAGTGTGGCCGTCAACTGGCCTTCCAGCCGGCGCGCGATCTCGATCATCTCGTCTTCGTCCGCGCATACGACGATCAGCGACGTCGGCCCGAAGATCTCGTCCTGCAATTGCGGCGTCGCGAGGAATTGCTCCGCGTTCGCCTGATACAAGGCCGGCAGCGCGCTGCACGCGGCCTCGGTGGAGGCGCCGGTCGCCAGACGCGCTACGCCCGTGGCTTCGCGCTGTTCGATGCCGTCGGCATAGGCCGCCGCGATCCCCGCCGTCAGCATGGTCTGAGCGCCCTTCTTGTCGAGCGCGGCCGAGGCGGCATCGATGAATTCCTGCAGGTGCGGCCCTTCCACCGCGATCACGAGTCCCGGACTCGTGCAGAACTGGCCGACACCGAGCGTCACGGAATCGACGAAAGCGGTCGCGAGCGCGTCGCCGCGCACGGCGAGCGCGCCCGGCAGCGCGAACAGCGGATTCACGCTGCTCATTTCGGCGAAGACGGGAATCGGCTCGGAGCGCTTCGACGCGATGTCGAGCAGCGCCAACCCGCCGCGCCGCGAGCCGGTGAAGCCGACCGAGCGGATCGCCGGATGTGCGACCAGCGCCTCGCCGATCGCGTTCCCCGCGCCGACGACGAGCGAAAACACGCCTTCGGGCAAGCCGCTGTCGGCAACCGCCTTCTGAATCGCGCGTCCGACGAGCTCAGACGTACCGAGATGCGCCGGATGCGATTTCACGACGACCGGACACCCCGCCGCGAACGCCGACACCGTGTCGCCGCCCGCCACCGAGAACGCGAGCGGGAAATTGCTCGCGCCGAACACGGCGACCGGTCCGACCGGAATCTTTTGCAGACGCAAATCAGGACGCGGCAGCGGCTTGCGATCGGGCTGCGCGGAATCGAGCGTCGCGTCGAGCCAGCGCCCTTCGCGCACGAGCGACGCAAAAAGCCGCAACTGACCGATCGTACGGGCGCGCTCCCCTTCGAGGCGCGCTTTCGGCAGCGCGGATTCAGCGTGCGCACGCTCGATCAGCGCATCGCCCAGTCCGACGATGTTGTCCGCGATGGCTTCCAGGAATTGCGCGCGCGTTTCGAGCGGTGCGCGGCGGTAGGACTCGAACGCGGCTTCCGCCAGTTCGCAGGCACGCGCAACTTCCGCCGCCCCGCCGCCGCCGAAGACCGGTTCGAGGTCGGCGTTGCGGGCCGGGTCGAACGCCCGGAGCGTGGCGTCGGAACCTCGCACCGCCGTCGCGCCGATCAGCATTTCTCCGGTGATCTTCATGTCCTGAACTCCTTGATGAGCCGCGTGGCGCCAGGCGCCCGCCGACTGCGATGATTGGAATGACCGTGGCCGTCGTCGCATAAAAAGCGGCCAGCGGGCGGGACGTGTCTTGAAGTGACTCGCGCCGGCGTCAAGCGTTCCGCGCAGCGTGGAAGGCAAGCAATCGCGATGCTCGCTCTAACGCGACTGACCAAGCAAACTAAGTTGTCAAACAAGCAACACGGCT
Source organism: Caballeronia humi (assembly GCF_001544475.1). GTDB lineage: Bacteria > Pseudomonadota > Gammaproteobacteria > Burkholderiales > Burkholderiaceae > Caballeronia > Caballeronia humi. Next base: position 135,008 of record NZ_FCNW02000009.1, on the reverse strand, counting down.
TCCCTGACAACCTTACACCAGCGAACCGAGCACCTTCAGCAGAATGCTCTTGATCGGCACCTGTGTCGCGGCTGCGACCAGCATCGGCAAAGCGGCGGGCGCGACGATCGTCGCGATGCCGCGCTTCGAGAGCGGCACGGGCCGCATGCTTTTCGCCGACGTGTAGAGCACCATCACATCAGCGGTGGCGCCGAGTTCGGGCGCGTCGAGCATCGCGGGCGGCGCGGTGTGATCGCCCTCGATCCAGCGCCGGCGAACCGCGCGCCCATGATTTGCGACGAGCGCGCCGTATTCCGCTTCAGCGCGGCGCTTGGCGGCCCCGAGCGCCTTCATGAAGCACAGCATTGGCAGCAGGAAAATGATCGACAGCACGACCGCCACGGCTGTCATCGGCAGGCGCAGCGCGGTGACGGTGCCGCCGTGGAACAGAATTTCGTGCGCAAAAGAAGAAGCCGCGACCGCCGAAAGCCCGAACACGACCGGACTGAACATCGTCAGCGACCGCTCGATGAAACCGATGCCGCCCGCGCGATCCGGATGCGTCGGCACGAACGAGAGCGGGAGTTGCGCGATCCGGTAAAACAGCACGCACATCAGGACGAGGCGCCACAGCCACGCGAAGCACAGCGCCATGAACAGCGGCCGCACGACGAGCAGATACCACCAGCCGCCAAAGCCGATTCGATCGCCGTTCGCCGTGACCTCGGCGGCCCAGCGCAACGGCTCGTCGCCGTAGGCCCACGGGCCGAACGCGACGCCCGCCACGATCGCCACGCCGATCAGCACCCACGCGAGCGTGCGGTCGCGCAGGCGCGCGGTGTCGGCGAGGATCTGGTTGAAGCGCGGCTCGTCGGCGGGCGTGACGATGCCGCCCATTTTGAAGAGCGCGAGAAGCCGCGGCACGAGCGCCGCGCCGACGCCCTCCGCGATCACGAAGCACGGTATCGCGATGAGACAGCGCGCGTGGATGTCGAAGTGGGACAGCAGCGATTCGCCAACCGCGCCCTCCGACGTCCTGCGCAGAATGAAGCCCCAGACAGCGATCGGCAGCCAGGTGAAGAGCGCGAGCAGAATCGCACGGCGCGCGACGCCGAGGCCCTCCCGAGGAATCAGGCCGATGCGGCGTTGCAGGCGGATCGCGAAATCGTCGCGGATGAGGGAGAAACTGGGGAGATCGGGATTCATCGTCGTTTTCCGTTGCGTGTTTCCGGCTTCGCATCGCGTGATTGCCGCGGCTTCGTGCCGGTACAGCAAACAACCACACCGATTGTTGCGAAAAGGAACGCACTTCTACGGAAGACGCCGCGTCGCGTCAACGATTGCGATTCTTTTTGACGATAGTAGCCGGGTGCGGCCCAGCGGTCACCCTTGCTGTTTGGCCGGCGCGGGCGCTGTCGCGGGCGCCGCCACCGTCCCCGCGCGGCGGAACGTGATGTGCGAAATGCGCCGCACCAAAAGCGCCGCCGCAAGCGCGGCGATCGCCGTCAGCATGACGCCGATGTGGATCGACTGCACGAGCGCCTCGCGGGCGGCATCAACGAGCGCCTGGGCGTCGAGGCCGGTCGGACGCAGGTCGGCGAAGAGCGTCTGCCGCAGGCCCTCGTCGATGAGGATGCGCGGATCGGCGAAACGCGGGAGCCACGTAGTGGCCGCTGGCTCGCCGATCACCCGCATCGTCCGTTCGACGACGTTGCGGTAGTGATGCGCGACGATCGTTGCAACGATGCTCGTGCCGAGCATGCCGCCGACCATGCGCGTCGATTGCAGGAGCGCGGTCGTGATGCCGAAGCGTTCGCGCCCGGCGATCTCTTGCCCGAACACGTTCAGGTTGTTCAGGATGAAGCCGAGCCCGATGCCGATGCCCGCCATCGGCAGTTCGATCCAGACGTGCGGTGTCGACGCCTTCGCGAACGCCAGCGCAATCGACGCGCACAGGAGAAGCCCGAAGCCGATCGTGAGGATCAGCGTCGGCTTCGGCAGATGAATCACGATGCGCGTGTTGATCACGCTGCCGAGCGCGATACAGGCGGCGATCGGCGTCGCGAGCAGGCCCGCCTGCTGCGGCGTCAGGCCGAAACCGCCCTGCAGCAGCAGTGGCGCGAAGAAAATCAGCGAAAACATCACGAATCCCGCCAAAAATGACAGCGTGAACAGCGTGACGAGTTGCGGGTCGCGGAAGATGTCGAGCGGAATGATCGGGTGCGTCGCGCGCTTTTCGCAGATCAAAAGCGCCGCCGCGCCCGCGATCACGCACGTGGCGAGCGCGAAATTGCCCGTCGTCATGCCGTCCTTCGGGACCGCTTCGATCAGCGCCTGCAAACAGCCGAGCGTCGCCGCGACGAGCCCCGCGCCGAGCCAGTCGATCTTCACGTCGCCCGCGCGCGGGCGCTGGAAATTCGGCAAATGCGCCCAGATGAAATAGAACGCGGCCACGCCGACCGGCAGGTTGATCAGGAATGTCGAGCGCCAGCCCCAGTGCTGGCTCATCCAGCCACCGAGCGACGGCCCCGCCGCCGTGCCGATTCCATACGCCGCCGCCATCACGACCTGCCAGCGCACGCGGGCACGCGGATCGGGGAAGAGATCGGGGATCGCGGCGAACGCGGTGCCCACCATCATCCCGCCGCCGATGCCCTGCAAGCCGCGCGCGAACACGAGGAAAAGCATGTCGTTCGCGAGCCCGCACAGGACGGACGCCACCGTGAACGTGACGACCGCCGCGATCACGAAGCGCTTGCGGCCGAAATAATCGCCGAGACGCCCGAAGACCGGCACCGTCACCACCGAGGCCAGCAAGTACGCGCTCGCGATCCACGCGTAGTACTCGAAGCCGTGCAATTCGGCGACGATCGACGGCAGCGCCGTGCTGACGACCGTCTGGTCGAGCGCGACCAGCATGTTGACGAGGCCGATGCCGAGCATCGCGAAAAGTGCGTTTCTGAACGGCAGGGCGGGATTGGACTGGGTCACGAGGCGATTTTTTAAGCGGCTGCTGGTTTAACTTACCCCTGAATTGTAAGGCAACTTTTGTTCTGGGCCGCCACGATCAAAATGATCGGACCGTGGCACTCGTCAATTTTTGCCGGGTCAGAGTGGTGCAAGATCTTCCACAGCGTTCTCAACGTTCCAGGCAAATATCGGAGGTTTCGCATGTTCAAACGCATCGTCGTCGCGATCGACGGCAGTCAGACTTCCCGCCGCGCGTTCGAAGCCGCGCTCGATCTCGCGCAGATCCACGGTGCCGTTCTGCAACCGTTTTATGTCGTGGAGAACACGCCACTCTACTTCGACGTGCCCGGCTACGATCCGTCCGCACTGCGTACGCAACTCGTCGAGCAGGGCAAGACGCTCGGCTCCGAATCGATCGAGGCGATGAGGGCGCGCGGCATCGAAGGCGACGTCGCGATCGGCGAGGCAACGTCGCTAGACGATGTGTCGGCGCTCGTGCTCAAGGCCGCGCGCGACTTCAACGCCGATCTGCTCGTGATGGGCACGCACGGCCGCAAGGGTTTTCAGCGGCTGATTCTCGGCAGCGTCGCCGAACGATGTCTGCGGCAGGCGACTTTGCCCGTGCTGCTGATTCCGTCGGCGGCGGGAAGTGAGACTCCAGCGGAACAATCCTAAAAAATCGCGGCGCGCGTCATTATGTCGCCCGGGCGCGGGAGGCGTCGGTGGGAAAATGGTTTGTCATTGATCAAAGTCCGAGCGCGCCATGTCCCACGTCCACGCCCTGCAAGCCCGCCGTCACGTCGCGCATTGTTCGGAGTGCGCGATGCGCCATCTCTGCGTGCCCGAGGGCCTCACCGCCGAGGAAACCGGCAAGCTCGAAGACGTCATCTCCGCGACGCGCGCCGTGCGCCGCGGCGACGCCCTCTTCCGCGCCGGCGACGCGTTCGAGTCGCTCTACGCGATCCGCTCGGGCTCGATCAAGACGATCGTGTCGCGCGAAGGCGGCCGCGAGCAGGTCACCGGCCTGCACCTCGGCGGCGATGCGCTGGGGCTCGACGGCATCGGCGAAAACCGGCACATGTGCACCGCGATCGCACTGGAAGATAGTTCCGTGTGCATCGTGCCCTACGCAAGTTTCGAGAGCATGTGCCGCGAATCCGGCCCGATCCAGCGGCGGCTGCACCAGATGATGAGCCGCGAAATCGTCCGCGAGACGCATCAACTGACGACGCTCGGCTCGCTGCGCGCCGACGAGCGCGTGGCGCGTCTCCTGCTCGACCTCTCCGCGCGCTTCACCAGACGCGGCTACGCGGCGGCGGAATTCACGCTGCGCATGACGCGCGACGACATCGGCAGCTATCTCGGCATCACGCTCGAAACGGTGAGCCGCACGCTGTCGCGCTTCCAGGCGCGCGGCCTGATCGACGCGCACGGCAAGCTGATCCGCATCCGCGATTTCGAGGGCCTCCGCGCGATCTGAAGAATTTCGCCTGCGCGTGATCTGACGAATTTCGCCGGTCGTGGGATGATTGCAGATCGTTCGCGGGTGGCATGCGGTCTGCTACCCGTTAGTCTTTCTGCTCGTCCTGCTACGGAGACCTGGCGACATGAATCGCGACCCTGCCCCGCGTCATCCGCTGCTGGCACGCCTCACCGACGCGCGCCGCACCACCGATGCCCTGTTCGACATCGTCAAGCCTGAATATCTGTATGAGCGACCGATCGCCGAGCGACATCGGATCGTGTTTTATATCGGGCATCTCGAAGCCTTCGACCACAATCTCTTCGACCAGCGCCTGTTCGACCTGCCGAGCGCGAATCCCGAATACGACCAGCTTTTCGCGTTCGGCATCGATCCGGTGGACGGCGGCCTGCCGACCGACCAGCCGCACGAATGGCCATCGCTCGACGCGGTGCGTGCCTACACGCAGCGCATTCGCGACGATATCGACGCGCGCTTCGATCCGCTGGATATCACGAAGAACCCCGTATCGACCGGGGAGGCCGATCCCGCGACGCTGCTCGAAGTCGCGATCGAACACCGGCTGATGCACGCCGAAACGCTCGCGTACATGCTGCATCAGTTGCCGCTGCATCAGAAGTCGGGGCCGACGCTTCCCGCGGAGGCGGACGCTGCCAGCGATCTCGCGCGCGACATGGTGCGCGTCCCGGCGGGCAAGGTGACGCTTGGACTGGAGCGCGGCTCGGGCGTCTTCGGCTGGGACAACGAGTTCGGCCAGGAGAAGCTGGAAGTGCCCGCGTTCGACATCGACCGGTACATGGTGACGAACGCCGATTACCTCGCTTTCGTCGATGCGGGCGGCTATGCGAATCGTGCGTACTGGAACGATGCCGATTGGGCCTGGAAAGAAAGCGAAGGCATTGCACACCCGGCGTTCTGGCGGCGCGAAGATGGCGAACGTGGCGCCTGGAAGCTGCGCACGATGTTCGAGGAAGTCGCGCTGCCGCTCGACTGGCCGGTGTACGTGAGCCACGCGGAAGCGAGCGCTTACGCGCGCTGGGCGGGCAAGGCGCTACCGACGGAAGCACAATGGCAGCGCGCGGCCGATGGCGTGTCGCGCGGCGCCGAGGGAAATTTCGATTTCCGTCGATGGGAGCCGGAGTCAGTGCGTGCCAATCCGGAGAATCGGAGCGCGTTCGGCGTGCAAGGGCAATACGGGAACGGCTGGGAATGGACGTCGACGACCTTTGGCCCGCTGCCCGGATTCGAGCCGTTTCCGTTCTACCTTGGCTATTCGGCCAATTTCTACGACGGGAAGCATTATGTGATCAAAGGCGGATCGCCCAGAACCGCCGCCTGCATGCTGCGGCCGAGCTTTAGAAACTGGTTCCAGGCGCATTATCAGTATGTTTATGCAGGGTTTCGATGCGTCGGCAAATGAGGACATTACGCTGAGCCGCGTTCGCGGCCCATCATCCGCTCCAACTCCTCGAACTCGCTGATCACGGGCACACGCCGGCTCAATGCGCCCTGCACGCTGTCACTGAGCCGGTATCCCACCACTTGCACGCCCGCCGCAAGTCCCGCCTCGACCCCGGCCAGACTGTCTTCGATCAGCAGACAACGCTGCACCGGAACACCCATCAACGATGACGCATGGACGATCAGCCCAGGGTCCGGCTTCCAGGACTGGACCTCGTAAGCGCTCGCGATGCGGTCCTCGAAGTACGGCAGAAGCCCCGTGACGCCGAGGCACATTTCGATCTTGTCGCGCGGCCCGTTCGACGCCACGCATTTCTCCATCGCAAGCCCGCTCACCAGTTCCAGAGCGCCGCGCATCGGCTTGAGTTCGCGCGCGAAGACGTCCATGGAGCGCGTGCGGAATTCGAGTGTAAAACGGTCGATGTCCATCACCGGGAAGTCTTCGAGAAGCGACTGCGCGAACTGGGCGAAGCGGCATCCGCGAAACCGTTCGAGGATCTGCTCGTCCGACACCGGCGCGCCAGAGTCGCCGAGAATGCCCGCGATGACCCGCGCCGACAGCGTCTCGCTATCGACGAGCGTGCCGTCGCTATCGAAAATGATGGCTTCGATATTCACTGCTCGACCTCTGGATTAGTCAGGAAGACCCGATCTTACAGGTCGCGCCGCGCCGTCGCTCAGCCCGCATCGCCCGCGCTGTAGAGATTGCGCATGCCGCGCAGATGCTCGGCGACACGCTGCATCAATGCGACTGCATCGCCGATGCACAGCAGGCCTTCGCTCGCGTCTTCATCGCGAAAGAGCGGCTTGCCGTTGTCGGACGCATCAATCTTCAGGCCGGCGAAGGTGGCTTCCGGCAACGGCTCATCGGAATGCACGGTGATCACGTTGCCGCTGCGGATCGCATCGCGCACGCGGGCGAGGAACTGGATCTCGGGCGCACGTGACTGGTCGATGTGATGATCCGACAGAAAATCGCCTATCGCGAGCAATGCGTTCGACACGAGCACGCGTCGCATCGTCGCGCGTGAAAGAGGCTCGGCATCCGATGCGATGACCAGCGGCGGCTCATGTCTGCGTTCCAACTCGACGCCCTTCGATGGTGGCGACTGTGCTCCGGCATCGAGCGCCATCGCAAGCACCTTTAGCTGTTGCTCGATCACGCCGACCGCTTCTTTGCTTGAATGCTTCGAGCCGCGCTTTTCCATCGGATGCTCCTCTCTTGTGGATTTGCCTCATTACACAGCAAGGCCCATGCCCCGGCAGGGTCATGAAACGAAACGCGATTCAAGAACGCGGCCTGTTTAGCCGTAAACGGAGGTTATTGCTGCCCCAACCTCCTAAAGAACATGCCCGTCAGCACACCCGATTCACGCAGAAAATTTCTTTCGATGATGCTGGCCTCAGCAGGCGGCGCGATGCTCGCGGCCTGCGGCGGCGGTGGCGGCGGCAGCAGCTCGGCGCAGGTCGACAGCGTCGGCAAGGCGAACGCCGTACCGCAGCCAGCGGTAGCAGTGCCGCAACAAGCCGCCGCGTCCACGGACAGCCTCTTCTACGGCATGAACGGTCACATGGCGTGGGGCAGTGGCATCTACAAGACGATGTCGGCCGCCGATCAACTCGCGATCCTTAAAGACCTCGGCGTAACCAGCTACCGCTGCGACACCGCCGACAAGGGCATGTCGAAAACGCTCGCCGACGCGCTGAACGGACCGTTCGCGGGCAGCGGCGTATCGATCCTGCCGGTGCTCAACCCGATCTCGGCGGGATGGGACTGCAATAGTTCGGAATCGGCGGCGTACTCGCTCGGCTACGATCTCGGCGTGAACTGCACGAAACCGCTGAAAGGGCTCGTCAAGTACATCGAATGCGGCAACGAGCTTGACGTGGCCCTCAAGACCGGCGGCGACGGAAGTCTGTCCAGCGACTGGAACCCGGCGTGCTGGCCGTCGTTTCGCGGCGTGCTGCGCGGCATGATCGACGGCGTCAAAGCGATCGATCCGACGATCCAGTGCGGCGTGAACGTCGGCATTCCGATGGCGTATCGCGCGCTGCAGATGCTGTGGAACGGCATCTCGCCCGATGGCAGCGCACAAGGCGTCGCGGGCGCCGCCACGTTGCGCTGGGAGTTCACGAGCTACCACTGGTACAAGAGCTCGGGCGACATCCAGTGCGGCGGACGCAACCGCGCGTGCGTGGACGTGCTGCAGGTGCTGAAGGACTCGTTCAACGTGCCGATCTGGCTGACCGAGTGGGGCTGGTCCGGCAGCGCGGACACGCAGCAGTCGGCGGCCGATTACGTGACGAAGGCGCTCACGCAATATCGCTCGATCAAGGACAAGTACAACATCGAATCAGTGATGATGTACGACGTGATCGATGCCAGCTACGGCTTGATTCAGGCCGACGGCGCGACCCGAAATTCCGCCTACGCTGCGTTCAGGAATTTCGTGGCGGCGAATCCGGTGTGAGGATTTTCGCCGCATGACGTTCGCAGACTAAAACCCCGCCGCCAGCCCATCACGGCGGCTGTCGCTCGCCGCAACATACCCGCGCTCAGGCTCATTGCGATCGAGCTTCCAGATGTACTGGCCTGAGCCGAAGTCCATGTAAGGATCGTCGATCGACTTGATCGTGTGTCCCATCGATTCCAGCGCCGCCGCCGTGGTTCTGCTCAACGTCGATTCGATGTCGATCGTGAAGTCGCGGTTTACCTTCCAGCGCGGCGCGTCGCAAGCGGCCTGAGGCTGCTGGCCGTAGTCGAGCATCCGCACGATCGACTGCACGTGTCCTTGCGGCTGCATGTCGCCGCCCATCACGCCGAAGCTCATCACCGCCTCGCGCGCGCCGTTCACCTCCTGCGTGAGAAACGCGGGAATGATCGTATGGAACGGCCGCTTGCCGCCCTCGACGACATTCGCGGACTTCGGGTCCATCGAAAATCCGCAGCCACGATTCTGCAACGAGATGCCCGTATCCGGCACGACCACGCCCGAGCCGAAGCCCATGTAGTTCGACTGGATGAAGCTCACCATCATGCCGCGTTCGTCGGCAACCGACATGTAGATCGTCCCGCCCGCCTTCGGCATGCCGAAGTCGAAATGCCGCGCGCGCTTCGGGTCGATCAGCTTCGCGCGCTCGGTGAGATAGGCGTCGTCGAGCATCTGCTCGGGCGTGACCTCCATCGAGCGCGGATCGGCGACGTACTGGTAGAGGTCCGCGAACGCGAGCTTCATCGCTTCGATCTGCAAATGCTGCGATTCGATGTTGTCCACCGTCAGCGACTTGACGTCGAACTTGTCGAGGATGCCGAGCGCGATCAGCGCCGCGATCCCCTGCCCGTTCGGCGGAATTTCGTGCACCGTGTAGCCGCGATAATCCTTCGCGATCGGCTCGACCCAGTCGGCGCGGTAGCCGCGTAAATCGGCGGCCGTCATCGCGCCGCCGTGCTGCTTCGCGAACGCCGCGATCTTTTCGGCCGTCTCGCCTTCGTAGTACGCACGAGGGCCCGCTTCCGCCAGCATGCGCAGCGTCTTCGCATGACCGGGGAAGCGCATCAGCTCGCTCACTTGCGGTGCCCGGCCGCGCGGCATGAAGACATCGGCGTACCCGGGCAGGTCCTTCAGTTCCGGCACCGCCGCCGCCCACTTGTGCGCGACGATGTTCGCGACCGCATGCCCGCGCTCGGCGATCTCGATCGCGGGCTGCATCAAATCTCCGAACGGCAGCGAGCCGAATTTCGCGTGCAGCGCCTCCCATCCGGCGATCACGCCCGGCACCGTCACCGTGTCCCAGCCGCGCTTCGGCTGGATCGCGACGCCGTTGTCCTCGCCATACTTGCGCCTGAAGTAATCGACGTTCCAGGCTGCCGGCGCCACGCCCGACGCGTTCAGGCCGTGCAGTTTCGCGCCGTCCCACACGAGCGCGAACGCGTCGCCACCGAGGCCGCACGAGACTGGCTCCACGACCGTGAGCGCGGCAGCGGCGGCGATCGCGGCATCGACGGCATTGCCGCCTTGCCACAACATGCGCAAGCCGGCCTGCGCCGCGAGCGGATGCGACGTCGACACGATGTTGCGGGCGAACACCGGCATGCGCGGTGTCGGATAAGGGTTTTGCCAGTTGAATGAAGTCATTGGGCGTTCAGAGTTCGCGGGGATCGAGGGCGTCGCGCAGTCCGTCGCCCAGCAGGTTGAAGCCGAGCACCGCCAGAAAGATGGCGATGCCGGGAAAAATCGACATCCAGGGCGCCTGGTCGACGAAGTCCTTCGCGGTGTTCAGCATCGAGCCCCACGAAGGCGCCGGCGGCAGTTGCCCCAGGCCAAGAAACGAGAGGCTCGCCTCCGCGATGATCGCCATCGCGACGGTGAGGCTCGCCTGCACGATGATCGGCGGCAGCACGTTCGGCAGGATATAGCGCACGATGATCCGGAAGTCGTCGAGGCCGATCGCACGCGCGCCTTCGACATAGTCCTCCGCCTTCACGCTCAGCGCCTGGCCGCGCGTAAGGCGCACGAAGCGCGGCATCGCCGAGACGCCGATCGCGATCATCGCGTTGGTCAGGCTCGGCCCGAGAAACGCGGCGAGCGCGATCGCGAGGATAAGGAACGGGATCGACAGCAAGGCATCGGCGATACGCGAGATGACGCCGTCGACGAGCCTGCCGAAGTAGCCCGCCAAGAGCCCGAGCGGCACGCCGACCACCACCGCGATGCCGACCGACACCACCCCCGCCAGCAGCGAGGCGCGCGCGCCCCAGATCATGCGGCTCAGCACGTCGCGGCCGAGTTCGTCGGTGCCGAACCAGTGCGCGGCATCGGGCGCCTTGCGCACGGTCATGAAGCTCGCCTGGATCGGATCGTAGGGCGCGAGCCACGGCGCCAGGAGCGCGATTACCACGACGAACACGACGATCAGCGCGCCCGCGACAGCGGCGCGATTCTTCATGAACTTCGCGAGGCCGCGGCGGCGCCTGCGCGGCAGCTTTTCGACAGCGGCATCGGTAACGGGGAGCGTGGCCATCAGCTTCTTCTCAGCCTCGGGTTGAGCAGGATATAGAGCACGTCGGCAAACAGGTTCACGACGATGAAGCTCACCGCCGTCACGAGCACCACGCCCTGCACGACGGCGTAATCGCGGTTGAATACGGCATCGACGATCAGCTTGCCGAAGCCCGGAATCGTGAAGACCTGCTCGGTCAGCACGGCGCCCGCCAGCAGTTCGCCGAACAAGAGCGCGAGCACGGTGACGATCGGAATCAGCGCGTTGCGAAACGCATGCTTGACGACGACCGTGCCGCGCAACAGCCCCTTCGCGCGCGCCGTACGGATGTAGTCGGTGCGCAGCACACTCAGCATCGCGCTGCGCGTATGGCGCATCAATTGCGCGCCGAGCGCGGCGCCGAGCACGAACGCGGGCATCAGCATGGTCTTGATGCTCATCCAGAAATCGTCCGATGGCGATACATAGCCCGACGACGGCAGCAAATGCCAGCGCACCGACACGACGAAGATCAGGATGATGCCGAGCCAGAAGTTCGGTATCGACATGCCCGATAGCGCGAGAATATTCGCGCCGTAGTCGAGCGCACGCCCCTTGTTCGCCGCCGACAGCACGCCCAGCGGCAGCCCGATGCCGATCGCGAGAATCATGCCCATCACCGCGAGTTGCAGCGTGACGGGCAGCTTCTGCGCGATCAGCGTCGTGACCGGGACGTCGGTACGGATCGACGCGCCGAGGTCGCCTCGCAAAAGGTCCTTGATCCACAGCGCGTATTGCGCGGGAACGGGTTCGTCGAGGTGATACTTCGCGCGCAGCATCGCGATCACTTGCGGGTTCTGGTCCTCGCCCGCCATCGCGAGGACCGGGTCGCCGGGCAGCATCTTCTGCAAGCCGAAGATCATCATCGACACGAGGATCAGTGTCGGAATCGCGACCAGCACGCGGTTGGCGATGATGCGCAACATGTCCGTTACCCCTTGACGGTGACGCCCCGCAGGCGGATCAGGCCGTCCGGGTAAGGCGTGAAGCCCTGCACTTTCTTCGAAAGCACGTACGGCCACGGCTGCACGTAGAGATAGACGATCGGGGCTTCGTCGGCGAGGATCTTCGAGGCGGCATCGTAGAGCGGCTTGCGTTCCGCGACGGTCGATTTCGCGCGCGCGTCGCCTAGCAGGCGATCCACTTCGGGGTTGCAATAGAGGCCGTAGTTCAGGTTGCCCTTGCAGCTCACGAACTGATGCAGGTTGCCATCCGGATCGATACGGCCCGACCAGCCGAGATAGAGCAGTTCGAAATCGCCCTTGTGCGCGGCGTTGAGTGCGGCGGCGTAGTCGGTCGGACGCAGCTTCAGGTTGATGCCAGCTTCCGAAAGCATCGCCTGCAGCATCTGCGCCATCTGGTTCGAGACCGTGTTGTTCCCGAACGTCAGTTCCACGTCGACCTTGTCGTAGCCCGCCGCCTTGAGCAGCGACTTCGCCTTCGCGACGTCGCGCTTCGTGGTCGTGATCGACTTCACGTAGTACAGGCTCGATGCCGGCAGCGCCTGGTTCGCCGGCGCGAAAATGCCGCCGCCGATCACCTGGTTGATCGCGTCGCGGTCGATCGCGAGTTCGAACGCCTCGCGCACGCGCTTGTCCTTGAGCGCCTTCGGGGCACGCACGCTGTTCGAGATGTTGAACGTGAGGTCGTAGAAGCCGAGGCCCGGGATCGAGATGAAGTTGAGGTTGCGGTCGTTCTTCACCGCGTTCACGTCCGATGGCGCGAGGCGTTCGAGCATGTCGAGCGAGCCCGAGCGCACGTTCGCGAGCCGCACCGTGCTGTCGGGCACCGGCTGATAGATCACCTTCTGGATCGGGTATTTGTCGGCATCCCAGTAGCCCGCGAATTTCTCCAGCACCACACGGTCGTTCTGCACGCGCTGCACGAACTTGTACGGCCCCGAGCACACCGGATGCGTAGCGACGCCCGCATCGTCCGCGAGCGACTTCGGCGCGAGCATCATGCCGGCGCGGTCGGTGAGCGTCGCGAGCAGCGCCGAATCGGGCGCCTTCAGCACGAGATTGACGGTGCTGTCATCGACCACGTCGACATGATCCACCGACGCCAGTTCGCTCTTGCGATTGCTCGCCGGCAGCGAGCGCGAGCGGTCGATATTCGCCTTCACCGCCGCCGCGTTGAACGGCTCGTCGTTCTGGAACTTCACGCCCTGGCGCAGCTTGAACGTCAGCGTCTTGCCATCGGCGCTAGTGCTCCACGAGGTCGCGAGCATCGGCACGATCTTGAGGTCCGGCGAAATATCGACGAGCGAGCTGCACAGCGAATTCAGCACCATGCGATCGACCACCTGGCTGCTGCGCGCCGGATCGAGCGTGCCGATGTCGTCCTGCAGGCCGATGCGGATCGTCGATTGCGCCATCGCGCCGCCTGAACCGACGGCGCCGACAGCAAGTACCCCGGCTACAAGGATGTTACGCATGCGGTCTTTCCTTCGAGTTGGAATGATGATCTACGTGGGGTCGGTCGCGGCCTGACGCTCGCGATAAACGGCAAGGCGCTCGGCGAGCTTCGCGCTCACGCTCGACTGGAGCGGCGCGCCGCCGCCCGCGTTCTGGATCTCGCGCCAGAAATGACACGCGACGAGCCGGCCGCCCTCCACCGTCTCGCTACGTGGCGCCGCTTCGCGGCACAGCGGTTTCGCATGCGGGCAGCGCGGATGGAAGCGGCAGCCGGGCGGCGGCGCGGTCGGGCTCGGCAGGTCGCCCGTGAGTGCCACGCGCTCGCGCCGCTGACGCGGGCTGCTCGCGGGAATCGCCTGCAGGAGCGCCTGCGTGTAGGGATGCAGCGGCGTGTCGAAGAGTGCATCGACGTCCGCCAGTTCGACGATCTCGCCGAGATACATCACCGCGACGCGGTCGCTCATGTGGCGGATCACCGCCAGATCGTGCGCGACCATGACGAGCGTGAGGCCGAGGTCCTGCTTCAGCTTTTCGAGCAGGTTGATCACTTGCGCCTGCACCGAGACGTCGAGCGCGGAGACCGGCTCATCGCCGACGATCAGACGCGGCTCGCCCGCCAGCGCGCGCGCAATGCCGATGCGCTGGCGCTGGCCGCCGGAAAATTCGTGCGGATAGCGGTCCGCGTATTCGGGCTGCAAGCCGACCGTGCGGAGCAGTTGCGCGACGCGTTCCGCGCGCGCCTTGCCGTGCGCGAGGCCGTGCAATTCGATCGGCTCGCCGATGATGCGCCCCACCGTCATGCCCGGATTCAGCGATGCGAACGGGTCCTGAAAGATGATCTGCAATTCACGGCGCAGCTGACGCAGCGCGCCCGCGCCCAGATGCGTGATATCCCTGCCCTGGTAGATGACGCGGCCTTCTGTGGCATCGATGAGACGCAGCAGCAGACGCCCGAGCGTGGACTTGCCGCAGCCCGATTCGCCGACGATCGCAAACGTCTCGCCCTGCTCCACCGCGAACGACACGCCGTTCACCGCGTACACCGTCGGCGCGCGCGAAAAGAGATGGCGCGTGCCGCCGAAGTGTTTGGTGAGACCGCGAGCTTCAAGGATCGCGCTCATGCAGCCACCTCGCGCGCTTGCATCGCGTGCGCGGTCTCCACCGGCGCGACCCAGCACGCCACGCGATGCGCATCGTTCACGCGCTTCTCGGGCGGCGTCGCGTCGATACAGCGCGCTTCGACGAACGGACAGCGCGGCGCGAACCGGCAGCCTTTCGGCATGCGCTCGGGCGATGGCACCGAGCCGTGAATCGTCGCGAGCTGCCCCTCGCGCTTGCCGACGGAAGGAATCGCGCCCATCAGGCCGATCGTGTACGGATGCTGCGGATCATCGAAGATTTCGGCCACCGGCCCGTACTCGACGATGCGCCCCGCATACATCACCGCGACGTGATCCGCCACTTCGGCGACCACGCCAAGGTCGTGCGTGATCAGGATCATCGCGGTACCGGTTTCGGCCTGGAGATTGCGCACGAGCGAGAGCACCTGCGCCTGGATGGTCACGTCGAGCGCGGTGGTGGGTTCGTCGGCGATCAGCAACTGCGGGCGATTGGCAAGCGCCATCGCGATCATCACGCGCTGGCGCATGCCGCCGGAAAGCTCGTGCGGATACGCGTCGAGCCGCGTTTCGGGCGCGGGAATGCGCACGAGCCGCAGCATTGCGAGGGCTTCGGCACGCGCCTCGGCCCGCTTCAATCCGCGATGCCGCTCGACGCATTCCGCGATCTGGTGCCCGACGGTGAACGCCGGGTTGAGCGACGTCATCGGTTCCTGAAAGA
The DNA here is from genome assembly GCF_001544475.1 of Caballeronia humi. Classification (GTDB taxonomy): domain Bacteria; phylum Pseudomonadota; class Gammaproteobacteria; order Burkholderiales; family Burkholderiaceae; genus Caballeronia; species Caballeronia humi. The sequence continues at coordinate 119,819 of NZ_FCNW02000009.1, read as the reverse complement.
TCATCGACATGCGGTTGCCGCGCACGTCCGCGAGTTCGCGCTCGGGCATCGCGAAGAGATCGCGGCCGTCGAACATCGCCGTGCCCGACACGACATTCGCGGGCGGGCTCGGCAGAAGCCCCATCAGCGCGAGCGACGTCACGCTCTTGCCGCAGCCCGATTCGCCCACCACACACAGCGTTTCTCCGGCGTTCACCGAGAGCGAGACGTCATCGACGAGATTCGGCACCTTCGGATCGCGGGAAAACTTGAGGGAGAAGCCCGTGACTTCCAGCACCGGCCGGCGCTCGAAAGGCTTGTTCATGATTGGCTGCTCCAGCGCACATCGATGTCCGGGGAAAAATCGTTACCCAATTATGTCCAACACGGCACATCAGAAAATATTAAACTTTCTTAACCTCATTCAAGTTATTTTTAAGTGTCGATGCTCACGATCCGCATGCTGAAGACTTTTCGCCTGGTCGCGCGGACCGGCTCGTTCGCTGCCGCCGCGGACAAGATCGCGTTGACGCAGGCCGCCGTCAGCTTGCAGATGCGCGGCTTCGAAGAAGCGCTCAAGCGCGATCTGTTCGACCGCAGCGGCCGGCAGATCACGCTCACGCAGCAGGGCCGCGAGATCGCGCCGAAGGTCGAATTGATCCTCGACTTGATGGCCGAACTCGAAGCGAAACCCGCCAAGGCGATGCAGGGGCCGGTGACGATCGGCGCGGTCGTGTCGGTGATCGGCGCGTTGTCGCTGTGCGTTGCGGGACTGAAGACCGCGCATCCGCTGCTCGACGTGCGGCTGCTCTCGGCGCGCTCCGACGAACTGACGGTCATGGTCGAAGAAGGAGAAGTGGACATCGCGGCAGTCGTCGCGCGCCCGGACGATACGCTGCCCGAGGGCCTCACGTGGACGCCGCTTTATACCGAGCCGCTGATGCTCGTCGTGAACCGCGAAGTCACCGATACCGATGCGCAACGCATCCTGCTCGCGCACGGCTTTCTGCGCTTCGACCGGCGCGTGCGCACGGGGCTCGTCGTCGATCAGGCGTTGCAGACGCTCGGTCTTCAGGTGAAGGAATATCTGGAGCTGAACTCCATCGAGACGATCGTCGCGCTCGTGCGCAAGAACGTCGGCGTGACGGTGCTGCCGAAGCTGCATCGCGGCGACTGGGAAGCCGATCCTTCACTGCGGCTGATTCCGATCGTGTATCCGCCGATCACGCGTACGGTCGGCATGATCCAGCGCGCCTCGTATGCGCAAACGGGTATCACCGATGCAATCGTCGCCATGCTGCATTCAGATTGAAGCGTCGTGGCAGCCGATCGCGCGAATTGTGGGTGAAGTCGGTGGCTCATCGGCCAATTGAAATTGAAGGCGCGGAGATAAACTGGTTTCCGTGGTGCAGAACAACGCACCGCGCGCGGCGAACCTCCAGGTCGACTGAGCAAACGGACTTACCCTAACCCTGTACCGTAAAGCAGTGACGTGCGATTCGAACCGCGCCGTATCCGATGTCAGTAGCGACGTAACGCAGCACAGTTATTCCGCTGTAGCCGTAACGCCATGTTCATCGATGTTTGTCAGCAGCAAGTGCAAGACGCACTGCCCCGCTCCGGCTTCGCCGGGCGGGGCTTTGCTATTGGGTGAATCGCAAATAAGGACGTTCAGCTCCAGTCGTCCATATCGTGCTTGATGGTGTGGCGGTTCGCGATCAGCGTCTCAACGCTCGGCTCGTTGTTCATTGCACGCTGGATCGCGAGCTTCGTCGCTTCGTAGTTCGTGCGATACATGTCCTTCTTGTCGAGGTTCGGATCGCTCACGCAACGCGGATCGATCCAGACAAGACTGATGATGCACAGATCGTTCGCCTGATCTTTCGGCAAAATGCCTTCGATCAGGCAATCGACGATCGCGTCCGCCGTCGCGGACTGCACGACGCCGCCGAACAGGTCGATGGTCGCCATGTCCTTCAGTGTGACCTTCGGGACGATCATCGTCGCGGGCCGCACCATCTGGTTGCAGGCGCGGATCGCGAACATCGCCGTGTGGCCCTTGCTTTGCGCCATCATGTTCGCGAACGCATGACCGACCGGGCCGTCGACGCGCCCGATCAGGATCTCGGGCATCGCGTCGGTCGCCTGGCCTTCGGCGGCCATGACGGTTGCTTCGCCTGCGCGGAACGTCAGATCGATACTCATGGATCAAGCTCCTTAGAAGAGTTGCACCGAAGAGACGGACGGACGCAAGGACGATGCCAATCAAGCAGCTTCTCGCTCCTCGGCAAGATGCAAACCGTCCTTGCGCGCCCGGTGTTCCTCGATCAGCCGATACACGGTCGAGCCCGGCACCGTCTCCGATTCGAGCAGTTCGCTGGCGATGGCCTGCAACACCGGCTCGTTGTCGCGCAACAGTGTGTAACAGGCTTCGTTCAGTTCCTTGAGCAGAATGTTCGCATGCTCGATCGACGCCTTCATCTGCAAGCCCGCGTACTGCTGCGGCAACGCGGCGAGGCTGAAGAGATTGCCGTCCGCGTTGAAACCGAACTTCGACACCATGTCGAGGCCGATTCGCGAGGCTTCCTGCAAGTCCTGCGCGGCGCCACTCGATGCTTCCGAGAACGTCAGCATTTCCGCGTTCCGTCCGCCGAGCAGTACCTGAATCTCGTTGCGCATTTCGGTTTCGCGATAGAGGTGCTTGTCCTGCATCTTCGTGATCAACGCGACACCCAATGCGCCGCCGCGCGGCAGGATCGTCACTTCTTCCAGCACGCCCGTGTTGAGCAATGCCGCGACGAGTCCGTGGCCCGCTTCATGAACCGCGATGCGCGTTCGTTCCTCTTCGTTGAGCGCGCGCTCGGCGCCGCTCACGTCTCCGATGCGCGCGATCTTGATCGCTTCGACGAAGTGCTTCGACTCGACCACGATCTCGCCCGCCTTGCGCGCGACGAGCCCCGCCTGATTGACGACCATCGCGAGCGTGGCCGGCGAAAGTCCCGTCGAGAGGCGCGCGAGTTGACGGAAGTCGATGTCGTCGGATTTCGTCGTGAGCTTGTCCGCGTAGAAGCGGAAGATCTCCGCGCGGTCTTCGAGGTCTGGCAGGCGAACCTGCACGGTGCGATCGAAACGGCCCGGACGGCGCAGCGCTTCGTCGAGATTGTCCGGATGATTCGTCGCCGCGACGATGATCACGCCCTCGTTCGATTCGAAGCCGTCCATCTCCGCGAGCAACTGATTGATGATTCGGTTGCTCTCCGATTCCGCGGGGCCGCCGCCGGTATCGGTGCGCTTCGCGAGGCCGTCGGCTTCATCGATGAAGATGACGGTCGGCGCATTCTTGCGCGCCATTTCGAACAGATGCTTGACCTTCTGGATGCCGACGCCGTAGTACTTCGCGCTGAAATAGCTACCGGTGATCGAGATGAAGTTCGCGCCGCACTCGCCCGCGAGCGCCTGCGCAAGACGCGTCTTGCCGACGCCCGGGCCGCCCACCATCAGAATGCCGCACGGCGCGCGCAGGCCCATGCCGCTGAATTGCTTCGGGTCGGTGAGGTATGCCTGAATGTCCGAGAGCGCGGCCTTCGCTTCGCCTGCGCCGATCACGTCGTCGAACGTGAGTGCGGGCGCCTTGCCGAGCAACTGCGCGCCGCCCGTCATTTCTCGGCGCATGAACCAGACCATTCCTCCGATCAACAGCAGCGGCAGCAACAGGCTAAGGGCGTCGCGAGTTTTGTCGAATGCATCCATCAGGCGGGCGGAATCTGAACGGATGTTCGCATCGGGTAGCCAGACGAGCTGATACTGCGATTGTGCGTCAGTCTTCATTTCGCTCAGGAGGAGCGCGTTCGAAAACGACGAGTTGTGATCGGTGACGAAATACTTCGCGCCATTCTTCGTCGACACGAGAATCGCGCTCGGGCTTACACCGATCGCCGTCACGTCATGCGCGCGAATATCGCGCAGCATCTCCGAGGCGTCGCGTTCTTCGCGTGTCCACGCGGCGGCGTCATCGCGCATCTGGCTCGCGACGCCGTTCAGCGCGGGCATCAGTCCGGTCTTCTGCTCGTGACGCAAAAGCAGAACGCTCACGAGTCCGGCGATGGCAGCGGTTGCCAGGCCGAGTTTGATATACCGCGCAGATCGGGACCACAAGGAATTTTTAGCCGGTTTCATATTCGATACCTTAAGCGGGCCACATCATGGGCCCGGACGCTGGATCAGCGTGTTCGAGTGAGGGGACGCACCGATCGCAGCGCGGCATCGAAATGTGAATGTCGTGCGCGCGAGACTCAGCCGTAATGCCCGTTTCAATTCGGTAAAAACAACCTGAACGCTATAGTCCACTTACCGATTACTGAATTTAACGCATTATGCCCGCGCGTGTTTTGTTTACAAATTGGGGAAAAGGCCCTTATTCACGGTTAATTCAGGGCTTTTGATCGATGCCTGAGTTAATCCAATTCGCTAACGCATAAAACCAATCGGGCGTGCTTTAAAAACGAGGGCGCTGCGATTGCCCGCGCGCATGCTGCACGCGGGTTTCGCTAGCAACGCGATAAATCAAACAGATGGCTCCGTGCGACATGTCGCAGGGCCATCCTCACCGCTATACTCGATCGCAAATTCCAGTTATCAAGGCCCGCAATGGACAACCCTGAACTGCTCAACCTCGCGTACCTGCGCGCCTTTCGGCTGGTCGGGCAAACCGGCAGCGCAACGCGCGCGGCGGCGGCACTGTTCAGGGCGCAATCCGCGGTCACGCGTTCGCTGCAGGAACTGGAGACGGCGGTCGGTGAGCCACTTTTCGAGCGCCGTCCATCGGGCATGTTGCCGACGCCCGCTGGCCGCGCCGTGCTGCAGCGTTGCGAACGGATCTTTGCGGAGCTGGAAGAACTCGCCAAGTGGTGCGCCGCGCGTCAATCGCGGCGGCGTTCGGTCACGGACAACGCATTGCCCGCGTACTTGCTTAACACCCGCCGATTGCAATTGTTCTCGACGCTTGCACGGCACCGGCACATGCCAAGCGCCGCGCAGACGCTCGGCATCAGCCAGCCGGCGGTGAGCAGCGCGATCCGGATCATGGAGAGCGGCGCAGGCATGCAGCTTTTCTATCGCAGTCCGCGCGGGCTGCTGCTGACGAGCGAAGGAGAAACGGTCGTGCTGCACGTGCGCCGCGCATTGAACGAACTGCGCCATATCCCCGATGACATCGCCGCGTTGCACGGCAGCATCCAGGGCTACGTGACCGTCGGCGCGCTGCCGCTCGGCCGTACGCGAATCCTGCCGGAAGCGATCGCGCGCGTGGCGGCGAAGTATCCGGGCGTGCGCGTCGTGACCGATGAAAGCGCATACGACCTGCTCGTCGCGGGCCTGCGTTCCGGCGATATCGATTTCGTGCTCGGCGCCCTGCGCGCCAACGATGCCGCAAGCGGCCTCGCCAACGAACGGCTGATGTCGGAGGACCTGGTCGTACTGGCGCGTCGCGATCATCCGCTCGTGGGCACGAGCGGGCTGTCGCTGAAGCAGCTATTGTCTGCTCAATGGATTCTGCCGCGCAACCACGCTCCCGCGCGCGGCATATTCGAAGCGCTCTTCAGGCGGGCACGCCTGAAACCGCCGATGCCGACCGTCGAGACCGCCGATCTCGCTGTCATCCGTGGCGTGCTGATGCAGACCGACATGCTCGCGGCGCTCTCCGCGCAGCAACTCTTCTATGAGTGCGAGTCGGGACAGCTCGCGGTGCTCGACATCGAAATGCAGAATACTCAACGTGAAATCGGCCTGATCGTGCGCGCGGGCGGCACGCCGTCGCCGGCGGCGCGCGCGCTGATCGACGCGATACGTCTCACCGTCGACAAGGTCGCGCGCACGACGCTCGTCGCGATGCATTGAGCGCGTTCAGGCGTCATCGGTTGAGAGGCGGTCGAGCAATTCGCTTCGAGCATCGCGCGCTCGCGCGCAGAACGCGCAGGCATCGCGCACATGCGCCCGCTGCTAAAATCCCTCCAGATCAGCGCAAGCGTCCACCAACGCTGCGTCACCCGTACCGAGGGATTGTTCAGAATGGCCAAGTCTTTCTTCAACCTCTACAGCCACGATTTCGCGCGGGTCGCCGTCGCGGTGCCGAACTGCCGCGTCGCCGATCCCGCGTTCAACGCCGCGCAGACGATCGAGGTCGCGAAACAAGCCGCCGCGCGCCGCGCCGCGCTCGTCGCGTTCCCCGAGCTGGGCCTCTCCGCCTACACCTGCGACGATCTTTTCCATCAACGCGCCCTGCTCGACGCATGCGAAGAAGCGCTTGCTCAAGTCGCAGTGGCATCGGAGCGCTTGCCGCTCGTACTGATCGTCGGGCTGCCTTTGAGAGTCGAGCACAAGCTCTTCAACTGCGCAGCGATCGTGTCAGGCGGACGCATCCTCGGCATCGTGCCCAAGAGCTATCTGCCGAACTACGGCGAGTTCTACGAGGCACGTCAGTTTAATCCGGCCGATAGCGCAACGGTTACGCAGGTCGATGTCTGCGGCCAGCAAGTTCCATTCGGCGCGAACCTGCTCTTCGATATCCCCGGCATGCCGTTCTTCCGCTTTCACGTCGAGATTTGCGAGGACGTATGGGTGCCGATCCCGCCGTCGTCGTTCGCCGCGCTCGCGGGGGCGACAGTGCTCGTCAATCTGTCGGCGTCGAACATCGTCGTCGGCAAGTCGGGGTATCGGCATCAGCTCGTCGGGCAGCAATCCGCGCGCTGCCTCGCGGCGTACCTGTACACGTCCGCCGGCCGCGGAGAGTCCACCACCGATCTCGCGTGGGACGGCCAGGCGCTGATCTACGAAAACGGCTCGCTGCTGGCCGAGTCCGACCGCTTCCTCAACGAATCGCACCTGCTGTGCGCCGACATCGATCTCGAACGCCTCTCGCGCGAACGCATGAAGCAGACGACGTTCGGCCAGACCGCGCACCGGCATCGCGAAGAGGTCGCGAAATTCAGCGTCGTGCAGGTGCCGTTCACGATCCCCGACGATGAGCATCTGGCGCTCGAACGCGCGGTCGAGCGCTTCCCGTACGTTCCCGCCGATTCGCGCCGCCGCGACGAACGATGCAGCGAGGTTTACAACATTCAAGTACAGGCGCTGATCCAGCGGCTCGGGGCATCGAAGATATCAAAGGTCGTGATCGGCGTTTCGGGCGGCCTCGATTCGACGCATGCGCTGCTCGTCTGCGCAAAGGCGATGGACCGCCTCGGCCTGCCGCGCTCGAACATTCTCGGCTATACGATGCCGGGTTTCGCGACGAGCCACCGCACGCTGCAGCAGGCGAAGGATCTGATGAAGGTGGTCGGCTGTTCGGCCGAGGAGATCGACATTCGTCCCAGTTGCCTGCAGATGCTGAAGGACCTGGGGCATCCGTACGGCGAAGGCACGGAGCAGTACGACATCACGTTCGAGAACGTGCAGGCGGGCGAACGCACCAATCACCTCTTTCGTCTCGCGAACTTCAATAACGCGATCGTGATCGGCACCGGCGACCTGAGCGAACTCGCGCTCGGCTGGTGCACCTACGGCGTCGGCGATCACATGTCGCATTACAGCGTGAACGCGAGCGTGCCGAAGACGCTGATCACGCATCTCGTGCGCTGGGTCGCGGAGTCGGGACAAATCGGCACTTCAGGAACGGAGGTGCTCGAGCAAGTCCTCGATACCGACATCAGTCCCGAACTCGTGCCCGGCAAGGCGAGCGGCGTGCTGGAGCAGAAGACAGAGAGCGTGATCGGGCCGTATGAATTGCAGGACTTCAGCCTCTACTACATTCTGCGGTTCGGCTTCACGCCATCGAAGGTCGCGTTCCTCGCGCATTCGGCCTGGAAAGACAGGGCGCAAGGCGCGTGGCCTGAGGACGCGCACGTCGCGCGCAACCAGTACGCGCTCGCGGACATCAAGCGCAATCTCTCGATCTTCGTCGATCGCTTCTTCCGGACGAGCCAGTTCAAGCGGTCCTGCATTCCGAACGCGCCGAAGGTCGGCTCGGGCGGATCGCTCTCGCCGCGCGGCGACTGGCGCGCACCGAGCGACTCGGAGGCCACGGTCTGGAAGCAGGACGTCGAGCGCATTCCGAACTCGGCCGACGGCGAAGCGGCTTGAGGCCGCGCGGCACGGTTATTGCGACCCACCATCGACTTAACGATATTCCGCCCCACACAAAAGGAGCATGCAATGAGTGATGACACCTCGAATTCATCCAATGGCGGCACTTCAGCGCAAGGCGTGAAGCCATCGATCCGCGCGACATCGCGTACTTCGGACGAAACAGACGTCTCTTCCGCCGCAGCCGCCACGAAGTTCGAAGCCGCACGCAAGTTGCGGCTGGTGCAGGGAAAACTGTCGGAGGCGCAGGACAACCTGAAGCTCAAATATCGCATCGCCGCCGATACCACCGACGACTTCGTGCACGACAACCCTTGGAAAGCCATCACGATGGCGGCCCTCGCCGGACTCGTGATCGGGATGCTCGCTGCGCGCTAGGTCAATGCGCGGGAAAGGCAGCAAGGCAGGCGTAGAGATCGTCGATCGACATGGGCTTCGCGAAGTAGTGATCGAAGCCCGCGTCGTCGGCGTTTTCGCGAAAATCGGGCGTGGTATAGCCGCTCAGTGCTACGAGAAATAGCGCCCGTCCGCGTGCCTTCTCGCGCAAACCACGCGCGACTTCAAAGCCGGTCATGTCGGGCAAACCGATATCGATGACCGCCACCGTCGGCATGAATGCATCGGCCGCATCGAGCGCCGATGCTCCATCGTAAGCGACCTCGCACTCGTGACCGCTCATCGTCAATAACGCTTCGAGCGCTTCAGCGGCGTCGCGATTGTCATCGACGATCAGAATGCGTTGCGCGCGCTGCTGCGGCGCCGCGGCCATCTCGGCGACATCGTCGGGCAGCGGCTCGTACACACGCGGCAGCTTGACCACGAACGTAGTTCCCCGCCCGATGCCCGCGCTCTCGACATGCGCCGATCCGCCATGATCGTGCACGAGCCGCTTCACGACCGTAAGCCCAATGCCCAGCCCTGCATCCTGCCGGCCGATCGCGGTCGATGCCTGCGCGAACAAGTCGAACACGCGCGGCAGCATACCGGGTTCGATGCCGATGCCGTGATCCGTCACCTCGATATTCACTTCCTGCTCCGACGCCTCGACCTTCACGACGATTTCATCCGGCTCCGACGTATAGCGCGCCGCGTTGTGCAGGATATTGCTGAACACCTGCTTGAGCCGCGCGACGTCGCCGCGTACCAGCACGGCCTCTTTCGGATAAACCGTCCTGATCCGGTGCGCGCGCCGCGTGACCTCGGCGGCGGTCATCTCCAGCGCACCGGTGATGAGATCGTCGACGCGCGCGACTTCCGTATGCAGATCGACCTTGCCGCGCGTGAGCCGCGATACGTCGAGCAGGTCGTTGACCATGCGCGACAACTGCGCCGTCTGCCGTCCGATCAGCGCGAACGTATCGGCCTGATCGCCCGTTGCCGGTGTGCCGCGTCCGGCCACTTCGAGCGCGAGGCTGATCGCCGCGAGCGGGTTACGCAACTCGTGCGCGAGCATCGCGAGGAACTCGTTCTTGCGCACGTCCGCTTCTTCGAGCTCGGTCTGCTTGCGCCGCAATTCGCCGAGCGTCAGCAGCATTTCGCGGTTCTGCTGCTCCAGCTCCTCGACAGGCGTCTGCGCCTTGCGGCGCGTCAGTTGATCGACGAGCACGCTCAGCTTGTCGAGCGTCAGGCGCGGTTTGTCGCGCGGCAGCAGCATCTCGATCGTGACGGTCGTGCCGCGGCCCGGCTCGGTAGCGACGCTGAACGCGTCGGCCATGCGGCGGCTGCCAGGCAGGCCCATGCCCGGCGTGCCTTCATGATGCACGCCGCTCAGGATCTGATCGAGCCTCGCGATGCCCGGTCCCTTGTCGGCGATCTGCGCGACGATGCACTGCGAATTCGCGTGCTCCGCCGAATCGCCGACGAGGAACGTCAGCGTGCCGCCGCCCGCGAACTGCACGGCATTGCGTGCGATCTCGGAGACGGCCGTGACGAACCGCGTCCGTTGCAGATCATCGAGCCCGAACAGCTCGCCGACCTGTCGCGCGCGGTCACGCGTCGCGACGAGACTCAGGTTGCTCGCGATAGGTGTGGAGAGAATTCGATGCAGCATGTCAGGTCGCTTTGACGACGATGATCGACGCGTCGTCGTTGTCGCGCGCGAAGTCGCGATGCAGCACATGCGCGATGACGACCGGATGATGTTGCAGCAGGTCCGGGTGGCGGTTCAGGTTCCAGCGCGTGGAGAGACCGTCCGTCGTCGCGATGAAGACGCTGCGCACGTTCCAGTCCACCGTGCTCTCGCGCACGAGCCGCATGTTGTAACCGACGGTGCCATCGGTCGAGACGAGATGCTGGTTGACCTCGCCCGTGTTCACGATCGCGACGATGTTGCCGACGCCCGCATACGTCATCGACTTGGCCTTCACATCGAACTTCGCTGCGGCCATGACCGCGCCGCGTGTCGAGCGCATCGCTTGGTGCGCTGCGCGCAGGACATCGGCGGGCGTGTCGTCGCGATTACGCTGGCGGAACACGTCCACCGCGCGACGCGATGCCTCGCTCGCGAGCGGCCCGTGGCCGAGCCCGTCGAGTAGCGTGATCCACAGGGTGCCGTCATCTTCGAGCGCGCTCCACGCGTCACCGCAAATCTGCTGCCCGAGCTTCGGCGTCGATCTCGCACCGATCGTCCACGCGCCAGGCTTCGCATCGCCTGCACCCTTGTTCTCAATGCGCGCGAGCAGCACCGTGCCACCGCCTGCGATCGAATAGAAATCGAAGAACGCAGATTGCCGCTCGATCGTGCCAAGTCCCGCACCGAGACTGCCACCAGTGGAAAACCCATCCGTGCGCGCGGCCTGCACATTGACGATGCCCGGCCCCCGGTCCGCTGCTACGATCTGCAGCCCGTTGCCCGTGAAATCCGCATAAGGCGCGAGATGGATCGTGCCGCTCCTCGCATATTTGAGGATGTTGGTGGCTGCTTCGCTCACGACGAGGGCCGCGTCGGCCTGGACACGTTCGGTGAGTCCGAGCGACTGCGCGAGCGCGACAACCGAGCGCCGCGCGTGCGCGACACCGCTCTGGTCCGAAAGATTTATCGTCGCTTCCATTGCACGATGCTCACGCGAGTCCCGCTGCCTGCTGCCGAAGTAATTTCGAATTCATTGACGAGCCGCCGCGCGCCGCCCAAGCCGAGGCCCATGCTTTTGGCCGTGCTGTATCCATCTTCCAGCGCCTTCTCGATGTTGGGAATGCCCGGACCCTTGTCCTCGAAAATCAGTTGAATGCCTTGCCTGCCGTCCTTCTCCAGCTCGATGAGCGTGACCGTTCCACCTTGGCCGTGCACGAGCGTGTTGCGTGCGAGCTCGCTCGCGGCCGTGACGAACTTGGTCCGTTCGAGCGTGCCGAACGAAAGTCGCATTGCCCAGTCCTGCACCGCTTTGCGCGCGAGGTTGACCTCGCCGGGCGTGCGGATTTCCAGGACAACCTGGTTTAGCGTAACGATGAAGATTCTCCCGCGTCCGCCGAGGCCTTCAGCATGGCCATGCCCTTATCGACGTCGAGAGCGGTTCGAATTCCCTTTAGCGTCATGCCGAGTTCCACAAGCGTGATCGCGACCGCGGGACGCATGCCGACGAGCACCGTCTCCGCGTCGAGCACGCGCGCCATTGCCGCGATATGCCCGAGCGTGCGGCCGATGAACGAATCGACGATCTCCAGCGCTGAAATATCTATCAGCACTCCGCGGGCCCGGGTCTCCGAGATCCGCGACGTCAGGGTTTCCTGAAGACCCAGCACGAGTTCGTCATGCAATTCGATCTGGATCGATACCAGAAGAAACCCGCCAAGCTTAAGAACCGGAATCTGCTCCATCTTCAATCGCCCGATTTGACCGCGCCCAGCTTGGTAACGGTAAGGTTGACGCGGCGCAACGCGATCTTCAGCGCTTCGGCAAGCGTCGCTTTCGTCACCACGTCGCCGAGGTCGACGCCGAGATGCACGATGGTTTGCGCAATCTGCGGACGAATGCCGCTGATGATGCATTCCGCGCCCATCAACCGCGCGGCCGCGACGGTCTTTAGCAGATGCTGTGCCACGAGCGTATCGACTGTCGGCACGCCGGTGATGTCGATGATCGCGATTGCCGCTTCGTTATCGACGATTGCGTTGAGCAGGCCTTCCATGACGACTTGCGTGCGTTCGCTGTCGAGCGTGCCGATGAGTGGCAATGCGACGATCGAATCCCACAGTTTGACGACGGGCGTCGTCAGGTCGAGCAATTCCTGCTGCTGCCGTTCGATCACTTGCTGGCGTTCGCGCTGATATGAATCGACGGTGACGAGGCCGAGCTTGTCGAGCACCTGGCTCAGTTTCCAGAATTCAACGCTCAAGCGTTCGGGGTTCGTGCTGAAGGCGTCGCGCAGTGCATCGAACAGGGGCTTTTTCAGCGAGAAGATGAAGACGGCTGTTTCCGACGAGGTGAAACCCTGGATCACGCGTTCGCGCGAGAGCGCTTCAAGGTGCAGACGCACGCTGTCCCAAGCCTGGCCTGACAGGTCCGTGTCGTAATCGCTTGCAATGGCCCGCGCGAATTGTGCAAGGAAAGCGCGCGATGATTCCCTGAGCTCGGCTTCGGAAATCACGCCCTGGCGCGCCGTCGCGAGTTGTTCGTTGAGCCAGTCCGTCAAAATCTTCGCTTCGTGCTTGCCGACGATATCGGCGAGGCCGTGAGGTTCGCTCAAGTGCTTCTCCAGTTTTGTGTTCTTGGTTTCCTAAACCGGCAACATGATATAGCGGTTGGAGAAGGCATGAAATCAATTCGACACGCGAACGTTTGCGCGGGCTCCTTTAACGGCGACGATTTCCGATCGCAACGCGATATGGCAATAATTACCCCACCGGATTCATGCAGAAATTATTGCCGAGGCGGTTGCGGATTGTTCGCCGGGTTCGTATCGAACTTCATGACGCGTTCGATACCGTCCGCATCGATAAGCGCAGTCAGTTCCGCTTGGAGACGGTCGGCCGTTTCTGCGCCGTAGATCTCTTCACCGTCCACGTACACGGTAAAGACCCTTAGATATTTCGCCTTCTTTTCCGGGTTATCGACCGACGCCCGCGTCCATTCATACAGAGGATAGTTGTCGGGGTCCGTTCTTTCCGCTTCGGTCACGTAGTCCATGAATGCGTCGAACTGGGACTTCAGCGTGGCGTTGTGCGCGCGCAGGATTTCATTAAGCGGGTCGAGCGCGGAATAGGCGCGGCCTTCACGCAATGCCTCCGCGAGTTTCCTGGACGCCGCGATTCTGATCTGGAATTGCCATGTGCTTGCCATGCTCACCTCGCTTTCGATAATCAATGCGTCGCTGGCATAATCCCATGGACTTATTTTCGATGCATCGGAATTCATGATCCCGTTAGTCGTTGTGCCCTTACCGCCAGAGTGTCCCGCCGATGTTTCGCTTTGGCGCGTCGATATCGTATTTGGCGCGCGGCTCGACGATCCTGTGTTCGCTTCGCTCTCCGGTAACGAACGCGCGCGCGCCCAGGCCTTTCATCGCAGCATGGATGCGCTGCGCTTCGCGATGGTTCGCGCCGCATTGCGCGCGCTGCTGGCAGAACGGCTTGGCGTCGCAGCCGAAGATGTGCCGTTGGCAAGCGACGAAGCGGGACGCCCGTCGCTTGCGAATTCACACGCAATCGATTTCAACGTCTCGCATTCGGGTGATCATGGGCTGATCGCGTTGTCGTCGCGGAGACGCGTGGGGGTGGATATCGAAGAGCGTGCGACGCAATTCGACTGGCGCACGGTGGCGGAGATCGCGCTCAGTTCGCACGAGCGCCATGCCGTCGAACGACTTGCCGTTCACGCGCAAACCGACGCCTTCTACGACATCTGGGTCACGAAGGAAGCGATATTGAAGGCGCTCGGCGTGGGCATCACGAAGGGCATGCAGCACTTCACCGTGTGGCCCCGTCGCGACGACGTGCAAGGCATCGCCACCGCGCCGCTTTCCATGCCGCCGGGTTACGCGGCTTGCATCGCATGGTCGGCGGCTGCGCTCAGAACTTGAAGTCGCTGAAAAACTTTTCGCGCTCGATGACGGTCAACGCCGCGCGCTTGTGTGGGAAGTCGAATTCCTTAAGCGTGTAGAAGCCCATCCTGTGCATGTACGCAATGTGCCGCACGTGATCGACGCGCGGTTCGCCCACGAGCCGCTGCGTGCGCGGATCGTCGATGAACATGTAGTGCAGCACGCCGCTCCACCACGCCCGCAATTTGCCCGCGCTTTGAAACTGCGGATCGCCGATCAGAAGATGCAGGCCACGGTCGAAATCGCCTGCGTCGTAGAACGGGCCGAGGCGGTCTTCCTTCGCCCAATAGAACTCGAAGTAGCCGAAGGGCTTGTCGTCGAAGTAGCCGATCATCGGATGCATGTGCGGGTCGGCGCGACGCTCCGCGAGATATGCCGCGTGCTCGGCGCGCGTGCCCCTCTGGTCCCAGAAGTGCGCCACGCGATCGAGGTTCATCCAAGCGCTGAAGACATCGGCGTCGGCTTCGGGATCGGCGGTGCGCAGGCTGAACGTCATGTCGATTTGCGGGAAATGGCGCTCATAGATGGTGCCCTCCGCGTTCGAAGGCCGCACCGGATGGCACCGCCCGTTGGTCTCGGCGTAAGTGAGCGGCATGTCGCCAGATGCGCTCGCCTGGAGCCAGGGACGCTGCTGCTGCCAGAAGGTACGGCGCGAAGTCGTAAGCAGCAAGTGGCCGTCGCGATGAAGCGCCTGGTCGATCACACCTTCCGCAATCGCTCGCTCGATGAAGACATTGGCCGCCATCGTTTCCGTAAGCGGCAAAGCAAGCGTCGCGCTCTGGCGATCCGGTTCGGGGCAGAAGAGTTCGCCAAACGCTGGCAAGAGCGCTTCAGGCGCAAGATCCTCTCTCCACGCGAAGAGCGCGCGGTCGATCGGTGTATCGTTGGCGGCGGTCAAACCGGCCGTCGCCTCAGGATGAAATCGAACGTTCATCGTCATGTCTCCCGCATTTGACTGGGTGGTGTGCGTAGTGGCTCGAAAGCACACGACGCGTTGAAGACGCCATGTTCAGATCGCCTCCTTCGCAAAGCTCTCGGCCATCATCGCGAGGCCTCCTTCAAGCGCGGGGAAGAGACTCTTGTTGAAGTTGTTCCAGCGCAGTTCGAGGATCGTGTCGTTCGGGTCGATGTAGGTCTCGAGCAGGTCGAAGATCACCTCGCCCGAATCGATGCCGTTATCGACGTAATGAAACGACGCGCCGGTTTTATCGACCGGTGGCACGGTCCGCGTCTCACGCGTGTTCCAGTCGATCACCTTCTCGCCGCGCGCGCCGTACAACGCATCGAGCGTCGCATAGGCGCCACGGCGCTCGTAGCGCGAACCGAGACGCGTCACGCCCGGATGAATGTTCGCAATTCGCCGATGAAAGAGCGCACCGGGCCGCACGAGTTCATCGAGGATCACGAGCAACCCGTCGAGCACGACGAAATCGGCTTCGAGTGCGATCAGCTTGTCGAGCAGGCGATTCTCGAACGCGCTTTTCTGCGCAACACGCTCTGGCGCATTGAGCGGCAAGCGCCGGTAAGCCGAAGGAATCGCATGCAGCAGGCTGTTCACGGACTTGCCCTGCACCGTCAGATTCGGCGGATAAATCCACTGCTTGCCCGGCGTGCACGAAAAGCCGTAATGCTCGAGCTTTTCGCGATCGGCGGGCGAGCCTTCATCGTCGTCATAGATGACGCCTTCGAGCGAGTAGAGATCGCCGAGTTCCCTTTCGTTGAGCCGCCCTACGAGATATTCGAGCGGCGACTTCATGTAGCGCAGGCCGCCCTTGTATTCGATCTGCTGCCCCGCGCGATCGGCTGCGGCATTGCGCAGTGACAGGATATAAACGAGTTTCTTCTTGGACATGGATCACCAGTTGTAGCGGGCGCTCGCGATCACCGTGCGCGGATTGCCGTAGAAGCACGCCGATGACGACTGGCAGCCGCTCACGAACGTGCGATTGAAAATGTTCGATGCGTTCACCGCGAAACGCCAGTGGCGGATGTCGTAGTGAACGGCCGCGTCGTACACGGTGTAGCTCGGCACGTAGAGCGAGTTGTCGGCGGCGCCCGCGAGGCCGCTCTGATAGCGGATGCCCGCCCCGACACCGAATCCTTCGAGCGGACCCGCGTGCCACGTATAGTCGGCCCAGAGCGAGGCCATCTGACGCGGCAGCGGAATCGACACCGGCCACTTGCCGAGCGTGTCGTCGTTCGCGTCGATGTTCTTCACGTCCTGATACACGTAGGCAGCGATCACCGACAGATCGCGCGTCACGTTGCCGACCGCGCTCAGTTCGATGCCGCGCGAGCGCACTTCGCCTGTCTGCACGGAGAACGTGTTGGTGGGATCGGTGGGATCGGGCGTGAGGACGTTCGTCTGGTTGATCTGATAGACGGCTGCGTTCAGCATCAGGTTCTTGCCCGCCGGCTGCCAGCGCAAGCCGGCTTCGATCTGCCGGCCTTTCGTCGGCGAAGGCAGACCGCCGTCGGCCATTTTCACGCCGATGATCGGATTAAACGACGTCGAATAGCTGATGTACGGAGAGAGCCCATAGTCGCCGAGATATGTCAGCCCGACGCGGCCCGTGAACGCGCTGTCGTTCTGCTTCGTCTGCGTGTCGCCGACGACGTCGTTGAGCTTCGTATCGGTCCAGTCCTCACGGCCGCCCACCGTCAGCACCCAGCGCTGCCACTTGATCTGATCCTGCGCGTAGAGGCCGAACGAATCGAGCGTCGTGCGCGTATTCGTCTGGCCGAACGAATCGGGGCCGCTGAATATCGCGGTCGATACCGGCGTATAGACCGGGTTGTACATGTTGAGGCTCGGACCGAGCGCGAGCCATTCGCTATCGGTCGAGTTCTGACGGTTGTATTCGAAGCCGAGCAACACCGTATGTTCGATCGGTCCCGTGCCGAAGCGCGCCTGGGCCTGGTTGTCGATATCGAAGCGGCTGTAGTTCGGCTGAAAGAGCCCTGCATAGCGCGAGAGCGTCCGCTGCGTCGGATCGCTCGCATCGAGACCGCCGCCCCACACCGCGCCGTTATCAAGCGAGAGATGCATCCAGCGCGTGTTCTGGCGAAACGTCCACACCGGATCGAACTTGTGCTCGAACTGGTAGCCGACCGACCACTGCTTCTTGCGATAGTACGAATACGTCGGGTCCCCCGTGTAGAGGTTCTCCGAAATCCTGCCGTTCGGATTCGGCAGCACCGTGCCCTCCGCCGGCAGGAAGTTGTTCGACGCATCCCCCCAGTCTTGCAGATAGCTCGCGGCAACGGTCAACGACGTGCTCGCGTTCGGCTGCCATCTGACCGACGGCGCGATCGAGAAGCGCTGCTCCGCATGCGGTCCGGTGAGCGAATTGCCATCGCGCCCGACCGCGAGCACGCGATACGAGAGCGTGCCATCCTTATCGATCGTATCGCCGATATCGAACTGCACTTGCTTGCGTGCATAGTTGCCGAGTTGCATGCCGGCCTCGCGGATGCGTTCGCCATTGGCGAGCTTGCTCTGCACATCGACGATCGCGCCCGGATCACCTTGTCCGTACAGCACGGAAGTCGGGCCGCGCAGGATCGTGATGCTGTCGATCATGTACGGATCGACACGCCAGCTCGAGAGGTTCAGCGTATTGGGCACCTGCAGTCCATCGACGAAAACGGTCGGCGTGAAGCCTCGCAGCGCCGAGTACCAGTCGGAGCGAACGTCCGCGCCATACGACGAAAAGCCCGGCACGTAGCGCAGCGCTTCGTTGATGCTGGTCGCGCCCGTCTCCTCGATCTGCGCGGAAGTGACGACGTTGATCGTCTGTGGAATTTCGTCGATTGGCGTGTCCGTCTTCGTGCCGGTCCTGCTGCGGCGCGCGACGAGACCCACCGTACCGTCGCCTTCCGCCGATGCGCTGACTTTCACCGCGGGCAGCGTGTTCGCTGCCGCAACGTCCTGTACCGTATTGCCTGTGCTTTGCGCATGCGCTGCCGCGCAGAACGCAAAGCTCACCGCCGCGGCGATCGAGCTTCGACGCGTTCGTATTGCCCACTGCATCTTTCCATTCCCCCGTGAAGCGATTTGATTTTTGTTTCAGATAGCGAACGCCATGTGCACACCATCCTTGTTGCGCGTTTGATTGGTGTTGGTCGGATGATCTATCGATGCATGTTCGACAAGGGATGCCGCGATCTCGTCCGAGCGTAGCGCCAGCACCGAGAGCAACGTATCGGAGAGACCGTGGCTGTCTTCGCAGCAGCCTTGCAGATAAATACGCGGCTTGAAGTGATCGGGCGTCGCGAGCCGGTAGTCGCGAGCGACATCGCCCTCGTTCAGCGCATCGCCGAGATGCGGCGCCAGGCCGTCGAGGAGCGCGAGATGCGTGTCGCGTCGATAGCCCGTCGCAAGCACGAGCGCATCGAAGCGTTCGGCGCGCCCGTGGCCGTTCAGGCCGTCGCGCATCGTGAGTTCGATCTGCCCGTTCGCAGCACGCACGGCCGCTTCGATCGCGGTACTCGCGAGCAGCCGATGCCGCGCGTTGTCCGCCACGTTCTGCAGATACAACATCTCGTAGATCTGCTCGATGAGCGGGCGGTCCACCACCGCGTAATTGGTGTCGCGAAAGCGTTCGATCAGCGACCGGCGGCCGTCCTTCGACTGCGCGTAGACGACGTCGGTATAAGCGGGGCTGAAGATTTCGTTGACGAACGGCGTATCGTCGGCGGGCTTGAGCGCGCTCGAACGAATCACGAGGCTCGCATCGACATGCGGGAACCGGCGCCCCAGATCGACGAAGACTTCCGCCGCGCTCTGCCCCGCGCCGATCACCGCGACGCGCTTTTTCGGCGCACGATCACCTGTTCCGACGACGCGATCGATCGACGTCAGATAAGCCGACGAATGGATCACGTTGTGCGGTCCGAGTGCGGCAAACGCCTCCGGCACCTGCGCCGTTCCACCGATGCCGACCGAAAGCGAGCGCGCCACGCGTTGCCGCTCGTTGCCTTCGTCATCGCTTGAGAACACGCGCAGCGCATCGATCTCGCTGCTGCCCTTCGATGCGAACACCGGTTCGATCGACGTGACGGTTTGCCCGTAATGCACGCGCTGATCGAACGCGTCGGCGACCCAGCGCAGATAGTCGTGAAACTCGAGCCGCGTCGGATAGAAGCTCTTCAGGTTGACGAATTCGTTGAGGCGTCCGCGCTCGAACAGGTAGTTGATGAACGTGAAGCGGCTCTTCGGATCGCGCTGCGTGACGAGGTCCTTCAGGAAGGAAATCTGCATCCGGCAGTCGTCAAGCAACATCCCGCGATGCCAGCCGAACTCGGGCTGCCGCTCGACGAAACAATGCGCGAGCTTCGAGGTCCGCGCCTCTTCCGCAAGACGCACCGCCAGCGAAAGATTGGACGGACCGAAGCCGATGCCGATCAGATCGAAAACTGTTTCCTTGTGCATGTCTCTGCTCTCATTCGGTTCTTATTGATTGATGGCCGGCGCGTGTTGCGCTCCGGCCGGGACTAGTGCTTCGCGCGCGACATGCCTGGCGAGTCCCGCGAAGTTCGGCGTGGCG
Source organism: Caballeronia humi (assembly GCF_001544475.1). Classification (GTDB taxonomy): domain Bacteria; phylum Pseudomonadota; class Gammaproteobacteria; order Burkholderiales; family Burkholderiaceae; genus Caballeronia; species Caballeronia humi. The sequence continues at coordinate 100,117 of NZ_FCNW02000009.1, read as the reverse complement.
AAGACGTCGGCTATTTCGATCGCGAAGCCAGCGCGCTGCGCGGCATCGACGAAACGCACGACGTCGAACGAGGTGGCGCCTGCTTCGAAGAGGTCGTCGTCGTGCGAGAGGGGCTGGCCGTCGAAGAGATCGCGCCATACGCGTTCGAGTGCTTGTGCTGCGCGTTGTGCTTTCGCACGGGCGGCCGTATCGAGCAGCGGTTGCGTCGCTGCGTCGCCATGCGGCGTGCAAGCAAAGAGCGCATGCGCTTCGCCGAGCGCGTCATGCGGTGCTTCGACGAATTGCTGTACGGCTGCGAGATAGTCGTTCGACAACGCCTCGACGAACGCCGCATCGACGAGTTCGTTCGCGTACGAAAACGCGCCCGTCACGCGGCCGTCCGGATGCTCGACGATATCCAGTTCCAGTTCGAAGACGACGCGATGACGCACGTCGTTGAACTCGTCGAGCGCGAGGCCAGCCCAGTCGCGATTCGCCGCGCCTGCCGGACGCAGGTAGTTGAACATCACCTGGAACAGCGGATTTCCGAGCCCCGCGCGCGGCGCGCTCAACGCCGCGACCACGTCGGCGAACGGCGTGTCGGCATGAGCGTATGCGGCGAGCGCGGCGTCGCGCACGGTATTCAGGATCGTCGCGGGCGAATCGTTGCGAGTGAGCCGCGTGCGCACGACCACCGCGTTGATGAAAAGCCCGAGTGCGTGACGTGCGGCGTCACCGGTTAGCTCGCGTGTCGAGGCCAGCACGCCGACGGGCTGATCCAGCGCGCCCGTCACGCGATAGAACGCGACGTTCAGCGCGGCGTGCAGGAGCATCGGCAGCGTCGCGTGGGCGTCGAGCGACATCGAGCGGGCACGGCGCACGAGCGCATCGTCGAACTCGAACGCGATGCGGTTCGCCGACCATTGAGGATCGCTCGCGCGGCCCGATGCGGGCGCAGGCAACAGGTCCGACGGGGCGCCGTCGAGTGCATCACGCCAGAACGCCAGGCGCGACGGCGGCGCGGACGCGGGCAGCACGGGCCACGCTTGCGTGATAACGCGAACGCGCGATGCGCCAGCTTTGAGCGTTACATACGTGGTGCGGATATCTTCGAGCCAGAGATCGATCGAATGCCCATCGGACACGATGTGATGCACGATGAGCGACAGCACGTGATCATCGTCGGCAAGACGCAGGAGACGCGCGCGCCAGAGCGGTTTTGCATCGAGCAAATCAAACGGCGTGAGCGCGTCTTCATCCGTCAGGGCCGTGGCGCGCGCGACACGTTGCGCATCGTTCGTCAGATCGATCAAAGGCAGTTCGACTTCGCATGTCGTGTCGGTGCGCTGGCCGGGCAACGCACCATCGTGTTCGACGAAGCGCGTGCGCAGTGCCGGATGACGCGCGGCGGCTTGAGCAAACGCTTCGCGCAACGCGTCGATGGCTAGCGGGCCGCGCAGCCGCAACGAGACGGGAATGTTGTAGGCAGCGCTTCGCGGCTGCGCGCGCCACAGGAACCACAGGCCGAGTTGCGCGGCCGATAGTGGCAGCACGCCTTGCGCATCAGCCACGACAGCAGGCATCGCGAGATCGGACGCGCCTTCGGCCACGCGTGCACGCGTCACACGCTGCGCATATTGCGAAAGGATCGGCGCCTCGAAAAGCGTGCGCACCGGCACGTCGCGGGCGAGCCGCTCCGCGACACGCGTCGCCACGCGCACCGCAGCGAGCGAATGCCCGCCGAGTTCGAAGAAATGATCCGCTCGACCGATTCGCTCGACGTCCAGCACTTCGCGCCAGATCGCAGCCAGCGCTGCTTCTGTGCCGGCTTTGGGCGCCTCGTAAGCGCGCTCGCGGCGCTTCGGCTCTGGTAGCGCCGCGCGATCGACCTTGCTGTTCGCGTTGCGCGGCAACGCGTCGAGCACGACGATATGCGCGGGCACCATGTAGTCGGGCAGCGTGTGGCGCAGATGCGCATCGAGTTCGGCGGCATCGGCGCGGGCGGCGCGCACGCGCGCTTCATCGGTCAGTTCGACGTAAGCGACGAGCGCCGCCTGCGCGCCCTTTCCGTTCACGACCGCCACCGCTTCGCGCACGTCGTCGTGTGCGGCGAGTTGCGCCTCGATCTCGCCGAGTTCGATCCGCAAGCCGCGCAACTTCACCTGATGATCGACACGGCCGATGAAATCGAACACGCCATCGGCGCGACGCCGCACGAGATCGCCGGTGCGATACAGCCGCGCCCCCGGCACGCCGAACGGATCGGGCACGAAGCGCTCGGCCGTGAGCGCGGGCCGGTCGAGATAGCCGCGTGCAACGCCCACGCCCTCGCCGCCCAGATACAGCTCGCCCGTCACGCCGACCGGGAGCGGATTCAGCCGCGCGTCGAGCACGTGCGCCGTGCGCGCGCCGACGAGCGTGCCGATCGGCAGATAGGCGCTGTCGGCGAGTTTCGCGGGATCGTCGCCGGGGTTGAACATCCACAGCATCGGCGTGATGACGGTTTCCGTCGGTCCGTAGCCGTTGACGATGCGCGCGTTCGGAAATGCGCGGCGCATCAGCGCGAACGCTTCGCGCGACGTGGCTTCACCGCCGACCGTCAGCGAGCGCAGCGTCGGCGGCGCGCCGTGAGCGAGCGCCCATTCGGCGAGCTGCGTCGCGCAACCCGGCGGCACGTAGGTCATCGTCACGCCTTCGCGCGTCATCAGCTTGCAGGTGAGCGCGGGCGGCCACAGCGTATCGGCCGTGACCGCGACCGCGGCACCCGACATGTACTGCGAGAACCAGCCTTCGTGCGCGCCGTCGAAATTCACCGACTGGAACAGCAGGAAGACATCTTTCTCGCCCGCGCCATAGCGCTTCGCAATCGCCGCACAATGCAGAGCAAACGAACCGTGATCGACGATCACGCCTTTAGGCTTGCCTGTGGAGCCCGACGTATAGATCGCATACGCCGCTTGTTGCGGAGCGACGGCGGGCAGCGGGACGTTTGATGTCGCGTCGTCGTCGTAGAGAGATTCGTCGTCGATCAGCCAGACGCGCGCGTGCTCGGACATGGGCAGCGCGGCGAGGCTCGCGCGCTCCGTAACGATATGCACGATCTGCGCATCATCGAGGATTTGCGACAGACGTTCGCGCGGATGGCTCGGATCGAGCGGCACGAACGCGCCGCCCGACTTCAGCGCCGCGATCAAACCGACGAGCAGATTCACCGAGCGTCCGAGCGCGACGCCCACGCGCATCTCCGCGCTGACGCCCGCCGCGACGAGACGCTGCGCGAGGCGCATCGCGCGGGCATCGACTTCGCCGCGTGTGAGCGATCGGTCCGTATCCGCGACGCCGCGCGCATCGGGCCGCGCGCGCGCATGATCGGCGATGTGTTCGTGAACGGGCTTGAACGCTTCCGCCTCTTGCGGCACGTTGTCGTTCCATGCGTCCAGTTGGGCGCGCTCCGCGTGCGGCAGCCATTGAAGATCACCGACGAGCGCATCCGGTGCATCGAGCGCATTCGACAGCAATTCGACGAAGCGTCGCGCAAGCCGTTCGACCGCATCGGCTTCGAAGAGATCGAGTGCGTAGATGAAGCCTGCGTCGATGGAACCGTCGTCGCGATCCTCGAAGCTCAGCGTGAGATCGAACTTTGCGAAGGGCATGCCCGACGGCAACTCGGTCATGCGCACATCGGCAAGCGACGGCAGAGGACGCCGCGCGCCATACGCGGCCATCACCTGAAAGAGCGGATGATGGCTCGCGCTGCGCACGACGCCCAGCGCTTCGACCACCTGCTCGAACGGCACATCCTGATGCGACTGCGCATCGATGAGCCCTTGTTGCGTGGCATTGACGAGCGCGGCGAACGACTTGTTCGCATCGATGCGCGTCGCGAGCGTCAGCGTGTTGACGAAGAAGCCGATGAGGCCAGCCGTCTCGCCCCGCTCGCGATTCGCCGACGGCACGCCGACCTGGATATGCGTCTCACCCGACGCACGCGCGAGCAACGCGTCGAGTGTCGCGAGCAGCACGCCGAACGGCGTCGCGCGGTGCGCATTGGCGAACGCCTTCACGCGTTGCGCGAGCGGCGTATCGAGCTTGAACAGATGCAGCGCCGCGCGCGCGCCGCGCTGCGCAGGACGCGGTGCGGCGCCGGGCAACATCAGCACGTCGCGCGTCGGATCGAGCCGCGCACGCCAGAATTCGAGCTGACGATCGCGCTCGCCCGCATCGAGCCAGCGGCGCTGCCAGAGCGCGTAGTCGGCGTACTGGATCGGCAGCGGCGGCAGCGACACCGCTTCGTTACGTGCATACGAACGATAGAACGAAGCCAGTTCGGCAAGCGCGATGTCGGCGGACCAGCCGTCCGAGACGATGTGATGCGTGGTGATCGAGAGCCAGTGCATCGTTGCGTCGAGGCGGACAAGGATGGCGCGCATCAGCGGGCCATGCGCCAGATCGAAGGGCGCAGCTTCATCAGCGGCAGCGATGGCGCTTGCGCGCGTCTCGCGTTCGGCGGCGGGAACAGTGCTCAAATCAACCGCGTGCCACGGGCAGCGCGTCGGCGCATGCACCGACTGCTGCACGCCGTCCGCGCCCTCAGCGAACGTCGTGCGCAACGCCTCGTGGCGCGCGATCAACGCATCGCATGAGAGGCGCAGCGCGTTCGCATCGAGCGCGCCATCGAGACGCAGACGCTCGGTGATGTGATATGCGGCGGGCTCGTCGATCATGCGCGCGTGGAGCCACAAACGCGTCTGCGCAAACGACGCCGGCACGCTCGCCGCGCGCTCGGCGCGTGGCGGAATCGGCAGCAGGCGGAAGTCGATGCCGGCTGCGTCGAGCGTCGTCAAAAAGGTCTTGCGCTGCGGGTCAGGCAGCTTCGCAAAGCGCGCCGCGAGTGAGAGCAAATCGGGTCTTGCAGTCGTCATCCGTCGATCCTCAAAGCGTTTCCAGTTCGCTCAGCAGCGCATCGATCGCGCTTGCGGCGTCTTGTCCGGTATGCGCGCCGCGTTCGGCGAGCGCCCGGTCGATCGTCGCTGCGACGCGCGAGAGCGTGCGTTCGTCGAAGAGCGTGCGCAGCGGCAGCATCAGCGACCAGTGCAGGTTCGCCTGTGCGTTCGCCTGCGTCGCAAGCAACGAGTGACCGCCGAGCGCGAAGAAGTCGTCGTCGCGGCCGATGGATTCGAGTCGAAGCACGCGCTGCCAGATCGCGGCGAGTTCGCGTTCGATATCGGTGTGCGGAGCGTCGTTCGCCTTCGTCTCGCGCGATGGCGCGGGCAATGCGTTCCGATCGCACTTCCCGTTCGGTGTGATGGGCAGCGCATCCAGTTCGATCAGCTGCGCGGGCACCATGTACGCGGGCAATTGAGCGCGCAGGGCGTCGAAGAGCGTCGCCTGATCGAGTGCGACTTCGCCGCGTGCGACGTAACCGATCAACTGCTCGTCGCGTACGATCACGACCGCGTCGTGTACGCCGGGCGCCCCGCGCAACAGTGCCTCGATCTCACCCGGCTCGATGCGCTGACCGCGCAGCTTCACCTGCGTATCGACGCGGCCCAGGTAATCGAGCGCGCCATCGTCGCGGCGACGCGCGAGGTCACCCGTGCGATAGAGACGCGCGCCAGCCGTGAACGGATCAGGCACGAAGCGCTCGGACGTGAGCGAGGGCCGGCCTAGATAGCCACGCGCGAGTCCCGCGCCGCCGAGATACAACTCACCGATTGCGCCCCGCGGCACCGGATGCAACGCTGCATCGAGCACATGTAGTTGCAGGTTCGCGATCGGATGTCCGATCGGCACGGAGGACGCGTCGGCATCGCTCGCGGCGCATGTCCAGTGCGACACGTCGATCGCCGCTTCAGTCGGGCCGTAGAGGTTGTAGAGACGCGCGTTCGGCAGCAGTTGCGTCACGCGCGCCACGAGTTCCGGCGCCAGCGCTTCACCGCTCGCGACGATCCGCTCGACGCTCTTGCAGCGCGCGGCTTCGCCGAACTGGTCGAGGTGGCCGACGAACACCGCAAGCATCGACGGCACGAAGTGAAGCGTGCTCACGCGATGCGTTTCGATCGCGGCAACGAGACGCGCCGGGTCGCGATGATCGCCGGGCGCGGCGATCGCGAGCTTCGCGCCGACTGCGAGCGGCCACACGAATTCCCACACCGATACGTCGAAGCCGAACGGCGTCTTGTGCAACACGACATCATTCGAATCGAGGCGATACGCGTCCTGCATCCATGCGATGCGGTTCGCTAGTGCCGCATGCGTGTTGCCCGCGCCCTTCGGCTTGCCGGTCGAACCGGACGTGTAGATCAGGTACGCAAGCTGTTCACGTTCCACTTCGATGCATGCGTCCAGCGTCGTGTCGTGCTGCATCAGTTCGTCGACGGTTAGTACGCGCACGCCCGAGGCCTCGACACGTTCGCGCAGATGCGCTTGCGTAAGGACGACGGCCGGCTTCGCATCATCGAGCAGATAGCCGATGCGCTCGGCCGGGTAATCGGGATCGATCGGCAGATACGCGGCACCGGCCTTCAGCACGCCGATGAGCGCGATCACCATCTCGAACGATCGCTCGACGCATAGCGCGACCGCTGTGTCCGGTGCAACGCCCGCCGCCAGCAAGGCGGCGGCGATGCGGTTCGCGTGGGCATCGAGTTCGGCGTAGCGCATTTGCTGGACTTGCCCGTACGCATCCGCGAATTCGAGCGCGATGGCATCGGGCGTGCTTTGCGCCGCGCGTTCGAATTGCCGATGCAGCGGCAATTGCTGCATGGCGCTCCACGTCTGCCCGGTCGCGTTGTAGCGGGCGAGCGCGGCGAGATCGTCGGCGGTTGCGATCGAGATCGTGCCGAGCGGCGCGTCCGGATTCGCCACGATGCCATCGAGGCATGTCGCGAACGCACGATGCAACGCGGTGACGCGCGCCTCGTCAATGCGTGCGGCGTCGTAGCCATAGTCGATCGTCATCGACGTGCCCGCTTCGATCACGAGTGTCATCGCGAAATCGGTCGCTTCGATATTGCGCAGGTCGCGCATTTTCAACGCGCGTTCGTCGCGGCCGGCCCATGCCTCATCGACCGGATAGTTCTCGAAGACGACAAGCGTGTCGAACAACGCGCCGCCACCTTGCCGGGCCCAGCGCTGGATATCGGCGAGCGGCGTGTGCGCGTGCTCGGCGGCCGCGGCGTTGTCGCTCTGCAACTCGCGCAGCCATGCCGATGCCGCGCGCTGCGGCAGCGGCACCGTGATGACGGGCAGCGTGTTGATGAAAAGACCGAGCACGGTATCAAAGTCGGGCAATGCTTCCGGGCGGCCCGCGACGGTCGCGCCGAACGCCACCGACGATTGATGCGTCGTGCGTTGCAGTGCCAGCGCCCATGCGCCCTGAACCAGCGTGTTGGTCGTGACGTGCAGACGCCGTGCCGTATCGGTGATGCATGCCATCGTCGCGGCGTCGAGCGTCGCGCGCAAGACGCGGTTCTTCGCTCGCGCGCTCGCATCGCGTTGCCCGACGAGCGTCGGTTCACCGAGGCGCGCCAGGCGCTCCAGCCAGAACGCTTGTTCTGCGCCCGTATCGCGTGCCGCGAGCCACGCGATGAAGTCGCGATAGCGCGCCTTCGCAGGCGACGCGAACGGCTGCGGACGCGGCGGTTCAATGTAGTCAGTGAGCACGTCCGCAAACAGGCGCGCGGTGCTCCATCCGTCGAGCAACAAGTGATGCCGCGTCCAGACGAGACGCCATTCATCATCGGTCAAGCGGATCAGCGCGACGCGCATCAAAGGCGGCGCGCTCAGATCGAAGCCGCGTGCCCGATCGGCGATGAGCCATGCTTCGAAGTCTTCCCCTCGATCGCGCCAGTCGAGGACATCGAACGGCATCTGCGCCTGACGATGCACGATCTGCATCGACGCGGCTTCGTCGGGCGTGAAGCTCGTGCGCAAGATGTCGTGGCGCGGCACGGCGGCGGCGAATGCGGCGCGCAAGCGCTCGACGTTCGGCGACGCCAGCGTCGCGACCAGTTGATTCACATACGTTGCTTGTTCGGGCGCGAGGAGCGAGTGGAACAGGATGCCCTGCTGCATCGGCGAGAGCCGATAGATGTCGTCGATCGTGCGCAGATCATGCGGCAAGCGATCGAGCGCGGCTTGCGTCAGGCCGCTGGCTTGAGCGAGCGGATAGTCCGAAGGCGTTGCGCCGGCGCCGCGTTCGACGCATGCCGCTGTCATCACAGCAAGCGATGCTTCGAAGCGCGCGGCCAGCGCTTCGATCGTCGCGCGGTCGAATTGCGTCGATCCGTAGACCCAGTGCAGCTTCAACGTGCGCGCACCATCTTTCGCGTCGATCCATGCGTGAATGGCGAGCGCGTTGCCGAGCGGACCCGACGGATCGCGTTCGCAACCCGCGCCCCCAAAACGCGGCTTAAATGCGGCGTCTCGTGGAGCGTCGAACTGGCCGAGATAGTTGAACGTCACACGTGGACGCGGCACGTTGGCCAGTGCGGCGCGCGTGGCGTCGTCGCCGTAGTGGCGCAGCACGCCGAAGCCGAGCCCTTTGTTCGGCACTGCGCGCAATGCGTCCTTCACGGCGGCCGGTGAGCCGTCTGCGGGCAGCGCCACCGGATAGTGGGACGTCAGCCAGCCGAGCGTGCGGCTTGCATCGATATCGTCGAAGAGGGCCTCGCGGCCGTGGCCTTCGAGTTCGAGACGGCACGACGGCTGATGCGTCTTTTCGCCGATCGCCTGTGCAAGCGCCGCGATCAGCAGTTCGATCGTCTGCGTGCGATAGGCCGCGTTTGCGTCGGTGAGCGCGGCGCGCGTGAGATCGGCGCTTAGCGTCTGCTCAATGATCGCGGCATCAGCGTTCTTTGCTTTGGCTTGCGGGTGATCAAGCGCAATGTCGTCGTGCGGTGCGGCTAGCGCGGTCCAATACGGTACTTCCTGCGCGAACGGCGAATCGGTCTCGCGAGCGGTGCGCGCTAGACGCGCTGCCCAGTCCTGCGCGCGAACGCCCACCGGCGCCAGGCGCACGCTGCGCCGTTCGCCTGCGGCGCGGTAGGCTGTATCGAGATCGTCGAGCAGGATGCGCCACGACACGCCATCGACGATCACGTGATGGATCGCGAGATACAGCTTTGTTCGACCGTCCGGCAAGGCTGCTGCAAGAGCGCAGACAAGCGGCCCGCGCGTCAGATCGAGCGTGCTTTGCAGGGCGTCGAATTGAGCGAGGGCATCGGTTTCGTCTACTGCTGAAGTAGCCGCGAGCGGCAGCGTATCGAACGCTTTCGGCGCGTAAGTAGGCGCCCATGTTCCCTGCTCGAAGCGTTGGCTGAAGATCGCATGATGCGTGAGCAGCGCATCGAAGGCACGCCCGAAAGCATCGAGATCGAACGGCGTTTGCGTATCGAATTCAATCGACTGGTTCCAGTGGCCGCGCTGTGGAATGTCGAGCGCGAAGAAGCGAAGTTGAGCGGGCGTGAGCGTGGCGCTTTGCGTCGTGGGCGTTACGGTGGCCGGCCGGGCGGCATCGACCAGCTTGGCGACTTGCGCCAGTTGCGCAACTGTCGGGCCATCGAACAACTGCTTCGGCGTGAAGCGCAGCCCGCGCTTGCGTGAGCGCGCGATGACTTGAAGCACGAGAATCGAGTCGCCGCCGAGTTCGAAGAAGTTGTCGTCGCGGCCGATGCGTTCGGCCTTCAACACTTCCTTCCAGACCGCCGCAAGCGCTTCTTCTGCGGGCCCGCGCGGCGCATCGCCAGCGGATGCGACAGGCGCCGGCGCCGCAGCAAAAGCACGCAACGCGGCGCGGTCGATCTTGCCGTTGGCGGTCACCGGCAACGCATCGAGCACGATCAGCACGGACGGCACCATGTAGTCCGGCAACGTTGCGGCAAGCGCATCGCGCAACGCGGCTTCGGCGACAGACCGCACCGTCACGAACGACGCAAGACGCATGCGCCCTTCATGCTCGACCGCGAGCGTCTCGGCTTGCGCCACGCCGTGGATGGCACAAAGTGCCGCGCTTACTTCGCCCGGCTCGACTCGATAGCCGCGAATCTTCACCTGATCATCGAGACGCCCGAGAAAATCGATACGGCGATCGGCACGCAGCCGCACCCGATCCCCCGTTCGATACAGACGCTCGCCTTGTGCGAACGGATGCGGTACGAAGCGCTCAGCGGTCGCCGCTGCGCGGCCGAGGTAGCCCCGCGCAACACCCGGCCCGCCCAGATACAGCTCGCCGATGCCGCCCGACGGCACGCATGCGCCGTGTGCGTCGAGCACGTACGCGGACGCATTCGGCAGCGGCCGCCCGAGCGGAACGCCTTGCGTCGAATACCCGGAAAGCGTGGCCGTCTCGCACGTCAGCGCGCCGACGGTCGCTTCGGTCGGACCATAGTGATTGATCACGCGGCAACCCGGTTTGAGCGATGCGATCCGCTCGACCAGCGTCCACGGCAGCGCTTCGCCGCCCGTCACGAGCGCGTGCGACGGCAGCACATCGGCCGGATGGTGCGCGTCGAGGAGCGCATGCAAATGGCTCGGCACGATTTTCAGCACACCGACTTCGCGCGCGCGCATTTCCTGCGCGAAGCGGTCCGGATCGAACGCGCATTGCGCCGGCAACAGATGCAGCGTGCGCCCCGAGCACAGCGCGCCGAAGAGCGTCGTGTGGCCGAGATCCGCGGCCACGGTCGAGACCATTGCCATCGATGCGTCGGATGCGAAAGCCAGTTCGTCGAGCATGCCTTGCACGTAGTCCGCGAGCGCGCGATGCGAGATCGTCACGCCCTTCGGCGTACCGGTCGATCCGGACGTGAAGATGAGGTAAGCGGCCTGCTCGGGTGCGGGCGGCGCGCGGCGCGCGACTGCATTTGCAAGCGATGTGTCTTGAGAGAGCGTATCGACGTCGAGTACTGACGCGCGGCCGAGCGTTTGCTGCAAGCCGAGCGCCCATTGCGCGCCGCATGCATCGGCGGCGGCGGCGAGGCGTTCCGCAGGCATCGCGGGATCGAGCGGCACCGCATACGCGCCGGACTTCAGCACGCCGACCAGCGCGACCACGAAGCGCACCGATCGCTCCATGCAAACGACGACCGCCTGCTCCGCTCCAACGCCGCGCTGTTGCAGCGCGAGCGCAACGCGGTTTGACGCATCGTCGAGTTCTTCGAACGTGAGTTGCGCGTGGGCGTCGGCGAGTGCGGTTCGATGCGGCGTCGCCGCCGCGTGCTGCGCGAAGAGCGCGAGCACGTCAGTGACGAAGAGCGGCAACGTGCGGCCCTTCTGCGCGTCGCGGAAGGCGGGCGCATCGGCGCAATCGAGCAGCGTGAGCGGACGCTGCGGATCACGCACGGCATCCGTGAGGAGCGTCGCGAAACTGGCGAGCCATGCTTCAGCCGTTGCGCTATCGATGCAATCGAGCGCATGAGCCGCCGTCAGTTCGATGTTGTTTGCGTCGTCGGTGAAATCGAGTGCGAAGTCGAAGCGCGCGGCGAGATCGGGACCGGGCGTCGCCACCGCCGATGCGTTTGGTAATTGCGACTTCAATTCTGCATCGAACTGCTGCGCGAATTTCACGCGCAACCACTCGTCGCCGCGACGCACAGGCGGCTTGACCGCATCGAGCACCTGATCGAAAGGCACGTCCTGATGCGCAAGCGCAGCGAGCGACGCGGCGCGCACGGTATCGAGCAGCGACGCGAACGATGCCAGCGGATCGATGCGCGCGCGCAACGCGAGCGTGTTGAGGAACAAGCCGACGAGCCGCGCAGTCTCCGGCCGCTGGCGATGCGCAACCGGCACCGCGACGACGATATCGTTCGCACCCGTCAGGCGACAGAGCCATGCATTGAACGAGGCGAGCAGAACGGCGAACGGCGATGCATGAGTGCGCCGCGCGAGTTCGCGCACATCGGCCGATACGGCTTCGGACAGCCGCAACGATACGCGCGCACCGCGATGATCGCGCTCGGCGGGGCGGGCGCGGTCGTACGGAAGCGCGAGCGGCTCGGGTACCCCGTTCAATGCTTCGCGCCAGTATGCGAATTGCCGCTTGCCCTCTTCGCCCGCCACGAGTTCACGTTGCCAATCGGCGTAATCGGCGTACTGGATCGGCAAGACGGGCAGCGACGGTTCGCGTTTATACGCGAAAGCCGTGTACGCAGCCGCCAGTTCCTCGAAGACGCACCGCGAACTCCACCCGTCCATCACCGCGTGATGAGCCGCGAGCATCAGGCGATGCGAATCATCGGCGAAGGTGACGAGGGTTGCGCGCAGCAGCGGGCCTTCCGATAGATCGAACGGCTCGCTTGCGTGGCGTTGAGCGAGTTCGTTCGCGTCCGCATCGCGCGGATTGACGAGCGCGATCCGCACCGGCAACGCCGCGTGAATGCGCTGCATGACGATGCCGTCATCGCTTTCGACTAGCGTCGTGCGCCATGCCTCATGACGTTCGATCACGCGATCGAGCGCGCGTTGCAATGCGTTCGCGTCGAGCGTGCCGCGAAAGTCCCAATGTCCAGCGATGTGATACGCCGATCCCGCATCGCGCGTTTGCGCGAGCACCCAGAAGCGCTGTTGCGCGAACGACGCGGCGCGATCCGTGAATCGTGCTGCCGCATCGCTCTTTTTAGCTTTGATCTCCAGCGTCCCGCTCTCTACATCGCTTCGATCGATCTGCGCGGCAAGCTCCGCGAGCGAGGGATCATCAAACAGCGAATCGAGCCGCAGATTCACGCGCCACTCGATGCGGATCGCCGCTTGCAACTGCATCGCTGCAAGCGAATCGCCGCCGCGTCCGAAGAAACGCTCATCGCGGCCGATCGGTTCGCGTTCGTTCAGGATGCGCTGCCACGTCTGCGCGAGCTTGTGTTCGGTATCGGTTTCGGGCGCTACGTAGTCGGCTTTAAATGCATGCTCATCCACCGCGCGCTTGAGCGCATCGCGATCGAGCTTGCCGTTCATCGTGTATGGCAAACGCGCAAGGCGCACGTAACGATGCGGCTGCCACGCAGCAGGCAAACGCTCGCCGAGATGGCTTTTCAGCGCGATATCGTCGAGCGCTTCATCGTTTGCGACGATGCACGCGGTGAGTTGCGTGCGGCCGTCGCTGGTATCGGCGAGGACCGCGGCATCGCGCACCGACGGATGCGCGCGCAGGCATGCCGCGATCTCGCCCGGCTCCACCCGCACGCCGCGAATCTGCACCTGGTCATCGATGCGGCCGAGGTAGTCGTAGGCGCCGTCCGCGCGTTCGCGAGCGAGGTCGCCCGTGCGGTAGATGCGCGCGCCCGCCTCGCCCGACGCATCGGGCAGGAATCTTTCTGCCGTCAACGCGGCGCGGCCGTGATAGCCACGAGCGAGACACATCCCGCCCAAAAGAAGCTCGCCATTGTCGATACGTGCGACGCGCGGCCCGATCGGCCGTCCGATGGGCAACGACGCATACGCATCGTCCCCTGCGAGTTCGGGCGTGGCGCCTGGTTCGACGGGCCACAGCATCGGCGAGATGACGGCCTCGGTCGGACCGTAGCCGTTGATGAGACGCACCGCCGGGAACACGCGCCGCACATGTTCGAACGCTTGCTGCGAGAGCGCTTCACCACCGAATGCCAGCACCTTCAGCGAAGCAGGCACCCCTGCACGCTCGGCGACGCTTGCGAACTCACGCAGATACGCAGGCGGGAACGCCGCGACGCTGACCTTTTCGCGCACGATCAGCGCATGCGCCGCTTCGGGCGCGAAAGGCGGCGGATCGCTGATGACGATGCTCGCGCCCATCGCGAGCGGTGCGAGCCAGCACTCATGTGCAGCATCGAAATTGACCGACGCGAAATGCAGCAGGCGATCGTCCGAAGTAATCGGCAGCGTAGCGGCGAGCGCATCGCAGTGCGCGGCAAGCGGACCATGCTCAACCACTACGGCCTTCGGCGTACCCGTCGATCCGGACGTGTAGATCATGTACGCCGCCGCGCGCGGATGGACGGCAGCGTCTTCAAACGTGCCCTCTTCGTGCGATACCACGAAGCATTGTTCAAACCGGGCACGCATCGCATCTTCCGCCGATGCGTCGACTATGCCGTGTGCAAGACCCGCATCCTTCGCGATCCAGTCGAGGCGCGCGGCCGGATGACGTGGATCGAGCGGCACGAACACGCCTCCCGCCTTCAGCACTGCGAGCAGCGCGACGAAGAGTTCGCATGAACGCTCGACAGAGACTCCGACCCGCACCTCAGTCGATACCCCCGCCGCGCGCAGCTGCATCGCCAGATGCGACGCTCGGGCATCGAGCTCGCCGCGCGAGAGCCTGCTTTCTCCCTGCGTGAATGAAGCCAGCGCAGGCGCTTCTGGATTGAAACGCGCAAGCGCGCGGAGTCGGAGATGCAACGCAGTCGGGAAACTCGTCATGAGCATGAAATCCTTCGGGGCTGGCCGCTTCGGCCAATCGCGGGGCCGCAGGAATTGCGGCTTCATTGGGATGACGAACCGCGCTAAAGAATTTTTACCGCCTTTGGTGCATTTCTCTTAGGCGTGGGACGCTCTCAGGGCCCGACCGCCCGTCTCCGGTGCAAGATGCTAAATATTTCGTGTTCCCATCCGTCTAAAGATCAGGAGGCGCATTCCGCGCCCGAGTCTTTATCTTTCTGTGACCCATTGCCGATGACCGTTGCCAACGAGCGTTACGACGCCCCGTCCTCACCCGACACCGCTGCACAGCAGAAGCCTGCCGCGCGCCTTATCCTCGCCTTGCTCAAGCGTTCTCGCGGCGCGTTCGCGCTTGCGCTCGTCGCGTGCGTGCTGAACGGCATCGCGAGCGTGATGCTCGTCGCGACGCTCAACCGCGCGCTCTCGCAGCCGTCGCTCGCCGATACGTCGCTTGCGTGGCGCTTCGGTCTTTGCGCGGTCGTCGCGCTCGCGACGCGCGTGCTCTCCGGCGTGCTCTTCGCGCGCCTCTCGCAGGACACGATGGCGCAGTTGCGCGAGCACGTCGCGCGACGCGTCGCGTCGGCGGAGTTGCGCGATGTCGAGCGCATTGGCGCCGCGCCCGTGCAGTCCGTGCTGACCGACGATGCCACCAACGTCTCGATGCTGTTCTTCGCGCTGCCCAACATCGTGATGCATGGCTCGATCGTGTTCGGCTGCCTGGGGTATCTCGCGTGGTTGTCGTGGCCGGTGTGCGTGCTCGCACTCGCCGCGATCGTGACGGGCTCGCTCGGCTATCACACCGGCGACAAGCGCGCTATCGCCGCGCTCGAAGCCGCCGGCAAATCACAGGACAAGCTCTTCGGGTATCTCGGCGCGCTCTTTGCGGGCGCAAAGGAACTGAAGCTGCATCAGGCACGCGCGCGGCAATTCGTCGATGGCCAGCTCGGCACCGCGATCGGCGAGGTGCGTGATCATCGGCGGCGTGCGTTCAGTGCTTATGCGGTCGGGGTCGGCTGGATCATCTTCCTGTTCTATATGTTCCTCGGCGCGGCGGCGTTCTGGCCGACGCTCGGCGTGCGCGCCGATGCCTCCGCCGCCGCGGGATACGTGGTCGTGTTCCTGTTCATGCTGGTGCCGCTCGACGGCCTCCTGAACAACCTGCCGACCGTCAATGCAGCGCGCGTCTCGCTCGACCGGATCGAGAAGGTGATGGCGGAGTTCGGCGGCATGCCGAGCGCGCCGCCGCCGGCCGACAGCGCATCGCACGCGACGTTTTCGACGCTTGCGCTGCGCGGCGTCACGCACTCGTATTTCCACGAGCGCGACGAGCGCATGTTCCGCATCGGACCTGTCGATCTGACGTTCGCGCCGGGTGAGCTCGTGTTCATCGTCGGCGGGAACGGCAGCGGCAAGACGACGCTGGCGAAAGTGCTGACGGGGCTTTACGAGCCGGAAGGCGGCGTGATCGAAGTCGATGGGCAGCCGGTCGGCACGAATGGACGCGCGGCGTATCGGCAGCGTTTTACGGCGGTCTTCAACGACTTCCATCTGTTCGATGCGTTGCTCGGGATCGTCGATCCGAACGATCCGTCGCGTGCGCAGGCCGATGCGCGGGCGAATGCGCTCGTGGCCAAACTCGCGCTCGATCACAAGGTGCAAGTGGTGGACGGCGCGTTCTCGACGCGCGCTTTATCGACGGGGCAAAGGAAGCGGCTTGCGCTCGTGATCGCGTATCTGGAGGACCGGCCGTTTTATCTCTTCGATGAGTGGGCAGCCGATCAGGACCCTGCGTTCAAGGCGGTTTTCTATGAGCAGTTATTGCCGGAGCTGCGCGGGCGCGGCAAGTCGGTGGTGGTGATTACGCACGATGATAGGTACTTTCCTCTCGCCGACCGGGTGCTCAAGCTGGAGAACGGGAGCATCGTGAGCGAGACGCAGGGGGCAAGGGCTGCGCTCAGGATTGCGGAGCCCGCGGGGAATGAAACGGTGGGGTGAGCAAGGAACGGCCGCTTCGAGAAGCGGCCGTTTTGCTTGCATGAGGGCATTCTTTATCGACGATTGCGCGAGATGTTGAGCGCTACGGCTTCGGCAGCGCCAACAGCTTTTCAGTAATCATATCTCCCAGCCGCAACGCCGACATCGGGCCGCCAAAGCCCCAGATATTCGGCTCGATCAGCGACACGCGCCCTTCCCGCTTTGCCGGCACGAATCGCCAGACCGGCGAATCGAGCTTCGTATCGATCGGGACGTTCGCGCCCGTCGCGGTCACGAAAAGCACCGACACCTCCGGCTTCTTCAGGAAATCCGCCGACGTCAGATAGATGGTGCCTTCGCGCGTCGGTTTCGATGGCCACAGTTCGACGCCCAGCGCCCGCGCCACGCCCGCTGCCGTGCTGTTGCCCGTGTAGGCCCAATAGCGGTCAGGCAAGCCGAGTTCCTGCAGCAACGCGAACTGCGTACCGCTGCGGCCTGCCGCTGCAAGACGCGCGGCATCGCGGGCGAGACCCGCGTCGAGCTTCGCCTCGACCGCTTGCGTCGCGTCCTCGCGACCCGTCAGGCAGCCGATCGTGCGGAAGATCGTGCGCGTCCAGTCGAGCTGCGTCTCCTCCACGCCGCCCTTTTCGACATCCGGGCTGAACTGGAACAGCACGGTCGGCGCGATGCGGTCGAGCGCGTCGAAGATCGGCGCATGGCGGTAACCGACCCCGACGATCAGGTCCGGCCGCGTCGACGCGATTGCTTCGAGGCTCGGCTCCTGGCGCGTGCCGACTTCGGGGACGCCCGCAAAGCGCGCGCTGTCGTAGCCGATCCAGCCGGCGTAGTACTCGGGGTCGACCAAGCCGACCGGCGTCATGTCGAGCGCGGCGAGGTCCTCGGCAAACATGAATTCGAGCACGACGACGCGCTTCGGCTTCACCGTCATCTTGTGGCTGTACTGGGAAACGGTCGGATTGGTGGCGAGCGGGCCGCACGTCGGTTGGGCCGCTTCCACCGCGTTGCTCGCGAACGTCATGCACGTGAGCACGGCTGCGGTCGTTGCCCTCATCGATGGATTGCGTCCTGAAGCGCGAGGTCGTCGTCGCTCATCGTCAGCAGTAGGGGGCAGCTTGCGCACAGTTGTGTCTCTCCTGGAATTTCATAGCGCACGCAGCACACGCGGCGCGCGCGAAACGGGCTCGGCAGCAGGGCCGATCGCGGCGTCATGTCGCGCAACGGCATGCGCAGCGGATTGGGCTCGCCATCCGGGCTGGTGGAGGCGAAGAGCCAGGCGGCGTCATCGTCGGGCGGGTTCGGGGTGGTTTGCTCGAACACGTAGTCGAGCAGGTTGCCCGCATTGCTCCACAGCACGCGCGGCGCGATGCGCGCCATGCTTGCAAGCATGTCGATCACGGCGTGCAGATGATCGAGGAGTCCGGCGTAGCGAAGCGCGGGATCATCGGAGGGGGGACGTAGCGCGTTTTCTGCAAAATAGAGCGCAGCGGGCATGCCTGCGCGCAGTACCAGTTGCGTGCGCGCGGGAGACATGTCGAGGGTGCGGCGTAACAGCCGGGCCGCGACGACGCCTGCCGGGGCAGCAAGGCCGAAGTAGTACTTGCTCCATTGCGATAACAGCGCGCGCGCATGCAGTTCTGAGTCACCACCGTAGACGTTGGTCATTGCGTCGAGTATCGCGGCGCGGTGATCGGCTAGTGAGGATAAGGGGATGGCGTCAGTGTCTTCGGGCGGCCCAAGCCATACGTTTTCCAGATACGGCTTTAGCGCATCAGGGGCGAATGAGGCGAAGCATTGAGGCTTGTTTCTTTGCGGCGAAGCTAAGACGCTAGCGGTCCGCGTTGCGTTAGCGGTCTGCGTTGCGTGAGCAGGTTGCGTTGCGTCAGCGCCTTGCTTTTGATCAGCGTGCTGCGTCGCGACAGCGGTTTGCGTGGCGTCTGCAACATCAGTCGCTTGTGCAACATGCATCGAGTTAGCACCAACCGCCGCGCGACCAGCATCCCGAGCTCCCGCCATCACCTTGCGCTCCGCTTCTCACGCCGCGTCTGCACGATCAAAAGCGCCAGCAGATACGGTGCTCCGATCAGCGCAGTCAGCACGCCCGCCGGGATTTCCCTCGGCGCAAGCAGCGTGCGCGCCGCGACATCCGCCGCCGCCAGCACAAGCGCCCCGAGCGCCGCAGCAAGCCACAACCGCGTGCCATGCGTGCGCGCGCCGAGCATCGTCGCGAGATGCGGCGCCATCAGCCCGATAAAGCCCACCGGCCCCACCGCCGCAACGGCCGCGCACGCGGCAAGCGTCGCGATTGTCAGCACCAGCGGCCGCAGCACGCCGATCGGCAAGCCGAGCGCGACGGCCTGATCGTCGCCTAGCGCGAGCAGATCCAAAGGACGCGCGAGCAGCGCGAAGACCGGCAACGCCAGCGCGCACCACGGCAAAATCATCGCGACCTCGCCCCAACTGCGTCCATACGTGCCGCCGATCAGCCACACGACGAACCGCGCGGGCTGCACGCTCTGCTGTGTGATGAGCCATTGCGCGAGCGTCGTCCACAACGTCCCGATAACGATGCCCGTCAACGCCACCGCGAGCGGCGCATATTGATGCCTCCGGTTCAAAAGCAGCGTGAGCACGAGCGTCGCCCCGCCGCCCGCGAGCGCCGCCGCGCCGAGGATCGCGTGACCGGCGAGCGGCCAGATCATCAGCACGGCGAGCGTCGCGAGTCCGGCGCCCTGCGTCACGCCCAGCACTTCGGGTCCGGCGAGCGGATTGCGCACGATGCTCTGCATCAGCACGCCGCTCGCCGCGAGCAGCGCGCCCGCGAGCAGCGCGCAGAGCAATCGCGGTACGCGCAGATCGAGCAGCATCCGGCCGATGTCGTCGCGATGATGCAGCACGGCCAGCCAGCGCTCAGGCCCGAGCCAGGTCGGACCGAACGATGCGCCCAGCGCCAGTATCGCCGCGCCCGCAACAAACAGGATCAACGCGATGACCGGCCACGGCAACGCCGACATCGCGCGCACGATTCGCGTACCGCCGCCCGCTGTCGACCGCTCCGGCCCCGCGTGCAGCACGCCGGACCACGCGGCGCCGCTTCGGATCATCGCGAGCATCAGCGGCGTGCCGAGAAAAGCGATCGCGACGCCGGTCGAGAGTGTCGAATCCAGGTCGAGGGCGAGCACGGCGCTGTCGGTGACGAGCACGAGCGCGCCGCCTGCCAGTGCCGACAACGGCACGAGCGCTCCGAGCTTCGACGCCTTCGCGCCGCGCATCTGGCGCAGCAGGTTCGGCGCGATCAATCCGACATACGACAGCGGCCCCGCGATACTCACCGCGACGCTCGCGAAGCCGACGGCGACGGTCATCGCAGCGAGCCGCGTCGCGTCGACGCGCACGCCGGCAGCGGCGGCGGCATCGTCGCCGAGGGCGAGCGGATCGAGCGGACGAATCACGAAAGGCAACGCGACGAGCGGCGCCGCGAGCCAGCCGAGCGCGGTCATGAGCCCGGGCGCGCCCGGCTGGTACAGGCTGCCGCTGGCCCACAGCGACGCGCCGACCACGGTCTGCTCGAAGAAGGCAAGCAAGAGCGTCGTGATCGCGGAGAAAAGCAGCATAGAGACGCTGCCGGCGAGCACCAGCCGCAGCGGCGTCGCGCGCCAGCCGCCAGCGGCCGCCGCAACACACGCCGCCGCCGCGAGCCCGCACAGGAAAAGGAGCGGCACCGACGCCGCCCCCACGAGCGACGGCACGATCATCGCGACGACGAGGCCGAGTTGCGCGCCGCCCGTGATGCCGAGCAGGTCGGGCGACGCGAGCGGGTTGCGCGTGAGCGCCTGAAAGAGCGTCCCCGCGACCGACAGGCAGCCGCCCGCGACGAGCGCCGCCACGACGCGCGGCGCGTCGAGATCGAAGAGAAAGATACCCGCGAGTTGCGCGGCGTCGGTGCCGGACGGCGCGGCGAGCCACGCGCGCAATTCCGGCGCGAGGCGCATCGCGGCAACCGCCACGATCAACGCGACGAGCGCCGCGCCGATCACGCCGACGCGATCCTGCGCGGCCCCGCCCACGTTCGACGATGCGCGACGCATGCGCTTGCGGGCTGCGAGCGTCGTCATGCGGCGATATCCTTCTTCGCGCGCACGGGGTGCACATGATCGTAAGCCGGAACGCACATCGGCGCGCCCGTCTGCGGATGCGCGATCTTGAGCATCGGCACGCCGAAGGTCTCGAACAGATGCTGCGGATCGAGCATCGCGTCGGGCACGCCGTGCGCGATCACGCGTCCCGCGCGCATCAGCACGATTTCATCGCTGTAGGCGGCGGCCTGGTTCAGGTCGTGCAGCACCCACACGATCGTCAGCCCGCGCTCTCGATTCAAGCGCCGCAACTCGCGCAGGATGTCGAGCTGATGATGGATGTCGAGATAAGTCGTCGGCTCGTCGAGCAGGACGATCGGCGCCTGCTGCGCGAGCGCCATCGCGATCCACGCGCGCTGACGCTCGCCGCCCGAGAGCGCGGCGACGTCGCGCGCGGCGTCGTCGGCGAGGCCGCTCGTTTCCAGCGCTTCGTCGATCGCTTCGTGGTCCGTGTGCGTCAAGCCGCGCAGCCAGCCGCCGTGCGCATAGCGGCCGTATGCCACCAGCTCACGCACCGTCAGGCCCGCCGGAATCTGGTTGAACTGCGCGAGCATCGTGAGCGTGCGGGCCAGCGCGCGCCGCCGAAACGTGCCGATCGGCGCGCCGTTCACTTCGATTTCGCCCGAGCGCGCGGGCTGCAGCCCGGCAAGCGTGCGCAAGAGCGTGCTCTTGCCGCAGCCGTTCGGCCCGCACAGCGCGGTGATACGGCCCGCGCCGATCTGCAGATCGAGGCCATCGAGCACGACGTTGTCGCGATACCCGACCGTCAGCGAGCGCGCCGTCAGCGCCGCTCCAACCGTCTTCGTCATCGTTGCGCCGTCCGCTCGCTGTAGCTTTGCGCCATCGCGACGACGACCTTGCGCGGCCCTTCGAACGGATCGCGCGCATGGGCGGTCAGCATGTTGTCGAGCATCAGCACGTCGCCCGTCAGCCACGGGAACACGATGCGCTGCTGATCCAGCACGCCGCGGATCTCGGCGAGCGCATCGGCTTCGATCGGCGCGCCGTCGCAGTAGAAGACGTTGCGCGGCACGTTCTCCAGACCGACCGCGTCGACGAGCGCTTCCTGCATGTCCTCGTCGAGCGCCGACAGGTGAAACAGATTCGCCTGGTTGAACCACACCATGTCGCCCGTCGTCGGATGGCGCGCGACCGCCTGACACCGCTCCTGCGTGCGCAGCAAAAGCTCGCCGTCGTCGCTCTCGCGCCATTCGCAATCGATACCGCGCGCCACGCAGATGCGCTCGACCTCGCGCGGATCGTCCGAGCCGAACGCCTGCTGCCACGGCAAATCGAGCCCTTGCCCGAAGTTGCGCACGTAGAGCAGTTCGCGCTTCGCAAAGCGTGCGACGAGCGCAGGATCGAGCGCGCGGTAGATCGCGCGGCTGTCGGCGATCGGCGTCGCGCCGCCCGAGCGCGCGGCAAGCGCGCAGTGGAACCAGATGCGCAACGGCCATTCGCGCGTGTACGACTGCTCGTTGTGCAGCGGGATCGAGCGATGCGGCGGATATTCCGTCGAGGTGTAGACGGCGCCTTCGACCTGGCTGCGCGGCGTCGATGCGAATTCGTAGCCGATCAGCGGATGCCCGAACGAGCCGGCGAACTGCTGGAATGCATCGATCGATTCGACGCGAAAGCCGGTGAACAGCACGCCGCCCGCGCGTTCGAGCGTGTCGCCGACGATCGCGCGCAAGAGCGGCGCCGCTTCATCGAGCGACAGACCGGCGCCCGCGGCCGGCGAGACGACGGTCGGCAAGCCGGGCTCGATGCGCAGATCGGCGAGCGTCAGGCGCGGCAGGAAAAGTTGACTCATGCAGATTTCTCCGGCGCTTACGACGCGACGCCGTCCATGTGGCGGCGCAGGCTCGCGGGACGCATGTCGGTCCACACGGTCTCGATGTAGGCGAGGCAGTCGGCCTTCGCGCCGCTCTTGCCCGCTTCGCGCCAGCCGGCCGGCACGGCGCGGTACGTCGGCCAGATCGAGTACTGCTCTTCGTCGTTGATGACGACCGTGTAGACGACGTCGTCCGCCGGGGTGGTCGAGATGTTTTGAGCTTGAGTCATGTCGGTGGCTTGATCGGATGGATTCGGGATCGGCGGCTTATCTGAAAAGCGCCGGCTTCATCGAATAGACGTTTGGCGCGCGCGGATTTTTACCGGCGCGCGGGAGCGTCGCTCATGAGCGGTTCGTTGCGGCGTCTTGCCGGCGGCGCGCCCGGCCGCCCAAAAACGCCGGACACGCGACGTTGCGGTCGCCGGCGTCGAGGCAGTCGGCGCAATGCTTCTCGGCATCGCGGACCATGAAGTGCACGAGCGTCTGCGACACGTTCAGCGCGCGCGCCGTGCTCTGCAGCGTTTCGTCGGAGAGACGCACCATCTCGAACGCCGTGCGGCTGCGCGCCGGCAGTTGCGCGAGCGCATCGAAGACGCGGCGCAGCGTGTCGCGCGCCTGCACCTTCGCTTCGGGCGTAAGTTCGTGCGAGGGGACGTCGAGGCCGTCGTCCTCGTCGGCGTGATAGGTGTTTTCGAGGCTCTGGCGGCGGCACGCATCGATCGACGCATTGCGCACCATGCGCGTCACGTAGCAAATCGGGCGGCGCACGGCGTCCTGGTCCGGCAAATCGATGAGCTGGATAAAGACGTCGTGGACCACGTCCTCCGCCCGGCTCGCACAGCCGACGAAACCGCGTGCGAAATTCACGAGCATCGGCCGGTTCGCGATGGCGACATCGAGCAGCGTCTCTCGCGCGCGGACGGCGTCGTCGCCGTCGGGCACGGCACGCCGGCGCGCGTGTTGAGAGACGAACATCGACGACGGCACCGTCGATGCCCTGGACGAGTCGAGCACTCCTGCCATTGGTCACTCCGTATATTGAGACAATCCGCAACATACTCTAAACGCGAATCATTCTCAACTTAAACGTTTGCGATGACAGGGCTTTTGAGTTGATGCACATGCGCCGGTTTCGTCAACCAAGCGTACGCATGCTCATGTGCTCAACCGTGCGCGTGCGCCGGATTGCGGCATGTCGCGGCGTCGTGGTTCGTATCGTTCCAGGCCGAACCGAGGATGATGCTGCAGAAGTTGAGCCGCTTGTAGTCCGGGTCTTTCAGCGCGAGGACATCGGCTTTCACGTTGCCGAACGTGCTCTCGGGCTTTTTGACGGTGCCTTGCGCGAACGCATCGATGATGCCTTCCTTGAAACGCTCCCCGCGCGGATGCGCCGCGACGACGAGACGGCGCTGGTCGTCCGCGAATTCGTCGTAGGCGAGACCGAGCACGTCCATCTCGACGCCCGCCGTCACGAGCGCGACCACCGGCTTCTTGTATTGCGGAATGCCCGGCGTCGTGTGCAGCGCGATCGCGTCCCACACTTGCTCGATCTCGCTCTCGCCGATGCCGTAGCGCGCGAGGAAATCGCGCGCGGCGTTCGCGCCGTCGACTTCGAAGCGATCGTGCGGGCTGCTGTAGGCGTCCATCAGGCCCATGTCGTGGAACATTGCGCCGATATAGAGCAGTTCGGCGTCGTACTTTAGCTGCTTGCGCTCGCCGGCCAGCGCGCCGAACAGGAACACGCGGCGCGAGTGGTGATACAGCAGATCGGTTTCGGTATCGCGCACGAGCTGAGTCGCGTCGCGCGCCATGATGCTGTCGGGAATGCGGATGCCTGCGATGATTTCGCTCATTTGATGTCGCTCCTGATGGTTGGAAAAGAGAGGTCGGCCGATGAATCCAGTGTGAAGGCGCGCGCTTCAAGCGACAATCGCAGCCATGCGTCGATCCCTGCCAAGCGCACGGCGTCTTCTGCCAGCCTCGAAAGCAAGCCCTCCAACTTCCCTTTCCCACCGATGCGAACCGTCGCCATTGCGATTTTTCCGGGAGTGCAGGCGCTCGACGTCGCCGGCCCCGTCGATGTCTTCGCCGAGGCCAACGGCTTCATCCCCGCGCACGACGCCTATTCGATCACCCTCGTCGCGCCTGACGCGGGCGCCGTGCGTACCTCCAACGGCACGCGCCTCTTCGCCGACCTGAGTTTCGCCGATGCCGGCGAGCGCTATGACACCGCGCTCGTCGCCGGCGGCCCCGGCCTGCCGGTCGCTGCGCCCGAGCCGCGTCTCACGCACTGGCTCGCCGAATTCGCCGCCTGTTGCGAGCGCTACGGCTCGATCTGCACCGGCGCGTTCGCGCTCGGCCACGCGGGGTTGATCGACGGACGGCACGTCACGACGCACTGGCAGAACGCGCCGCAGCTCGCGCAGCAGTTCCCGCGCGCGCGGGTCGAACTCGACCGCATTCATCTGCGCGACGGGCCGCTCGTGACGTCGGCGGGCGTGACGGCCGGGATCGACGTGGCGCTCGCGCTCGTCGCGGAGGATCACGGTGCGCAGGTGTCGCTCGCGGTGGCAAAGCGGCTTGTCGTGTTCGCGCAGCGGCGCGGCGGACAGTCGCAATTCAGCCCCTACCTCAGCGCGCCCGCCGACGAAACCTCGCCCGTCGCGAAGGTGCAGGCGCACGTGATGGAGCACATCGGCGAGCCGCTGACGGTGGAACGGCTCGCGCAGGTCGCCGGCATGAGCGCGCGCAGCTTCGCGCGCGCCTTCGTGCAGCTCGCGGGACTGACGCCGCACGAATTCGTCGAGCGCGCGCGTATCGATGCGGCGCGCAACGCACTCGAAAGCAGCGACGCGCCGCTGAAAACTGTCGCGTGGGAGTGCGGCTTCGGCACGGCTGATCGCATGCGTATCGTTTTCGTGCGGCGCCTTGGCGTCAGCCCATACGATTACCGCACGAGCTTTCGCAAACGCTGACAACACGCCGCATGCTGCACAGCACCAAGGACAAGCGGCGCGCCGCGCGTCATCCTTGACTACACTGGCAATGGCGGCCGGGCACGCACGATGCGAGCGGCACGCCACGACCACGACACCGGGAAAACGATCATGCGCCGAACCATTGCCACCGTGTCGCTCAGCGGGACGCTGCCCGAGAAGCTGGAGGCCATCGCGGCCGCGCGCTTCGACGGCATCGAGCTCTTCGAAAACGACTTCGTCAACTACAAGGGATCGGCCGCCGAAGTACGGTCGATGGTCGCCGATCTGGGCCTCACGATCGACCTCTATCAGCCGTTTCGCGACTTCGAAGGGATGCCCGAGGCGCAGTACCAGCGCAGCCTAGAGCGCGCCGAGCGCAAGTTCGACCTGATGCAGGAGCTGGATGTATCGATGGTGCTGTGCTGTTCGAACACGTCGCCGCTGGTCATCGACGATCCCGAACTCGCGGCCGCGCAATTGCACGAACTGGCGACGCGCGCGGCGGCGCGCAACCTGCGCGTCGGCTTCGAGGCGCTCGCGTGGGGCCGCAAGACGAACCTGTACGGCCAGGCGTGGGAAATCGTGCGGCGCGCCGATCATCCGCACCTCGGACTGATCCTCGACAGCTTTCATACGCTTTCGCTGAAGGACGATCCGGCGGGCATCGCCGACATTCCCGGCCACAAGATCTTTTTCCTGCAAATGGCCGACGCGCCGCTCCTCTCGATGGACGTGCTGCAATGGGCGCGCCACTACCGCTCGTTTCCGGGACAGGGCCAGTTCGACATGGCGACCTTCCTCGAGCAGGTGCTGCTCGCGGGGTACACGGGGCCGCTGTCGCTGGAAATCTTCAACGACGTCTTTCGTGAGACGCCGAACCGCCGCATCGCCGTCGATGCCATGCGCTCGCTGCTCTATCTCGAAAGCCAGGTGCGGCAGAGTCTGGAGAACTCCGCGCCGCGCGACGACACGCGCGAAAAGCAGCGTCAGCGCGTGCTGCAGCGGATCGAGCTGTACAGTCCGCCGGCGTTGCCCGATATCGCGGGGCTCGCTTACATCGAATTCGCCGCCGATGAAGCCTCGGGCGAAGCGTTCGGCAAACTCCTGTTGCAGCTCGGCTTCCGGCGCGCGGGCAAGCACCGGTCGAAGGCGGTCGTGCTGTATCGGCAGGGGGACGTCAACCTGATCGTCAACGCGCAGCCGAATTCGTTCGCGCGCCGCCGCTTCGATACGCACGGACTTTCCGTGTGCGCGATCGCCGTGCGCACGACCGATCCAGAACGCGCCGTCGGACGCGCGACCGCGATGCAGTCGAAGCGTTACGACGGTCCCGTCGGACCCTCCGAGCAGCAGGTTCCGGCGGTCGTTTCTCCGGGCGGGAGTCTGGTGAGTTTCGTGTCGTCGGCGCTCGGGCCGAACGGTCTCTACGAAGCCGATTTCATCCTCGACGACGAAGAGGACGGCGCGCCCGACGCGGGTCTGGAACACATCGATCACGTGGCGCTCGGGCTCGCCGTCGATCAACTCGACACGTGGATTCTGTTTTCGCGCGCGGTGCTCGGCCTGGAGCCGGGCGAAAGCCTCGAACTCGCCGATCCCTTCGGGCTCGTGCAGAGCCGCGGCGTCGCGAACGCTGACCGCAGCATGCGGCTCGTGCTCAACGTGTCGCCGGGGCAGCGCACGCGCACCGCGCGCACGGTCGCGGCAGGCGGCGGCGTGACCGTGCATCACATCGCGCTGAGTTCGCACGACATCTTCGACAGCGTCGCGCGATTGCGGGCGAGCGGTACGCGCTTCGTGCCGATCTCCCCGAACTATTACGACGATTTGCTCACGCGCGTCGATATCGATCCGGGCCTGCTCGCGAAGATGCGCAGCGCAGGCGTGCTGTTCGACCGGTCGCCGGCGGGCGACTACCTGCACATCTACACCGAGAGCATCAACGACGGGCTGTTCTTCGAAATCGTCCAGCGCGTGAACGCGTACGACGGATACGGCGCGGCCAACGCGCCGGCACGGATGGCGGCTCAGGCGCAGAAGCAGGGGCAAGAGGTGGGGAACGGGTGAGGGGTTGGGGTTGGGGTTGGGGTTTGCGTTGAGCCTGGGCTGCGCGTTGGGCTTGAACTTCGCGCCGGGCTGGGGCTCCGAGTCGGCTATAGCGGCCAGGCAGAACCCCCACCCGCTCAAATCACCGCTGCCTCCTCCGCCTCACCAATATGCCGCGCGATCGTCGCGTTGACTTCGTCGGCGTGCGTCAGCGGCCCCATGTGCCCCGCTCCCTCGACGATCGCGAGACGCGCCGCCGGAAGCAGCATCGGCAGCCGTTCGGCAATCGCGCGCGTCGGCACCGGCGCGTGCTGGCCGCGCAGGATCAGCGCCGGCACGCGCAGGCCGGCGTACGCGCTAAGCGGCGTGCGCTCGTCGAGCAGCGCGCGAAAGTCCAGCGGCGCTTTCGGCGCCCAGCGCGTAAGCGCGGCCTGCACCGAGGGCCGCAGCGCTTCCCACGCGCCCCGCCCGCCCCAGTAATCGACGAACGACGCCGCCGCGCCCCGATAGTCGCCGCAGTTGACGCCATCGGCGGTGCGCTTCGAGATCGAGATGATTTCGGCGAGCGCGTGAGAGCCGTGTGCGCCCATCGTCTTCAGCAGGTGAAACGCGGAAGGCTCGTAGAGCGTCAGGCTCGCGATCCGCTCCGGCCGCTCGACGGCCGCGCGCAACGCCACGCCGCCGCCGTACGAGTGGCCGACGAGATGCACCTTGCCGCGCGTCTCATCGATGATGCCGATGGTCCTCGCGGCTTCGTCGGCGAGGGTGAAGGCACGCTCGCCGTTCCACGGGCCCGTGCTGTCGCAGCCGTAGTGCTCGGGCGCGACGAACGCGAGATGCGGGCCGAGCGCTTCGCCGAGCTTGCGCCATTGCGACGCTCCCGAGCCGGAGCAATGCAGGGCGATCACGGTCGCGGGGGATGAGTGGGCGTGCGATGCGGATGCGATGGCTTGGTTCATGGTCGTCGATAAAACTCATGGGTTGGGCGCGCGGTAATTGCACTATCGACGTGGCGCGGGCGCGTGGCTATGACCGGGACGCCACGATTCATGCTCGGGCATCCGGATCAATCGATGACAGTGCGTCAGTGATCAAGCTCCATCGCACGCATGCGGCGTTCGAGCTCGACCATGTCGACGGCCGACGCGAGATACGTATCGCGGCGGCAGTGTTCCGCGCGGTCGAGGGTTTTTCTCAGCAGCAAATAGAGATAGACGAACATGATGTCCTCCGGTCGATGACCTGGTCGATTCCAGGCGTGTGTCCGGTGCGGATCATCGGGTTCGTGTCACGGCTGGAGGCAGCAGACAATGCAGAGTCCATGCCATACGGCGGCGAGCCTTATCACGCAAGGCTCCGATCGATTTTTAGGGATACGGAAGAGACGAAGTGTCGGCGCGTGGCCAACGAATTTCCAGGCGGGAGTCGGGCCTCGACAGACACGCGGCTATGGCGTCGGCTGCGCCGTCACGCCGCGATTCGGCGGCTGCGCCGATTCGACGAACGGCGCCCCGTCCTGCTGGCAGACCATGCCGTCGGCGGGCAGCGTGCCGTTGATGAAATACGCGGATTCGGCATCGTTCGCGCAGGTGCTCGTGTTGAGCAGCGCCGTGTGGCCGTAGCCGTTCACGGTCAGGAGCCGCGCGTTCGCGAGCAGCTTCGCGGTCTTCTGCGACGAGCCATACGCCGTCGACGGGTCGTACACGTTGCCGATCACGAGGATCGGCGGCGTCTTCGCGTTCCAGGGCCCCTTGTACACCGATGCCGAACTCGCCGGCCAGCTCGAACACGGCGCGTCGAACCATGCGACCGGCTGGCCGATCAGACCGGCGCGCGCCGTCGCGAACGCGGCGATCTGCGGGAAGAGTGTCAGGTCGCGCGGATTTGGACTTTCGCCGCACTGGACGGCGTTGCCGGCGCCATCGCTTTCGTAGAGGGCGTCGGACGCGGCGGCGGTCGCAGGCGTCGCGGCCGGGGCCGAGGGCAAGGGCGCTTGGCTTGCCGTCCATAGTCGATCGAGCACCACGCCGAGCGCCGTCCAGCCAGGGAAATCGCCGAATGCATGCACCGTGAACAGGAAGTTCGACGTGAGCGAGAGCATCGACGGCCCGGTGACCGTGACGCTCCCCAGCGCGACCGGCCGGGCCGTCAGGCGCGCGGCCAGCGTCTGGAATTTCGCGGCTGTGGCCGGGGCGCTCGCGCCATCGTCGGCGAAAGCGCAGCGGCCATGGCCCGCCCGCGCGCATTGCTGGAAGAACTGGTCGAGCGTCTGGCCCGACGCGATGTCGTTGTTCATGCGCAGGCTGGTGCCTTGCAACGGCGTGTCGGCGAACCAGGCCTCGATGTCGATGTTGCCGTCGAGCACCGCCGCGCGCACGTGATCCGGGAACAAGTTGAGATAGGTCGCGCCGAGCAACGTCCCGTATGAGACGCCCAGGTAGTTCATCTCCGGCTCGCCCGCCGCGCGCCGCAGCCATTCGAGATCGCGGGCGGTATCGGCGGTCGAGACGTGTTCGAGCAGCGTGCCGGCGCGCCGCAAGCAGCTCTGGTTGAACTGGGATTGCAGTTGCGCCTGCGCCTGAACCTGTGCGTCGCCGACTGGAAAGCCCAGCGCCATGCGACGCTTGAACGCGTCTTCGGCTGCCTTGCTCTCGAAGCACCGCACCGCCGTGCTGCGTCCGATGCCGCGCGGGTCCCAGCTGATCAGGTCAAAGCGCGCGATTAGCGCCGGCGGAAACTTGTCGATCCAGCCGGGCAGGTCTTCCGTGCCCGCGCCACCCGGGCCGCCGGGGTTGAAGAAGATCGCGCCGAGGCGCTGCGCAGTATTCGTGGCAGGACGGCGGATCACGGCAAGCTGGATCGTCTGGTCGCTCAGGGGCTGCGCGTGGTCGAGCGGCACCTTGGCGGTCGCGCATTGGAACGGGGCCGGGGCGACGTCGGCAGGACAGGCGGCCCACGTGAGCGGCGGGATGATCGTCGTCTCGGTGTGCGCGCCGCAGCCGCTCAAAATCAGCATCGATGCGCAGGCAAGCGAGAGCAGGCCGGAAAGCGTCATGGGAACCTCATGCCGTGCGTGATTTCGGTGCAAAAGTTGCGTTGTGCGGGCGAACGCGATAACAAGCGCTTGGCTTTAAGCATGAGTCTGATGATTCGGATACGAAGTGTAGGACGGGAAAGCTCGAAACGCTTGCGGACATGTGCGACTTGACACAGGTGGTCGTTTTAAACTGCCCGCTTAATAACAGGACTGGATCTGGACGATGACCGATATCCGTGCCGCGCTTTTTCCCGATGACGTCGAAGCCGTTCGAAGTATTTTTCGTGAGTATGCGGACGGGCTTGGCGTCGACTTGGGCTTTCAGGACTTCGATTCGGAACTGGCGAGCCTGCCTGGTAAATACGCGGCGCCGGAAGGACGCGTATTTCTCGCGTGGGAGGGCGGCGAAGTGATCGGCTGCGTGGCGATGCGGCCGATCGGCGACGATATCTGTGAAATGAAGCGGCTTTATGTGCGCGCTCCAGGTCGAGGGCAGCGGCTTGGCAGAAAGCTGGCGATGCTCATCATCGAAACCGCAAAGAAGGCGGGCTACCGGAAAATGAGGCTCGATACGCTGCCGGACATGACCGCCGCCCAGCAGATTTATGCATCGCTGGGTTTCGTGGAAATCGACGCTTATGTGTTTAATCCGGTCGAGGGAGTGAGATTTCTTGAGTTGAATCTGATTAAAAGAAATAGGCCTACGTAGTTTGTAATTTTTCGTGTAAGACCGTTTGCAACCGAGTTAAAACCTGAATAATGAGACGGCCGGCAAAAACTATTATTAATCGAGGCGTTAGTATTTTTCAGGAGCAATCGTATGCGACGTTTATTATCCGTACTTCTTTACGCGATGGCGATTTTCGCGTCCTTCGCCGCTACGCAGGCGTCCGCCGCCAACAAAAACGTAGCGTGTCATGGCGAGGATCTTCAGAAGGCTATCGAAAACGCCACGGAAGGCGACATTTTGTACCTTGAACCCCACTGCGACTATGTTATAGAGAAATCGGCACAGAACTATCTTTGGGACCGAAAAACCTTCGATAAACGCGCATTGAAAACCATCACAACCAAACTGACTATCGAAGGAAATGGAGCCACGATTAAACCGATGGGGCGAAACCGCGTCTCTCAAACAATTTGCGATGCTTTATCTTATTCTGGAGGTTGTCTCAAATCAATTGAAGTAGGCCAGGCCGTCGGAGATGATATGGGAATTTTTTTAGTGTTGGAAGGAAATCTGACTCTAAAAAATCTAACGTTATCCAACGGTAGGTCATTACGCGGCGGCGCCATTTATCAAAACGGCGGCAATGTTTCTTTAGAGAGCGTCACGATAACTGATTCCGAAGCTTACGGCGAAACCTATTACGACGCGCTAAGTCGAACTAATGCCATCGGAGGTTTGGGTGGGGCGATCCTGCAAACAGGAGGAAACCTTTCCTTGAGCGATTCAAAAAAATTAAATTAGTTTCCGCAAACATTCATGGTGGAGCGATTTACAGCAAAAATGGCAAGCTCGATCTGCTTCGCACCACGATAGAGAAGGCGTCGAGCGGTCGCGGTGGCGGAGCCCTGTATATAGAGGGTTCGACCGTAGAAATTAAAGACAGTTCGCTTAACGATAATTACACTAAGTACACTCGGGACAACATGAATTCTTATGTAACTGAAAAAATGTCGGATTTATCTAGATTAAATAAAAAAATTCATCTATCAGACAACTTCTTTAAGGACATTATAGAAAAGTTCGGCATGCCCACTCCATCGTCTGGTGGGGCAGTCTTTGTTGAATCCGGATCACTGACGCTTTCTGGCGCTTCAACCAAGATTACCAACAACGCCACCCTGCCTGCTCATTACAGATTTATTGTTGACCTCCCATCAGACTTTGACATGCCCGCTGGCACCGGCGGAGGCATCTTCGCGCGCGAAGGTGCAAATCTGACCATTACCGGCGGAGCAACTGTCAGCTATAACAGGCCCGACGATTGCAATAGTCTCATCGCCAGTATTTGCGCTCCTTGACGGTCATGGGGTTTCAATTCGCCTTCTGATTTTGGCACCGGTGACTCGGTATTCTGTGCGGCACGTTAGTAAGGACGCATCGGCTATCACGGATGCGTCCCAAAAACTACCGCCCCCGCTTCCCCAAAAACCCCGACACCCTCCCCAACCCTTCCTCCAGAACGCCCCGATTGTTCGCATACCCAATGCGCACATACCCTTCCATATCGAGCGCGCTACCGGGCGTAAACATCACACCAGTCTCTTCGATCAACCCAGTGCAGAAATCGCGCGACGACATCGGCAAGTCGTATTTAAGAAGCGCCGTCGTTCCCGACTTCGGCTTGATATAAGAAATCGCCGGCTCCTTCGCCACCCACGCATCAAGAATCGCCAGATTCGTACGCACGATCTCGTGATTACGCTTCAGAATCGCCGCGCGATTTTCCAACGCGATCGAAGCAAAATGATCATCGACCATGCCGACGCTGATCGTGTTGTAGTCGCGATGCACCGTCACCGCGCGAATCAGCTCTTCCGGCCCCGCGATCCAGCCGAGCCGCAGCCCCGCGAGCGAATACGTCTTCGACATGCTGCCCGTGCTGATGCCGCGCTCATAGACATCCGCGATAGATGCCGTGTAGCCGTTGCCTGCCTGATCGGTGCCGCGATACACCTCGTCGCACAAAACGTAGGCGCCGCACGACCGCGCGATCTCGCCCACTTCGGTCAGAAACCCGGAGTCCATCAGCGAGCCAGTCGGATTGTTCGGATTGTTGATCGCAATCAGGCGCGTCCTGTCGTTCACGAGACTGCGCAGTTCATCGAGATCGGGCAGGAACGCGTTCTCCTCGCGCAGCTTGAGGATGCGCACGTCGGCGCCGTAGCTTTCGGGAATCGAATAGTGCTGCTGATACGTCGGCAGCACGGAAATCACCGTGTCGCCCGGTTCGACGAGCGTCTCGTACACGAGCGCATTCCCGCCGATCGCGCCGTGCGTGATGATCACGTTGGCCGCATCCTGCCGCTCGTACATCGACGCAATCACCTTCCTCAGCCGCGCCGAGCCTTCAATCGCGCCGTACGTCAGCTTGAGCGCGCGCAACTCGTCGAGAATGCTGTCCTGCTTGCCCGTCAGCGTGAGCAACTGATCGACCGTCAGCGACTCCACGCAGGTTTCCGCGAGGTTGTACACGCATTTCGTC
Organism: Caballeronia humi; assembly: GCF_001544475.1. Taxonomy (GTDB): domain Bacteria; phylum Pseudomonadota; class Gammaproteobacteria; order Burkholderiales; family Burkholderiaceae; genus Caballeronia; species Caballeronia humi. The sequence continues at coordinate 66,488 of NZ_FCNW02000009.1, read as the reverse complement.
TCGTACTCGTCCATCCAGCGTTCGACACCGAAATCCCTGATCTTCATCGTGTTCTCCTTGAGTCGAAAAGCGAATGGCTACGAATATAGACTAAAAATACTAACTGGACTCGATTGTCCATTAAACTAAGACTGGAAACCGCAACACCGCGTCGCACGCTCGCAAGATGAGGCGGCCGCGAAAAGCAATTGAGGTAATGTAGGCGGCTCCCGGCCGCGCCCGAACGATCGCTCGTACGTCATCCATGAAGAAAAAGCCCCCGTCCGATGTCCGCAAGCTGCTCCTCGAACGATACAGCCACGTCGCCGAAGGCACCGCCCTGCTCTTTTTCCCCTACGCCGAAGTCGTGATCCACGACCTTTCGACGCAGACCGTCGCCTATATCGCGAACAATCTGTCGAAGCGCGAGATCGGCGACGACTCGGCGCTCGACGAAGTCGACCACACGGCGTCGGACCGGCTAGTCGGGCCGTACGAAAAACTGAATTGGGATGGCCGCAAGATGCGCTGCGTGAGCACGGTCCTGTTCGACGACGCAGGCGCGCCGGTCGGCCTGATGTGCATCAACTTCAATATCGCGGTCTTCGAGGACGTGCGCAGCGTGCTCGACCGTTTCATGACGGGCGTGGGCGTCGTCCCGCAACCGGAGGAGCTTTTTAGAGACGACTGGCAGGAACGCATCAACGCGTTCCTGCACGGCTGGCTGAAGGAGCGGCAGTTGAGCCTGAATTCGCTGTCGCGGCATCATCGGCGCGAACTGGTCGAGGCGCTGCATCTCGAAGGCGCTTTCAAGGGGAAAAGCGCGGCGAATTACGTCGCGAACGTCCTCGGAATGGGACGCGCGACGATTTACAAGCATCTGAAGGAGCTAAGAGGCGTGGCGGGTTAGTGCGCGGCCGGCGCGCGCGGCGGCCGTTCGAGGCACAACGCGACGCACACGGCGACCGACCATCGCGCCAGACGCCGCGCAGCGCTCAATTTCCCGCGGTCGCGGCAACGCCGCCGGGCTGGCTCACCGCCCGGCCGCCGAACAGGCACACGATCAGCGCCGCCGCCACCAGCACCCCCAGCGCGAGCCGCAGCCCGACAAACCCCGCGCCCAGCCCGATCAGCGGCGGACCGACGAGAAAGCCCGCATAACCCGCTGTCGCCGCCATTGATACGCCGATGGCCGGCGTCGCGGTCGAGCGCCCAGCCGCGCTGAAAATCACCGGCACGATGTTCGCCAGGCCGATGCCGACAAGCGCGAAGCCCAGGCACGCCGTCACGACGTTCGGCAGCCCGAGCACGAGCGCGAGCCCCGTCGCTGCGATCAGCCCGCCGATCGCCACCACCGTGCTCGGCCCGAAGCGCCGCACGGATACATCGCCGACGATCCGGCACGCCGCCATCGACAGCGCGAACGCCGAGTAGCCGAGCGCGGCGACGCTCGCATCGCCTTCGAGCGTCGAGCGCAGGAAAACCGCGCTCCAGTCCGCGACTGCGCCTTCCACCATCATGCAGAGGAACGCGAGCGCCGCGAGCCGCATCACGCCGGCGCTCGGCAGCGCGAGGCCGCCGCCGGAATCGGCCGCCCGCTCGCCGATGTCGCGCAACGCCAGCAAGGCCGCCGCGACGACGATCACGCCGATGAAAACCGCCGGCCACGCCAGCCCGCCGACAATCCCGCCGCCCCACGTCTGGATCAGCGCCCCCGAAGCCGCGCCGAGCAATCCGCCCGCGCTCCACGCCGCGTGAAACGACGACATGATCGGCGCGCGCCATTCGGTTTCGATCGTGCTGGCGTGGCCGTTCATCGAGACGTCGAGCGCGCCGTTCGACGCGCCGAGCACGAGGAGCGCGATACAGAGCGGCAGGAATCCCGGCATCAGCGCGGGCAATGGCAGCGCGATCACGAACGCCACCGCGAGGAGCGCCGTCGCCCGGCCGCTGCCGAAGCGCGGCGCGAGCCGCCCGGCGAGCGGCATCGCGACGATCGCGCCCAGCGCGAAAGCGAAGAGCGCGATGCCGAGCGCGGTATCGCTGAGCGCCAGGCTTTCCTTGATGCGCGGGACTTCCACGGCCCACGCGCCGATCCCGAAACCATTCGCGAGAAACACCGCGAGCGTTGCAATTCGTTCTTTCACTGGTTTCATGACGAGGCCACCATGACGTTGTCGCAGGCGGCTTCGAGTTGCGCCAGCCGGCCGCCGTCGAGACCCGCCTCGACGATCAGATAATCCACCGACGATGCCGCCGTCACCACGAACGGCGCCGCCGTCATCATTTTCTCCGAGGTGACCGCGATCGCCGTCAGTCCGCTCGCCTTGACCATCGCGCGCTTGAGTTCGGCGTCCTCGGCGTCGAAGGCGGCGACGCCTTCCGCCGGATCGAACGCGCACGCGCCGAGAAAGCACAGGTCCGCGCGCAATTGCTGGACTTGCAGGAGCGCCGTCGCGCCGACCGCGCCCGCCGTCTGCCGCCCGACGCGGCCGCCGATCAGGATCACCTCGAAGCCCGGCCGGTCGACGAGAAGCGCGCACGCTTGCGGCGAATTCGTCACGACGGTGAGGTCGGCGTCGTCTGGCAGCGCAGCGGCGATCGCGACATTGGTCGAGCCGGCATCGAGCAGGATGATCTGCCCGCGCCGGACGATCGACGCGGCGGTGGCGGCGAGCGAAGCCTTGCGATCGACGGCTTCGGTCATGCGCACCGAAGCGGCGCTCCCTGCTGGCGAGGTCAGGAGCGCGCCGCCGTAAACACGCTTGCAGTGCCCCGCGCTCGCGAGGTCGCGCAGGTGGCGGCGGATTGTGTGTTCGGAGGTCTGGAAGTCGGCGGCGAGTTCGGACGCGAGTACCCGGCCCTGCGCGCGCAGACGCTCCAGGATCAGGCGTTCGCGTTCGTCGGGGAGAAGTCCTTCGGATGCGTCTTGTCGTGTTCGTTGCATGGTGTGCTCGGTTATGTGCAAACAATCATAATCGAGCACAAAATATCATGATCGAGCAGGCAGCGCAACCCGCGTCCCGCTCCGGTCCGACTCCACGATCTGCCCGATCAGTTCGTGCATGCGGATCGCATCGGCGAAGGTGGGTGCGGATGCGGTGCCTTCGCGCACGTCGCGCGCATGCGCCGCGTAGAGGTTCGCCAGCTCCCGCACGCTCGCGCCAAGATCACTCGGCGGGAGCCAGTCGTAGTCCGTCGGAACGTCGAGCGGCGCGAGCGGCTGCCCGTCGCCGCGCGCGATTTCGATGCGGTTCGGTGCATCTCCGAAACTCGTCGTGTTCCACAGTTTCAGGTCGCCCTTGCTGCCCGTGATGTCGAGCTGGACGCCGTGGTTGTTCCGTTTGCCCGCCTCCAGATGCACGCTCAGCACGGCGCCGTTCGCGAACGTCCCAGCCAGGACGACCTGATCCGCACTGCTGTGCGGCAGCGTCTCGCCGGTTTCGATCAGCGTGACTTCCTTGAACTGATTGACGGTCAGCGCCGACAGGCTTTCCGGGAAACCCACGATCGTGTTGAACAGCGCATCGAGAAAATGTCCGCCGTAGATCGACAACAGGCTGGAGAAATTTTCCTCGGGGACCGTGTAATAGAGCGAAGCAGGCCGCTCGCGCTGAAAATACTCGACGCTCACATGCAGCCGCACCGAGCGCACTTCGCCGATCTCGCCGCGCGCGAGCAGGTCGCGCAGATAGCAATAGCCGGGATTCAGACGCCGCTGCAAACCGACGATCGTCCGCACTCCCGCCTTCTCCGCCAAGGCGAGCAATTCCTTCGATAATGCCGTGCTCGGCGTCAGCGGCCACTCGCAGTACACGTCCTTGCCCGCCGCGATTGCGGCGCGTATGCCTTCTTCATGCTGGAACGCAGGCGTCAAAACGAGCACGAGATCGACTTCCGGATGTGAAACCAGTTCCTCCAGCGACGCCGCCGCGTACCTGAACCCATGCCGCTCGACGAGCGCCGCGGCTTTTTGCGCGCTGCGACTGTAGACCGCCGTCAGTTCGTACTCCGGCAGCAGGTTCAACGAAGGCAAATGCCCGTATTCCGACCAATGCCCGAGCCCAATCACGCCCACTCTGATTTTCTTCACGATTCCCTCTCCGATTAAAGACCGCGCCATGAAACGCGGCGACGCCGGAATAGTAGGGACGATCGTATTGAAGATAAACGGGCCGGTAATCCGAACATTGCGGACATCCGAGTCCGCACTAGACCCGCAGATTTTCCGCCACGTAATCGATAAACACGCGCAGCTTCGGCGACGCATAACGGCTCGCGGGCCAGAGAATCCAGAACGTGACGGTCTGGTCGATGAAGTCGCCCAGCACGATTTCCAGCGCGCCGCTTTCCAGCGCATCGCGCACGAGGAAGGTCGGCACGAACGTGATGCCCTTGTCCCGGAGCGCGAGAAATCCGAGCACTTCGATTGTGTTGCTGACGAAGGTCGGCGGCAATTCCGGCTCCGCTTCCGATTCCGCAAGCCGCAACGGCCAGCGTTCGAGCTTGCCCGTCGCGGGAAACTTGTGCAGCAGGCACGCATGCCGCACGAGATCGGACGGACGCTCGGGCGCACCGTGCCGCTTCAGATAACCGGGTGACGCCACGAGCACCTGCCCGCACGACCCGAGCCGCCGCGAGACGAGCCGCGAATCGTGCTGCTCGCCGGTGCGGATCACGGCATCGAACCCTTCTTCGATCACGTCCACCATGCGATCGGACAGATCGACGTCGAGTTCGATGTCCGGGTAGAGCGCCATGAAGCCGTCGATGGCGGGCATGATCAGCGTCGACAGTTGCGGCGTGCTGATCCGTAGCCGCCCGCGCGGACTTCCCGCCGCACTCGACAATTCCGCCTCGGCCGCTTCGACTTCATCGAGGATGCGGCGGCATCGTTCCAGGAAGAGCGTGCCTTCGGCAGTCAGCGTGACGCTGCGCGTGCTGCGATGAAACAGCCGCACGCCGAGCCGCTCCTCCGTGCGCGCGATGCTTTTCCCCACCGCCGAGGAAGAAACGCCAAGCAACCGCCCCGCCTCGGTGAAACTGCGCGTCTCGGCGACCTGCACGAACATCGAAATCCCGCTGAGGCTATCCATCGCGCATTTCCTTTGCCAGAGATTGCGGACATTTTCGTCCAGTATCTTCGGAACCTTAGCCTGTCTTTCTTTGATCGATGTGCACATACACTTTGCCTCAAGGTCACTCACGACCATTCACTTCGAGGCAACCATGTCCAAACTTCATTCTTCCGTCGCAGTCGGTCCTTTCGAATTTTCTCATCGCGTCGTGCTCGCGCCGCTCACCCGGATGCGCGCCGAGGAAGGCGCCAAACCCGGCCCGCTGATGGCCGAGTACTACGCGCAGCGTGCATCGGAAGGCGGTTTCCTGATCGGCGAAGCGACCATCGCCGCGCCCAACGGCAACGGCTACCTCGGCGCGCCGGGCCTTTACGACGACAGCCAGATCGCCGGCTGGCGCCGTGTCACCGATGCCGTGCATGCGAAAGGCGCCCGCATCTTCCTGCAGCTCTATCACGCGGGTCGCCAGTCGCACAGCCAGTTGCAGCCGGACGGCGGCGCGCCGGTGGCACCGTCGGCGGTGCCGCACGGCGGCGTGGCCTACACCGAAGCGGGCTGGATTCCGAACACGCCGAGCCGCGCGCTGACGACCGACGAAATCGCCGGTCTCGTCGAAAGCTTTCGCACGGCGGCATTGCGCGGCAAGGAAGCCGGTTTCGACGGCGTCGAGCTTCACGCGGCCAACGGCTATCTGTTCGACCAGTTCCTGCAGGACGGCAGCAACAAGCGCACGGACAATTACGGCGGCTCGTTCGAAAACCGCGCGCGTTTCCTGATGGAAGCGACGCGCGCCGTGATCTCGGTCTGGGGCAGCGAGCGCGTCGCGGTGCGCTTGGGCCCGAGCGGCACCTGGGGCGACATGTCCGACAGCGACCCGGTGGGCCTCTTCAGCTACGTTGCACAGGAACTCGGCAAACTCGATCTCGCGTACATCCACCTGATCGAGCCGCGCGTGCTCGGCAACGTCGACGACGACACGAAAGATCAGAACCCCGTCGCCGCACAGCTGATCCGCAAGCATTACAAGGGCGTGATCATCGCGGCGGGTGGCTTCAAGGCGCACTCCGCCGAAGCGATCCTGCAGGCGGGCGACGCGGATCTCGTCGCATTCGGACGCGATTTCATCGCCAATCCCGACTTGCCGGCGCGGCTTCGCAACAATCTGCCGCTCAATCCCTACGATCGTCCGACGTTCTTCGGCGGCACGGAAACCGGCTACACCGACTATCCGTTCTACCGCGCCGACGAATCGCTCGCGGCTTGAGGCGGAGGCGATCATGACTCCCTCCGTTTCCGCGACGCGCGTTTCGCTCGCTCCGCTTTACTGGCTGGCGCTCGGGACCTTCGCGGTCGGCACCGAGAGCTTCATGATCGCCGGCCTTTTGCCCGGCATGGCCGCCGATCTGCACACGAGCATCGTCGCGACGGGACAGCTCGTCACGGTCTTCGCGCTCGCCTACGCGCTGTCCTCCCCGGTGCTCACCGCGCTGACCGGCGCGTTGCACCGGCGCACGCTGCTGATCGCCGCGCTCGTCGCGTTCAGCGCGGCGAACGTGATCGCGTGGGCCGCGCAGAACTACTGGGAGCTGATGGCGGCGCGCGTCCTGCTCGCGGCGGCGGCCGGCCTCTACGTGCCGGGCGCGAACGCGCTGGCCGGTGCGATCGCCGGGCCCGAGCGGCGCGGCACGGCGCTCGCGATCGTCAACGGCGGGATCACGATCGCCGTCGCCTTCGGCGTGCCGCTCGGCGCGTTCATCGGCGACCGGCTCGGCTGGCGCATGACCTTCGCAGGCGTCGCGGCGCTCGCGGCGGCGGCGAGCGCCGGGCTGATCCTCGGCCTGCCGCGCACGATCGGCGCGGGCCTGCCGGTCGCGACGCTGCGCGAGCGCATCGAGACGGCGCGCCGGCCCGTCGTGCTGATGACGCTGATCGTCACGACGCTCTGGGCGATGGGCGCCTACACCGTCTACACGTACCTTGCGCTCTTCGTCGCCGAAACGACGCCGCTCGCCGGCGCGCAGATCGGCTACGTGCTGTTCACGTGGGGCGTGGCGGCGGGTGTCGGCGTGTTCGCGGGCGGCAAGGCGGTGGACCGGATCGGCCCGCGCCGCGTGATCGTGCCGTGTCTCGCGGTGTCGATCGGGGCGTTCTCGCTGATGTCGGCGAGCGCGCACTGGTTGCCGGCGTCGATCGCGCTGGTTCCGGTGCTCGTCGGCGTGATCGCGTGGGGCGTCGCGCACTGGTCGTTCTACCCGGCGCAGCAGGCGGGGCTGATCGCGATCGCCGGGCTGCGCGGGACGCCGATCGCGCTCTCGCTCAACGCTTCGTTCATGTACCTCGGCTTTTCGCTCGGCGCGGCGCTCGGTTCGCTGACGCTGAGTTTCACCTCGGTCGCCAATCTCGGCTGGACCGCCGCCGCGTGTGAAGTCGCGGCGCTTGCTCTGACCGTCGGTATATGGAGCGCGCGGAATGTGCCGAAATGTGCCGCCTGCGCCTAAATTTCCAGGAAATTCATCATGTCCAAGCTTTTTTCACCGATGCAAATCGGCCCGTACACCTTGAAACACCGAGTCGTGCACGCCCCGACCACGCGCCTGCGCGCCAATCCCGACGACAGCCCGAGCGAACTCATGCGCGAGTACTACAGCCAGCGCGCATCCGACGGCGGCCTCATCATCACCGAATCGACGCACGTGTCCTACGACAGTCGCGGCTATCTCGGCGCGCCGGGCATCTACGAGGATTCGCACATCGCGGGCTGGAAGCGAATCGCCGATGCCGTGCACGCGAAAGGCGGTCGCATCTTCATGCAACTGGGCCACGACGGGCGCCAGTCGCACGTCGATCTGACCGGCGGCCCGCTGCCGATCGCGCCATCGGTCGTGCCGTTCGAAGGCGAGGCGCTGACTCAGGACGGCTGGGTGCCGGTGTCGATGCATCGCGCGATCGACGTCGCTGAAATCAGGACGGTGATCGGGCACTACCGCAAGAGCGCCGAGCGCGCGTTCGCGGCCGGGATGGACGGCGTCGAACTGCATTCGGCCAACGGCTATCTCGCCGACACCTTCCTGCAGGACGGCACCAACAAGCGCACCGATGAATACGGCGGCAGTATCGAAAAGCGCGCGCGCTTCCTGCTGGAAACGGTCGCGGCGCTCGTGTCGGTGTGGGGTGCGGAGCGCGTCGGCGTGCGCCTGTCGCCGAGCGGCCAATGGGGCGCGATCTCCGATTCGAACCCCGAAGCGACGTTCACGTATGCCGCGGAGCAGTTGAACCGGCTCGGCCTCGCGTATCTGCACATCATCGAGCCACGCGTGAAAGGCGTCGAAACGATCGACGAAGGGCAGAAACCGGTGGCGTCGGAACTGCTGCGAAAGGTGTTCGACGGCCCGATCATCACGGCGGGTGGCTTCAACGGCGAAGGTGCCGAGGAAATCCTGCAAAAAGGCGACGCCGATCTGGTCGCGTTCGGGCGCTTTTTCGCGTCGAATCCGGATTTGCCGTATCGGCTGCGGCACGCGCTGCCGCTCGCGCACTACGATCGCTCGGCGTTCTGGGGCGGCACGCACCTCGGCTACACGGACTACCCGGCGTATCGCGAGCAGGAAAACGCCGAGGTTTGCTAAAAAGCGCTCAGGTCCGGATCAGCGTCCGGTAAAGATCGTTCGCGCGGCTCAGATGCGCGCGCATCGCCTGCTCGGCGGCGTCGCCGTCGTGCGCGGCGATCGCATCGACGATTCGCTGATGTTCGGAGAGCGTCAGTTCTTCCGCGCCGGGCGCGCGCACGAGCGGCCGGTAGTACTCGCCGGCCCAGCGAAACAGCGATTCGACGATCGACGGAAAGATCGGATTCCCGCTGATCCGCGCGATTTCGCGATGAAACGCCATGTCGCGCTCGATGAATTCCTCCAGATTCACCATCGACGCCCGCTGCTGCGCGACCTTCAACTGAAGCTGCGCGACGTCCTCCTCGCTGGCATTCCCGGCGGCCATCCGCGCCATGCCGGCTTCGAGGAACATGCGCGCCGATTTGAGGTGTTCGAGCATGTCCGGCTGCATGCGCAGCAGGTGCATCGCGCCGCCAGCGATCTGCGCGATCAGCGTTTCGGCGGTCGGCACGACGACGCGCGCGCGCTCGCCATGCGCAATCTCGACGATGCCGGAGCGTTCGAGCGTCTGCAGCGCCTCGCGGATCGCGGGGCGCCCGACGCCGTAGATTTCCATCAGTTCGCGTTCGGACGGAAGCTGCGCGCCGGGCGCGATCTCTCCCGAACGGATGCGGTCCATCAGCCGGTCGAGCACTTCCTGATAGAGCTTCCGGCGAACAATGGTGGTCTCAGCCATGAAGTCAGCCTGCACGTAGTTGGTGTGATGACCTTACCATGCGACGCCGCTCCGATGGAACCCGCGCCTCAGCCGCGCACCGAGCCGAAGAACGACGCCTCGCCTATCTGCCCGCCTTTCAACACGATTTCCAGCCCGTCGCGACGCGAATTGTTCGACCACGCGCGGCAAAGCGGCGCGCCCGGCGCGAGTCCGGCCGCCACGCTCAGTGCCGAGATGCCGAGCGCGCTCGCTACTTCGCCGGAACTGTCGCCGCCCGCGACCACCGCGCGTTTCAAATCGACTCGATCGAGCAGTCGCTGCATGACCGCCGCGAGCGCCTCGCCGACGCGCCGCGCCGCCGCGTGCCGCGTCATGCCGGCGGCGCGCGCGGTGGCGTCGAATTCGAGGACGGCGACATCGTCCGGGCCTTCGGCGCTGTGGACGAGCGCGCTCTGCCCGCGCCCGAGCGCCTGCACCGCGACGCCCACCGCCCGCTCGATCTCGGCCTCCGACGCTCCTTCATCGAGCACGCGTCGCAAATCGAGACGCTCGACGCAAAAGCCGTTCGCGCGCGCCCAGCCGATCTGCCCCGCCGTCACGGGCGAGCAGCTTCCACTGACGGCGGCAATCGCATCGACGGGTTGGATGCGCGGCAGTCCCGGCGCGGTTGGCAGCAGCCCGCACGCGCGCCAATGCGCCGCGAGCGCGTATTGCAGTCCCGACGACGACGCGCTGAACACGCCCTCCCCGCGCGCTTCCCAGACGAGCCGTCCCGCCGCGGCGAGCGTTTCGTCGTCGAGGACGTCGATCAGGACGATGGGCGTGTCGTCTCCGGTGAGCGCTCGGCATTGGGCGGCAGCATCGTGCGAGCGCAGGCGCACCATGTCGATCAGCTCGATGCGCCGCGCGGTTTGCCGACGCAGATGCACGCGCAGATCGGCTTCGTTCATCGGCGTGACGGGGTGGCGGGACATCGTCGGATGGCGGTCGAGGCGATGGCCCTCGCCGTCGACCACCGCGAACAGGTTGCCGAACGCCTGATAGCGCTTGAGACGCGGCGCGCCGACGATCATCGGCGACCATTTCCCCGGCATGTGCTGCACGCCGAGCTCGATCGCGCGCCCGATCGAGCCGATCTCCGGCGACGAATCGAACGTCGAGCACACTTTGTATTGCAGGATCGGCGCGCCGAGCGCGGCGAGGCTCGCGAAGGCGCGCGGCAACGCGTCGTCCATCCACTCGGGGCTGCGTCCGCGCGACGATCCCGCGAGGCCCACGCAGCGCACCTCCGGCAAGCGCGCGAGCAAATCGGGCGCGGGCGTGTCGAGGCACAGGAGCGTCGGGACGCCGGCGGCGGTCATCGCTTCCATCGCGTCGGTCGATCCGGTGAAGTCGTCGCCGTAATAGGCCAGAAGCGGCCCGGCGGGCCACGCGTTCGGCGCCGCCGCGCTCATTTCCAGAACCCCAGCGCGGCGCGCAACGCGGGATGGCGCTCCGCGTGCGTGTCGAGCGGCACGCCTTCGATCGCCGCGACCCACGACTCGCGCAACGCCTCGACGCCCGCCGCGACGCCGCCCGGATGCCCGAAGATACCGCCGCCCGCCGTGTGGATCAGGTCCGCGCAGCCGAGCGCGGCGTAGGTGTCGGCGGCTTGCAGGCCGGTCTGGCCGGAACTGAAGACCGGCATCGCGGCCATCGGCGCTTCGGGCATGACCGGCGCGAGCACCGAACGGGCGGCGGCGATCACGCTGTCGTCCGGTTCGCTGAATTTGTTGCGCAAGCCGTTCACGTGCAAATGATCCGCGCCCGCGAGACGCCAGAGCATCTGCCACGGCGCGTAATCCCAGCCAAGCTGCGGACTGCGCGATAAATATCCCCAGCCCGCGCGATGCGCGTGGATCGGCAACTGGCTGTGGCGCCGCAATTCGTGCATGCCGACGAGGCCGATCGAATTGAGCACCGCCATCACGCACGTGCCGCCTTCCGCGAGCACGAGGTCGTGGCGGCGCTTCATCTGGTCGAGGTCGCCGGTCAGGTTGAACGCGACCATCGCCTTCTTGCCGGTGCGATCAGCGTGTTCGTTCACGACGCGCATCACCGCGCGAACGCGTTCGTCGAACGGACAGTGCGGGCCGTCGCCCTGCAACTCGTCGTCCTTGATGAAGTCGATGCCGCCCGCCACCAGTTCGCGCACCTGCTGCGCGGTCTGTTCCGGCGACAAGCCCACGCTCGGCTTGATGATCGTGCCGATCAAGGGCCCTCGCTCGACGCCCGCCAGCCTGCGCGTGCCCGTGATGCCGAACGCGGGCCCCGGATAGGCCCGGGCGAACGACTGCGGCAACTTCAGCCCCGTCAGGCGCAAGCCGGACACCTGGCGCAGTTCGAAGAGATTCCCGGCGATCGTCGACATCAGGTTCGGCAGCGATGGACCCATGTTCTCGATCGGCCACGACAGTTCCAGCGCGCAGCGCGTATAAACCTTCCCTTCGATACCGCCGGGCAGGCTCGGCGTATCGGAACGGTCCAGAACATCGAGCCGCTCGACGCGCGCGCCCGAGCGCGCCTTGAGTTCGGGCGTCTCGGTCGGCAGCGCGACGAAGGTTCCGCTCGACTGCTCGCCGGCGATCACGTCGGCGGCAAGCTGCGGATCGACGCCGGTTTCGAGCCAGTAAGTGGCGTGGATGCGTTCGGTCACAGTGGTTTTCCTCGAATGAATGAGCAGGCGCGCGGCGTCTCGAAATTACGTGATGCGCCGGATGCTTTCCGCGATCTCCTCGCGATCGAAGACCTTCTTCCAGTCGTCGCGCATCAGGCGCGGCTTGCCGAACTCGATCGCTTTATTACACGCATCGGAGAAGGCGCCCGGGATTTCGTTGAAAATCACCGCGCCGAGGATGTTCATGTGCCCGAGCAGGAAGTCACGCGCCGCTTCCTTAGGCACGCCGCGCGCGACCGTTTCCTCCATCGCCTCGCGCATCACGTAGAGCAGCGTCGCGCAGATCGTCTCGGAAAGGCCCGGCTCCAGCAGCGCCATCTGGTCGACGGTCAGGCGGTACGACCGCAGGATCGGCTGATAGATCACCTTCGCGACCGCTTCGCCCAGATCGAACGCTTCTTCAGGCCCCTGCATCAGCGCGCTCGTGATCGATTGCTTCGCATGCGCGCCGCCGAAGAAGTCGCGGCGGCCTTCGGTCGTAGCTTCGTCGTTGAAGATCAGCGGGTGGCACGGGTGCGCGACGAAATACGTCAAATCTTTGCGGTCCGGCAGGTGGCCGGCGAACGGCGCGGCGGCATCGAGCGTCATCACCATCGTGCCGGGACGCAGCTTCGGCGCGATGTCGTGGCTCAGCTTGCCGATCAGCGTGTCGGGCACGGCGAGGATCACGACATCGGCGCCGTCGAGGGCCGCATCCGCCGACACGCATTCCACGTTCAACTCGTCCTTCAGGCGCTTCCTGCCGCCCTCGCCCGGCTCGACGTGCGCGACGCGGTAATCTGACTTCAACAGGTTGCTCGTCAGGCGGTAACCCATCTTTCCGCCTGCGCCAAAGAGTGCAATCTTCTCGTTCATTTCAATATCTCCGGAAATTCGTTTCGGTGAAAAAGCGTTATTTGACGGGCGTGTGCGGCTTTAGGCCAGCCGGGACGGCGTCGTCGCGCGCACCTTGCCGCGTCGTCGAGCCGATGGCGAACGCGAGTCCCGCCGACATCAGCATGAAGGCCCCGACGATGAACATCGGCGCCTGGTAGGAACCCGTCGCATCCTTGACGGCGCCTGTGATGTAGGGCGCCATGAAGCCCGCGAGATTGCCGACCGTGTTGATCAGCGCGATACCGGCAGCGGCCGCCGCGCCCGACAGAAAGCGCGCAGGCAGCGCCCAGAAGTTCGGCAGCGCGGAGAAGATCGCGCAGGCGGTGATCGTGATGACGGCGATGCTGGCCGTCGGCGAGCGCATGAAGAGCGCCACCGGGATGCTCGCCGCGCCGATCAGCGCCGGGATGCCGATGTGCCACGCCCGCACGCCGCGCTTCGTGGCATTGCGGCTCCACAGGAACAGCGCGACTGCGGCCGGCAGGTAAGGAATCGCGGTGATCAGGCCTTTCTGGAACACGTTGAAGTGCGTGCCGAAGCGGCCTTCAAAGCCGCCGATGATCGTCGGCAGGAAGAACGCCAGCGCGTAGAGGCCGTAGATCAGGCCGAAGTACATCAGCGCGAACATCCAGACGCGGCCGCTCATCATCGCGGCGCCGGGACGCAGCGTGTGCGGGGCGGCGGACTGCGTCTTCGCGCGTTCTTCAGCTTCGAGTTCAGCCGTGAGCCATTGCTGCTCGGCGGGCGTGAGCCATTTGGCCTGCGACGGCCGGTCTGCGAGGTAGAACCACGCGATGAAACCGACCGCGATCGCCGGGACCGCCACGCCGAAGAACATGATCCGCCAGCCGGCGAGGCCGAACGCGCCGTTCGCCTCGATCAGGAGCGACGCGAGGGGCGCGCCGATCACGATCGTCAGCGGCTGGGCGAGGTAAAAGAGCGCGAGGATGTGGCTGCGGTGCCGCGCGGGCACCCACATGCTGAGGAACAGGATCGCGCCGGGGAAGAAGCCGGCTTCCGCGACGCCGAGCAGAAAGCGCAGCGTGTAGAGGCCCTGAATGCTGCTGACCCAGGTGAACAGCAGCGCGACGACGCCCCACGTCACCATGATCCGCGCGAGCCAGCGGCGCGCGCCGAACTTGTGCAGCGCGAGGTTGCTGGGAATCTCCAGCAGGATGTAGCCGATGAAGAACACGCCCGCGGCGAGCCCGAACTGCGCGGCGGTGAGGCCGAGATCCTTGGTCATCCCGTTCGGACCGGCGAAGGAAATCGCGGTCCGGTCGAGGAAGTTGATGAAAAACATCAGCGCCACGAACGGCACGAGCCGTAGCGACACCTTGCGAATCGCCGATCGTTCGATCGACGCGAGATCTGCAGTTTGCATTTCGCCTCCTCCGCCTGGGGATGGTATGAACCGATTTCTTTTTGTGCTGGTGTGATGAGTAGACCATGTGGCCTGATCACTAGATATCGGGGAATACGCGAGGGGTTTGCGGAGGAGTTTGGTGTGACGAATCGCGGCGTTAGATAGCCAGTGAAACGATATTGACGATGCCCTGCCGCGCCATCTTCGCGTACGGGCAAAAGCGCTCGGTGTGGCGCACGAGCGCTTCCGCCTGCGCGGTCGATGCCGGGCAGGCGGATCGTGATGTCGGCTTTGAGCATGAAGAGGCGATCGACGGGATCGCGGCCGAAGGTGACCGAGGTGCCGACTTTCGAATCGGGAATCGCGAAACCGGCTTTCGCGGCCAAAAGGCTTGGCGCGCCGTGAAAGCACGCCGCGTAGCCCGTCGCGAAAAGCTGCTCGGGGTTCGTGCCGCCGCCAAGGCCGCCGAGCGTGGCCGGCAGGCGCAAGGCGACGTCGAGATTGCCGTCGCCCGAGCGGGCGGCGCCAGACGCGCGGCCGTGCGCCGCGTCGCCGCCCGTCACGCTCACGGTCGTCGTATAGAGCGCTTGAAGTCGGGCCCGTGGTACTTGTCGAGCAGCGTGAGCGGCTGCGGGAGCAGCGGCGGCGGCATGATGCGGATGTCAGCGCACCGCTTGCGACTGGCTGAACCACGCGTCGAAGCCGGTCTTGCCGAGACGCGGATTCGCGCCGGGCACCAGCGTGTCGTCCTTCAACTCGGCGCCGAAGTAGCGCGCGTGGACATCGGACACGACCTTGCGCGGATCGTGCGTCGCGCTGAGATACCGCTGCACGAGGTCCGACAGGCGCACTTTCTCCGGCCCCGCCACTTCGACCACGCCGTTCAGCGGCTCGCCGAGCGCGTAGTCGGCGACGGCGAGCGCGATGTCGTCGGAGGCGATCGGCTGGATGTAGGCCGGTGAGAGATGCACGGTGTCGCCCTGCGTCCCCGATTGCGCGATGCCGCCGAGGAATTCGAGGAACTGCGTCGAATGGACGATCGTGTACGGAATGCCGGCCGCGCGGATCAGCTTCTCCTGCGCGATCTTGCCGCGAAAATAACCGCTTTCGGCGAGCCGGTCCGTCCCGACGACCGACAGCGCAACGTGATGTTTCACGCCCGCCGCGCGTTCGGCGGCGGAGAGGTTGCGGCCCGACGTCTCGAAGAATTCGAGGACGGCGTCGTCGGCGAACGACGGCGAATTCGCCACGTCGACCACGACCTGCGCGCCCGCCAGCGCCTCGGCCAGTCCCTCGCCTGTGATCGTATTGACGCCCGACGCGGGCGATGCCGCGATCGCCTCGTGATCCCGCGCGCGCAGTTCCTTCACCACCTTGCTGCCAATGAGTCCGCTACCGCCGATGACTACGATCTTCATGATCCCCTCCGATGATTGCGCGGACGCGATGCCGCGGGATGTCGCGCGGCCGGGCTTTTGGTGAATCCAATGAAGCCGGACCGCGTACAGGAGCCATCCTAGGCGCGGGCCTGGCAGGACAGTAGCCTCCCGCGCGGACGCTCGGTGTTGCGCCCGGGACACCAATCAGCGCGCAGTTTGCACCGTCTGATTGATGACGCCGCTGAAACAATCGAGATCGAGCGCGCGCGTGTGCTCGATCATGTAATCGACGAAGACGCGAATCCGGGCCGGCAAATGCTTGCGGCAGAGATAGCAGATGTAATGGTTGCTATCGTCGGGTGCGTGCTGCGCGAGACACGAGAGCAACTGACCGCGCCGCAACGGTTCGCACACCTGGTACCCGGCCAGTTGCGCGATGCCCTCGCCTTCGAGCACGGCCTGAAGGACGAGATCGGGATCGTTGAACGTATGGCGCGCCTTCGGTGTCAGCTTCTGCGCGTGGCCGCCGACCTTGAATTCCCACTCGCACACGCGGCCCGACGCCCCGCGCAAATTGATGCAGCGATGCGCGGCGATTTCTTCGATCGTGCGCGGCAGGCCGTGCGCGTTCGCATATCCGGGCGATGCGCAGACGAACATCTGCATCGGAATCAACTGTCGCGCGACCACCTGGCTGTCTTCCATGCGCCCGTCGCGGAAAGCGACATCGACGCGGTCGGCGGTGAAATCGGCCGGGTTATCGGAGAGAAGCAGTTCGAGCGCGATATCGGGGAACGCCGCGTGAAAGCCGCGCAGCAGCGGCCCGACGACGCTTCGGCCGAAACCGGTCGTCGAGCTGATGCGCAAGTGGCCGCGCGGCGGGCCGCTGCGCAGTTCGCGCATGTCGTCGAGCGCCTGCATGATCCGCTCCACGCCCGGATGACAGTTTTCGTAAAAGAGTTCGCCTTCGCGCGTCAGCGACGTGCGGCGCGTGGTTCTCTGAAAGAGGCGCGCGTCGAGTTGCGCTTCGAGCTTCTGCACGTTGCGGCTCACCGCCGAGCGGCCGATGCCGAGCCGGTCCGCTGCCTTTGCGAAGCTGCCTTCGGCGGCCACCGCGAGGAACGCGACGACGCCCGTGTAGCTCGTGACGAAACTGCACGCGAATGAATCGTCGGCGTTCGCGCTGCGAGAAAAGGAGATGTCAGACATGAAGGTGCGGGTCGAAGTGTCCATACCCGATAAGACGTTCGACCTGCACAACCTGTGACAGCGCCCGGCGTTTTTATTACTGCACCGGCGTGAGGACCGGCGCGCCCTTGTTCTTCAGCAACAGGACGATGAATTTCGCGGGTTTCGTCTTGCTGGCATTGCGGCCGACGGTGTGAACGTCGTTCGGGCCTTCGTAGAACGTCTGGCCCGGCTTGAGCGTGACTTGCTTGCCGCCGCGCAACTGCATCACGACGGTTCCTTCGAGCACGTAGACGAAGGCGTGCGCGTCGTGGCGGTGAATCGGGTCCACGGCGCCGGGCGGGTACACGACGCTGATCATCAGCGCTTCCTTGCCGGGATAGTCCGGCAGCGGCTCGGTCATGAGCGGCGTGACGACGGCTTCCGGCGCCGCCGCCGCGGCCGGCTGGGTCAGCAGCGCGGCGCATAGCAGAAGCATCGGCGAGGCGGTTTTCATCGGATTGGACATGATGGGTCTCGATGAGGTCGAAGGTTGTCGCGCCGCGGCCTTGCAGCGCCGCGGCTTCATACAGATTAGGCGAGACCGGCCTTGTCGAGGCCGAACGCCTTGTCCGACGAACCCGGCACCGTCCTGAACGCGATGTTCGCGCGGTTCCAGCCGTTGATCGCCATCACTTCGTAGGTCAGGTCGGACAGTTCCTTTTCCGAGAACTGCGTGCGCACGCGTTCGTATAGCTCGTCGGCAACGCCCTCTTCGGGCAGTTTCGTCAGCACTTCGGTCCACGCGAGCGCGGCGCGTTCGCGCGAGGCGAAGAGCGTCGATTCGCGCCACGTCGTCAGATGATGGATGCGCAGTTCGCGCTCGCCGTTGATCTTCGCCTGCTTCACGTGCATATCGACGCAGAACGCGCAGCCGTTGATCTGCGAGGCGCGGATCGCGACCAGATCGCGGATCGATTCCTCGATCGCGCCTTCCTTGATGAGGTTGCTGAATTCGAGGAATTTTTTGAATAGAGCGGGGGATTGTTGAATGTATTTAAGGCGTTGGGACATGGTTTCTCCACAAGTGACGGCGAGGCGCCGGGTGGAGTCATCGTAGGGGTGGGGTTGCGCGTGCGGTAGGCATGAGGAGGGGCTCATGCTGTTGCGCGTGGAGCGACAATCGGAGGAATCTGATATTTGCCGCTGCCCTCCCTCGGTAACGTAGCCGTCATTCTTCGCGCGACGCTCCTTGAACGTCGCACATTCGCTGCCCTTCGGGGCGTTCTTTGAGCGAGACTGGATGGCGACAGAACTCAAGACGGACTCGTGGCACCGCTACGTGCTGTACCGGAACAGCGACCGATACATGCCCTTCGCCCCCGATGACGAGCGGCGGAACGCAGTCGAAGCGGGCAAGAAGTTCACGGCATCGGCTTATGCGGATGTGTGGGCCAGGGACGCGGGACTAGCCAGCCGGGCGCGCGCCTTCCTTAAAGAGAATTTCCACTGGCACGAGCGTCTGGCCAACTGCGGCACCGATCTTGACGTCGTGCAAATGCTGATGGATATGGTGCGTGGCGGCAGTGTCGTCGTGATCCCTGAGAAACCGCTGGTTGCCGGCGTTGCGGGTGCGTCGAAGCAGGCTGGATCGTCGTCGTTCTGGGGTGTCGAGGACTACGACCCGCCTCGCTATGCAAGCGTGCAGGAACGGTATCAGGCGCAGCTAGCGGAGTGGGAAGCCAGTGCGACGCCCTGGGAAGAAATCGCAGCGATGAACGACAGCATCAACGAGAAGTTCATGCACGCGGCGGTGCTGAGAGACCCCCTCGGCATGTTGCCGTTATTCGCGCGCGCGGGATGGATCAGCAAGTACGGTTTGCCTGAGGGGCTCTCGAAGTGGGGCGAAGACCGCGCGGTGACGACGCCGCTCGGCGAGGCAGCGTCGTTCGAGTTGGGTGAGGGTACGCTGTCGGATGATGTATCGAACGCGGTCGAGGACATTGCCATTTCCCCAGCAGAACAAGCGCGGTGCCTGGCGGAATGGGAGCAGGATCACGACGATTGCCAAACGTTCGGTCGTATGATGGGCGGTTCAGCGCGCATCGCGATGTGCCTCGAAAACGCACGGCATCGATATAACATTTGCATGGGATACACAAGGCCGATATGAGCAGACAGAGAACACCGAGTTCAGTTGTGGTGCGTTACGACGACGCGCGGAAAATGTTGATCTGTAACACCGTTGCTGACGACCAGATTCAGCCTTTGTGCGCGGGCAAGCTGGATATCCCAGTCCTGCTCGACGACTTTGATTACCAGATCGATGATGAATTTGCCCGGCGCTTTGGTGGCGCAGTTCTGAGTTTGCTCGCGAACTACCAGCCGGAACTCAAGCCGTTCATATCCTTTACCGAGCAACCGGTATCGCCGTCCGATCGAACCCCTCCAGCCGCGCCCACCGATTAACCGGGAGCGAGCCTCGCGAACGCACGGTCTGATCAGGGACTTTCGCCGCGGCGCGCGTGTCCGTGCCAACGGTCCAATATAGGGAATAACAAAAGTTGATCGATTGGGTTCGCTGATCGTCGAGTACTTGCCTGATGATCGGCGGATCTCCGTGTACGGTACTGGCATTGTCCTATCCGGATTTACAGACGTCGCTAACGGCGACAAACAGCCCGCTTTCGCCCAAGGGCTCGGGTTTCGAATTAACGACTCATCCTGTTGCGCTTGAGGCGACAATCCGAGGAGCCTCAGCCGGTTCACCCCTTCCCGAACACCGCCGCCAATCGCGCCAGCTTCGCCGGATTGCGCTGCACATGAATCCGCACGATCCGCTCGCCATCGGTCTCATACGACTGCGCGGACTCCAGCTCCCCGTCGATAAACCGCAGCAGCGCCCACTGTCCATTGAGCAGCGCGAGCTCCACCCGTTGCGCATCCCCATACTGCAGGTTCGCGGCATAAAAAAGCTGCGCGATACGCCGCCCGCCGACCATCGGTTTCGGAAAGCTCGGCACGCGTCCACCGCCATCGCCGATGAGCATCGCATCGTCGGCCAGCATCGAACTGATCGCCGCGAAATCGCCGAGCGCAAGCGCCTGCGCGAACACCTTCAACAGCCGCAAATGAATCTCGCGCGACACCGCGAAACGCGGCCGATCGTCTCGCAATTGCGCCTTCGCGCGGCTGACGAGCTGGCGGCACGCCGCTTCGCTCTTGCCGACGGCGTTCGCGACTTCGCCGTAGTCAGCGTCGAAGACTTCGCGCAGCAGAAACGCCGCGCGCGCCTCAGGGCTCAGGCGTTCGAGCAGCATCAGGAACGCGACGGAGACGTCGTCCGCGCGCTCGGTGACCTGCTCGGGTGTGTCGGGCGAATCGGTGAGTTCGGGCTCCGGCAGCCAGATGCCCACGTACTGCTCGCGCTGCACGCGCGCGGCGCGCAGGCGGTCGATCGAGAGCCGCGTCGTGACCGAGACGAGCCACGCCTCGGCGTTCTCGATCGTCTCGCGCGCCGCCGCGTGCCAGCGCAGCCAGACGTCCTGCACGACGTCCTCGGCCTCCGCGACCGAACCCAGCATCCGGTACGCGATGCCCTGCAAGCGGCGGCGCAGTCGGTCGAAGATGCGGGTGGCGTCGTCCATCGGCGGTTCAGGCCAGCACGAAATCGAAACGCGCGGCGTGAGCGTCGCCATCGATCGTCAGCAAGAGCCGCCTGTCGTACAGCGAATCCTGCGCGTTCTGCCGCTCGCCGGGGAAGTACATCTGGGTCGTGAGCGGCCGGCCGTTCGGCGCCTGCACCGTGACGTGAAAATGCCGCGTGCGTCCCGGATACACGCCCGGCACGATAGTTTCCAGCCGATAGCGCCCGTCGCTGTCGGCGAACTGGTGGCCGCGCAGGCGATAGCCGTGGACGTCGTAGTCGCCGGCGTCGTCGGCGTGCCAGAAGTCGAGCAGCGCGCCCGGCACGGGCTGGCAGCGCGTCGACATCACCCGCCCCGTCACGACGATCCGCGTCCCGCCGATCCCCGGCCCCAGCAACGACGCGCGCTCCGGCGAGCGCGGCAGGAAGAACGGGCCGGCGGTCTGACGCGGAGTCGATTCGTGATCGCCAGCGCAGGCGGGCGTCGGGAGAACAGTGGCGGCGCGGCTGGTGCCGGGCCGGCCGAACGCGAGCAGGAGCAGCGTCGGCGGGACCGCGCCCGACTGGCGGAGAAACGCGCGCCGCGCGTGGCTGACCCTTCTCGTGCGCATCGTGGACTCCTTTCTCAGGGCTTACGAGCATGGTAAGCCGAATTTAGGATCAGGCGTTTTGCCATCGGAATCTTCCTGCTTGATGCTTTTTACGTCTCGGATGACTCTCAAACCGCGCCAAGCCTTGCTGGCATTACAAACGACCCGCGACGACCCCAACCGAAACTCACCTGCCTCCGCGGACGTGTAAACTGTCGGGTTTTTCACACTCTGGTGCATCGTGCAAGCCTCCCAGCGCACAGCTTTCAGCGGCCCGACGCTCATTCGCTTGTTGACGCGCCTGACGGACGTCGACGTTCCCGAATCCAGACTATCGCTCTCGGACCGGCTGAGCCAATGGCTCGGCTGGACCGACGCGATCGCCCTCTCGACCGCGCTGACCGCCAATCCGCCCGCCGCCCCGGGCGCGCGATCAGGCGCTCACGCTGAAGGGGACGAATGCGCCCGCGTGCGCGCGTCTCTGGCGAAAGCGATCGCCGGCGACAGCGCATTTAGCGTCAAGCGCCGCAATGATGCGCAGGAAACATCAGTCGATTACGCTTTTTTCCGCCAGCGCTGTCTCTCGCTTCAACAGACGATGGAAACGTCGACCGGCACAGTGCGGGCCCGTCTGCGGGCGATGCTCGCCACGAGGTCGCCCGCCATGACCCGGCTCGCGATGGTGGATGCCGTCATGGAGCAGTCGCTCTCCGCACGCGAACGCAGCCTGTTCGCGACGGTGCCCGTGCTGCTCGGCGGCCATTTCGAGCGCCTGCGTCGGGCCGAGCAGGCGACGCTCGCCGCGAACGACGCCCAGCACGACACGCCCGGCGCATGGCTCGACGTGTTCCGCAAGGACCTGCAGAGCGTCATGCTGGCCGAACTCGACATTCGTTTTCAACCGGTCGAAGGGTTGCTCGCCGCCCTTCAGGCCCGCTAACCGGGACGCCATGTCCAGATATCCGATTCATCTCGCCGTCTTTTTGACTGGCCTCGCCGCCGTGTGCTGGATCGGCGGCGGCTACGTCGTCTCGAACCCGCTGGCGTTCGCCGTCACGCTGCTGATCGGCGCCTGCTACGTCGCGGGCGCGCTCGAATTGTGGCGCTACAGCCAGGCCACGGCCACGCTGTCGGGCGCTGTAAGCGGCCTTGCCGGACCGCCGCCGGGGATCGCCGGCTGGCTCGATCGGCTGCACCCGAGCCTGCGCAATGCGGTGCGGCTGCGCGTCGAGGGTGAGCGCGTGGCTCTGCCCGGCCCGGCGCTGACGCCGTATCTAGTCGGTCTGCTGGTGCTGCTCGGCATGCTCGGCACGCTGCTCGGCATGGTCGCGACACTGCGCGGCACCGGCATGGCGCTCGAAAGCGCTTCCGATCTGCAGGCGATCCGCGCGTCGCTCGCCGCGCCGGTCAAGGGGCTGGGGTTCGCGTTCGGCACGTCGATCGCGGGCGTCGCAACGTCGGCGATGCTCGGGTTGCTGTCCGCGCTGTTCCGGCGCGAGCGGATCGAGGCGGCGCAGACGCTCGATGTCAGGATCGCGACGACCTTGCGCGTTTTCTCGCAGGCGCATCAGCGCGACGAGGCTTTCCGGCTGCTGCAACGTCAGTCCGAGCTGATGCCGACCCTGGTCGATCGGCTGCAATCGATGATGACGGCCATCGAGCGTCAGAGCCTCGCGCTGAACGAGCGCCAGATCGCGAGCCAGGACGCGTTCCACGGCAAGACCGAAGCGGCCTATACGCGGCTGGCGTCGTCGGTCGAGCAGTCGTTGAGACGGAGCGTCGCGGAAAGCGCGCGCGCCGCCGGGGCCGCGCTTCAGCCGGTCATGGAGGCGACGATGGCAGGCATCGCGCGGGAAACAGCCACGCTGCATGACACCGTCACGAACGCGGTGGAGCGACAACTCGGCGGGGTTTCCAGCGGCCTCGAATCGACGTTAGCAAGCATCACACGCGACACGGCTACGTTGCACGACACGGTTACAAACGCGGTAGAGCGGCAACTTGGCGGATTGACGACCGGCCTTGAATCGACGTTAGCGAACATCACACGCGACACGGCTACGTTGCACGACACGGTTACCAGCGCGGTAGAGCGGCAACTTGGCGGACTGACGACCGGTTTGGAATCGACGGTTACCAAAATTGCAGGTGATACCGCCACGTTGCACGAGACAGTCACAAGCGCCGTCGCGCGGCAACTCAGCGATTTGACGACCGGTATCGAATCGACGATGACAAGCATCGCGCGCGATACGGCCACGCTGCACGACACCGTCACAAACGCGGTCGAGCGGCAACTCGCCGGTGTTTCGACCGGTCTCGAATCGGCTACCGCGACTCTCGCCGACCTCTGGAAGCAGGCGCTCGCCGGCCACCAGCAATCGAGCGAAGCACTCGCGCAAGACCTGCGCACCACGCTCGACGGCTTCACCGGCACCTTCGAACACCGCTCGGCCGGCCTGCTGGACAACGTCGCCGCGCGCCTCGACACGACGGCGGACAGCGTCTCGGCAGCGTGGAACGAAGCGCTCTCGCGACAGGAACGCGCCGGCGAAACGCTCGCCGCCGACAACCAGAAAGCGCTGTCGGCCGCCGCCGCAACCTTCGAGCAGCACTCGCAGTCGCTGTTGCGCGCGCTCAACCAGTCGCACGCAGGCTTGCGCACCGAACTCGCGTCGCGCGACGAGGAGCGCCTCGCGGCATGGACCGCATCGCTCGGATCGATGGCATCCGCACTCCACGCCGACTGGCAGGCGACCAGCACGCACGCCGCGGCCCGTCAGCAGGAAATCTGCGACACGCTCGAACGCACCGCCCGCGACATGACCGCGCAAACCAAAGCGCACGCTGCCGACACCATCGGCGAGAT
The DNA here is from genome assembly GCF_001544475.1 of Caballeronia humi. Classification (GTDB taxonomy): domain Bacteria; phylum Pseudomonadota; class Gammaproteobacteria; order Burkholderiales; family Burkholderiaceae; genus Caballeronia; species Caballeronia humi. The sequence goes on along the minus strand of NZ_FCNW02000009.1, from coordinate 42,496 downwards.
CTCGCGGCTCGTGCAGGCCGCGTCGGAAGCGCCGCGCGCGGCGGCGGAAGTCGTCGCGGAATTGCGCCAGAAGCTCTCCGACAGCATGGTCCGCGATACCGCGATGCTCGAAGAACGCAGCCGCCTGCTCGCCACGCTCGAAACCCTGCTCGATGCCGTGAACCACGCGTCCACCGAGCAGCGCACGGCTGTCGACGCGCTCGTGTCGACGTCGGCGGATCTGCTGGATCGCGTCGGCACCAGATTTACCGATCACGTCGAGGCCGAAACCGGCAAGCTCGGTGCGGTGGCCGCGCAAGTGACCGGCAGCGCCGTCGAGGTGGCGAGCCTTGGCGAAGCGTTCGGCGCGGCCGTGCACGTGTTCGGCGCGTCGAATGACAAGCTCGCGGCGCACCTGCAGCGCATCGAAACCGCGCTCGACAAGTCGCTCGCCCGCAGCGACGAGCAGCTTGCCTATTACGTCGCGCAGGCGCGGGAAGTCATCGACTTGAGCATGCTGTCGCAAAAGCAGATCGTCGAGGAATTGCAGCAGCTCGCCGGCCAGCGCGCGTCCGCCGGAGCCGAAGCGGCATGAGCGAAGACATCGACGGCGGCGTGGAGCCGGCCGCACCGATCTGGCCCGTCTTCGGCGACTTGATGTCCGTGCTGCTGGGTGTGTTCGTGCTGATTCTGGTGGGCGTGATCGGCGTGCAGCTCGAACTGTCGAGCAAGCTGGATCAGGAGGTCAAGCAGCGTCAGGCGGAGACGCAGCGCCGCAAGACGCTCGAAGAGGCGCTCGCCGGGCCGCTCGCGGCGGGGCGCGTGACGCTGGTCAACGGGCGCATCGGGATCAGCGGGAGCGTGCTTTTCGCGCTGAATTCCGATCAGTTGCGGCCCGAGGGACGGGACTTGCTGAAGAGCCTTGCGGGGCCGCTGTCCGCGTATCTGCGGGCTCGCGAAGAGATTTTGATGGTGAGCGGCTTCACCGATGACCGGCAGGTCCGCGAAGGCAATCGACGCTTTGCCGACAACTGGGAATTGTCCGCGCAGCGCGCGCTGACGGTGACGCGCGCGCTGATCGACGAAGGCGTGCCCTCCTCGTCGGTATTCGCGGCGGCGTTCGGCTCGGGTCAGCCGGTGAGTTCGAACGCCGACGACGCCGGGCGCGCGAAGAATCGCCGCGTCGAGATGGCGCCGATGCCGAGGCCATCATCGACCGCGAAGGCTGCGTCATGACGACGAGCACCGCCCGGGAAATGCTCGATGCATGGCGCGAGCGCGGCGCCGATCGGCTGAATCCGGTGCGGTTTCTTTTTATCGATGCGCTGGAACGGCGCGCGGCCGGTCACGTTGGCGAAGCGCGCCGGATTCTGGATGAGCGGCTTGCGGGGCTGCTCGAAGCCTATGCGGACGATCTGGACAAGAACGATTGCGCAGCGTCACCGCCGATCGAAACCACTCGCGGACCGCTCGCCGAACTGGTCGATTACATCGCCAGCAACGTTTCGGACGACGCAAGCACGTATCCCGAACTGGAGGCGCTCGATCACTTCAGGGAAACCTGGTCGCGCGTCAGCACCGCGCGGCAGTTGCGCCAATCGCTCGCGCAAGTGCCGGGGAACGCCGGTCCGCTCAATTCGAGCAGCCTTGTGCATCGGTCGCTTTCGCTGATGCGCGAGCTGTCGCCGGGGTATTTGCAGCAGTTTCTTTCCTACGTCGATGCGCTGTCGTGGATGGAGCAGTTGAACGGCGGCGTACCGGCAGCCAAGGACGCGCCTCGCGCGGGAAGCGCCAGGAAGAGCGGCCGGACGAAGGCGCGCTAACGCTTTGAACGCGCGCGCCCGCGTGGTGAACTCGATTCGCGCGTGCCGATTACCGCGACAATCCCCGCGCGTCGATCGGCCATATTGCTTCCACGCGATCGCCTCGAAAGCACACATATTCGTCATAAAGATTCACCGTCGGATCGCAATGTCCCGGCGGCAGCAGAACGCGCTCGCCGATCACGCCGGCGGTATCGCCGTCCGCTTCGAGCATGCCGTGTTCGTCGTTCGCGGCGACGTACCGCAGCGCCGGTCCTTTCGACCCAGGTGCCCAGCCGACACTGCGCGGCAATCCCGAATCGACAGCCAAGCCCTTCAGTCCCACATCGCACACGGCGATGCCCTCGCGCGCCGCGCTCATGATCGTCGAGAGGACGAAGAGGCTGTGGCGGGGTCGCATCGCGCCGGACCAGTCGAGGCCGCCGTAGTCGCCATCCATGAAGAGGTACGAGCCGGGCTGCACTTCCGTGTAGACGCCGCTCACGGCATCAAATTCGACCGTGCCCGTTCCGCCGCCCGTCACGACCGCGCATCGGACGCCGCGCGCTTCGAGTGCTCGCAGGAACGCGGCCGTCCGGTCGGCGGTGCGCGCTGCTTCTTCCTTGCGCGCGTTCCACCCGGCAATGTGCTGCGCGCCGCCGTGATACGCCTGCACGCCCGCGAAGCGCAGCGACGCGTGCGCGGTCACGGCGTCGACGAGTCCGAGGAGCGCAGCCGGGGTCGTCACGCCACAGCGATGCTGGCCGGCATCGACTTCGGGCAGCACGTCGATCGTGACGCCCGCCCGCGCCGCCGCTTTGCCGAGCGCGTCCACCTGGACGCGCGCATCGACGCACACGCTCAAGCGCACGTGCGACGCGAGTTCCACAGCCATCGCGAGCTTGTCCGCGCCGAAGAACTCGTTGCTGACGTGAATGCTTTCGATACCCGCCGCCGCGAACGGATACGCCTCGCTCAGCTTCTGGCAGCACACGCCGACCGCGCCCGCCGCCACTTGCCTCGTCGCGATGGCGCTCGATTTGTGCGCTTTCGCGTGCGGCCGTAGCGCGACTCCGCTCGATGCTGCGAAGGCCGCCATCTCGTGCAGGTTGGCATCGAAGGCATCGAGGTCGATCAGGAGCGACGGCGTGCCGACGCGCCCGAGCGAATCGCCGACGAGCGCGGCGGGAGGAACAGCAAGTGTCATGTGGATGATCCGGAATCGAGTGCAAGGGCCAGCACGCGCGCGACGTGCAGGGCCTCGGCCGCCGCGCCGTCGTGTATCTGATGGCGGCAACTGGTGCCGTCGGCGACGATAACATCTCCTCGCGCCGCCTGGCGCACGGCGGGCAAGAGCGACAGCTCCGCCATCGCCTTCGATGCCGCGTAGTGCTCCGCCTCGTAGCCGAAGCTGCCGGCCATCCCGCAGCACGACGACTCGATCGCCTTCACTTCCAGCCCCGGAATCCAGCCGAGCACGGTCTGCACGGGGCGAAACGCGTCGAACGCTTTCTGGTGGCAATGGCCGTGGACCCATGCGCGGGGCGCATCGAGCGCGCGCAGCAGGAGGTTCAGGCGCCCCGCCGCCTTCTCGCGCACGAGAAACTCCTCGAACAGGAACGCCGATTCCGAGAGTTTGCGCGCTTCCTCGCCGTAGCCGTATTGCAGGAATTCGTCGCGCATCGAGAGCAGGCAGGAAGGCTCCAGTCCGACCACCGCGACGCCGCGCTCCACGAACGGCATCAGTGTATCGAGCAAGCGCCGCGCTTCGCGTTTCGCTTCGTCGACGAGACCCGCCGCGAGAAAGGTCCGCCCGCAGCAGACCGGCCGCTCGCCTTCGCGCGTATTGAAGTGCACGGTGTAACCGGCGGCTTCGAGCACGCGTTGCGCGTCGCGGGCGTTGTCCGGCTCCATGTAGTTGTTGAAGGTATCGACGAAGAGCAGCACTTCCTTCGCCGCCGATGCGTTCGTGCCGAGTTTCACCGCGTCCGACAGGAACGACTTGCGAAAACGCGGCATCGATCGCTCGGGCGCGAAGCCGATCGCGCGCTTCACCCACGCGGACACCACCGGAATGCGCTCGGCAGCCGCCATCAAGCCGCCGGCCCGCGCCGCATGGGGCGCATAGCGCGGCATATATGCGACCATCTTTTCGCGCAGCGTGATGCCGTGGCGCTTCGCCCACGCCGCGCGCGCCTCTATCTTGAACTTCGCCATGTCGACGCCGGTCGGGCAATCGCGTTTGCAGCCTTTGCACGACACACACAGGTCGAGCGTCTCCTTCACGTCGCGGCTCGCGAGCCCTTCGTCGCCGAGTTGTCCGGAAATCGCGAGGCGCAGCGTGTTGGCGCGTCCGCGCGTGACGTGCTGTTCGTCCTTCGTCACGCGATAGCTCGGGCACATCGTGCCGGCGTCGAACTTGCGGCAATGGCCGTTGTTGTTGCACATCTCGACGGCCTTGGCGAGGCCGCCGCTCAGGTCGTCGCCGGTACCGGGGAGCGTTTCGGCGCCCGTGAGCGGATCGCGCGTCACGTTCCACGCCGACCAGTCTAGCGACGGCGTGAACGCCTTCTCTCGATACCCCGGCGCGAAGCGAAAGTTGCGCGCGTCGTCCATTTTCGGGGGACGCACGATCCGGTCGGGGCTGAAGCGATTCTCCGGATCGAACAGTTGCTTGATCTCGCTGAACGCCCGGTTGATGCGCGGCCCGTATTGCCACGCGACCCATTCGCCGCGACACAGGCCGTCGCCATGTTCGCCCGAATACGCGCCCTTGTACTCGCGCACGAGTTCGGCGGCCTGCTCCGCGATTGCGCGCATTTTCGCGGCGCCATCGCGGCGCATGTCGAGAATCGGCCGCACGTGCAGTGTGCCGACGCTCGCGTGCGCGTACCACGTCCCTTCCGTGCCGTGCTCGTGGAACATCGCGGTCAGCCGGTTCGTATACTCCGCGAGGTGTTCGAGCGGCACCGCGCAGTCCTCGATGAAAGACACCGGCTTGCCGTCGCCCTTCATGCTCATCATGATGTTGAGGCCCGCCTTGCGCACTTCCCACAGCGCCTTTTGCTCGTCGGCCTCGGGCATTTTCACGACCGATCCGGGCAGGCCGAGGTCGCTCATCAGGTCGTCGAGTTGCGCGAGACGTTGTACCTGCGCCGCGTGATCGTCGCCTGCGAACTCGACGAGCAGGATCGCAGCCGGTTTGCCGACCAACGCCTTCTCGATCACCGGACGAAACGCCGGATTGGTGAGGGACAACTCGATCATCGTGCTGTCGACGAGTTCGACCGCCGTCGGGCGCAGCTTCACGATGTGCTGTGCGAAGTCCATCGCCTGGTAGAAGGTGGGGAAGTTCACGACGCCGAGCGTCTTGTGCGCGGGCAGCGGCGCGAGCTTCAGAGTGAGCTGGCGGCTGAAGGCCAACGTCCCCTCCGATCCGACCAGCAGATGCGCGAGGTTCGCCGAGCCGTCATCGGTGTAGGCGAGCGGATTCTGGCAATCGAACAGGTCGATGTTGTAGCCCGCCACGCGGCGCAGCACCTTTGGCATGCGCTCGGCGATTTCGCTGCGCTCGCGCGTCGCGATGCGGCGTACGCCATCGATGATGCCTTTCAGCCGCGCGTCGTCCGCGGGCAGGTTCAGCGACTGGAAGCGCGCTTCATTGCCGTCGGCGAGCACGGCATCGATCGACAGCACGTTGTGCACCATGTTGCCGTATTCGATCGAGCGCGAGCCGCACGAGTTGTTGCCGGCCATCCCGCCGATCGTGCACTGCGCGGCCGTCGATACGTCGACGGGAAACCACAGGCCGTGCGGTTTCAGCCACGCGTTCAGGTGATCGAGCACGACGCCCGGCTCGACCGTCACGGTGCGCGCGTTCGCATCGAAGGAAACGATGTTGTTGAGCCACTTCGTCGTGTCGATGACGAGCGCTTCACCCACCGTCTGCCCGCACTGGCTCGTTCCCGCGCCGCGCGCGAGCACCGCCGCCTTCTCGTTGCGGGCGATTTCGAGCGCCGCGCGCAGGTCGTCCTGATCGCGCGGCACGACGACGCCGGTCGGCATGATCTGGTAGATAGACGCATCGGTGGAATAGCGGCCGCGACTCGCGGTATCGAAGTAGACGTCGCCGCGCAAGGCTTCGCGCAGCCGCCGCGCGAGAGGCGACGCGTAACGCGCCGACGACGGGACCAGATGGATCGGCTTTACGAGCAAGCCTGAGGTCGGAGGAGTCATGTGAGTACCTTCGTGATGTTTGCTGGCGCTCGGGGTGGGGTTGGGTTGCTTAACACCGTTTGATGCGCTTGGGCTTCGATGGAACTTGCTTTCTTAGCGGTCTATTTGCTCTGCCCCTGTCCGGGGCGGGACTCACTTTCTTTGCTGCTGCAAAGAAAGTAAGCAAAGAAAGCAGCTTCCCACCGCCAAAACTAACAATCCACCACGAGCATTTGATTGGGATTGGCGCTGGAGAGTAAGTGTCGCCCTCACGATGGAACCGGGCTTGGCTCGCGGACCCACTGTGACAACGCGCACTTCCTCTGAGTGGTGTGCACTCCGTTTGGCTCCGTCCTCGCTTCGCTCCGACGTGGGGTCCACTAAAACCCATCGTTTGACTAGCGTCCACTTAACTTGACTCCTGCGCTTGCACTCATCGTCTAAGCGCGTAGCGCGAGGATAGCGCCGTCCTCGCTCCGCTCCGACGTCAGATTCACAAAAACCATCTTTTGCTTGCGCTCCTCTTGCCTTAATTCCCTACGCCCTGCCCGATGCACCCAGCGTCTGAGCGCGAAGCGCCATGACGGATGTATGACTGCTGCACCGGTCCGTTGTACTGCGAGTTGCCACAGTGGGTCCGCGAGCCAAGCCCGGTTACACCGTGAGGGCGACACTTACTCTCCAGCGCCAATCCCAATCAAACGCTAGTGATGGATTGGTTAGCACTGGCGGTTGAAAGCTGCTTTCTTTGCTTACTTTCTTTGCAGCAGCAAAGAAAGTGAGTCCCGCCCCGGACAGGGGCAGAGCTAATAGACCGCTAAGAAAGCAAGTTTCCTGGGAGCACTAGCGCATCAAACGGTTAAGACAAAAACCGCCCCCGCCGCTAGGCGCCAATCCGCGAAGAAGCCGCATGCTTACCGGGCGTGGCGGCAAGCTCGAACTTGCTCTCCGGCTGCATCCGGAACGCGAGCACGACGCCGATCGCCATCAGCACCATGCTCCCAACGAACGGCAGTTCCCAACTGCCGAAGCGGTCGATCAGATACCCCGACAGCACCGGCGAAATGATCGCGGCCAGCGCCGAACCCGTATTCATCATGCCGCTCGCAGTGCCGGAATACTGCGGAGCGATGTCCATCGGAATGGCCCACATCGGCCCGATCGTCATTTCCGCGAAGAAGAACCCGGCGGCAAGACACGCCATCGACAGATACAGGTTGTGCGTGAACATCAGCGGAACGAGCGAAGCAAGCGTGAGCAGCATGCACACCGACACCATGTAGCTGCGTGCGCGCTTGAGGCTGCCGGTACGTTCGAGCAGCTTGTCCGTGACGATCCCGCCCAACGTATCGCCCACCACGCCCGCAAAGAACACGGCGGACGCGAAGATCGCCGATTTCTTGAGGTCGAGGTGATAGCTGTGCAAGAAATACTGCGGTATCCAGCTCAGGAACAACCACAACGTCCAGCCGTAGCAGAAATAGACGATCGTCACCGGCATCATGCGCTTGAAGAGCGGCATCCACGGTACCTTGGCGGGCTTCGGCTTCGGCGGCGGAAGCACTTCGAGCTCGGCGGCGGTGATGCGCGGATGGTCCTTCGGATGCTCGGTGAACGTGAGCCACCAGACCGCAACCCACACAAGGCTGATCGCCCCGCAGATAAAGAACGACTCACGCCATCCATAAGCCGCCATCACCACGACGATCGCACCCGGCGCCACCGCGTTGCCAATGCGCGCCGCCGCATGCGTGATGCCCTGCGCGAAGCCGCGCCGCTCCTTCGCGACCCAGCGCGACATCGCAGCCGTCGCCGCCGGGAAGGTCGCGCCCTCCCCCAAACCGAGCAGCACTCGCGCGGCCAGGAGCGATGCGAGACCGCCCGCGAAGCCCGTCAGCAGCGTCGCCAGCGCCCATAGAGCGCCGCAGAACAGCAGCGTGCGCTTCGCGCCGAAGCGGTCGCTGACCCAGCCGCCGATAACCTGAAACACCAGATACGGATACGCGAAAGCGGAGAACACGAGCCCGATCTGCGTATTCGAAAGACCGAACTCCTTGCCGAATCCCGCCGCCGCCGTGCTGACATTCACGCGATCGAGGTAGGTGATGAAATACATGATGCACAACATGATTAGAACGATGCTTGTCGCACTGTTGATACGAAACCGTTTCATCGTTTGTCTCCGTGACTTTATGTGCGCCGGCAGCGCGCCGTCGATGACGCGCAGCCGAGTTCGAGCGGCCGCGTTCTCTTGCGCGGCGCGTTCAGGCTCGGGTACGGGTTGGGATCAGGCAGCGGCTTTTAGCGTCGCGGCTTTTGCTTCCGAGGCAAGGAAAGCCATCGCCGCCGGCAAGCCGCTTCCCGCGAGCGGGACGCCCGCCAGTTGCAGGCCCATCTCGCAGCCGGCGAGCGTCGCCATCAGCGTGAGATCGTTGCAGTCGCCGAGATGCCCGATGCGGAACATGCGCCCCTTCATCTTGCCGAGGCCGGTTCCAAGCGACATGTCGAAGCGTTCGTAGATCACTTTGCGCACGGCGTCGGCGTCGATGCCTTGCGGCGTCATCACGCCAGTGAGCACCGGGCTGTACACGGCCGGGTCTTCGCACTGGATTTCGAGACCCCACGCGCGCACCGCGCGGCGGCACGCTTCAGCGAGACGGTTGTGGCGCGCGAAGACGTTGTCGAGCCCTTCGTCGGTGATCATTTCGAGCGCTTCGTTCAGGCCGTACAGGAGGTTCGTGTTCGGCGTGTAGGGCCAGTAGCCGCCCTTGTTCATCTCGATGATTTCGTCCCAGCCCCAGAAGCTGCGCGGCAACTTCGCCTCCTTGCTCGCGGCCAGCGCCTTCTTCGATACCGCGTTGAAGCTGATCCCCGGCGGCAGCATCAAGCCCTTCTGCGAACCGGACACGGTGACGTCCACGCCCCATTCGTCATGGCGATAGTCAGCGCTTGCAAGGCCTGAGATCGTATCGACGAGGAACAGCGCGGGGTGATCGGCGGCATCGATGGCGCGGCGCACGGCGGCGATGTCCGACGTGACACCCGTCGACGTCTCGTTGTGCACGACGCAGACCGCCTTGATCTTGCGTTCAGTGTCGGCACGCAGGCGCTCTTCGATCATCTGCGACTGCACCCCGCGCCGCCAGCCTTCGACGCCGGGCAAGCCGAGGAATTCGGGCTTGAGGCCCAGGCTTTCCGCCATCTTTTTCCAGAGCGTGGCGAAGTGGCCCGTTTCGAACATCAGGACGGTGTCGCCGGGGCTCAGCGTGTTGACGAGCGCTGCTTCCCAGGCGCCCGTGCCCGACGCCGGATAGATCACGACCGGCTGCTGCGTCTTGAAAATTTTCTTGATGCCGTCGAGCACCTTCAGGCCGAGCGCGCCGAATTCGGGGCCACGGTGGTCGATGGTCGGGTAACTCATCGCGCGCAGGATGCGATCCGGCACCGGGCTCGGTCCGGGGATTTGCAGGAAGTGGCGTCCGGCGGGGTGAAAGTCTAACTTGAGCATTTGGCTCCTCCGATTGAATTTTGCATGCAAAAAACTATACGACTGGAGACGCACATCCACCAAGTGAATTTCGACTAGTGTTTACCCCGTTATTTCGAGCATCGCCAGAGTTGAGATAAAATGTCGGCAAAGATCAGGAGCATTTTGTATGCAAAATCTCGAAATCGGTAAGGACGCCCCGCCCCTGCTGCCAAAAGTCGAACGGCAACGTCTGCACGACACAGTTGTCGATCATCTGAGGCGGTTTATCGTCGAAGGGGTGCTGGAGCCGGGGAAGAAACTCAACGAGCGCGAGCTGTGCGAAACACTCGACATTTCGCGCACGCCACTGCGCGAAGCACTGAAAGTATTGGCGTCGGAGGGATTGGTCGAGATTTCGCCGAATCGGGGCGCGTCGGTCTCGAAGATGTCCGAGGCCGAGTTACGCGAGACGTTCGAATTGATGAGTGGGCTGGAGGCGTTTTCGGGCGAACTCGCGTGCGAACGGATCACTGCGGCGGAGATCGCGGAGATCAAGGCCTTGCATTACGCGATGCTTGCGTGCCGCGCCCAGAACGATCTTGCCGGCTACTACAGCCGCAATCAGGCGATCCACGACAAAATCAACGAAGCGGCGCGCAATTCGGCGCTGCGGCAGACATATGTCTCGGTGAACCGGCGCTTGCAGGCGCTGCGCTTCCGGTCGAATTTCCAGACGCCGAAGTGGGACCGCGCGATTCACGATCACGAGGAAATGCTCGAAGCGCTCGATGCGCGTGACGGCAAGCGCCTGTCCGCCATCCTGCGTCACCATCTGCTCGAAAAGCGCGATGCTGTGCTTTCGATATCGGCGAGTCCGGAAAGCACCTCTTAGAGCCAGATCGCCCGGCGGGAGCCGGGCGAGTGTGCTTCTATTTACCGCATGCCGCCGCTCGCGACGATGTGCTCACCCGTCAACCAGCGCGCATCGTCCGATGCGAGGAAAGCCGCGATCGTCGCGATGTCGTCCGGCTGGCCCAGGCGGCCGAGCGGCGTCTGACTGAGCGCGGCTGCATCGAATTCGGAACCGATGATGCCCGCCGCGTGCGTACCTTCCGTCACCACGACGCCCGGGTTGATCGAGTTCACGCGAATCTTCCTCGGGCCCAGCTCGCGAGCCAGCACGCCGGTGATCGCATCGATGGCGCCCTTCGTGCCGCTATAGACGGCGCTCGTCGCCGGCGTGATGCTGGTCACGACCGAACTCACGTTGATGATGCTCGCGCCTTCGCCCAGATGGCCGACAGCGGCTTGCGTCGTGAGCAGCACGCCCAGCACGTTGGTATTGAACTGCTTGTGGAAATGCTCCTCGGTGATCTCTTCGATCGGGGAGAACTCGTAGACGCCCGAGTTGTTGACGAGGATGTCGAGACGTCCATACGTTTCGATCGCCGCATTGACGATGCCTTTCGCATCCGCTGCCTTCGACACATCGCCGCCGACGGCCACCGCCTTGCCGTTATCCGCGGTGATAGCGGCAACGACGGCATCGGCGCCTGCCTTGCTGCTTGCATAGTTGACCACGACCGACGCGCCTTCTGCCGCGAGTGCCTTGGCGATAGCGGCGCCGATACCCTTCGATGCACCCGTGACGATGGCTACCTTGCCTGCGAGCTTGCTCATGATCGTTTCCTTATGGAGAGATTGTTTAACGCGGAGAGTGACCGGCGGCTGTCTGAGCCGTCCGGCTTGCGATGGTGCAAATGTAGACGTGTCTCCGCCGGGGATAAAGCAGCGCCGAACGAATTGACTGGCAGGATTTCACGAACAATCGCTGGCGTATATGCATCCTGTGTCTAAGCTTGGAACCATGAGTGATAAGGAGACGGCTCATGAACACGCTTCGTACGGATACGACTTTCGCCGGCCCGATCCCCGAGCTCTACGACAGTCTCCTCGTGCCGATGATCTTCTCGCCCTACGCGATCGATCTCGCCGAGCGCGTTGTTGCACTCAACCCGTCACGCGTGCTGGAGACCGCTGCCGGAACTGGAGTCGTGACACGCGCGATGGCGCATGCATTGCCAGCGCATGTAGAACTGGTGGCGACGGACTTGAATCAACCGATGCTGGATCGCGCGGCGGCGGTCGGCATCGAAAGACCGGTGAGATGGCGACAAGCCGACGCGATGCACTTACCCTTCGACGATGCGAGTTTCGATGTCGTCGTCTGCCAGTTCGGGGCGATGTTCTTTCCGGACAAAGCGGACGCGTACCGGGAAGCGCGGCGCGTGCTCAAGCGTAATGGCGTGCTGCTGTTTAACGTGTGGGACAGGATCGAAGAGAACGAGTTCGCGGAGACGATTTCCGCAGCGCTCGGCAAACTCTATCCCGCCGATCCGCCACGCTTTCTCGAACGCACGCCGCACGGCTATTGCAATACGAACGCAATCTCCAAAGATCTCGCGGATGCGGGCTTCGACGCGACGCCCAGCTTCGACACGGTAACTGCGCGCAGTCGCGCTGCATCGGCTCAAGTGGCGGCTGTCGCGTATTGTCAGGGAACGCCGTTGCGTACAGAGCTTGAAAACGTCGCGGAAGCTACATCGGCCTGCACCGCTGCGCTCGCCGAGCGATTCGGACAGGGCGCTGTGGACGGCAAGATTCAGGCATACATCGTCACCGCCAAGCGTTTTTCTTAAGCGCCACCATACGCATTACGCCTTCCCAATCATATCCATCGAAAACATTAACTGTCGTGGATCGTTCGACGGACCTACTCTTTAGTCAACCTCTCAAGCAATTCGAGAGGCGAGATCGAAGGAGTCGATCATGAGCACGTCCCTGCACTACCTCGTCGAAAAATGGCTTGCACCGTCCGCGGCCGGACACGTCCGCGTCGTTCGATTCGGCCGCATGCGTGGCGACGGCGGACGCTTCGTTCATGTCGAAACGTCGGCGCATAGCGGCCGGCGTGCGATGTTCTTCTTCCGGCACGACGACGGCCGCTGGTGCGTGTTTCCTCCCCGCGCCGCGCAGCCTTCAATGACCGCTTATCGGCTCGCGGCTTAGGAGATCAAGCAAGCCGTGCGACATCGATCACCGCATCGGCGAATGCCTTAGGCGCTTCCTGCGGCAGGTTATGACCGATTCCGCCGCCAATGTTCCGATGCTCATACTTGCCCGTGAACTTCTTCGCATAAGCAGCCGGGTCAGGATGCGGCGCGCCGTTGGCGTCGCCTTCGAGCGTGATGGTCGGCACCGAGATCGTCGGTCCCATCGCAAGACGCTTCTCGAACTCGTCGTACTGCGGTTCGCCGTTGACGAGACCCAGACGCCACCGATAGTTGTGAATCACGACCGCGACGTGATCCGGATTCTTGAACGACTCCGCCGATCGATCGTAAGTCGCATCGTCGAAATTCCAGGTCGGTGATGCGAGACGCCAGATCAGCTTGTTAAAGTCGTATCGATTGGCTTCGTAACCCGCTTGGCCGCGCTCGGTGGCGAAATAGAACTGATACCACCACGCGAGTTCCGCCTTCGGAGGCAGCGGCGCCTTGTTCGCCTGCTGGCTGCCGATCAGGTATCCGCTGACCGACACCATCGCCTTGCATCGCTCGGGCCAGAGCGCAGCCATGATGTTCACCGTCCGCGCGCCCCAGTCGAAGCCGCCCAGCACGGCCTTGTCGATCTTCAACGCATCCATGAGCGCGATGATGTCGGCGGCGACCACGGCCTGCTGGCCGTTGCGCGGCGTATCAGGCGAAAGGAAGCGCGTCGTGCCGTAGCCACGCAGGTACGGCACGATCACGCGATAGCCGGCGGCCGCGAGCATCGGCGCGATTTCGACGAAGCTGTAGATGTCGTAGGGCCAGCCGTGCAGCAGGATCACGACGGGTCCGTTGCGCGGCCCCGCTTCCGCGTAGCCGATGTTCAACGCACCCGCATTGACCTGACGGATGTGCTCGAATGAAGTCACTCGCGTTGCGGCTTTGGTGCTCGCGGTCGTGTCGCTCGACTGCGCGCGGACGAGTCCGCTCAGTCCAAGCTCCATCAAGCTGACTCCGGCTATGGTCGTGCGCAACAAGGCGCGACGTCGTGTGTTGATCGAGTCCGGCATGGGCGTTTCTCCTTTTCGATGATTAAGTTCGTCAGCGTCAAGCGGCGACTGCACGCAACGCGTGGAACGGCGTGCCCATCGGTCTCACGCGCATGTCCGCGTCGAGGCGTTCCCAGGGAAGATCGGCCGGATCGGCGGCCATCGGCCCCGGCGCCTTCGCCACGAGGATCGCTTCGGCGATCGCCTCGAAATCCGCGCGAAAATGCACCGAACTCTTGTTCACGAGGATCTTCATTCGCTCGGGCTCGATGCCCGCCACGCGAAACAGGTTGCGGTCGAACACCTGCATCTTGATCGAGCTCACCGCGATCCTCACGCCATCGATCCGCAAGCAAGCGACCGGGCCCAGTTCGCCGTGCATGCCGTTGAGCATCGGCCCGTCGAAGCGGAAGCGTCCATCCGACAAATGCTCGACCTCGTAGACCGCTTCGAGCGGCGCATCGCCCGGCACGCCGGAACGGCCTCCCAGCGCGATCGAAATCCGCCCGCCCACGCCCGCACGATGCGCGGCGGCAGCGGCATCGGCGTCCCAGATCACGCCCACCGCCGCATCGCGCGCATCGTGGCGCAAGAGCGCGCGCACCATGCCCATCGTGTTCGAATCGCCGCCGACGCCGGGGTTGTCCTGCGTGTCCGCGATGATCACCGGCTTGTCCGCGCTTTGGCTCAAGCGGATGGCTTCGAGCGCCGCTTCATCGGGCGTCAGGAAAGGCACGTCCCAGCGCGCTTCCTCCGCGACGAGCTTCGAATATAGTGCATCGACTGCGCGTTCGGCATCGTCTTTATCGAACGAATAGGCCCAGAGCGTCGGACCGCATTCGGGGAAATCGGCCGCAGGAAAACCCGGTGCAAACGACACCGATACCACAGGTTCCTTCTCCAGCGTCGCCAGCATCCCGTACATGTCGTTGGCGGGCGCGACGAGCGTACACATGCCGTTCACCGGGATCAGGAACGGGATGCGGCGCACCGCGCAATGCAGCGGGCGTGCCTCGGACACGAGGCGTTCGAGGATCTGCGCGGCGCGTTCGCCTGTCTCGGCCATATCGACGTGCGGATAGGTCCGGTAGGCCACGAGCGCGCTTGCGTGCTTGAACATGCGCGCGGTGACGTTCGCGTGAAGATCGAGCGAGACGACAACCGGCATCTCATCGCCGACGATCCTGCGCACTCGTTCAAGCAGCTCGCCCTCGCCGTCATCGACGTGCTCGGTCACCATCGCGCCGTGCAGGTCGAGATAGATCGCATCGAACCCGCCCTGGCTGACCGCATCGATGATCTCGCCGCCGATCCGCTCGAACGCGTCCTTCGTGACGTGCGCCGATGCGCTCGCGCCCGCCCAGATCACGGGTATCAGTTCGTGCCCGGCAGCTTCGGCGGCCTTGATGAATCCACCGATCGGAACGTTCACGTCGCGCAGTGCAAGTACGCCTGCGCCGCGTGCCATTGGCGGGAAGCCTTCGCCTTGAACGAAGCTCGTGTAGGACGCCTTGGTCGGCGCGAAAGTATTGGTTTCATGCTGAAAACCGGCGATCAGGATCTTCATGATTTCACTCTCCGTGCTTCAAGTTTTATGCGGCGCAAAGTTACGCTTTCTTCATCGTCAGCCTGGCCGTGAGAATCAGAACGGCCGCCGTTGCCGATACACACGCCATGACGATGAGGCCCAGGTGCATGTTCCCGGTCCAGGATTTGGCCCAGCCGAACACCGCTGGTCCCCAGAATCCGCCCGACAACCCGACCGTATTGATGAGCGCGATACCACCCGCCGCTGCGGTTCCCTCGACGAGTTGCGAAGGGATGGCCCAGAACACCGTGTAAGCCATCCACAGACATGCGGTTGCACAAGTGAGCGCAATGAGCGTCAGCGTGAGGTTCCCATCGGCGAAAACGGCCGCGATCAAACAGCCCGCAGCGCCGAGCGCAGGAATCGCGCAGTGCAAGCGCCGTTCACCCGATGTGTCGGAATGACGGCCCGCCGCGTACATGCTGATCGCAGCCGCCAGATAGGGAATCGCGACGAACCAGCCGAGGCGGATCGTGTTGTTCACGCCTTGATCCTTGAGCAGCGCCGGGAGCCAGAAACTGATCGCGTAGATCGGGAAGATGATGCTGAAATACGCGATGGCGAGCACATAGACGCGCGGGCTTCGCAGAATCTCTTTGAACGAATCCGCACGATGCAGCGCTGGAGCGGTCTCGCGATCGAGCAGGCGTTTTTCGTCGTCGGTGAGCCAGCGGGCGTCCGCCGGACGATCGGACAGAACACGCAGCGTGAGCAGCCCGAGCGCGATGCACGGCAAGCCTTCGACGAGGAACATCCACTGCCAGCCCGCGAGGCCGCCGACGCCGGAAAGCGTCGTCATGAGCCACGCCGACAACGGACCGCCGACGATACCGCCCAGTGGCCCCGCGACGAATACGAGCGCAATCGCGCGCCCCATGCGGGCGGGCCCATACCAGCACGACAGGTAATAGATCATCCCTGGCGCAAAGCCCGCTTCGAAGACACCGAGCAGGAAGCGCATCGCGTAGAACGCCGGCACGTTGCGCACGAACAGCATGCACGCCGACGTGATGCCCCACAGCACGAGAATGCGGCTGAACGTGAGCCGCGCGCCGACCTTCGGCAGCATCAGGTTGCTGGGGATTTCGAACAGGACATAACCAAGAAAGAAGATGCCGGCGCCGACGCCGTACGCCGCGTCCGAGAAACCGAGGTCGCTTTGCATCTGAAGCTTCGCGAACCCGACGTTCACGCGATCCAGATACGCAAACATGTAGCAGATGACAAGGAACGGCAAGAGCCGCCAGTTGAGCCTGGTATAGAGCGCCGAGGCGGAATCGGCGGTGATCGATGGATGGATTGCTGACATGGGTGTCTCCCGGTTCTCTTCCACTGGACCCGTCTTTTGGGGTTGATTCATGGTGGCAGGGCGAAAACCCACTAGCAAGAGCAACAAAGTTCACATATCGTTGTTCTGTGAGCAACGCAGTAACGGCCGGGGAGCGACGCAAAATGCGAGAGATCAATCAGCAGCGGCTTCGGTATTTTCATGAGGTGCTGGCGCACGGCACGATCCGTGGGGCTGCGGATAGCCTCAATACGTCGCCGTCCGTGATCACGCGTCAGATCAAACTGCTCGAAGACGAACTGAATACGACGCTCTTCGAACGCCAGGCGCGCGGCGTGAAGCCGACGGAAGCGGCGGCTCACTTGCTTGAGTTCTGGCAGGGTTATCGGTCGCAGCAGGAGAAGCTCGAAGATCAACTGCACGCGCTGAAAGGCCTGCAGCAAGGGCATATTCAACTGGCGGTCAGCGAAGGCTATGTCGATACGCTCGTCGACGACGTGCTCGCGCCGTTCTGTGCCCGCTATCCGGAACTGGACATCGGCATGGAGATGCTGGCCGTCGACGCGATCCTCGATGAAGTTGCGGAAAGCCGCGCGCATATCGGGCTCGCGTACAACCCACCGCCGCATCCGCGCATCGCGATTCGGGCGAGTTCGTCGCAGCCAGTCGTGCTTTTGTTGAGAAGCGATCATCCGCTCGTCAAGCGCAAAGGGCCCGCGACAATCGACGATCTGCGCGCGTATCCGCTCGCGCTGATGCCGCCGACGTTCGGCATCGGTCACGTCGTGAAGATGCTGGAGCTGGCCGAGAACATCACGATCCGCGCCACGCTCACGACGAACTCGCTAGGCGCGTTGAAGCGATTCGTGACGGCGGAAAATTTCGTGACGCTGATCGGTGAATTCGCCGCTTATCGCGAGATTGCCAGCGGCGAGCTGACGACGATCCCGATCGCGCATCAATTGTTCGAAGGAGCGCAAGCGAGAGTGCTGGTCAAAACCGACAGGCCACTCGCGCCCGGTCCGCTTGAATTGCTTAAGTGGATTCAGGAAAGGATGCCGATGTTTTCATCGACTAAACGAGGCAAAGGCCGCAGCCGATAGCACTTGCCTTTGTACGACACTGTATCGGCGATGTGCGGAGATACTTGCGCTTACACGAATCGTCCTCTACGACATAGTGCAGATACGTCTGCGCGTTTCAATGTGTCTCGTCAGGCGTTAAGCCCTTCCTTGGAGATGCAGATGACAGACGTCAAAGCCACCGCAGTCCCGATTCAATCGCCCTCCCGCCGCCGTTTCGTCGGCGCAACGGCGGCGAGCCTTGCAGCGGGCTCGCTAAGCCCGCTCGCGTTTGCAGACACCGCTCAAGCCATCACCTCGGTTGAAAAGCCCGTGAATGGTGACAAAACTGCGATACGTCCACTTCGCGTCCACGTGCCGGAATCACAACTCGTCGACTTGCGACGACGCATCAAGGCGACGCGCTGGCCCGATCGCGAGACCGTCGCGGACGATTCGCAAGGCGTACCGCTCGCGATGATCCAGGAATTCGCGCACCATTGGGCGACGGACTACGACTGGCGCAAGTGCGAGGCACGGCTCAACGCCCTGCCGCAGTTCGTCACTGAAATCGACGGCCTGGACATTCACTTCATCCACGTGCGCTCGAAACATCAGAACGCGATGCCGCTGATCGTCACGCACGGCTGGCCCGGCTCGGTCATCGAGCAGTTCAAGATCATCGATCCGCTCGTCAATCCGACGGCGCATGGCGCGAACGCGTCGGACGCGTTCCATCTCGTGATTCCCTCGCTGCCTGGCTACGGATTTTCGGGCAAGCCGACCACGACCGGCTGGGGTCCGGAGCGCACGGCGCGCGCCTGGGTCGTGCTGATGACGCGCCTCGGATACACGCGCTTCGCGTCGCAGGGCGGCGATCTCGGCGGCATCGTGACGAACGTGATGGCCAAGCAGGCGCCGCCCGAACTGATCGGGATTCACGTCAACTTTCCGGCGACCGTGCCCGCCGACATCGTCAAGTCGATCCAGGCGGGCGATCCACCGCCTTCCAATCTCTCCGCCGACGAGAAGCTGGCCTATGAGCAATTGAGCGTCAACGCCATGAAGCGGCGCGGCTACGCGTTCGAGATGGGGACGCGCCCGCAGACGCTCTACGGACTCGCGGATTCGCCCGTCGGGCTGGCCGGCTGGCTGCTCGACCACGGCGACGGCTACGGCCAGCCGGCGGCGGCGATCACGTCGGCCGTGCTGGGGCGCACGATCAACGGCCACTCCGCAGGCGACCTGACTCGCGACGACGTCCTCGACGACATTACGCTCTACTGGCTCACGAACACGGGCGTCTCGGCGGCGCGCTTTTATTGGGAGTCGCACTTCAACTTCGTCCTCACCGCCGATGTCTCCGTGCCGGCGGCCGTGAGCGCCTTCCCCGGCGAGAACTATCAGGCGCCGCGCAGCTGGACGGAGCGTGCTTATCACAATCTCGTCTATTACAACCGGCCCGACAGGGGCGGCCACTTCGCGGCATGGGAACAGCCGCAGTTGTTCGCCGAAGAGGTCCGCGCGGGGCTGAGGCCGATGCGTTCATAGAGGCGCGCGCTTGCCGCTTCCTCCGTCGATCGCTATCCTCGGCCGAAGACCAAGCTTTCGCACGAAGGACACGCAATGCCGCTTCGCCTTCCTCCCCTGTCGGCTCTCCGCTTCTTCGAGGCGGCTGGCCGGCACTGCAGTTTCAAGCTCGCCGCAGCGGAACTGAGCGTGACGCCGAGCGCGGTCAGCCACGGCATCGTCGGGCTGGAGGAAGCGCTCGGCGTCGAGCTGTTCGTGCGCGAGCCCGGCCGGCTCTCGCTGACGCCAGCGGGCGCCGATTATCTCGTGTACGTGTCGGAGGCGTTCTCGCTGATCGCGATCGGCACGCAGCGACTGCCCGACAAGCGCGCGCGCCGCTCGATCCTCGTCACCTGCGCGCCGACGTTCGCGTCCCGCTGGCTGCTGCCGCGCCTCGCGCGCTTTTACGAGCGCTGGCCCGCGATCGACGTCACGGTCGATACGTCGCGCCGTCAGGTCGGCTTTCCCGTCGATGGCTTCGACTTCGCGATCCGCCTCTCGCGCGCGCCGGTGGCGGGCGATCGATGGGCGCGTCTGTTCGGCGAAGTGCACGTGCCGGTGTGCAGCGCCGCGTATCGCGAGCGTGTGCCCGCTCTGCAAAACGCGACGCTGATCCACGTCGATACCGCGAGCGAGGACTGGCAGGCCTGGCTCGAAGCGACGGGAATCGAAGGCGTCGGGACCGCTGGCAGCTTGCGGGTCGATACGATCCAGCTCGCTTTCGAAGCGGCCACGGCCGGGCTCGGCGTCGTGCTCGGCCGCCGGCCGCTCGTCGATCGCGATCTGGAAAGCGGCGCGCTCGTCGAGATCGGGCAGCCGGCGATCCAGTCGCAGACGGCGTACTGGCTCGTGAGCTCGGAGGGCGCCGGGCATCGGCCGGATCTCATCGGCTTCAGGCAGTGGCTGCTGGAAGAAGCGGGTCACATCGAAGAAAGAACACCCGCGGGCAGTTGAATTTTCTTCATCCGCCGTCGAGGACTTTTCGTTTGCCGTGCCCGCACCGCGCTGCGAGCATGACGACGAGGAGGACATCACCATGTCGACGGCAAGTCACGAAACGCCCCGTGTTTTCGCAGTCACGCAACGCAACGTCACGCTCGCGATCATCGCGGGGGCGCTCATTCTGAGCGCGGCGATGGGCGTGCGTCAGACCTTCGGCCTCTTCATCAACCCGTTCTCGTTCGATCGCGGACTGCCCGTTACGCTGATCGCGTTCGCCATCGCGCTGCACAACCTCGTCTGGGGCTTCGCGCAACCGTTCGCGGGCGCGGCGGCGGATCGCTACGGCGCGTCGCCGGTCGTCGCGTTCGGTGCCGCGATGTATGCCGCGGGCCTCGCGCTCGCGGCCATCGCGCCGTCGGGCTGGGTCATGGTGATCGGCCTCGGGTTGTTCGTGGGGCTCGGCATCAGTTGCACGACCTTCGGCGTCGTGATGACAGCCGTCGGGCGCGCGGTTTCCGCCGAGAAGCGCAGCATGGCGATGGGGCTCGTGAGCGCGGGCGGGTCGCTCGGACAGGTGCTCATGGTCCCGCTCGCGCAAACGGTCCGCGAATCGTCGGGCGTTTTCGCGTCGCTCGTCGTGCTGTCCGTCGTGCTGCTACTGGTCGCGCCACTCGGGATCGTGCTCGATCGCAACGGACGCGCGGCCGCATCGGATGCGCTTGTCGAGGCGCCGTCGCTCAGGCAGACGCTGGGCCAGGCGCGACGGCATCGCGGCTATCGGCTCCTGACGATCGGCTTCTTCACCTGCGGCTTCCAGCTTGCGTTCATCGCGACGCATCTGCCGGGATACCTGCTCCTCTGCCACATGCCGATAGCGCTCGGCGCGACCGCGCTCGCGCTGATCGGTCTCTTCAACATGGCGGGAAGCTGGGGCTGCGGCTGGCTCGGCGGACGTTTTCGCCAGCAACACGTGCTCGGCTGGCTCTATCTGATCAGGAGCGCGGCGATCGGCGGGTTCTTCCTGCTACCCAAATCGACGGCCTCCGTCACGATCTTCGCGGCGGTAATGGGATTGACGTGGCTCGGCACCGTGCCGCTGACGAGCGGGCTCGTTGCGAAGGTGTTCGGCACGCGACATCTCGGGACGCTGTTCGGCGTGTGTTTCCTGAGCCATCAGATCGGCTCGTTTCTCGGGGCGTGGCTCGGCGGGTTCGTGTTCGACGTCACCGGTTCGTATTCGCTCGTGTGGGAAGCGACGGTCGTTGCGGGCGTCGTCGCGGCGCTGCTGCATTTTCCTATCGACGATAAGGCGGTCGAGCTCGTCTTGCGGGAGGCTTGATACCGCGTTCATGCGTTCGTTACTTACGGAACGCCTACGACAAGGGCACACGGCACGGGATGTGCTGTAAGTCGGGCGACGCTGGCTCTCGCACACAAGCGAAGCCTCCTGGCAACTTACCGCGCTTCAGGAACCCGACCGATATGGCCAAAACAAAACGAGCGCGCGCCCTTCCGCTGCCTCCAGACCGGCAAGCCTTGCTCACCGCCCTTCGCAACGAAAAAATGGCGGTCTCCGCGCACGCGTTCGTGCGCGGTAACACGATGCGTTTCTATGAATGGCTCGACGGCATCGAAGGCCACGCGCTGCCCGATGGCCCGCCCGTCTGGATTTGCGGCGACTGCCACACGGGCAATCTCGGACCCGTCGCCGATGCGCAGGGCAAAGTCGAAATCGCGATCCGCGATCTCGATCAGACCGTGATCGGCAATCCGGCGCACGACATCATCCGGCTCGCATTGTCGCTCGCGACGGCCGCGCGCGGCTCCGATCTGCCCGGCGCGATCACGGTGCGCCTGATGGAAGCGGTCGCCGATGGCTACGAAAGTTCCTTCGATCCCGCCGCCAGCGAACCCGATCCGAAGCGCAACAAGCCCGAAATGGTGCGCCTCGTGATGAAGGAAGCGACGCGGCGCTCGTGGCGTCACCTCGCGGCCGAGCGCATCGAGGACCTCAAGCCGGCGATTCCGCTCGGCAAGCGCTTCTGGCCGATATCGTCCGCGGAAAAAGAGGAAATCGACGCGTTGTTCGGTAAGCATTCTGTGGCGTCGCTTGCGACATCGCTCCGAGGCGGCGGCGACGAATCGGCCGTCACCGTGCTCGATGCCGCGTACTGGGTCAAAGGCTGCAGCTCGCTCGGGCGACTGCGTTTCGCGGTACTGCTCGATATCGACGGCGGCGTCATCGATGGCGACGACCTGTGTCTCATCGACGTGAAGGAGGCGGTGAAAGCCGCCGCGCCGCGCTACAGCAGCGAATCGATGCCGCGCGATCAGGCGGAACGGGTGATCGAAGGGGCGCGACATCTGACGCCGGCGCTCGGCCATCGGATGCGCGCGGCGCGGCTGAATGATCGCGCGGTTTTTATCCGCGAGTTGCTGCCGCAGGACATGAAACTGACCATCGACGAGTTATCGCCGAGGGACGCGACCGAAGTCGCGCGGTTTCTCGCGCGGGTGGTCGGCAAGGCTCACGCGCGTCAGATGAACGAAGCGAACAGGCGCGCGTGGCTCGGCGTGTTGAGAGGGCGCAGTTCGAAGACGCTCGATGCGCCGTCGTGGCTCTGGAAAAGCGTTTTGCCGCTGATCAGCAGTCACGAGACGGCGTATCTCGAACATTGCAGACGGTTTGCGTTGTCGTGAGGCGTGGAAGGTCGAACGGTCATCCGCCGAGTCTGCGATACGCGCTCAGGTGCCTCACCAGACCCTGCTTGTCGCCGCGAATTTCGCTCAACCGTGCAAGGTTGAAGTGCGCATCGGCATGAGCGGGGTCGAGTTCGATGCATCGCTCGTACGCTTTCGCGGCTGCGTCGAAGCGCTTCAGTTCTTCGAGTACGACCGCGCGATTGAAATGCAGCAGCGCGTCGTCGGGAAAGTGCGCAAGCGCCTGATCGAACATGGATAGCGCTTCTTCGTAGCGCGTGTCGCCCTCGGAGAGCAGCACGCCGAGGTTGGTGTACGCGCTGTAGTGCGGATTCGGCGACAACTCCAGCACCTTGCGATACGCCCGCTCCGCGCCGACGCCATCACTGTCCGTAAGCTGTTCCGCCAGCGCGAACCACTCATCGGCTTGCTGCTCGCGGCTCTTCACGTTGCGCGGGGTGACATCGAGAAACGTGACATCACCCTTGATCGGCGCGACTTCGAAATCGAACAGATGCTGGCCGGAAGTGGCATCCCATTGGCCCGATCCCGTCTTGACCGCGACGCTGTCGCCGACGGCCGTGATGCGGATTCCCGAGAGAGGAAGCTCGTCCGGCAGCTCCGACTTGAGCTTGGCAAGCGCGCGCAAGATCTTGCGCGACGCGATCTTCGCGGACTGCAACTGAAAAGCCGTGCGCAACACCACCACGTCCTGAAACGTGAAGCGCAGTTCGTTGCGCCGGCCGCGCGTGGGTTGAACGAACCCCGCGTCGATCAAGCCCGTCAGCACGCTCCTTGATACGCCCAACAAGGACTGCAGGCTGCGCAGCGAGTAATCCTGCGGAGCATCGCGTCTTGTCACTTGCGGGCCCGGACCTTTGCGGGCGGCGCTTCCTCGACCTTGGCCACAGCACGTTTGGCGGGTCGCCGCGGCTTGGTAGCGAGCACTTCCTCTTCTTCTACAGGTGCGGCTTTCCTGGCCGGAGCCTTCTTGGGCTTGCTCTTCGAAAGACTCGCGCGCAATGCCTCCATCAAGTCGATGACCTGCCCGCCCGGCTCATCGCCAGTGGCTTCCGGCGACACGATCTGCTTGCCCGCGATCTTCTGATCGATAGCGGCGAGAACGCGCTTCTTCTCTTCGTCCTCGTAAGCGGACGGGTCGTATGCGTCCTCCGAAACCTGATCGATGATCTGCAACGCGAGCTGCAATTCCGTACCGGTAACGGCCACGTTTTCGATGTTCAAGTCGCTCAATGCGCGCACTTCGTCCGCGAACAGAAGCTGCTGGAAAATCATGCCGTCTTCAGCGGGACGCACCTGCACGATGCGCGTCTTGCCCTTATACGACCATTTGGCGAGCGCGCAGCGCTGGCTCTCCTGCATGGCCTGCCGAAGCAGACTGTAGGGCTTGCCGCCACGCTTGTCCGGCGCGATGAAATACGCTTTGTCGTAGTAGAGCGGATCGACCGATTTCTCCGGCACGAACGAAACGATCTCGACGACATGACTCGCGCCTTCTTCGAGCGCCTTCAGTTCATCCGACGTAAAGACGACGTACTGCCCTTTCTCGAACTCGTAACCTTTCTTCATATCGGAGCGAGCCACGACCTCGCCGGTGGCTTCGGAGACGTACTGCTGCTTGACTCGCCCGCCGTCGGGGGACAGAAAATTGAAGCCCACGCCGGAGGCACTCTCGGTCGCCGAGTAGAGCTTGACCGGGATGGAAACGAGACCGAAGGAGAGAGTCAACGAAGCGATCGAACGCGCTGCCATAAAGGTCTCCTCGTAGCCGGCGACGGAGAATTCGCGCGGCATCAGCTCACAGATGTGGCGATAGCGGCCTCAGTGGCGCGTACGAGCAGCGGGAGGTCGGCCGATATCCTCCGCTGGTGCCAAGCTTAGCACCGTGCCCGGAGCAATGTAGCAAGGAAGATGCCGTCAACGCGCGACACGCGTGCGGCCTTTTCTGGGCTTTGCGACGTCTGCCATGGATAACGCCGACTTCAGCGTCTCCAGAAACTGGCTGACAGGCGGAGGAAGATGGCGGCCCTTCATCGTCGTGACTTGCAGGAAGCGCTCGTTCAACAGCGGCTCGTCGATGTGCTTGGCCAGCAGGGTCGGCTCGGCCTCCATCCCTTGCAACGCGATCGCGCTGCCTAGCGTGATCGCGCCGGTCAGCGCGGCGAACTGATGCATCGCGCTGGAATTGTTGCTCGTGAAAAGCGGCTCAAGGTGCTTTCCCCGCAGCGAACAGCACCAGTCGATGAGTTGACGAACCGTCGTGCCGCGTTCGAGGACGGCGACAGGATAGTCGAAGAGGTCGTCGAACGTCAGGGCGTCTTTGTCGGCGAGCGGATGCGACGGACGCAATAACGCGCACACGGGCGCGCTCATGCTGAACTCGGCGTGAACGGCGGTGGACGTCGAAGTCGAAAATGCCAAACCCACATCGACCTCGCCTTGCGCGACCCACTGTTCCACCTGCGCGGGCGTTCCCGAACGCAGCACGAACCGCGCTCGCGGATGCTCCACATGAAAGCCCGCGAGCACGCTGGGCAGGAAATTGCGCGTGAAGCCCTCGGTGCACCCGACTCTCACGATGCCCCGGCCCAACGCGTGTGCCTCGGAGATCTCGCTCAAGACGGCGTCTGCGTCCAGCAGCGCGCGGCGCGCATGTTCCGCGAGGAGTTGGCCCGAGTCGGTGAGCACCATGCCGCGCGGCATGCGCTCGAAGAGCGGCGTCCCGACCTCGTCTTCGAGCTTGGCAATCTGTCGGCTAATGGCGGACACGGCCACATGCAGATTCTCCGACGATGCCGCCAGCGACCCCGTCCGCGCGACCTCAAGAAAGTACCTGAGCGCGATTCCGTGAAGCATTCTTCCGTCCTTTGCGTTGCAATTTCGGCAATGCTATCCGCTAATTTTGAAATTGTGGCGAATTTTTGGCGTTCATAGACTGGCTCTCGCCTCTTCAAAGACTACGAGGAATTTCAGTGGAAGCTCGTCAAATCACGCGCGCCTCGGCGATTGCCGGCGCGTATGAAAACTTCGATTCAGGTGCGCTGCTCGCCGATTTGCGCCGCCGTGTCGCGTTCAGAACCGAAAGCCAGGAAGCGTCAGGTGTCGAGGCGCTTCATGCATATCTGCAAACCGAGATCGCGCCGACGCTTTCAAAGTTGGGCTTCACAAGCCGCATCGTTGACAACCCCGCCGGCAAAGGCGCGCCGTTTCTTATCGCCGAGCGTCACGAGGGCGGCCAGCTGCCTACCGTGCTGACCTACGGGCATGGCGATGTCGTCAGAGGATACGACGAGCAGTGGCAGAGCGGCCTGAAACCGTGGGAAGTCACCGTCGATGGAGACCGCTGGTACGGCCGCGGCACGGCGGACAACAAGGGTCAGCATTCGGTGAACTTCGCGGCGCTCGCGGCGGTGATCGAGGCTCGCGGCGGCAAGCTGGGCTACAACGTGAAGGTCATCTTCGAGACCGGCGAGGAAATCAGCTCGCCCGGTCTCGATGCAGTCTGCGCCGCCGAAGCCGACGCACTTCGCGCCGACGTCTTCCTCGCCTCCGATGGCCCCCGCGTATCAGCGGAGCGTCCGACGCTGTTCCTCGGTTCGCGCGGCGGCGTGCCGTTCGAACTGCTCGTCGATCTGCGCGAGGGCGGACATCATTCGGGGAACTGGGGCGGCGTGCTGCGCAATCCGGCGGTCGTGCTCGCGCATGCACTCGCGACACTCGTCGATCGCGATGGACGAATCATCGTCGAGGGGCTGCGTCCGCCGCCGATTTCGGATGCGGTCAGACATGCGCTTGCCGATATCGAACTCGGTCGCGACGACAGTTCGCCCGACATCGATCCCACATGGGGCGAGCCCGGACTGACACCGACCGAGCGCGTCATCGGATGGAACGCGCTCGAAGTGCTCGCGATCAAGTCCGGCAACGCGGACGCGCCCGTCAACGCGATTCCGCCGATAGCCAAGGCAGTGTGCCAGTTGCGCTTCGTCGTCGGCACGGATTGGGAACACGTGCGCGAGCACCTGGAGCATCACTTCGAGCAGCACGGTTTTAAACATGTGCGAGTGAAAGTATCGAGCGGTACGCCCGCGACGCGTCTCGACCTCGACGACCCCTGGGTCCACTGGGCACTCGACTCGATGCGCCACACGACCGACAAGAAGCCCGCGTTGCTTCCGAATCTAGGTGGCACGGTTCCCAACGACGTGTTCGCTAAAACGCTCGCGCTTCCGACGCTGTGGGTGCCGCATTCGTATCCGGCCTGCAATCAGCACGCACCGAACGAGCATCTTCTGGGCTCGGTCGCGCGCGAAGCCCTCGGCGTCATGGCCGGACTGTGGTGGGACCTGGGCGAGTCCGGGGCCGCCATTGTTGAACGTCGGAAGTGCGCATCCCGCTAAACCTCTTGCTCCGGACCGAATCATGCAGAAGAAACCTCTTAGTCTGACGCAGATCGTCGTTGCTACGTCCGCCGGCAACGCACTGGAATGGTTCGATATCGCGATCTATGCGTTCTTTGCCGTGTATATCGCCAAGCACTTCTTTCCGACCGTCAACGAAACCGCGTCGATGCTTTTGACGTTCGGCTCGTTCGGCGCGTCGTATCTGATTCGTCCGCTCGGAGGCATGGTCCTCGGCGCTTATGCCGACAAACACGGGCGCAAGGCAGCGCTCCTGCTGACGGTCGGCTTGATGATGGTCGGCACCGCGATCATCGCCGTGATCCCGACCTACGCGACGATCGGACTCGCGGCGCCGATCGGCGTGTTCGTCGCGCGCCTGATTCAAGGCTTCTCGGCCGGTGGAGAGTTCGGAGCCTCGACGGCGATGCTGATCGAGCATGCACCCCATCGCCGGGGATTGCTCGCTAGCTGGCAGTTCGCGACGCAAGGCCTGGCGACGCTCATGGCTTCGATTTTCGGGTATGCGCTGGCGAAGTTCATGCCGCCGGCGGAATTGTCGGCTTGGGGCTGGCGCATTCCGTTCTACTTCGGCTTGTTGATCGGACCGGTCGGTTTGTATCTGCGCCGATTCCTGGAAGATGCACCGGACTTCACCGAAGCCAGGCATACGACGACGCCCATTCGAGATGTCTTCTCCAGGCAGAAGGTCATGTTGCTCGTATCGATCGGCGCGCTGACCGTCTCGACGGCCGTGAACTACTTGCTGCAATACGTGCCGACGTTCGCGATCCGTGAGTTGCACCTCGACCCGTCGACAGGCTTCGCTGCCAGCATCCTTGCAGGCGCGATATTGACGGTCGTGACGCCTTTCGCCGGCTATCTGTCCGACCGCATCGGACGCATGAAGCAGATGTCGCTGACCGCGCTGCTGTTTCTCGTCACCGGGTATCCTGCGTTCTCGTATGTGGTGTCGCACGTGACGGTCGGCGGGTTGTTCGTGCTCGTCGGCTGGCTCGCGTTGTTGAAGGCGATCTACTTCGGCGCGCTGCCCGCGTTAATGTCGGAAATCTTTCCAGTGTCGACGCGTGCGACTGGCATGTCGATCGGCTATAACATCGGCGTGACCGTCTTTGGCGGCTTTACTCCTGCGATCATTATCTGGCTTCTCAGCGTCACGGGGAGTAAGGCGGCGCCCAGCTTTTACCTGATGCTTACCGCCGTGATCAGTCTTGCCGCGCTGGCCTCGGTAAGCAGAATGCAACGCAAGCCGAGACGGGACTATCAGGCGGAGCAGAACGCGTATTGAGGCATCGTTGTTGTTTCGAAGGCCTCCGCAATCGCCGGAGGCCTTTTTCGTTCCAAGCGCTATTTGAAGGAAGAGCCGTATACTTCGATGCTTTAAGGCGACAACCGTGACATCGATCAGTCCAATCACCGTGGTTGCCTACTCGCGCACTGGCCTTGACTTGACGGCCACGTATTTGTCCGACGCGACGTTTGTCGTGCCCGAAATCCTGTCTGCGCAGTTCTCCGACGCACTCGCTCAATGGAAGGCCCAACTCGCATTCGATAGCGTGCGTGTTCAGCCATCGAGCGTCTTGATTCGAAACGATGCTGTCGAACTCACCGGAGGACCGATTCACTACAGCGAGCTGCGTGCGCTAAAGCAATGCCTCAAGAACCTGCGTCGCGACTCTCCTGATGCGTTCGAACGCCTTCCGGCGGGCTATATGTCATCGATCGGTCTCGTGGTCCTCGTCATCTCCGCCGACGGCCTCATGCTCGCAGCACTGCGCGGCGACAAGGTTGCGGTGCACGCAAACGAATGGACGCTCGGCCTGGGCGAGGGTCTGGAGGCAAAGGATTTTCAGGCCGGCACGCTGGAGCCAGCCGTCCTGCGCGCGTTGTCGGAGGAACTGCATATCGTCGAAGCCGATGTGCCGGCTAAGGCTTTAAAGGTTCTCGGCCTCATGCACAGCCAGGAGACACTCGACCTCACCGTCGTCGCAGTCGCGGATATGCGAGGTTCGAACCCCGCTTTCGCAGCGTCCGGCATTCTGCGTCGCGCAGCATCCGCCGACGATGCGTGGGAGCACGCGCAACTGCTCTTCGTCCCGACGGACCGTGAGTCGCTCGACAGGACAATCACAGTCAGCGCCCGTGCAGCGGTGCCCGGGATGTACGTCGTCTTCGATATGCTGGCCGGGTATCTGTCGTCGCGCTAAGCCGCGCGTTTCGCTTCATCGATATCGACC
This sequence comes from Caballeronia humi, assembly GCF_001544475.1. Classification (GTDB taxonomy): domain Bacteria; phylum Pseudomonadota; class Gammaproteobacteria; order Burkholderiales; family Burkholderiaceae; genus Caballeronia; species Caballeronia humi. Next base: position 13,105 of record NZ_FCNW02000009.1, on the reverse strand, counting down.
GTGCCGAGCCGCGAGAAGATGTCGCAGACAGCGTGCAATTCGGCGTCGTTCTTGATGCAGACCGTGATTGTCGTGTGGCCTTCATCTTCGATGAGGCCGTCGCAGACCAGATCCACGGATTCAAACAAGTGATCATGGAAATCCACTACGCCGAGGTGCTCGCCATGACCCGCGTATTCAGCACTCGTCCAATGCTTCTCGTCGATGGACAGTTGAAATGCGCTGTTCGACGGTGCACACGCCGTCTCGACGTGAACCCGGTCGGCAACGATACCTTCCGAATACAACTCTTCCAGCGCCTCACTGACTTTACCAAACGAACCAAACGTACCGACAATCTCCTGCATCATTCTCGTCTCCCGCTTTCAACTCGCGTGTTCAAACTCCGTCAGCCGCGATGCTCATCCGCGTGGAAGGCGTCGAAGCGAGCGCACCGGCAATCGCTGCGCTACCCGGACCGACGAATACACAAGGCTCGGCCCGACAGCCAGCGGCGGGTAGATGCGCCAATCCTTCCGCCCATGATGAAAGAAATTCAGGGAAAAGAAACCCGACATGAGAGGGGCACGGACGCAGACATACCGGCACCCGCCGAGATAGACCCGGCCGAAATGCGAGAGGTAGGCGCCACTGTCAGGCTTGAACCATCGGCAGACCTCGCGATGAAGCGGCGATTGATGACGTGCGGGCATAGCGGACCTCGAAACGCGCAATCTGATAATTCACATTAACTTTACTCCGTAAGCTGTGATTTTTCAATGAGTTACGCAATCGAATGGTCGGATTAATCGCTGCGACATTTTACAGATACCTTACGTCGCTGCGGCGGCGTTCGATGCCTTTTTCGGCGCGGACACTCGGCGAGTAGACGTCTTCTTCGCGGCGGCCTTTGTCTTCGCCGGTGCCGCCGTCGACTTGCGACTGGCGGATGCCTTCTTGGCAGCCGTCGTCGCGGATGTCTTTGCACGCGTCTTTTTAGCCGCGGCGCTTCCGTTCAAGACTGCTTTCGACCTGGTGGCTTTAAGTGAAACGGTCGCGCCTGAGTCGATTAAAAACTTGTTTCGATCCTTCGCTGAAGCGAGCCATGCGGGCGCCGGACCGCGACCGCTCCATGTGGCTCCGGACTTAGGATCGCGATACTTTGCCGGCAGCGGCGTGCGCTTCGCATTTCCCTTGGTCGCGACTCGCTTGAGTTTCACTGACGGAATACCGATCCCGTCGATAAGAAACTTCGTTCGATCTTTCACGTCCCTGATCCATGCCGGTGGACGCGCATGACCGCTCCATGTCTCGCCGGTTTTGGCATTCCTGTACTTGGGCGGCAGCTTTCCTTTTGCCGCGGCTTCGCGCCTGGCTTTTGCCTTTGCTTCGATGTCGGCGGTCGTAAGACCATGCTTGAGCATCAACTCTCGAATCTGATCGACTGCTACTTGTGCCTTCTTTGCGATCAGTGCATCGGCCTCTTGCTGCAATTGCTTCAACTTGGCTTGGATTCGTTCTAATGTCGTCATTTCGACCTCCAATGTGGTTGACGGTCGAACTATGACACAGAGTCTTCGAAAGAGTGCTTAAATCAAGCACTTGCCTTGCTCGTGGAGAAAGCGCTTGCTAGGTACTAAAAAAAAAAGGCGCCACGCAGAGGAGTCGCATGGCGCCTTAACGCTCTCGCGGTAACAACCGCTTGGAGAACTTTAAGTCGATTGAGCTACAGGTGAAGCTGACTTATTTTTTTATTGGCCGCCGGAATAGAGTTTGTTCAAATCGGCGGGCGAAGCAGGCCTGATTGCCGCTCCGCCTCCGGATGCCGACGAACCGCTAAGCGCTCCACCGTATCCGGTGGCATCACCGGAAGCGGCTACACGCGCTTCTGCCGCCTGAATATTCGCAGGATAACTCGGCTCGTCTCCGCTAGCCGGTGAATATCCCGCCATCTCGAGTTGCTTGAGTTCCGTGCGCACTTGCGCTCTGGTCACCGACGAATCCGATTGCGCAAACGACACAAGCGGCGCCGCCAAAACCGATGCGGCCACGACAGCATAGATCAGCGATTTCATGACGGCCTACCTCCAGGCTTGTTTCATTAGCTGGTTACAAACTTTATGTTCCTGTACCAATGATTAAGCATAGGCGACCATCACACGAAATGATCTCGCATGTCGCTATAGACCGTGGACGGTCAGTTTCCGGCCATATTTCTCGCATGCGCTTGTAACCCTTCTGCAAGCGTTAGCAGTCCCTCCTCATAGATGCCGTGAAAAAGCCGGACGATCTCATCTTCACTGACGCCGACCGGCGAGAAACTGCCGGACCATGTCACGAGCGATCTGTCCGTATCCGCGACTCCCTGCACACTGATGGTGGCCAGATAGTCGCGTGCTGGAAACGGTGCTTCGACGATCGAATAGCTGTATGAACGCCCCTTCTCATCGAACGCTTCGAGCCGTTCGACGATGGTATGTCCGTCAGCGGTCTTCAGATGCCGCATGCGACCGCCTTCGCTCAACTCACTGTGAGGAATGAATGGCAGCCAGTCAGGCAGCGAATTGAAACCGCCAATCAATTGCCAGACCCGGTCGGCGCTTGCGGGCATTTCGAGCGATGCCGTAGTGTGTGCCATTTCAAACTCCTTCCTTCGTGGACGGCAACGGAGCGTCGTCGGCGACGAGTCTCTGTTCGCGCATCTCATGCCAGAACGCAGCGGGAATCGTCTCCGACAAAGCGGCGACGTCCTCAGCGATACGTTCGGGCTTGCTGGCGCCTGGAATCACGGCGGCCACAGCGGGGTTCGCGAGCGAAAACTGCAACGCTGCGGCCTTCACGCTCACTCGATGGCGTTGCGCGAGGACTTTGATGCGCTCCACCCTGGCGAGGATTTCAGGCGAAGCCTTCTGGTATTCGAAGTGCGTGCCGCCAGCAAGCACACCGGAGCTGTAAGGGCCGCCAACAACAATATCCACCTTCTTCTGAATGGCCGCCGGCATCAGGCGCTGAAGCGCGCGCTCGTGGTCGAGCAGCGTGTAGCGGCCCGCAAGCAGAAAGCCGTCGGGCTGCGCTTCGGAGAGATCCAGCGTCAGTTCACAAGGCTCCACGCGGTTCACGCCAAGACCCCAAGCCTTGATGACGCCTTCATCGCGCAGGCGGCTGAGCACGCGAAACGCGCCCTTGCGCGCGGTTTCGAATTGCGCGAGCCATTCGTCGCCGTAAAAGTCCTGCGCGATATCGTGCACCCAGACGATGTCGAGCCGATCCGTGTTCAGACGCTTGAGACTGTCTTCGATCGAGCGCAATGTTGCGTCCGCGCTGTAGTCGTTGACGAGCTTGTTGGGTCGGCCAAATTCGAACAGGCCCCCTTTCTCGCCGAGGTCGCGCGCGGTGGTTTCTTCGACTTCGTCGAGCACGAGCCGGCCCACCTTCGTGCTTAGCACGTAGTCGTCGCGCTTGTGCTTCTGCAGCGCTGCGCCCAAGCGGATTTCAGCGAGGCCCGCGCCATAGAACGGCGCCGTGTCGAAGTAACGTACGCCCTGCTCCCATGCGGCATCGACGGTCGCACGCGCTTCCGCCTCAGGGATGTTTCGATACATGTTGCCCAACGGCGCGGTTCCGAAGCCCAGCACGCCTTGCAGCTTGTCCTTGATGCCCATCTCGAACTCCTTGTTGATCACCGTGCACGCAGTCTAGATTGCCAAGGCAAGTCCGTCCAAGACATAATTGGCCAATATTGTGTCCCGAGAGGTCTCAAGTGCTGGATATCCGCCAACTCCAATATTTCGTCGCGGTCGCCGAGGAGGAACACGTCGGACGGGCTGCGGAGCGGCTGCACATCTCGCAGTCGCCGCTGAGCCGGCAAATCGCGCAACTCGAAGAACGCCTCGGCCTGACGCTATTCGAGCGCAGTCAGCAGCGGATTCGCCTGACTTCGGACGGTCGAACGTTTCTTCAGGAAACACGCGCGCTATTGACGCATGCGAACCGGCTCGAGTCGCTCGCGCGCCGGCTGGGTCGTGGTGATGAAGGGGGACTATGTATCGGCTATCTGGAAAACGCGATGCATTCGGGCATGCTGTCCGACGCGCTTCGCACGTTGCGAAAGGATCGGCCTGCCGTGCATGTCGCGCTCTATAACCTGCCGTCGGCCGAGCAACTGGAAGGGCTGCGTCAACGGAGTCTCGATGTGGCGCTCGTCTGCGAGCCGCCGCTCGAGGACGACCCCGACCTCGACCGCGCGCAACTTCTGAACGATCCGATGCTGCTAGCGTTACCCGATTCGCATCGGCTGGCGGGAACATCGAAGCTCACGCCTGCTGCGCTCGGCAAACTCGACTGGATCGCCGTGCAGCACAAGGAGAGCATGCTCAAGCACGACAACTTCGTCGCGGCTTGTGCGCGCGCCGGCTTTACGCCAAGCATTTCGATGCAAGCGCCGGAGCCTTTGACAGCGCTAGGGCTGGTGGCGGCAGGTCTTGGTGTTGCGATGATTCAGAGCAGCCTTCGCCATCAGGCGCCTGCGGGCGTCGTGTTACGAGAGGTGCCGTGGTTCACTTACCGCACGCCGTTGTGGGCGGCATGGCACAGGATAAACTTGCGGCCGCTCGTCGAGATTTTCAGACTCACGCTCGTCGGCAACGTGAAAACAAAACGCTAAGGCGATGTCTTGCTGAAGTAGGCGATGTCCACAGGGTCCAGTGCGTAACCTTTGGCGATCACTTGCTCACTGACTCGGCGATGTGCCTCGAGATCGCGCTCATGCGCAGCGACGATTTTCATTCTTGCCACAGCGTCATCGCCTGCCCGTTGCAGCGCCGTCGCATACTCGTGCTCCGTATGCCAGTGAGACTGTGCAAAGCTCATCTTGAGCCACTCGGTCGTCGTGAGTCCTCGCTGCCACAGCAGTGCGAGGAATTGCGTCATGTCTTCCGACGACAGCGAATAACCCTTGCGATTCGACGAAGGGTCTTCATTCAACACGGTGAAATTGAGCACGGCGACAACCGTATTCACTCTATCGAGCACGGCGACGCTATCGCCCGTTGTACGGCCGGTATCATTGAACGAATCGCATTCGAACGTGCGTCCATAATGACGCCGCGTGTAGTCGGTCAACTCCGCGCATGCGCGGATTGCGCTATCACCCGAGGTGTAAAACGGCTCTTCCGCATGACTCGATGACGCGATCAGCATCGACGTGATCAAGATGGCGTTTGCCAGAATTCTAAGCATGATTGGTCTCCAGCCTCTAGCGGCGAGTCTGGGGCTAACGACCATTCTATTCCGTGCGGCAGATAACTAATTCACTACCGCTCTTCGTTGCGCATAGCGAGACGCTTCGACGTATGCTTGGGGTCATAGCAGCGTGTGCGCAAGACCACACAACAGACACTCAGGCATTCTGCCGGTCACAAAAAAGGGGAACGGCCATGTTTTCATCGACGACCAACTTGAAGCTGATATCGATCTGCACTAGCTGTCTCTTTTCGGCATGTAGCGTCACGCCAGCCTCTGCGCCCGCAAAGAAGCCTGCCGAAGGCGTTGCAAAGGTTCGTGCGGCAACCGAGGCCGCGGTGGCCTCGTCGGACCTGGAGATCGCGAAGGACACTCCGGCCACACGTCATCAATCAACGGTTCAATGCGACACCGTGGGCAACATGTACGTATGCACGGATGGTCAGGCGATTTGCTGGTGGAGTCGCCGTACGGGATACGGCTGCAACTGACGGAAGATTATGGAGCGCTTTGCTCCGCGAGCTTCTTGCCCGAGAGCAGAGACTCGAACAACTCGAGCGACAGCGGCTTCGAAAGCTGGCCATCGAAGCAGGACATATCGAAGCGCTCATGGACGTCGTCGTGCGCCGTGAGAGAAAAGATGCGCCGCGAAGCGTACTTCTCCGACGCACGCAGTCGCATGCATAACTCGTGGCCGTTCATGTCGGGCAAACCAATATCCAGAAGAATCAGCTCGAACGCGCCTTCGCCATTGGCCGCGACCAATGCCTCCTTGCCGGTGTAGGCTCGCGTGACAGCATGACCCATGGAGCATGCGACGTCGGCGAGCAAGTCGGTGGTAGTGCGGTAATCGTCGACCACGAGGACTTTCATCAGAAGGTCTCCCAATGCTCAAGGCTGGAGTTTTGCTGCGGGGATTTGCAGTGTAATGCACGATGAGCGTGACGATGCGCGAACGCGACGAATTTCTCGCGTGTCCGCCGACCTGGCCCTAAACTCACGAAGTTCGTCTAACTTTCGACCAATCAAATGCAACGCGCTGAATTCCTCGCAGCAATACGGCAGTTGGCTGCAGCCGCCGAAATACTGGCGAAGGCGGGTCCTTCCGATGGGCGGCTGGATGCGTTCCAGTTGCTCGCATTCTTTCGCCGTTACGACAATCCAGCGCTTGATTCGGCAACGACAACGACATCCGACGACCGGCTGTTCGCACTCACCGCGCAAGCCGCGCTTGATCTGGCAGGACGCAACGCTTTTGAGGCGTCACATGCGTTGCTTGAACAAGCGCGGTCACTGTTGTCATAGATGGCCTAACTCGCCGTCACCGCAACGATCGAAAGCTCACGCGCACCTCTTCAGTGAAAGCGCGCGGCTGTTCCCACGCCGCGAAGTGCCCGCCTTTGGGCAGACGGTTGTAATGAATCAGTTGAGGATACGCCTTCTCGGTCCAGCTACGCGGCGCCGCGTAGATCTCGTCAGGAAAGACGCTGACGGCGACGGGAATCGTGACATGCTTCGGCGCAAAGAAGTTGAGCTTGTTTTCCCAATACAAACGAGCCGAAGAGACCGCCGTGTTCGTCAGCCAATAGAGCGTGATGTTGTCGAGGATGTCATCGCGCGAGAGGCCCTCGGACTGACCATCGAACACGCGTGCGATGAGCGCCTGACTGCTCGCATCGTGATCGAGTATCCATGCGGCGAGACCGACGGGTGAATCTTCGAGCGCGTAAAGCGTTTGCGGGCGGCCCGCCATCTCCTGCGCGTATCCAAGCCCGTGCTTGTAGAAGAAATCGAGTTGATCGTACGCGTGCTTCTCGTCATCCGAGAGGCCGGCCGGTGCCGGGGCGCCCGACTTGAGTGCGTTTGCGATGTCGTCGGGGACCGTGGCTGGCATGTTGGTGTGAATGGCCAGCAATTCCGGCGGCGCCAGCAACGCCATCTGTTCGGTGACAGCGTTCCCCCAATCGCCGCCTTGCGCGACATAGCGCGTGTATCCGAGGCGCTTCATCAACGCGACCCACGCGCGTGCGATGCGAGCGGGATCCCAGCCGGTCGCCGTCGGCTTGCCTGAAAACCCATAGCCCGGCAGCGACGGAATCACGATATCGAACGCGTCCGAAGCGTTGCCGCCATGCGCGGTCGGATTGGTCAACGGATCGATGATCTTGAGTTGCTCGATGATCGAACCGGGCCAGCCGTGTGTGACGATAAGCGGTAACGCATTCGCCTGTTTCGAACGAACGTGGATGAAGTGAATATCGAGTCCATCGATCTCGGTCACGAATTGCGGCAGCGCATTCAGCTTCGCTTCGACCTTGCGCCAGTCATAGCTCGATTCCCAATAACGCGCGAGTCTTTGCATCGTCGCGAGCTGCACGCCTTGCGATGCATCCGTTACCGTTTCGCGCTCGGGCCACCGCGTCGCCTTGATGCGGCGTCGCAAGTCGGCGAGTTGCGATTCCGGTACGTGCACGCGAAGCGGACGAAGCGCCGTCTTGTCGTTGGCCGCAGGCGGTGCGAGTTGAGCGATTGATTGGTCGGTGTCTGCAAAAGCGAGCCGGCTCAATGAGCCCGCGACTACGGCCGCCGCAGCCACACCGATGAATCGGCGGCGCGACGAAATTTGTGGAAGAGGATCGTTTGACATACAAGCTCCTGTTTGCAAAGTCCCTGGATGGAAGGAGCGATGCAAATCCCGAGCAAATGCTTTCTTAATTGCCCATCATCACTGCCTTCGTCGGCCGCTAACTCTGGTTCGCGGTAGTTGCAGGCATTATCTGCAGGGAAGCAGTGAGCGTAAACGCCCGCGGGAGTACAACACTTGTGCTGATCCGGAACAAGAGCAACGTCCCGCGGCGATGCTCGATGCCATAGATGCCTCGTCAGTCGATGAACTTCACGAGCTCAGCGATAGTCTGCGCCGGCGCCTCTTCAAGCAGCCAATGCCCGCTGCCCTTGACGATGACGCCGCGCACGTCAGGCGCCACCAGCCGCGCCTGATCGATCAAAAAAGTGCCCGAGGCCTTTTCGCCTGCGAGGACGAGCATGGGCATCGGCAGGGGCGTCTTCGCAAAGCCCGCGAAGTCCTGCGCATCCTGGCTGAACGTGTGGAAGTATTCGAAGCCCGCACGCATCCGGCCGGGCTGCGCGTAAGCGGCAGCATAGAGACGGCGGTCCGCCTCGGGCATCGCATGCGAAGGATCGGCCGCGAAGTCGTTCCAGAAGTGCTCGAAGTAGATGCGCTCGCGTCCCTGCACCAGCTTCTCCGGTGTGTCTCCGTAAAAGTTGAAGTGCCACTTGTCGCGCAACAGCCAGACCTTCTGCCAGTCGCCAACGCCCGGCAAGAACGCATCCATCAGCACAATGCTATCCACTTCGTCCGGATACTGCGCGGCGTATGCGTAGGCCACCATCAGGCCGATGTCGTGACCGACGAGCTTCACCTTGCGATAGCCGAGCGCGTGAACCATTGCGTGGATGTCCTGCGCCATCGTTTTCTTGTCGTAGCCGCTTGCAGGCATCGACGAGTTGCCCGCGCCCGGCAAATCGGGCGCGATCACGACGTGTCTTCCGTCGAGCTGCTTCATCAGCGGCAGCCACATGTGGCTCGTTTCCGTGTAGCCGTGCAGGAGCACGACGGGCGTACCGTCCGTGCCCGCTCCCGCTTCGAGATAGTTCAGCTCGACGCCGTTCGCCTTGATCGAATGAGCTTGTATCGACGGGGCCGGCGCAGCGTGCGCGGGTGTATGAAGTGTTGCCGCGAAGAGAAGCGCGGCGCCGACATGCCGCGCGATGCGAGTGATGATGTTCATTGCCTTCTCCGTTGAGATCGTTGTGGTGATGAAGGCCATGATGAAGTCGCGCGAAACATTTGCCGTACGAGTTTTCCGGTGAAGTCGTGCGACGCGGTCGAACGTGTTGCCACATAAGCGGCAGCCTCGGCCACCGAGGCTGCTCGGAGGCTTCTCTATTGCAATCGTGGATCGAGCGCCGGATGCGCGGGCGATTGAGGCCAGCCCGGCAAATGCAGATCCTTGAAAACCGAACCGAAGGGATACGGCAGCGAGTCGAGCGGAGGAAGCCCGCCCGGGCCGACAGGCGAAGTGCCGGGCTTCGTTATATACGCGATGCCGCCGCGTACGGCGGACATTGCCTTGTGGTCCATTGTTTCGGCAGCGGGCAAATCGGTGATTCTGAGGGTGTTCATACTGGTCTCCACGGAGTGAATGGGAAAAGGAGCGACGGTAAGACGCTCGGTTTAACGTTTGCACGCCCCATGCCAATGCCGCAAAACACGAAAAACGTCGAATAACTGACGTAGCGTGTTCGCTTCCGTGATTTCTCCAACGCACTCCAACGCCTGGAGGCGCTGACTACTAGGGCCAAAAACAACAGCGCACCGCGCAATGTCGGCTGGGAACAGACACTCATGCCTTGGATGTGGTGAGCATTAATTTCGCTAACGGCCGCGCATCCGAGCGCGCGATGCTGGTCCGTACGGCGCGCCACCCGCCGTTTAGAACGGCAAAGTCCGCTAGTTGCCAAGAATGCAACGTTTTTCGATTTACGCCCACGCGGTAAATCGGTCGGCGCCGCGCCAATCGAATGAATGACCAATAGCCGTCTATCCGCGCCCCGCTTGCGTCGAGTTCATCCAAAGCGCGAAGTCCTCGTGAGACGCATCGAATCGTTGACCAAATTTGTATCGTTTTTCAAACACCGTACAAATGCCTTCGCCATCGCGCGTTTTGACCCGGCATTCAGCGGACATTTACATGCTGGCCGGGCTTCCAGCCGGGCATTAGGCCGATCAAAGCGTGTGACCGCCTGCTCATACAGATTGCCCCTTAACGCGGCTTGACGGTTCACGAATGCAACAAAACCCGGTCAGCCCGCTGTGTGCGGTGCGGCATATTTCAGCCCGTTCCTTGCTGGCATTGGGATTGACGCCCCCTGGCACAGTCTTCGCTAAGTATGTGGTGCAGCACTCGTTGCGGTCGAAACCCATATCAAGCCAACGACCGTGACGGAGCTGCTTACGGGGCTGGTCAGCAACGCGATCTCGATGGATGCCGTCAGAGCATCGCAAGGCGCGGAGTTGACCGGAATAAAAAGTACGGCGCACAGCGCAAAAAAGAGAAGAAAAAAATGTTGACCCTTAAATCGGACCTGCACGGCAATCATCTGTTGGGCGCGCTTCCGGCGCACGAATGGCAAGCGCTGACGCCTCACCTGGAACTCGTTCAGCTTCGTACCGGCCAGTTGCTGTGCGATTCGGGACAACGCATTCATCACGTGTATTTTCCGACGACAGCCGTCGTCTCGCTTCTGCATACGATGGAAGACGGCGGCTCGGTCGAAATCGCGGCGGTCGGCCGTGAAGGGATGACGGGCGTTCCGATCCTGACTGGCGGCGATACGATGCCGACCCGCGTACAGGTTCAATGCCCCGGTTTCGCTTATCGCATGAGCGCAAGCGCGCTGCGTGACCAGTTCGAACGCTCGGACTTCCTGCGCCGCCTGATGCTGCTTTATATGCAAGCCCTGCTGACGCAGGTTGCGCAAACCGCCGCGTGCAATCGTCACCATTCGCTGAGCAAGCAGTTGTGCCGCTGGCTTTTGATCGAGATCGACCGTACGCCGTCGGACTCGCTGCAAGTGACGCAACAGATGATCGCCGACATGCTGGGCGTGCGTCGCGAAGGCGTGACGGAAGCGGCGGGCAAGCTGCATGACGACGGTTTGATTCATCACAGCCGCGGCTGCATCAAAGTGCTCGACCGTGCAGGACTCGAAGCACGTGCATGCGAATGCTATGGCATCGTCAAGCGGGAATTCGACCGGATGCTGCCGCGCGTGGCGCAGACCGAGGAAGTGGCGTGATTCGATTGAGGATGATCGCCGGGGAGTGAATCCCGTCCCTCCCCGGTTGCAAACGATTTGCGGTCCACCGCACATACATGCAGCATAAAGTTTTGGTGTCGCGAAACGCTTACGTTAACCTTCCAGATGATGTAGTCGACCGGAGGGGGACGTATGCATCGCACATTGAAAGCAGCATTCGCTTCAGTCGCAATCTTTGTTGCGCTTTGCAGTGTCGAAGCTGCCGCGCTTGCGCAAGGCAACGTGCGAACGTCGGTCGAAGCAAGCAACAAGGTTTTTGAAAAGGCTGTGAGCCGTGGCGATGCGGCCGGCATTGCTTCCACGTATTCTGATAACGCGAAACTTCTTCCGGCCAACGGTCAGGTAGTGAGCGGACACAAAGCGATCACTGCGTATTGGCAGGAAGCAATCAACTCGGGATTCAAGGCAATAAAACTCAGCACAGTCGAACTGGAAGCGCGCGGCGACACGGCGTATGAAGTCGGCAAATGGATGGTCCCCGGCGAAGCAGGCAAGGTGTACGACGCGGGCGACTACATCGTGATCTGGAAGCGCGTGAACGGGCACTGGAAAATGTATCGCGATACGTGGACGACGAACACGCCTGCGCCTCGGCAATAGCGGCCTTACGAAAAAGATCGCGCTCGTGGCGCGACCCTTTGCGTTCTGCGTTACGTTAATTGAGAGAAGCCATGTCGATGACGAAGCGATACTTCACATCGCTCTTGAGCATTCGTTCATAGGCCTCGTTGATCTGGTCGATCCTGATCATCTCGATGTCGGACGTTATGCCGTGCTTGCCGCAGAAATCGAGCATCTCCTGCGTCTCAGCAACGCCACCAATCAGCGATCCCGCCAGCGAGCGCCGCTTGAAGATCATGTTCATGACCGACGGAGACGGGTGCGGATGCTCGGGCGCGCCGACGAGCGTCATCGTCCCGTCACGCTTGAGCAGCGCAACGAACTGATCGAGGTCATGCGACGCCGCTACGGTGTTCAGAATGAAGTCGAAGCTGTTCGCGTGCGCGGACATTTGATCCGGGTCCTTCGAGACCACGACTTCATGCGCTCCGAGTCGCTTGCCATCTTCGATCTTGCCCGGCGATGTCGTGAACAGCACGACATGCGCGCCCAAGGCCGCCGCGATTTTCACGCCCATGTGCCCGAGCCCGCCGAGCCCCACGATGCCCACCTTGTGGCCCTTCTGCACATTCCAGTGACGCAACGGCGAGTACGTCGTGATGCCCGCGCACAAGAGCGGCGCGACGCCCGCGAGTTCGAGGTTTTCCGGTATCCGCAGCGTGAAGGCTTCGTCGGCCACGATCGACGATGAATAACCGCCGAACGTCAAGCCGCCTGTATGCTTGTCGGGCGAGTTGTAGGTTTGCGTGAAGCTCTCGGGGCCTTCGCAGTATTGCTCGAGTCCTTCCTTGCACGCCGCGCAGGTGCGGCACGAATCGACCATGCAGCCGACGCCCGCTAGTTGACCCACCTTGAACTTCGTCACTTGCGAACCGACCTCGGACACACGTCCAACGATCTCGTGCCCCGGCACCACCGGATATACCGCGTTGCCCCATTCGTTGCGCACCGTGTGCAAGTCTGAATGGCAAACGCCGCAATACAGGATGTCGATGCGTACGTCATGTTCCTTGACGTCGCGTCGCTGGATTTCGAACGGCCCGAGCGGCGACTCGGCTGATTGCGCGGCGTATGAAGATGCTTTCACCATGATGTGGGAATCCTCGAAGAAATCACTTAAGTTGTGCACACACCGTCGACGATGCGCCTCGAAACAACCCGGCGATCATACAGGCGATCAGTTTTGTACGTGCTCGACGGGATGCTGTTCGAGCCACGCCCATTCGGTGTCGTCATAAAGACGCGAGCGTGTCAGAAAACGCAGACCCGTGGGCCGCTCAAGCGAGAACATGCCGCCGTTGCCCTTCACGCAATCGATGATCAACTGTGTGTGCTCCCAGTATGCGAACTGCGATTCGCT